>NZ_JBLZNH010000011.1:0-613 GCF_051194135.1 Halorubrum wangae | reverse complement strand
AGAGGGTGTCGTCAGCGATGTGCCCACGTTCAACACGGGCTATTGATGGTGAACACGCTATTGGCATTGCTAATCGTTTTCATACACTCATCCCAGCAGCAAACGATGAGTCCAGAGAAGAGCCATTCCTACCCCGACCGTGGCAAGGATGCTCCCGGTATACCGGGCGATTATCGCCGCACTGAGTGCAGCGAACACCCGCGGCGTATATATCACCCGGAGTACCCCGTCCAAGTCTGTCAGCGCGCTCTCTACAACGAAGACATCGGGGAAGACGATGGCTGCGATGATCGCTGCCGGAACAAATTTAAGCGCCCGTTCGACTTCGGGTGGAATACCGCCAAGTGTGGAGTGTAGCTGGATGAATGAGAGCCGAATAGCGAAGATGCCGATACCGATTATGATAAACAACGGCCAGATCGACAACTCCGGGATTCCGTCGATCATCTACTCACCCCGGCTCGCTGGAGAACAATTCCAGCAGTAGTCCCTACGATGGCGGCGACGATGATGCCAACATTCAGGGGTAATCCACCACCGACGAGGGACACGACGCCGGCGACGACAGCGACGACGGCGATAGTCCACGTTTTGATCATGCTGTTCAGGAGAC
>NZ_JBLZNH010000010.1:0-2981 GCF_051194135.1 Halorubrum wangae | reverse complement strand
GTGTCGATCGAAGCCTCGAACGTGGTGGACTCGCCGCCTGCGAGCGTCACGTCTTCGCTGGCGACCGCTTCACCGTCGACACGGAACTCGACGGTCTGCGTCGCTTCCTGTTCGCCGGTGTTTTCGATCGTCGCGGAGGCGTCGATCGTGTCGCCGGCCGTCACAGTCGCTTCAGCCGGGCTCAGGTCAGAGACCTCGAAGACCGCGGGCGCCTGAACCTGCTCGACAACCGTACCGTCAACCTCAACGGCATCATTCAGCTGAAGCTGCTGGAGACTGAGCGTGTACTCGTCGCCAACAGACGTGTCGCTGAAGTCGAATTCACCTTCCCACGTACCATCGGCAGCGACAATTACCTCGTCGTCGATCTTGACGAACGAGGGCTGCGTACCGGTGGCGGAGCGGGCGCGAATAGTGAACTCCGTTCCGGGGGCCACGTTCGTCGTACCCGTGATGTTCTGTCCCTCAGTGGGAGTCACGTCGTACGGATCCTGGTCGAAGTCAGCCGTCCGCTCGTCGATGCTGAAGTTGGCCGAGACGGTGTTGTACGAGTCTTCGAATTCGTCAGCGTCGACTTCGTCGTCCGGGTCCAGGAGCCGCTCGTCCTGGACCGTGAACTCGACGTCGAACTCGTAGTCCTCGTCGTCCTCCAGACCGAGGTCCGAAGTGTCGAGGATCACGTAGTAGTCGTCGTTCTCTTCGTCAACGACGACGTCGAACTGGTTCCCGTCCGGAACGATCGTCGTGCGGTCCGTGTTCGGCCCCGCACTCGCGCGCGTCTCGCGGATGCGGAACTCGATCGCGTTGTCGTCATTGATGTCGTTGAAGCTGTTGGTTGCCAAGTAGGCGAGCTGCTCGCTCGCATCATCGTCAGCGACACCACTCTGCTCACCAGCGTAGTCGAGCGCGCCTTCGAGGCCGCTCGCGCTGATCTGGTGGACACTCGTGTCACCGTGCGCGAAGTCACTCGTCTGCGTGAGGGTGCCCTGATCGACGGCAGCCGTGATCTCGTCGAGCTGTTCGTCCTCGTCAGCGTCGATGATGTCGTTTGCGGTCGAATCGGGGGTGGTCCACGTCTGGATGCCGTCCGTCGAGCGCTCCTCGATGAACAGCGTCGCGACGTCGTCAGATGAGTCGACGGTGTCCTCGAAGTCACTCGAGGAATCCGACGAGATGTCGTAGTCACCAGTGGCGAGGATGCTATCGAGATCTGTCTCACCATCGAAGGTGATTTCATCATCATCGTCGTCCGTATCGACGATGCTAACAGGGTCCTCAGATCCGGATAAGTTACCTGCCGTGTAGGTGTTGAACTCCAGCGTGATCTGATCGTCGTCACCGAAGTCGTCAATCGATACATTCGCCTGGTAGCCGAAGTCTTCCTCGTTACCGATGACGACCGTACCGGTGTCCGTGGCACCGTCAGCCGTGACAGTGAACTCGACGGTGTCACCCTGCGCGATGTTCAGGCTGGACTCTTCGATCTCGACATCACCGCCATCGATATCCTCCACGGTGATGGTGTCCGAATCCGTACCTGTCGAGTCAACGACAGAGACTTCGAACTCGTACTCACCGGCGTCAATGTCCGTGAAGTTCAGCTCGTGCTCCGGGTTCTCTGCGCGGAAGAGGGTGATATATCCGTCTTCCTCATGGAGCGCGTAATCGTTTGAGAGGTTGGTAGCATCTGTGTCGTTGATGTGACCGGCGACGTCATACCGGTCGTAGTCGTCGCCAAGATCGATCTCGTCGTCGTACTCGTTACCGAAGATGTCCGCGAGATCGTCCTCGTCGAGGCCTTCTGCCTCCACGTTTACGGCGTAGTTGTTACGCACATTTGATGTAATTTCGTACTCGACGAGAGCGTCATTGCCCTCGTCGGCAACGGTATCCTCATCAAATTCGGTCGTGAGGTCCTGCACCGCAACCTCGAACCGAATGTCGCCAGCACCAGCCGTAGTGGTGTCAACATTATCACCGGTTCCCTGCGTGGTGATCACGTACTGACCGGCGTCAATGTCACCGGTGTCGATAATGACGAAGTCGTCACCTTCGGGATCGAGCGCCTGTTCGAGATTGCCGACTTGCGGGTCGTCCCCGCTGGTGTCGACGGTACGGAGCTCGAGATTCCCGCCATCGTAGTTTTCAACATTCGATACATCGTAGAGCACTTCTTGACCTTGGTACAGCGTTGCACCAGAACTCGATCCAGCATTGCGGTCGAAGTCGTCGGCGAGGGTCGCCGCAGCCGCGGGGGCGGCAGCAAAGCCGACGGCGACCATGGAAAGAACCATGACCGCAGCGAAAAAGACCGCGCTGGCCTTCTTGCGTGTGGTATTGTCGTTTGTCATTGTTGTTGTATTCCGTGTCGCGACACCCTGCTTTGCCCCAGCCTGAGCTATCCGCTCAGCATTGACCAACATCGCGTCGTGGTCACTGCCGGACTTGGCCGGGATTACTCACGTCGGCATCGCATTCGCGTGGGGTAGGGTCTGCAACCGACAATTCAGTCGGTCTACATATATGCTTTGTGGAGCATCTGATAGTGTGGTAACGCATGTCGTGATGCGTAGCAGCGCTCTACCGACGGTTTTGAAATCGGTGCGTTCGGGGAATCCGACGAGCGGATGTGAAAACGAGATCGAGAGCGTCGGGACGCGACGATGGCGGTCACGGCTCACCGGGAGCGTCACCGCTGGTCGAAGTATTGCTGTTCGCGTACACCCGCGCGTGGCGAGGCAAAAGTCGTCTTCATCGGGGAATCGCCTGACTCCCGACTGGTGCCGTCGCTGAGGAAGTGAGGCGTGATAAAGAAGTGCCGCATGGGTCGGCCCGCGAGGGCCGATAGTTAGTGAGTGAGGTGAATCGCTGCTGCGTTACTCGTTACGCCGCGTAGCGAGGAGTGCAGCCGCGATGAGGGCCACGAGGGCCACGAGAGCGCCGAAGCCGGGCGTGGAGTCGTCGGTGGAGCCGTCCCCACC
>NZ_JBLZNH010000009.1:0-5374 GCF_051194135.1 Halorubrum wangae | reverse complement strand
TAAACGAAGTGGGGCAATTGCCCCAGATGAATGGCGAGGCGGCGAACCGCGGTTCCCAGAGGATCGCTCACTCCAGTACTTCCCGGTACGCTGGTGGGCTTAACTTCCGTGTTCGGAATGGGTACGGGTGTCTCCCCACCGCTCTGGCCGCCTTCACGCCGACTCTCGGATTCGAACCGAAACTCGCTACTTCCATAGCGAGACGCCTGTGTCGGTGGTTCCGATCTCTCGATCAGGTGACCGTGTATATGTGCGATCCAGTTACCGCCTGAACTCAACCAAGTGTGGTGTCAGTGCCGTATGATTGTGGCTTCGGTCTGTTAGTGCTCGTGGACTCAACGCCTCGTTGCCTCGGCGCGTACATCCCGAGTCTATCGAACTCGTCTTCTACGAGTGACCTCAACGGTACTTCTTTTCCATGTGGGTTTCGAGCTTAGATGCGTTCAGCTCTTACCCCGTGTCGCGTGGCTACCCGGCATTGCGTTCTCACACAACCGGTACACCAGTGGCGACCAAACGTAGTTCCTCTCGTACTATACGTTCGTTCACGTCAAGTACCTTGACACCCCCAATAGATAGCAGCCGACCTGTCTCACGACGGTCTAAACCCAGCTCACGACCTCCTTTAATAGGCGAACAACCTCACCCTTGCCCGCTTCTGCACGGGCAGGATGGAGGGAACCGACATCGAGGTAGCAAGCCACCCGGTCGATATGTGCTCTTGCGGGTGACGACTCTGTTATCCCTAAGGTAGCTTTTCTGTCATCTACGGGCCCCATTCCGGAGCCTCGTAGGTTCGCTAGACCACGCTTTCGCGTCAGCGTCACTCGTTGGGAATGACACTGTCAGACCATCTTGTGCTCTTGCGCTCTTCGCCGGATTCCCGACCCGGCTGAGATGATCTTCGGGCGCGCTCGATATCTTTTCGAGCGCGTACCGCCCCAGTCAAACTGCCCGGCTACCGGTGTACTCCTCCCGGAGTGAGAGTCGCAGTCACCGACGGGTAGTATTTCAATGTTGTCTCGGTGGCCCGCTGGCGCGGGTACCTGTGTAATGACTCCTACCTATGCTGCACATCGGCGACCACGTCTCAGCGACAGCCTGCAGTAAAGCTCTATAGGGTCTTCGCTTCCCCTTGGGGGTCTCCAGACTCCGCACTGGAACGTACAGTTCACCGGGTCCAACGTTGGGACAGTGGCGCTCTCGTTTATCCATTCATGCAAGCCGCTACTGAAGCGGCAAGGTACTACGCTACCTTAAGAGGGTCATAGTTACCCCCGCCGTTGACGGGTCCTTCGTCCTCTTGTACGAGGTGTTCAGATACCCGCACTGGGCAGGATTCAGTGACCGTACGAGTCCTTACGGATTTGCGGTCACCTGTGTTGTTATTAGACAGTCGGAGCGCCCGAGTCACTGCGACCTGCTCCGTAGAGAGCAGGCATCCCTTCTTCCGAAGGTACGGGACTAACTTGCCGAATTCCCTAACGTCGGTTCTCCCGACAGGCCGTGGCTTTCGCTGCCAGAGCACCTGTGTCGGATCTCGGTACGGACATCGTGCTTGCCTTTTCACGGGCCCTATGTACGGCTGAATTTCTCTATCTCGCGCTTCACTCGCTTCGTGCCATGACGGCTTCCACGAGTTTCCACGATTCGACCGGGCGAAAGCCCGGCTCAGCGTTCCACACGGCGTCGGCGTTTACTGCACGATGGCACTGGAATATTAACCAGTTTCCCGTTGATGCAGTCGAATTACGGTGCATCTTAGGACCGGCTGACCCTCGGCTGAGTGGCAGTGCCGAGGAACCCTTGCTCATCAGGCCGTCGAGGTTCTCACCCGACTATCGCTGCTACTGTGACCAGGATTGTCGTTTCTGAACGGTCCACACGAGTTCTCACCCGTGCTTCCATCCGAACAGAACGCCAACCTACGCGGTTGCCCCTGTCAAGGGCACGGCCAGGTCTCGGTGGTAGATTTGAGCCCCGATCATTTTGGGCGCCTCAAACCTCGGCCGGTAAGCTGTTACGCTTTTCTTAGAGGGTAGCTGCTTCTAAGCTCACCTCCCGGCTGTTTAGGGCTTGAGACCACCTTCGAATCGCACTTAATCTACACTTTGGGACCTTAACCCGGCTCTGGGTTGTTCCCCTCACGGTACACAGGCTTACCCCGCGCACCGGACTCCCTTCGTCTACAACGCCTGCGGGTTTGGAGTTTGACAGGATGGCCGACTCCTCTCGGAGGCGGGTCATCCAATCGGTAGCTCTACCCCGCGGGCTATCTCGGAAGAGGTCATGCTTCGACATGTTTCGGTTGGAACCAGCTGTTGCCAGGCTCGATGGGCCTTTCACCCCTATGCGCAGATCACGAGAGGATATTGTAGAATACCACCTCTAACGGGCCTCCACGTGGCTTTCGCCACGCTTCACCCTGCCTGCGTATAGATCGCCTGGTTTCGGGTCGCACCCAATTGACTCCCCGCGCTTGAACACGGTGGCCCTCGCAATGCTGCGGCCGTATCGGTTTCCCTGCGCCTTCCCCGGTTCACGGGTTAGACTCGCCAATCAAGTGCACTCCCTGGGTCGTTTTTCAAAACGCACGACACGACGCCGGCTCGATTCTCTTCCTACTGGAGGATCGCTCCTCGGTCGTTTTGAGAATCGCCTTGTACGCCCTGTCGCTCGATCGCCAGCTGATTTCAGGCCCTATTGCACCGCCCTTCTCGGGGTGCTTTTCAGCGTTCGCTCACGCTACTTGTTCGCTATCGGTCTCGAGGAGTGTTTAGCCTTCTCAGGGGATGCCTGAGTCGTTCACAGAGGATATCCGACCCCTGCTACTCTGGTATTGACGCCAACGGTACTGCACTCTCGTACGGGGTTGTCACCCTGTTTCACGCTCCATTCCAGGAGACTTCTGAGAGCGGGTCGCGTTTTGGTTGTCAACCCGAACACCACATTGGTCCGAAGACCTTCGGTTTGGGCTGTGTCGCGGTCACTCGCGGTTACTAACGACATCGCGTTTGCGTTCTTTTCCTTCCCTTACTGAGATGTTTCAATTCAGGGAGTTCCCTATTGCGCGTGGCAATTGTAAACGGATTCCGATTCGGAAATCTCATGTTCTTCCCCTCCATGCGGGTCCCATGAGCTTTTCGCAGCTTGGCACGTCCTTCATCGGCTCTCGAGCCGAGCCATTCACCAGCTGGCACAGTAGCCAGTAGTGTGTCAGTCAACTCTCCGAAGAGAGTACTGACGGTGTCAAGTGACATAGTGTCACCCGACTGTATATGGTTCACTGACGTTCCACGAACTCGATTGAGTTCAGTGGACGTCTGGATCGCACGTATACACGGTCGTCATCGAATCACCCTGGCGGGGCGTTCGTCGAACCCTTCCCATCCGCGGTTTCCCGGGATGGTGCATCGGTCGTCGTACCCTAACGGAATCGCGTCTCCCACTTAAGGGGACGGATTCGCATCGGGGTGACATGGACTCACTGGGATTCGAACCCAGGGCATCCTCCTTGCAAAGGAGGCACTCTACCGCTGAGCTATGAGCCCACCTTCCCGTGTTGGGAAGGAAGTTGGTGCTGGTGTCTGCGTGTGAGTCGTGGTCGTTCGTCGGTGTCCAGGTCGGCGAGTGGGTGGACACGCGACCATGCATGAATAGTGACCGTCTTGGAAGACGGTCGAAAGGTGAGCTCCCTCGAGAGGGAGTCTCGGGTCTGTGGAGGTGATCCAGCCGCAGATTCCCCTACGGCTACCTTGTTACGACTTAAGCCCCCTTGCGAAGCCCAGATTCGACTCGTGTAACGAGCCTCATCCGGACCTCACTCGGGTGCTTTGACGGGCGGTGTGTGCAAGGAGCAGGGACGTATTCACCGCGCGCTTATGACACGCGATTACTACCGAATCCAGCTTCATGTGGGCGAGTTGCAGCCCACAATCCGAACTACGATCGAGTTTCTGAGATTACCGTCTCCTTTCGGAGTAGGAACCCTTTGTCTCGACCATTGTAGCCCGCGTGTTGCCCAGCACATTCGGGGCATACTGACCTACCGTTGCCCGTTCCTTCCTCCGTGTTAGCCACGGCGGTCTCCCTACTGTCCCCAGCCACTTCGCAGTGCTGCTGGCAAGTAAGGATGCGGGTCTCGCTCGTTGCCTGACTTAACAGGACGCCTCACGGTACGAGCTGACGGCGGCCATGCACCTCCTCTCTGAAACTCGGATAAGGTCATCAACCTGATCGTCATTATTACAGTCGATGCTGGTGAGATGTCCGGCGTTGAGTCCAATTAAACCGCAGGCTCCTCCGGTTGTAGTGCTCCCCCGCCAATTCCTTTAAGTTTCATCCTTGCGGACGTACTTCCCAGGCGGCCTGCTTAGCGGCTTCCCTACGGCACAGCACCCACTCGTAGTGGGAGCCACACCTAGCAGGCATTGTTTACGGCTAGGACTACCCGGGTATCTAATCCGGTTCGAGACCCTAGCTTTCGTCCCTCACTGTCGGATCCGTTCTCGCGACGTGCTTTCGCCATCGGCGGTCCGTCCAGGATTACAGGATTTCACTCCTACCCCGGACGTACCCGTCGCGCCTTCCGGTCCCAAGCCACACAGTTTCCACCGGACGCCCACCCGTTGAGCGGGTGGATTTTCCGATGGACTTGTGCGGCCAGCTACGGACGCTTTAGGCCCAATAAAATCGGCCATCACTCGGGCTGCCGGTATTACCGCGGCGGCTGGCACCGGTCTTGCCCAGCCCTTATTCGTCCACCTCCCTACGGTGGACAAAAGCGTAGGCTCTATGCCTACGCACTTGGGATTCCCTTATCGCACTGTCGTGCAGTGTAAAGGTTTCGCGCCTGCTGCGCCCCGTAGGGCCCGGAATCTTGTCTCAGATTCCGTCTCCGGGTTCTCACTCTCATGACCCGTACCGATTATTGGCACGGTGGGCCGTTACCCCACCGTCTACCTAATCGGCCGCAGCCACATCCTTCGGCGCCGGAGCATTTGGCACAGTCCTCATTCCAGGTGGACTGTGGTATACACTATTAACCTCAGTTTCCCGAGGGTATCGTGTTCCGAAGGGTAGTTTGGCCACGTGTTACTGAGCTATTCGCCACGAGTCTGAACTCGTGCGACTAGCATGGCTAAATCGAATCCCAATAGCAATGGCCTCCGGCAGGATCAACCGGAATGTATAACCTCCGAACCTGGTTCCCGGCTCGGAGGGGGTGTTGGCGGGTTTTGACTCGCGATGAGTCAAAACACCATTGCATGGTCTATGTGGTGTCCGAGTCACCCAGCGACCTGGATGACACCGAACGACCACGGCTCACATCAGATTTCCTCTTACGCCGGAGCGCAGGGGGCGAAATCCTCAT
>NZ_JBLZNH010000008.1:0-46007 GCF_051194135.1 Halorubrum wangae | reverse complement strand
TAGAACGTGGTTTGGACAGTTTCGAGAGATTGTCCTAAAGGCAGCTGTCCGGAACCTTGAACGGGCAGTGAGACTCTGACTCCTGTAATTTCACACGTCTAAACAAGGCCCAGGGCGCATATCTTGCTATCGGAGAGGCGGAGCGTAGGTGTGGTGAATCCAGTAGCCAAAGAGCCGCTTGACCTATACCCACTTATATGAGCGAGATACCACATATGATAACTTATGGAACGTCGCCAGTACCTCGCAGTGTTAGCGGGGATGCTCTCCGTTGCTGGCTGTACCGGAAGACAGGATGAAACGATAACGATGCTCGCTGTCAATCAAGATGGCGCGTCTCACGCGGTGACGGTCTGGGCCGTTCGCAACGAGAAACTGACCGTTGCGAATACGGTCGAAGTGGCGAGCGAGGAGGTCGCACAACTCGGGCAGATGGCTTGGAAGAGTGGCCAGTACCGAGTCACCGTTCAGGTTGACGGCGACGTCGTACTCGCTAACGAGTTTCGCTCCGAAGACTGGTTCAATCAGCTCGATGTCTTCATCGGCGAGGATGGCTCGGTCGAGTTGAACAGGGGGCGAGCGGCGTGAGACAGAGACGCTGAACGAGTCAATCCGTGATGCTGCATACACCCTCTCTATCTAGCACACCACTTCTGAGAGGAACCAGGGAGTTCTCGGTTAGTCACCTCTCACGCGAACTCTCCGAGCGCCACTGGACGATCACGTTCCCTATGGCGAACTCGTCGTCGCTCTCTCCATCCCGAACGATTTGAACGGTGTTCTCGCCCTGTTGTAGCATCGCGCCCGTGACGGTATCCATCCACAGTTGCCAGCCGTCCGAGGGCGGGAGGTCAAACCCCGTCAGCGGCTCGCCGTTGACAAGGACTTCGTGTCCGAACGTCCCCACGTCGTAGAGCTGAATCTCAAAGTACGCGTCGAGTGGATTCGTGGTCGTGACCTCGAACGTGTGAAGGGTCGAGGAATCGCCAACGAACTCAGCCCACTCTATTTTCAGTGCGTCCGGGTCTTCGCCCAGGTGTTCGAGGACGGTGACGAGCGCGTAGTCGGTATGCGGTGGCATGTACTGAATTTCACGGGCAGGAACCTTGTACGTACCGTCTAATTAGGTAGTAGGCTACAAGAACGGTTCTCTGACACGCATTAACCGTCCAATCCAATTCGTGTGAGCGGTTCCTTTGCCCAGAGGCATGGAAACGGACGCTGAGTCGCTGCTGAATACAGCCCTCTGTATCTCGCACGCAGATTCTGTCAATTTCTAAGTGTATCAACAGAGCCGGATCAGAATAGGTGACGCCGCGGGTCGGTGCGCCCCGTTCACTTCGCGTCGATGTACTCGTCTAAGCGCTCGAAGTACTCCTCGCGCGGCACCTGATAGGCGGCTCGGTAGTCGATCTCTCCGTCGGCAAACCGTTCCGCGGCCGCGACCGCCGCGGCCGCGCCCGCCTCGCGGTCGTCGCGGGTCTCCGAGAGCGCCTCGACCTCGGGTTCCAAGAAGAGAACGACGTGCCACTCCTCGGTCGCGTATTGGCCGGAGCCCGGACGGGCGTTTCGCGCGCCGTTCGTGAGGTAGATGGTCGGCAGACACGCGGCGGGCAGGTCGTCGCCGTCGAACACGTCGGGACGATAGACGAGGATCGCTCGTCCGCTCGGCTCCTCGTTCCACACCCGCCAGCCGTCCGGTAGCGCCTCGAAG
Organism: Halorubrum wangae; assembly: GCF_051194135.1. NCBI lineage: Archaea > Methanobacteriati > Methanobacteriota > Halobacteria > Halobacteriales > Haloferacaceae > Halorubrum > Halorubrum wangae. Next base: position 44,293 of record NZ_JBLZNH010000008.1, on the reverse strand, counting down.
CTCATGTGCGGAGTCGGGCGCGGACGCTTGAAAGGGTCGCGCTCCCGATCGGGGAGCGTCGTCTCGTACTCTCAGTCGACGATATCGGAGCCGCCCGGGGGAAGGAACTCCTGTAGCTGGTCCGCGCTCGCCACTTTCCGGACGAACGACTGGTCGGCGAACCGCCCCTTTAGCTCGCGGTACACCATCATCGCGGCGTCGTTCTGCGCGTACATCCCCGGCTCCAGCGTGACGCTCGTCGCCGCGCGGTCGACGATCGCCGACGGCGGGCCACCGATGGCTCGGGTGACCGGTTCGCACTGGACACCGACGGCGACTCGACACGGCACGTCCTCGAAGTACGTGCGGTCGCCGCGGATAACGAAGCTCCCCTTCTCGATGTACTCCCCGCTTTCCGGAGTCTTCGAGACCTGGTCGGGCGCGACCATGTACGCGTCGCCGGCGCCACGGCCGTCCTTCCAGTCCGAGGAGTACGAGACCGCGAACTGCGCGGCCTCCCGCAGCGTCTGCTCGGAGAAGTCGACCGGGTCCGCGGATTCGGAGGGGCCGGCGGCCTTCAGGAGCGTTACCGGCCCGCCGTGCGCCTGCGTGTGGAAGAACCGGTCGTGTTTGCCCATGTACTTCTTGACGAGCTCCTCGTTCTGATCGGCGTTGCGCCCGCCGATGACGAGGTAGCCCATCGACGTGTGGAACCACCGGAACCGCTGGTACCAGTCTTCAGGGCTCCGGATCGGGATCGACGAGCGCGAGAGCCAATCGGTCTCGTACTCCTCGTCGTCGCCCTCCTCGTCGCCCTCCTCGTCGCTTCCGCCGTCGCCGTCGTCGGCCGCCTGCGTCGCCTTCCACTCCGCCTTGCGCTCTTTGACCGCGTCCAGCTCTCGGCGGGTCGACTCGATGGCCTCCATCGCGCCCGCCTTCTTCTCCTCGATGCGCTTTGCCTCCTGGTAGAGCCTGTCGGCGTTGACCTCGACGCCGGTGCTCGCGTCGAGTTCGACGCGAACGGACCCGCCGTCCCCGTCGTCGAGCGCGATAGTCACCGTCCCCTCGCCGCCGTCGACGCCGACGACCGCCTCCGCGGCCGGGATGCCTCGCTCCGCCCCCGCATCGAGCGTCTCGGCGATTTCGTCCCACGGAACCTCCGCCTCGCGCGCGTCTTGGACCGTCGAGAGCACCTCGTTGACGAGGTCGTAGTTCGCGTACAGCAGTTCGGCGCGCTCGCGCTCGGCCGCGGCCTGTTCGTCGAACCCTTCGATTGCGCCCTGCTGCTGTTCGATGATCCGCTCCTGTCTGGCGATCTCTTCCTCGAATTCCGGCCGGGAGTCGCTCGCGTCCGCGGGCGCTTCGCCGTCCTCGCTGTCGTCGCGTCCGAGCCGATAGAAGTACTCGTCGACGGCGGCGTTGAAGGAGTCGAAGCCGACGCTCGGCAGGCCCTCGTGCTCGGAGAGCGGGAAGGGCGTGACGTCGACGACGCGGGGCTCACGGCCGTCGTCGCCGTCGCTCGACCCGTCGTCGGACAGTGATTCCTCGTAGATCCGCGGGTCGATGTCGCCGGAGCGGAGCCGCTCGCCGATCCGTTCGAGTTCCTCGTGGAGCGCACGCAGCTGATCGTCGGTCGCCTCGTCGATGGGCGTCTCCTTCGGAACGCCGGCGCGGGTACACACTTCCTCGGCGTACAGCCCGCCGAGGTTGAGCTGCGTGGCGAGGGTCCGCACCACGTCGCTGTCGGAGTCGCGCATGTGTCGCTTGAAGCCGCCGAGGCTCACGTCGAGAGGGTTGAGTCGCGACGCCGGGTACTCGTACTGCGAGCCGGGAGCGACGGTCCGGGATTTGAGCCGGACCGTAGACAGCGACCCGACGACCTCGCCGGTCTCGTCGAGCGCGGCGACGTTCCCCTGCCCGAAGAGCTCGGCGACGAGCGTCGTGTTCTCGTCCTCGCGCTCGAACTCGAAGGTGAGGATGCGATCGAACTCGTACTGCTCGACGCCTACGAAGTCGGCGCCGGAGAGCCGGTTGCGCAGCATCTTCGCGAAGTTCGGCGGACGTCCGGGCGCGTCCGCGACGTGTTCTGCGTCGGCGACGTGGGCGCGTTTCACGTCGCCCACCTCGATCATGAGTTCGACGCGGCCGCGGTCGAAGTCGCGGAGCTTCAGCCGGATCAGATCGTCGTCGTAGCGGTACGCCTTGTCGACCTTCGCGCCCCGGTACCGATTAAGCTCGGTGACGAGCGCCGCGAGGTCGATGCTCGACAGCTCCCGCTTCTGGTCCATACGCCACAGAGACGGCCGCTCGGGAAAAGGGGTGTCGTTGTGGGTACGAGCCGTCGAACAGCGGACGGTGGCGCGTGCGACCGGCTACAGCCGCTTCGACACGTACGGACCGTCCTGATGGTACCCGAGCTTGTTCCGGTAGTACTCCCGAGCGCCGATGCCGGAGATGACGGCCAGCTTGCGGTAGCCGGCGTCTCGGGCGAGCGTCTCCGCGCGCTCGAGGAGCTTCGTGCCGTACCCCTGGTGCTGCCAGTCGCCGTCGCCGCCGATGGCGACCTCGCTGCCGTACACGTGGAGCTCGCGGACCAGCGCGGCGTCGGCCAGTTCGCGCCGGATCGCGTCGTCCTCGGTGCCGGGCGCGCCGGGCTGTCCGGGGGCGAAAGAGGGGAACCGCAGTCTGCAGAATCCGACCAGCAGGTCGCGGACGGGGTCCTCGAACGAGATGAAATGTTCCGTCCCGCCGCCGGCCTCGTAGGTCATCACATCGAGTTCGACGTCGTCGGGGTCCGGGTCGGCGTCGTTGTGGCCCACTTCTCGCGCACGGATGTCGCGCTGGGTGATTCCCTTCTCCTCGGCCCGCTGGTCGGCGAGCTGCCGGAGGTTCGACTTCCAGACGCCGCCCTCGATGAAGTCGGCTGGGATGTCGCGCTGGACGCGCTGGAGCCGCGTGTACTTCGGGATCTGGTCCATCGCCTCGGCGACGACATCCGCGGCCTCCTCGTTCGAGAGCGGCTCGAAGTCGTCGCGGCGCCACCGGTCGTATATCCGGGTTCCCTCGACGACGAGCGTCGGGTAGATTTTTAGGTAGTCGGGGCGCCAGTCCGGGTTCTCGAACAGCTGTCGGAAGTCCTCGACACACATCTCGCGCGTCATCCCCGGCTGACCCGGCATCATGTGGAACCCCACCTTGAACCCGGCGTCCCGCAGCTGGCGGTTTGCGTTGCGCGAGGCCTCGTTACCGTGTCCGCGGTGCATCTCGCGGTTGATGCGCTCGTATGTGGTCTGGACGCCGACCTCGACTTTGGTGCCGCCCAGGTCGAGCATCCGGTCGATCTGCTCGGGGTCACACCAGTCGGGCTTCGTCTCGAACGTCGTTCCGATGTTGCGGATCGGATTCGTCTCGTTCTCGGCGATCACGTCTTCGAGGTACTCGAACTCTGTCGTCTCGGGGTCAGGTGCGAACGACACCCCCTCGGCGGGCTCGGGCTCTTTGTCGAGGTCGTAGTCGTTCATCGCCTGGAGGGCCCGCTTCACGAACCACTCTTGGTAGTCGTGCGAGCGCGCCGTCATCGTCCCGCCCATCAGGATGAGCTCCACCTTGTCGACCGGGTGCCCTATCTTCCGGAGCTGTTCGAGCCGGAGCGTGACCTGCCCGTAGGGGTCGTAGTCGTTCTGGTCGCCGCGTGCGGCGGCGGGCTCGTGACCCGTGTACGACTGCGCCGAGGAGAACTCGGAGGCCGGCCCGCCGGGACAGTAGAGGCACTTCCCGTGCGGGCAGAGCTTCGGCGAGGTCATGATCGCGACCGGAGAGACGCCGGACGCGGTCCGAACCGGTTTCCGGCGGACGACCTCTATCACGTCGTCGCGGGCCTCCGACGGCGCGTGGTCCAAAATCTCGGTGTTCTTCGGGACCTTCGGCGAGGAGAACGTAGAGCAGGCGTCGAGCTTGGCCGACTCGAGGTCGTCGCGCTCGATCTCGCCCGCGAGGATCCGGTCGACGAGGTGTTCGCAGGTGCGGACGAACGACTCGGGCTCGTCGCCGCCCTCGCCGCCGGTGTCCCCGTCGCTCGCCGCGTCGGTACTCATTATCCTCCGTTCGTCGGGTTTCGGAGTTAAGCGTGTCGCACCGCGGGAACCGGCCGGTTTTAGGGCGGCGCTCGCGTAGCCGTCGCCGTGTTACGCAAGGACCTCCTGCGCGTTTCGCGGGCCGGTGGCGGCTACCGCCCGCAGTTCACGACCCGCGCGCACCGCCCGCTCGCGGCGAAGGTCCTCGGGACGTTCGAGTCCCACGTCGGGGAGCGCCGCGGCGACCTCGACGACGCGCTGGCGGCCCTGGAGGCAGAGGCCGCCGAGTCCGGCGGCGACTTCAAGCTCGTTCGCGGGTTGGCGGCGCTCGTCGAGCGCGAGTGCACGTTCGAGACGCGAGCACGCGTCCCGCCGCGCCGCGTGCGCCGGGCCGCGTTCGAGGCCGCGGAGGCGGTGGGCGTCGCGAGCGACGCGGAGCGGGAGACCGCTGTCGACCGCGCCGCCGACGCGCTGGGGATCGAGCCGACGGACGTGGAGGCGTCGCTGTACGCCGACCGCGACGTCAATGAGATCCTCGTCGACGCCGACGTGCGGTGGGATCCGGACTCGCTGTTGGCGCAGTACGACCTGTCGCTCGCACAGACCGCCCTCTTCGACGCCGTCGAGGTCCGGATCCGATCGAACGACCCGAAGCGGCTCGTCTCGGCGGTGAAGCGGCTCCGGCTGATGTACGAGGTGGTGAAGACGCCCGAGGGCCGCGAACTGGTCGTCACCGGGCCGGACGCGCCGTTCTCGCGCACCCGACGCTACGGGACCGCCTTCGCGCGCCTGCTCCGGACGGTCGCGGAGTCGGCGGAGTGGTCGCTGGAGGCGACGATCGACGACCGCGGCCGCGAGCGTACCATGCACCTCTCCGACGGCGACGTGACGGTCCCGGGCGTGGAGCCGGTCGCGGAGCCGGAGTTCGACAGCGGGGTCGAAGCCGACTTCGCGGGCCGGTTCCGCGGTCTCGACCTCGACTGGACGCTCGTTCGGGAGCCGGAACCGCTCGAAACTAGCACGCGGGTGATGATCCCCGACTTCGCATTCGACTACGACCACGCCGAGTTTCGGCTGTTCTTCGAGGTCATGGGGTTCTGGACGCCCGAGTACGTCGAGAAGAAGCTCGGCCAGCTCGCGGACGTGGAGGACGTCGACCTGTTGGTCGCGGTCGACGAGAGCCTCGGCGTCGGCGAGGAGATCGCCGCGCGAGACCATCGGGCGGTCCCCTACACCGGGACCGTCCGCGTGAAGGCGGTCGTCGACGTGCTCCGCGAGTACGAAGCCGAGTTCGTCGCCGACACGGCCGCGTCGCTGCCGGACGCTTTCGCGCCCGACGACGATGTGCTCTCGCTGGCCGACCTGGCCGACGAGCACGGCGTGAGCGTCGAGTCCGTCGAGGACAAGACGTTCCCTGACCACGAACTGGTCGGTCGGACGCTCGTTCGCCCCGGTGTCCTCTCGACGGCCGAGGAAGCGATCGAGGCCGGTATGGCGCTGTCGGCCGCCGAACGCGTCCTCGGAGAGTACGGGATAACTGACGCGAGCGCCGTGCTCTCGCGGCTCGGCTACCGCGTCGAATGGGAGGGGCTCGGCGGCGGCACGATACGAGAGAAGGAGGAGTGACGGAGCGAGTCGGTGGGGGCACCCGACGCCGCGATGCCTACTTCACGACCGGGAGGTCGGCCCGGCTCCCCTTCGGAACCACCGACCGCAACTCGTCGTAGAGGTAGAGCCCGACGCCGATGGGCGCCTGCTCGCCGGCGATTGCGTGGGTCGCGATCAGGTACCCCCAGTCGCCGTCCCACTCGGGTAGGTCCTGGTCCTCGCCGGCTGCGAACCGAACGGCCTGCTCGGGATCGAGTTCGATCACGTTCGTCGTCGCGTGATGGCCGAACCGAGTGGCCGCTCGGCTCGTCGGCTTCCAGTGCTCCTGTCGCGTCCGCAGGAAGGTCATCCCGATCGCCTCCACCTTGCAGGGGTCGGTCGCCTCGCCGTTGAATATCCAGACCTTCCCGGCGCCCTTCTCCCAGAAGCTGTATCCCTCGAAGACGCTCCGCTCGACTCCGAACCGCTCCGTCCACCAGTCGAGCACCTCCCGCCGGCTCGCGCGCCCGTCGACCTCGCGGTCCGCGGGGGTCTCCGGGAGCCGGGCGAAGCGGTGCCCGTCGTTGGTGGACGCGCCGTCGTCGGTCATGCGTTCACCTCCGCTCCGCCGACGCGAAGTTTCGCGCAGAAGAAGCCGCCCGTGTCGTTGTGATGGGGATACACGCGGTGCGCGCGTGTCACCGACTCGTCGTACGTCTCGTCCTCCCACTCGGTCACGCCCGGAACCGTGTCGATCGGGAGGTCGAACTCCACGATTTCGCACGCCTCGTTCGCGATCACGTGGTCGAGCACCGCCTCGTTCTCCTCGGGCGCGAACGTGCAGGTGGAGTAGACGACGGTCCCGCCGGGGCGCGTCGCCTGCACGGCACGCGCAAGGACGCCCTTCTGTATCCCGGCGACGGCGTGGACGTGGTCCAGCGTCCACTGGTCGACCACGTCCGGGTTCTTCCGACAGGTGCCCTCACAGGAGCAAGGGGCGTCGACGAGGGCGCGGTCGAACTCGTCGAACGCGAGCGGCTTCGTCGAGAAGTTGCGGGCGTCCTGGTTCGTGACGATCGTGTTCGTGATCCCGAGCCGTTCGGCGTTGTGTCGGAGCGCGGAGAGCCGACCGAGGTTGTTGTCGTTCGCGACGACGGTCCCCTCGTCGTTCATCGCGTCCGCGATCTGCGTCGTCTTGCTGCCGGGGGCCGCACAGGCGTCCCACACGCGCTCGCCGGGTTGGGGGTCAAGCGCGAGCCCCGGGAGCACCGACACCTCCTCTTGTCCGTGGGTCCAGCCGTGAATGTACGGCCAGTTTCCGCCGGGGTTGCCGTCAGGGAGTCGAAACAGGCCGTCGTGCCACGCCACGGGCTCGTAGGCGACGCCCTCGTCGTCGAAAGCGTCGCGCACGCGGGCCGGGGAGGCCGCCATCTCGTTCACGCGGACGACCGACGGCAGCGGGCGGTCGCAGGCCGCGCGGAACGCCGCTGCGTCGTCGACGAGCGGTTCGTACCGCGCTAACGGGTTCATAGACCTCTCTTTCGCGCCGGCCCGTTAGTCGGTTTCGGGACGCGTGGGTGAGAGATCGGCGAGGGTGTGTCCTCGCGCCGTACATTTAGGTCGCCTCCCGAAGTAGACGATAGCATGGCACACATCTCCGTGCTCGACGACGAGATATCGCTGAACAAGCCGACGCTGGTGGAGGGGTTCCCCGGCGTCGGTCTCGTCGGGAAGATCGCGACCGATCACATGGTCGAGGCCCACGAGATGGACCACTACGCGAACGTCCACTGCGACGGGCTACCGCGCGTGGCCGTCTACCGCGAGGAGAACCGAGCGCTGACGACGCCCGTTCGACTGTACGCAGACGCGGAGAAGGACCTCGTCGCGCTCAGCAGCGACGTGCCAGTGAACCCGGGCGCCGCGACCGAGGTTGCCGGCTGTCTGGAGGGCTGGTTCGCGGAGACCGAGACGTTCCCGATCTTCCTCTCCGGACTCGGTCGCGAGAAAGGAGAGGCACCGCCGGCGATCTACGGCGTTGCGACCGGCGACGGCGGCGACGCGCTCGACCGCGCCGACATCGAGGACCCGCCGGAGGCCGGCCTCGTCTCCGGTCCGACCGGTGCGATGCTCGCGGAGTCGCTGGAGCGCGACCGCGACGCCGTGGGCCTCGTGGTCGAGTCGGACCCGCAGTTCCCCGACCCCGAGGCCTCGCGGATCCTCATCCGGAACGGGATCGACCCGATCGCGGGAACGGAGACGCCAACCGACAGCCTCGTCGACCAGGCGTCCGAGATCCGCGAGGCGAAACAGGCGTTCGCAGAGCGGATGCAGCAGGCGACCGAGGAGAGTTCGCAGGCCGAGCCGTTGAAGATGTTTCAGTAGACGACCGGGGGTTCTGGACTCGGGAGGCGGCCAGCGAGCGTCCCGTCTCAGTCGTCGCTCGAGACGGTCGCGTCGTCTTCCGCCTCCAACTCGTCGAGGATCGGCCGGTACTTGAGCTGAATCTCGTCCCACTCACGGTCGGGGTCCGAATCGGCGACGAGCCCGACCCCGGCGAAGAGGGTCGCTCGCCGAGGGGTCGCGACCGCAGAGCGGATTGCGACCGCGAAGGCGCCGTTGCCGGCGGCGTCGATCCAGCCCACCGGAGCGGCGTACCAGCCACGATCGAACGGCTCTGTCTCGTGGATCGTCTCCAAGGCGCGGTCCGGCGGGAGCCCCCCGACCGCCGGCGTCGGATGCAACGCCTCGACGAGGTCGAGGACGTGTCGGTCATCGCGCAGCTCCGCCGTGATCGGGGTGTGCAGGTGCTGGACCGTCGCGAGTCGGCGGACGCGCCGCTCGTCGGCGGCGATCGAGGCGGCGAACGGTTCCAACTGCTCTCGGACGGTGTTGGCGACGAGCTCGTGCTCGTGGACATTCTTGGCGTCGTCGAGCAGTTCCCGCGCCAGCCACTCGTCTTCCTCCGGCGTCTCCCCGCGGCCGGTCGTCCCGGCGAGCGCGTCGGTCTCGACGGTTCGGCCGCGCAGCGAGACCAGCCGTTCGGGGGTGGCACCGAAGAACGCGCTCCCGCCGGCGTCGGGCTCGAAGAAGTACCGGTGGCAGTCGGGGTACTTCTCGGCGAGTCGCTTGAGCGTCGCCGCTCTGGGGAAGTCGTTCGACAGGTCCGCCTCCAGCGCCTGCGCCAGGACCACCTTCTGGAGGTCTGCACCGCGGATCCGTGCGACGGCGGCCTCGACGCTCTCGCGCCACGCCTCGCGACTCGTGGTGCGCCGGGTCTGTGCGATCCCCGGCCGGGGCGGGTCGGCCGCGTCCGCGTCGACCGCGTCGAGGCGGCCGATTTCGTCCGCGAGCCGGTCCTCGACGGCGTCGACGGCCGCGTCCGGGCCGGCGGCGTTCACCGTGAGCCAGGTCCCGTTGTCGGCGAACGTGAGCTGGACGCGCGGGAGCACGAACCGTGCCTCGGGAAACGGCCCCCACGGGTCGCCGTCGCACGCGCCGGCGTGGAAGGCGAACCCGCCGAAGATCCTGGGGCGAGCCGCTTCGGTCCCGGCGTGAACGTCGCCGGAGTCGAACAGGTCGGCGGCGGCGCTGCGGATATCGGCGAAGCGGTCTGGCCCGCTCGCGGTGAGCGTCGCGGCCGCCCCGCTCCCGAGGACGAGGGCGTCGTCCGGCGCGCTCCACGTTGTTCGGGGGGCCGCGAGCGCGTCGAACGCGGCCGCGAACGGGGGCGCGTCGACCTCGGTGGTCCGGCTGACGAGCGGGGGAGCCGACGTCGAGCGCGCCCGTTTCATTGACCCGTGTTCGGTACCGCGGAACCTTTATCCTGACTATCGCGGGGGTCGACCCGGGCGTCGGAATTGCAGGCGTTTGTTGCAGGCGTTTGCGGCGTGCGAACCGTGCGAGGCGCTGCGAAGAGATCCGGCGTCGCTCGTCAGACCACGCAGCGGGGCTGCGTCTCCCGTTAGCTGTACCGTTCCTCGTTCCACGGGTTGGCCGTGTCGCTGTACCCGCGCTTCTCCCAATAGCCGAGTTCTTTCTCCGTGAGGAACTCGACCCCGGACACCCATTTGGCGCCCTTGTACGCGTACTTGTGCGGCGTGACCACCCTGATCGGCCCGCCGTGGTCAGCCGGGAGGTCGTCTCCGTCGTAGCCGTACGCGAACAGGACGCCGTCGTGGGTGCACTCCGCGAGCGAAAGGTTCGTCGTGTACCCGTCGAGCGCGTGGAAGAGGACGTGCTCGGCGTCCGCGTGAACTCCCGCGCGGTCGACGATTTCGGAGAACTCGACGCCCGTGAACGAGCAGTCGAACTTGCTCCAGCCGGTGACGCAGTGGAAGTCCTGTCGCTGGGTGACGGCCGGCAGGTCGCGAAACTCCGACAGCGAGTAGGCGAGTGGATCGTCGACGGCGCCCCACACCTCGAACGCGAACGTCTCGGGGTCCCACGAGGGCGTGCCGCTCTTCGAGAGGACCGGGAAGCGGTCGGTCTCCCGCTGTCCCGGTGGGAGTCGTTCGTCGCCGTACTCGCGGTAGAGCCCCGTGAGGTCCTCGACGTCGCCGTCGGTGGCAACCGCGGCGTCCGAGGCGCCGGTTCCGGTCATACCCCGGACCAGGGCTCGCGCCCACGTATGCGTGTCGTTCCGGGAGGTCCGATCGGTCGGTATCGTCGGCGTCGGTCGCGTCGCGCCGAACCGACAGATCGCCCCGTCGCGCCGAACGCCATCCGGAGCCATCTCAATCGGTTCTCGTCGACGCGGCGACCGCCCACGTGTCGCAGATCAGTCACGAGTTATATATGATAAAGAATGAATTTTGCGAGTACGAACGATACTTTCAGAACACCCCGTTCGAGATTTCTCATTTCCGTACCGTCGACGCCACATTTATATACCCATTCCCATTACTCCCGTGCAGGAAATGCCACGAGTAGAGATAACCGTGCCGGAGCATCTGGAGATGCAAATCGCCCAGATGGTCGAGCAGGGCGAGTTCCTCAACCGCGAGGAAGCGGTGGAAGAACTCCTGTCGACGGGGATCAAGGCGTACAAGACGAGCGGACCGAGAGACGAGGACGACTCCGGCGGATTCGAGGACGAGGGCATGATGGGCCACGAAGACGAGTACGTGTTCTGAGCCAGCGGTCCATCAGCGGTCCACGCCCTCGCGTTCTGCGGTATCAACGGCGTGTGAGCCGTGCGTATACCCCTCAACAACGCTTAAAGGGTCTACGGTTCGTACTCTGGGTATGCACAAAGACGAGCTCCTCGAACTCCACGAACAGATGGTGACGATCATGGAGCACTTCCGCGCGAACGAGACCGTCGACGGCTCGCTTTTCGACCCGTACGACGAACTGGAAGTCGATCCGTCTCACGTCCACAAATCCAAGAGCGAACACAAACATGCCGTGTTCGTGCTTGGCAACGCGCTGGCGAACGCGATGAGCGAAGACGAGTTCTCCCCCGCCGGCCGCGTCGGCAAGCGCATGGAAGAGCTTGCTGACGACGCAGAAAACAAGATCTGAGGTCGATGCGTCCGCCGTCGCGTCCGTGACCTCGCTGAACGGCTGACCCGCGGATTGATAAGCGACCGACCGCTCCTTTCGCCACATGCTCGCGGAGGCGCTTACGTCCGACGCCGCGCACCTCGCGGTCGGCGGCGCGCTCGTCGCCGTGGCGCTCGGAATCGTTTATAAGACCGATCAGCCGCGCGGGGCGTGGACCCGCGCGCTCCGTTCGCGCTTCCTGCTCGGCGTCCCGTGGGGAACGCTCGTCGCCATCGCCGGTATCGTCGGCGTCTACCTCTTCGTCCAGAGCGGGCTGGAGAACCCCGACCGCCCCGTCGTGATCCCGTTCCGCTCGTGGTCGTATCTCTACCCGGAGGGACTGCTCTGGTCGAGTTTCGCGCACGCCAACCGAGGCCACATCACGGGGAACCTCCTCTCGACGCTCGTCGCGGGGGGTATCGCCGAATACGCTTACGGACACTTTCCGGGCGGCCGAGACGTCGACGACGAGACGGGGACGATCCGGGCGGCGTTACCGTCGCTCGCCTCGTTGCGTCGGGTCCGGTCCGAGGGACTTGCGGCCGTCGCACGCGGCGTTCCACGACCGACGCCCCCGTCGCTCACTGACGGTCGCTCGGTCGCCCAGAACCCCTACGTCCGTGCGTTCGTACTCGTCCCGGGGGCGATGGTCCTCTTCGGCGTCGTCACCGCGTTGTTCGCGCTCGGCCCGGTTATCGGGTTCTCGGGCGTCGTTTTCGCGCTGTGGGGATTCGCCCTCGTTTTCTACCCGGTCGGAACGATCGCGGCGCTCACGGGCGCGACACTGGTGAACGTCACGTACGAGACGCTCCAGAATCCGGTCGTCACCGCCGAGGCGAGCGGTTCGTACGGTCCCCCGTGGTGGGCGAACATCGCGATTCAGGGCCACGCGCTCGGACTCATCGCCGGCATCCTCGCCGCGGCGTGGCTCGCTCGACGCCGGCGCGACACCGACCTCGCGGGCGGCGAGTCACGGACGGCCGCGCTCGCCGTGTTCGGCGGGGTCTTGCTGTTCGGAGCGTCACGCCGGCTCTGGGCGGTGTACTGGTACCTCGGGAACGAGCGATACGAGCTGTACCGAGCGGTCGGATTCGGCCTGCTCGCCGTCCTCGCCGCGATCGTCGCCCTCGCGGTCGCGGGGCGAGACGAGCCGATTCGACCCGACGTGGCCGTGCCGGACCCCCGGACCATCCGAGAGGCGATTCGGTCCGTCACACCGGCGGCGGTCGGGTTCCTGCTCCTGGCGTCGGCGCTCGCGGCCGTCGCCGGCCCCGGCGTGGTGCCGAACCTCGTCGCGGTTGACGACGGCGACCTCCCGGGCGACCCGATCGAAATCGATGGCTATCAGGTGACCTACGCGGAGGACGTCGAGAACCAGGTGGTGAGCGTCGTCGACGTCGAGGCGTTCGGCCGGTCGACGACCGTCAACACCTCGGGGGTGATCGTGAAGAACGCGGACCGTGAGATCTGGACCACCGCGGTCTCGCGCGGGAACCTCGCGTTCTGGGAGTATCGCGCGGTCGACGTCGGCGGGACCGGGTGGCGCGAGACCGTCTGGGTCCAGCGGGTCGGGTGGGTGGCGGCGAACGGTGGCCCGACCTATCGGGTCGACGCGATTCGGAACGAGACGCGATCCACGCTGTTCACGAGCGAGCCGTCACAGGCGGAGCCGCGAATCGACGGGCGCAACGTCACGGTCGCGGCCGTGGAGAGCGGGTTCGAACTTCGCGTCATGCACGACGGGGAGACCGATAGGGCGGCGATTCCGGCGGCGAACGAGACGGTGACGGCCGGCGGAATCGCGTTCGTGCGCGAGGCGGACGCCGTGTTCGCGGAGCGCGGGGAGACCCGCGTACGGATCGCAACGCGCGAGCGGTACGAGGGGCGGCAGTGACGCGGGATTACGAAGGGCGGTAGCGACGCACTGAACCAAGGAGTAGCGGAGCGAGCGTCCGGGTTACGTCCACTCGATCCGATACACCTCGGCGTCAATCTCTCGCGACTCGTCGGTGTGATGGTCGAACGCCGCGTCGATCGAGAAGTCGGCCGCGAACGCGTGCGTCACTTCGCCGCCGTTGTCGGCGGCGAACGCCTCGACGAACTCCCGGCTACCCGCGTTGTGGACCGAGTACGAGACGGTCGCGACTCGGCTCGCCGTCTCCAGGAATCCGCGGTCGGCGTTTCGGTTCCCGTCACGCGCACCGAACGGGGGATTCATGACGACCGTGACGGGGTCGGGGACGTCGAGCGGGAGCCGCGTCGCGTCGGCTTGGATCCAGTGAATGGGAGCGCTCGCGGCGACTCGTCGCTCGTTCGCGGTTGCGGTGGTCAGCGCGGCACGGTCGAGTTCGACGCCGAACACGCGGGCGGGGCCGCGGAGCGCGGCGGCGAGCGCGAGCATCCCGGTCCCCGTGCCGAGGTCGAGAACGGTGCGGCCGTCGATGTCGTCGTGGAGGTCGGCGAGGTGGACGACGTGGGCCGCGAGGTCCGGCGGTGTCGGGTACTGTTCGAGCGCGAGACGAGGATTGTCGAACCCGGCAACCACGCCGAGTTTTGTCGCGAGCGAGCGCTTCGAGGCCATCTGTCAGACCGAGGCCTGATCGCCGCCGGTCCGGACGAGTTCGACGCCCTCGCGGCGGGCGCGCTCGGCGAGCGCCGACAGTGCCGGTTCGGCCGCGTCCGGGTCCGAGACCTCGCCGAGGCGGACCTCGATTCGGCCGGCGCCGAGGAACGACGCGGCGCGGACGAACTCGCGGAGGCGGTCTGCCTCGTGCTGGGTCGAGAGCGTGTCCTCGCAGTCGAAGCAGGCCTCGACCGACAGCGTCGCCGGCTGGTAGCCTCGGGTCGAGAGTTCGGTTTTGAGGTCACGGAGGTGCGCGGGGGCGGTACTGTCGAGGTCGGCGGCGTCGATGACGATCGGATCGATCTCTGCCGGGCGACACCCGCTGAGTGTTCCTTCGATCCCGTCGGGCTGCGTCGTGCTCATACCGCCTAATATGTAATAGTTATACAAAAGCTTTTGTGAATGCGCGATGGTAATAATTAAATTCCGATTCTCTCGACCCGGCTGCTCGCGAGCGACGACCCGATCCGTTCCCGGCGCGACGAGGCCGCGAGATGTCCGTTCGTGAACGGCTCTGAACAGTGAACTGTGATCGTGTCCCACTTTGACGGTCACGTTTCGTGTTCAGGGATCGCTATTGGCCCGGTACGGCGATCCCGCGTTCTCGGGGGTAAAATGCCGAAAACACGCGTTTCGAGCACTGAAACGCCGTCCAGACGGATCAAAGCGGCCGCTCGACGGCGGTCGAGTTCATTGTATCCAGACAAAGGTTTAAATAGGCCAATAACCAGAAACCTTATAATGGAACGTCCGAGTCGCCAGCGCCAACAGGAGCGAGACACAGAGCGAGAGTCGGACGAGACGGAGACCCTCTCCTGCCCGGAGTGTGAATCGAAGGACATCGTCACCGACGCGGATCAAGAGCTCGTATGCGAGGACTGCGGGCTCGTCTTGGACGAGCGGAACATCGACCGCGGCCCGGAGTGGCGGGCGTTCAACCACTCCGAGCGGCAGTCGAAATCACGCGTCGGCGCCCCCATCACCGAGACGATGCACGACAAGGGGTTGACGACGACCATCGACTGGAAGGACAAGGACGCGTACGGCCGATCGCTCTCCTCCGAGAAGCGGTCGCAGATGCACCGACTGCGGAAGTGGCAAGAGCGCATTCGGACGAAGGACGCCGGCGAGCGCAATCTCCAGTTCGCGCTCTCCGAGATCGACCGCATGGCGAGCGCGCTCGGCGTTCCTCGCTCCGTTCGCGAGGTCGCCTCCGTCATCTATCGACGGGCACTCAACGAGGACCTCATCCGCGGCCGATCGATTGAGGGCGTCTCCACCGCCGCGCTCTACGCCGCCTGCCGGCAGGAGGGCATTCCCCGGTCGCTCGACGAAGTCGCCGACGTCTCGCGAGTCCCGCAGAAGGAGATCGGTCGGACGTATCGGTACATCTCCCAGGAGCTCGGCCTGGAGTTGAAGCCGGTCGACCCGAAGCAGTTCGTCCCGCGATTCGCGTCCTCGCTGGAACTGAGCGAGGAGGTGCAGTCGAAGGCGACGGAGATCATCGACGTCTCCGCCGAACAGGGCCTGCTCTCCGGGAAGTCCCCGACGGGCTTCGCCGCCGCCGCTATCTACGCGGCGTCGCTGCTCTGTAACGAGAAGAAGACCCAGCGTGAGGTCGCCGACGTCGCGCAGGTGACCGAGGTCACCATCCGCAACCGGTACCAAGAGCAGATCGAAGCGATGGGATTCCGGTAACGGCGCCGTCCCGCGGTTAGTGCGTCGTCGTTCCGTAATCGATCCGTGGTCGATCTGCCGTGATCGGGTTTTTAATCGGTCCCCAACGTATCTCCTCGTAACATGTACTCGCAGATTCTCGTTCCGACCGACGGCAGCCCCGCGTCCGACGCCGCCATCGAGCACGCTATCGACCTCGCCCAGCGGTACGACGCCACGCTGCACGCGCTGTACGTCGTCGACGGCGCGGCATACTCGACGCTTGAAGCCGGCGCTGACGTCGTCATCGACGCCCTCGAATCCGAAGGTGACGCGGCCACCCGCCGGGTTGCCGACGCGGCCGAGAAGGCGGGCGTGGGCTGCGAGACGACGGTCACGTCGGGGACCGCGTACCGCTCGATTCGCGACTACGTCGACGACCACGCCATAGACATGATCGTGATGGGGACGCACGGCCGGAAGGGGCTCGACCGATATCTCCTCGGGAGCGTCACGGAGCGCGTCGTCCGAACCTCGGACGTGCCGGTCCTCACCGTCCGACACCCGACAGATGACTGAGCCGCCGACGCACCGAGGGTGACCGTCGTGCGCGACTGGCTGTCTCACCGGGTCGCTTCCTCGCCGGACGAAATGGCGCTCTTACGAGCCTCTGACGGCGAAGCGTGGACGTACACGGACTTGGACCGTCTCGTCTCGGAGACGGCGGGACGACTCGTCGCCCACGGGATCGAGGCGGGCGACCGGCTCGGCGTGATCACCCCGCCGTACGTCGGCACCGTCGGGCTCATCCACGCGGCGATGCGGGTCGGGGCGACCTTCGTCCCGCTCGGACAGGAGCTCACGCCTCGCGAGCTGTCGGAGCGGATCGAGGTCGCCGACCTC
This sequence comes from Halorubrum wangae, assembly GCF_051194135.1. Lineage (NCBI taxonomy): Archaea > Methanobacteriati > Methanobacteriota > Halobacteria > Halobacteriales > Haloferacaceae > Halorubrum > Halorubrum wangae. The sequence goes on along the minus strand of NZ_JBLZNH010000008.1, from coordinate 27,925 downwards.
TCCGCGGTCATCTGTGCAGACCCGACCGAACACGACGCGTTGGCGGCCGTCGACGGGATCGACGATATGCCGGTCTTCTCCGTCGACGACCCAGCCGACTCGGCCGTCACCGCCGTCCACTGCGTCGAACCGGACCCCGTCGACGAACCGGAGTGGGCGCTCGACGACCACCTCTGTATCCTCTTCACGTCGGGGACGACGGGCGAAGCGAAGCCCGTCCCGCTCACTGCGGGCAACGTGTACAGTTCGGCGATCGCCTCGGCGTTCCGTCTCGGCGTCGACCCTGGCGACCGCTGGCTCGTCTCGCTCTCCCTCCACCACATGGGCGGGCTCGCACCCGTCTACCGCTCCGCGTTGTACGGGACGACGCTCGTGCTCCGGGAGGGATTCGATCCCGGCGGCACCGCCGACGACATCGACACCTACGACGTGACCGGCGTCTCGCTCGTCCCGACGATGCTGAAACGGATGCTCGACCGGCGCGGCACGCTCTCGGACTCGCTTCGCGTGGTCCTGCTCGGCGGCGCGCCGGCGCCGAACGAGCTACTGGAGCGCTGTCGAGACTACTCGATTCCGGTGTTCCCTACCTACGGAATGACCGAATCGGCGTCACAGATCGCGACGGCGACGCCCACGCAGACGAGAAAGCGGCTCGGAACCGTCGGGCGTCCACTGTTCGGCACCGATATCACCGTCGTGAACGAGTCCGGCGCGCCGGTCGAGGCGGGAGAGACTGGTGAGATCGTCGTCGACGGCCCGACGGTGACGCCCGGCTATCTGAACCCTCCGGCGGCGGGAGACGGGTCGGCGGCCGAGGTAGACCGCTCCTCGTTCGGGCCGCACGGCCTCCACACCGGCGACGTGGGGAAATTCGACGAAAAGGGCTACCTCTACGTGCTCAACCGCCTCGACGACCGAATAATCAGCGGCGGCGAGAACGTCGAACCGGGCGAGGTGGCCGACGTGTTCCGCGCGTTCGACGCGGTCGAGGACGTCTCCGTCGTCGGTCTCGAGGACGAGTATTGGGGAGAGCGGGTCGCAGCGCTGATCGAGGTCGGCGGCCGCGAAGACGAAGCGGTGGACGAGGCGGCGCTCGACGCGTTCGTCCGAGAACGACTTACGGGGTTCAAGATCCCCAAGACGGTCGCGTTCGTCGACGCGCTCCCGCGGACCATCTCGGGCACCGTCGACCGAGGGGCGGTGCGAGAGGCGCTGCGAGACCACGGCCGCGCTCTCGCCAGCGAGTTGGAATCGGAACTGGAGACGGCCGGCTTCGAGCCCGCACATCTGAGCGAACCACCGGGCAACGACCCGGGTAAATCGACCGACGAAGCGACGGACGACCCCGTCGAAATCGCCGATGCAGACGCGGTCGCGAACGGGGACGACGCTGCGGACGAAACGGACGGCGAACCGGTCGGCGTATCCAATGAGGAACCCGATGAACCGTCTGATGAGAGCGAGGAGGTGGATCCCGAGGCTGACGACGAGGACGAAGACGCCGACGACGAGGACGAAGACGCCGACAACGACCGTGACGACGATTCCGAAGCGGAATCCACCCAGCTACCCGATACGATTCCCGACGAGATCGCCGACGCTGAGTCGCCGCGAAGCGAGGAATAAACTCACCCGGAATTTCTCGTTGTTCCACGAATGTTTTGAGCGCCCGGACCACGGTGTAAACATGGACCTACTTGACGACAGCATCGTGCCGGAGCACGCACGGGACGTGAAGGCACAGGCCCGTGAGTTCGCCGCCGAGCACATCGAGCCGAACGCAGAGGCGTACTACAAGTCGGGCGACTACCCGTGGGAGGTGCTGGAGGCCGGCATGGACGCCGGACTCATCGCACAGGACATCGGCGAGGAGTACGGCGGGAAGGGGTTCGACCTGGCGCAGATTCTGGCTATCGCCGAGGAGTTCTACCGTGCGGACGCCGGCATCGCGCTCACCCTTCAGCTCGCGAGCTTCGGCTGCGAGATGGTCGAGCAGTACGGCACCGACGAGCAGAAGGAGGAGTACCTCCGTCCGGTGGCCGAAAACGATCAGATTTCGGGACTCGCCGTCTCGGAGCCCGAGACCGGCTCCGACCTCGCGGGGATGACGACGAAAGCCGAGAAGGTCGAGGGCGGGTACGAACTCACCGGCGAGAAGTACTGGGTCGGCAACGCGGTCGAGGCCGACTGGCTCACCGTCTACGCGAAGACCGGCGAGGGCGAGGACCGCTACTCGAACTACACGCTGTTCATCGTCGAGACCGACTCTGATGGGTACGAGGCGGAGCACATCCCCGAGAAGATGGGAATGCGCGCCTCCAAGCAGGGCCACATCGTCTTCGAGGACTGCTTCGTTCCCGAGGAGAACGTCGTCGGCAGCGAGGGTGGCGGCTTCTACGTCCTCGCGGACTTCTTCAACCACGGTCGCGTGATCGTCGGGGGCCACGGGTTGGGGCTCGCCGCCGCCGCCATCGAGGAGGCCGAAGAGTTCGTCCACGGGCGCAAAGCCTTCGGTCGCACGATCAACGAGTTTCAGGCGGTCCAACACACCATCTCCGACATGCGGATCGGCTTCGAGTCGGCGCGTGCGCTCAACTGGCGCGCGTGCGAGAAGGTCGCGAACAACGACGACGCAGGGTACTGGGCCGCGCTGGCCAAGACCAAGTCCACCGAAGTCGCCACCGACTGCGCCGAGAAGGGGATGAAACTCCACGGCGGCCGGTCGAACCTGACCGACCGCCGGATCGCGCGCGTCTACCGCGACGTGCGCATTCCGGTGATCTACGAGGGCGCAAACGACATCCAGCGGAACCTGATCTACCGGCAGTCGCGGTAAAACCGCCCGCGCGGTTAGCCGATTTTCAGATCCGAGCCGCGAGCGCCGCGAGCGCCTCGCTTCCACCCCTCGCGAGGGGGTCGCCGTGGCCGACGCAGGCCACCTCGAAGGGTGGAGCACGGGCGGACAGCTCTCGAATGCTGTTCAACACGCGGTCCGTGTCGTAGCTGATGAGCCACTCGGAGGGGTCGAGTGTGCCGTCGGACTCCGAGACGAGGTCACCGAGCAGCGCGACATCGAGTTCCTCGCTCACGTACGCGACGTGTCCCGGCGTGTGGCCGGGCGTGTGGAACGCGGTGAACGACCCGAGGCGCTCGCCGTCGTCGACGGCCTCGATATCGAGGTTCGGAAGCGTCGTGAGCAGTCCGGTGAGTCGCTGGAGCGCACCCTTGTGGTTCCGCCAGGGCGGCGACCGCTCGCCCCGGAGGATCGCCGCGTCGAACGCGCCCGCGTACACCGTCGCGTCGAGCTCCGGCGTCAGCGCCGCGAGCGTCCCGACGTGGTCGAGGTCGTAATGCGTCAGCAGCACGCGGCCGATGTCTTCGACGTCGACGCCGGCGTCCGCGAGCCCCTCCCGGATCGCCGTCTCGTCCCACGGCGTCCCGGCGTCGACGAGCGTGGGCACGTCATCGTCGACGAGGTACGCGCTGACGCCGCGCAGCTCGAACTGCCACACACCGTCCGCGAGTTCTGTCGCCATGGGCCACCGTAGCGACTGCCTGGGTTTGACGCTGGCGACCGCGGCGGTCGCGTAGCGGGGACGGCCGACGAAAACGCCAAGACGCCGCGCCGATACGTCGAGGTATGCGACTCGAGGACTACTGGGGGATCGGCCCGAAGACGAGCGAGCAGCTCGTCTCGGCGCTGGGGACCTCGCGGGCGGTCGAGGCGATCGAGTCGGCCGACGTCAGAGCGCTCGTCGACGCCGGACTCCACCGCGGCCGCGCGACGCGAATCCTCCGCCGTGCCAACGGCGAGGCCGGCATGGACGTCCTCGCGACTGCCGACACCCGATCGGTGTACGACGACCTACTCTCGCTGGCCGCCGGCCACGCCCTGACGGATCACGCCGCCGACCGGATACGGGTGTTGACCCCGCTTACCGACCGCAAGGCGATCGAGACTCGTCTCGATAAGGTCGTCGCCGCGCGGGACGCGTGGACGGGGCTCGCCGAGGCCGAACGTGAACGCCTGATCGAAGCGTTCGACGCGTACGACGAAGCCGAGGGGTCGGACCTCGCGGCCGTCGAGACCGCCGTCGTCCTCCAAGAGGTCGGACTCGACGATCACCCCTTCGAAGCGATCGGCGAACTGGAAACGGCGGCGCTTCGAGACGCCGCCGACGCCCTGGCCGACGTGCGCGGGTCGATCGATCTGACGGGCGGCGGGAGTGACGGCGACGGCGGAGCGATCGAGGTTGCTCGCGGCGCCGACGCGGAGCTGGACCGGCTGCGCGATCAGCGCGACGCGGCCGAGGGGCTGGCGAATTCGGCGTTCGACGTGCTCGACGCGGTCCGTGACGGCTCGCTCCGGGACTTCGAGGCGCTGGAGGCCGCGACAATCGACCACGTCGCCAACGAGACCGGCGTCGACCCGGCGACGGTGCGCTCGGTCGCGCCCGACGATGCGCTCGACGCGGCCGACTTCGTCTCGGCGACGCTCCGTGACCTCGCGGCGGAACTCGAGGAGGCAGTCGCGGAGCGGGAGGCGACCGTCGCCGCCGACATTCGCGAGCGGATCGGTGGGGTGCGGGCGGAAGGCGGCGATAGCGACGAGGGGGCGGAAGGCGGCGATAGCGACGAGGGGGCGGAAGCGGACTCGGCGGCAGAGAGCAGCGTGGCGCGCGCGGTCGAGGCGGTCTCGGACGCCGCGTTCCTCCTGTCACTCGCGCGCTTCGCCGCCGCAGCGGACCTCGTTCGACCGACGCTCGTCGACGACGGTCTCGCGGTGCGAAACGCCCGCAACCCGTTCATCCCCGGCGACGTGCAGCCGGTCTCGTACGCGATAGGTGATCACTCGCTCGCGGGAGACGCTGGCGTCGCGAGCGCCGACGCGCCGCCGACCGGCGATCGGGTGAGTGTGCTCACCGGCGCGAACTCGGGCGGGAAGACGACGCTCTTAGAGACGGTGTGCGCGGTGGCGCTGCTCGCGTCGATGGGGCTCCCGGTACCAGCCGAGGCGGCCGAAGTCGGTTCGTTCGACCGCATCGTCTTCCACCGGCGGCACGCCTCGTTCAACGCCGGCGTGTTGGAGTCGACGCTGAAGTCGGTGGTTCCACCGCTGGTCGAAGACGGACGGACGCTGATGCTCGTCGACGAGTTCGAGGCGATCACGGAGCCGGGACGGGCCGCCGACCTGCTGAACGGCCTCGTGACGCTCACCGTCGAGCGAGGCGCGCTCGGCGTGTACGTCACGCACCTCGCGGAAGACCTGAGCCCGCTCCCCGAGGCCGCCCGAATCGACGGCATCTTCGCCGAAGGGCTCACGAACGACCTCGAACTACGCGTGGACTACCAGCCGCGCTTCGGGACGGTCGGCAAGTCGACGCCCGAGTTCATCGTCTCGCGACTCGTCGCGAACGCGACCGACCGCGGCGTCCGCGCCGGCTTCGAACACCTCGCCGGGGCCGTCGGGGAAGAGGCGGTCCAACGCACGCTCTCGGACGCGGAGTGGTCGGGTGGCGATGACTGACGACGACGCGAACGGACCGGAGCGAATTCGGTCGATAGCGGTCCACCGCGGAGATGTCGCGAGCGCACTCGAGGCGACGCTCCGGAGCAACCGCGAGGTCGTGCTCCGGGTGACGCCGCCGTTCTCCGGCCGAATGCGCGCCAGGTTACACGTCCGCGACGCTGACGGACCCGAGAGCGAGAGGACCGAAGGCGACGACACCCGCGCGCCGATTCACGTCGACCCGCGATCGCTCGTCGCGTCGGTCCCGCCGTACCCAGAGGTCGACGAGACCGCGGCGGAACACCCCGACGCCGACGTCGAAACGCGGCGGAACCGGCATGCCGAGGCCGTCGAGGCGTGGCGCGAACAGGTCCGAGCGTCGATCGTCGACTCTGTTGCATTTGACGTCGCTGACGGTGGTGACGACGGCACGTCGAACGGGAAGATCCACGAGGTTCGTGTGACCGCACTCGGGTAAGGCCGACCGTTCCGAGAAAACCCGACCGCGAACCCGTTACAGGCGGAGCCGCTCGACCGACGTCCCGGCGCCGACAAACTCGTCGAACGCGGCGTCGCCGTCGATAGTCGCCGCCGCGACGACCACCGTGTCGACGTCGATGTCGGCGTCGAGTCGGACCTCGTACTCGCCGTCGTCTGGCGTCGCCAGCGTGGAGCCGTCGGCGGCGTACACCGCGACCGCGTTGCCGGTCGTCTCGCCCGAGACGATCAGATCCTCGGCCGCGTACTCGGCGCTCGCGGTGAGGTCGGGCGCCGCGGTTCGGTCGCGCTCGACGTACCGCTCTCGGACGACGGTTGGCGTCTCAACCGGTTCCCCCGCGTCGACGCCGTGCGCGAGGCGGATGTAGCCGGCCATCGTCCACGCGAGCGGCGTCGCCCCCCCAGTTCCCTCGCCGAACTCCCACCCGTAGTCGGTCGGGTGCTCGCGGTCCCACACTTGCTCTGGCAGCATCCGTCCGGAGTTGCCGAAGCCGGCCATCGTCTCGAGGAGGGCGTCGGGCTCGAGCGCGTCCTCGTCGGTGCCGCCGAAGGAGTCGGGGCCGTCGGCGCGGGCGCGGAGTTCGTACTCGCCCCGCTCACCGGTAAAGATCGGCCAGAGCCGTCCCCGGCCGTCGCCGGTGCCGGCCCACGGCGCACCCGGGTCGCCGGCGGCTATCTCGCCGTAGGCGTCGCCCACGTAGCGGTACCACGCGGGGCCGTGCGGTGTGTCGACACGGATCGAGTCGTCGACGACGGCAACCGAGTTCTGGATCGTCTCATCGTCCGCGGGCTTCACCCCAAGCCGGACGAGTTCGAGGAACCCGCCGTCGACGATTTCCCGCTCGTCGTAGGTCGGACCGTCGTTAGCGATCGTTCGGGGCCGCCCGGACTCGGGGTCGCCGGCGGCCGTGACTCGGAGGTAGTACGGGGTCTCCGCGTGTCGCTCCGTGCCGGTGGACGTGGCACACCACGATTCGACCCGCTCGGCCCAGTCGTCAGCGAGGCCCAGCCACGCGAGCGCGTCGGCGCGGAGTGCGTCGGGGTCGCTCGGACCGGCATCGCCGGCCGCGCCGCCGTCCTCGATCCGCTCGGCCTCCGAGAGCGCGAGCGCGGCGCCGCAGACGAGTCCGGCGATTTCGGCGGCGATGCTCGACGGCGAGAAGCCCGCCTCCTCCTCCCAGCGCTCCTGAGCCGTCTCGGGACCGTTGACCGCGATGTAGCCGAGCGAGCGCCGAACCTGGTCGTACGTGTAGTTCGCGTCCGTCGGTGAGACCCCGTGTTCGTACAGCTGCCACGCCATCACCGACGGGAACGCGATGTTGTCCATCTGCTCGCCGCCCCACCGCGTGCGGCCGTTGATGTACGTGTTCTGCGGGAGGAAGCCGTCCTCGTCCTGCTGGGTGTTGTAGAGGTACGCGAGCGCGTCCGCACCGCGCTCGACCTCGCCGACCTCGATCAGCGCGGTGAACACCTGATAGAGGTCGCGCGACCACACGAAGTTGTAGCCGTAGCCGCGGTCCTCCGCGGCGTACTCCGTCTCGCCCCACGGCACCGACGGGCTGGCGATCCCGGCGCCGTCGTGGCGCTTGTCCTCGACGGCCGCGAGCGTCATCAGCGCGAACCGGTACTGCGTCTCCAACTCCGCGTCGCCGGTCACCGAGTCCGGGAACTCGCGGCCCGCGAGCCACTCGCGCCACGTCTCGACGTACGCGTCGGCGACGTTCGTAAACCCGCGCGAGATGGCGCCGCGAGCCTCACCGAGCGCGGCCGCGGTGTCGGCCTCTTCGGCGAATCCGAGCGCGACGGTGTCCGAGACGTTCGTCCCGCTCCCGACGAGGCCGGCGAGCACGACGTTCCCCGCCGCCTCCGTGGAGCCCTCGCCGCGTTCGCCGTCGCCGAAGAGAGCGGTCGACTCCTCGCCGCCGGCCTCGAGGACGCTGGCCCACTCGAAGCGGTCGTCGCTGGCGAGCGCCAGCGCAACCTCGAAGGAATCGCCCTCATCGTCGACGAGTTTTCCCGTGTGCCGCTCGCTCGCGTCGTCGTTTCGCGCGATCAGATGGTACCCGTCGTCGTCGCCGATGCGGTCGCCGCGGTCGTTCGTCCCGACGTTCGTGATCGTCGTGTCGACAAGGGCGTACACGTCGTACTCGCGGCCGCCCTCGAACTCGACGTCCGCGAGGACCGCGTCACCGTCGGTGTCGACCGCGTACTCGACCGTCAGCGTCCACTCGTGCCCGTGGCTGTCGCCGGTTTCTCGGATCGTCTGCGTGTACGCGAGCGCGTCGTCGACGGTGGGGTCGGTCCGGCGCTCGACGGTCTCCGTGGTCGTCACGTGGCTCGTCTCGTCGAAGGTTCGAACGGTGTATCCCGCGTCCGGGTCCGCGATGAGGAAGTCGAACGTGCGGATGTTCATCACGTCGATCCGGGGGAACCGGGCCTCGGTGAACGCCCCCTCGCTCAGGGTGAACCAGACCGGGACCGGGTCGTCGCTTCCGTGGTCGGCCGGGGTGCCGACGCCGAACTTCCGGCCGGTCGTCCAGTGAGGCGCCTCGTCCGGGCCTGTCGGCGTGTCGTGCGGGATTGGGAGCGCACCGTGCTTCGCGAGCGTCACGGTGGCGTCGATACGGAGTGCGTGTGACCAGCCGATCGGTGTCGCGCTGTCGAGGTCACCGTTGTCGAACACCTGCTCCGCGAAGAGCCCGGCGTCGTTGACGAAGGGGCCGTCGGGTTCACAAAGCGTGTACAGCTCGCGGGCCGCGTCGAACAGTTTCGTCGCGTCCTCGTCGCGCTCGCTCACGAGTCCGGCGAGCGAAGCGGCCGCCGTCGCGCCCCACAGGGTCGCGATCGACCACACCTTCGCAGCGCCCTGCTCCGCCGTGCGCCAGTCGTCGCCGGTGAATCTGACGAGTCCCTCGACGTCTGCCGTCTCGCGGCGGAGGGTATCGACCGAGTTCAGGACGTGCTCCCGCACGTGATCGAAGAACAACTCGAAGCCCGCCGCGGTGACCGCGGCACCGGAGCCGTCCGTGACCGTGCCGTCGACGCTGGTGCGCTCCTCGCGCAGCCCGGCGTACTCGACGACGGCGCTCGCGAGTGCGAACGTGCTGGCGTCGGCGCGCGAGTCGCTGCTCTCTGCGCTGGCGCGCTGCGGGAACCGTCCGGTGTCGGGATTCCAGCGGTTGTCGAGCCCGTCGAGGGCCTCGTCGGCCGCCGCAGCCGCCGCGACGCGCGTTTCGTCGTCGACCGGCGCGCGAGCGACCGCCGCGAACGCGCGGAGGTAGGCCGCGCCGGTGTGCGTGAACCGGCCGAGGGCGTTCTCCCAGCAGTTCTGACAACGGCGCGGAAGCCCGTCCTCTTCGGTCGTCTCGCGGAGGAAGACGAGCGCGTCGGCGATCGTCGCGTCTATCCGCACTCGCCACTCCTCGGGGAGGTCCGTCGTTCGGCGGAGCCGGGCGAGGAAGGTGACCACGGCGGCCGGCTGGTCTAGCTGGTCGTTCGGTCCGGCAGTCCCGCTTGCGCCTTCGATCCGGGCGTTCGCCCAGCCCGGGGCGACCTTGCCCGAGTCGGCCCAGACGCGGTGCGGCCACGAGCCGTCCGCGTCCTGCGTGCGGCAGAAGAACGAGGCGGTCGCGAGCAGTTCCTCGTCCGCTTCGAGGTCGAGTTCCTCACTCGCATGTAACAACGCGGTCGCGGTCTCCGCCTCGTCCCGGAACCACGTGTAGCCGTACCCGCCCGACGTCGAGTAGAAGGGGTCGAACTCGGGGGCGGCGATCCGGGCGCCAGATTCGGCGGTCAACAGGTCGAGCGCGCGGAGGTCGCTCGTGATTACGCCCCGTCGCGGGACGTCCGCGGGGACAGTCGGTCCGCGACCCGCAGCGGCCTCGCGGAGGTCGTCCGCGTCGGGGTAGGCCGTCGCGATCCGAGAGAGCTCCTCGATCCGCCGCTGTCGGTTGGGGCCGTCGGAGATCGCATCCATGGCGTCGTCGCCGGTCTCGCGCGTTTCGCGCCGATCGAGGACGGCACGGCTCGCCAGCGTGACCCGTTCGGTCCGGCCGTCGCGCTCGAACGGAGCGCGGACGACGACGTCGGGCGTGAGCCGAGAGTCCTCGCGCTGGTCAATCTCCCCGCGGTGGGGGAAGCCCGCCTCGTCCTCTCCGAGCAGTTCCGTGATCGTGCGGAGCCGCTGGCCGTGAGCCGCCGAGAGGCCCGTCGAAGCCGTCAAAAAGTCGTGTTCGTTCCGGTGGTACACCTCGACGACGCTGCCGTCGTCCGGGCCGGCTGCCTCGTGGACCAGGTTGCCGACGCGTCCCTCGACCATGTCCGGTGAGAACGCGCAGGCAGCCACGAGTTCGGCGTCCGCCGGCGGCGCCCCGCGAAGTTCGACGTGCGTGAGGTGCGTGTCGCTCACGACCAGGTCGAACTGGTGAATCGTGTATCGACCCGCGTCGTACTCCGTCTCGACGAGGGGCGTGTCGTCGTCGTAGTGCTGGCGGGTTGTTGTGAGTTCGTCGAACCAGCGGACCCCGCGACCGGCCGTGATCCCCATTCGGAGCCGGTCGGCTCCGCCGACTCCCGAAAGGGAGTACGAACAGTCGTGGACGGTGCCGTCCGGCCCCACGTGGACCAGACGGCCGTCGTCGCCCGTGAACGCGCCGGCGGTCGTGGGACGCTCCGCCGGATAGCGCTCGCCGCGTCGACGTTCGTGCTCCGTGAGAGCGGTTCGCAGTCGCATAGTCGCTCTGTGATTCCTGGGGTAAAAGCCTTGACGAACGTCGGCCACCGCTCGATCCAATTGGGAATAGGAAGAGCAATAACAAAGACCCCGGGTGTTGATGGCTTGTTCATGCATCATCCTGGACCCCCCAGGTTCCTCTCGACCGGGGAGTCGACCCAGTTGGCGCCGCGGGACCCAGACCCCGCCGCCGAGTACGAGTGGCGGGTCGCCGACGCCCCGCCGGACAGCGAGGCGACTGTCGGCGAACGAGCCGTGACGACGTTCACGCCGGACGTTCCCGGCCGATACCGAATCGGCCTCACCGCACCCGACGGCGACCACCTGCTGACGATTCGCGCGTTTCCGGCGAGCTACGAGGGCGTCGACGTCGCCGGGGGGAGCGGCACGGCGATCCGCGACCGGGACACAGACCACGCCGCCATCGAGTACGCCGCCGAGCAAAGTCACGAGGGAGTCGGACGTCCGCGAGTCCGACTCGACGCGACGGTCGAATCGGGATCCGAGGGAGACGAGTCGACCGAAATCGTCGTCAGCGCGACGCCCGCAACGAATCCTGATTCTGCCCTCGACGCATCGGACCTCGCGGTCACCTTCGTCGTCGACGACCGAGACGTTGAGCAGGCGGTCGCGGAGGGGCGCCGAAACCCCCGAGACGCGCTTCGGACGAGCGACGACGAGCGAACGCTCCGGATTCCGGCCGACACTGTGCCCGATCGACTGCGCGTCCACGGGGTCGCGGTCGCTCGGGAGCCTGACCGCGAGCCGCGGGTGAGCGTCGCCGACGCTGTCGCGGTCGAACGCACCGACCGCACCGAACTGGCGGGCGCGACGGGGACCGACCCTACCGATCCGGAGCTAACGACCCCGGTCGACGCAGACGCCCCGACGTTCGAGACCGTTCGCCTCAACCAGCCGCCAGAGTGGACGACGGACGCGACCGTCTACGAGGTGTTTGTCCGGACGTTCGCTGACGCCGACGACGGCGAAGCGTTCTCCGCGATCGCGGACCGGATTCCCGATATCGCTTCGCTCGGCGTCGACACGCTGTGGCTCACCCCGGTCCTCCAGCACGACGGGAAGCCCCACGGGTACAACATCGTCGACTTCTTCGAGGTGGCCGAGGACCTCGGCGACCGCGACGACTACGAGGCGCTCATCGAGACGGCCCACGACCACGGAATGCGAGTGCTGTTCGACTTCGTCGCCAACCACACCGCGCGGGATCACGAGTGGTTCCGAGACGCCTACCAGAATCCGGACTCCCCGTTCCGCGACCGCTACGAGTGGCAGGAGTCGGGCGAGCCGGGGACGTACTTCGACTGGGAACTGATCGCGAATCTGAATCACGCGAACCTGGACGTGCGACGCTTCCTGCTCGACGTAGTCGACGAGTGGGCCCCCCTCGTCGACGGGTTCCGCTGTGACATGGCGTGGGCCGTCCCCGACTCGTTCTGGCGCGAGTTGCGCGACCGGGTGAAAGACGAGGACCCCGAGTTCCTGCTGATGGACGAGACGATTCCGTACATCCCCGGCTTCCACGAGGGGATGTTCGACATCCACTTCGACGCGACGCTGTACTTCCAGCTCCGCCAAGTTGGTCGCGGCGCCGAGCCCGCTACGTCGCTCTTGGACGCGATCAACCAGCGCGCGCAGATCGGGTTTCCCGATCACGCGGGGTTCCTCCAATACATCGAGAACCACGACGAGACGCGCTATCGCGTCGAGTGTGGAGACGCGGCCGCGGCCGCCGCCGGCGCCGCGACGTTCACCCTCCCCGGCGTTCCGATGGTGTACGCCGGCCAGGAGATCGGCCAGCGCGGTCGCCGTGACGCGATTGCGTGGGACCACGCGCGCGATGAAGTGCGGGAGCGCTACAAGCGCCTGCTCGCGACCCGTGCCGACCACCCGGCGCTGGGCCCCAACGGTGACTTGGACCGCGTCGAGTACCACGTCGCCAGCGGCGACCTCGACGAGCGACCGATCGTCGCCAGCGGCGACGTCCACCCCGACGACGTGGTGGCGTTCCGCCGGAGCGACGGCGACGAGTCGCTGATCGTCGCCCTCAACTTCGCGCCCGAGGCGGCGAGCGTCGCGGTCGAGACCGACCACGCCGACCGCAACCTCGTCGACGGGACGGACTGCGTCGTGGTCGACGGCGACGGCACCGAGCGGATCCGCGTCGAGGCGGTCGCTGTCGTGCGAGAGACGACGAAATGAGCGGGGAAAGCGGGGGCGCCCCCGAAGACGCTCCGCCCGTGGTCCTCCCGGAGCGAACCGCCGCGCTCGTCGAGCGTTCGCGAGACGACCGCGAGGCCGCGGCCGACCGGTTCGAGGCGGCCCGATCGGTCGCAGAGCGGCTCGGGGCGCACCCGATCCGTCCGGACGGGGCCGACCCGTCGACGGACCCGCCCGAGGGCGTCGCCTTCGGCTTCTGGACGCCCGACCTCGTCGACGCCGGCGTCCCCGTCGACGACGTGCGGCTGGAGCTGTTCACGCCCGTCGAGGGCGACGAGCGCGGGGACGGAGAGGACGGCGAGACGCCGGCAATCGATCTCGGCCGCGACGACCTCCGCGAGGCCGCGTTTCGCGTCGACCGCCTGCCGACGAAGCGCGACGGCGAGTTCCACTGGGTCGCCGTCGAGGGGATTCCGGTGGGGACTCGCGAGGAGCTCGGCGCGCTCTACCAGCTCGCGTACCGGACGCCCGACGGCGGGTGGGACACCGTCCGGGACCCCCTCGCGTACTCGGTTCCGTTCGGCGCGTTCGCGCCGGCCGAGGCGTACGACTGGCCCCGGCTGGACGCGACCCGACCGGACCGCGACCACTTCGACTCGCTCGGAACCGACGACGAGGCGCTCCCGACGACCGAGGACGACGGGCTCCCGCGGGTCGACCCCGCGACGAGTATGCTGGAGATACATCCCGGCACCTCCACCGAGGCGGGGTCGCTCGCGGCCCTCGCAGAGCGGTTCGAGTCCGTCGGCGAGAAGCTCCGCGCCGAGGAGTCGCTCGCGCCTCACGAGCGCAATTACGCGGGGTACGACGCGGTCCAGCTCATGCCGGTCGAGCCGCTGACGCAGGCGTACGGGCGGCAGTGGTACTGGCGCCCGGGAGGAACGCACGAGGACGGAGACGGCGACGGCCCCGCCGACCCCGCGTCGGCGTTCGACCGAGAGCGCGGCGCGGAGCGGGTGACGGTCGGCCTCGAGCGCCCCGACCAGACGAACTGGGGGTACGACGTCGTCGTGAGCGGATTCTCGGCCGCGAACCCCGCGATACTGGAGACGGGACGCCCGGACGAACTCGTCGAGTTCATCGCCGCCTGTCACGCGATGCCGGACCCGATCCGCGTCGTCTTCGACCTCGCGCTCGGACACGCGGACGAGGCGGCGGCCGAACTGCTCCCCGAGCCGTTCTTCGAGGGGCCCGGGATGTACGGCCTCCATCTCGATTACCGCCAGCCGGTCGTTCGGGCGGTTCTCCTCGAGTTGCAGCGTCGGAAGGCGAACTTCGGCGCGGACGGCATCAGGATCGACGGCGCGCAGGACTTCACGTACCACGACGAGGAGACGGGCGAGCAAGTCCACGACGACGCGTTCCTCGCCGAGATGGACCGGGTGACGCACGAGGTCGCCGGGACCGAGTTCCGTCCGTGGATGATCTACGAGGACGGCCGACCGTGGCCGCGGGAGGACTGGGAGCTCGCGTCGACGTATCGAACGCTGATCGACCAACACCCGCACGCGTTCCAGTGGTCGCCCGTGACGTTCGCGCACAACAAGCCGGCGCTCCTGACGTTCTGGGCGACGAAGTGGTGGCGCATGCGGGAGGTCGGCGAGATGGGGAGTCAGTGGATCACCGGCGTCGCCAACCACGACACGTTGCGGCGCGGCTCGCAGGTCGAGGTGACCGACGACTGGGGCGGCGCGCTGATCAATCCCTATCTCGCAGACTCGCCGCCGGAGACGATCCGCGAGGCGTACGACAGCCCCGCCGCGCTCCTCTGGTTCCACGTCGCGATGCCGGGCGTTCCGATGGACTTTCTCCACGCGAACTACCGCGCGCCGTGGGGGTTCGTCCGGGACACCGACCCGACGTGGAACGTGAAGGTCGTCGCCGAAGAGGCACCGTGGATCGACTGGCACGTTCCGGAGGGGTCGTTCGACGACGCGGACGCCTTCCCGCGACTGAAGGCGCTCGGCTTCGAGGCCCGCGCGGATCTGAAGGAGTTCGTGACGACGCTCGCGGCCCTTATCGACGCGACCGATTACGACGTGGACCTCGTCGCGGAACTGCTGACCGTGCAGGGGACACCGTTGTCGGGAGCCGACGTCGCGAGCGCTGAGAGAGGCGACGCCGCCGAACTCACCGCGGCCGACCTCCAAGCGTTCTCGTTCGCGTGGAGCGCGGACGTGGCCGACTATCTCGTGTTGGACCGGTGGGAGAGCGAGCAGGGCGACGAACGGACCGCGTTCGACCGCCGCGTCCGCGAGTTTCGCCAGTCGCGGCCGTGGCTCCGAGACGACGTCGACCCGGGCCGCGGCGAGGCGTTCGGCTACCGCCACCCCACCGAGGGCACCGTGGTGTACCAGGCGCTCAGACGCGCTCCGGAAGGCGGGGAGGCGCTACTCGTCGCCTGCAACGTCGAAGGAACCCCGGTAACGGTGTCGCCGACGAGCGTTCTGGAGGACCTCGACATCGACGACACGAGTGACGACGGGGACGACAGCGCCGTGGGGAGCGACTGGACCGTCGCGCTCGCGGCGCCGGATCTGAACGCCGCGTTGGGGGACGACGCGGAGCCGATCAGACTCGAAACCGCCGACGCGGTCGCGTGGCGGGCGGGAGGCGACGAGGACTGATCCGACCGCGCTGGCGAGACATTTCAGATCGCTGTTCGGACGCAACGTTTGAGTCGGTGGGGGTCGCAGGGGAACCCATGCGATTCGATCGCTCCGACGGCGTGTTCTGCCACGTGACCTCGCTGCCGGGACGACACGGGATCGGTGATCTCGGGGACGGCGCCGCGGCGTTCCTCTCGTTCCTCGGCGACGCCGACGTCGATCACTGGCAGATCTGCCCGATCGGTCCGACGGTGAACGGCGCCGGGGAGTCGCCGTACCAGTCGCCGTCGGCGTTCGCCGGGAATCCCCTCCTCATCGACCTCGACGGACTGGTCGCCGACGGCTGGCTCGACGAGACGGACCTCGAACCGGTTCCCGACTTCCCAGATGACCGGGCCGATTACCGCGCGGTCCGAGAGTACAAGCTTCCGCTGTTGCGCGCCGCGTTCGATCGCTTCGACGCCGCGGACGACCCCGAGGCGGAGACCGAACTCGACGCGTTCCGTGAGCGCGAGCCGTGGCTCGACGATTACGCGGTGTTCCGGGCGCTCTCGGAGGCCCGTCAGGAGGATACGTGGGTAGAGTGGCCGGAGCCGCTCCGGACTCGCGACCCAGAGGCGCTCGCCGAGGTGCGCGAGGATCACGCGACCGAGATCCGGTTCCGGGAGTTCGTCCAGTGGACCTTCGACCGGCAGTGGCGCGAACTCCGAAGCGTCGCGGCCGAGGAGGACGTCTCAATCGTCGGCGACGTGCCGATCTACGTCGCGCTCGACTCGGCCGACGTGTGGGCGAATCCCGAGGCGTTCCGGCTCGACGAGGCAAATCGACCGACCGAGGTCGCGGGCGTGCCGCCGAACCCGGGCGATGACGGACAGCGCTGGGGGAACCCCGTCTACGACTGGGAGCGGCTCGCCGAGCGCGACTACGACTGGTGGATTGCCCGGTTCCGACGGCTGTTCGACCTCGCCGACGTGGCGCGACTCGACCACTTCCTCGGGTTCGTGAAGTACTGGGCGATCCCGGCCGACCGCGACGATCCGGCCGCCGGCGAGTGGCGGGAGGGACCGGGGCGCGACCTGTTCGAGACGGTGGAGCGCGAACTCGGACAGGCGCCCTTTATCGCCGAGGACCTCGGCTTCGAGGAACCCGCGATGGACGACCTGATGGCCGAGTTCGGCTTTCCCGGTATGCGCGTCCCGCAGTACGCCGACTGGTGTCAGGAGGGGAATCAGTATCAGCCGATGCACTACCCCGAAGGTGTCGTCGGCTACACCTCCACTCACGACACGGACACCTGGGTGGGCTACTTCGAGGACCTCCCCGAGCGCCAGCGCGACTGCTTCCGATACAACGTCGGTGCCGACGGCGACCGCGGCTCCGAGTGGGAGGCCATCGAGGACGTGTGGCGCTCGGAGGCGATCCTCGCGATGACGACGATGCAGGACCTGCTCGGGCTCGGCAGCGAGGCGCGGTTCAACGAGCCGGGGACCGTCGAGGGCAACTGGGAATGGCGCGTGACGCGGGACCAGTTCGACGACGCCATCGCGGACGAGCTGTGGGAGTTCGCTGGGCGACACGTGAGGTAAGTCGGTGCTCGGCGACCTCCTCCCGCAATCCCCGCTCGTCCACGTCGCGGTGATAGTCGGTGCGACCGCCGCCATCTGGGTCGGCAGCGGGTGGCTCGAAGAGGCGGCCGAGACGCTTTCCGGGTACTACGGACTGCCGGCGGTGGTCCAAGGCTCGGTCGTCGTCGCCGTCGGATCGAGCTTCCCGGAACTGGTGAGCGTACTCGTCACCGCCCTCGTCGGAGTGTTCGATATGGGCGTCGGCGCGCTCGTCGGCTCCGCCATCTTCAACATCCTCGTCATCCCCGCGTTGTCGGGGCTCAACGCGGAGGGTCCGCTGGAGTCCAGCCGGACTATCGTGTACAAGGAGGCGCAGTTTTACATGATCTCCGTCGCGGCCCTCGTCGTGACGTTCTCTCTCGCCGTCATCTACGTACCGGTCCCCTCGGAGGCGATCGCGGGCGAACTGACCCGACCGCTGGCGCTCATCCCGCTGGCGCTGTACGGGCTCTATCTGTTCATTCAGTACCAAGACGTCGGCGACGCCGACATGGAGACGGTCCGGGACGGCGTCGATATCCGCCGGGAGTGGGGGAAGCTCGCCGCCGGACTGCTCGTCATCGTGGTGACCGTCGAGCGCCTCGTCGCGTCCGTCGAGTCGCTCGGGACGACGTTCGGCATCCCGGAGTTTCTCGCGGGCGTCACGATTGTCGCGGCGGCCACCAGCCTCCCCGACACGCTGGTGAGCCTCCGGACGGCCGAGGCGGGCCGTGGCGCGACGAGCCTCGGGAACGTGCTCGGGTCGAACACGTTTGACCTCCTCGTCGCTATCCCGCTCGGGGTGCTCCTCGTCGGTCGCGTCGAGGTCAACTTCTCGACGGCCGTCCCGATGTTCGGCGTGCTCACGGCGGCGACGGTGCTGCTGTTCGCGGCGCTCCGGACGGACCTGTCGCTCACGAGCCGCGAATCGTACACCTTGCTCGCGGCGTACGCGCTGTTCGTCGCGTGGGTGGTCGCAGAAACGGCGGGCGTGACTGAACTGTTACGGGGCGTCTGAGCGCCGTTCTACCTTCGGCCGATGATGAAGTAGAGCACGAGACCGAGCAACGGCGCGAGGAACGCGACGAGAGCCCACAGGATCGCGGGGTGGTCGCTGCGCTTCTGCGCGTCGAAGTATATCCAGACGACGATACCGATCTGTGCGAGCAGCACTACCAGACCGATGAGCAGGGAGACCGCGCCGGCCACCCCCGGCTGAAGCAGTATCGGGGACATCGCTATCGTTGACTCGAGGGCGTGCTAAGTGTCTTTGGTCTCTGTCAGGCGGTGTATGCGGATCCGCTCTCGCGTCGCCGGCCGCGACCACGCATCGTTTTGGTCCGGTGGCGCGCTGACTCAGGTATGGACTTGCCAGTCGACGCCGAGCGCCTCCGTGCGGACCTGGAGGCGAACGCGGCGTTCGGTCGAGTGGAGTACGACGATTCGGAGAAGCGCGGGCGGACAAACCGGACCGGGAGCGCGGCGAACGAGGCCGCCCGCGACCGCCTGATCGATCGGCTGGAGGCGGCCGACCTCGACGTCGCCGTCGACGAGGTGGGGAACATCCTCGGAACGTGGACTCCCGACTCCGCGGACCCCGCGGCCGCCCCCGTCGTGAGCGGGAGCCACCTCGACAGCGTTCCCGAAGGGGGAATCTTCGACGGCCCGCTCGGTGTGTACGCCGCGTTGGAGGCGGTCCGGGCGATACAAGATTCCGGCGCGGAGCCGGCGCGCCCGGTCGGCGTCGTCAGTTTCACCGAGGAGGAGGGCGGGGCGTTCGGTGACGGTCTGCTGGGCTCGTCGGTCGCGACGGGCGTGACGACCGTCGAGGACGCACTCGCTCTCGAAGACGACGCCGGAGAGACGCTCGGCGAGGCACTCGACCGGATCGGCTATCGCGGCGACGACGCGATCGATCCGTCGACGTGGGTGGCCTTTTACGAGCTCCACGTGGAGCAGGACACCGTCTTGGAGGACGCGGGCGCGGACGCCGGCGTGGTGACGACAATCACGGGGATCACCCACTGCGAGGCGCTGATCGAGGGGGAAGCCAACCACGCCGGCGCGACCGCGATGGGCGACCGGACCGACGCGCTCGCGGCCGCGAGCGAGTTCGTCCTCGACGTGGAGGCGGCCGCGAACGCCATCGTCGAGGAGTCGAGCGCCTCGGCGGTCGGGACCGTCGGCTCGCTGTCCGTCTCGCCGAACGCGACGAACGTCGTTCCGGGGCGGGTCGAGGCGGGCGTGGACGTGCGCGACGTCGAGACCGAGTCGATGGAGACGATCATCGCGGCCGCGCGCGAGTCGCTCACCCGACTCGAGCGAGAGCGAGGGGTCGACACCGAACTGGAGCGTCCCTTCGACGTGGCGCCGACCCCGATGAGCGAGCGGCTTCGAGGGGCCGCCCACGCCGCAGCGACCGATGCCGGACGAACCGCGATCGATCTCCACTCCGGCGCGGCACACGACGCGATGCGCGTCGCTCGGGTCACCGACGCCTCGCTGTTGTTCGCGCCGTCGCGGGACGGAATCTCGCACAACCCCCGAGAGTGGACCGACTGGGAGGACTGCGCGGCCGCGACAGAGGTGCTGGCCGGCGCCATCGTGCGGGTCGCGGTCGACGGGGAGTAACGGCTAACGGGGATACCCCGAGCGAACGCTCGAACGTCGCGTGCGACGAACGTCACAACGGTTTTGCCGGTCGCCGATTAGTTCGGAGCGTGAGACGTTCATTCGCGCCCGGCGTCGTTGCACTCGGAGTTGTCGCCGCCGTCGCCGGAACCCTCGTGTCGTCGACCGGCGTCCTCGCGACGTGGCCCGACTTTGTCGGCTATCCCGCGACCCTCGTCGTGGGGCGAGTGTTGCTCGTCGTCGCGGTAGGGGCGCTGTTGTACGGATCGTACCGTCTCGCGGTCGGGGTGCTGATGCAGTCGCCGAACAAGCGGCGTGCGTACAACACGCGCAACCTCCTCCGGCTCATCTTCGGCTTCGTGGGAACGGTCGCGACGCTGGCGGTGCTGACCGAGAACTGGCTGGGGCTCCTGTTCTCGCTCGGGGTGATCGGTTTCGCGATAACCTTCGCGCTGCAACAGCCGCTGCTCTCGCTCATCGCGTGGGTGTACATCACCGTCAAGCAGCCGTACGGCGTCGGTGACCGCGTCAGAATCGACGACGCGAAAGGCGACGTAATCGGAGTCGATTTCCTCGTGACGACGCTGTGGGAGATCAACGGCGAACTGGTCACGACGAATCAGCCGTCGGGGCGGGTGGTGACGGTGCCGAACAGCGTCGTGCTCTCCTCGAACGTCGTCAACTTCGGCGGAGGCGGCTCGCCGTACGTGTGGAACGAGATCGGGATTCAGGTCGCCTACGAGACTGATCTCGACTTCGCGCGCGAGGTTATGGCCGAGGAGGCGAGCGACCTCCTCGGCGACGAGATGGCCGAAGGCATCGCGGCGTACCGGGACGCGCTCGCCGAGACGCCGGTGGAACTGGAAGTGAACGATGGTCCGACGGTGAACGTGACGCAGGACGAGTCGTGGGTGGAGCTCCGCGTCCGGTATCTCACGCACCCCCGACGGGGACAGCGCGTGAAGAACCGGCTGTACGAGCGGATCCTCGAGCGATTCAACGACGCTCCGGACCGGGTGGCGTTCCCGGTGAGCCGAAGCCGGTAACGCGGGAAGACCCGGGGTCGAGGCCGGCCTGATCTGGAGCTGTTTTCCTCCATGATTTATATACTACGACTATTTCGACACGGTGGCTTCGGACGGTTGTTCGTTTTCCCCGTCACTTCGAAAACGGGGTTTATCGGGTGTTTTGAGGACATAGACCGAGTTACACGGTGTCTCACCACACGATACATTTATATACTCTGGATACTTACTATTGGTTAACGAATCGGCGAGCCCGGCACCAGTATTTCTGTCGGGAGCTCGATCGAAGGGGACCCATGACAGAAACACATACACGAGATTACGGCGGGGAAACACAGCGAGAACGAACGACGGAGACCGAATCCGGCGAGACCGAATCGACGACGGCGGAGCGGACCACGACGTGCCCCGAGTGTAGCGGGAGCCTCATCACCGACACGGAACACGGCGAGACGGTGTGTGACGACTGCGGACTCGTCGTCGAACAGGACTCCGTCGACCGCGGGCCGGAGTGGCGCGCGTTCAACTCCGGCGAGCGGGACAGCAAGTCGCGCGTCGGTGCCCCGACGACCAACATGATGCACGACAAGGGGCTCTCGACCAACATCGGCTGGCAGGACAAGGACGCCTACGGCAAGTCGCTGTCGAGCAGTCAGCGCCAGAAGATGCAGCGACTCCGCACCTGGAACGAGCGGTTCCGCACCCGCGACTCCAAGGAGCGCAATCTGAAGCAGGCGCTCGGCGAAATCGACCGGATGTCCTCGGCGCTCGGGCTCCCGGACAACGTCCGCGAGACCGCCTCGGTCATCTACCGCCGCGCGCTCAGCGAGAACCTACTGCCGGGCCGCTCCATCGAGGGCGTCGCGACCGCGTCCCTGTACGCGGCCGCCCGGCAGGTCGGGAACCCGCGGAGCCTGGATGAGTTCACTGCCGTCTCCCGGGTCGACAAGATGGAACTCACCCGGACGTACCGCTACGTCATCCGCGAACTCGGGCTGCGCGTCCAGCCGGCCGACCCCGAGAGCTACGTCCCGCGGTTCGTCTCCCGGCTGGAACTCTCCGAGGAGACCCAACGGGTGGCCCGTGAGCTCCTCGACGGCGCGAAGGAGACCGGTATCACCAGCGGGAAGTCCCCGGTCGGGCTCGCGGCGTCCGCGGTGTACGCGGCCGCCCTCCTGTCGAACGAGAAAGTGACGCAGAGCCAAGTGTCCGAAGTGGCTGACATCAGCGAAGTCACCATCCGGAACCGCTACAAAGAGCTCTTAGAGGCGAGCGAGAAGCTGGCGGCCTGAGCGCAGCGCTCCACATCCGGAGTCTTCTCGTCGAAATTTTCGCAGTCGTGGGCGCCACGTATGTTTTTAACCCAGCCGACTGTACAACTGCCCATGGTTGATGCGTTCGTCAGACTCGTCTGCCCAGAGTGCAGCAAAGAGTGGCAGGACAACCCCGCGGACCTCCAAGCCCTTCGCTCGAACTTCAGTTGTCCCGACTGTCACGCGACCCGACGGTTGACGGAGTTCATGCGGACCGAACGCGACCTCGAAGCGGTCAAACAGTTCCAATAAGTCGCGGTTCCGATTGGCGAACGGGGCGCCGTGCCTGCAAACCCATTTTTTGACGCGTCGCAATCGAACCGTTTCGAATCGGGTCCGCACACGTCCGCGAGTGGGATCACCTCACGCGATCAAGTCGTCTCGCCTCAAAATCATCTCGCGACGGACGGCCGCCTCGCGAAGCGTTATGTCAGCAAAAGCGATCGACGGGGCAGTCAATTCTTCCCGATCGATAACCCGAATATACGCGTCTATGGCCCGAAAGCGGCGAATTTGCGGATCACCCGTGGTAACGTGTCTCAAGATAATAATATAACCCTCCGGTAGTAAAGGACTGTTACTCATGAAGAAGCAAGAGCTCATCCACCTTCACGGCCTTCTCGCAGAGGTACGAAAACAGTGCGAATTCTGGAACGAGGACGTCGACCTCGAAGCCTACGAAGAACTGGGCGTCAAACCGACATCGATTCACAAGTCGAAAACCGATCACAAAGCGGCCGTTTTTAAGCTGACTGAAGGAATCACCGAGCCGATGGATGAGTCCGACTCGGAGCCGCTGGCCCCGACCGCAGACTGAATCTTCGTTCCCGCTGCCGACCGTTCCTCAGCCTCCCAGTCACGACCACGTGTCAGTCACCGTCGCAGTCCCACTGACCTGAGCGCGCCGCTTCAGCGACGCTCCTCGCTCCACCTACGCGCCGGATCTCGCCGGCGCCCTACGACTCCTCGTCGGACTGCGAGTCGGAATCGTCGGCGTCCTCCTGTTCGTCGTCCGTCTCGATTTGCTCGACGTCAAGCACTTTCAACGGAATGTTTCGGAGCCGCTGTCCGATCTCCTTTCGAGCGATTCGCCTGGCGTGTTCGGCGCGCTCGACGTTAAACACGTCCATGGTGAGTTCGAGCGCGACGAGCGCCTCGTCGGCGGCCACGAAGGCCGGCGGTAGCTCCTCGCCCGCGGGAGACGTGCGACTCCCGGTGTCGATTTCGACGTAGCTGAGGTCCGGATTCAGCATCTCGCCCGTCTTCGAGATCGCGATCCGGACGGCTTCGTCTTCAGTCCCGACGTCGTACACCGGGACGGCGGCCTCCACAGCGACTCGACAGTCCATCACGATGACACGTACCACGCGAGCGAGTATCAAGCTTCGGCCGAGGAGCGCAGTCTCGACGGATGGCCGCGTGCGCGATCCGGGGGACGAACGGATCGGCCCGGCTCACGCGCTGACCCTGCTCAGGCACTGCCCCTGCTCACTCGCCGCCCGCCCGGAGGTAGTAAAACACGTACGTCTGAGCGTAACCGGCGTACTCACCCCCGAAGCGCTCGCGGATCGCTCGGGACGTCTCGGTGTAGTTGCCCCGTTCGCAGTCGGGGTAATAGTCCGCTATCGTCGTCCGGATCCAGGTGTCGAGCGGCACGGCCTCGAGGAAGCCCAGCGAGAACAGCAGCACGCAGTCTGCGACCTTGTCTCCCACGCCGACGAACCGCGTCAGCGACTCGCGGGCCTCCTCGTACGGGAGATCCGCAGCGGCTAACGGGTCGGCCTCGCCCGACGCGACCATCTCCGCCGTCCGTTGGACGTAGGGCGCGCGATACCCCAACGAGAGGTCGCGGAGTTCGTCTTCGGTCCGGGCGGCGAGCTGTTCGGGCGTGGGGAACGCGTGGTACTCCGCTCCGTCGAGTTCGACGACGTCACCGTACGTTTCCCTGAGGCGTCGCTGCATTCCGTGGATCCGCGCGACGCGCATCTGCGCCGAACAGATGAACGAGATCAGACACGGGAACACCGGGTCACGGGTGAGTCGCATTCCTTCATACGCGTCGTACGCTCGTTCGAGCAGCGGAAGATCGGGAGTCGAATCGAGAATCGCGTCGAGGTCGTCGTCGAGTCTGAACAGGTGTTCGAGGAGCGGGACGGCGTCGGTCGTCGACTCCCAGTGGAGGGTGCCGTCGTGAACGCCGCCTTCCTGCCGGACTCGGACCGGCACGCGCTCGTCGACGACGCCGTGAATGGGGGCGACGACCGTCTCGTACCACTCGTCGCCGCCGTGGGCGTGGAGGTCCGCGTAGGTCTCGCCGTCGTCGCGGTTCCAGAGGTAGCTCTGTCCGCTCTCGACGGTCGCCTGAAGGTCGAACGGGCCGTCCAGATCCGCGACATCGATCGCGCCTCGTTCCATTACTAATCTCATCGCGTCGTGGTCGTATCCGGATTTCGGTATCGGTGGTTCGGCGCGTCCGCGTGCGACGAGGGAACGATATCGTGTCATCGACAGCGCCGGTTTTCGGAGCCGTCGCGGGAACGAAACGCCGGCAACGCCGGTGGCCGAAGAGGGGTTTTTGCCCGGTCGTCTCGTAGCGACAGTATGCCGACGTACCGCCGGACAACCCGCGTGCCCGCCCCCATCGATGAAGTGTGGGAGTTTCACTCCACGATCGACGGCCTCCGTGCGCTCACGCCGGACTGGATGAACCTTCGCATCGACGGCGTCGAGGGGCCCGACGGGGAGCCGGACCCGGCAGTGCTCGCCGAGGGGTCACGGATCCGTATGTCGATGCGACCGTTCGGGGTCAGCCCCAGACAGCGATGGGTCTCTCGGATCGTGGAGCGTGAGCCCGACGGCGACGCGCCGGTGGCGGGGAGCGCGCAGTTCGTCGACGAGATGGTCGGCGGGCCGTTCCGGCGCTGGGAGCATACGCACGCCTTCTACGCCGACGGTGACGAAACGCTTCTCGTCGACACGGTCTCGTACCGGCTCCCGCTGGGTCCGCTCGGCGACCTCGCCGGCCCGTTCGCGAAGGTCGGGTTCGAGGGGATGTTCCGCGATCGACACCGCCGGACGGTCGCCCGGTTCGAGTAGGAGGACCGACAGGGGGACGCGACCGCTATCTCCGATCCGAACGAGAACTCGAACACCGTTCCGTCGTCGTTGCGAACGTCGATCTCTCACCTCTGAGCGTCCGCGATCCGATCGACGATCGCGAGTCCGATATCGGAGCTTTCGACGGTCGAGAATCCGGAGACGTGCCAGCGGACGCCTTTCAACGTGTACTCCCGAGTGTCGGGCGTGAGATCGTCAGCCCGCCGTGCCGGTCGAGGTCAGCGCGATTCCGGCGAGGACGACGACGCCGCCAGCGAGCGTGGCGGGAGTCGGCACTTCGGCGAGCAGGAGGAACGCG
This sequence comes from Halorubrum wangae, assembly GCF_051194135.1. Taxonomy (NCBI): domain Archaea; kingdom Methanobacteriati; phylum Methanobacteriota; class Halobacteria; order Halobacteriales; family Haloferacaceae; genus Halorubrum; species Halorubrum wangae. The sequence goes on along the minus strand of NZ_JBLZNH010000008.1, from coordinate 2,351 downwards.
AGCGCCGTCGCGCCGACCGGTTCTCCAAGCAGCGACACGGACGCCACGCTCGACTCCACGTGTGCGAGCGCCCAGTTTAGCACGGTGTGTCCGAACAGCCCGGGTCCAAGCGCGAGCCCCGCGAAAAGCGCCCACTCGCGCGCCGGGTAGCCGGAGAGGGAGTGGCCTTCCGCGACGACGATCAGAAGGAGGGTGGCAGTACAAACTCCGTACACGACGACCGCGTACGGAATGATGGAAATCCGTTGCCTGAGCGACCGCCCCGCGAGCACGTACCCGGCTGCCGTCACGGCGCCGAACAGCGCCAGTCCGTTCCCGTAGAGCGGTCGCGGGCCGACGAGGACGCCGCCCAGGAGGTCTCCCACGGACATTGCGATCATCCCCCCAACGGCGACCGCAATGCCGGCGACCATTCGCCGAGTCACGCGCTCTCGAAGCAGGACCCAGGCCCCAAGCGCGACGAACACCGGCTGAGCCTGGACGAGCGTGACACTCGCCGCGACGCTCGTCCACTCTAAACTTTCGAACCACGCGGCGAAGTGGAGCGCGAGCGCGACGCCCGCCAGCGCTGCGAACGCCAGATCGCGACGACGTATCTGACCGAACTCTTCCCGATTTCGCCAAAGCGCGACCGGGAGCAGCGGCAGCGTCGTAAACAAGACGCGATAGAACGCGGCCACCGAGCTCGGGGCCTCGCTCAGCCTGACCAGAATCGCACCGGCGCTCACGGCGACGACCGCGGTCGCGAGGGCGGCCGCCGGCGGTACTCGTGGTTCGGTCGACATGCCTTCGACGCCTCGTTTCGGGGCCCGTCGCTTACCGGTTTCGAGACGGGGAGACCTGCTCGGCTCCGTCCCGACGGTGATTTGCGGCGTCGGATCGAACCGTCCCGCATGTGCGCAGACACGTTCGGCGTCGGGATCCACCTCACCGAAGACGAACTCCAGTTCGTCGTCCACGTCCCGTCGGACGTCGACTCCGGGTGGACCGACCCCGAGGCGTTTCAGTCGCTGGTCGCGGAGACCGTGTGGGACCTACTCGATCAGCAGACCGTTCTCGGCGTCGTCGCCGACCAGTTTGACACGGGAGAGACGGTCACGCTCGGGACGGTCACTCTCACGCCGGACGGCACGGTGGTGTCACACGACCTCGACGCCCCGAGCGGAGCGTCCGCCGAGTAGACGCAGTCTTTCGACGGCCCAAATCGATCGATCCCTCAGTCGTCACCGTCTGGCGTCGACTCCTCATCTGAATCGGCTTCAGTGACGGACGTTGAGAGAACCGCGGCAACCATCCACATTCGCTCGGGATCGTAGGCAGTAAGGTCGTACCGCGTCGGGCCAACGGTCTCACCCCACGTGTCGAGTACGCCGAGTCGTACGAGCCCGGACAGTGCCGCACCGAGTGTCCGGGGTGTCGTCTCCGGAGCAGGGAGCGCAGTGTGGATCTGCCGCGACTGCGGATAGTTTCGCGTACACCGTTCTACCCCCTCACGCGCCTCCGCCCAGTGTCGGCGCACGTACCCAAACGTCGTCGGGTCCTCTCGTCGCAGCCGAATGACGGCTTCGACGAGAGGGTGATCAACCCGTTCAACGTCGGTTGTCGGATCAAACAGGGCTCCGACATCGGCGGCGAGCTCCGGGAGGTACGAACAGCCCACGACGAGCGTGGTACCGCCGCTCAGATCACGGAGCGCAGCGACGAGCGATCTGGTCGCAGTGATCCCCCGTTCGGCCAGCATCGGCGCAATGTCGTCGACAACAATCGTTGGCACTCGTCCCTCTGCGTCGTCGACGTGCGCCGAAACGGCGTCGACCACGCGGTCGAGCGGCGCGGACGCATCAAGCATCGTGTACGCGAGGCGTCGCCCAGGAACGACCTGCGTCGTCGCCGCCGCTCCGCGGGTGGTGTCGCTCACGGAAACGATCGCTTCCCTGGACGGTTCCGAACCAGCCGAACTGCGCCACCCGCGTCGCCACTCCTCGATTCCGGTTTCGAACAGCACAGACACCACCTGCTCCGGCGGCACGCCGTCACGAACCGACGGCTGTCCGCCTGCGGACAGTCGTACGGAGACATCACGATCGCCTTCCGTCGGAACAGCCATCTATACAATTAGCTTCACCGACAAATTTGATAAACTTATGGGTAGGCGTCTCAATATTGAAATTTGGACGCGGTCAATCGTGCGGTGTAGCTGGTACCGCCGTCTCACGGTGCGGTAACTCGTGTAGTGATGTGCCGCCCAACGACCAAGCAGTCGCTAGACGAACATAAACGAAGTGGGGCAATTGCCCCAGATGAATGGCGAGGCGGCGAACCGCGGTTCCCAGAGGATCGCTCACTCCAGT
>NZ_JBLZNH010000007.1:0-68503 GCF_051194135.1 Halorubrum wangae | reverse complement strand
ACGATTAGCAATGCCAATAGCGTGTTCACCATCAATAGCCCGTGTTGAACGTGGGCACATCGCTGACGACACCCTCTGTATCTTGCACGGCACTTCTGACAGCGTTTGGTGAGGTTTCGGTGGGCGTGCTGCATAGAGCGCGCGTATTTATCACACTTTTTTCTAGTTTGTAGTAACTAATCAAGCTATGCCTATCATTATATATGATAAACATTACAAATACATCTGGAGTGTCAACCATAGACGGATGGAAACCCCATCCATGAAGACAATGGAAGAAAGCGAAGCAACAGTAACGAACAACGATTCAGATAGAGAGGGCCGGGATGGCATCGATCGGCGAACGGTACTGAAAACTACAGCTCTCGCTGGTATTGGGCTGAGGGGTCTTTATGCAGGATCAGAGAATGTAAGGGCAGAATCAGATAAACCGGTATCGCCGGATCCCGACGGGGATTTTGACGTCACTATCTCCAATGGGACTCTCGAGGTTAACGTCGGCGAACTCGCGTCTGGTACAGGTGTGGGCGGGGACAACTGGATTTTCCAGGGCCAGGGTACGATGTATCGAGAGACGTACGGTTTCCAAGACGGCACTGGGCCGATGTCGAACGCCGAACAAGATGGGACGGTCGTCAGCACGTTTCCCTCGTCAGTCAGTGCCGGAACCACAGCCGAGTCGACGGTCACTATACCACTGGTGACGGCCACAGGTGAAAGTTTGACGTTAGAGGTTGGGAGGAACGTCACGTTAGATCCGGCGGAAGCGATACTGCGCGTCGACTACGACGTGACAAATCCGAGCGATAGTGGTGTTACTGTCTCCGACCTCCAGATCGCTCAATACGTCGATTACGACATTGGGTCGCCCGGTGGAGAGGTGGGCCAGTACTTCCTGGACCAGCAGACGAATTGCGAGTTCATCTTCCAAGAAGACACGGCACTCGGTCTCTTTGCCGGGTTTACGGGTGAATCAGCGAGTGCCAATCACGACCTGGATAACTATTCCACTACTCTCTCTCGCTTCCGGAATGGCGAATACAACAACGATGACCGCTGGCCGGATTCCGGCACCGGCGACGTCGGGTTAGCGTTCGAATGGGGTCTCGGAACACTTGCTCCGGGCGAGTCGACGTCGTTCCGGAACTCGTTCGTGTACAACGAAACTGCGACCGACTTCGAAACGGAAATCTGCCAGGAATCACCGGCCAACCAGCCGCCGGTGGCATCGTTCAGCTACGAGCCAGAGGATCCCGAAGTCGAGGAGGGGATCACCTTCAACGCAAGCGACTCGACCGATCTCGACGGGGACGAGACTATCGTCTCCTACGACTGGGACTTCGGCGACGGCACAACAGGCACGGGCGAGATGACGACTCACAGTTACGACGACGCCGGTGAGTACGAGGTGACGCTGACGGTGACCGACGATGCCGATGCGACCGACACGGTCACGCAGACCGTCCCGGTCGTCGTCTTCGCTAACCCGCTTCTGGTGGACGGGGAATCGTACTTGCCGACCGACCCCGACGGGGACGGTCTCTACGAGGACATCGACGGTGATGGCGTGGTGACGGCGGACGACGTCATCGCGTTCAAGGATATCATCAGAGCCTACAGGAATGGGAACCTGACCCTCGCACGGGCACAGGTCGACGCGCTGGATTTCAACGGTGACAGAGAACTCACCAACGCGGACCTGGGGGCCTACCGCCGACATATCCGTTAGTAGACGGACGACAACGACCTCTGTCCGCCGTCGCCGCTCTCGTCTTCCGGGATCCCGATGTCGTCTATTGTTTTAATAGCCGATCCAGGAGGACAGGTCCAGAAATAACCGGACGCTCCGTGGTGGATACATGCTCTGTATCTCGCACACAGATTCTATCAATTCTTAAGGATTTCAACAGAGCCATTATATTAGATGCCTCTTGTATTCTGGCTTCATACTTCCAAGAATGGAGTAGATGAACATCCCGAAAAAGACGAAGAATGCTATCATAAATACGACTCCAAGAGTGGTAAAAAGCGGTGCTAGCGTCGTATCGAAGATACCCATAAGCAGGAGAATACCAGCCCCGGTTACTGATCCCAACATCAATAGGAAGGTCCCGATAAATACTGCTTCAGTCCAACCCTGCGACTTCACGGAGACCGCCAACATGAGTCGCTGTCCGTCGGCACGGTCACCCCACGACGTGCGGAGTGAGAGAGTCACGGCGTATCGGCGAGCGAACGTCAAACGCGATCTCGTCGAGGACCGATTCAACGCGAGTGACGACGTCCTCGACAAGCACTACGATCGACGCAGCGAGCACGAGAAGACAGCGCAGCGACGGGAGGTACTTCGACATATGAACTGACAAGCACCAAGACGACGAGGGACGGGTAGCAGAGACGCAAATAACACGTTCGGGGTGGGCGGATACCAAATTCAGGTCGGTTCCGGATACACCAAGAAATCGACAATTCCGGCCGTAGAAGACTCGAGACAGTAGTCTACGTTTTCAGAAGATGCCTTGAAAAATGGAGTGCATCGGAGCCGCCGACGGGCCGCGTTCTTCTCTTATCATTCGGGGATCATCACGGCGTCCTCCGTGATACTCATGTACCGTGAAAAGTTGCTTTCCTCACAGTTGAAGCACTCGCGCGGCCCGGTCCGCGAAGAGGTTGCCATGACGTTGCCACAGTGACGACACACGTGAAGGTGGTTTCTATCTCCCATGGTTACTTCCCCCCTCACCCTCCTTGAGATACGGTGTCACTACACATAACTCTCCCTTCGCAGTCGCGGCGAGACATCCCGTAGACCGTCCCCGCACCCCACGCGCCCTCTAAACGGAGAGCGGAACGGCCGCCGACCCAGAAAAATACATGTCGTGTTTTATCTAATCCCTTACATACTCATTTAATATCTATTGTGTTTAATAATTAAGAATGTCTGTAGGACAGGAGCTACTTGACGTACCGTTCCCCGAGATGGTGGCCAGCATGGGGCAGGGGATCGCGGACGCGCAGAACCAGTTGGACATGAACTCGGTCGAGGTCGCCAAGACGCTCGCAGAGACCGAAATCGAGGTCGTCCCGGCGATCACGCGGACGATCGACTCGAACGGCGACGTCACCTACTCGTCGGCGGACGCGATCGACGTCTCGCTGCTGCAGGCGGGGCTGTTCCCGACGTTCTACCAGTTCTCGGAGGCCGTCATCGAAGTCGAGATGGACATCAAGACGACCACCGAACGAGAGACGGATATCGACGTCAGCGCCAAGGCGCACGCCGGGTTCGGACTGTGGGGCGGCAGCATCCAGACTGACGTGAGCCACAACCGCAAGTTCGGGAAAGAAGTTCACGGGACGAGCAAACTGAAGACCACGATGGTTCCGGTGCCAGAGCCGCCGTACCTCTTCCCCGAGGTCGAAACGGTCGACAACCGCAACACGCCCGAGGAGTGATCGAATCGGATTTCCGTCGTCAAACGACGAGAGCACGACTCTCGCCGACGACCGCATCCGCATCGCCGACACCGATACCTATGCCACTACGAGCCCATCACGTATCCCCCCGCAGTACCGCTCTCCGCCGACCGTTCCGACCGGTCGCGGACGTCCCGTTCGACGACCTCGTGGTCAGGCTGGCCGCGGGCGTCGCCGACGCGCAAACCGCGCTCGACACCCGGGCCGCGGAAACGGCGGCCTCGCTCGCGGAGACCGACGTCAAGGTCGTCCCGTCGATGACGAGAACGATCGATTCGGAGGGCGCAGTCACCGTGGAGGCGGCTGCGCCGGAGCGCCGATCCCTGCTCGAACTCGGGATCAAGCCCGCTTGGTACCGATTCGGCGAGACGACGATCGAAGTCGATGTCGACGTGAGCGCGAGCGACGACGCATGGGCGGACGCCGACGATGCGGACACCGCCGATTCGAACGCGGACCGACTTGACGCGACGAGGGGGTTCAGGGCAGGCACGCAGTCGGTGATCGACCGACGTCGGTTCGATCGAACGGCCGGCACGAACGCTCGGCTGGTCGCACGTCTCGAACCCACGCCGATCCCCGTTCGAGTCGATTCAACGGACCTGGCCGAGGGGGCCCGCGGAGGCGACCGTGCAGACTGACGAGTGGCTGGCGAGGCCGCTCTCCGAGTTCATCCGCGCGGTCGCGTTCTCGGTCGCCGAGGGCCAAGAGGAGTTGGACCGCCGATCGATGGCGTCGCAGCGAGCCCTCGAACGAGAGATCGAGAGCGGTGAACTCGCGTACGACCTCGACGCGTCCTGGCTCCGCTTCGCCGACGTCGAGGCCGACCTGGAGCTGACGCTGTCCATCGAGGGGCAAGCAATCCGCGACCCGGAGACGAAGGAAGTCCGCGCGTACAAGCCCATTGTGAGCGCGGTCCCGCTCAACCAACGGGTCGTGGACGAGTACGACGTCGACGCCGACATCGCGAGTGAGGTCCGACTCAAGATTTCGCCCGTTCCGCCGGAGACCCGCCGCCCATGAGCGAGCGATTCGTCTCCGGCGACGCGTTTCGGATCGCCGAGACGTTCCAGTTGGAGGAGATCCCCCAGCTCGACGTCGACAAGTTCGAGACCGTTGAGCGAGCCGCCGTCGAGCGAGTGATCACGGAGCAACAGGAGTCGCTCGTCCGGCTACAGACCGACGTGCTCGACGTTCGGACCGAGCGCGACGCGCTCGATCACCAGCTTGCGAAGGTGATCGACGACCGCGAACGGCTGCAGGACCGCGTGCGAGAGTTAGAGGCCGAACGGCCGGCACTTGAGCCGAAGACGGTGTTCGAGAACCTCGGTGCAGCGCTGGAGGCGGCCGACGAGGACTTGTCGAGCGAGCGCTACCGCGTCGACGACGTCGACTTCACGCTGAAGGCGAACCTGACACAGACCGAGGAGGGCGTTCGAATGCACCTTCCCTCGCTGGACGAGTCGTCGGTCTCGGCGAATCTCAGCGAGGTCTCGTTCCGACTCCGCGCGCCACGCGAGAGCCCCAACCGGCCGGAGTCGGCGTACGTCGACGTTCCGGAGCTACGCGGACTGTCGCGTGAGGCCGCGACCCGCCGGCTGCGTGCCGCCGACCTCACGGTGGGAACGGTCGAGCGCACGCCGGATCCGACGACGACCCCCGGCGCCGTTGTCGAGCAGTTCCCCGACGCGTACGCGGTCGCCGAGCCAGGATCGCCAGTCGACCTCGTTCTCGCCGCGGAGTCGGAGAGCGAGGCGGATTCGTCCGGCGAGCCGACCGCGCCTGGCGAGGGCACGATCGAAACGGAGCCGCCCGCGCCTGCCGAGGACGAGGACGCGATCGAAACGGAGCCGCCCGCGCCTGCCGAGGACGAGGACGCGGCCGCCAGCGAGGACGCGAACGCTGGCGGAGAGACGGAGGCTGCTGCGGCGACCGCGGCCGGCGAGGCGGAGCCCGTCGAGGACGCGGACGACGCGTCGACCGACCGTATCGAAGACGACGAAGGGGCGCGCATGGAGGCGTTCCGCCGTGCCCTCGTCGAAGTCGACCCGGAGAACGGCGACGCCGTCGCCGACCGGTTGCGGCGTGCCGGCGTCACGGACCTCGAATCGCTGACGAAGCTGGACCCGGAGGAGCTCGCCGAGCGACTGTCGATCCCCGTCGAACTGATCCTCGCGCTACAGAAACAGCTCGGGGCGCGCGAGGAGCCGCGGGAGCTCGAATCCATCTCGGGGATCGGCCCGACGTACGCGGATCGGCTCCGTGAGAAGGGGATCGAAACCGTCGCTCAGCTGTCGAGACTCGATCCGGAGACGGTCTCTGAGATCACACGAGCCTCGACGAGTCGGACCGCGGACTGGGTCGAACAGGCGGCGAAGACGACGGAGGAACGATGAGTCTCGCGGAGCGGTTCGGCGCGTCGATCAATGTCACGGGGCCGGATCCCGACGCGGAGGCGTTCTTCTTCGTGAAGCGTCCCGAGTCGGTCGACCACGACGCGTTCGTCACCGGACTGCTCGGGCTGGTCGGAACCGCCGGCCGACTGGTGTTGCATCACCGATCGGGGTTCGCCGTTGTCCGCGTGTCGCACGACCGCGCGCAACGCCTGCGGCGGCTTCCGTGGATCGATACCGTCGGCGGCGTCCGGTTTGATCCGGAACAGTTCGCGGCCGTGACGGGCGCACCGATCGGATAACCACGCGATCCTCCGGCGAGGTCCGCACCGACAGCGTATTTATACCCGGCATACTACATTCCCGACATGAGTCTCGTCGTGGTTCCGGTTCGATTCCCCCCGTCGTCGCATTCGGCAGCGACGCTGCGGGAGGCGGTCCGCGTCGCAGAGGAGCGTGGCGCCGATCTCACGATCCTCCACGTGGACCTGTATCAGAACTCCGGCGGCGTCTCCCGGAGCGACCTCAAGCGCGCGGTTGAAAGCCGGGTCGGAAAGCTGGACCGTGCGCGGTACGTCGTGAGGCGCGGGTTCCTCGTCGAGGAGACGATCTTAGAGGAGATAGTCGCCGAGGGCGCCGACGTGGTCGTTATCGGATCGAAGCAGGCCGGCCGCTGGCGGCGGATGGTTCAGAAACTGCTCTCGGACCCGGACATCGACTCGTTCCTCCGCAGCGAACTGGACTGCACGGTCATCACGGTCGGGCGCGACGGCGCGACGGAGCGCAACGAGGCCGGCGACGCGGAGGCCGACGCCCCCGTCCCCGACGACGCTGACGACTGACCGAGCGGCCCGCTCGAAACCTCTCGGCCGCTGCCACGTTTTCGACCTCCTACTCCGCCCGCCCGGCCACTTCGTACCGGCGTTCGTATTCGATGACGGTCGCGACGCGGTCGGCGATTTCCCGGCCGAACTCCCGCTCGACGATATATAGCGCGAGGTCGATCCCGGAGGTCACACCGCCCGCGGAAAGCAGGTCGCCGTCGTCGACGACGCGCGCGTCCACGACCTCGGCGCCCGACTCCCGCAGTTCGTCGATTGCGGCGGCGTGAGTGACCGCGCGCCGGCCGTCGGTGACACCGGCCTCCGCGAGAAGCATCGATCCGGTACACACCGACGCGATCCGAGTGCCGCCCGCGTGGTGGTCGGCGAGCGCGCGCGGTACGTCGCCCTTCTGCGCCTCGGCCCACGCGCTGGCCTCCTCGTCGCGGGCGGACCAGCCACCGCCGGGAACCACGAGCAGGTCGGGGGCGTCGGCGGCGCCCGGTTCGGCCAGCACGCCGTCGACGCCGACTCGGGTTCCGTGGCTCGCGGTCACCCAGTCGCGCTCGTCGAGGGTCACGTAGCGGACGCGACCGGCGCGGTCGTCCCCCGCGGCGACGTAGCCCAGCGCGTAGTCGAACACCTCGTACGGGCCGATCCCGTCCAACTCGTCAAAGCCGTCGTACAGCAGCACGTCCACGTTCATCGACGGTCCCGTACGCGTCCCGCCGGCATGTGCGTTCCCCCGGTTTCACTCCGCGGCGAACGCGTCGGCGACCGTCTGGACGTCGCCGGCGACGCGCTCGCGGTCGATCCGCTCGCCGCGATACGCGCGCTCGACGATCCCGGCAGGATTGACGAGGAGGGTGACCACGAGATGCGTGAAGTCGTAGCCGTGAAGCCTGTCGCTCTCCGTCGTCCGCTGGAAACCGATTCCGAGCCGGTCCCGAACGACGACCTTCGCCCGCTCCGGGCTCTTCGGGCGGAGGTAGTGCCAGTTTCCGGCGTCGAGGTCGACGCCGATGGTCTCGGCGTGCTCGCGGAGCGCCGCCGCGTCGTCGCGCTCCGGGTCGAACGTGATCGGGAGCAACGCCGTCTCGTCGGTCAGCCCAGCCTCGGCGACACGCCGCTGGACGCCGACCAGTCGCCGGAGAAGGATCCCGCACTCCACGGGACAAGTGGTGAAGATCCCGGTCACGAGCGCGGTCCGACCGATCGCCTCGCTGTCTATCGTGACTCCTGCGATCGGGTCACGCAGTTCGAACGCCGGGAGCGGCTGTCCGTACGCGGGGTACGCGAGGTCCTCGCTGTCCGCGATCTGGTCTTCCTGCGGTCCGAGGACGACTCCCTCGGGCTCGTCGTCGAGGACCGACGTACACCCGGCGGTCGCGCCGACCGTGGCCGTCGCGAGTCCGCCGAGCAGTGCGCGCCGTTTCATACCGAAAGCGACGGAGTGCGGTCGCATAGTCAGTCTGGTGCGCACGTCGAACGCGGACCGCGAGCGGCGTTGCAAGACGGGAACGATCCGGCTACTCGAACAGGCTGTCGACGGTCCGGACGAACCGGTCGACGATCCGGTCCGGGAGCGACGCGGAAACTTCGTCGAGGAGCGCCGCGGTCCGTTCGGGCCGCGCAAGCGAGACGCGCATGGGCCGGTCGTCGGACTTCTCGACGATCCCGCTCTCGACGAGCGTCGAGACGTGCCACGAGACGGTGCTCCCCGCGAGGTCCAACTCGTCCGCGAGCGTCGCCGGGCGAGTCGGTCCCTCGGCGTGGAGTCGGACGAGAATCTCTCGGGCGGTCTCGCGGCGGAGGAAGGCGACCGTCCGTCGCTCCCAGGGGCCGAACCCCGGATCGAAGTAGTGAGCGCGGCCGCCGATCCGCTCGACCGCGACCTCGCCGTCGCGGACGAGCCGACGCAGGTGATACTGCGCCTGCCCGGTGGCGATGTCGAGGTCGCGTCGCAGCCGGTTGAAGTGGACGCCGGGCGTGTCGCGGACGTGTCGGCGAACCCGGGTTCTGGTGTCCGGCATTGATGGTCACCCCGACGTACTGGACCGGAACGTAAAACGGGTCCGCGTGTTCTCTCCGCGCGGGAGCGATCGGGAGAGTATTCTTGTCGCTCCCCGCAGTAGTTATCGAGACGGTGCATTCGATCTTCGCGAGCGCGACAGCGGCCGCCGGCGCCTGGGGCGTAGAGGGATCGCTACCACTGCTCGGCGTCGTAATCGTCGCCGCCGTCGGGACGGGAGTCCTCTTTCTGGTGAGCCTCGTCGCCTATCGCCGCCGCCGGAGCTCGCAGTACGCATTTATAAGCGTCGCCGTCGGCTTCCTCCTCGTGCGGTCGGTCGTGGGGGCGGGCACCGTCCTCGGCGTCGTGCCGATGCCGGTCCACCACTACCTCGAACACAGCCTCGACTTCCTCATCGCCGCGGTGATTCTCTACGCCGTGTACGCCTACGCTCCCGGATCGGTGGGAGACGACGCTCCCCCGAGCTGACCGGTCTGTCCTCGCCCGTCGCCTCAGTCCCCGATCCCGCGGCGAACGCGCTCGAGGGCCGCGTCGACGCGGTCGCCGTACGCCAGCGTCCCGCCCGCGACGACGGCGCCGAGCAGCGTCCACCCGACCAGCGACCCGACCGCCCGAGCCGTCGAGACGAGCCCATCCTCCGGGGCGAAAGCGACGCCGATCACGTGCTCGAAGACGAGCCCGCGGAAGGCGCCGTTCGGTGTGAGCGCGAGCGACGCGGGTATCGTCGACGGCGACGCCCCGGCGCCCAGCGACCGGAGGAGGACGAGGTCGCCGCCGAGCACGCCGGCCGCGAGCGCCAGCGTCCCGAGCGCGAACGCGCCGCGGCGGCTCGCCGCGAAAGCCGAGACGGCCGCTGCGAGCGACACGTACGCCGCGCCGAGGAGGAGAACGAACGCGAGGAACCGCACGTACAACAGCGGAGAGTCGACGCCGGCGTGGGTCGCGAAGATCCCGGTGTCAGGCGCGGCGGTCAGCCAGACGACGGCGCCGATCACCGCGTAGGGGACGCCGACCGCGGCGACGAGCGCGACCAGTCGCGCCAGTAGCACCCCCGCCACGTACTCGCCGACGCGGACCGGGTAGGTCCGGATAACGGCGAGTTCGCCGCTCGCGACGTCGGTGAGCAGCGCGCGATACCCCAACACCACGGCTGCGAGCGGGACGAGCGCCTCGGTCGGCAGGAGGAGGTCGACGACCGCGGGCACGAATCCGGTCGCGCCGCCGCCGCCCGCCGCGAGGAGCCCACCGAGGACGACGAGCAGTCCGACCGCCAGCACCCCGTACTCGGGCGTTCGTCCCACCGTTGCGAGCTCGCGCCGGAACACGGTACCGAACCGAGAGAGGCGGCCGCTCATCGGTCCGACACCCCCGTGACGTGGACGTCTGGCTCCGCGTCGCCGCGGGCGTCCGCGTCGCTCTCGGCGGCTCCGGGGTCCGGATCGTCCGAGTTCGCTCCGGAAGCGCCCGCCACGATGCGGTACAGCTCGCTCGCATCGACCGCGTCGTGCTCGTCGAGTAGCCGCGCCAGCGACCCCGCGGTGGCGACCCGTCCCCGACGCAGGATCACGACGCGGTCGGCGTGGACGTCGACCAGATCGAGCGCGTGCGAGGAGACGACGACCGCGGTGTCGCCGTCGGCGCGACAGGCGGCCGCGCTGAACGCGCGTTCGCGCATCCCCGGATCGAGCCCGCTCGCCGGCTCGTCGAGAACCACGAGCGACGGCTCGCCGAGAATCGCCTGTGCGATACCCAACAGGCGCCGCATGCCGCCCGAGAGCGCCTCGACGCGCCTGTCGGCCGCGTCGCCCAGACCGACCCGTTCGAGCGCTGCGTCCGGGTCGTCGTCGACCAGCCGCGCGTAGAACGCGAGCGTCTCGCGGGCGGTGAAGCCGTCTCGGAACGGCACCCGCTGCGGCAGGTAGCCGACGGGCTTCGAGCCGGTCACTTCCGCCCGCGTCACCGTGCCGGTCGTCGGCGCCACCGCACCGGCGAGGAGGCCGAGCAGCGTCGATTTCCCGGAGCCGTTCGGGCCGACGACGGCGGTGACGCCGGGCTCGATATCGAGCGACACGCCGTCGAGCACCGGGACACCGCCGTACGTCCGGGTCGCGTCGGAGAGGCTCGCCACAGGCTCGTTAGGCATGCGTCGCCCCCGTCCGTGGCGTCCGCGTCGCTCCGACCACAGTCGGAGCAACCGGGTCTGCGCGGCGCGTTCCCGGAGCGATACCAGCGTCCGTCGCGTGTCGAGTGGGTGAGTGCATCCGTTCGGTGTCTCCGTCGTCTGTTCGCTCGAACCGGTCGCGCCAGTCGGCGTGGATCGGCCCCGAGTCCGGGTCGAGCGCCTCGTCCACCCGCTCCGGCGAGTAGGGCGACCTCGCGGGTACCGGGTCGATGATGCTCCCCGAGCGCGCGCCCGGGACGGTTCCCCGAAGCCGGTCGAGGAGGGCGGCCGCGGGCGACTCGCGCACCGCGACCACGGCGACGTCACGGTGGAGGGCGCCGTCCACTGGCGAGGTGGGACGGTACGCGCGCTCGCCGGGCTCGTGGACGCCGACGTTCGCCCCCTCCCAGTAGTTCCCGCGACCGTCGTCGGCCCAAACGCGGAGCGCGCCCGCACCGGCGGTCGCGTGGTCCGCGTTGCCGACGAAGTCGTTCTCGACGACCCGACTCGACGGGACGACCGTGGTCGCGCGGGCGCCGAGTTCGTTGTTCGCGGCGACGTTGCGCTCGTACAGCGACCCCCGCGAACTGGTCGCGAAGCCGAGCTCATTGCCGACGAGGGTGTTGTAGCCGATGTAGGATCGGGTCCCCGAAGCCTGTATCCCCGCGCTGGAGTTCCGCACGTGGTTGCCGACGATCGCGTTACCCGACGGGCGCGTCATCACCGTGATCCCGCCGAAGAGCTCGTTTCGGAACGTGTTGTCGGCGATCAGTGCGTCGCCGGTGTACATGAGGTGGACGCCGTAGCGGTTGTCCGCGAACGACGAGTTCCGGACGACCGAGCCGTCGGCGCGGTGGAGGTAGATTCCGTCTCGGCCGCCGGAAACGGCGCTGTCCGTCACGGTCACCCGCGACTGCATGCCGGTGATTCCCATGAATCCCTCTCGCCAGTCGTCCGTCCCGTCGACGCGGAGGTCCCGGACGACCGCGTGAGAGCCGTCCCGAAGGAGCAGGCCGCTCGCGTTCGCCTCGATAACCACGTCGTCGACGAAGAGTCCCGGTGCGCCGACCGCGCGTATCCCCGCGTCGCCGTGGCCGTACCCGAGTTGGATGTTGGTGTCCCACGCCTCGCCCTCACTGTCGCGGGACTCGCGCGCCGCCTCCGGGTCGCGCGTCCGGTTCCCGCTCCCGACTATCGTGACCCCAGTGACCGCCACGTCGGGCGCTCGAACCGTGATCACCGAGCCGTTCCCGTCGCCGCTGATCCGCGCGTCCTCGCCGGCGAGCGTCACCGGCTTCGTCACTGTCAGGGTCTCTTCGTAACTCCCTGACGGGACGACGACGGTCGTGTTCGCCGGCGCGGCCGCGAGCGCCGCCCCGATAGTCGGCGCGTCCTCCCCGACGACGACGGAGACGGGTCGGTCGGTGCGGCGCTCGGCGGCCGCGATCCGGTCGTCAGCCGCGGTCCACCGATCCGGAGCCGCCTCGCGCAGCGCCCCCGCGGAGTCCGTCTCGAACGGTCGATTCCGGACCGACTCCCAGTCCGTCACTCGGCCGCCGTGGTCGGCGACGAACGCCTCGGCGTCGTCCCGCTCGCGGAACGGGATGACCGTCTCGCCGGCCGGGCTTCGGGCGTCGCTTCCGACCACGTACGCCGCCTCCGGAGCCGGTGTCCACTCTCCGGGCAGTTCGGCCGCGAACAGGCCGGAATCCGTCGTTCCCGGTCGCGCGTCGTCGAAGGTCTCGACGTAGGCGACGATGGGGTAGCCGAACTGCCGCTCGGTCCGCCCGTCGTCGAACGTCGCCGCGAACGACTCGACGCCGTTGTAGCCGACGACGTACTGGAGCTGCGAGTAGAACACCTGCGTTCGGGGGACCGTGGCCGACCCCGCCATCAGCGCGTCCGTCTCGGAGGAGAGCCCGAGTTCGACTACGTCGTCGTAGGCGATCGGAGACGGCGCGGCCGATTCGGGGTCGACGGCGAACGCTCCCGCCGTCGCTGCCGCGGCGACGAGGAGGATCACGGCGAACGCAAGCCGGACCGCGAGCGACGGATCGCCGTACGGGTCGAAACGCGTCACGGTGGCGGTTCGGTCGGTGGGGGTTTATCCGATCTGGTTCGTTCCTCGAACGGACGGCTGAACGGGTTCCGAGGGCCTAAGGCGTCCGTTACGCAACGGTGACTCGTGACAGCAAACAACCTCCCCTCGACCTCGCGCCGACGTCTGCTCGCCGGCGTCGGCGCGGGCCTCACGCTCGCGGTCGCCGGGTGTCTCGGCGACGAGCGTGCGTCTATCACCCCGGTTTCGCTCGACGGCGAGCGCGCGTGTGACCAATGTGGCATGATCATCGAGGACCACCCCGGTCCGGTCGGGCAGATCCACTTCGAGGACGACGAGCCCGAGGGCGGACGACCGGGCCAGTTCTGCAGCAGCACCTGCACCTACACCTTCCGATTCGACGCAGAGGACGCTGGACGCACCCCGCTGGCGACGTTGCTCACCGACTACTCGCTCGTCGACCAGGAGGCGTTCGAGGCGGGCTCCGACACGATGTTCTCCTCGCACGTCGAGCGCGAGGCGTTCTCGCGGACCACCGACCTCACCGTCGTCGCGCGGAGCGAGGTCGTCGGATCCATGGGGCCCGAACTGATCCCGTTCAGCGAGGAGGGGGACGTCGACGCCTTCGTCGAGGAGTACGGCGGCGAGCCGATGTCCGCCGAGGACGTCGAGCGCTCGACGCTCGAAGCCTTATAAGCGGACGCGGGCGAGAGAACGCTCGGCCGAGCGCCTTCTACCGAGGTCGACGACCCGGTTCTGGCGGAACTCTCAGAGGGGTGCGACGGCCTAACAGCCGCCGAGCCCGTGCGCTTCGACGGCCGGGAGTTTCCTGTCGGGAGAAAGACATAGTACGCCCGACCGCAACTCGCCGGTAATGGCGGAATTTCTGCTCGTGATCGGCGTGACGCTGTTGGTCGCGTTCGCCTTCGGGGAGGTCCTCGAGCGAGTCGGTCAACCCGCTCTCGTCGGTGAGATCATCGCCGGACTCGTCCTCGGCCCGTCCGTCTTCGGTCTCATCGACTACGACGGGACCTTCGCCGCGTTCGGGATCATCGGCGCGATGCTCCTCTTTTTCGATATCGGCTACGAGCACCTGGATCTCACGGACCTCCTGTCGGTGGGTCCCGTCGCCGTCAGTATCGCGCTCTTCGGGATGATAGTGCCCGCGGGCGCCGGCTTCGCACTCGGCCTCGCCTTCGACTTCGGCGTCGTCGAGAGCGCGTTCCTGGCGCTCGTGCTTTCCGTGACTTCCATCGCCGTGACCGCGCGAACGCTGCTCGATCTACACCAGCTCGATTCGCAGATCGGGCACCGAGTCGTCGGGGCCGCGGTCGTGGACGACGTCGTCGGACTGGTCGCGTTCGCACTGCTCCTGCTCGCGATCTCCGGGGACGGTGCCGTCGAGGTCGTGACGACGATCGGTAAGGTGATCGGGTTCTTCGCCGCCGCCTTGATCGCGCGGTTCGTCGTTGTCGAACGACTGTCGTCGCTTCTCACGCGTTCACGGCAACTGGGAGGAGAGATTCTGGCCCTCCTCGGAGTCGTGTTCCTCGGTAGTTTCAGCGCGGAGGCGGCCGGTCTCGACGTAACTCTCGGTGCACTCGTGATCGGCCTGCTCGTCGGCGAAGACGAGCGTCTCTCGCGGCTGGAACTCCGCGAGGGCATCGTCGGCATCGCGTACGGGGTGTTTATCCCGCTGTTCTTTGCCGGTATCGGGGCGCGAATCGATCTCGGCGTGCTCACCACTCTCGACGCGTTCGTCATTGCCGTCGTCGCCGTCGGCCTCACGGCGAAGTTCGTCGGCGGGTTCCTCGGCAATCTGGTACTGGGCGGAACCGCCGACGAGTCCGTCGCGATAGGCGTCGGTATGATGCCCAAGGCGGGGGTCGGACTGGCGGTCGCCAGCGCCGCTCTCACGGGTGGATACGTTTCGACGCGGCTGTTCTCGGCGTTCGTCGTGCTCTTACTGGTATCGGTTCTGATCACGCCGTCTCTGCTCCAAGCGACGTTGAGGCGGACGAACGGCGCCGACTAACGCGTGGAGCGGACGCAGACCTCCGCACGTCCGTTTCGGAATAAATGACAACCTGATATTATTTAAGCGGAACCACGGTGGGAGACACGGATACCCGACGAGCCCGCGAGTCCGTAGAGACGGCGCCCGAAAGGGTCGTCGCGCCGTCTACTCCGCCGCGCCGTCTACTCCGCCGCGCCCCACTCCTCGACGCGCTTCGGCCGATCGGAGACGGCCATCACGTCGAGGTCGTCGTTCGCGTGGGCGAGCGCCTCCAGGGCCGCCTTCGCAGAGGCGTGCGTCGAGAAGTACGTGATCTCCTCCTCGACTGCGACCTCCAACAGTTCGCGCTGGCGGGAAACGATGAGGTCAATCTCGCCGTGTCTCGCCGCCTCGATCAGGTCCGTCGCCGTCGAGAGTTCGAAGTATTCGGCGTACCCCTCGACGAGCGCCTCACCAGCCTCCGTGTCGGGGTCCGGGAACTCCTCTGCGGAGAGGTCGACGACGGCGGTGCCCGACTCGGGAATCGGCTTTCCGGTGGAGTCCTGCGCCTTGTCGTACGCCTTCCCGAACGAGCGGGCCGTGCCCATCACTTCACCGGTCGACTTCATCTCCGGCCCGAGGCGCGGGTCAGAGCCCGGCAGGCGGTCGAACGGGAGCACGACCTCCTTCACGCTGCGGTGCTCGGGGATCTGCTCGTCGGCGTCGAGGTCCGCGAGCGTCAGGTCGTCGGTCATCACCTTTGCTGCGAGCTTCGCAATGGGGACGCCCGTCGCCTTCGAGACGAAGGGGACCGTCCGCGAGGAGCGCGGGTTCGCCTCCAACACGAACACCTCGCTGTCGGCGTCGTCGCCGACGCCGGTCACCGCGAGCTGAACGTTGAGCAGGCCGACGGTGTCGAGCGCGCGAGCGATGTCCTCGGTGACCTTGCGGACGCGCGACATGGTCTCGTCGTCCAGCGAGCGCGGCGGGATCATGCAGGCGGAGTCGCCCGAGTGGACGCCCGCGCTCTCGACGTGCTCCATCACGCCGCCGAGCAGTACGTCCTCGCCGTCCGCCACGGCGTCGACGTCCAGTTCGACCGCGTCGTCGAGGAACTGGTCGACCAGGATGGGCTTGTCCGGGGAGACGCGGACCGCCTCCTCGATGTACTCTTCGAGTTCGGTGTCGCTCTCGACGACCCGCATCGCGCGCCCGCCGAGGACGTAGGAGGGACGCACGAGTACGGGGTAGCCGATGTCGTGAGCCAGTTCCAGCGCCTCCTCCTCGCTCGTCGCGGTCCCGCCCTTCGGCTGAGCGATTCCCATCTCGTCCATCAGGACGTTGAACCGGTCGCGGTCCTCGGCCAGGTCCATCGCCTCGACGCTCGTGCCCATAATCTCGCAGTCGAGCCCGCGGCGTTCCAGCTCCGCTTCGAGCGGTTCGCCGATGTTCACCGAGGTCTGTCCGCCGAACTGGACCATCACGCCGTCGGCGCCGGTCGCCTCGGCCACGTCGGCGACCTCCTCGGCCGTGATCGGGTCGAAGAACAGCCCGTCGGAGGTGTCGTAGTCGGTCGAGACGGTCTCGGGGTTGTTGTTGACGACGTGCGCCTCGATCCCGAGCTCGCGAAGCGCCTGGATCGCGTGGACCGAGCAGTAGTCGAACTCGACACCCTGCCCGATCCGGATCGGCCCGCCGCCGACGACGACCACGCTGTCGACGCTCTTGTCGACGACGAGTTCACCGGCCGCGGCGTCGCCTTTCAGCGGCCCGCGGTTGAACTCCGACTGCCGGGCGGAGTAGTAGTACGGGGTCTCGGCAGCGAACTCGCCGGCGCAGGTGTCCACCTGCTTGTACGTCCGACCGGGCACGTCCTCCTCGACGGCGTCGACATCGACGCCGCCGCCGGCCAGCGCGGCGATCTCGACGTTCGTGTGACCCGCGGAGGCCGCCGGCGCGAACTCGCCGTTTTGAGCGCCCTGCGCCGTGTCGCTGACGCGCTTGAACCGTTCGAGGTACCACGGCTTGATGCCGGTCAGGTCCTCGATGTCCGCGACGGTGTAGCCGCGGTCGAACGCCTCGAAGATCGCGTACGGGCGGTCGGGCGAGGGGCGTTCGAGGTACTCGGTTTCGAGGGTGTCGTCGTTGATCGTCTCCCAGTTAACGGCCGGGTCGTACTCCGACGACCGGAGCGACTTCAACAGGCTCTCCTCGAAGTTGCGGCCGATCGCCATCGCCTCGCCGGTCGACTTCATCGCCGTGCCGAGTTCGAAGTCGACGTCGTCGAACTTGTCGATGGGCCAGCGCGGCACCTTCGTCACCACGTAGTCGATGGCTGGCTCGAACGCAGCCGTCGTCTCGCCGGTGATCTCATTGTCGATTTCGGGGAGCCGCTTGCCGAGCGCCACCTTCGCAGTGACGCGGGCGATCGGGTAACCGGTTGCCTTCGACGCGAGCGCGGAGGAGCGCGAGACGCGGGGGTTCACTTCCACCACGCGGTATTCGCCGCCCGGCGTCCCGTCGTCGTGCCACGCGAACTGGATGTTACAGCCGCCCTGGATGCCGAGGTCGCGGATGACTTCGAGCGCGGCGTCGCGCATCTCTTGGTGACCGTCGTCGGGGATCACTTGCGACGGGGTGACGACCGTCGACTCGCCGGTGTGGATCCCCATCGGGTCGATGTTCTCCATGTTGCAGATGATGATACAGGAGTCGTCTGCGTCCCGCATCACCTCGTACTCCAGTTCGACCCACCCCGCGATGGACTCCGTGATCAGCACCTCGCTGTTCCGCGAGAGGCGGAGGCCCTTGCGCACGCGTTCGACGAGCTCCTCGAACTCGTCGACGACCCCCGACCCGGAGCCGCCCAGGGTGTACGTCGTCCGGGCGATGACGGGAAGCCCGCCGACGGAGTCGACCGCTTCCTGGACGCGACCGCGGAAGGCCTCCTCGTCGAAGTCGGTGACCGACTCGCCCTCGTCCAGCGAGATGGTGGTCGACTTGGGGACCGGCTGGCCCAGCCCTTCCATCCGCTGGCGGAACAGGTCGCGGTCCTCGGTCGCGTAGATGGTGTCGAGCGGCGTTCCCATCACCTCGACGTCGTACTCCTCTAAGATCCCTTCTTCGGCGAGTTCGGCGGTGACGTTGAGGCCGGTCTGCCCCCCAAGGCCGGCGATGACGCCGTCCGGCTCCTCGATCCGAATGACCTCCGAAATCGCCTCCGTCGTGATTGGCTCGATGTACACCCGGTCTGCGGTCTCCGGGTCGGTCATGATCGTCGCCGGGTTCGAGTTCACCAGCACGACGCGGGCGCCCTCCTCCTGAAGGGCGCGGCACGCCTGCGCGCCGGAGTAGTCGAATTCCGCCGCCTGTCCGATCTGGATCGGCCCGCTACCGATGAGTAGAATGGTCCGGTCCTCGCTCATTACGCGGACGGAATACGCTCATCGTAATAAGGCCGACGATAGAATACGAATCTCGCAGCGAGTTTGCGATTTTCGCAAGGTACGCCCCCTCATACCACACGAGTCTTTATACCATGCGCTCGGACGACTCGTTCGACGTCAAAAAGAGCCCGCCGCTGTGTCGTTCGTGACTCCGTCACCGTTCGCCGATGGTCGGACGTTCGCGACCGAGGCCTCCTCGCGTCCCGTCGACGGCACCGCGTTTCGGATAGACCACGGCCGAGTCGCCGTGTTCAGGTCTCGAGGCGATACCGGTAGGGCCGGTCCGCGATGACCTCGACCTCGCCGCGCTCGGCCCACCGGCCCAGCACGGTCGCGACGCGGTGCGGGCTGTCGATGTCGTCGCAGCCCTCGGCGAGGGTGAGGATCTCTCGCGCCGTCAGCGGCTCGTCGGCCTCGGCGAGCACGCGACGAATTCGGTCGTACCGGTCGTATCCACCGGTGTTCATGTGTCTTACGTACGACTTCCGGACATATAGTCATCAGTGAGACAGGAGTCGGACAGTCGTATGACAGGAACGCGAAAACGTGGGGTGACGGAAGATAGCCGGTTTCCCGGGCCGAGTCGCCGGTGATCGATCTCAGGCGTACGGATCTTCGGCCTCTAGGTCGCGCTCCGCGCGGTACTGTTCGACGAACTCGCTCACGTCGAACTCGACCATTTCGGACTCGAACGCCGAGAGCGCCTCGTCGTCCTCGGCGTGGCTCACGGCGTGTTCCATTAGCTCGACCACCAGTTCGACGACGATCTCGTGGAGGCGTCGAGAGTCGAAGTCGGTCACCCACGCCATCGCGTAGCCGACGTCGGCGTTCTCGCTGGCGTCGTAGGCGACGACGGCATCTGGGAACTCCTCTAACACGACGCCGAGCAGGTGCGGCGTGTCGAACTCCGGCATCTCCTCGCTGGTCGTCTCGATCGCCTCGCGGAGCACCTCGACGAGGAAGTCCGGAAGGAACCGCTCGGGCGGATGCACGTCCATCACGACCGCGTGCGTCTCGCCGCAGTCGCACTCGAATTCGCGCATGCCGAGGTCCAACTCGCCGGCCGCCATCGTCCGCCCGCACGGCAGCTCCAGCGTGTTCTCGTCACCGCCCGGGACGCGCGGCTGGGACATGGGCGCACTTGGTCGCTGTCGGGGTTAAAAGACGCGGAACGCGACGGTCGGAGGCCGGATCGGCGGGTTACTCGCCGTCCTCGGCGTCGCTGTCTCCGTCGGCCCCTTCGCCCGCCGCGTCGTCATCGCCTTGTGCGTCGCTCTCGCCGTTCGGCTCGTGATCGTCGCCGTGTGTCTTGATCTCGGCCTCGATTTCGATCTCGACACCGCCGGCCTCGTAGCTGGCTTCGACGAGTTCGGCGTCCTCGCGTTCGATCTCGAGCTCGTCGCTGTCGACCTCCACGTCGACCTCTACGTCGACGGTGACCTCTTCAGACATAGGCGGCCGTGGTACGTGCTCCGGACGCAAAAACGGTCGGCGAAAAATCAATGGTGAGGGACGGGTCCCGGTGCGGGGGCGACGGTTCCTCGACCGAGGGCGTCGCCTACTGGAACCCGATCCGACCGCCAGTGTCGCGGATCGCGTTTCCGCTCCCGCCCTTGAACTGCTGTTCGACCTCCTCGTAGTACGCGAGGATGTCGTCGTTGATCGTCGGGCGCACCGACTCCATGGCGCGCCGGAAGTGTTTCATCTCCACCTCCTCGGCGTCGTCGTCGTCGCGCAGCGCCTCGATGGCGGCCTCGCGGGCGATGCCCTCCAGGTCGGAGCCGACGTAGCCGTCGGTGATCTCCGCGATCTCGCGGAGGCTCACGTCCGGCGCGAGCGGCGTGTCCTTGGTGTGGATGTCGAGGATCTGCTCGCGACCCTCTTGGTCCGGCTGCCCGATCATCACGAGACGGTCGAACCGACCCGAGCGCAGCAGCGCGGGGTCGATCATGTCGGGGCGGTTGGTGGCACCGATAACCATCACGTCGCCCATGTCCTCCAACCCGTCAAGCTCGGTGAGCAGCTGGTTGACGACGCGCTCGGAGACGTTGTTCCCCATCTCCTGCCCGCGCGAGGGCGCGAGGCTGTCGAGCTCGTCGAAGAAGATGATCGTCGGGCTCACCTGCCGAGCCTTCCGGAAGGTCTGGCGGATCGCCTTCTCCGACTCGCCGACCCACTTCGAGAGCAGCTGCGGTCCCCTGACCGAGATGAAGTTCGCGTTCGTCTCGTTGGCGACGGCCTTCGCCATCAGCGTCTTCCCGGTACCCGGCGGGCCGTACAACAGGACGCCCTTCGGCGCGTCGACGCCCATCCGGTCAAACTTCTCAGGCGACGTCAGCGGCCACTCAACGGATTCTTGCACCTGCTCTTGGGCATCGGTGAGTCCGCCGACGTCCTCCCAGGAGATCTTCGGAAGCTCGACCAGCACCTCCCGCATCGCAGACGGCTCCACCTCGGTGAGTGCCCCGTTGAAGTCGTCGCGCTTGACGATCATCCGGTCGATCAGGCTCGGCGGGACCTCCTCGTCGTCGAGGTCGATCTCGGGGAGGTAGCGCCGGAGCGCTTTCATCGCGGCCTCCTTCGTCAGGCTCTCGATGTCGGCGCCGACGAACCCGTGCGTCTCGTCGGCGAGGTGGTCGAGGGAGACGTCGTCCGAGAGCGGCATCCCGCGGGTGTGAATCTGGAGGATCTCCTTGCGACCCACCTCGTCGGGAACGCCGATATCGATCTCGCGGTCGAACCGCCCCGGACGGCGGAGGGCGGGGTCGACGCTGTCGACCCGATTCGTCGCACCGATGACGACGACCTGTCCGCGCGTCTCGAGGCCGTCCATCATCGTCAGCAGCTGCGCGACGACGCGGCGCTCGACCTCCCCGGTGACGTCCTCGCGCTTGGGGGCAATCGAGTCGAGCTCGTCGATGAAGATGATGCTCGGGCTCTCCTCTTTGGCGTCCTCGAATATCTCCCGGAGCTGCTGTTCGGACTCGCCGTAGTACTTCGAGATGATCTCCGGACCGGCGATGGAGAAGAACGACGCCGACGTCTCGTTGGCGACGGCCTTCGCGAGCAGGGTCTTCCCCGTGCCCGGCGGGCCGTGCAGGAGGACGCCCTGTGGCGGCTCTATCCCGAGCTTCGAGAAGATCTGCGGATGCTTCATCGGCAGCTCGACCATCTCGCGGACGCGCTGGATCTCGTTTTGGAGGCCGCCGATGTCCTCGTACGTGATGCCGCCGCCGGTCTTCTCGAAGCCGGAGATCGGCTCCTCGCGGAGTTCGACCTCCGTGTCCTCGGTGATCAGACAGACGCCGTCGGGCTTCGTCTCCACCGCGATCAGCGGGATCGCCTGACCGGGCGACCGCATGAACGGGTGGTTCGTCGAAGACATGACGGGAACGATGTCGCGCTCGACGACCGGACGCTTGAGGATCTGGCGTTTCACCATGCCGGCGGCGTCCGAGCCGAACTGGACCGACGCCTCCTCGGGCGGGGCCAAGACGAGCTTTTCAGCCTTCTCGGCTTCGGCCTTCCGGATGGTCACGCGCTCGCCGATGCCCACGTCGGCGTTCTGCCGGGTGAACCCGTCGACGCGGACGGTATCGGTGTTCCAGTCCTGGCGGTCCGCGCGCCAGACCTTCGCGGCGGTCGTCTCCGCGCCCTCGATCTCGATGATGTCGCCGGGCGAGAGCTTGAGATGCAACAGCGTGTCGGGGTCGAGTCGGGCGATGCCGCGCCCCGAGTCGTTCGGGTACGCTTTCGCCACTTCGAGTTGGACTTCGTTCATGATTCCTCGCGGGGGATACCCGTATCTCCTTTCGGTTCGGGAATAAGCTTGTTGCCCATGTCAGTTCCGCCGGTCCGTCCGGCAAACCCGGGGACCGTGCTGGACTGTGCTATCATGTAACACGATATGGCACCCCGACTTAAAACGCCGTCGTAAGGGCTCGTTTTCGCCGTCGATCCGGTGTCGACGCCGACCCGGTCCGCTCGTCATCGCTGCCCCGGTCAACGAGACCGCCGCCAGACCCGGCCGGGGGACCACGAGGTATTTGTCGCCCGATCACCTCCGATCCGGCATGCGAACGCTCGTCTTCGACGGTCGGACCGGCGCGGCCGGCGACATGATCTGCGCCGCGCTGATCGCGGCCGGCGCCGACCCCGATGTCCTCACGCCCGTGACCGACCGGCTCCCGGTCCGATACGAGGTCGGGGAGACGACGAAAAATGGCATTCGAGCGACGACCGTGGACGTGCTTGTCGCCGACGACCCCGCTGAGACGAGCAGCGAGGACGACGGGAGTCACGGCGACGAGAATGGAGACCGCCACGATCACGGCGGTTCGCACGACCACGACGATACTACCAGCAATACTGCTGATCACACGCACGACCACACTCACGACCACCGCGACGACAGCCACACTCACGACCACAGCCACGGCCGAGACCCCGACGCGACCCACGCCGAGGGCGCGGGCGTCCACCGCAGTTACCCCGAAGTCGTCGCCATCGTCGAGTCGATGGCCCTCCCCGAGCCCGTCGAGTCGGTCGCGCTCGACGCCTTCGAGCGCCTCGGCCGCGCCGAGGCGTCGGTTCACGGCACCGACCTCGACGAGACGCACTTCCACGAGGTGGGCGCGGACGACGCGCTCGCCGACGTGGTGGGAGCGGCGCTGCTCCTCCACGACCTCGATCCCGACCGGGTTGCGACGACGCCCGTCGCCGCGGGCGGCGGCGAAGTCGAGATGAGCCACGGCGTCTATCCGGTCCCCGCGCCGGCGACGACCGAAATCGTCGCGGGCGCCGACTTCTCGATGGTCGGCGGCCCGGTCGACCGCGAACTGCTCACGCCGACCGGGGCCGCGATCCTCGCTGCCGTCGCCGAGGGGGTCGACCGACTGCCCGCGCTCGACGTCGACACCGCCGGCTACGGCGCGGGCGACGCGACGTTCCCAGATCACCCGAACGTGCTCCGCGCGCTCGTCGGTGACGGCGGAGACGACGAGGCGAGCGTGGAGGTCACTCCCGATGGGCTCGTCCACGACGACATCGCGGTCCTGGAAACGAACCTCGACGACGCTTCGCCGGAGGTGCTCGGAGGGCTTCAGGAGTCACTCGCCCGCGCCGGCGCCCGCGACGTGACGATCGTTCCGACGACGATGAAGAAGTCGCGGCCGGGCCACCTCGTGAAGGTCATCTGCAAGCCGGCGGACGCCGAGGCGGTCGCGGCTCGACTCGCCCGCGAGACGGGGACACTGGGGGTCCGTCAGTCGGGCGCGAGCCACAGGTGGATCGCCGAGCGCGCCTTCGAAGCGGCGAGACTCTGGATCGACGGCGACGAACACGAGGTCTCGGTGAAGGTGGCCTCGACCGCGGACGGCGACGTCTACGACCTGAGCGCCGAGTACGACGAGGCGGCCGCCGTCGCCGAGGCCACGGGACTTCCGGTTCGTGACGTGATCCGACGGGCGGAGAGCCGCGTGCGCGAGTCGATCGGCGAGTAGCTGGGGAGTAGCTCGGCGGGCCCCGGCGAGACGTTCCGTGTGGTCTGGTGGGGTGTCCGACGACGTCGCGCGCGGCGTCCGGTGACGCGGGTCGACACCGCGGTCGGTATGGTGGCGGCTGGAGAGGACAGGGTGCTGCCCGTCCCGCGGATGAATCGCCTCCAGCCGACGCGCGCTACGCGGTCGATCGGACGGACCGTGTGCCCGGTGTCCCGTCGCGGTTCCAGCCGTGGAGCCAGCCGCTGCGGGGGGCAGTGCACGCCGAGGCGATGGAACTGAGGTGAGACATGCGTGAACTCCGACGGCGGACGAAGGGGTCATCGTCAAATATATCGTGTTATTTTCAAATTTATGGCTCGCCTGTAAGTTCATACGCGATGTCGCGGCGGTCGGGGGCGTTAGGTCGTCTCGAATCGGGGTCGCCCGAGTGCCGCGAATCGGGAGCGAGACCGCCGCGCACGACGGGTTCCGTCGACGGCGAGACGACAGGCCTATGCCGAACGCCCGACCAGGTGGACGTAACGCAGCCACCGTCATGATCGAGCGAATCCACACGTCGGACGTCGAACCGGACGCGGACGAGGTCGCCATCGCCGGCCACGTCCACGAGATCCGCGACCTTGGGGGGCTCGTCTTCCTCATCGTACGCGACCGCGAAGGACTCATCCAAGTCGTATTTAAAGAGGAGCGAGAACCGGAGCTGTTCGAGGCCGTGCAGGACGCCGGCGCCGAGGACGTCGTGCGCGTCGTCGGCAAGCCGCTGGAGAGCGATCAGGCGCCGGGCGGCGTCGAAATTGCGCCGACCGAGTACGAGGTTATCGACGAGGCCGACTCTCCGCTCCCGCTGGAGATATCGAAGGACATCGAGGTCGACCTCTCGACCCGGCTCGACAACCGCGCGCTCGACCTCCGGAAGCCGGAGACGCTCGCGGTGTTCACCCTTCGCTCGAAGCTGATGACGGCGATGGAAGACTGGTTCGACGACGAGGGGTACGTCGACATCAAGACCCCGCTCATCTCGAAGGGCGGCGCCGAGGGCGGCGCGGAGCTGTTCCCCATCCTCTACTACAACAAAGACGCGTTCCTCTCGCAGAGCCCGCAGCTGTACAAGCAGATGCTGATGGCCTCCGGCTACGAGGCCGTCTACGAGACCGGTACCGCGTTCCGCGCGGAGGACTTCGCGACCTCCCGACACGTCTCCGAGATCGCGATGTTCGACGTCGAACTCGCGTACATCGAGGACCACAACGACGTGATGGACGTCCAGGAGGAGTCGCTTCGGTACGCGCTCCGCGAGGCCGCCGAGAACGCCCAGCGCGAACTCGACCTCCTCGACGTCGATCTGCAGGTTCCCGAGGACGACTTCCCGCGGATCACGTTCGACGAGGCGCTCGGCATCTTGGAGACCGAGTACGGGCACTTCCCGGACGACCCGACCGACCTCGACACGAAGGGCGAGAAGCTGCTCGGTGAGCACTTCGAGGAGCAGGGTCACCCCGCGTTCTTCGTCGTCGGTTACCCCGGCGAGAAGTTCTATTACATGCAGGACGTCGAGGGCGACGATATCGCCTCGCGGAAGTTCGACCTCATCTACAAGGGCCAGGAGCTCTCGTCGGGCGGTCAGCGCGAACACGACGTCGACCGCATGGTCGAGGTCATGGAGGAGGAGGGAGTCGAGACGGCCAACTTCGAGTTCTACATCGAGGCGCTCAGCTTCGGCACTCCGCCTCACGGCGGCTACGGACTCGGTATCGACCGCCTCGTCCAGAAGGTCGCCGACCTCGACAACATCAAGGAGGCGATCATGTTCCCGCGCGACCCGAACCGGCTGGAGCCGTAACCGACTCGGTCGGTCCCGTCGCGCGCCACCGTCGGTGACCGCTCATCTGAGACTCTATTTATAAGTGGACGCCGGCCTCGGGCGAAAAGCGGAGTTCGTGTTCTCTTCTGGCGATTAAACCGGTTTAAATCGGGGACAATTCGGCTCAACGACTTCAGTCATTGAAGTGGGTAGCGCCACGAGGGGAAGTTGTCATGAACGCAATCCGAACGACGCTGCTCGTGGCGCTCGCCACAGTGGTACTGATCGGGACCGGCGCTGCCGCCGGTGCCGTTGCGGCGACGCCCGGCCCCGACGACGCGTCGGGCGACGCGGGCCCGCCGAGTGACCTGCCGGATCAGGTGCCGGACTTCGTCGGCGACATCCTGGACGGCGTGACCGACTTCCTGTCGGGCGGCGTCGACGACCTCGGTGAGACCGTGAGCGACATCGCCGGCGGCGAGAACCCCACCGACGACGAGACGGAAGACAACGGTGCGTAACGTGACGGACCGCACACCCGACGTCGATGCGCCCGATTCCGACCCGGTCTCCCGGCGGACGTACCTGCAAGCGACCGGCGCCGCAGCGCTCGGGGTGGCCGGACTCTCCGGCTGCGTCGGCAAGGCGACCGGGACGCTCGCGACGCGGGTTACCGACCAGCCGGCTGACATCGGCGACTTCGAGTCGCTCGTGGTCACCATCGAGGGAATCTGGCTCGGGCCCGAAGGCGCCGAGAGCGGCGCGGACGGGAACGTGACCGACGACGGGAGCGAGATGAACGACGACGATTCCACCGACGGCGAGGACGCCGGCGGGAACGAGACCGACGACGGAGATGACGGATCCGAACCCGCCGGCCGCGAGTATCAGGCGTTCGACGAGCCGGCGGAGGCCGATCTCGTTCAGTTGCAGGACGGCGAGACGCAGCTGATCGACGAGCGCGAACTGTCGGTCGCGACTTACCGGTTCCTCCAGCTCGACGTCTCGAACGTCGACGGTACCTTAGCGGGCGGCGAGGAGGCCGAAGTCGACCTTCCGGGGAACGCGCCGCTCACGTTCAACGAGTCGTTCGAGGTCCGCGAGAACACGCAGACGAGCTTCACCGCCGACTTCGCGCCGGTGCGTCGCGGCAACGGGACGTACCTCCTTCGCCCGGTCCCGAGCGGTATCGAGGTCACCTACGAGTCGTCCGACGAGAGCGATGGGGACGGCGACGACACCGATTCCGGCGGCAACGAGACCGGCGACGGGTCGTAAGGTGGTGACCGCCGACCGGTAACCGACGCCGGGACGCGGTGGCATGGCTCCCTCAGGCCCCCGTTGAAGTCGCGTCCGACCGGTGTGTCCCACGGGGACGCACCTTCGCGGCTTCGGGGATAGGGCTGGGACGGTCCCGGGAATCGGGGTTTGGGGGAATGGACGCCCGTACCGGCTCGTGGAGAGGCACACGTTCGGTTCGACCGCTCGGAGCCACCGCGGTTCGCCCGAGCGGACGACTCGTTTTGCGGACGCGCGGTCCACTCCGGACCGCGGGCTCGCATCGACGCGTCACACCGTCGAGAGGAATCAGTGCCGCGCCCTCCTCGACCGACTGATCTATTTAGAGCTCACGTCGACTGCGGTCGGTTTGCCACGTTCACCGCGTATCGCCGCGTATCGCCGCGTATCGAAGAAACCACCGCGTATCGTCCGTTGATTGGGTCACGCAGTCGACGCGGCCTCGTCGCCTGAGACCGTCCGATACAGCGGCCCGGCCAGCAGCAGCGCCCCCGTTCCGGCCATCGCCACCAGGGCGGTGGGATCGACCGCGGAGAGGTCGCCGGCGGCGAGCCGCTCCAGCGAGACCCCGACAGCGACGCCGACGATCACCCACGGTAGCTCGCCGGCCGCGGTGCCGAGGAGGAAGGGCCGCACTCCGATGCCCGCGGCCCCGGCCCCCACGGAAACCGCGTCGGACGGGAGCGGAAGCAACCGTGTGGCCGTCACGGCTCGGACGCTGCCGGCCGTCGTCGCCAGCCGCTCGCCCGCGTCGCAGAGCCGGTCCACGGTCTGGGAGGTGCCGCGGACCCGGACGCGGCCGGCCCGCGCGAGCAGGTAGGGAGCGACCGCCGTCGCCACGAGCAGGGCGACGCCGAGCGGGACGCCGACCCATCCGTACCCGAATCCGACGGCGACGGCGAGCAGCGTCGTCGGCCACGCGAGGAAGGGCCGGACGGCCGCCAACGCCAGCAGGGCGACGCCGAAGCGAATCGGGTGGTCCGCGAGGAGCCCCAGCCGCGCGACGGCGGCCGTTGGCGAGACGACCCAGGCGACCACGGCCACGCCGGCGACCGCGACGGCGGCGACGAGGTAGCCGAACAGTACGAACCGACGGTTCACGACCGACGATTCTCTCCGTGGGATAAACACTTTGTGGGCCGGTGCCGCCCCGCTGTGGAGTCACTCGTCGACGAACGCGCGACGCGTCGCGGTCAGGAGAGCTTCCCGAGCGCCTCGAAGAAGTTCGACGGGGGACCGGCGATCCGCATCGGCGGCGTCGTCCGCTCGACGGTCACCTCGACCGGCGCGGAGAGCGTCGTCGCGTTCCGACCGTCGCTGACGACGACTGCCTCGTCGACGCCGTCGACGGAGACCGTGATCTCGGCGTCGACGTCGACGACGAGCGGGGGCATCCCCGACTCGGCCGCCATTTCGTTCACAACGAGTCCGGTCACGTCCGGCACGACGAGCGGGCCGCGCTCGGAGAGGTTGTACGCGCTGGAACCGGTCGGCGTCGCGACGAGGACGCCGTCGGCGTGCCCGCCGGAGTAGCGGCTTCCGTTCACGCGGACCTCGTAGTCGATGCCGGAGCCGGGTCCGCGTCTGTCGCTCTGGATCACGATCTCGTTTGCGGCCGGCACCGAGGACCAGTCGCCCGCGCGGGCGGCGAGCCGCGGCGCCTCGCGGACGTTCATCTCTCCGCGACCGAACGCCTCCACCTCGGCGAGCACGGCGTCTTCGGCGTCTTTAGGGGAGACCGCGTTGAGGAACCCCACTTCTCCGAGGTTGACGCCGACGATCGGCGTGTCGCCGGCGTTGCGCGCGGCGAAGAGAAACGTGCCGTCGCCGCCTATCGCGACGGCGAGATCCGCGTCGGTGAGGGCGTCGACCGGCCGACCGCGCTCTGCCTCACCGAGCGCGGTCGCCGTCTCCGCGTCGAGCCAGACGGTCTGCCCGGCGGCGACGACCGCATCTCGCAGCGTCGCTGCGAGGCTCGTCGCGGGGTCGCTTCCCTTCCGAGCCACGATGCCGACCTCCATACGCTATCGGTTCTCCCCGGCGAACAAAAGGATGCGGACTTCGACCCCGGGGTCCGGAAAGTTTCAAGCCGCCTGGCAACATTAGCCGAGGTATGTCGACCCCGCACGGCCGACTGAAACGATGAGCGAGGAGGAAAACTGGTTCGAGCGCGCGTTGCGCGAGCTCGACGAGGAATCCGCCCGCTCGACCGGCGACAAAGCCGGTGACAGGGATGTCGGCGGTGACGTGGAGGTGGATGACGGCGACGGTGTGAGTGAGGGTGAGGGCGAACGTGTCGGTGAGGACGACGGTGACAGCGTGGCTGACGGCGACGAAGACGAAGCTGACGCTGACGACCCATTCGGCGGAGTCCGCGACAAGACGCCCGAGAGAGAATCCGGTGGCCGAGGGGCCGATTCCGATGAGAGCGGTGGCTTCGGTGGCGGTTCGTTCGGTGACGACGACCCGTTCGGCGACGGCGCGGTCGGTGAGGACTTCGACGGGGGCTTCGGAGGCGGCGCCGGAGACGCCGATCAGGACGCTCATGCCGACGACCCAGCCGATCCGTCCCGTGACGGACCGGACGACCCGTTCGGACGGGCAGGCGACGATACGTTTGGCGGTGGGGACGCGTTCGGTGACGACGACCCGTTCGGCGACGACGACCCGTTCGGCGACGACGACCCGTTCGGCGACGACGACCCGTTCGGGGGATTCCGCGCCGATAACTCGTCACCGTCTGACGACTTCGGATTCGGCGAGTTCGACGGAGAGGGAGGCGGTACGGGCGGCGAGACGGGATTCGACGTCGATCCGGACGAGTTCGAGTCGTCCATCGAGCGCACGAAGATCGGGATCGAGGGACTCGACAAGATGATCCTCGGCGGCGTCCCGCGGCGATCGCTCATTTCGGTCATCGGCGGTGCCGGGACGGGGAAGACGACGTTCGCGCTCCAGTTTCTCAACGAGGCGCTCGAATCGGACGGTAAGGGCGTCTACATCACGCTCGAGCAGACGCGGGACTCTATCTTTTCGACAGCGAAGGAGAAGGGATGGTCGTTCCGCGAGCACGCCGACGAGGGTCGACTCGCGGTGGTCGCCATCGACCCTATCGAGATGGCGAACTCGCTGGCGTCGATCCGCAACGATCTCACGCGCCTGATCGCCGAATTCGACGCTGATCGACTGGTGCTCGACTCCGTCTCGCTGTTGGAGATGATGTACGACCACCCGGCGAAGCGACGCTCGGAGGTGTTCGGATTCACCCGATCGCTGAAGGAGGCGGGCGTGACGACGCTACTCACCTCCGAGGCCAGCGAGACGAACGCGTACGCCTCCCGGCACGGCATCGTCGAGTACCTCACCGACGCGGTGTTCGTGTTACAGTACGTCCGCGGGTCGGACTTCCGCGAGACGCGACTCGCCGTCGACATCCAGAAGATCCGGGACGCGAACCACTCCCGCGAGACGAAGCCGTACGATATTACCGACACCGGCATCTCCGTCTATGGGCAGGCGAACATCTTCTGACGAGCGACCCCGCCGCGTGTCGCGACGGTTCCCGATCGGACCGGGAACTGCGTCGCTATCCCCCGAGCGGTACGGTTTCAGTCACGGATCGGTCGCCTGAGTCGGCTGTGAGGAGTAGAGTTCCGACCGGCGAGGTAACTCATCACTTCGAGATGAGCGAAAAGGACGAGTCGGTGGGATTACGAGCGGCGATTTTTGAACCACCGAGTCACGCGTGACGTGAGCCCGAGATCCTGTTTCGCCATAATGACCGTACTCTGTGCTCGCCTGCCGACCTCTTCGGGAATGGCCCCGAACACGACTTGTTGGAGGAGTCCTTCCCGGGAGGCCCCGATGACGGTGAGGTCATGGTCTGCCGATTCCTCGATAATGGCATCCGCGATATCCGTGCTGTCAGTGATCTCTGTCGTCGTCTCGATGTTCTCGAGTTCGGCGACGGTCGAGTCGAGAATCGATTGCACATCGTCGTCACGGTCTGATCCGTCCGACCGGACGTAGATCACTTTGATGTGAGCATCGTTGCGCCTGGCAACGGCACGGGCGATTTCGGTTGAGAAATCGGCGTGCGAACCGCCGGCCGTCGGCAGGAGGATCGAATCCACCCTCCCGACAGACTTGCTGTCGGCGGCGGGGCCGACACGCTCAACGAGGACGTCACAGCGGGCCTTGGTCACCACCTCGTCAACGTTACTCCCCAAGACGACATCACGACGACGGGGATTACTCCGCCAGCCCATCAGCACGAGGTCTATATTGTCCTGCTCGATCGTATTGAGAATTGCCCGTGACACGTCGTGTCCGATGCGTATTTTGCCACTTACCGGGACCTTCGGGCGCTCTTCGTCCGCAAAGTTGATTGCTTGGTCGATGACGGTTCGTTCCTCATCGACGAACTGACGCCCCTCCGAAATCGGCGTCTGTCGGGGAACCGTGACGACGCTTACCACTTCTATCTCGGCATCTCGCTCTTCGGCAAGGTCGAGTGCCGTCCGCATCAACTGCTCGACGGTTGCCGGGTTCGCCACCGGGACGAGAATCCGCTGCTCGCGTTCCCGCCGTTCATCTGCGGGCGCTTGCTCGGTTGTGACAGTCGGCGTTTCCTCTTCGAGCTTCTCCTCCTCCTTCCGCTGCGAGTAGCCGTAGTAGAGGAGGAGCCCCAGACTCATCCAGATCGCAGTCGTCACGAGGGCGATGAACCCGTGCGAGTTCGGCCCAAATCCGATCTGCATACCCAGCGCCGAGAGGAGGAACGGCGTCAACATGAACTGAAGGACGATCCCGATGAGCGGGGGCCACGGCATATAGGGGACTTCGTACGTGCGCGGCAGGTCGGGGCGGATCTTGCGCATCTTGATGACGGTCCAGTTGACCTGTACGAACAGGAGAATGAACATGATGTCCGCTGAGGCGGCAACCGATTCGATGGGTAGTATCACTGCCATCAGTGCGATGAGCACTGCTGAGAGGAGAATCGCCCAGTGTGGCGTCCGCTTCTCGTTATGGATCTCGCTGAAGATCTCGGGGAGGGCTCTGTCACGACCCATTGCAAACGAGACGCGTGACGAGGAGTAGATGGTCGCGTTCAGCGCACTCATCGTCGCCGTCAGACCGGCGAGCAAGAGTAACGGAACGCCGTAGGGAACGAATTGACCGGCTGCCTCGATAATGCCGAGTTCGCCCAGATTGCCGAGCAGTTGCCACGTGGGAGCCCCAACTGCAACGCCCGCTCGTTCCGCGAGTTCGGGGATGGCCTCAATCCCACCAATTGCAGCGAATGCGACGAGAATATAGATCGGAACGACAATCGCCATCGAGTAGAAGACGGCTTTCGGGATGTTCTCACCCGGATCGACGACCTCTTCGCCGGACTGGACGATAATTTCGTAACCCTCGAAGGCGATGTACGTGAAGCCCATTGCACCGATAATGCCGATGACACCGTTGGGTGCAAACTGGGGACTGTTGAGGAATTTGGAAGGCCAGTCCGGCGTCTGAACCGTCGCCAGGATGCCGAACACGACGAAGATTCCGAGAATAGCGACCTTGATTATCGTGACGATGACACCCGCTTTCCCCGTCTCCTCCGCTCCGCGATAGTTGATGTACGCGAACAGAGAGACCATGAGGACTGCGAGGAGCTTATCCAGCAATCCACGACCGATGAATCCCAAGAGCTGGAATCCTTCAGCGAGAACACCGCCGTAGACCAGAAACTCGGTGAGGAACACACCGAATGTCACCGCGTACAGCGAACAGGCGACCGCGTGCGCGAACCAGGACATCCAGCCCGCGTAGAAGCCATTCGGATCGACGAGCGCTTCTTTCACCCAGAGATACCCCCCACCTGCCTCCGGGAACGCCGCCCCGAGTTCGGCGTAGGAAACGGCTGTGAACATCGCTACGAAGCCGTTGAGAGCGAACGCGAGAATCAGTGCGGGCCCGGCGAGCCCTGCAGCGAAGCCCGTGAGCGCGAAGACACCAGCCCCGATCATCGCCCCGACACCGATGAACGTGATGTCGTAGACGCTCATATCCCGCGAGAGTTCCGTCTCCACTTCGCCGGATCGCGCCTGAGTAGCGTTACCCCCTGTCTCATGGGTCACACGATCCGGAGCGTCATCGCCCATACCTAGCATAATCAAACTAAGTGTCAAAAAAATAAGTGACGGTTCTCAGTTTATGGTGAATCCGCCTCGTTGAAACCCTTGGTCGGTGATAGGTTCGAGATGTCTGCTGAATACAACGCACGTATTCCGCACGGAACCAGCGTATCTAGCGACCTGATGCAGTCAATCGAGAACGTCGGAACGTTCTTGCGGCAACCAAGCAGCATATCATGTCATTTGATGGGCGACCTCACGTCGTTTGCGGAGGCCAGTTCTCGCTTCGCATCGGTGTCCGACTGGAACGCCGCGATGGATGGCTTATCGGCACCAGATGACAGCGGATACGACGAGGGAGACAGCATCGGATACCTCCGTGCCTATTCGGACGGGTACAGGTTATGGGAGTTCGAGACGGACAGCTAGTCTCTTGACTCAGCGAATAGCACGTGACTGTCGCAGAGACGTACCCTGTCTGTCTGTTCCGAGTTCATCGAGGACACCTCGGTAAGCCCGTTTTGGCGCAGATAGTACGGTCGATACTTGACTAGAGATGAGCACTTATCATCCGATCCTGAACAGAATACACTACGCTAATCGCACGACTGGACGGACCTCCATCAGCACTCAGAATGAACTCACACTGCAGTTCCCAAATCGAGCAACCGGAAGCACCGCTGTATGGCGATTCGGCAACGCTCCTGAGGATGATGTAGAAGGATGCACCGTCCGGGAATTGAACCCGGGCTATTAGCTTGGGAAGCTAATGTCCTACCACTGGACCAACGGTGCCCTATTTCAACGTCCGTGTGGCCGCACTTTAACATAGCGTTTTGTACGATGGTCGGGCGGTTCGCTTCCGCGTCTCACCCAGCGCGTTCCACCTCCACGAGGCGGCATTTCACCACCGGCATGGGACAGCGAGGCGGTGCGCGCGTGGGACTTCACCCGGGCCGTCCGACGGAGTCTTCGGCACGTATAGTGGTTGGTGTCAGTCCGTATGGCTACGAGTCACATCGCACTCACATCCCTCGATTAAGTTCGATTAGCGCGGATTAAGCGCGCTAATTCGAACGAAAAGCGGGTGAACTCCGGTGCAGCGTTTGGACGGTTCATAGGGGTTGAGCAGCGAGGTGAAGACACGATGAACACGGAACGCGTCGGATTGGTCGCGGTCACGCTGGCGCTGCTCGTCGGCGGTGTGGCGACGGTGTTCGCGCCGACCGTCATGTCTGGTCCCGGTACCGCCCCCGCTCACGCGGCGGCAACGACTACCGCCGTCCTCGACGGCGGACTCGCGTCGCTGTTCGGCGTCACCCTGTGGGGTGTGACGCTGCTGTTCGGAGCGACCTCGCTCGTGTGGTTCACCCTGACGGCGGTGGTCGGGGCGGGCTACGAGACGCCGCCGAACGAGTACGGTCTCGACGAGATGCAGGTCCGGATCATGACTGTCGACGCCGCCGACGTGGTCCAGGAGACCGTCGATTCCCTGCCCGAGGGGCTCGACGACGTGCACGTCGTCGCTGAGTCGCCAATCGACGTGACCGGGGCGACGGTCCACGTCGTTCCGGACGAGTTCTCGAGCCGGGCGGTCCGGAAAGGCCGCGCACAGGAGTGGGCACGGCAGTCCCTGACGTGTCGGAAGGAGTTCGTGCTGTATCTCGACGAGGACAGCATTATCGAGTCACTCGACGGGCTGCCGGACGCGGATATCGTCCAGCTACGCGAGAAGCCGCGCCGCACCGGGTCGAATCTGAGCTACCTGGCCGACATCTACCGGATGGGCGTGCAGTACGAGCAGCGCGCGTTCGCTCGCCTCTCGATCCCGCTGTTCGCGTGGGGCGGGGGGATCGCCGTCCGGACGGAGGTCGAGGAGCAGACGACGTGGGACCGCGAGACCCTCGTGGAGGACACCGCCTTCGTCTGGGCGGCCTTCCAGGAGTTCGACGTCTCGTTCGCGCTGGCTGACGCGGTCTGCCGGAACGAGGCCCCGCCCTCGCTGTACGAGATCCTCCAGCAGCGCCGCCGATGGGCGGCCGGCAACGTGCAGGCTTCGGCGATGCTCCCGCTGCGGTATGAACTGCTAACGCGTTTGCGGAATTACGCTTGGGCGCTTTCGCCGATCGTCACCCTGCTCGTCGTGCCGCTGTCGTTCCTGAGCGTGACGATCGCGTACAGCGGACTGTTCTTCGCGGCGTCCATGGGGCTGGCGCTGTGTACCCTCGGATGGTTCCTCTTGGGGGTCGTCTACTACGGCGACGACCACCGTCGATGGGCGCTCGCGCTCCCGCTGGCGCCGGTGATCACCGTCGTCCACTCCATGGGGACGGTCGTTGGTATTCTCAACCCCCCGGAGACCTTCCGCGTGACGTCGAAGGTGGGAAGCGAGTGACGCGGTCAGTCCGATCGCTGCGCGCCATCCGAGCGATCGCGGAAGGGTTCGACTACCGAGAGCCACACGCTTAATGGGCTGCCGAGGCAGTCTGCTTCATGCACTCACAGCCGACTGGAACCGACGTGGCCGCCGACTCCGACGCGGTCGAGCGCGTCCGCGAGCGCCGCGCCGCGCTCGCCCCGGCGCTGGGACGGACGTGGACCGACCGCGAGCCCTGGCGCTTCATCACCGACCTCACCGCGATCGGGAGCCGAATGGCGGGCAGCGACGGCGAACGCCGGGCGGCAGGGGTCGTCGCCGACGCGTTCGAGCGCGCGGGCCTCGCCGACGTGGACATCGAGCCGTTCGACCTGAACGCGTGGGAGCGCGGCAGCGCGGACCTCCGTGTCCGAATTCCGGACGGAGCAGAAGGGGACACAGTACGCGAGTTCGAGTCGATCGCGCTCCCGTACTCGCCCGCGGGCAAAGTCGACGGGGAACTCGTCGACGTCGGCTACGGTACCCCCACCGAGATAGACGAGCGCGACGTCGAGGGTCGGATCGCGGTCGCCTCGACGACGACGCCGGACGGTCGGTTCGTCCATCGCATGGAGAAGTTCGGGTACGCGATCGACGCGGGCGCGGTCGGGTTTGTCTTTGTCAACCACCTCGACGGCCAGCTCCCGCCGACCGGCTCGCTGACGTTCGGCAACGAGGCCGACGCGGTCGCCGTCGGCGTCTCCAAGGAAACCGGCGCGTGGCTCCGAGAGTACGCGGCGGGCGGGGGCGGCGGAGGTGACGCGGGAGGCAGTGCGGCCGAGGCCGAGATCACGGTCGAGGCGACGACCACCCCGGGTGAGAGCCGAAATGTCCGCGGGCGGGCGGGGCCCGACACGGACGAGCGACTCCTGCTGCTCGCCCACTACGACGGCCACGACATCGCGGAGGGGGCGCTCGACAACGGCTGCGGGATCGCGACGGTCGCGACCGCGGCACGGATCCTGACCGAGGCCGACCTCCCGATCGGCGTCGACATCGTCGCGATGGGTGCCGAGGAGGTCGGTTTGCTCGGCGCGGAGCACCTGGCCGAGACGGTCGATAGTGACGCGGTTCGGGGCGTGATCAACGTCGACGGCGCCGGGCGGCACCGCGATCTGGTCGCGCTCACGCACGCCTCTGACGCCGCCGCGTCGATCGCGAAGTCGGTGTCGGCGGCGACGCGTCAGCCGATCGCGGTGGACGCCCAACCGCACCCGTTCTCCGACCAGTGGCCGTTCGTCCAGCGAGGGGTGCCGGCGCTCCAGCTTCACAGCGATTCCGGCGACCGCGGACGGGGTTGGGGACACACCCACGCGGACACGCGGGACAAGGTCGACGACCGGAACATCCGGGAGCACGCGATGCTGACAGCATTGCTCGTCTGCGAGTTCGCGGCCGACGAGCGGGACGTGCCTCGCCTCGACCGCGACAGCCTCATCGAGGAGTTCCGCGACGCCGACTTCGAAGCGGGGATGCGCGCAGCCGATCTCTGGCCCGCCGACTGGGAGTAAGGTGGCAGGGCGGTCGAAGCCGTGAGCGTCGATGCCGCCGGAGCCTCCCGGACTTACGGGAAGTCCCGTCCGCGTTCGGCCGGGACCCCCGGAGTGGTTCGCTTGTGCGCCGTGGTCCGATGCCGAGCGAGCAGATCCGCGACGGTGCGCTCGTCGACGTCGGCGCCGTCTCCCTCGCCCAACCGATCCGCGACTGTCGCTACGTCGAGCCCCCGGTCGACGCCGAGTCGGAGCACGCGGTCGATCACCTCGTACGGGGCCCCAAGGTCGTCGGCGTCGCGCTGTCCGGGAAGGAACCCCGCGGTCGGCGGTTTCTCGACGACGAAATCGGGGACGTCGAGTTCGGCCGCCAGCGCGCGGACCTCGGTCTTGTACAGGTGGCCCAGCGGGTGGACGTCCGCGCCGCCGTCGCCGTGTTTCGTGAAGTAGCCGAGCAGTAGTTCGCTCCGGTTGGCGGTGCCGCAGACGAGACCGTTCGTTGCGTTGGCAGCCAGATACGCGAGCGTCATCCGGAGCCGCGCGGTCGCGTTGCCGGACAGGATCGGCTCGTCGTGGAGGTCGAACCGGTCGGGGGCAACCGCGCCGAACTGCGCGAACAGCGAGTGGAGATGCACCGTGTCGTGGTCGATCCCGAGGGCGCCCGCGAGCGCCTCGGCGTCGCGAGCGTGGGTCGCGCCCACCTTGTTACACGGGAGGATCAGGCCGTACACCCGGTCGGCACCGAGGGCCTCGACGGCGAGCGCCGCGGTCACCGTGGAGTCGAGCCC
Organism: Halorubrum wangae; assembly: GCF_051194135.1. NCBI lineage: Archaea > Methanobacteriati > Methanobacteriota > Halobacteria > Halobacteriales > Haloferacaceae > Halorubrum > Halorubrum wangae. The sequence goes on along the minus strand of NZ_JBLZNH010000007.1, from coordinate 30,692 downwards.
GCCGCTCATGTTGACGACGATCCCGTCGGCGCCGGCGGCCGCGACCGACGACGCGAGGAACGAACGGACGCGCTCACGCTCGGCGCTCGGATCGAGTTCGTCGGCGGCCGCGGGCCCGTCGTCGGTGGGCAGGCCGCCACGAGCGCGGTCCGACGCTTCCGTCTCGTCGCTCGCTCCAGATCGGGTTCCGGTCGCTGTGCGTCTGTCCAGCGAGTCCCCGTCGAACGCCGACCCGCCGCGCTCATCCATGGAGTGCCCCTCCGTTCGTCCGGGTCGCTCTCGCGAGACGACACCGTCCGAAACACGGGGTCGTCCCGGCTCTACGGCGACGCGACCGACCGCACCGTACGATATGCATTGGTAGTCGTGGATTCTGAACGGTCGGGTAAATATTCGTGGTGCAAATTGTATAAGGTCTTGTTCGAATTCATGAGTGATTTAGATTTCCATGGGAAATAGAGCTGTGTACGGTCTATTTTGAGCCTGAAATGACTATATTCAACCAATAAATAGACAATGTGAGTATAGAATACAATATTTGTATTGTTTTCAGCGCCATAGAACTATGGATTGTTGGTTTTGAGTTCTAAAACAAGCGTAACAAGAATATAAGGCCAGTAGAACCAAATGTTTATCAATTCTCGGCCATTCGAACCGCCCATGTCAGCGATACGGCTCACATCGAGTCAGAAACGCGTGCTCACTGCGCTCGTAAACCTCGCGGAGAACACCGACCGGCCGATATCAGGGCGGAAGATCGCCGAGTCGATAGACCGGAACGCGGGGACGGTTCGGAACCAGATGCAGAGCCTCCGCGACCTACAGTTAGTCGAAGGCATCCCCGGTCCCGACGGCGGGTACGTCCCCACTGACGGCGCCTACGACGCGCTCGACCTCGAACGGATGGACGACGCGGAGACCACACCGATCGCGGTCGACGGCACCCCAGTCGATGGAGTGAACGTCGAGGCGATAGATCTGTCTTCCGTCGCCAATCCCGATCTCTGCCGCGCGGAGCTTGTGATCCGGGGGCCGGTCGGCCCCTTCGAACCCGGCGATCACGTTACGGTGGGGCCGACGCCCGCGACTGGACTCCGGCTCTCGGGCATCATCGACGCTACGAACGTCGACGGCAACACCCTCCTGCTGCGTATCGACGGGATGGAGACGCCCGCCGAGGCGGCCAGCTAACCCCCGCAGTCTGCTACTCCTCTCCGCCCTCGACGCCCGTCGCGATCCGGTCGCGGATCGCACCCGTGGCGGCGGCGGCGTGTCGGGCAGCCCGGTAGCGGTCCCCAAACGTGACTCGAGCGGTTTCGGCGGCCTCCCTATCGACCCCGAAGGAAACTCCCTTGTAGCCGACGTCCCACAGCACTAACGGCTCTGGCGGCGCTGGGCCGACGCCGAGTTCGCCGGGCACCGGCTCCGAGTCGAGCAGCCGGTCGATCCGTGACGGCTCCGTCTGTCCTCGCCCGACCGCACGAACCGCGGCGACGAGACGGCGGACGAGCGCTCGGGGGAACCCGTCGGCGGTGATCTCGATCACGAGGATATCACCCGTTCGCGTCGCCGTCGCCGTCAGGTCCCGGACGGTTCCCGCGTCGTCGCTGGTCAGGTTGTGGAAGTCGTGGCGACCAGAGAGCCGGCAGAGGGCGTGCCGAACGCGGTCGTCGTCCACCGCGTCCGGTTGACTGGCTGACCGCTGGCGACCGTCATCGTCGGGTCGATCCGCCGACGTCTCTTCGAGTGAATCCCCAGTCTCGCTCCCGATAGCGGGCGCATAGAGGTGGTACCGGTACGTCCGCCGAGCCGCGTCGTGGGTGGCGTGGAACCCGTCTCGGACGTCGGCGGCAGCCCAGACCCTGACCGAGCCCGGAAGGTGACCGTTGAACGCCCTGGGCGTAAGCCACGGCGGCGCCTCGAACGCGACCGTCTGGGCGACGGCCGAGACCCCGGCGTCGGTCCGGCCCGCCGCAGCGTAGCCGGGCGGGGTCGCGTGCGTGGGTCCGTCGCCGCGGTCGAGGATGCCGTGTTTCGCGAGCGCCCGGAGGAGGGTGCCCTCGACGGTCGTCGCGCGGGGCTGACGCTGGAAGCCTGCGTACTCGCGGCCGTCGTACGCGACCCGGAACGCGCGGGTCGTCCCGGCCGCGGTCACACTTCGCCGTCGGTCGAGTCGTCGCGGTCCGCGCCCGCGGTCGCTTCCCCTTCGCCGTTCGCTCCGCCCTCGCTGTCGGCCATCGGCACGGTGACGACGGGGACGGGCGAGACGCGAACTACCTTCTCGGTGACGCTGCCGAGCAGCATCCGGCGGATGCCGCTCCGGGTGTGACTCGGCATCACGACGATGTCCGCGCCGGTGTCGGCGATGGCGCTCTCGATGACGTCGACGGGTTCGCCCTGACGGACGCTTCCGATGGCGACGACGCCGGCCGCCTCGAGCTCTGCGGTCACCATCTCGACGCGCTCGCGTGCCGCCGTCTCGACTCGCTCGGCGAACGCGCCGGCCTGCGGTCCGCGGAGTGTCCGGGCCAGCGTGTCGACCGCCGAGACGACGTGGACGGTCGCGCCGTACCGCTCCGCGAGGCTCGCCGCGTGCGGAATCGCGTCGTTCGCTTCGCCGCCGGGCGCGACGGGCAGGAGGATGTCGTGGTACATGCGCGATACTGCTCGCGCCGAGTGCAAAACGATACCGGCGTTCGAGCGGTGCGGACGGTGTTCGAGCGGTTCGGACGGCCCTCCACTGTCGGTGGTAGGGCGATCGCTACAGGCCGAGCGCGTTGAGGAGGTCGAAGCCGACGCCGGCGTGGGTGACGAGTTTGAATCCGAGGTAGATCCCGACGATTGCCATTACGCCCGGGAGCTCCGGCGGGGCGGGGATCGGGACGTGGAGGAACGCGAACAGCGCGCCGACCGTCACTCCGACGACGAGGGCGGCGACGGTCAAGACGGCGGTCGAACTCATGTCGAGGCGTCGGCGGTGTCCGGTTATAAGCGCGGCGTTCGGGTCCGGCGAGTCGGTCAGTCGTCGCGGGCGAAGACGTTCCAAGACGCGCGCCCGTAGCGGGGGTGAGAGCGGGAGGCGGGATCACCGACCGGCGTGACGGATGAGTAGGGTTTTCCGATACGCGCTCCTCCGTAACGGCATGGCAAACGAGGTTTCCAACCCCGACAATCCGCAGGTGACGCTCCACACGAACCACGGCGATATCGTCATCGAACTGTTCGCCGAACGCGCCCCGAAGACGGTCGAGAACTTCCTCGGCCTGGCGCGGCACGACCCCGCCGCGGACGCCGACCCCGCGCGGGATACGAACACGTGGACGGACCCCGAAAGCGGCGAGATCCGCGGCGACTCCCTGTACGACGGGAACGTCTTCCACCGCATCATTGAGGGGTTCATGATCCAGGGCGGTGACCCGCAGCAGAACGGTCGTGGCGGCCCCGGCTACCAGTTCGACGACGAGTTCCACGACGACCTCACCCACGACGGTCCCGGTATCCTCTCGATGGCGAACTCCGGCCCGAACACCAACGGCTCGCAGTTCTTCATCACGCTGGACGCGACCCCGCACCTCGACGGCAAGCACGCCGTCTTCGGGCAGGTCATCGACGGGATGGACGTCGTCGAGGAGATCGGCGCCGTACCGACCGACCGGCGAGATGAGCCCCGCGACGCCGTCACGATCGACGGCGTCACGGTCGACGAGTAAGCGAGACGCGGTCAGTCGTCGCGTCCGTTCAGGCCACCTGATTCTCTAACGCCTCGCCCCTGTCGAGCCGACCGAGGTTCCCGGCGAGGATGTCGGCGACCCGGTCGTAGTAGTGCGGGGTGTGGCCCGCGTTGTGCGGGGTGATGGTGACGTTTCCGAGCCCCCACAGCGGGTGGTCCTCGGGGAGCGGTTCGGGGTCGGTCACGTCGAGTGCGGCCCCACGGATGCGGTTGTTTCGAAGCGAGGAGACGAGCGCCTCGGTGTCGACGACCGGTCCGCGTGAGATGTTTATGAGGACCGCGTCGGGTCGCATCGTCTTGAGCGCGTCCGCGTCGACGAGCCCCCGCGTGGCCTCGGTGAGAGGGCACGCGAGCACCACGTACTCCGCGTCGGCGACGGCCTCGTGGAACTCGTCGAAGCCGTACACCGCGTCTGCCGGCCCGCCCTTCTCCGGCGAGTATCTGACGCCGACCGTGTCGACGTCGAAGGCCGAGAGTCGGTCGAGGACGGTCTGTCCGATGGCGCCGAGGCCGACGACCGCGACGGTCGAGCCGGACACCTCCGTCGTCTCGTAGGTGCGCCACTCTCGCCGGTCCTTCTGGTGATGCGCTCGCGGCCATTGGCGGGCGTGCGTGATCATCGACCCGACGACGTACTCGGCGATGTTCGGCCCGTGGACGCCAGAGGCGTTCGTCACCGCGACGCCGCGGTCCGCGAGCGCGTCTCGCGGCAGGTGGCCGGTCCCGGCGAAGACGCAGGCGAACAGCTCCAACTCCTCGGCGGCGGCCAACAGCTCTTCGTCGATGTGGAGCCCGACCGCGACGCGGGCGCGGGCGATCAGTTCGCGCTCCTCGGCGGGCGTCCGAGCCAGCGCGATTTTGTACTCCGGGAGCCGCTCACGGAGAGACGCAACGAGGTCCGCCGCCCCCGATCCGTGAATCGTCTGTCGCAACACGAGTACGTCTGGATCGCTCATGGCGTCGCCACTCGGCGCGAGCGGTATAAAGGGTGCCCGTGCGGCGAAGGGTGCCGGCTTCGTGGCGAACCTATTTAGCCGACTCGCCTCCGATCACTCCAGCGCGGCGTCGAACGCGGCCTGCAGGTCGGCTTTCATGTCGTCGATGTGCTCGATTCCGACCGACACCCGAACGAGGCCGTCGGTGAGCCCGGCCGCGAGGCGCTCCTCGCGCGGGATGGCGGCGTGGGTCATCGCGGCCGGCTGCTCGATGAGGCTCTCGACGCCGCCGAGCGACTCCGCGAGCGTGAACACCTCTGTCTCGCTGACGACGGTCGACGCCTGATCGAGGGTGCCGTCGAACTCGAAGGAGAGCATGCCGCCGAACGCGTCCATCTGCTCGGCCGCGAGCTCGTGGCCAGGGTGGCTCTCGAGTCCGGGGTAGTAGACGCGGTCGACGTCGTCGTGGTTCTCCAGCCATTCCGCGAGCGCCATCGCGTTCTCGCAGTGGCGGTCCATCCGCACTGGGAGCGTCTTCGTCCCGCGGAGCACGAGGAACGAATCGAACGGGCCGGGCGTCGCGCCAACCGAGTTCTGGTAGAAGCCGAGTCGCTCGTCGAGGCCGTCGTCGTCGACAATCAGCGCGCCGCCGATGGTGTCGGAGTGGCCGCCGAGGTACTTTGTCAGCGACTGGGAGACGATGTCGGCGCCGTGTTCGAGCGGGCGTTGGAGGTACGGCGTCGCGAACGTGTTGTCGACCGCGCAGAGCGCGTCGTGAGCGTGGGCGATGTCGGCGAGCGCACCGATATCGTTGACGTTCATCAGGGGGTTCGTCGGCGTCTCGACCCACACCAGTTCCGTCTCCTCGCGCATCGCGTCCCGGACCGCGTCGTGGTCTGTCGTGTCGACGAAGGTGGTGTCGACGTCGTACTCGTCGTACACCTGCGTAAGGATCCGATGGGTACCGCCGTACACGTCGTCGCCGGCGACGACGTGGTCGCCCGCCGACAGCAGGTTCAACACGGTGTTTATCGCGGCCATCCCCGACGAGAAGCAGCGCGCGTGGCTTCCGGACTCCAACGACGCGAGGTTCTCCTCTAGGTCGGTCCGCGTGGGGTTCCCGGTCCGGCTGTACTCGTAGCCGCGATGGTCGCCCGGCCCGTCCTGCTTGTACGTCGAGTTCGCGTGAATCGGCGTCATTAGCGCGCCGGTCTCGGGGTCAGGCTCCTGTCCCGCGTGGATCGCGCGGGTCTCGAAGCGCCGCGACTCGGCGTCCTCTCGGCTCGCGTCGTCTGCGTCGGACTGATCGCTCATACCGGGGGCGACGGCGTCGGGCGTGGTGACTCTTGCCCTTCGACTCGAACGAGTGCAAACGCGCGCTCGGGGAGTCGGAGCGACGACGGCGTCGCTGAGCGTGCGGGTTTTCGAAAAATGCTCGGTCAGGGATTTGAACCCTGGTCGTCGGCTGTCTTCCGAACCGGCGCATCGTCGCGCCGAATCCGTCGAAAGGCCAACATGATTGGCCGGACTACACCAACCGAGCGCATCTCCCGCTTATGCTGCATCCGTTTTAACTCTTCTTAACTTCAGTCGGCGTGGGAGGGTTCGACGGGGTCGCCTCCCCCGTGTTCGAGGGTCGCAAAAATCGACGTCTTCGGAATACGTAGGGCCCTCAACAAAAATATATAGACGCTCATTATCCTTGTCATAGAGATGCTATCGAACTCGACGCTCGACCGTCGAATGGCCAGATAGATTCGTTAGTGCTGCGTAAAGCCGTTTAGAGAGTTCGAACATCGAATATATATTTCAGACACATTTAAGGGAGCCCGTGTGCGAATCGGAACATGGAAACGAGGAAGGTGCAGGTCACCGGCGGGTCGACGTACACCGTTTCGATCCCGAAGACGTGGGCGACGGAGAACGACGTGGAGGCCGGCACCGAAATCGAGTTTTTCCCCGACGGCGACTCTCTCTTTCTCACGCCCAAGTCGGAGGAGGAACGCACCCGCGGAACGCTGGACATCACCGACCTCTCGGGGCGGGCACTCACCCGTGCGGTGACGACGATGTACGTGAGCGGGTTCGACGTGATCGAACTGTCGAGCGCCGAGATCTCGACCGAGCAGCGCTCTACGATCCGCGAGGCAGTTCAGAGCCTCGTCGGCCTGGAGGTGTTAGAGGAGACCCGCGATCGGATCGTCATTCAGGACCTGCTCGACTCCTCCGAGCTGTCGATCCACAACGCCGTCACCCGGATGCGACTGATCTCGCTGTCGATGTTGGAAGACGCTATCGCCGCGCTCTCCGAGCGCGACCACGACCTGGCGCGCGACGTCATCGGCCGCGACGACGACCTCGACCGCCTGTGGCTCGTCGTCTCTCGGATCTTCCGCGCAACGCTGCGCACGCCCAAAGCGGCGGAGGAGCTGGGGCTCCCGCGCGAGGAGTGTTTCGACTACCACTCCAGCGCCCGCCAGTTGGAGCGGATCGGCGACCACGCGACGAAGATCGGACACCTCACGCTCAGCATTGAGGAGCCGCTACCCGAAGCGGTCGTCGAGGCCGTCAGAGACCTCCACGCCGACGCGGTCGAGGTGATCGACACCGGGATGGACGCGCTGTTCGCCGACGACAGTGAGGAGGCGACGCGGCTGGCGAACGAGGCCCGCACCGGCGTCAGGGCCATCGACGAACGGGTGCGTGCGATCGACGAACTCCTCCGCGACCTGGATCCGGCCCGCGCGCAGTTACTCGGACTCGTCGTTGACTCCGTGCTTCGCTCGGCGGACTACGGCGGCAACATCGCCGAGACGGCCCTCCAGAAGGCCGCGCCGACGCCGTGAGTCAGGGAGACGGCGACGCCGGTCGGCTTCCCTCGCGCCGGACAGTCGGTATCGCCGTCGCCGCGGTCGCATTGGTGGTCGCGGTGGTCGCGATCGGCGCCGGATTGTACTTCGCTACCGGTCTGGGCCCGGACGAGGCGGCGGTGGCGGCGGTCGACGCCTCGTCGACCGTCACCGTCGACCGGCTCGACGGCCTGACGGTCGTTCGGAGCGGCCCCGTGACCGCGGAGACGCGGGGACTGGTCTACTACCCCGGCGGACGCGTCACACCGGAGAGCTACGTCCCGACTGCCGCCGAAGTGGTTTCGGAGCGGGACGTCGCCGTCGTGATCGTCGACGTGCCGCTGAATCTCGCGGTGTTAGGGCCGAACCGGGCGGACGACGCACGGTCGGCGCTCCCAGCGATCGAGTCGTGGTACGTCGGCGGACACTCGCTCGGCGGGGCGATGGCCTGTCGGTACGCCGCGGCCAACGCCGACGACCTCGACGGACTCGTCCTTCACGCCTCGTACTGCGACCGCGACGTCTCCGAGAGCGGACTCCGCGTCCTCTCGGTGCTCGGCGCCGCCGACGGCGTGATCGACGCGGATCGCGAGCGCGCCGTCCGGTCGAACCTCCCGGAGGACGCTCGCGTGATCGAACTCGCGGGCGTCAACCACGCCGGGTTCGGCGCCTACGGACCGCAGCCGGGCGACGAAGCGGTGTCGACCGACCCGGCGACCATGCGGGAGCGCGTCGGGACCGTCACGGGTCGGTGGCTAGTTGGCGCCCCCGTCGTGCGGCCCGACGGGTGAACGGGTTTTTTGAGCGTCGACGTCGGAGGTTCGTCCATGCCCGAAATCGAACTCGGCGTCCCGCGCGGGGTCCTCGAGTCGCTGCCCGAGGAGGATGGTACCGCGGCACAGGACATGCGGCGCGCCATCGCCGGGATCCAGTCGCGGATCAACGAGGAGATAGGGGGGACGGAGCCCGCGGAAGCGGCCGAGGTTGTCGCCGATGCGGTCGAGCGGATGGAGGCGCAGGCGAGCACGTACCACGAGTTTGTGCCGGAACTGCGCGCGTGGGGACAGTCGCCGATTTACGCCATCGCGTGGCGCAATCTCTACGTCGAACTCATCGGACAGCTGTACGAACACGAGTGGCTCGGCGACGAACTGGGTCGCGAGCGGAACTTCCGGCTCGTCGAGGACGGCATTCGGCTCTCTGATCTGTAGGCGACACCGATTCTCAGGGCGACCGATCGGCACCGTCGAAACGCAGCGATCCCCGCGGCCTCCCGTTTTTAAGCCGCCGGGACTCGATGGATGCGTATGGAACTGGAACTGCGGTTCTTCGCGACGTTTCGTGAGGCCGCCGGGGGGAAGACGGTGGAGGCGGAGTTCGCCGACGGGTCGACCGTCGGTGACGTGTTGCGTGAGCTGGAAGACGAGTACGAGGGGATGGCCGGTCGCCTGATCGTCGACGGCAACCTCGCCCCCCAGATCAACGTCCTGAAGAACGGCCGCGAGGTGCTCCATCTCGACGGGTTGGAGACCGCGATGGAGGACGGCGACCGACTCTCGGTGTTCCCCCCGGTAGCGGGCGGCACATGACCACCGATAGCGACGAGGTCGAGAGTCCATCCCGCGACGAGGACTCCGGCAGCGGTCTCCCGCCTGCCGACGAGGGATGGGTACGCGAGACGGTCGCGTATCGCGGGATATCGCGCCGACTCGCGGCACACTACCTGCGGAACCTCGGCGGAGAGCTCGTCGACACCGACGACCCCGCCGAGGCGACCCGCGTCGACGGCGACGGGTGGCGCGTCGCCCTCAGCGCGCAGAAGGTCACGGCCGCGGCGTCTATCACGCTCACCGAGGTGACCGCTGAGTTCGCGGGAGAGCCCGAGGCACTCTCAGCGCTCCTCCCGAAATATCGGCAGAAAGCGATGCGCGCCGGGGGCTGATGGTCGACGACGAAGAGTCGAGCGAGCCGCGGTCGACGCCGACCCGAGGCGAGTACCCGATCGACGGGTCCGCTCTCGTGAAGACGGCGGCGCTCGCGAGCGTCCCCGCCGAGCAGCTTCCCGGACTTCTCGCACGCGTGCAAGCCGATCTAGGGCCGCGCATCGACGACTACCGGCGGCGGTACGAGCGTATCGCCGTCGAACCGGACCGCGAGACCTTCCTCGTCGAGCCCGATCACTGGGAGAGCGTGGGCGAGCGGCTGAGCCTCTCGGAACGGGAGCGCGACGCCGTCGTGCGGGCCCACGAGGCGGCGGTCGAGCGCGCCGGCAGCGGACAGACCAGTCGCGACGAGTTCGAAACGGCGCTGGAGATCCGGTCCGGCGTCGTGATCGGCACCGGAACCGACCACACTGGCCGGGAGGACGAGAGCGGCCGCCCCGGCGACGAGGAGTAAGCCCCCGAAAACGGCCGCTGTGCGATGACCGCGACCGACGCCTTTTCGACGCCCCGCGCTGACGGGTTGTCATGCGACTTGCACGCCTGCTCACGCCCGACGGACCCGTTACGGGACGGTACGATGACGGAACGATCGTCGCCGACGACGGCCGCTACGAAGTCGGTCGCGACGGGCGACTCCTCCCGCCCTGCGACCCGAGCGCGCTCTACTGCGTCGGGCGGAACTACGTCGAGACGCTCGATCAAATGGAGTACGAACGACCCGAGGAGCCCGATTTCTTCATCAAGCCGCCGGCGAGCCTGCTCGCGCACGGCCAGTCGATAGCGTACCCCGAGTGGACCGACGAACTGACCTACGCAGGCGAATTGGTCGCCGTCATCGACGAGCGCTGCCGGGATGTGGCCCCCGAAGACGTACCCGATGTGGTCCGCGGGTACACGATCATGAACGACATGGACGCGCTCGACCAGCAGGGCCGGACCGCGCGCAAGGCGTTCGACGGCTCCGCGCCGCTCGGCCCGTGGATCGAGACCGACGTCGACCCGACGGGTCTCGACATCTCAACGACGGTCGGCGGGGAACAGCGCCAGGACGCGAACACGGAGCTAATGCTGTTCGGGCCGCACGAGATAGTCTCGTACCTCTCCGAGCGGTTCACCTTCGAACCCGACGACTGCATCGCCTTCGGCAGTCCGGCGAATCCGGGGCTCGTCGAACCCGGCGAGCGCGTCGAGATCACCTACGAAGGGGTCGGGACACTCTCGAACCCGGTTGTCGACGAGGCGTGATCGGGTTCACACGGTAGCTGATACGACGGTAGCGCCCGCCTCCCCCGCGCACCGAGTCACTCCGGAGTTCGCATCGGCTGTCGTTCGCCGTACGTGAGCGTCCGCCACAGCCACTCGACCGGCCCGAAGCGATAACGTTTGAGCCAGAGCACCGAGAGCACCACCTGCACCGCCCAGATAGCGAGGACGATCGCGTACTGCTCGACGCGGGTCACCGAGCCGAACAGCCCGAGTCCGTGACCGTAGAAGATGGTGGTCGCGAGCACGGTTTGGAGGAGGTAGTTCGTGAAGGCCGTGCGACCGACCGCGGCGAACGTCCGCGTCACTGGGCCGTCCGGGCGCCGCTTCGCGTACAGCATCACGACGCCGAGGTAGCCGCCGGCGACGAGCAGGCTGCCCCAGTAGTTGAACTGGCGCCAGTACAGCGCCGCGCCCGCACTCCAGTCGTTGGCCTCGATGTAGGCGACGCCGGCGACGACGACCGCGACCCCGACGACCCCGCCGGCGACGAGCCTCTTATAAAGTCTCGCAGAGCGCTCGCCGGTCAGCACGCCCCAGCGGTACAGCGCCATCCCGAGCAGCATCACGCCGCCGACCCGCCAGAAGCTGGCTCCGACGAAGCCGGTCGTCTGTCGCTGGAACGAGGAGGAGACGCGGTGATCCATCTGCGCGAGCCAGCCGCTTCGGTACGTTGCCACCTCTTGTCGCAGCACGGCCTCGCTCGGCGTCCACTGTGACGCGATCGCGTCGCCGCCGATGCTGATCGCCGCGAACAGCTCCGTCGCGGGGACGAACAGCAGGAACACCCCGCCGAGTGCCGCGAGCTGCTTCGCTTCGAGGTCACGGAGAGTCACGAGGAACAGTCCCGTAAACCCGTACGCGACGAGGATGTCCCCGTACCACAGCAGATACGCGTGCACGAGTCCGATCGCAATGAGCACCGCGGTCCGTCGGTAGTGGAGTCTGACAGCGTCTTGTCCCTTCTCCTCTTTGCTCTGCATGAACAGCAGGATTCCAGCGCCGAACAGCGCCGAGAACAGGGTGATGAGCTTCGACTGCCCGAACACGTGGCCCGCGAACCACGCCCAGTAGTTCGCACCCGTGAACTCGCCGTAGACGGTTCCGTCGGCGTACACGGTGGGGTTCAGGAGCGTCGCTTCGGGCATCGCGAACACCCAGACGTTGATGACTAAGATGCCGAGAAGCGCGAAGCCTCTGAGCGCGTCAAGGCTGACGATGCGTTCGGAGGGCGGTGTCGGGCCGGCGTCGCGTGTCACGGATTGCTTCCGAGAACGGGCCGGAGGACCGAATAGGTTCTGATACCGGGGTCCGGGCCGCGGGTTCCGACACGGTTCGAGGGTGGCGAACCTCGCCGCTCAGTCCAACCGAACCGCCTCGCCGCGCTCCGAGGATCGATAGATCGCGCCGATGACGTGCTGGACGGAGAGCGCCTCGTCGATCGTGTTGATCGCCGGTGGTTCGCCCGCCGCGACCGCTTCGAGGAAGGCGGCCTGTTCGGCGTCGTGGCTGTCGCCCTCGCGAGTCTCAATCTCGGTGTCGGAGAAGTGGTGCTGGTCGCCGTCGAACGAGCGCGCCTCGTGGATTGTGAGGTCGCCGCTGCCACGGTCGAACGTCGCGCCCGCGTTGGTCCCCCGAATCACGAACTCGTCGTTCGTCGGGCTGTTCGTCGCCCACGCCACTTCCAGCGACACGGTGTTGCCGTCGGCGTCGCGAATGAACGCCGACGCGGAGTCCTCGACGTCGAAGCCATCGGCGCCGTTGTCGTCGCCCCACATGTGGACGAACGCGTAGTCGTCGCGGCTGCCGAACTCGGAGCGCGTCTCACCCGACACCTCGACGACCTCCGGGTGGTCGAGGAAGTACAGCGCGAGGTCGATGGCGTGGACGCCGATGTCGATGAGTGCGCCACCGCCGGCGACGTCGCTCGACGTGAACCACGAGCCGCGGCCGGGGACGCCGCGGCGTCGGACGTAGTTCGCCTCGACGTGGGTCGTCTCGCCGAACCGACCCTCGTTCTGATATCCTTTGATCACCTGCACCGGCTCCGCGAACCGGTTGTTGAATCCGACCATGCAGAACCCCTCTGCGTCACGGGCGGCCGCGGCGATGCGCTCCGCGCTCTCGACGGTGTGCGCGAGCGGTTTCTCCAAGAGCACGTCCAGCCCGGCCTCCAGTGCCGACACCGCGTACTCCTCGTGGAACCGGTTCGGCGTCGTGATCAAAACCGCGTCGCAGTGTTCGTAGAGGTCCGCTTCGTTCTCGTAGGCGTGGACGCCGAACTCCTCGTGGAACCGGCGACGGGCGTTCGCGTCGATGTCCATCCCGCCGATGAGGTTCGCCCCGCGCGCGGCCAGCTTCGTCGCGTGGTGGTTTCCGATCCCGCCGAGTCCGACGATGCCGACGGAGACGTCGTTCGCGTGAGTCATGGCCTGAATTCACAACGAAAGTTGTTAAGGTTCACGTTACGGGTTCGATTGCGCCTCAGGTGCTGAACGGCCCAAATTGTGCGTTTACAAAGGTCAGCGAGCAGCACGTGGAGAAGGTCACGCGCCCCGCCAAGCGCCACCGAGCAGTTCCGCGGCGGGATCGACGGCCTCGGTCGACGGCCTCGTTCGTCACCGAGACGCAGGTCGGCGGACCGGCGGCGCGCTCGTCTCGCACATCTTGACCGCAGGCTGGGGCGTCAGGCTCGCGATCAGGTCCTTCGGGATACCGACGCGAACCGGCCCTGCGGGTGCTCTCGGGTGGTGGCGATCGCGTCCGCGACGGCTACTCCGCGACGTTCGTCTCTCTCACGCGCACGCCCTTGCGCGCGAGGTGCCGCATCTGTCGCTGCGCAAACTCCTCCTCGCTGGAGCCGCGGGTCGCGAGCACGTACACGAGCGCCGACCCCGTGGGGCGCATCGTCCGGCCCGCGCGCTGTGAGCCTTGCCGACGGGAGCCCCCGAGCCCGCTGGCGACGATTGCGACCTCGGCGTTCGGAAGGTCGATTCCCTCGTCGCCGACGCGGGAGACGACGAGGGTGTCGAGGCCGTCGTCTCCCGAGCCGATCCCCTCGTCGTCCGGGCCGAGTCCGTCGCTCCCTCCGTCCTCCTCGCGGAACCGCCGGAACAGCTCCGTCCGCTCGTGGTGCGGCGTCTCGCCGCTGATGAACGGGACGCCGAGGGCGTCCGCGATCGCCTCGCCCTGATCGAGGAACTCGATGAAGACGAGGGCCTTCTTGTCGCGGTGGGCGGCCAGCAGGTACCGGATCTCCTCTATCTTCGCGGGGTTCTCCGCGGCGACGCGGCGACGCTCGCGGCCGTCGGCGCTGGCGTACTCGTTCTGTGCCATTTCGTCGCGCCACGGGACGTACCGAATCTCGACCTCCGGCTCCTGGACGAAGCCGGCCTCGAACAGTTCGTCCCAGTCGGCGCCGATCGGCTGGCCGATCAGCGTGTATATCTCCTCTTCACTGCCGGTCTCTCGGACCGGCGTGGCCGAGAGTCCGAGCCGGTGTTTGCTCTGGAGTTCGGCGGTTCGCGAGTACACTGGGGCGGTGACGTGATGCGCCTCGTCGAAGCAGATCAGGCCCCACTTCCGGGAGTCGAACAGCGAGCGGTGTCGGTCCATCCCCGCGATCTGGTAGGTCGCGATCGTAATCGGGCGGATCTCCTTCTGTCCGCCGTGGTAGAGTCCGATGTCGGCGGGGTCGACTGTGGAGTGTGCGAGCAGTTCCTCGCGCCACTGGCCGGCGAGTTCGCGGGAGGGAACGAGGATGAGCGTCTCGCCGCCGACCCCAGCGATGGTCGCGATGGCGGCGACGGTCTTCCCGGACCCCGGCGGACCGACGTACACACCGGAGCGGCGTTCGAGGAACGTCTCGACCCACGTCTCCTGATACGGTCGGAGGTCGGTCGTCAGGTCGATGTCGACCGGGTCGCCGACGTCGAGGTCGCGGTCGTCCTCGACCGGGTAGCCCGCGTCGTAAAGAGCGCGTTTGATCTCGGCGACGGCGCCCTCATTCACCCACGCCTCCGTCTCGGAGATCGGGGCCCGCAAGTGGTCGTCGTCGAGATGTTGGTCGGCGACGTTTCCCATCAGGCTCTCGGAGGCGGCCGCCAAAACGACGTAGTCGTCGTCGTGAGTGTACAGGCGGAAGCGGTGGGCCCGGCGCCACTGGTCTCGAATCCACTCCTCAAGGTGCTCGTACCGCCGCGGGAGTCCCGACCGGAGACTCGCGATCAGCGCGTCGGCGTCGTCGAACGGCGCGGCCCACACGTCCTCTTGGCGAATCCGATAGAGGTACCCGCGGGTGCCCGGCTCCGTCCCGGTCGTGTCGACGAGGTGAGCGAACTGGGAGAGCCGCGCGCGGGTGTACTGAGTGGGGCGGTCGACGACGATCTCGCGGCGGTTCGGGAACGCGACGACGCGCTCGCGGGTCGCCAGGCGGCCCCAGTCGGTCGGGTAGAAGACGATCGGGTCGTTCTCGACGTCGAGTCTGTCCACGTCGCCGCGGTCGACAAGCGCACCCAGCGCGTCGCGGGCGGCCGACTGCGTCGTGCCGAGCCGTCGGGCGACCTCGCTCGCAGTTGCGATCGGGCGTTCCTCGGCTTCGAGTGCCTCGTGGAAGCGATCGATCGAGATGTCGTTGGTCGTCTCAGACCCGATCCGGTCGCCCGGACCCTCGGATGCGGCGTCGCTCCCGGCAGTGGAGTCGCCGGCGTCGTCTGTCATTACGTTCGATTAGGGCGCGATGCGGAAAGGAATAGCGTCCCCGATCGGCGGTCGGCGGCAAACAGTCGACGATCGGCGGCCGTGCGGCGGTCACCGACCCGAGCGGCCGTGACAGCCGCGGGAAGTGATCGCGTCCTTTGAACGGAACCGGCACCCGCACTCGGCGCACCGGACGTACGGGTCGCCCGGATCGGTTTGTAAGCGGTGGTCGCCGACTACGAACGGTCGAGTCACGTTTCGCGGCCGAATGCGGTCCGGGATGGGCGTCGAGGCGGACTCGCTGAGCGCCGCCCGTACCGTGATCGTGTCGACGTCGACCGGGTCCCACCGACGGGCGTCGAGGGCCGCCTCGCGGTCGGCAACCTCGGTCCAACCGGTGACGACCACAGGAGAGTTCGTCTCGGTGTCGCCGACGACCACGACGAATCGGATCCCGCCCTCGACGAGGGCGAATCGCCAGCCGTCCGTCCGGTTCCAGCGGAGTTGTCCCCGACGAATTGCGTCGCTCACAGTGCGTGTCGACACGTAGCGACCGGGCTGTTCGAGCCGTTCGCGGAAGTGATCGGTGAGCGCATACCGGCCGGGGTCGCGGACTGGCGGGTCCTCCGCAGTCCGCGCGGCCGCAGTCCGACGATCCGAGCGAGGCCCATTCGGCCGCGGATCGGTCGTTTCCGGGCCCGCGGGAAACGGGTTTGAGCGCGTCGCGCGCCCTTCCGCCGGCGTGGTCGTGGACGCGGTCCGACGTTCCGTCGATCCGGGACGAGATGACTCGGCGTCTCCCGGCCCGCCCTGTCGGGATGCCACTGACTCATACTACAGAGCGATCTGTTAAGTGTGTTACGCCGACACAGGGACGGCGGCGACGTGGCGGAGAGATCGACCGTGCCGGTCGAGACTACTCGTGGCCGGAGACGCGGACTGTCTCGTACGGCTCTTCGAGCCACTCGACGTCCGACGCGGAGAGGTCGATATCGAGCGCCTCGACCGCGTCTTCGAGGTGTTCGACGCTCGATGTGCCGACGATCGGCGCGTCGACGACGTCCTTGCCGGCGACCCACCGAAGCGCGATCTGAGCCATCTTCACCCCCTTCTCGTCGGCCAACTCCTGAACGCGGCGGTTGATCTCCTCGCCGCCGCCCTCGCGATACGGGCGACCCAGTTCGGTCTCGTGTTTTCCGCGGGTCGTGGCGTCGTCGCGCTCAAAGGGGCGCGCGAGGTAGCCGGCGCCGACGGGGCTCCACGGGATCATTCCCACGTTCTCCCGCTTGCACAGCGGCACCATCTCTCGCTCCTCCTCGCGGTACGCGAGGTTGTAGAGGTTCTGCATGGTGACGAACCGTTCGTACCCCTCGCGCTCGCTCACGTGGAGTGCCTCGGCGAACTGATGGGCCCACATCGAGGAGGCGCCGACGTACCGCACGTCGCCACGGCGGACGGCGTCGTCGAGCGTCGCCAACGTCTCCTCGATAGGCGTATCGTAATCCCAGCGGTGGATCTGATACAGATCGATCGTGTCCATCCCAAGTCGGTCAAGACTGTGCTGTAGCTCCTGTTCGATCGCCTTTCGGGAGAGCCCGCCCGAGTTCGGGTTCGATTCGTCCATCTCTCCGTACACCTTTGTCGCGACGACGAAGCGATCGCGGTCGTACTCGGCGAGCACGTCGCCGAGTATCTCTTCGCTCTCGCCGTTCGAGTAGACGTTCGCGGTGTCGAAGAAGGTGATACCGAGTTCGATCGCTCGCTCGACGAGTTCACGGCCCGCCTCCTCGTCGAGCATCCAGTCGTGCTCGCTCCCGAAGCTCATACAGCCGAGCGCGAGTTCGCTGACAGTGGTTCCCGTGTCGCCCAGGGTCGTGTACTCCATACGGGTCGGGCGTCGCCCCGGCTAATAAATCAGGGCACACGCGCGGCTCCGAATATAAATAGGATGTATCGCTCTACAGCGCCGGTGGTTCGTCGCGACCGATGACGATCTCCTGTCCCTCAACGTCTTCGAGGGCGGCGACGCGGCCGCCGATCTCGATGCGTCCGGAGTCGGTCTCGATCACCAGCGACGCGACCTCCTCGGTGTCCTCGAACGCGAGGTCGACGACGCGGCCGCGCACCGTAACCGACTCGCCCGTCTCGATGTCGCGTCCCTCGATGGTGGCGTAGAACTCTTCGTCGTGGAGGTCTTTGACGTCCTTGACCGCTCTGCGTATCGACGCGTACCGGCGCGGGAACGGGCGCTCCGCCGCGTTCGTAGCCAGCGTCTCAGCCGTCGTCCACAGCACGGTCCCGAAGAAGCCGGACACGAGGAAGCCGAGCGCGGACCGGTTGAAGATGACGCCGTACCGCTCGCGGTCGTCGCGGAGCGCGTCCTGGGTGGCGTAGACGGAGTACTCCCCGTCGGCCACCGCGAGGATGGGGGTGGTGATCCCCCGCCGCGCGCGGGCGATGGTCGCGACCTCGAGGTAGTCGAACTCGGTCGGATCGGGCGCCTTTGACGCCGGCGTCACGAGGAGTTCGACGCTAACGCCGTTCGCCACCTTGGCCGCGAGTTCGTCGCGGAAGCGGCGGAGCAGGCCGGGGGTCAGCGAGACCGCGAGTTCGTACTCGGCGCCAGCGATGATCTCCTCGAGGTAGCGGAGGATCGTCGAGCGGGACTTCACCAGCGACACGGCCTCGGTCTCTCGGGTCGGCGCGGTGTACCGCGCCTCCAGCTCGTCGACCATCTCGGCGAACGACGATTGGAGTTCGCCGAACGCGTCCTCGGGGTCGACGGCGACGATTTTCATCGGCCGCGATTCACGTAGTTCGACGAGTCCGCGGTCCGAGAGGCTCCGGACCGTGTCGTACACGCGCGGCTGCGGGATGTCGGTCCGGTCAGCGATGTCGCTCGCCGTCAGTTCCCCGTGCTCTAACACCGCGAGATAGGCGTCGATCTCGTACTCGCCGAGGTTGAATCGGTCCCCGACGTGATCGAGGGTGTCGCGGAGATCGTCTGTCATACCGGAGGCGACACGTCCCTCGGATATAGGTTTTTACTATGAGTCGAGTTGCACGCGTTTTCAAACCCGCATCCCCGGATTCGATCGTGGGTCAAGTACCCAACGACGCGGTCGGGAGCGGTCGATGGCGGGTAGCGGCTCCCGACTCGTCACATATACATTCGGTCGTAGGTGCCCTCTGGCTCGGACTCTTCCATCCGCTCGGCGAGCCCTTCGTAGTGTTTGCGGATCTCTGCCGCGAACGACGCCAGCGGTGCGGAGTCCACGCCGAGGTCGTACGTGGCGTTCACCGTGTCGACGAGCCGAACCGCGGCCTCCACGTCGGGAGCCTGCGCGTGGACCGGCGTGATGAACACGCCGACGCCGAGCGGTGATTCTATCCCCTGTTCGAGCAGCGAAGCGACCGTCCCGTCTAAGAAGCCGGCCTCCATGGGCGGGACCGACTCGTCCGCGAGGCGCGCCTCGCGGTAGTCGTCAGTCGCGACGTAGAACGTTTTGTGCGCGTCCGGCCCGTGCGGAATCGGGACCCCAGACAACACCGCGATTTCCGATACCCCGGCGCCCTCCGTCCAGTCAAGGATCGACCGCGAGAGCAGTTCCCCCGACGCCGGCGGAACGAACTGCTCGGACACGAGCACCGTGACGTCGATGTCCTCTGCGGAGTAGAGCCGAATGGGATGGCGCGGTCGGCCTTTCGCGAAGGGGGTGATCGAGGGCAGCCCCTCGATCTGGATGTGACCGGTCTCGGTGAGGCCGAGGTTGTCGATCAGGTAATCCACGGCCGTCAGTCCCGCGAGGCCGAACGACGAGAACCCGGTGATGAGGGCGTCGCCCGGCGTGGCGTCGTGGTTGACGTCGAACGATGGCTGCACATGTGGCGAGTTGGGCATAGTACCCGGTTCGTTCGGCGAGGTGTTAGTGATTGCCCAGGCCGATTTCCGGTGTCGACCTCTACCGCTCGGAACTGTCCGCAGGGAGAAACGCTTTTTCGGGTGGGCGACAGCGCATTGGCTATGGCACAGCCCGCGGGTATGGCACCGGTCTTGGGTCAACTCCTCGATCCGGTGTCTGATATCGTCTCGCGGCTGGGGACTCTCCCCGGATCGGGACTGTTGTTGGTGGTTCTCTCCGTGGTGCTCGGCACCATCGTTTCGAAGTTCTTGGTTCGACTTATTGGGAGACCCGTGGCGCGGCGCGTTTCGAGACAAAGCGTCGCACAGACGATCGTTCGCGGCGTCCGGGTCGGGACGATCTCCGTCGCGTTGCTGATCGGGTTGCGGGCGGCGGGCTTCCAGTTCACCGATCTGCTCGTGGGGACGGCGGTGTTCTCGGCCGTGATCGGTATTATCCTCGCACCGCTCGTCGGGAACTTCATCAACGGCGTGTTCATTCTCGCCGACCAACCCTTCGAGATCGGTGATATGATCCAGTTGGAGAACGGGACCACCGGATTCGTCGAGGATATCACGATCCGGTACACCAAGATATTCACACTGGATAACACTTTTCTCGTCGTTCCGAACGGAACGATGCGGGAACGCGACGTGACAAACTTCTCGGCGGAAGACGAGCGAACCCGCCGGACGATAGAGGTGCTCGTCACCTACGAGAGCGACATTCCACAGGCCCGGCGGCTCATCGAGCGCGCGGCTCGAGACTGCGAAGCCGTCATCAACGGCGGCCCGGACATCCGCGTCGGTGTCGCGCGCTACGTCGCCAGTCCGGACTGTCGCCTCCACGAGTTCGGCGACGACGGCATCCTCTTGCGCCTCCGGTACTGGGTCAAGAAGCCGTACAAGCTCGCGAAGGTCCAGTCGGACGTGAACACGTTGATCCGCGAGCGGCTCGCGGACGCCGACGTCGAGATGGCGTACCCGCACCGGCACCTCATCTTCGACGACACCTCCGGCGTGGCGCGAGTCGGCGCCCCGGACGACGAGCCCTCCGCGACCCAACAGGTAGCAGAGGCGTCTGATGGCGAGAATCTCCGATCGGATTCCGACGCCGACGAGTCTGCGAGCGTGACGGTCTCGGAAGATGAGCCCCCGACGAGCCGTGGCGGGAACGGGGAAGATACCGGCACGTAGCACGCCGCAATCGGAAGTCTGATTGACCGAACGCCCCGATTCTACGGTAGTGAGTGACGAGTCCCCCGACGACCGGTCAACAACCCCTCCAGCGGGCGGCGACGGCGGCTCAAACGACGACGGGATTCCCGACGCGGATCGCGATCCGAGCCCGGACGACCGTCCCGAAGTCGACGATCCCCGCCCCCCCGAAGACGACTCCGACGGCGAGACCGGCGACCGCATTTCCAAGGAGTCGATCACCGAAGGGAGTCTGGTTCGGCCGCTGTTCCACTTAGCGTGGCCGATCGTGGTGATCCAGCTGTTACAGGTGACGTACAACGTCGTCGACACGCTCTATCTCGGTCGGCTGTCGGCCGAGGCGGTCGGGGCGATCAGTCTCGCGTTCCCGCTGATCTTCCTGCTCATCGCCGTGGCCGGCGGGTTCACCACCGCGGGCGCGATCCTCGTGGCGCAGTACACCGGCGCCGACGGCGACGGGTCCGCGGGGTTGGTCGCCGGGCAGACCATCTTCACGGTCTCCGTACTGTCGGTGTTCATCGGCATCGGAGGATATTTCTACACGCGTCCGGCCTTGGAGCTCCTCCCGAGCGACGCCGATACGGCGGCGACGGTGATCCCGCTCGCGGCCGACTACATGGAGGTCATCTTTGTCGGCATCCCGCTGATGTTCGGCTTTTTCGTCTTCTCCGCGCTGATGCGCGGCTACGGCGATACCCGGACGCCGATGGCGGTGATGCTGGTGTCGGTGATTCTCAACGTCTTCCTCGACCCGTTCCTCATCTTCGGGTTCGCCGACAACCCGCTGTTCGAGTGGCTCGCTGGCATCCCAGTCGCCGGAGTGCTCGATCCGATGGCGCTGGAAGCGTCGCTGTTCGCGGTCACCGGGTTTACGGGGTACGGGATCGAGGGCGCCGCGTTGGCGACGATTTTCTCGCGAGGCGTCGCCACTGTCATCGGGCTCTGGCTGCTGTTCGCAACCGGTCTGGGTCCGACCGTCTCCGTGAGCCACCTTGTCCCGGACCTCGCGTTCATCCGCGACATCTTCGAGTTGGGACTACCCTCCAGCGTCGAGCAGACGACGAGCGCGCTCGCGATGATAACGCTCACGGCGATGGTCGTCACGTTCTCGCCTCCGGTTGTGGCGGCGTACGGCCTCGGAAACCGACTCATCTCGCTCGTCTTCCTTCCCGCGATGGGGCTCGGGCGCGCGATCGATACGATGGTGGGACAGAACCTCGGGGCGGACCGAGCGGACCGCGCCGCGCGGTCGGTCAAACTCGCCGCCGGCACCGGGGCGGGCGTGATGTTCCTCGTCGCGGTTGTCGCGGTGACGTTCACCGAATCGATCGTCGGCGTGTTTCTGGGCGACGTCCCGGACGCCGCGACCACCGTCTCCTACGCGGTCGAATACGTTCGTATCCGCTCCGTGGAGTTCGCCTTCATCGGGGTCTCGCAGGTGATCCTCGGCGCGTTCCGCGGCGCCGGCAACACGAAGACGGCGATGGTGATATCGATACTCACCCTCTGGGTCGGTCGCGTCGCCAGCGTCGGATACCTCGTCTTCATCGCCGGGTGGGGTGAGACCGGCGTCTGGGTCGGCATGGCGCTCGGCAACGTCCTCGGCGCGGTGATCGGCGTCGCATGGTTCGCCCGTGGGACGTGGACCGAGCGGTACATCGACGACCCGGACGCCGATGTCGAGTCGGTCGCGAGCGACTGAGCGGACCCGCTCCGACGACCGGAACGCCGTCCGGAGACGGACGGTCGGGAGTCAGTGACGGAACAGGTGGATCGCTTCGTCGTCCCGGAGGAGACAGAACCGAGCGCCGTCGCTCTCGGGAAACGTGGTTCCCGTCTCTCGCGTGGTGAACAGCCGGACGAACGGCGCGTCACAGACTGGACACCGGACCTCTTTCCGGTTCTCCCACAGCTTCGTCGATCCGGTGTCTCTGATCTGTTTTAGCGCGTGGCGGTGGTCGTGGACGTCGAACCGCGACATGGAGACGCGTTCGCGAAGCGCTGTGTTGAACCTACCTCCGCGAGTATCACGCGTGATGTGCGCCGGCCGAATGGGTCCGAATGGAGTCGGAGCGTACGCTGCGTCAGGCGTCCTGCTGCGTCAGGCGCTCCCGGGCCCGTTCGAGCGCGACGTCGTCGCCGGTTCGGACCCATTCGCCGAGCGCGTTCGCGGCGTCGACGAGCGCGTCCGCGTCGGCTGCGGGGATGTCTCCGTTGAGTGCTTCCACTCGCTTCACCCGGTCGCGGAGTCGGTTGAGGACCGCTCTCGCCGGCTCGATCCGCGCCTCGACATCGTCGCCGTCCCCCGCGGAGACGGAGACCGTGGGCGTCTCGTCCTCCGAACCGACTCCGGACGCGCCGGCGAGTTCGTCGAGGAACGCGAGAAGGTCGCTCCGGTACTCGTCGACAGCGCGCGCCGCGGCCATGCCGCGGGCTTCGCGGAGTCGGTCGGGGACGGCCTCGGTTGGGAGGCGGGTACCCTCGTCGGCACCGCTCAGCAGGTCAAGGAGATACTCACGGTCCGGATCCGTGGGGTCTCGGAGGCGGTCGTAACAGTCGACCGCCTCGAGAAGCTCTCTGGCCGCGAGGTAGGTCGTATCGAGCGGGAGCAGCTCCCCGCCGCGAATGAACCCACGCTTGCGGACGTACGCACGGAGATCCGACTTCAGTTCGTCGACGCCCTCCGCGGGGAGCGTCCCGGTAGCCTCGCCGAACCGAGCCCGATGGGCGCTGAGGTCCAGCGACACCGGGGCGTCAGTGTGAGCGGTACGGTCGTCGACGCCGACGCTTCGGAAGCTCTCGCAGTCCGGGCACTCGACGCTGCCCGTCTCGTAGTACGACCAGCGCCGTCCGCACTCTCGACACTCGCGTTCGCCACGGACCTTCATGTGTGCGCACTCGGTCCGTCCGGCGTAAAGGGCTGTGGTCGGGGTCGGTCGCACGTTCGAGGTTGGTCGCATGTTCGAGGTCGGTCGCGCGATCGGAGTTCCTGCAACATGGTATATACGTGCCCCGCGAGAAGCGCCGACCATGAGTTGGCACGCAGTCGACGCCGTGGACGACTCGGTCGACGCGACGCGGCGGTTCCTGTTTCCGTTCAGCCCTGTTCGCTGGACGAAGCTCGCCCTCCTCGTGCTGTTCATGGGCGGCGGCGGAGTGAGTACGAACGTGTCCGCTCCGGCGGCCTCCGGTTCGGACGTCACGCCTTCGTCAGAGGTCGGGTCTGGCTCGGCGGGAGCCGGCTCCGGTGGTTTCGGTCCGGGATCCGGTGTGCCCGATGCGATCGCTGACGCGGTCACTCCGGAGCTACTCGCGCTCGGCGTCGTCGGCCTCATTCTCCTGATCGTCGCGGTCTCGGTGGCGTCGCTGTCGCTACGGCTCGTCTTCTACGATGCGCTTCGCACCGACGAGGTCCGGATCATCGCACCCTTCCTCTCTCGACTCCGTCAGTCGCTTGGCTTGTTCGTATTTACCGTGGCGTTGAGTGTTGTCGCGGGGACGCCCGTCGCGCTCGCTGTCGGCGTCACGGTTCTCGCGGACGCGCCGACCGGGTCGGCGATGATCGATTCGATGGTCGGGACCCTCGTCTCGTTGCCGATCGGGGCCGTCGTCGCACTCGGTCTCGTCGGGGCTGGGGTCGTCGCGGTGGCCGCACTCGCACTCCGATTCACCTACGAGTTCGTCGTTCCGACGATGGTCGTCGCGGACACCGGCGTGATCGGCGGCTGGCGGCGATTTCTCCCTGTCTTGCGCACCGACTGGCCGGAGTTCTTTGTCTACCTCGTCGTTCACCTCGTTATTTCGATTGGGCTGTCGGTCGTCGTCGGGGTCGCGACGCTCCTCGCCCTCGCGCTCGTCGCCACCGTCGCCGGGCTCGTGCTCCTCATCGCGGCCGCACTCCTGGGCGGGCTCGGCGCGCTGTTGGGGACGACGTCAGGAACGGTAGCGATCGCGGTCGTGGCGATTGCGGGCGTCGTCGGGCTCGTTGCCCTCGTGTTACCCGTACAGGTCGTCGCTCTCTCGTACCGGCTCATCTACGAGGTCTCGACGTTGGAGGGAGTCGATCCCGAGCTTTCACTGCTCCATCCCGCTCTCCGACCCGGAACGGACGAACCGACGGGGGCATCTATTGAGGACGACTCCGATCGGTGAGAGGAATCACGCAACACGGCCCGGTCAAGCATGGTCGGGTGTGGTCAAGTGTAGTCGAGCGTGGTCGGGTGTGGTCGAGCGTGGTCGGGTGTGGTCGAGCGTGGTCGGGGTGGTCGAGCGTGGTCAAGCGTAATCGAGCGTGATCGAGTGAGTTTGAATGAGCTCGAGTGAGATCGGAACGACATTCGAGTGAGTGTGAACTCGGTTCGGCTCACGTTAAACGTCGAAAAGATGGTTCGACTGGTTCACATACCTTTTTACTCCGTTCGCTAATTGAGGAGCATATGGGATTGGATGACGACGCGCGGGACTACCACCGCCAAGAGCCACCGGGAAAAATTGCGATCGAGACCACGAAGCCGACAAACACGCAGCGTGATCTGTCTCTCGCCTACTCACCGGGGGTTGCAGCGCCCTGTCTCGATATCGCCGAGGACCCCGAACGGGTGTTCGAATACACCGCGAAGGGGAACCTCGTTGCGGTCATTTCAAACGGCTCCGCTGTCCTCGGACTCGGGAACATCGGCGCGGCGGCGTCGAAGCCGGTAATGGAAGGGAAGGGCGTGCTGTTCAAACGCTTCGCCGACATCGACGTCTTCGACATCGAACTCGACATCGACGAAGTCGATCCGTTCTGCGAGGCGGTCACCGCCATGGAACCGACGTTCGGCGGCGTGAACCTCGAGGATATCAAGGCACCAGAGTGCTTCGAGATCGAGGAACGCCTCCGAGACGAGATGGACGTCCCCGTCTTCCACGACGACCAGCACGGGACCGCTATCATCTCCGGCGCCGCCCTGATGAACGCGGTCGAAATTTCCGGGAAAGACCTGTCCGAGATCGAGATCGTGTTCTCCGGCGCGGGTGCGTCCGCCATCGCCACCGCGAAGTTCTACGTCTCGCTCGGCGCGCGAAGAGAGAACATCACGATGTGCGACTCCTCCGGTATCATCACCGAGGAGCGCGCCGCGAACGGCGACGTCAACGAGTACAAGAGCCAGTTCGCCAGCGACAGGCCCGACGGAGACCTCGCAGACGCGATGGACGGTGCTGACGTCTTTGTCGGCCTTTCTGTCGGCGGAATCGTCTCGCAGGAGATGGTGCAGTCGATGGGCGACAACCCCATCATCTTCGCGATGGCGAACCCCGACCCGGAGATCACCTACGAAGACGCGAAAGACGCCCGCGACGACACGGTGATCATGGCGACCGGCCGCTCGGACTATCCGAACATGGTCAACAATGTGCTCGGGTTCCCCTTCCTCTTCCGCGGTGCGCTCGACGTGCGAGCGACGGAGATTAACGAGGAGATGAAGCGGGCGGCTGCCGAGGCGCTCGCCGAGCTGGCGCGGAAAGACGTTCCGGACGCCGTCGTGAAGGCCTACGGCGACGAACCGCTCCAGTTCGGTGCGGACTACGTGATCCCGAAGCCGCTCGACCCACGAGTCCTCTTCGAGGTCGCGCCGAGCGTCGCCAATGCGGCGATGGAATCGGGCGCCGCGCGAACCGAGATCGACCTCGAACAGTACCGCGAGAAGCTCGAAGCGCGTCTCGGCAAGTCCCGAGAGATGATGCGCGTCGTCCTGAACAAAGCGAAGAGCGACCCGAAACGCATCGCTTTGGCAGAGGGTACCGACGAGAAGATGATTCGCGCGGCCTATCAGCTCTCGGAGCAGGGCATCGCGGATCCGGTGCTGCTCGGAGACGCCGACGAGATCGGTCGAACGGCGAGCCAGCTCGGACTCTCGTTCGAGCCCGAAATTGTCGATCCGAAACACCGCGACGTCTCGGCGTACGGTGACCGCCTCCACGAACTCCGGAAGCGGAAAGGGATCACGCGCCGAGAAGCGAACGAGCTCGTTCGCCGCGACACGAACTACCTCGGCAGCGTCATGGTCAAATCTGGAGACGTTGACGCCATGCTGACCGGGTTGACGCACCACTACCCGTCGGCGCTCCGACCGCCACTGCAGATCATCGGGTCCGCCGCCGACACCGAGACGATCGCCGGGGTGTACATGCTGACGTTCAAGAACCGGGTCATCTTCTGCGCAGATACCACGGTGAACCAGAGCCCGGATGCGGAGACGCTGGCCGAGGTGACGCGGCACACCGCTGACCTCGCGCGACGGTTCAACGTCGAGCCGCGAGCGGCGATGCTGTCGTACTCCAACTTCGGCAGCGTCGACAACGAGGGGACGCGGAAACCCCGCGAAGCGGTCGAGATACTCCACGGTGACGACGAGGTCGACTTCCCGGTGGACGGGGAGATGCAGGCAGACACCGCCGTCGTCGACGACATTCTCAACGGGACGTACGAGTTCTCCGAGCTCGATGAGGCCGCGAACGTGCTCGTGTTCCCGAATCTCGAGGCTGGCAACATCGGGTACAAGCTGCTCCAGCGCCTCGGCGGTGCGGAGGCAATCGGCCCGATGCTGGTCGGCATGGACCAGCCTGTCCACGTCCTCCAGCGTGGCGACGAGGTCAAAGACATCGTTAACCTGGCCAGCGTGGCGGTCGTCGACGCGCAGGAGTAACGCCCGGCCAGTCGCACGGCCAGTCGACCGGTGGGTCGAGTTGGTCGGTGCGTCTGAATCGATTGCTCCGTTCGAAGTTTTCCAAGCAACGTCCTCCCGAGCAGTACAGCGAAGATAGGGAGTGACACACCGGGTTTCCGGTGAAATGGGGCGAGTGTGGTTGGCGTCGTTGTGAGTGTCACGATTCGCTCGGTTGAACTGTTGCCATTCGCGTCGTTTGTGTCTATTTGAGTCCGTAAGAATCAAATACTGGTTTTGAGAAAAGTCCACTAACTCGCTTAGTAGAGAGAATTCTCTACGCATAGTAGAGAGAGTTTTCATCGGAAACGCAGTCAGCGACGCAGTCCGAAGAATAGCCGACTTTGAACATCGGAGCCACCGACCCGCCTCAAATACGATGACCGCCCTCGGTTTTCTTTCGAGTAGTATCCTCTTCTGAGCAGTGTACCCATCCCTGAGCAGTATCTCTGTTTCGCACAGGTTCTCTTCTGTCCGCTCGACCCGGATCGTACTGTTCGGTACTTGGGCGTTTTCGGGAAACGTCTCTACCGTTCCGTTTCGGTTGTCGGCGGTCGTCGGACACCGGGTTTCCGGTGAATTAACTCGGTATTTCGAGTCCGTACTCACCAGTCCTGTTCGGTCCGTTTCGGTTCAGTAACGCCCTCACTGGCCACTTTCTTCTGTTCAGTTCTCCCTACCCTCTACGATACACCCCATTCCCTCCCCTACCTCCCCGGTTTCACCGGAAACCCGGTGTGTGTCTCGATACCTTCCTCACTCGCACCTTCGAAGCGGAACGCATTTCACCGGAAACCCGGTGTCGATCCCATGGACGCAGCGGACGACCTCTTCACTCGGGAGGACCCGATATTCGCGAACAAGGAGCTCCTCGAGATCAGCCACCTTCCCGGAGAGGGTCGGATCGTCGGTCGCGACGACGAGATCTCCGATCTCGCCAACGCGGTCAATCCCGCCATCTTCGGCCAGAGTCCGAGCAACGTGCTCATTTACGGCAAGACCGGAACCGGGAAATCGCTCTGCGCGAAGTACGTCTCGAAACGGCTGGTCTCGACCGCTGGCGAGGAGGGCGTCAACGCCACCTTCGCATACGTCGACTGCGCGCAGGACACCACCGAGACCCAGGCCGTACAGACGATCGCCGACAGTGTGAACGACCCGGACGCGACGGACATCAACGTTCCAGATAAGGGACTCTCGACCTCGACCTACTACAAACGGCTGTGGCGAATCCTCGACCAGCGGTACGACGTCGTCCTCATCATCCTCGACGAAATCGACAAACTCGACGACGACGCGATTCTGATGCAGCTCTCGCGGGCAGGTGAGGCCGGAAAGATCACCGACTGCAAACTCGGCGTCGTCGGGATCAGTAACAAGATTCAGTATAAGGATCGGATGGACGAGCGCGTCAAATCGAGCCTCTGCGAACGCGAGTACGTGTTCCCACCGTACGACGCGAACCAGCTCAGAAAGATCATGCAGGCACGCGCGGACGCGTTCCACGACGACGTGCTTGAACCGTCCACGGTCCCCCGGGCCGCGGCGCTCGCGGCACGAGAACACGGAGACGCCCGAAAGGCGATCGACATCCTCCGATACGCCGGCGAGATCGCACAGGGAAACGACGAACCGACCGTTCGCGAGGAGTTCGTCACACAGGCTCGTCAACGAGCCGAGACGGATCGATTCCGCGAACTCATTCGAGGGTCGACCCCGCACTCCCGGTACGTTCTGCAGGCGCTCGCGTTGCTTTCCCTCTCGAACGGGCGACAAGACGGCTTCCGGACCAGCCGCGTGTACGAGATATACGAGAACATTTGTCGGCAGGAAGGGTCGGACAGCCTCTCGCTCCGTCGCGTCCGTGACCTCCTCAAGGAGCACGCCTTCCTCGACATCATCGAGCAGTCGAAACACAGCGGCGGGAGCGCCGAGGGCAGTTACACGAAACACCAACTGCTGGAGGATCCGAGTGTCGTGAAGGATGTGCTGACAGAGGACAACGCGTCGTAGTTCCGCGCGACGCGTGCTCTACTCCGTTCCGTCGTCCGACTGCGAACGACGGCCGCTCGCGCCGGAACGTCTCTTCCCGGTCACGTGCTGCTGGTTCGGCGCTACGTAGCGTACCGTGCCGATCCGATCGAATGAGTGCCTAGCCGAGCAGGCCGAGTCCTTCGATCCGCTCGACGATCTCCTCGACCGCTTCCTCGGCGTCGTCGGTTCGTTTCCCACCGGTGATGACGATTTTTCCGCTGCCGAACAACAGGATGACGACCTCCGGCTCGTCCATTCGGTAGACGAGGCCAGGGAACTGCTCCGGCTCGTACTCGACGTCCTCTAATCCGAGTCCGATCGCGAGCGCGTTGAGATTCAGATTGTGACCCAGGTCGGCGCTCGATACGATGTTCTGCACCGTAATCTCCGGGTCCTCCTCAACCGGAATCTGGAGCCCGCGGAGCTTCTCGAAGATGATTCCGAGTGCTTCGTGAACGTCATCGATGCTCTTTGCACCCGTGCAGACGATCTTCCCCGAACGGAAAATGAGGGCGGCTGCCTTCGGCTCCTGCGTCCGGTAGACGAGCCCAGGGAAATTGTCCGGATTGAAATCTGCGCCCGGGAGGTCCTCTGCGAGTGCTTCTAAATCGAGTTCTTGGCCGATCCCGGTCGATGCAACGACGTTCTGGATTTCGATCGAATCAGCAGGGTTCGTCATCGTTCGCTTTTATATGTGTCCCCCTCCCTTATAAACGCCCGTGGTATAAACGACCGCGCGCTCGCCACGTGGTCCTCGACCTCATTTTATTGCCTTCGGAGGTCCGTCGTTTTCCGTTCTAATTCCTCGTTTTTCGTTATAGGTTATTATTGATTGCGCGGGCGCGTGACGCGATACGAGATGGGCCCCGTGACGAAAGTCGCCAGCCTCGCCCTGTGGGGTCCCGTTTTCGATGGGGCGACGACGACATTCTCAGAGGAGCGAACAGTGCCACGTTCGACGAGAAATCGGCCGCCAACAATCAGTGACAGATTTCAGATAATTCGGTGTGACTTACCCCTGACGACGTGACCGACCGGCGCGCCCTCGACACAACTCGCATGCGTTCGATCCCCGGCTTGTCGTGGCAACCTTTCTCATTGAAACCGCATGACGAGGCGCCGATGGTTCGACGGGGTTAAGTACAAGCCGGGGTTCGTGATTAATGCGAAGGTCCCCCGGCGTGGGGGACAACGGTCGGCCGCACCGCGGCCGGTCAAAGCGTTCCGACGTGCTTAAGTGTATAAGCCCGTTCGGTTGAAACGCGAAGAACGCACCGCGGATTCGGGCCGTTCAATTCGGCCCGGTTTCGCAGAGTCGGTTTGGCCGACTCACCGATATGAGGATTTCGCCCCCTGCGCTCCGGCGTAAGAGGAAATCTGATGTGAGCCGTGGTCGTTCGGTGTCATCCAGGTC
>NZ_JBLZNH010000006.1:0-71008 GCF_051194135.1 Halorubrum wangae | reverse complement strand
GCTCCACTGTTACAATCGACCAAAAGCGTCGTTTTCACCGACTCAAAGGTGTCTTTGACACGTTTCGCGTAGTTGTGACTTGCAGATGTCGAGCAACCGCCGGTACGGTTGGTTGAGATACTCACGAAGACAGTGAATTGCAACGATGACCCAGTCAGCGTAGCCACCATTTCCTTGCTGAAGTGCTGGCTGAGGCTCACCAACGACAGATTTTTGAGACAAATCGACGCATCTGTCGGTGAAGCGGGCGAGTTGGGTGGGCATACTCGACTCGTTCCCGCTTCAATCACTCATAATCCTCGCCAACAACGTCTCTCGCTAGCGTCTAAACACGGCCCGCGTCCTGTATTCAGTACGATCGCTAAAACCTATCACCACTTGAGGGATTCAACGAAGCCCCGAGACGGACCCGCTCAGTACCCCGTCCCGAGCGCTCGGTTCGCCGTGAGAACGGCGAACGTGACCCCGAACAGCACCGCTAGGATCGCGAAGGAGACGCCCCAGCCGAACAGGTCGGCTGCGAGGCCGACACCGAACGAGCCCGCGGAGCCGATCACGGTGTAGACGGTCCGGACGAGTCCGAATCCGGCGCCGCGCTCCGCGTCGCCGAGCGCGTCCATGAATCGCGGATCGATCGCAGAGAAGAAGCTCGCACCTGAACCGGCCAAAAGCACCGCGACGCCGACGCCGATCCATCCGGGACCGAGGACGAAGGCGGCGGTGCCGACCGCGCCCGCGAGCATCGCCGCGCCGATGGCGACGTCGCGATCCGCCCGGTCCGAGAGCCGACCGAGCCCGACCTGGGCGACGGCGCGGACGACGAAGAACGCCGAGAACACCCCCGCGGCGACGGACGGTGAATAGCCGCGGAACTCGACGAGGAACGTCGGGAGGAACGACATCACGCCCTGCACGACGTACGTGCCGATCATCGCGACGAACAGCGGAAGGAGCACGCTCGGCCGCGAGAGAAGTTCGACGAGCGGCGCGAGCGCGAACCGTTCCCGCATCGGCTGGTCGGGGCGCCGCGGTTCGGTCGGGCGGACGCGCCACGCGAACAGGAGGAACACCGGTGCGCCGACCAGCGCGGCCAGCGCGACCGCGGGACGCCAGCCGTATCGGACTCCGACCCACGCAGCGGCGACGGGCGCGACGAGTCCGGCGAGCGGGCCGCCAATCGAGTGGAGCCCGATGGCCGTCCCGAGGTTGTCGAACGTCCGCGACAGCAGCGTCGTCGCCACCGCGTAGTGGAGGCCGGCGACGAGTCCCAAGAGGACCGCCGCCAGCACGAACGCCGAGTAGACGGGCGCGAGCCCCAACACCACGCTCATGGCCGTGGTCCCGCCGACGGCGACGAGGATCACGAGGCGCTCGCCGTACCGATCAGCGAGCACGCCGCTCGGGAACTGAGCGGTGCCGTACGCCAGCCACATGCCGGAGAGCGCGACCCCGATGGCGGTGTTCGATACGGCGAAGTCGTCGACGATGAGCGGGACCACGGGGCTGATCGCCAGCCTGGCGAAGTACGTCACGAGGAAGGCGAGCATGCACAGCGACAGCACCGTGTGGCGGTACTGCCAACTCATCCGACTGTCACGGCGAGTCGTCGGTCCGGTCCGCGCTCAACGCTTTCGGTTCCGGCGCGGGGGTCGTTGAGGCCGGAGGTGATTCAACACGTCCTCAGGCGACCGCATCCGGATCGACGCGGCTCCCGACCCACAGCAGCGTGGCGACGAGGCCGAGGACCGTGAGCGAGAGGAGCCACCGGAAGACGGCAGGTAACCCCGCCGACGCCTGCACCCCAATAACCAGCAGGAGCGTCGGCCCGCAGCAGACGACCCCTGAGAGTAATTCCGGTACCCCGCGGCGGCGACCACGCCCGCCCCGATCCAACGTAGCTCGACAGGTGAATTTCATGGGGACGCTCCGTGCTCAACGGGCTAACAGCCGAAGCAGAGTGTGAGACTCACACCGACGATTGCTCACTCGTCTCCGTCCTCCGGCGCGCGGTGGCCGGGTGACCGGCCCCTTCGGAGACGGTCCGCGATGGCGGCGCCAGCGGTGCGCGGGTCTGCCTCGGTGACCTTAACGGGGTCGCCGACGGCGACGCGTCCCGCTTCGACGACGTCACAGCAGAGCCCGCCCCGGTTCTGTAGCGCCGAGGCGAGTCCGTCCTCGCCGGCCAACTGCTCGACGCGTGCGCAGGGTGGACGCCGGCGGGTCGGTCGCAGGCGCGCGTCGCCGACCGCAAGGGTGGCCCCGAGCAGGTCGTCCATACCCGATCCGAACCCCTCGACGACGACGTTCCGGCGGTGCCGGCCGTCTGAGACGTCGATTCCCGTCTCTCGGCGGACTGCATCGAGCGCCTCGGCGGCGACGAGCGTGACCGCGCAGCCGTCGAGTTGGAAGTGGCCGTCACCGCGGTAGTAGCGGTCGCCCTCCATACCGCCCGGACGGATCTCGGCGGTCTCCCGTCGCTCGGGCGGCGCGCCGCCCTCTGGAGCCGTGATGAGCGCCCGGACGACGCCCGCCGCCTCGTCGTCAGTCACGGCGCCCCGCCGAGCAGGGTCGAGTCGTCCGGCTTCAACCACACGCGATGAGCGTAGTAGAGGAGGGCAACCGGCGGCGCGGCCAGCGCGACCAGCGCGTACAGCCATTTAAAAAGGCCGAAGTCGGCGACGCCGCGCTCGTCGAGCGACAGCGCGTCGAGGAGGACCGCGGCGGTCGCGAGCGGCGCGAGGAGATAGCCGTGGGCGAACGCCACGGCGGCGCCAGCCGGCGTCCCCGCCGAGAGCAGCGCCCAGTCGATGGCGTAGAGGACGGTCCACCCGCCGGCCGCGACGGCGAGGACGAGGAGCCACGGGCCGTCGAACCGCCGGTCGGGCGCGTCCGGGGTCGACCCGTCGGAGTCGTCGGGAGAGGCTGCGGCGTGCGTGCTCACGGGAGAACTGCGGGCCCGACGGTACTCAACGTTCGGATGGGGACGGCTCGTCGTCCAACGGCCGGGGGCTCGCGGCCGGCGGGCGGGCTACTCGTCGAAGGTGCCGGCGGTGAGGTACCGCTCGCCGCTGTCCCAGTAGACGGTGACGACCAGTGGCTCCGCTCCGACGTACGCGCCCGACTCGCGGAGCGCCGCGGCGACGTCCTTCGCCGCGAGATTCGAGGCACCGGAGGACTGTCCCACGAGGAGGCCCTCCTCGCGCGCGAGCCGGCGGCACTCGGCCTCGGCGTCCTCGATGTCGGCCGTGTGGACCTCGTCGATGAGGTCGACGTCGAGGTTCGGCGAGACGAACCCCGGCCCCATCCCCTGAAACGCGTCGTGTCCGGGCTCGCCGCCGGAGAGGACGGCGTTGTCGCTCGGCTCGACCGCGTCGATCCGCACGTCCGGGAACGCCTCGCGGAGTCGACGGCCAAGACCCGTGAGGGTCCCGCCTGTCCCGACGCCGGCAACGAACGCGTCGACCGTGCGATCGCCGACCTGTTCGACGACCTCCGCGCCGGTCGTCTCGTAGTGGGCCCGCGGGTTGGCGGGATTCTCGAACTGCCGCAGTTGGACCGTCTCTGGCTCGGCCGATAGCTCGTCGGCCCGTTCCTTTGCCGCGGAGATGTCGCCGTCGACCAGTTCGAGGTCGGCGCCGTACGCGCGCATGAGCCGGCGGCGCTCCACCGACTTCCCCTCCGGCATCACGAGCGTCACGTCGTACCCCTTGACGGCGCCGACCATCGCCAGCCCGATACCCGTGTTCCCCGAGGTGGGTTCGACGATCCTGTCGCCCGGTTCCAGATCGCCCGCCTCCTCGGCCGCTTCGACCATGTAGAGCGCCGGCCGGTCCTTGGCGGAGCCGCCCGGGTTACGCGACTCGACTTTCGCCGCCACAGTCGTTCCCGCGGGCGAGTCGACTCGGACGAGGGGCGAGCCGAGTCCCTGCAACACGTCGTCGTCCATTACACCGACGAACGGGCCCGGTACTCAAATGCCCGACGGACCGCGGCAAGGCGCGTCGGGACCGCGGCCGCAGTTGCCACCGACGCGCCGTTTACAAGGACGCCCGACGTACCGGGGCGCATGACGCTCGAAACGCTCGTGCCCGACGGCGCGGACGCCAACTCTCTCGACGACGACGTACTGACCGCGCTGGGCGCTGGCGACTACCGGTTCAAGGTGTGGGGCGGCGACTGGTGCGGCGACTGTCGGCGACAGCTCCCCGCGTTCGCGGCGGCGCTCGACGCGGCTGGCGTCCCCGACGACCGAATCGAGGACTTCCCGGTCACGAAAGGGCCGGACGGGAAGGAAGGCGAGGGCGTCGACGAGTACGGCATCGACCTGATCCCGACCGTCGTGGTCGAGTCGGCCGACGGTGTGGAGCTCGCTCGCTTCGTCGAGGAGGAGGACGTCTCCATCGCAGAGTACCTCGCACGCGAACTCGCCGAGGCCGAGGCGAGCGCCTGAGTTCGTAGGCAAACCACCGACGTCGACCCCGCTGTATCTCGGTCGCTACCCGTCGAACTCGGCGACGATCTGGTCGCGTATCGCCGTGGCGTCCACGGGCGCCCACGCCTCGATGTCGTAGGTCACGTCCGCGAGCACCTCCAACCGGTCGGCGTCGCTCTCGCTTATCGCGTCGACCGCATCTGCGGAGAGCCGTTCGAGGACCGCTTCCGAGAGACGCTCGCGGTCCACGTCACGGTCGGGCACGTCGAGGATGTGCGGGAGATCTTCGGCGTCGGCTGGCAGCGACGGGAACGCGGCGGGGCCGACCGCGAGGGCGACGTCGTCGGCGTCGAGTCCGTCGTCCGGATCGGCGGCCGTCGGCGACGCGTCGCCGTCCGCTGCCAGCGCCTCCGGCGGGGCCGGCACCAGCGCGTACTCCGCGACGGCGACGTCGATCGCGGCGGCGATGGCGTCGTCGTCGACCTCGGCCCGCTGTTTATAAGCGAGCTCCGAGAGCGCGTGCGACAACTCCGCGCGAGTGAGCCAGCCGAACAGATCCACGACCCCGGCGAGGTCGTCGCGCGCGGCCACGCTCGGCGTCCCGCCGTCCGTCGAAGGACCGTCGGTCCCGCTTCGGTCGGTCCCGTTTGTACCGGTCATCGGTCAGTCCTCCCCCGGCGACGGCCCCGAGGGCTTCGTCGGCCCCTCAGTCGGAGACCGGTGACCGTTCGTGCGCACGTCGCCGTTCCTCGTGACGCGAGTCGGCCCGACCGTCGGCTCTCCGTCGTCGGTCGCAGCGGCGAGGTCAGCCCGCGCTGCCTCGGCGACTTCGGCGGGCGTGATCGGGGCGTCGCGCCACGCCGGAAGGCGGGTGTCTGTCTCCGGTCGACCCAGCGCGTCGGCGTACGTCTCGACCTGCGAGCGCTCGCCGTCGCGGTCGTAGTCGAGCCCGTTGAACGCGGCATCGGTCTCGTACCCGTCGATCATAGCCTCGGCTGCCTCGCGGTAGCGGTCGGCGAGCCGCTCGTAGTCGACGGTGACGCCGCCGTCTTCGACCGCGCGCAGAGTCGCCTCGCCCACGGCCCGGCTCATGTCCGCGAGGCCGGTCGGCCCGTCGACGGACCGGTGGTCGTGCTCGTAGCGGCCGAGGTCGACCTGCGCACTTCCCGCGAAGCCCGCGTGGGTGTACGCTTCGCCGAGCGTTCCGACTTCGAGCCCCCACCCGCGCTGGACTCGTAGCTTCGAGACGAGCTCTGACGTCGCCGCGAATTCCCCGGCGAGCGCGTATCGGAAGGCCTCGAGGTACTCGATCACGCCCGCCTCGCGGCTCCCGGTGGCGTCGGCGAGCGCGCGGACGAGCGGGCGGAAGAACAGCCTGAAGAGGCGACCGTACAGCGCGCCGTCCTCGACGCGGGCGTAGTACCCCTTCGAGAACGAGTGGCCGTTCGCGACCGGGAACAGCAGTCGTTCGACGAACGCCGGCGAGTACGTCTTCGTGTCGGCGTCGTGGACGACGACGTACTCCTCTTCCATGGCGCGGCCGAGCGCGAGCCACACGTCCCGGCCCTTTCCGCGTTCGCCGTCGAGCCCGCGGTCGGCGAGGAGGTCGGTCAGTCGGGGGCCGCCGCACCAGAGGGTCTCAACGTCGAGGTCGAAGCCATCGAGCCACCGGGCGAAGGGGCCGACGCGGTCGGGGGACGCCCGAAGCGGGACGATCAGCTTTGCGGGGTCGACCGTCTCAAGCGCCGTGAGGACGCGCTCGGCCGCGAGCGTCCCGTACTCGCGCTCCGTCATCGGCACCACGACCGCCGCCCGGCCGGTTGGGGCGTCCGGCCGGTGGTCGGTCAGCGCGTGGAGCGTCGTCACGCGCTCTTGAACGTACTCCATTATCACCGAACAGGAGCGGGATGCCCTAAATAGGTGCGATACCCGTGGGGCGTGCCGACACACCGGACGCGCGGTTCGGGGGCACCGTCGCCGCGGGCCGCGATGGTGGGCGATCCCCGGCGGTCACGCGGCCGATTCCGCGCCGGCCGCGCCGCCCGGAATGCGGCCCAGTCGCTCCAGTACGGCGTACGCGAGGATGACGACGCCCAGTCCCCCGCAGAGCCCGAGGAAGACGGCGTCGTAGGTGGCGCCGGCCTCGACCGCCTCGCCGACCGCCCACGACCCGGCCGCCTGCGTCGACATCATGCCCGCAGAGTAGACTGCGTACGCCGACGCCCGAGACCCGTCCGGCAGCGATGCCAGCAGGAAGGTGTCCATCGCGGGGAACAGCATGTGGATGGCGAAGCCGACAGCGACGCTGGCGGCGACGACGACGGCGAGCCCCGAGGAGGCGACGACGAGAACGACGCTGAGGAGGAACGCCGTTACGATTCCGAGGATGTACGGCACGTGCGGGAGCCGGTCGGCGAGATCGCCGGAGACGAGGAAGGCGGGGACGCCGGCGGCGAAGATCACTGTGAGGAGGTTGCGCGCGGTCGCCGGCGCAAGCCCCTTGTCGACCATGTATAGTTCGTAGAAGTTGAACAGCCCCTGCCAGACGAATCCCGTGAGTCCCATCAGCACGACCGCCGTCAGGATGAGCTTCCACTCGGAGCGCGCGCCGCCGAAGAAGTCGGTGTCGCTCGCGCCGGCGTCGGGGAGGTCCGTCCTCGAGGCGAGGAGCGCGAAGAGGACCGTCGTCGAGGCCGCCGCGACGGCGAGCCCGTAGAAGGCGACCCGCCAGTCGTACCACAGCACGACCGTGACGACGGGCGCGGCGGCGACTGCGGCAAGCTGGCTTGCGGTGCCGTGCACGCCCATCACGCGACCGACGCGCTGCGGGAACAGCTCGGCGATGAACGGGTTGGCGGCGACGAAGTAGACGCCCGAGGCCAACCCGATAGCGAACGCGGCGGCCATCAGCGTCGGCACGCCGGGTGCCAGCGCGACGCCGAGCGCGCCGAGGGTCAACATCGCCCCGGAGACCAGGATCACCAGCCGACGGGAGAATCGCGTGAGCGCCCAACCGGCCGGGAGTCGCGGGGCGGCCGAGCCAAGCCACGCGAGCGTGACGATGAGCCCGGCGGTCCCCTCACCGATCGCGAACTCGCCGATGAACTGCCCCACGAGGGGTGCGAACACGACGCGCGCGAAGTTGACGAGGAACACCATCGCGCACAGCGATCCGAACAGCCGGGTCCGTGACACAGGCGGTCTTCACGTCGCCCCGAGACAAGCGTTGCGAAAGCGCGACGCCTCCGGGTCGTTTCGCCTCGTTCCGCGTCCACACGGGCCACGATCTGGAGGACGATCCACCGGCCGTGGTCCGACTTCCGTCGTACGGGGTTTTTATACCCCCACGCGATCAACCGAGAGATATGAAATCGACGCGAAAGGGACTCCGCGACGGCGACTTGTTCAAGGACACGTACGAGCGACTGAACTGCGCCGACTGCGATAAGGTGTTAAAAAAGAAAAACGACCCAGACGAGGTGTTCTCTGTCCGGATGTGTCCCGAGTGCAGCGCGACGTACAAAGAGCTGCGCTGACGGCCGCAGCGCCGCGATCTCCGTCTCTGCTCCCTTCGCCGTCCCACTCTCTTCGCCTCTCGCGCCCGCCGAGCGGCCGCGACCGCTCACGGTCGGACCGCCGCCGCGGCCGATTCCGTCGTCGTCCGCGCCGCCGTCGTGACGGTCTCGATCCACCGGTACGTGGCGTACGCGTCGACCACGCCGCGAGCGTCGCGGTCGCCGCTCGCGAGGGCGCGGTCCGGCTCCGCAAACGCCGGGAGGAACTGCGCCGCGAGCCACCGGCCCAGCGGGCTCTCGCTCGCCGCGAGCGACGCCGCCGACTTGATCGCGTCGTCGCGCGCCGCGCCGACCGCGTCGGCGCTCGCCGGGAACATGGTCTCGCCCGCCTCGATCCGCGACGCCACGGCGTCGATACCGCGGAACCGAGCGCGCGCGAGCACGGTCCGCGTGAACGCGGTCGCCGGGTGCTCCGGCTCGTAGTCGTCGAGCGGGATCGGGTCGAACCGGACGTCCTCGAAGGTCCGGTAGAGCGCCGTCGAGAGCAGCGACACGCTCGGGGCGTCCTCGGGGATCGGCCGCTCGTCGAGGAACCCCTCGGTCCCCGGGTTCGACCGGAGCCGTTCGGCGTCCTCGCCGTGAGCCGCCGTGAGTCGCTCACCGATCTCGGCCCCGATCCGCTTCGCCGCCCGACGGAGCGCGTCGGCGACTGGCTCCGACGCGGTGAGTAAGGATCGGTACCGGTCGCGGAGGTGCCGTCCCGCCTCGACGTACGACTGGATTCGTTCGAGGTCCCCGACCGCCTCGCCGACTCGGAGGGGATTCGCTTGGCGCTCGACGCCCGCGTTCCCGCCCATCAGCGTCCGGCGCCGCGACTCGTCGTACCAGCGCTCGATCGGTCCGTACACCGCGCCCCCGGTGATCGGGTCGGACGCCGCGCCGGGCAGCGAGTCGAGCGTCTCCGCCGCCCGAAACCGGACCGAACTGACGGCCGGGGCCACCGCTTCCGGGTCGCCCGCGACGGTCACGTCGGCCCACGTGCCGACGGCGGTCGCGGCGTGGTCGCGCGCCGTCGCGTACCGCTCCGCGGCCACTAGGGGGACCGGGGACTCTTCCGGCGCCGGGAGCGCCTCGCGGGCGGCCGTCCGCGCCGTTTCGATCTGCTCGCGGATCTCGCCGTTCGGGAGAGTCACCGCGGTCAACGGCTCGGGGAGCGGACGCAGCAGTCGGTCGACCCGGTCGGCGAACGCGGTCGCCGCCGCGGGGTCGAAGTCGACCGGGACCACTCGCGGCCGCTCCGGCGGCGACGCGTCGAACGCGGTCGGAACCGCGTCGACGTCGAGCGAGGGCGGATCGCTCCAGAACCGGGGATCGCCCCCCGAACAGCCGGCCAGCGTCCCGAGCGCGGCGGCGCCACCGACCGCGAGCGCCTCGCGTCTGGAGAGACCCCGCGTCACGCTCCGTCACCTCCCTCGCCGATGGCCGTCTCGTTCCCGGGCACGGTCGCGTTGCCCTCGATCACCGCGTAGTCGGTCTCCGCTCCCCGACACGGCGAGCGGCCGCTCGAGCCGGAGCCGTTGAGCCGCCCGTCGATCACGACGGGGAGCCGGAAGACCAGCGCGAGGGGGACCCGCGTTTCGGCCTCGCACGCCTCGTCGGGCGGTCTGAGTTCCCGACAGTACTCGTACTCGATGCGTCCGGGCTGCCACGAGACCGACCGGATTCGGAGGCGGAGACACGACTCGATTCCGGCGCGTGCGACGTACACCGTCTCCGCGTCGAAGTCCGTCTCGTCGAGGAACGACCGGATCCGCCTCCGGTCCGCGTCGGCGACGCCGTCGGCGACCAACAGATTGGCCGCCTGCTCCGCGCTCGTGACGAGTTCGCGCCCGATCGGGATGGAGTCTCCCTCGCCGTTGGTCTCGGCGCCGTCGAACACGACGGCGTCGCCGTTCGGGTTTCGGACCTTCAGCACGGTCGGATCCGTGTCGGTGCCGGAGGGCCGCGGCCGGTCCGACTCCGACTCGTCCTCGAGGGCGCCGCTGAGACAGCCGGCGAGCGCGCCGACTGGAAGGCTACTCAGGAGGGCTCGTCGCGTCGGGGACATGACGGCGGGTTGGATAGATCCCGGTAAACGTCTTGTGGGACGGCGCTCGCCGGCCGATCACTCGAACACCGCGTCGAACGCAGAGGCACCCAGCGGGTCGAAGGTGCCGGCAGCGACGTTCTCGCGGACGTGTTCGGGGTCGCTCGTGCCGACGAGTGAGGAGGTGACGCCCGGCGCGCTCCGAGCGAAGTTGAGCGCGCGCTGTGCGGGAGTTCCCCCCGCGAGCGTCGCGTCGACGTCGGCCGGGATCGCGCCCTCGCTCGCGAGGTCCCCCTGACCGATGCTCGCGCTGGTCACCACGGAGAGGCCGGCCTCGTGAGCGAACTCCAGAGCCGAGACCCGTTCGTCACCGTCGCCGTCGGGGAGCCGCTGGTTCCGGCGCGTGAACGCGTCCGCCATCGCGACGTTAAACGGGAGCTGGATCGCCTCGAACCCGTGGTCGTCGTCGGGGCCGACCGTCTCGCCTGCGGCCTCGGCCCGTGCGAGGACCTCGGCGAGCGAGAGATACCGCTCGTCGCCCTCGGGGACACGGAACGCGTCCCACGTGGCGACGCCGTAGGCGCCCACGTCGCCGGCCACGCGCCGACGCTCTAACGCCTCGAATGCGGCCGCTAACTG
Source organism: Halorubrum wangae (assembly GCF_051194135.1). NCBI lineage: Archaea > Methanobacteriati > Methanobacteriota > Halobacteria > Halobacteriales > Haloferacaceae > Halorubrum > Halorubrum wangae. Next base: position 60,336 of record NZ_JBLZNH010000006.1, on the reverse strand, counting down.
GTCGTACACCGCCTCGTGGGACCGGGTCGCGAGCTGCGTTTCCGGGTTGTGGATATAAAAGCAGTCGACGGTGTCGAGCCCGAGCCGATCGAGCGACCGGTCGAGCGACCACTCCAGGTACGCAGGCGCTATCGCGTGCGCCCCGTTGGCGAGGTCGGCGGCGTCGACGATTCCGGTTGAGAGAAAACGTTCGCGGACGAACGCCGCGGGGTCGTCCGGGCGCTCCCCGTCGAAGGGGAGGAAGCCGCCCTTCGTCGCGACGACGACGGCGTCGCGGTCGATCGGGGAGTCGCGGACCGCCTCGCCGACGACGCGCTCGGCCCGCCCACAACGGTAGTTGACGGCGGTGTCGACGTGGTTCACCCCGGAGCGGAGCGCGAGTCTGATCGACTCGCGGGCGGCGTCGTCGACTGCGGCCGTGGGCTCGCCCAGGTAGGTGCCGATTCCGACGCTGGACATCACCCCCGGGCCGAAGCGCCGGAAGTACGTCCGGCCGAAGGCGTCGCCGAACCGGTCGCGGTACGCCCAGAGCGCGTCACGGGTCGCCATGTTCGTTCGACCGGTGGCGTCGCGGGGGGAAAAGTCGCGCGGCGTCGACCGGGGCGCGGCGAGAGGTTCGAGCAGTCACCCGAAAAATCTGTAAACTCGTTTCGAGCGTGTGTAACACGTCGGACGCTCGGCCGACACCGACAAAACGACTATACGTCATCCGAGAGTCTGTCGGGCAATGGCCTCGCTCACCGACCACCTGTCCGACCTCGTTGAGGATGCGGACGCAGTGCTCCTGTTCTCGCCGACGAGTTCGTTTCACGCCCGATTCGACGAGGGCGACACGGAGATCGTCGTCGTCGCCCCCGACAATGCCGTCGACGCCGAGCCGTTCGTCGAACTCCCGCTCCCGTTCGACAACGTCAAGGACCGTATCCGGTTCGGGATCGAAGGCGCGATGGACGCCGGGTTGGTCGACGAGGGCGACGAGGTCGTCTGTATCACGTCCGTCTTCGACGGGGGGTCAGACGCGGTGGTCCGCGTCACTGTCGACGAGACGGTCCACACCGGCATCTACGACCTGTTCGTCAATTCCCGGGCGGAACCGAGCGTCATCCGTGACGTGTTCGAGGTCGCGATCGAACTCGGGCAGAAGGGACAGAAGGGGAAGCCGGTGGGCGCGCTGTTCGTCGTCGGCGACGCGGGGAAGGTGATGAAAAAGTCGCGCCCGCTGTCGTACAATCCCTTCGAGAAGTCACACGTCCACGTCGGCGACCCCATCGTCAACGTGATGCTCAAGGAGTTCTCGCGGCTCGACGGCGCGTTCGTGGTCTCCGACTCCGGGAAGATCGTCTCCGCGTACCGCTACCTCGAACCCGGCGCGGAGGGCGTCGACATCCCGAAGGGACTCGGCGCGCGACACATGGCGGGCGGCGCCATCACCCGAGACACGAACGCGACCGCAATCGTCCTCTCGGAGTCTGACGGCCTCGTCCGGGCGTTCAAAGGGGGCGAACTCGTCTTGGAGATCGATCCGGAGGAGTACTGACCGACCATGCCGGTATCGAACGCGTTCACGGAGTTGGTGGCGAGGGTGCCCAACCGGATATGGCTCGCCCTCTTCGTGCTCGCCTTCGGCCTGTTCGTGGCGGCCGTCGTCGGGGCGATCAACCGGCGCCTGCTGACCCGAGCCGGCGTACCGGAGGCGATCGAGGGAACCGCCTTCGAGCGCACTGTTCGGGAGTTCAACACGTCGACCGTCCGGATCCTGGCGCAGCTGTCCAGCTACTTCATCGTCGCCGTCGCGATCATCGTCGCCCTGACCGTCGCGGACGTCAACTACCTCGACCAGTTCTGGTCCTCGGTCGCCTCCTTCCTTCCCCGCCTGTTCGTCGCCGTGATCGTCATGATCGTCGGCGTCGTGGTCGGCGACAAGGCGGACCTGATCGTTGCGGAGCGGCTCCGCGGGATTAAGCTGCCGGAGGTGGGTATGTTGCCGCCGCTCGTCAAGTACAGCATCGTGTACGTCGCCGCGCTGATCGCGCTCGGACAGGTGGGCGTCCAGACGCTCGCGCTGGTGGTGTTGCTCGCGGCGTACGCCTTCGCCGTCGTCCTCTTCGCCGCCATAGCAACGAAGGACCTCGTCGCCAGCGCGGCCGCCGGGGTGTTCCTCCTGCTCCGGGAGCCGTACAGCGTGGGCGACGAGGTCAGGGTAGCCGGCGAGCGCGGTATCGTCCAAGAGGTCGACGTGTTCGTCACGCACATCGAGGCTGACGGCGAGGACCACGTGATCCCGAACCACTCGGTGTTCCGTGACGGGATCATCCTGATCCGAGACTGAGACGGGCACGTTCCAGGGCCCGACCCCGCGCTGACTACCGACCGGCGATCCAGGTCGCTGGCCGTTCCCACGCCGTGGGATCAGGTGTCACGATATAACCAGTTCGGGAAGCCAGGTTCACCCATGAACCACGACGACGCAGACGCCGTCGCCTGCGACGGATGGGACGGTAGCGAGTGCGAGGGCACGATTCACTGTCCGGCGCGCTGTCCGCGGTTCGTCGACAAGGAGGGCGCTCGGTGGACGATCCGCCCCGCCGCGCCGGAGGACGCCGCGGCGCTCGCCGAGATGTACGAGGGGTTCGGGACCGCAGACCGCGCACAGGGGCTCCCGCCGGCGGCGCGCAAGCGCCGGGCGGACTGGATTCGGGCCATGCTGACCGAAGGGAACAACGTCGTCGCCGAGCGAAACGGAGCGGCGCTGGGCCACGCGATGTACACGCCGACCGATGCGGACCGCCCCGAACTCGCGGTGTTCGTCCACCCGTCGATGCAGGGGCGCGGCGTGGGGACCGAGCTTTGTCGACACGTGATCGCGAACGCCTCGGCCGCGGGGCGCGAGGGGCTCGAACTCCACGTCGAGAGCGGGAACCGCATCGCCCGACGCGTCTACCGGACGGTCGGGTTCGAACTCGCCGACCGCCGCGGTGAGCTTCGGATGGAACTTGACCTCGACGACCCGGTCGCGACCGAGGTCCGCTGGCCGCCCCTCGCGCGAGAGGGGTCCGCGTCGCCGGCCCGCGACGAACCGCCCGCTGCCGGGGGCCACGCGCCGGCAGACGACTGAGATCGCCGTGGCGATCGAGTGCCGATCGTCCCGCTCCCGGGTGGTCGGGCGTCGCTTCGACCCCCGCCACCACAACCGTTAGGCTCGCCCGTCCCTCACGCCCACGTAGTCGTGGAGGACGCCATCGAGTGGCTGCGGAGCCGACCGTTCTACGAGGGACAGATCGCGGAGCACCGCCGACTCCCGGCCAGAGAGCCCGCGTTCGGCGACGTCGACCTCGCGTCCCGGATGGCGGACGCCCTTGCGAAAGACGGGATCGACCGGCTCTACCGCCACCAGGCCGACGCGATTCGGGCGGTCCGCGAGGGCGACGACGTGGTGCTCGCCACTGAGACGGCGAGCGGGAAGTCGCTCGCGTACACCGTCCCGGCCTTCGAGGCCGCGATGGATCACGGGGGACGGACCCTCTATCTCGGGCCGCAGAACGCGTTGATCGCGGACCAAGAGGAGGGGCTGGGCGACCTCGCACACGGGCTCGGCTTCGGAAGCGGCGTCTCGGTCGACTCCTACACCGGTCGGCTCTCGCGGTCGGAGAAGCGCGACGTGCGCGACCGCGAGCCGACGGTCCTCCTCTCGAACCCGGACATGCTCCACTACGCGCTGTTGCCCTACGCCGGGCGCTTGTGGGACTGGTTCTTCTCGTCGCTGGAGTACGTCGTGATCGACGAGGTGCACAGCTACCGCGGCGTGTTCGGCTCGCAGGTCGCCATGGTCATGCGTCGGCTCGCGCGAACTTGCGAGCGGTTCGGGTCGAGCCCGCAGTTCGTCTGCTGTTCGGCGACGATCAACAACCCGGTCGAACACGTCGCGGCGGTGACCGGTCGCGACCCCGAGGGGATCACGCTCGTGGACGAGGACGCGTCGGGTCGCGGACCGCGCGACTGGGTGTTGTGGAACCCGCCGGAGTACGACGACGACTGGGCCGAGCGCGGAAGCGGTCGCCGGAAGTCGAATCACACGGAGAGCAAGCGACTCTTCTGTGACCTCGTGGCCGCCGGCGCTCAGACGCTGGCGTTCACGAGGGCGCGCCAGACGGCGGAGCAGTACGCGACCGACAGCGCGAGCGACCTCCGCGACCGCGGCGAGCGCGACCTCGCGGGGAAGGTGGGCGCATACCAGGCCGCCCTGACGAACGAGCGCCGACGCGAGATAGAGACCGCCCTCCACGCCGGCGACCTCCGGGGCGTCTGGTCGACGAGCGCGCTCGAACTCGGCGTCGACGTCGGCGGGCTCGACGCCGTCATCCTGGACGGGTACCCCGGCACGCGGATGTCGGCGTACCAGCGTGCGGGGCGGGCCGGCCGCGGTGACGACCCCGCCCTCGTCGTGATGGTCGGCGGCGAGGATCAGCTCGACCAGTACCTGATGAACAATCCGGCCGACTTCTTCGACGCGCCGCCGGAGGACGCGATCTGCGACCCGGAGAACGGAGAACTGCTCCCCGGCCACGTCGCCTGCGCGGCCGACGAGCGCTGGCTCTCGCCCGACGACGAGCGCTACTTCGGCGAGACGTTCCCGGGCGTCGTCGCGGACCTCACCGACGAGGGAATCCTCGACAGGCGGGACGTCGCCGCCGGGACTCGCTGGACCTACGCCGGCTCGTCGAGCCCGCAGCAGTCCGTGAGCCTCCGGACGGTGGGCGACCGCGAGGTCGACCTGATCGACACCTCGCGGAACGAGACGGTCGCCTCGCTCGGATTCGCGGACGCACTCCGCGACGCCCACCCGGGCGCTATCTACCACCAACAGGGGCGCACCTACGAGGTGACGGCTCTGGACCTCGACCGCGACGTGGCAGAACTGCAGTCCTCGTGGGCCGACTACTACACGCAGCCGCTCACCGAGAAGGACATCGTCGTGAACGAGAACCTCGCGGAGCGCGAACTCGCCGCCCGCGCAGACGTACCGGTCCGGTTCGCTGACGTGACCGTCACGGAGCAGATGACGGGGTTCGTCCGGAAGGACGCCAAGACCGGCGAGTCGCTCGGCGAGTCGATGCTCGACCTGCCCGAGACGACGCTGCGGACGAAGGCGCTCTACTTTCCGGTTCCCGGCGACGTGGAGTCGGAGATGCGGTCGATCGGGAGTCGCGAAGGAGACGACGCCGACGCGGCGGCGCCGACGGACGACGGCACGAGCGCGGCGGACGCCGGCGGGACGCCGACCGATGGCGGTGGAAACGCCACCGGAGCCGGGGGCGAGTACGCGTTCAACGGCGGGATCCACGCGGCCGAGCACGGGATCATCTCGCTGTTCCCGTTCCACCTGCTCTGCGACCGCGCCGACATCGGCGGGATTTCGACGCCGTACCACCCGCACACGGACGCGCCGGCGGTGTTCGTCTACGACGGCTACCCGGGCGGGGTCGGCCTCACGCGCCGGGGCCACGAGCGGATCGAGGAGCTGATGGCGCGCACCGCCCGGCTCATCGACGGCTGCGACTGCGAGGGGGGGGTGTCCGTCGTGCGTCCAGTCCCCGCACTGCGGTAACGCCAACGACCCGCTCGCGAAGGCGCCGGCAGTTCACCTGTTGGAGGAGTTGACCGCCGACGGGTAGTCGCAAGCGACTTGCCGATTCCGCCTGAGCGGGAGGTATGGCGTTCGATATCGACGACGCAACGGAGCCGGCGGCAGTGACGATGGAGTGGTTGGTGCTCGGGGCCGCGTACTTCCTCCTCATCCTGTTCCTCATCGGCGTGTTCGACCTGTTCCTGTCGCTGTACGGGCTGTTGGTCACCGGCAATTTCACGGACCCGAACGCGGTGGTCGAACTGCTCGATAGCGTGCTCCTGCTTCTGATCATCGTCGAGGTCCACCGGACGCTGCTGGCCTACGCCAAGGGGAAGCCCGTCCTCCGGATCGTGGTCAGCGCGGCGATCATCGCCATCGCTCGTCGGGCGATCAACTTCCGGCTGGAAGACTACGACACGGGTCAGGAGACGGTCCTCGCCGCGCTCGCGATCGCGGTGCTGGTCCTCGCGCTCGCGTTCGGGTACTACCTCCTCGACGGGGTGGAGGTTCCCGACCGCCCGGAGCTGTGAGCTGACCGCCCGGAGCTGTGAGCCGACCGCCGTGACCGGCGTCGGCGCCCGGTCAACGACGGTCGATCTCGTGACGATCGCCGGTGGTTTCAGGGTACTTGCACCCGTGTCGATCTCATGGAGCTGTTCTGGCACCGACGTGACCTCAGACTCGCCGACAACGTCGGACTGGCCGCCGCCGCCAACCAGGGGGAGGTCGCCGCCGTGTTCGTCTTCGACGACGACGTGCTTGCACACGCGAGCGACGTGCGAGTGCGACGCCTGCTCGACGGGCTCGCGTCGCTGCGGGACGACTACCGCGACCGCGGAAGCGACCTCCTCGTCGCCCACGGCGATCCGGAGGCCGTCCTTCCGGAGCTGGCGGAGGCCCTCGACGCGGACCGCGTCGTCTGGAACCGGGACTACTCGGGCCTGGCTCGCGAGCGCGACGCTGCGGTTCGACAGGCACTCAACGAGGTCGACGTGGCGCGTGAGGCCCACCACGACGCGGTGTTGCACACGCCCGACTCGATCCGGACGAACGCGGGCGACCCGTACTCAGTGTACACCTACTACTGGCGGAAGTGGACCGACCGCGAGACTGACGCCCCCGCGCCGACGCCGGGAGCGGGCGAGCTCGTCGACGCGGAGGCGCTGGCCGCGGCGGTGGGCAGCGAGGACGGTGTGCTCACAGACGGCGGCGCCGCGTCCGATCGGGTCGCCGTCGGAGATCTGCCCGCCCCGGGTGACCTGGGGTTCGCGGAGCCGGACGCCGACATGGACCCGGCCGGGACAGAGGCCGCCCGCGAACGGCTCGACGACTTCCTCTCGGACGCTGTCTTCGCGTACGACACCGATCGCGACTACCCGGCCCGCGAGGCGACCTCGCGCATGTCGGCGTTTCTCAAATACGGCGAGATCGGCGTGCGAGAGACGTACGAGGCGACGAAGCAAGCGATGGCCGCCGCCGAAAAGCGTGACGCGGGGTCCCCGGACGCCGGCGACGGCGACGATGAGGGCCCCGTCGCCGCGGTCGAGGAGTACCAGCAGCAGCTCGCGTGGCGGGAGTTCTACACGCAGGTGCTGTTCCACAACCCCGAGGTGGTGACGGATAACTACAAGACGTACGAGGAGGGGATCCAGTGGCGCGACGACCCCGAGGAGATCGCGGCGTGGAAGCGCGGCGAGACGGGGTATCCGATCGTCGACGCCGGGATGCGCCAGCTCCGCGAGGAGGCGTTCATGCACAACCGCGTACGGATGATCGTCGCCTCCTTCCTCACGAAGGATCTGCTCGTTGACTGGCGACGCGGCTACGATCACTTCCGCGAGAAGCTGGCCGATCACGAGACCGCCAACGACAACGGCGGGTGGCAGTGGGCGGCCTCGACCGGGACCGACGCGCAGCCCTACTTCCGCATTTTCAATCCGATGACGCAGGGCGAGCGCTACGATCCGGACGCCGAATACATCACGGAGTACGTCCCCGAACTGCGAGGGCTCGATGCCGACCTGATCCACGAGTGGCACGAGCTGTCGCCGACCCAGCGCGCGAACGCGGCACCCGAGTACCCCGCGCCGATCGTCGACCACTCCGAACGCCGTGAGCAGGCGCTCGCGATGTACAAGCGGGCGCGCGGCGAAGATCCGGACGCGTGAACGGACGCCGCTGAGAGACCCGTAAAACAGCGTTTCGCTCTAAAACAGCGCCTCGCTCTCGTCGAGGACGTGCGCCGGACCCCCGACCTCCCAGATGTCGGTGTCGATGCCGATCTCGGCGATTCTGGCCTCGACATCGTCGGCGTGGTCGGCGAGGGTGTTGACGTACACCGAGGCGCCGGTGTCCGTCGAGAAGTAGACGGGGACCCCCTCCTCACGGAGCTCGCGGACCGCGTTGAAGACGGCGATGGTCTCGGGCTGCCAGTACACCCACCCGGCGGGGCCGGTCATGGTAGTGGCCGTCAGCGAGAGGGAGTCGTGCTCGGCCGTCTTGAAGATCCGGTCGAAGTCGCCCTCGCGGAGCGCGTCGGTCATCTCGACGAGTTGATCTTGCACGTGGGCGGTCCGCGCCTGCATCATGTGACTCGCGGCCGCCTCGCGGTGCGCCTCCTCCGTCTCTTTATAAGCGGGGACGTGTGCGGCGACGATCCGGAGGTCCTCCTCGGGGTCGAAGCCGGCCTCGCTCACGCCGACATCGAGCCGGTGCGAGCGACAGTCCTCGTCGTTGAGTCCAGCGTCGAGCTGGGAGTACGCGCCCGTCACCGAGCGCGCCGCGGAGGAGGACCCGCGGCGGGCGATCGTGGAGACGTCGGGGAGGGAGAGGTCGAGGCCGGCGGCCTCGGTAAGCGCGAGTGCGGCGGCCGCGAAACCGGACGACGAGGAGCCGAAGCCGATGTTCGACGGGAACGAGTTCTCGCTCTCCAGCCGGACGGCGGCGTCGACGCCGGCCAGGTCGCGGACGTGATCGACGACCATGTCGATGCGCTCTGCGGCTCGGCCGTCCACCTCCTCGTCGCCGATGACGTACGTGTCCTCGGGTGCGTCGGGCTCCCACTCTACCGTGGTCGTCGTGGCGGTCGGTGCGGTACAGAGGCTGATGCTGTCGTGGTACGGGAAGCGCAGTTCCTCGTCGCGCATGCCGTGGTACTTGACGAGCCCCTGAATCGGGTGGGCTCGCGCGGTGGCCTTGCCGGTCATACCTCGGGAACCGTCCGGCGGGGGATTAGTCGTTGCGATGGGCGAGGACGAGAACACCGCCGCCAACCACCACGTTCCGTCCCCGTGAGGGCGACGGGATCGAGGGGAACCCTTTTTGATTGGTCGGCGGGTACTCCGCGTTATGACCGAGTACACCGTCGAGTTCGTCGGCACCGGCGAGACGATCGAGGTGGCCGACACGCAAACGATCCTCAAGCCCTGCATCGAGGCGGGGATCGCCCAGGAGTACTCCTGCCGCGTCGGGATGTGCCTCGCCTGCAGCGCCGAGATCGTTGAGGGCGAGGTGACCCAGCCGGCAGCCCGCGGGCTCACCGACGAGGAGGCGGAGAACTTCGCGCTCACCTGCATGGCCCGGCCGCAGTCCGACCTCAAACTCGACCGTGGAAAGTACCCGCCGAGCATCGAAGACGACGCGGCGACTGCGGCGGGTGAGGAGGGCGACGGTGCCGGCGGCGCGGCCGCGGACGACGACTGAGGCGCGGATCGACGCGGCGGTTTCTTTTAAATACTACTCGTCGACGCGCTCGAACCGGTGGCGGACCACGTCGGCGTCGTCGTCCCAGTCGAAGCTTCCGCCGTGCGCGCGGACCATTCGTTCCTTGTACGCCTCCAGCGACGGCGACCCCTCCCGCTTCGCGTCGGCGTCGGTCATGTCCCCGAGGGTTCGTTCGGTGACCTCGGTCAGTTCGAATCTGACGCCGTCTATCTCGAAAATATCGCCCGCCTCGCCGTACCGATTCCCGCGATGGAGTTGCGTCACGTCGCCGTCGAGCGCCGCCTGCTTCACGCGGTCGTTCGGGAGCAGATCGGCGGGGTCGTTCTGGCTCATGACGCTCTGTTGGACACGGATCCGTTTATAAGCGCGGGCGTCGGTTCCCCTCAGTGGCTCGCCGATCTCCCGGTCGCCGATTGCCGATCTCCGGTCGATGGTCGCCGATCTTCGATGCGAGAGGCGTGTGGACACGCATCGCATTCTGCGAATCTCGAAGCGAGCGAAACAGGCGTGCGCACGGACGTGAACACGCTCTTCGACCCCCGAGCCGAGGGATTCAAGAGCGTTCCAATCCCCTATTCCGACAATGCGTCAGGACCACCTCATCACCGCGACACAGCTTTCGCGGGAAGACATCGAGGCGGTGCTCGACCGGGCCCGAGAGGTCGCCGACGACCCCGCCGCCTACGCGGACCGGCACGCCGGGCGCGTGCTCGCGCTCTGTTTCTTCGAGCCGAGCACGCGCACCCGGATGAGCTTCGATAGCGCGGCCAAACGCCTCGGGATGGACACCATCGACATGGGCGACGTCGACTCCTCGTCGGTGTCGAAAGGAGAGTCGCTCTCCGACACCGTCCGAGTCATCGAGGGCTACGCGGACGCGCTCGTCCTCCGACATCCGAGCGAAGGCGCCGCGACGCTGGCGGCCGAGAAGGTCTCGGTCCCCGTCGTCAACGCGGGCGACGGCGCCGGCCAACACCCCTCACAGACCCTCCTCGACTTACACACCATCCGGGAGAACCACGGACTCGACGACCTCACCGTCGGTATCATGGGCGACCTGAAGTACGGTCGCACGGTGCACTCGCTCGCGTCCGCGCTCACTAACTTCGACGCCAACCAGCACTTCATCAGCCCTGAGTCGCTGCGGCTCCCCCGGTCGGTCCGGTTTGACCTCCACGAGACCGGCGCGCAGATGCGCGAGCACACCGATCTGGAGGACGTGCTCGGCGAGCTCGACGTGCTGTACGTCACCCGGATTCAGAAGGAGCGGTTCCCCGATGAGAACGAGTACCACCGCGTCGCCGGCGAGTACCAGATCGACGCCGAGACGCTCGAAGCCGCTTCGGACGATCTCACCGTGATGCATCCGCTCCCCCGCGTGGACGAGATCGCGCCGGACGTCGACGCCACCGACCACGCGACGTACTTCGAACAGGCGCACAACGGGATCCCGGTGCGGATGGCGTTGCTCGACACCCTGCTTGAGAACGCCGAGGCAGAGGAAGGAATGGAGGTGGACCGATGAGCGACCACGAGCTCCGCGTCTCGAAGATCCGCGACGGAACCGTGATCGATCACGTTGAGGGTGGGCAGGCGCTCAACGTGCTCGCTATCCTCGGTATCGACGGCTCCGAGGGATTCGGCGTCTCCGTGGGGATGAATGTGCCTTCGGACAGGCTCGGTCGGAAAGACATCGTGAAGGTCGAAGAACGGGAGCTCTCACAGTCCGAGGTCGACGTTCTCTCGCTCATCGCGCCGGAGGCGACGATCAACATCGTCCGTGACTTCGACGTGGTCGAGAAGAATCGCGTCACCCGTCCCGACAGCGTGACCGGCGTGCTGTCGTGTCCGAATCGGAACTGCATCACGAACGCCGGCGAGCCCGTCGAGACGCGGTTCGATGTCGTCGCTGACGGGGTTCGGTGCGACTACTGCTCGACGATCCTTCGCGCCGACATCGCCGATCATATCGACGTCTGAGGGGGGCACAGTCCTGCGGTTCGAGCTCGAACGGCCTCTCGGCGCGTCCGACGCTCCGGTAGGTTTTAGCGCCCGCCGTTCGATGTGTAGTGTATGAGCAAGAAACTGAAGCTCGTCCTGGTCCTGTCGCTCGTCGCGCTCGCGTACTTCATGTTCGCCGGCGACAAGGAACCGGTCACCGTCGAGTAGCGAACGGCCCTCTGCCGAGCGAGGCGATACCGACCGAAAACCACCGCCGTCTGGGAAGCGAGGACGGAGATCACCCGCAGACGGATGCCCGCCGTTTTTACCCCTCACCCACGTACCGACCGGTATGTACGGTGTCGTCACGCGCAACGCCGACGAGGTCGAGATGGAACCGTTCGACCTCGGCTTCTACGAGGTGAAAGACGTCACGGGGCGCGCGGCCGCGCCGCTCCCAAACGCGGTGAACATGGTGTCGTGTTTCGGCGACAACGCCGCGGCCGCCGAGAATCCGGAGCTGGTCCCCATCGACGAGCGCGGCGAGCCGGCGACTCGGGACCGCGACTACTTCGACTGGGCGTACATCTGCCCGACCCACCCGGAGTACCGCGAGGGACTGCTGGAAATCGTCGAGGACTGCGCCGCCGAGAACGCCGACGTCCGCCTCGATGACGTGGGATTCCCGCGCGAGGGGTTCTGCCGCTGCGACCGCTGCGAGCGACTGTTCGCGGAGAGCGACCGCGAACGCTGGATCGACTGGCGCGCAGACGTCATCACCGAGTTCGTGGCCGCCGCCGCCGACCTGATTCCCGGCCGCCTGCTCCTGACGCTGTATCCGGACCCGTATCCGGGTCACCTCCGGGAGCGCGCCGGTCTGGACCTCGACCGACTCGCCGACCACGTCGACGAGTTCGTTGTGCCGCTGTACGACACCGAGTACGCGACGACCTACTGGCTGGAGACCATCGCCCGCGGCTTCCGCACGCGTCTCGGCGGCGACTACGACGTCCACGGCGCGCCGCCGGAGACGCCGTTCTCGCTGGAGCTGTACGCGGTCGACGTCGATGTCGACGACCTGATCCACGCGACCGAAGTCGCGGAGACGTACGCGAAGGACGTGTTCTTCGGCTACGACGCCAACAACGCGGCCGCCGCGCTCCGACGGAAAGACGCGGACGGGCGCGACGGCGAGGTCCACAGACCGGACTGACGGAAGGCGGTGCGTGGCCGTCCCGCCTCGGCGACTCCGTGAACGAGGGTTTAAATACCGACGCGGCGGACGTTCACTCGACCGGCCGCCGGCGTGCGACACACCGGTCGTCTCGCGTTCGCGCGAGGCGGTCGCCTTTCAACGTCCACGCCGTAGCGGCGGTCGCCCTACACTCGTGAGCAGCGGCTCGCGCCTCTCGTGCGGGCGGCCGCCGTCGACCTCGTTCTCCGTCGACCTCGCTTTTCCTCAATCTCGCTCTCCGTCGACCTCGCTCGCCGTCGCTCGCGCTCGATCAGTGGACCGTCCGGTCGTCGCTCGTGTCGATGTCCTCGATAGGGTCGGCGTTCCCGAACTCGGGCGTCGGGCCGTCGCCCGGTGTCGCCCAGTCGACCGCGTTGCGGAGCACCCGCCGGACGTCGTCGTTGTAGTACACCGGGTACGTCTCGTGACCGGGACGGAAGTAGAACACCTTCCCGTTGCCGCGGCGGTAACAGCAGCCGGAGCGGAACGTCTCGCCGCCGGCGAACCAGGAGTTGAAGACGAGCGTGTCGGGCGCCGGAATGTCGAAGCGCTCGCCGTACATCTCCGCCTCCTCGACCTCGATGTACTCGCCGATCCCGTCGGCGATCGGGTGGCCCGGTTCGATCGTCCACAGTCGCTCCGTCTCGGCCGCCTCCCGCCACTTCAGCGAGCAACTAGTGCCCATCAGTGTCTTAAAAATCTTCGAGTAGTGCGCGGAGTGGAGCACCAAGAGACCCATCCCGTCGAGCACGCGCTCGTGGACGCGCTCCACGACCTCGTCGCGCACCTCGTCGTGGGCGGCGTGACCCCACCAAGTGAGCACGTCGGTGTCGTCGAGGACCTCCTCGGTGAGCCCGTGGTCAGGCCCCTCGTCGAGCGTGGCGGTGTGCACCTCGTGACCGCCCGCCTCCAGCGCCTCGGCGATGACGGCGTGGATACCGTCGGGGTAGAGGTCGGCGACGACGTCGCTCTCGCGCTCGTGGCGGTACTCGTTCCAGACGGTGACGCGTGCCATACGCTCACTGCTCGCCGTATCGACTTGTAGGATCGTATCCGGGACGGCAAGAATCAGTAGGGCGGACGCCGCGCGTTATCCCGAGAACTCGGACTCGCTCACGCGCACGATGACCGTCTCCTCCACGTCGCGGAGGTCGTACTCTGGCGTCTCGCCCTGTTTCCGGCGGACGTACAGTGGTTCCACCGGTCGACCGTCGACGAGGCCGAACAGTTTCAGGCGTTGGTCAGTCTCTTCGGGTGGGACCGCGCCGTCGCGCACCTCGCGGGCGAGGTCGCGGGACAGCCACTCGTCTGTCGAAATCGACGGCTCTTGTACGAGCGCCTCGTCGACGAAGCGCACGAGGTACCAGTTGAGGTCGTTCAGCAGTGCGACCGCGGCGCCGAGGCTCACGGTGTCGACGGCGAGGCTGTTCGCAAACGGCTCCTCGATGTCGTAGGTCGCGAGCGCGTCCCGGGCGGTCTCGCGAGACAATAGCTCGTAGGTGAGATTGACGTCCGGATCGCCGAGGAGACACACCCGCGTCACACGCTATCGGTATCGCCCGCTCCCCAAATCGGTTGCGGTCGTCAGAACGTCGAGACGTCGCCGTCGATGACGCTTCTGGTCACGTCGGTGACGTCGGCCAGTTCGCGGTCGACGATCGTCAGGACCTCCGCCTCGATATCGCCGATCGCGACGCCCTCTTCGGTGACGAGCTGTGCGTCGGCGACGTGCGGCTTGTCGATCGGGCGCCCGATCTGCGAGAGCAGGCGCACCTGCAGGTCGCGGATCCCGTCGACCTCGTCGGTGACGGACTCTGCGATCCGGGTCGAGAGGAGGTTGTATATCTTCCCGATGTGATTGACGGGGTTCTTCCCGGAGGTCGCCTCCATCGACATCGGTCGGTTCGGGGTGATGAGGCCGTTCGCGCGGTTCCCGCGACCGACCGAGCCGTCGTCACCCTGCTCGGCGGAGGTGCCCGTGACGGTGAGGTACACCGACCCCTCGTCGTAGTCGTCGGCGGTGTTCACGTCGACGTGGACCTTGCGGTCGGTGTGGTCCTGAGCGAGCCCGGTGACGAACTCACGCACGTTGTCGACGGCGTCGTCGTACGCGTCGAGATCGTCGACGTACTGATCGACCATCGCGGCCGCGACCGTGATGTCGATCCGGTCGCCCTCCCGCTTACCCATGATCTTCACGTCGGGACCGAGCTCGGGGTGTTCGTCGTGGTACCGCCCGTTGAGCGCCCGCTCAGCCTCGCGGACGATCGTCTCCGTCTCGGTGAGAGGAGCGTGACCGACGCCGAAGGAGGTGTCGTTTGCCATCGGCACCTGCTGGGTCTCCTCGCCGAAGACATCCTGCAGGTCGCCGGAGCCCTCGCCGAGCTTCACGTCGATGACGATGTCGGTGCCGTACTCCAGTTCGGGGATGGCCTCGGCGAGGTAGTCGCGGGCGGCCGCCAGCGCGGTCGAGTCGACGGGGAGCTGCTGGCCGTCGTACTCCTTCGTGGCGCGGCCGACGATCAGGATGTAGATCGGTTCGACGACCTCGCCGCCCCCGTAGGCGGGCGCGGCGCGTCCGGCGACGAGCTGTGTCTCGTCCGTGTTGTAGTGGAGCACTTTCCCGACGCGGTCCAAGTAGAGCTGCGAGAGCGCCCGCGACACCGACTCCGCGATTCCGTCGCAGATCGAGTCAGGGTGTCCGATACCCTTCCGCTCGACGATTTCGACCTCCTGGTCCTCGACCGCTCGTCGGTCGAGGCGGCTGACCTGAATGTTCCGGTCCATTAGCTCCCGGTACTCCGTCGGTTGCAGTATAACTTGCGGAAACCTCTCGCTCCCGGGTAATGCTCTGGGGTTATTTTTCGAGTGGGATCGACGCTACTGCACCGCCTCGTACGCCTCACCCATCACGTCCAGTGCCTCTCGGAGTTCGGCCTCGTCGGTCGCGTACGAGATGCGCGCGTGGCCGCGCCCGTGTTCGCCGAACGCCTCGCCCGGGACGACGATCACCCCGCGGTCGAGACACTCGTCGACGAACCCATCGGGGACACGCGGCATGGCGTAGAAGGCGCCCTGCGGAGTGGGGCAGTCGAGGCCAATATCGTCGAATCTCTCCAGCAGGAGGTCACGGCGGCGCTCGAAGGACGCGGTCATCTCGTCGACGATTCCCCGGTCGCCGCGCAGTGCCCCCTCGGCCGCGTACTGGGCCGGCGCCGACGCGCAGGCCTGCGCGTACTGGTGGACACGCAGCATGCGCTCCACGCGCTCGTCGGAGCCGTACACCCAGCCGAGCCGCCACCCGGTCATCGAGAACAGCTTCGATGCGGAGTTGACGACGACGACGCTGTCGGTCTCGGCGAACTCCATCGGCGAGTAGTGCTCGCCGTCGAAGACGGTGTACTCGTACACCTCGTCGGAGATACAGAGCACGTCGTGCTCGTCGGCGATTCGCGCGAACTCCCGCACGTCCGCCTCGGAGGAGACAGCCCCGGTGGGGTTACCGGGGGAGTTCACGACGAACGCCGCGGTGTCGTCGGTGATCGCGGCCTCGATTGCGGCCGGATCGATGGTGAGGTCGTCGCGCAGGGGGGCGGGGACGGGCTCACCGCCGGCGAGCTTCGTGAGCGCGTCGTACGAGACGAATCCCGGGTCCGGGATCACGACCTCGTCACCCTCGCTCACGTGCGCCTCCATCGCGATGTGGAGCGCCTCGCTTCCACCGGCGGTGGCGATCACGTTCGCGGAGTCGAGGTCGATCCCCTGGTCAGTCTGATGTTTCTCTGCGATCGCCTCTCGCAGCGACCGCGTCCCCTTGTTCTCGGTGTAGGCGTCAGCTTTTCCCTCTTCGATCGCGTCGATTGCCGCCTGTCGCGCGTGCGGCGGCGTCGGGAAATCCGGCTGCCCGAGCCCGAGATTGATCGCGTCGTCGCCGGCCGCCTCGAACACCTCGCGGATCCCGCTGATGGAGATCCGTTCGACTCTGTCGGAGAAGTTCGGCATACCCGTTTGGGAGCGCCGCCGGGAGTTAGTTCTTGTTACGTGAACCCCTCGCGGGCGGGGATTCAATTGATCGAGTCCAGGCCGCACCCGGCCGCTCGCCGCTACCGGTCCCACACGGGGCGGCGTCCCCCGCCGTCGGCACCCCGTCGGAGCGTGCCGCTCTCGTCGAGCGGAAGCGCGAACCGTCCGCGGAGCACGCTGAGCACCTCGGTCGGTCTGGCACGGAGAAGCGCCTCGTCGACCGCCCGCAGCCGAAGCTTGGGCCGGCCCGGTCCCATCGGTACCTTGATCGACTCGATCAGCTCTCGCCGGACGAGCGCGCGCCTGTCGTCGGTGAGCTCTTGGCTCGGCGCGACCGCGACGCGGTCGACATCGCGCTCGCTCGCTCCTCCCGCCGCACCCTCGCCGTCGATCCACCGCCTGAGGTCCCGGAACAGTTGGTCGTGGCGGGCCGCCAGCGCGACGAGCAGGGTACGGTCGGCGACGGCACCGGATCGTCCGAGTTCGCCGTAGTCGAGCCCGTCGAGAACCGCCGCGAGGTCGGTTGCAAACCGGTCGTCGAGCACCTCGCGCGCCGCGGCCAGGAGGCCGGTTCGCGACGGCATCGAGACGGTGGCGGGCGTCGCCGCCTCGAATCGCGTCGTCGCCGCGTGAAACACCGCGGTAGCCGTCGAGTCGCCCGTCTCCGAGAGCAGCGTCGGCTCCTGACGCGGCCCCGCGACCGCGTCCGCACGATCCGGTGTCGCGAACACCAGCGACCCGAAACCAGTAACGGTCGCCGAACCGCTCACCGAGGCGACATCGCGAAGGCCCTCGTCGCCGGGGAGCGTCCGGAGCACAATAGACCCGTCAGCGACCGCCTCGGCGGCGTCCGTTCCGAGGACCAGCGCCCGACCGAGCGCGTCGACGGCGCCAGGACGGCAGGCGATCCGCCACGGGGCGCCGTCGTCGGTTCGCTTCCGTGCCTCGAGAATCGACGGGAGGAGCCCGAGCGGGACGCCGTACGCGACGACGCCGGACCGTCCCGCGAGCGCCGACTCGACCGCGGTCGCGAGACCGTCGCCGTACTCGACGAGCGCGATAGCGACCTCCGAGGGATCGGTCAGCGTGGCGCCGCGCTCGCGGACGGCGTCGCCGACGGGAGCCCCGTCGTCGGTGGCGTCGCCGTCGCCGGTTCCCGTCGGGGATACCATACGCTCCGTGGCGGCGGAATCGAAAAGAACGTTGCGCCGGTTCAGGGCGCTCGCGCGAACACGAGATACCCAGTGTGCCCGACGCCGGCCGTGGACGGTCGCGAGCCGCGGTCGGAGAAGTCCATCTCGCGCTGGATCGTCTCCAACGTCTCGATCCCCTCCAGACCGGCCTCGCGGGCGGCGTAGACCGCCTCGCGCGTCCCCTCGACGAACGGGGAGTAGACGGCGAGACACCCGCCCGAGGCGAGCAGTTCGTCGGCGCGCTCGACGACCGCCGGTGCGTCCCCAGTGTCGAGCGTGAGCACGTCGAAGGGCTCACCGGCGGCGAGCGCGTCCAATTCCTCGGTGAGGTCGCCCGTGCGGACCTCGACGCGGTCGGCGACGCCCGCCGTCTCCATATTCGCGCGGGCGACGTCGGCGAACTCGCCGTCGACCTCGTAGGTGGTCACGTCGGCGCCGGCGCGACCGAGGTAAGCGGCGAGAATTCCCGTCCCGGTGCCGGCGTCGAGGACGCGGTCGCCCCCCGTCGCACCGGTGTGACCCATCACCAGCCCCACGTCGCGGGGCATCATCGGGGCGCCGGTGCGTTCGAGGTGGTTGAACAGGTCCGGTCCGCGGAGCGCACGGACTTGGAAGACGGTGCCGAGATGCGTCTCGACGGTGTCGCCCCCCGCGACGTCTTCCGGGACCTCGATCACGCCGAGGTCAGTTCCGAACTCCTCGCCCGGCTCCAGCAGGTACTCCCGGTCCCCGTGAACCAGCAGGTACGCGGCGTCCGTCACGCCGAATCAATCACTCCAGTGCCGCGATCGCGGCCGCGAGGTCGCCGTTGGTGTCCTCGAGCGCCTCGCGGGCCTTCGACTGCGGCACACCAGCGCGTTCGGCGACGAGCGCGACGTCCTCGTCGGGGATCGCGTCGTCGTCGGCCGTGTCCTCGTCCGCGTCCGCCGCTTCGACCGCGCCGGCCGCACCGGCCGCGGAGCCGCTCTCGACCTCCGACGGCGAGCCGACGATCTGGTACGTTTCCTGGCCCTGAGCGTCCATCTTCGTCACCTGAGCGTCGTCGAAGACGAGGTCGCCGTCTGCCGTCTCGATGACGACCCGCTCGGCGTCGATCTCCTCGACGTCGATCCCCATCTGTTTCATCATCTGTTTCATCTTGCGCGGGTTCATACCGCCTCCTCCGAACATGATCGCAAATTCGGCGGGACGACACAAAAAGGGTGGCGACACGGCTCCACGCTGCGATCAACGACCCTGACGGGGCGATGACGGCGTCACCGGCGAGACGGCGAGCCGCGCCGGGACGAGTGGGTTCATACGTTGCGGCCCACACGCTCGGGTATGTATCTCGCCGACCAGACGTGGCCGGAGCTCGGGGCGGAACTGTCGGACGAGTCGGTCGCGCTCGTCCCGCTCGGCTCGACCGAACAGCACGGACCGCACCTCCCGCTGGCGACCGATCACCTCATCGCCGAGGGGCTCGCGAGCGCGGCGGCCGAGGAGGCCGACGTCGTCCGCACGCCGACGATCAACGTGGGAGTCAGTCCGCATCACCGGCAGTTCCCGGGAACGATGTGGGTCGACCCGCCGGAGTTTCGGGACTACGTCGAGGGGTTCACCCGGAATCTCGCCTACCACGGCATCGATCGCGTGGTGTACGTGAACGCTCACGGGGGTAACGTACAGCACCTCCGCGAGGTCGCGCGCCGGCTCCACGAGGACGGCACGACCTACGCGCTGGAGTGGATGTGGGACGAGTCGATCCCGGGCCTCGTCGACGATCTGTTCGAGCACAACGGGCCGCACGCGGGGCCGAAGGAGACCGCGATGATCACGCACATCGCGCCCGAACTCGTCCGAGAGGACCAGTTGGAGAACGCCCGCGACGGCGGGCTGGTTCACCTCGAGGAATCGGAAGCGATGGTTCACGGCGCTCGGGCGTTCTTCGACTCCATCGATAACTCCGCAAACGGCGCCTTTGGCGACCCGACCGACGTGACCCCGGAGAAGGCGGAGCGGCTGTTCGAGGCGGCGACCGACCAACTCGTACAGTTGGTGGAGTGGCTGGAGGCTCGCGAGCGCGAGGAACTGCTACCGAAAGACCGGGTCGAGTCGTCGCCTTAGCGGTCGCTCCCGGACAGAACCGAGTCCAGCGTCGCGTCCGCTGCCTCCCGTCGACCGTCGAGCACGTCGAAGCGCTCGTTGCGACGTCGTTCGAGCCATCGCAACAGCCGGGCGGCCCAGTCGAGTTTGCGGGCCTTCATCGGGTCTACGTCCGGGTCGTCGAACGCCCATCCCGGGAAGACGAGTCGGTCGGCGCTGACGTGGTCGGCGAGGAAGGCCGCGCGGTCGCCGTCGGTAAACCCGCCCGTGTTGACGACCGGCCCCGTCGGCGCCGCCTGCGTCGTCGTCAGCGTCCATTCGTCGGCGAACCTGGGGAGCCACTTGCGGACCGCCGAGATGTTGTCGCCGTGCGCGTGGGCCGCGACCGGGACGTCGTCGCGAGTCAGCGCCGCCGCCGTCTCCGGGTTCTTATCGAGGTCAGTCACCATACAGTCCACCGCGACGCCGCGGTCACGGAGGACGTCGACAGCGGTGGAGGCGGCGACGACGACGTCGGCGTCGCGAGCGAGGTGAACGTCGTCCACCAGGCGGGGCGCGGCCCCGGCGACGGCCACAGTCGCGTCGCGCCAATCGCCGAGCCGGTCGAGCGGGAACGGCGTCGATAGGGCGGCGGCGATGTCGCGGGCACGCTCGTCCGCGGCCCGCTCGAAGCCGAAATCCGCCAGGATCGCCTCGTACATCGGCTCGAACGTCTCGAAGTTCACGCTGTGGCCCCCCCGTTCATCGCTTCGTGCCGAGCCGGTGGGTCCGGCCGATGGGCGTCAGCGACCCCGTGACGGCGCCGCCGCTGGCGAGGATAAATATGGTATGGGCCGGAGTAGCACTGAGTACCCCTACCCGCGTGCCCCTCCGGCGTCCGGTCGAATGGTTGTCTATACGACGGCATAAACTTTCTCTTACTTCGACCTGTCTTCGATCCTATCGATCACGGCAGTGAGCGGCCCTGAAGCCCCTGATACAGCGTTTCTGAGGCGTGAGCGCCCACCCGGCGTACACACCAACAGTCCGACAGCGCCGGCCTCGTCGCTGTCCGGTGCCCCGCCGTCGGTCGCTGACGGGGGGGACGCGGCCTCTGCGGCCGCCCCCGCAAGGGCGAACGCGACCCCGTCGACTTCCGCGGTCGTGGCCCGAAGCGCGCCCACCTCCCGATCCGAAAGTCCGGAGAGTTCGTAGGTGTACGCGGCGGCGTCCTCGGCGACGTCGCGGCCGGCGTCGAGCCTGTCGAGGTGCCGCTCTGCCTCCCGTGCGGTCGTCACGTCCAACTCCTCGACAGCGATGTCGCCCGCGTCACGGTCCGAGTGGACTCGGTCGCGCGCGAACTCGGCACCGACGAGGGCGGCGTCGCGGGTCTCCGCGACGTCGTGGGTGCGGATCACGTGTGCCCCTCGCTCGACCGCCATCGACGTGGCCGCCAGCGAGACGGGGAGCGCCTCCTCCGTGGTTCGACCCGCGATCGTTTTTAAGAAGCTCTTTCGGTTGATCGAGACGAGCAGCGGCCGTCCGTAGCCCCGGAACTCACGCAGGCGATGGAGGGTCTCGCGGTCGTCCGCGTGGGTCTTGGCCTCGGACCATCCGCCGAAGGCGGGGTCGAGGATCGTTTTGTCGGTGAACCCGTTCATCGACAGCGCCTCGTAGATATCGTCGACATCCTCGATGGCACCCGGTCGCTCCAGATCCGGCGGCGACGCCATCTTCGAAACGGCGGCGTCGTGCTCGCGGCAGACTCGGGGCATCTCCGGGTCGGCGAACCCGCAGATGTCGTTGACCATGTCGAATCCGCGGGAGAGCGCCTCGTCCGCGACCTCGTGGTAGCGCGTCTCGATCGACCACACAGCGTCGCCCGAGGTCGATTGCAGGGTCTCCACCGCCGTGTCGAGCCGGTCCAACTCCTGTTCGGTCGAGAGCACGTCGAGGTCCTTGTTGGCGGACTCCAGCCCCACGTCGACGATGTCGGCGCCTTCGTCGATTAGCTCCGTGTCGACGTACTCGGCCGCCTCGCCCGGGTCGTCGTACACGCTCGGGTCGTACGGCGACTCCTCGGAGACGTTGAGCACGCCCATGATCCGAGGCGGGTGATCGTCGCCGATTCCGAGTCCCGCGGCGTCCACGTTTCGCATAGCAACACCACGGGCGCGAGCGACATAAACGGGGGGAGTGAGGGACGTCAACGGGACGCAAGCGAACGGGGACACGTGTCAGTGTGAGACATGACCGCAGCCGTCGGGCACGCGTTATTGCCCTCCAGCACCAAACACGCGTATGGACACGAAATCTGAAGATCGACTGCTCGGACTCGCGATAGTCGCCCTGCTCACGACGATCGGCGGCGAACTGCTCGGGAGCCAACTTATCATGACGGTCGGCGTGACCGTCTTCGTCCTCTCGCTCGTGGCGCTGTTCGCCGTGATGAGTGTCGTACTCGCGGTGAACGTCGCTCGAACGTCGGAACTGAACGCGCTTGATCCGGCGATGAGCGAGCGACCACGCTAACCGGCGTCAGCGCTCGAACGTCAGCACGTCGCCGACTGTGACGTCATTTCGATCGGTCCACTCATACGGCACTTCTAACACGTACTGGCCGGAACCCGGATATCGCTGGTCGCCACCGTCCTCGTTTGGGCCCGGCGCCGGGGCGTTGTGTATCTCGACGATCGTTCCCTCGCCGTCGGCGTAGACGATGTCGATCCCGAAATCCATCTCGCGCATCACGAACGTCAAGGTCTCCCGCGGCGCCGGAAACACGAACAGCATTCCGGCCCCCTCCGGGAGCGTCTCGGCGTCGCTGAGTCCGAGAAACCGCTGGTCGGGAGTTTCGGCGATCGCCGCGTTCACCGTCCCGAGGGAGTCGCCGTCCGCGGTTCGGACCGTGACGACGGTCGTCTCGTAGTCGGCGTACGAGCCCGACGGCCACTCCGAGTCGGGTACGGGTTCGGATTCACCGGTCGTCTGTCCGTCGGATCCCGACTCCGATCCCACCCCGGCGCCGGAATCGGTGCCGCCATCGAAGCCGCCGCTCGCACAGCCGGCGAGGCCGCCGAGCGAAGCCGCCGATATCGTCGCGAGAAGGCGCCGCCGTTGCATTGCGTTCGTGTACGCATCGCTCGCGTATATGCGTCGCGGCGACGGCGGCGACGACTCGATTCGCCGGAAACGGACCGTTCGTTCCGCGAAGGACGCGCTTTTATCCGACCCACCTCTACCGTCCTCCATGGCGAAAGTGAGCGTCGGCCTCCGTGGATGGCGGTTCGACGAGGAGGAGATCATTACCGAGGACGGCGAGCTCAAACCGCTCGACGAGATCCCCGAAGACCCGCGAGAGCGGCTCTTCAGGCTCGTCGGGCTCGTCGAGGAGCCGTGCGACGTCTGCTATCTGGAACACGGAGAGGCCGAGGTCCACCGGTGTAACCAGGCCGAGATCGTCTACGGGGAGCCGAACGGTGAGGTGCTCCTCTGTCCCGAACACGAGCCCGACCTGATCTACTGGTACCGCGAGGCGGGCGGGGGCGAATACGCCGGCAGCCTGGAGTTTGGCGACCGGTTCCACGAGTGGGTCGCGGCCGGTAACGAGGCCCCGGACGGGTACGGCTCCGTCGAGCACGTCGAGGAGGACCCCGAGAGTCTTCCCGAACTGCCGGACCAGCAGGAGATCCAAGAGCGCGTCGAGCAGGACTTCGAGGGCGACCGCATCGACATCCTCGAACTCGCCGGCAAGGGAGGCGACGACGGCGACGAACTGAACGAAGACGACTTCCAGGACGTCGACCTCTCGACGGACTACCCGTCGAACCGATGAGCGGAGCGGACAAGAGCGCGAACGACACCGTCGAGGATGTCGGGGATGCACCCGTCAACGACGTCGAGGACGTCGACGGCGACGACCCCGATCGCTCGCCCCGCCGCAAGCCGGTCGTCGTCGTCGTCGAGCCGGAAACACCCGGCAACGTCGGCACCATCGCGAGGGCGATGAAGAACTTCGGCCTCACCGACCTCAAACTGGTCGATCCCCCGGAGCTGAAGGAGGACGGCGAGGCGTACGGCTTCGCCGGACACGCCCGCGAAGACGTGCTTCCGAACGCCGATGAGGTCACCTTCGACGAAATCGTGGCGAACTACCATACGGTCGGCACCACAGCGATCACCGGTGAAGACGACCGGAGCCACGAGCGCTTCCCGTTCAAGACCCCCGCCGAGCTTCGGGAGTCACTGAAAACCGTCGACGCACCGACCGCCATCGTGTTCGGTCGCGAGGGGCGCGGACTCAACAACGAGGAGCTCTCTCGGCTTGACGAAGTCTGCTCGATCCCGGCCGACGAGGACTACCCCGTTCTGAACCTCGGGCAGGCCGCGAACATCTTGTTGTACGAGCTGCGCGAACTCACCGTCGACGAGACGCAGTTACCAGATACCGAGGTCACACGCGCGCCGGAGGCCGACATCGAGCGCTTTCACGAGTACTTCGACGAGTTCCTCGCGGCGACCGGCCAGCGAGAGCACGTCCGCGGGAAGAACGCGCTGTTGATGCGCCGACTGCTCGGACGCGCGCACCCGACGGAGCGCGAGGTCCACTCGCTGTTGGGCACGTTCCGCAAAGCGAACGCGAAGCTGAACCACTCGGACCACCTCGCCGCCAAGTACGACGAGCCGGTGTACCCCCGAGAGTGACCGTGGACGGACCCCCTTCTGACGCCGACCGTACCGCCGCCGATTTCCGGGCCGGGGTGCGCGACGTGTCACCGCTGATGCTCGGTATTGTCCCGTTCGCGCTGGTCGCCGGTATCGCCGCGGTCGACGCGGGCCTCGGGCTCGCAGAGGCGGTCGGCATGTCCGTGATCGTGTTCGCCGGTGCCTCTCAGTTGGCCGCGCTGGATCTGCTCGGATCGAACGCTCCGCTCGCGGTCGTGATCGGGACGGCCGTCGTGATCAACCTCCGGATGGTGATGTACTCGGCGTCCATCGCGCCGTACTTCGCCGACTACGGGCGACGGCTCCGGGCAGGTCTCGCGTATCTGCTCACCGACCAGGCGTACGCGCTCTCGGTCGCGGAGTACGACGAGAACCCGGACCGGAGTCGGTGGCGCTACTACCTCGGCGCCGCGGCGTCGCTGTGGGTGGTCTGGCAGATCGGCACGGTCGTCGGCGTCGTCGTCGGGGCGGGCGTCCCCGAGGCGTGGGGACTCACCTTCGCGGTGCCGCTCGTGTTCCTCGGGCTCCTCGTCCCGGCGATGAAGGACCGTCCCACCACTGCCGCCGGCGTCTCGGCGGGCGCGGTCGCCGTCGTCGCGGTCGGGCTTCCCCTGAATCTCGGGCTCCTCGTCGGGGCGATCACCGGTATCGTCGTCGGCCTCCTGACGGAGGCGGTCGGCGAATGACGAGCGCGCCACCCGTCGCGGGGTCCGCTCGCGTGTGGATTGCCATCGTGCTCATCGGGATCGCGACGTACGGGTTCCGGCTCTCCTTCATCCACCTGTTCGGTCGGATCGACGAGGTGCCCGATCGGATCACGCGCCCTCTGCGGTACGTTCCCCCGGCGGTCCTCGCGGCGCTCGTCCTCCCCGATCTGGTGACCCTGCAGCCAACGGTCGCCGCGACGCTCATCGACGAGCGGCTGATCGCCGGCGCAGTCGCCGGCGCGGTCGCGTGGCGCACCGAGAACGTGTTCGCGACGATCGCGGCCGGGATGACGACGCTGTGGCTGTTCCGGTTCGTCGTGTTCGCGTGAGGAGCGCGGGCGGGGGCCGATTCCGGCCTGTCACTCGATCCGTTCCGCGTATCGACGCGCGATGAGCGCGACCGCGACCGCGCAGAGGCCGGCGAACGGGACCGCGGTCGCGACGCTCACGAGACCGCGTGCCGGCGGCACGGCGTACGAAACCGCGGCGGCCGCGAGGAGCGCGTAGCCGAACGCGGCGACCGCGAGGAGCGCCGGCCGGACTCGCGGCGAGCGCCAGAGGCGCGTCCAGACCGCCGCACCCGCGACGGCCCCGGCCGCGATCCCCGCGGGGAGCCCGACGAGCGCGGAGAAGGCGATCCGGGCCGCGAGCGCCTCGGTGAAGACCGCGGCGACGACGAGGAACGTCGTCAGTGCGACGCCGATCGCGGCGAGGGGGCGTGCGTTCATCACGCGGCGAGACGACGGCTCATTGCTTAAATATCGCGCCGTGTTCCCGGTCTGCGAGACGGCTACCGCTCGCGCTCGCTGACTCGGTCCGAGCGGTCGGCGGACCGATCCGCCGCGGACGACTCCTCGCGCCCGGTCGCGGAGCCGAACCGAGACCCCTGCTCGACCTCGCGCTCGCGCACCGCGGCGATCCGCTGCGCCGCGTCGGCGAACGCGTCGAGAGCGGCGAACGTCCGGTAGGCGAGGTACAGCCCGACGGTGAGTCCGACCGCGAGGACGGTCCCGAGCAGGACCTGCGCGAGTATCAGTACCGAGTAGAGGAGGATCAGGAGCGCGGTTCCGGCGAGGGCGGTTCCGGTCCGCGTGCGGAGGGCCTCAGATGGGGAAAGCGGGTCGTACGCCATGCGTACCGCTATCGGCGCGAGACGGTAAAAAACGGACGCGAGTCTGCGGTCGCGACGCGACCGTTCAGTCGTCGGCCGGAGCCGCGGAGTCGCCCGCGGAGACGCCGGTTCCGGGACCGATGTCGATGCCGAGGTCGGCGAGCTTCTCGTCGGGGACGACGCCGTCGATCCACTCGCGCGTCTCGTAGTACTCGGCTTTCATCTGGTCGAGCTCGACCAGTTCGTCCTCGCTCGCACCCGTGCCGGGGATGGCGTCCGGATGCCCCTCGACGAAGCGGTTCGGCAGCGTGTCGTCCGCGCCGTCGAAGCCGACGAGGTTGTTGTAGTAGCGTTCGAGGTTGTAGATCCGCTCGCCGGCCTCGAACAGCTCGTCCTCGGAGAGGTCGCGACCGGTCACGCCGTTGTACTGGAGCACGTACTCCTCGATCCCCTCCGCGAACGCGCTGAACTTGCAGATGTCGAACGAGTCCGACACCGCGTGCAGGTCCTGGAAGGTGGCGGTGAGCTCGCCCTTGCCCTCCCACTCGTACGGGTCGACCTTCTCCGGGATCCCGAGGATCTCGGCGGCCGGCGTGTAGCCGCGCAGGTGGCAGGCGCCGCGGTTGGAGGTCGCGTACGCGATCCCCATGCCCTTCATGCAGCGCGGGTCGTAGGCGGCCATCGTCTGGCCCTTCACGGAGAGCTTGTTGCCGTGTGCGTCTTTCGAGTCGGCGACGCGCTCGGGGCCCTCCGCGAGGAGGTCGCCGAGGTCGGAGGAGCGGTGGCCGATCTCGTCGAGGAGATCGATCATCGTCTCGGAGTCGCCCCAGTCGAGGGTGCCGACGTCGTCGAGTTTGCCCTCCTCGCTCATCTCCATCGCCATCGCCATCATGTTGCCGGCCTCGATCGTGTCGATGCCGAGGTCGTTACACCGGTCCAGCATGACCGCGATCTCGTCGCGGTCGTCGTGGCCGGAGTTCGGCCCGAGCGCCCAGGCGGACTCGTACTCGTACGACTCCATGCGGACGTTCAGGTCCTCGCCCTTGTGAACGACGTCGACGTCGACCTCCTTCTTACACGCGACCGGACAGGAGTGACACGTCGGCTCGTCGACGAGGATGTTCTCGCGGACGTTCTCGCCGGAGACGCGCTCGGCCTGCACGTCGAGGTCGACGCCGTCGGCCTCGCTGTACGCCTCCGTCGAGGTGTGCTGTGCGTTCTTCGTCGGGAGGCCGTCCATCTCCTCCGTCGCGTTCATCAGGACGTTGGTGCCGTACATCGAGAGCCCGCCCTCGTTGGGCGCGGTGACGTCGGACTCGCGGATGACCTCCATCGCCTGCTGGTAGCCCTCCTGGAACGTCTCCGGGTCGGCGGGCTTCGGCATGTCGGTGCCGCTCTTCACGACGACCGCCTTCACGTTCTTCGAGCCCATCACGGCGCCCGTGCCGCCGCGGCCGGACGCGCGGTCGTCCTCGTTGATGACGCAGGCGTACCGGACGCCGTTCTCGCCGCCCTGGCCGATCGCCATCACGGAGAGGTTCTTGCCGACGGACCCCTCGACCTCCTCGCCGAGGGCGTCGATGGTGTCGTGGACGCCCTGGCCCCAGAGGTGGGAGGCGTCACGGACTTCGACGTCGCCGTCCTCGACGAACAGGTAGACGGGGTCCTCGCTCTTTCCGTCGAGGAGGATGCCGTCGAGACCGGCCCACTTGAGCCGCGCACCGGACCAGCCGCCGTGGTGCGAGTCGGTGACCGTCCCCGTCAGGGGGGACTTCGTTACCAGCGCGATACGGCCGCTCATTACGGTCTGAGTTCCCGTCAGGGGACCCGTCATGAACGCCAGGCGGTTGTCCGGCCCCATCGGATCGACGTCCGGGCCGGCGTCGAAGAGGTATTTGACGCCAAGCCCGCGCGCGCCGATGTACTTCTCTGCGTCTTCGTTGTCGATCCCGCGGTACTCAACCGCTCCGTCGCCGAGATCGACCTGTGCAACTCGGTCTCTGTAGCCACCCATTTCAGTCATGTAATGCTCGTTCATTATAGACGGACTGTATCGTGTTAGATGTTCACCTCTCGGCGTACCCGATACCGGTTACATCCCATTTGCCATTCATTAATTCGGGGGCAGATTGTCGTTGCGTCGCCGCCGCGGGGACGATACGCGCACCGTAACCAAATCCGGTGCGAGACGGTCACGAGAGGCGAACCGTGCAACCGAGCCGAATCGAATTTAGGAGCCCGCTCGCGTCAGGAGGTCCGCACTCGCGTCGTGAGCCCTAACTTCCCGCGAGCCGAAACCGAGAGTGTGACGGAGACCGAACGTCGGCCGCGAAGCGACCCCGACCACGTCGAGATCGACAGCGGCCCCGGAGCGTTACGGCGCGGGACCGTCGCCGTCGCGTTCGCGGTCGTCGCGTTCGTCGCGTCCATCGTTCCGGGCCCGACCGGCTCCTCGGTAGCGAGCGGCGGGAGCGGCGGCGAACTCGGTGACGCGCTTCCGGCCGATGTCGGGGTCACAGCTCCATTCCATTTCGTCGGCTACGCGGTGCTCGCTGCCCTGTTGGTCCGCGCGGCGGGATCGGATCGCGGGCAAGTTATCACGGTTGCGGTGGCGGCGGTCACCGCAACGGCGTTCGGTCTCGGCGTCGAGTTCGTGCAGGCGCCGATTCCGTGGCGGTCCTTCTCGTGGGGCGACGTCGCCGTCAACGCTGCTGGTGCGGTCGTCGGCGCGGGCGCGTCTGCGATGACGACACGGCTTTACGCGCTCGGCCGTTCCCTCCGGTAATGAGCAAGCCGAGCCCCGACGCGTACGAGCAGGGGCGCGGGATGGACGCGCACAACGCCGTGATGCGCGACATCCGCGCCGAGCGCTCGGAGACGTACGACCCGACGCAGCCGACCCGCGTGTGGATTGACGAGGACAACACGCCCGACGGCGTCGTGAACTCTCTCACGATTATCCTGAATACCGGCGGCTGTCGGTGGGCCCGCGCCGGCGGTTGCACGATGTGCGGCTACGTCGCCGAGTCCGTGGAGGGCGGCAGCGTGAGCCACGAGGCCCTGATGAACCAGATCGAGGTGTGTCTCGACCACGAGGCGGAGAACGCGGACGCCCCCGCCGAACTGATCAAAATCTACACCTCCGGGTCCTTCCTCGACGAGCGCGAGGTGCCCGCGGAGACGCGCCGAGCCATCGCCGAGACGTTCGCGGACCGGAGCCGGATCGTGGTCGAGTCGCTGCCCGACTTCGTCAGTCGAGAGAAGATTGGCGACTTCGCCGACCACGGCATCGCGACCGACGTCGCCGTCGGGCTGGAG
This sequence comes from Halorubrum wangae, assembly GCF_051194135.1. Lineage (NCBI taxonomy): Archaea > Methanobacteriati > Methanobacteriota > Halobacteria > Halobacteriales > Haloferacaceae > Halorubrum > Halorubrum wangae. The sequence continues at coordinate 30,671 of NZ_JBLZNH010000006.1, read as the reverse complement.
ACGGCCACCGACCGGGTCCGTCACGACTGCGTGAACAAGTACTTCGACTTCACCGACTTCGAGGACGCCTGCGCCGAGGCCGCCGACGCCGACGGCGAGTTCGACGCGGACGTGGGGATAAAGGCGTACCTCCTGATGAAGCCCCCCTTCCTCGCGGAGCCGGAGGCCGCGGCGGACATGATCGACTCGATCCGGCGCTGCGCCGACGTCGACGGCTGTCACACCGTCTCGATGAACCCGACGAACGTCCAGCGGTACACGATGGTCGACGAGCTATTCTTCCGGGGTGGCTACCGGCCGCCGTGGCTCTGGTCGGTCGCCCACGTCCTCGAAGCGACGGCAGACGTCGACGCAATCGTCGTCTCGGATCCCGTCGGGCACGGCTCCGACCGGGGTGCGCACAACTGCGGCGAGTGCGACGACCGCGTTCAGACCGCCATCAAGGACTTCGACAAGCGACAGGACCCGAGCGTCTTCGAGCAGGTCTCCTGCGAGTGCGAGGCGACGTGGGAGCACGTAATGGAGGCGGAGACGAGCTATAACATGCCGCTGGCGCGGTAGGAATTTCCAGAGAATTTCCATAGAGATCGAATACGAGCGCAAGAGCGCCAAACGGTTGTTTTACCCGAACGATCAGGTCGAACAAGACCCATATACGTCGGGATGCTAACGATGATATGAACGCAGTCGCCAGCGATCTCCGGTCGTCCTCGCGGAAGTCGGTCCTCTTCTGTGCGGAGTGCAGCTTCCAGAACCCCGTCTCGAAGGGATGGCTCGTCGTCAGCGACGGCGAGGAGCGTACCATCGTCTGTCCCGAGTGCGGCCACGTCGCCGACCACCGCACGGAGCGGTCCGCGCCGTCGCCGAAGGCGGACTGATCGGTCGTCGGCCCTCGGCAGTCTGACCCCCTTATTTTCTCCCCGGCGCCCTCGCTGCCAACACCGGAATCTCATCCAGTCGCTCGTCGTCGAGGGCGTCCCAGTCGATTCCGGCGGGGCGCTCGAACGGCGTCTCGGTCCGAATCGTCCGTTCCGGCGTGACGATCAGGTCGAGAGGGACGTCGTGCGCGTCAGGAACCGGCAGCGAAGACGCCGAGCCGCCCCCCTCGGCTGCGACTGCCGACTCGGGCCCGTCGATCACGGATAGCTCGTGGACCGTGGTCGCGACCGTCGTCGCGTCGTCGACCGCGTCGAGTTCGCGGAGCATTCCCCACTCCAGGTCGCTGTACCCCTCGCCTTTCCCGATTCGCGCGCCGTCGGTCGCGACGGCGACGGAGCCGGCCACCACGAGGTCGACGTGGGGGACCGACTCGGGCGGGACGGGCGTGCCGTGCGTCGAGATGCCGGAGACCGTGGTGGCGTCGTCGACGGTGGCCTCGGCGTCGGCAGCGATCACGTCCGGGTCGAGTCGGAGGAACGGGTCCAGGTCACGTAGTCGTGGCTGTGCGACGTAGACGGTCTTGCCCGCGCGGAGCGCGGCGCGCCTGACCGGTAGCTGCGGCGCGTCGGGATTGCATTTGAGCGTCTCGGCCGCGGCCCACTCGGCGGTCTCGGTCAAGCGTTCGCACGCCGCGTCCGCGCCCGCAAAGTTCGGGATCCGACCGTGGGGCGGAAACGGGAACCGAGCCTGATCGCCTGTCTCGAACGCGTCCCACACGGCGTCGCGGACGGCCTGCTTATCCATGTCGACGGGTGGGTCGGGGACGACAAGTAAGCCCCGAACGCGGATCGGAGCGGCGAGCGACCGGGGATCTCTCCCGCCACAGCCCCCGCTCGGGCGTGAACTACCGCCGCGTTTATATATCAGATCGGTGTTGATTTGGCGTATGTTGGAAGACGGATTCTCGTATCCGATACGCGGCGACTGGATCGGTCGAATTGTCATCGGCGGCGTGTTGGGGTTCCTCTCGATACTCATCGTCCCGGCGTTCCTCATCGTCGGCTACCTCGTGCGCGTCCTCGAGCAGACGATCGGCGGCGACGAGGTGCCGCCGGAGTTCACCGACTGGGGCGACCTGCTGATGAAAGGCGTGATCGGGACCATCATTGCCTTTGCGTACACGGTGATCCCGATGGTCGTGTACGGCGTCGTCATCGCCGTCGTCGGCGGGACGGGCGGCGCGATCGGCGGGGACGCCGGCGCGCTTATCGGCGTGGTCGGCGTGCTGCTGACGCTGGCGTTCATCCCGGTGCTGTTCCTCGTCTACTACGCCGTGCCGGCCGCCCTGTCGGCGTACGCGGCCCGCGGGGAACTGGGCGCTGCGTTCGACCCGGACCTGCTGAAGCCGGCGCTGTTCAGCACCGAGTACCTCGTCGCGGTGCTCATGCCCATCGTCGTGGCCATCGTCATCTGGATCGCCACGGCAGTGCTGGCCGTCACCGTCGTCGGACTGCTGCTCGTCCCGTTCGTTCAGTTCTACGGGCAGGTCGCCGTCTTCCGGATGTTCGGTACGGCGTTCGCGACCGTGAACGACCGCGTCGAGAGCCCGGCCGGCGGCGCGGGCACCGGCGACGACGCGAGCGTGACCGTCTGAGGCTATCGAAACGCGACGACTCCCACTCGGCCGTCGCTGCGGGCCGGTTTCGACTCGGTCTGCCCTCCCGACGCGTTCTAACTGTGAAAAAAGTAGGCCGATCGCCGGCGTGCGGGCACGAGTCCTTTCGCCCGCACGTTCAGGACGACCGTGCGCTCGGAACGACGCTCCGCTCAGTCGTCGTCGGTGGTCGACCGGCTACTGATGCGAACCCTGCGGGTCGCCTCCACGCCCTTCCGGTTCGCGTCGAACTCGGAGAGCACGTACACCAGACCGACGAGGGTCACCACGCCGATCGGGAGCAGCACCAGCGGCGTGATCCGGGTGGCGCCCCACACCGTCAGCAGCAGCGCGGCAACGATCAGCACCGTGACGGCGTACGTCATCTGAGTGCGGACGTGATCGATGTGGTCGGACCCCGTGAACGTCGACGAGAGGATCGTCGTGTCGGAGATGGGCGAGCAGTGGTCCCCGAAGATGGCGCCGCTGAACACGGTCCCGATCGCGACCGGGAGCAGCGCCGGCGTGCCGCCGCCGACGCTCCACGCCAGCGGGACCGCGATCGGCGTCATGATCGCCATCGTCCCCCAGGACGTGCCCGTCGAGAACGCGATGAACGCGGACGCCAGCAGCACGACGACCGGGAGCAGCGTGGGCGTGACGAAGTTCTCCGCGATGTTGGTCACGAAGATCCCCGTGCCGAGTGCGGTGGTGACGGTGCCGATCGTCCACGCCATCACGAGGATCGTGAGCGCGGTCAGCATCATGCTGAAGCCGTCGATCACGGTCTCCATCGCCTCGTCGAGGTTGGCGATACCGCTCGCGACGCCCAAGGTGAGCGCGACGGCGACCATCATGAAGGTCCCCCACAGGAGCGCGTCGACGAACGCGGCATTGCCGGCGATCTCGAACGGTCCCGCGCCGGGTTCCGACGCGTTGAGTCCGGTGTAGAAACCGCCGCCGACCACAGTCACCATCAGAGCGAGGGTCGGGGCCAGGAAGTACCGGAGCTGCGGCGAGTCGGTGAGTACCTCTCCGAGGCTGTCTTCGGCGCTCTGCATCGGAATGGCACCGTCACGGAGGACCTTCCCCTCCGTGGCAGAACGGTGCTCGGCGTCGAGCATCTCGCCGAAGTCACGGCGGGAGAACACGATGATCCCGACCATCACGACCGCGAAGAGGCAGTACATATTGAACGGGATACTCTGTAAGAACAGCGCGAACGCGCTGGGGACCTCTCCCGCCTCGACGGAGACGCCCGCGGCTTCGTACCCCTCTTGGATCATGCTCAGTTGATACGCGACCCAACTCGAGATGCCGAACGTCGCGACGGGCGCGGCCGTCGAGTCGATCATGTACGCGAGTTTCTCCCGAGAGATATTCACTTCGTCAGAGATCTCCCGCATCGTGGTACCGACGATCGCCGTGTTCGAGTAGTCGTCGAAGAACCAAATCATGCCGAAGATCCACGTCGCCGCGCCGACCTTTCGTTGGGTATTGAGCCTTGAGGTCACCGCGTTCGCGAGGGCGTTCGCCCCGCCGAGCCGCCAGATGAGCGCGACGCCGGCGCCGAGGAACAACACGATCAGCATGATCTTCGCGTTGAACGTGCTCGCCCCGATCGAGTTGACGAGCCAGTCCAGCGTCTGCACCACGCCGTGGCTCGACGTGAGGATCATGCCGCCGGACCAGATTCCCAGGAACAGCGAGAGGACCGGCTTCCGCGTCACCATCGCGAGCACGATCGCCAGAAGCGGCGGAACCAGGGAGATGGCGCCGAACGTCTCGGCCCCCGTCATGCGCCTACCCTCGTGTGATCTGCGACGGACGACGGGGACGCGCGGTCCCCGACGGACGGTCGCGGCCCTCGTCGAGGCCCAGATAGGGCGTCGACGCGGGTTTTCGTCGGCTTCGTCGGGCCGGTACGACGGTCACGAGCCCTCAGTACTATTGCCATAATACGGTGACCCACACTGAACCAGAGTATATAAAAATATCGTGCTTTTTATAAGTTTAATCTCACATTTCGGGAAACAACGCCTCCTAGTGGCGTCATAACCGCTTTTCGCCCCGAGCGACGACGCGCCTTTTAAACCGCTCAGCCGCCCACGTACGGGTATGTTCGAAGACCGGCCCGACCGCGACGCCGAGGTCGTCCTCGTGGGACGATCGAATGTCGGCAAGTCCACGCTGATGCGCGAGCTGACGGGACACGACTTCTCGACCGGCGGCAAGCCGGGGGTCACCCGCCAGCCGAACCACTTCGACTGGGCCAGCGAGGGGTTCATGTTCACGGACCTGCCCGGGTTCGGGTTCATGTCCGGCGTCGAAGAGGAGCACCGCGAGGCGATTAAGACGAACATCGTCCACTATCTAGAGGAGAACGCCGACTCGATCCTCGCCGGCGTCGTCGTGATGGACGGGAAGGCCGCGGTCGATATCATCGACCGCCACGCCGAGCGCGGGAACATTCCCCACGACGTGGAGATGTACGGCTTCCTTGAAGACGTCGGGGTCGAGCCCATCGTCGCCGTCAACAAGACCGACAAAATCGACGACCTCGACGAGCGACTCGACGAGATCTGCGACCGCCTCGGACTCTACCCGCCGTGGCAGCAGTGGTCGGACCGTATCGCGCCGATGTGTGCGAAGCGCGGCGATATTGAGGCGCTGGAAGAGTGCCTCCGGACGCGCTTCCACGAACACAACCGCGACGACCTGCTGAAGTTCGTCTCGTAACTGGGTTTTAAATAACGTCTCGTCCCCGCGGTCGACTCACTCCTTCGTCTCGGGCACAGCAGCGCCGTTGAGCCAGAGCGCTAAAACCCCTGCCGTCGAGACGACACCGCCGACCGCGACCGGAACGAGCGAGTTCGTGTGCCAGTTGCAGCCGTCGTACCACTCGAGCGTCCCCGCGGCGAGGTCGATCTCGGTGACCGAAGCCCCTGCAAGGTGGATCCCGACGAGGTCGTACGCGACACCGTCGATCGGACAGCCCCGATCGGTCGCACCGCCGGTCCAGACGGATAACAGTGCGATCCCTACGCCGAGGACGACGAGGACGTGGCCGAAGCGAAGTGAGCGAAGCATTGGTAGCGACAGTATCGACGACCAGCGCCATATTCCTGTCCAAGGGTCAAACGGGCGTTTGACCGACCGGAGCCCCAGAGACCGACAGCAGACAGTCCCGCGCCGTCTCAGAACTCGAAGCCGACGGTGTTGCGAGCGGGCCGGATCGGGCTCTTCGGGTACGGCGGCGACGCTTCGGGGTCGTTGAACGGGCGGGGGGCCACGTCATTCGGCGCGTCGGGGTAGAAGAGGGCGGCGAGCGTCTGGATCGCGTTCCGCCCGCTGGCGAGTTCGAACTGGCCGCCACCGTACAGGTCGATGCCCTCGTCTTGGCAGTAGGCGATCGTCTCGAACAGCGATTCGAGCGTGCCGAACCGAGAGGGTTTGACGTTGCAGTAGCCGGGGACGACCGGGAGCGACTCCAGGCTCTCGACGCCGTCGATCGGGTAATCGAAGGAGAGTCGATCGGCCTGCGGCTCTACCAAGGGATTCGTCTGCGGCGTGAACGCGGCGTCCTCGACGATCGCATCCGGGAACGCCGCGAACACGTCGCGATACAGTTCGGGATCCGCCTCGACGTCGACGTCGGTGCCCTCGTACCAGCCCTTCAGGTCGAGGATCCGGACGGCGCCGGTCTCTCTGAGCGTCACGAACGCCTCCTGGGGCCAATCCGGGGTGGGGTCCAGTTTGAACTCCAACTCGTCGTCGAGTTCGAGCAGTTCCTCGACGCGGTCGGTCGTCGGGGGGTCGCCCAGGCGCGTGGAGACGACGAACCGAACGGGCGACGCTTCGATGCCGAGATACTCGCCGAACGACTCGTCTCGCTGTCTGAGTGCCAGATCGAGTGCAGCGCTCTCGACCGCCCAGCGACGGTAGTTTCGAAAGTACTCCTGCGTGGGTGGCTCGTGCGCGAACAGGTCCACGTCGTCGAGGTGCGTCGACAGCTCGTCGATGGTCCACTCCCCTTCGATGTCGACGGGGTCGGTTCCGACGAGCGCGTCGTGGTCGGCGGTCTCGTACGTCACGTCCTCGCCGCGGCCGACGACGCCGTCGCCGGCCAGCCGGAACTCGGTGGTCGTGCGCTCGAACCCGCTGGTGGTCGCGCCGGTGTACCGACGTCGGCTCACCGACTCGATCGTCACGGACAGCGCCGCGATCCGGTCGTAGACGGACATGGAACGGATAACGTGCCGGGCGAACTTAAATGAGGGACGCGATAGCGGTGCAATCGGGGTGTGGGTTCGCTGCGCCCGCGTCCCGATAGCGCTTCAAGCGCGTCGCGTTCGTGCCGCGTGTCTGGCCGGCGGGGCGGCGAGACCGCGAGGGACTCCCGGTCAGGACCCGCCTTCGTCGCGCCCGTGCCGAGCGCGGAGCGTCTCGACGTGCGTCCCGAGCGTCCAGAACAGCGGGACTACGGTGAGCGCGACCGCGCCGGCGGCCGCGACCTGTAACACGGTCGTCGTGAACCACGGGCTCGCGTCGGCGTACGGCAACGAGGTGTGCGTCACGCCGCCGATCACGGGCGTGAAGTAGTCCATCATAAGATCGACCGTGTACCACGTGGTCGCGACCGCCACCGCCTTCGGCGGGAAGGTCGTGATCCGGTAGAGGACGAACGCCTGGACGACCATGGCGAGGTGGCTCACGAGGAGGAACGCGTACAGCGGCGGGCCCGAGCTCTCGATGAACCGGGGCGCGAACACGACGAGCACGTACGGAGTCCAGAGCCCGAGCTTGATGTTCCCGAAGAAGGCGAGCGTCGCGAGGGTGTCGCTCGACCGCCCGACAGCCCACGCCGCAAGCGCGAGCGCGATGAGCAGCGTCGCGCCCGGGCTGTCTGGGACGAACGCCCACATCTCGACGGGCACCGTCTGGAACTGATATCGGTAGTACCAGAAGCCGAACGCGGTGCCGACGAGGTTGATGAGAACGATAACCCACACGAACCGGAAGGCGATGTCTTCCAGCGCCTTCGGGAGCGGCGCGACCCACCGGGGCAGTGATTCGCTCTCGGGGGGGTCGCGTCCGAGCGCGCCGACGAGATCCATACGCTGCGGTCGGACCCGCTGCTCAAAGCCGTGGCGGTCGCGGTTCGATCGTTTGCAGTCGACGGGAGCGAGTCGGAGAGCGCGTCGCTTCCAGTGGGGCCAAGCTTTCGGGGCACCGTTCCTCCGAACCGGGGCGTCGGTTCCGGAAGGACGAAAAGGGCTATGAGTCCCCGGTGGGAATCCCCGTGATATGCGCCCGCGTACGCTGCTCGCGCTGTTACTCGTCGTCCCCCTCGTGGACGCGCTGTTCCTGATCGTAGTCGCGACGCGACTGGGATGGGCGGTCACGGTCGCGCTGGTCGTGTTGACCGCCGTGCTCGGCATGCTGCTCCTGCGCGCCGAGGGCCGGGCGACGCTCGCACGCGTCCAGCGAAAGCTCGCCCGCGGCGAACCGCCGACCGACGAACTCCTCGACGGCGGCCTGCTGATCGCCGCCGGCGCGTTCCTGCTCACGCCGGGGCTCGTCACGGACGCGGTCGGATTCCTGCTCGCGCTCCCGCTGTCGCGGGTCCCGATTCGGATGGCCGTCAAGAAGTACATCGTGATGCCGTACCTCGACAGCGAGACCGGCGGATTCGCGTCGGGCAACGTGTACATCGGCGGGTTCCCCGGAGACGGTGACGGGACCGGGGCCGGCTTCACGATGGGCGGCGGCGGCTTCGGCCCGGGCGGATTCGACGGCAACGGTTCAGACGGCTTCCCCGGCGCCGGTGGTGCCGGCGGCGTTGGCGGGAACGGCGATGACGATGACGCCACGACCGGCGATGACCGCTTCGATGGCGCGGACCACGACGACGACGTGGTCGACGTGGATTACACGGTCGAAGACGAGGAATCGAAGCGAACCGACTGACCGCGAGACGGTGCCCCGACGGGCGTCGAAACCGCGAGACGGCGGGCGAATGGCGAAAGGAAACCCTTAAAATCCTACCCGCGCAACGCTTGAATGCGCTCACCTGGGCCAATAGCTCAGTCAGGTTGAGCGCTCGGCTGATAACCGGGAGGTCCACGGTTCAAATCCGTGTTGGCCCACCTCAATTGAATTCGGGGTCGCCCGAATGATTGGTGGGCTGGGACTCCCCAGCCACCCAATTTCGTCGTTCTACATCCTGAGAGACGTCGCTGTAGCGTCTAGTCCGAACTGACAACCAACCGGTAGTCACCGCTCTCCACCCACCGACGCTGGCCGAATACGTGATCCCTTTCAGCGGCGATCCTGCTACGACACCTCTTAAAAACAAAGGGCCGATCACTCGCCTTTCGCGATCTTGAGCACGTCCTGTTTCGCCAGCTTCGCCCCGGTCTCCAAGAACGAGGCCAACGTGAACGACTGCGGAAGGTCGCCGAGCTGTTGGAGTTGCCCGAGCGTGTCCCAGACGGTCCATCCCTCGATGAGTGCCCGTTTCAAGGGGCGAGGGGCGTTCTCACGCGCTGTTCAAGTTCCCGCCGTCGACGACGATGGACTCCGCGGTGACGTACGACGCGAGGTCGCTCGCGAGGAAGCCGCAGACGCCCGCGACGTCTTCGGGCTGCCCGAAGCGACGGAGCGGAATCGTCTGCTTGAGCTTTTCGCCCTCTTCGGTGCCGACCGTCGGGGAATCCTCTGTCGTCATCGCCGTTTCGATCACACCCGGGTGGACCGCGTTGACCCTGATGTCGTCGGGGCCGAGTTCGCTCGCGAGGGCGTAGCTGAATAGCCTGACGCCGCCCTTCGCCGCCGAGTACGGCGTGATACCCCCGTACCCCTGCATCCCGGCGACGCTCGACATATTGATGATGCTGCCGCCGTTCCCCTGCTCGAGCATGGCGATGGCCGCGGCTTTCGAACCGTGGAAGACGCCGCGAAGGTTGACCTCCATCAGGGTCTGATACTCGTCGAAGTCGAGGTCGACGAGCGGCGTCTGCGGCCCGACGATGCCCGCGTTGTTGACCATCACGTCGATTCCGCCGAACTCCTCGGCCGCCGCGACCGCGTCGACGCAGTCCTCGTAGCGCGTCACGTCGCACTCGACGAAGGCGGCGTCGCCGCCTTGGTCGGCGATTCGTTCGTGGATCGGCGCTCCGCCCTCACGAGGCTCGGACCGGAGGTCGGCGACGACGACCGCCGCGCCGTGGTCGGCGAACAGTTCGGCGACCGCTCGGCCGAGTCCGCTCGCGCCGCCCGTGACGACTGCCGTCTTGTCTGTGAGTAACGCCATACTGGCGTATGTTTCATTCATAAATAATAAATGCGTTGTCTAGATCGGTGATCGACGGACCCCACCGAGAATGACAGTGGGTGTATCGATCGCGATCGTCCCGTTTTCGCGGGTTTTCAGGGTGAACGCGCCGGGCGGCGTCCTCGGTCGTCACTCAGTCGGTGAGTGCGGTCGTCGCGTCGTCAGCCGTAGCCAGAAGGTACCCGCCGAACGCGGGGAGCCAGAGGATCAGCGGATAGACGACCCACCGCTCGACGCCGCCGCCACCGAGGAACTCCAGCGGGTGCGGGACGCGAAGCACCAGTCCGAAGAAGAACACGCTGATAAGGATCAACAGAGAGATTCCCCCGAACAGCCCGCAGATCAGAGAGAACGGTCTAGACACGACTCGGGAGGAGAGGACGACCGTGACGCCGCCCGCGAAGAACGTGAGGAGCGCGAAGAGGCCGTGCCACGGTGTCACGTTCCCTGGGAACACGCCGACGCCGAACGCGCCGACCCCGAACACCGCGAGCGCGACCGGGAATCCGCGGCGGTCGGCGGCGCGGTAGAGGAGATACGCGGAGACGAGCACTATCGCCCCCGTCACCAGCATCGTCGTGTTGAAGATGGTCGCAGACGGCTCGTGGATCACGGGGTCGGGCGGGCGCGTCGAGCCGAGGTCGCTGATGTCCTGTCGCGTCGAGTACTCCGGATAGAGAACTTCCGCCGTGATGATTCCCATGAGTCCGATGAATCCCGACAGCGTCAGGCCGAAGCCCGCTATCGACGGGTTCGACAACCCGAACCGAGAGCGGAGGGTGTTTTCGTTCATCAGCAGCCACTATTCAGTTGAATAACATATTTATTTCGACAAGGGGAACGGATGCGTCGCTGATCGTCGGCCGTCGCGGTGTGGCGACCGACCGCACGCCGAGCGGACGGTGACTGGTTTCCGACGGACGGGTCGGGTCCGTCGCCGACGGGCTCTCGTGATATCGAACCGGAACCGGGCGCCGGCCCACTACGTTTAACAGGTCTGAGAGAAACATACATGTCGATCATGAAGAAGCTGATCAACGATCCGGACGACGTCGTCGACGAGATGCTCGACGGGATGATAGCGGCGCACCCGGACCGGTTCCGCCGACTCCCGGACACCCAAGTGGTCGTCCGCGACGACGCCCCGGTCGATGGGAAGGTCGCGCTGGTAACGGGCGGTGGGAGCGGTCACGAGCCGACCCACGCCGGATACGTCGGCGACGGAATGCTCGACGGGGCCGCCGCGGGCGACGTGTTCTCCTCGCCGACGGCCGACGAGTTCGAGGCGCTGATCGAGGCCTGCGACGCCGGCGACGGCGTCCTGGCGATCATCAAGAACTACGAGGGCGACGTGATGAACTTCGAGACCGCCATCGAACTCGTCGAGATGGAGGGCGTAGAGGTTGAGAGCGTCGTGGTCGACGACGACGTCGCCGTCGAGGACTCGCTGTACACCTCCGGACGCCGTGGTGTCTGCGGGACGATACTCGTCCACAAGGCCGCCGGCGCGAAGGCAGCGCAGGGCGCAGACCTGTCCGAAGTCAAGCGCGTCGCCGAGAAGGTGATCGACAACGTGGGTACGATGGGCACCGCGCTCACCTCCTGTGTCACGCCCGAGAAGGGCGAGCCGACCTTCGATCTGGGCGACGACGAGATCGAACTCGGCATCGGCATCCACGGCGAGCCCGGCACCGAGCGCACCGAGATGATGAGCGCCGACGAGATTACCGACGCGTTGACCGAGGCCGTCCTCGATGACCTCGACCTCGACGACGGCCAGGAGGTGCTCACCATCGTCAACGGAATGGGCGGGACCCCCCAGATGGAGCTGTTCGTCGTCAACCGCCGGCTCCAGGAGGTGCTCGGCGACCGCGGCCTCGAGACGTGGGACGCGTGGGTCGGCGACTACATGACCTCGCTCGACATGGCCGGCGCATCGATCACCGTCTGTGCCGTCGACGACGAGCTGAAGGAGCTGTTCGGCGCGCCGGCCGACACCCCCGCGCTCACCCAGACCCAATGACCGAGGAGGGAGACGGGGCGGCGGCGACGAGCGACGGCGAGGCCGTCGTCGCAGCGGTCGAAGCGGTCGCGGACCGTCTCGAGGCCGAGCGCTCGTACCTCACCGAGCTCGACTCCGCCATCGGTGACGCCGACCACGGTGGCAACATGGCCCGCGGGTGGGCGGCCGCCGTCGACGCGACTGACGACCTCGACGACCCCGACCCGCAGACCGTCTGCAAGACGGTTGGAAAGACGCTCATGGCCGAGGTCGGCGGGGCCTCCGGCCCGCTGTTCGGCGGGTCGCTCGTGTTTGCGAGCGCGGACCTCGACGACGGGGTCACGGCCGAGAGCGCCGTGGCGTTCGCCGAGACCTACCTCTCGAAGGTCGAGGATCGCGGCGACGCTCGAGTGGGCGACCAGACGATGGTCGACGCGCTCACCCCCGCGGTCCACACGTTCAAGAAGTCTATCGAGACGGACGGGCTCTCGCCGCTCGAGGCGCTCGCGAAGACGGTCGACGCGGCCGATCGCGGCGTCGCGTTCACCGTCCCGATCCGGGCGAGGAAGGGGCGCGCCTCCTACCTGGGATGGCGCTCCGTCGGTCACCAGGACCCCGGCGCGACGAGCACGCTGTACATCCTGGAGGAACTGCTCGCGACCGCCGCCGACGCGCTCGACAGCGAGATACCCGACGTCGACGCGACCTCGCCGACGATCCCGGACGACGGGGAGGGGGCGGCCGCGGACGAGGAGGCCGACCCGACCGCAGGGGGCGGCGACTGATGGTCAGTCTCGTCGTCGTCTCGCACAGCGAACGCGCGGCCGAGGGGATCGTCGAGGTAGCCGAGGAGATGGCCGGCGACACCCGTCTCGAACCCGTCGGAGGCGACGGACAGGGCGGGATCGGTACCGTACCGGACGCGATAGAGGCCGCCATCGACGAGGCGGACGACGGCGACGGGGTCGTCGTGCTCGTCGACTTGGGGAGCGCCGTGATGAACGCCGACGTCGCCGTCGAACTGAGCGACGCGGAGGCCGTCATCGCCGACGCACCCGTGTTGGAGGGCGCGGTCAACGCCGCCGTCGCCGCGACCGATCCGTCCGCGACGCTCGACTCGGTTCGCGAGCAGGCCGAGGCCGCCCGCGGGATGCAGAAGCTGTGACGGTCACTCCGGGTCGAGACCGAGCGCGTCCCTGACCTCGGCGCGCGTCTCGCACGCGAGCGCCTCGTCGGCGAGGGCCTCCGCCGCGTTCGAGTCCACCTCCCGAACCCGCTTTTTCACCGCCGGCGCGGTCACCGCGCTCATGCTGAGTTCGTCGAGCCCGAGCCCGACGAGAAGTTCCGTCAGCTCCGGGTCGCCAGCCATCTCGCCGCACATTCCCACCCACGCGTCGGTCCCCGCCGCAGCAGACGCGGTTCGGTCGATCGCCCGCAACACGGCGGGGTGCAGGGGGTCGTGGTAATCAGCGACGCCGTCGTTCTCGCGGTCCGCCGCCATCACGTACTGCGCCAGGTCGTTCGTCCCGACGCTCAGGAAGTCGAGTCGGTCGGCGAGTCGGTCGGCGAGGAAGACCGCGGCCGGCGTCTCGATCATCGCGCCGAGTTCGGGGACGGCGTGGTCGACTCCGGCCGCGGCGAGGTCGTCGGCCGCAGACTCGACTGCCGCGAGGGCGGCGTCGACCTCCTCGATCCGCGAGACGAGCGGGAACATCACGGCGAGTCCGTCGCCGTGATCGCTCGCCGCGGCGCGCAACAGCGCCCGGAGTTGCGTTTCGAACAGGTCGCGGTGCTCGTCGAGGGAGAGCCGGATCCCCCGGCGACCGAGGAAGGGGTTGGTCTCGCTCGGGAGGTCGAGGTACGGGACCTGTTTGTCACCGCCCACGTCCAGCGTTCTGACGACCACGCGGTCGTCGGGGAAGGCTGAGAGGGCGGCGGTCACGGCGCCGTACTGCTCGTCTTCGCTCGGCGGCGCGTCGCGGTCGAGGAAGAGGAACTCCGTTCGGAACAGCCCGATCCCGTCGGCGCCACGGTCCGCGGCGGGTGCCAGTTCCGCCTCGCTCCCGACATTCGCTGCCACTTCGACCGCTCGGCCGTCGGTTGTCGCGACGCGCTCGGCGATCACCGCCGTCTCGCCCCCGCCGACCGCCGCGCGGGCCTCCGCGTCGGGGTCGACGACGACGCGTCCGGATTCGCCGTCGACGAGCAGATCCTCCCCGTCTTCGACGTCACGCAACGATTCGCCGACGCCGACGACCGCCGGGATCGACAGCGAGCGCGCGATGATCGCCGCGTGGGCGGTCCGACCGCCCGCGACGGTGGCGATCCCCGCAACCGCGTCCGGATCCAACTCCGCGGTGTCGCTCGGGGTGAGCCGCTCGGCCAGCAACACGGTGCCGTCCGGGAGGTCACCGAGGTCCGCGAGTCCGCCGAGGTTCAGCAGGGATCGAAGCTGTCGGTCGCGGACGTCCCGTAGGTCGTCGGCGCGCTCGGCCATCGGCCCCTCCAGTCCCTCGAACTGTTCGATCGCGGCCGCGTATCGGTCGGCGACGGCGTGCTCGGCGACGGTGCTGTCCGCGATGGCGGCCTCGATGTCGCCGACGAGTTCCGGGTCGTCGAGGAACTGCTCGTGCGCGTCGAACACCGCCGCCTCGTCCTCGCCGACGCGCGCGGCGGTCCGGTCGCGGGCGCGGCGGATGGCCTCGCGCGCCTCGTCGCGGGCGGCCTCGAACCGCGACAGTTCGGCGTCCGCGTCGACCTCGGCGGGGTCCGTGCGGTCGGGGAGCGTCATATCCGCCTCGGGCCGGTACCAGCGCGCAGTGCCGACGCCCGACAGCGGCGTGCTCCCCACGCCGGTGAGCGTCCTCACGCCGGCTCACCGTCGGCGTCGTCCTCGCCCGCTTCCCCCTCGTCGTCGACCGCCGACGTCAGCAGGTCACAGACCGCGTCGAGCGCGTCCGCTGCGTCGGAGCCCTCGGCGACGACGCGCACGGACTCGCCTTGGCCGACGTTTAGCCCGCTCACCGAGAGCATGCTGTCGGCGCGAACGAGTCCGTCGTCGCCGTCCTCGGCGCGACCGATCGACACGTCGGCGTCGAACCGAGTCGCTGTCTGCACCAATTTCGAGGCCGGGCGTGCATGGAGGCCGGCCTTCGGCACCACCGTTACGGTACGTTCCATGGTGACGGGTAAGCGAGCCTCGGTCATATAACTGCGTCCGCGCGACGGTCCGCTCTCAGCGACCGTCCCCGTCAGACTGCAAGGGTCGCGGCCGACGGCGGTGAGGGAGAGTTCACTCGACGACGTCGACGACCTCGCCCGCGATCATCCGCGCGAGCACGACTCGGGGGACGTCCGCGCGCTCGTGGACGACTCTCGCCACGGATCGCGCGGTCGTCTCGTCGGCGTCGTCGTCGACGGCATTTATCAGGGGAATCGCCGTCGCGTCCGGCGGCACGTCTTTTAAACCGCCTCGCGGCTCTGCGAGCACGTGGCCGACCATCTCGGGAGTGATCTCGTCACCCAGTTCGGCGCCCGTGATCGCCGCAACCCGCTCAGGTCGATGTACGGTCTCCGCGGTGAGCGGCTCTCCGACGGCAGCGACGCTCGCGACCGGAATCACGCGATCCGCGCCCGCCGGGACCTGCGGCTCCCGCTCGTCGGGAGCTTTTAAAAGTCGAGTCCGAGCGCCGTCCGCCTTGACCAGCACCGGTCCGTCGTGAGCAGCCGCCAACTCGTCGACGACGGCCGTGTCGTACCCGCGGTACCGGTCGTCGCGCTCGCGCTCCGGCACCAGTCCGAGCGGGAACGCGTCGTCCCCGGCGGAACTGTCCGTCTCGCGGAGTGCTTCGATCGCCGTGACTGGGTCGTCCGTCACTCTGACCGCAGCGACCTCGCGGTCGAATATCGGGATTCGTACCGTCGCCGTGAGCACCGCGCGGTCGAGTCGGTCGGCGAGCGCGTACAGGGTCGTCTTCTTCCCGCCGGCGCCGACGAGACAGGTCGTTCCCGCGGCCGCGTCGAGGGCGTCGACGACATCGTCCATGCCCGACCCGACGGGCGCCGGGGGCGAAAGCGCATCGGTCAGACGGGTCACCCCCGTACCGTCGTGAGTTTAATTCGCATCGCGAGCGAAGACACAGATCATGACCGTCCCGGACCGGATCCTCCGCGTCGACCTCTCGGCCCGCCGTGTCCGCAGCGAGCGCGTCCCGTCGGCGTGGCGCGAGCGCTACGTCGGAGGGAAGGGACTCGGCGCGCGCTACCTGTACGAGGCGGGCCCCGGCATCGATCCGATGTCGCCCGAGAATCCGCTCGCGTTCCTCGTCGGCCCGCTGACGGGCCACCTCCCGGGTGAGCCGCGCTACGCCGCCGTCACGAAGTCTCCGCTCACCGGCGCGTTCCTCGACTCCTACGGCGGCGGGTCGTTCGCGAGCCGACTGGCGGGCTCGCTCGGCGAACACCTCGGTGTCGTCATCGAGGGCGCGGCCGCCGAGCCCGTCACGCTCTCGCTCGCAGAGGGCGAGGCGTCTATCGAGCCCGCGACCGATCTCCGTGGGCTCGACGCCGCCGAGACAGACGCGCGCTTTCCCGACGCCGCGGTCGCCTGCGTCGGCCCGGCCGGGGAAGCGGGGGTGCACTATGCGACGGTCGCCTCCGACGGCGGCGACCACCACGCCGGGCGCGGCGGTGCGGGCGCCGTGATGGGGTCGAAGAACCTGAAGGCGGTCGCGGCCCGCGATCCGCCGCCCGAGACGCCGCCGGCGCTTCGAGCGCTCCGCGACCGCGACGCGGAGCGGTTCGCGGACAGCGACGCCGGCCGATGGCTCGCCGCGGGCGACACCCTCGAAACGGTCTCGTTCGCGGACGAGACGGGCGTGCTGCCGACCCGCGGCTGGCAGGCACGCCGGTTCGCGGGAGCCGACGACATCGGCGTGGTGCCCGCGACCGAACGGAACGCGGGCCGCGAACGCCCGGACGAGCCGGTTCCCGGCGGCTTCCGGATTCCAACCGAAGACGCAGACGAGACCGACGGTGCGGACGCGACACCGGATTCGGACGCGATGGAGACAGGGCGCGAGGGCGACGACACCGTCCCCCGCGGCGGCACGCCTATCGCGCTCGGCGCGGGACTCGGCATCGACAACTTCGACGCGGTTGCGGCGCTCGGCGACGTCTGCGACCGGCTCGGGATCGACGTTATCTCCGCGGGTAACGCGGTCGCGTGGGCGGTCCGCGCGAGCGAGGCGGGATTGATCGACCCGAGCGACCACGGCGTCGACCGCGGGCTATCCTTCGGCGACGAGGTGGCCGCGCGAACGCTGATCGAAGCGATCGCGTCGCGATCGACTCCCCTCGGCGACGCGCTCGCCGACGGCGTCGAGGCCGCGGCGGCCCGATTCGGCGGCGAGAATCTGATCCCGACCGTGAAAGGCATGGAGCTCGGTTCGTACGACCCTCGGGGCGCCGAGACGATGGCGCTCGCGTTCGCGACGAGTGACCGCGGCGGCTGTCACCGTCGAGCCCGTCCGGTCGAGACCGAGGCGGTTGCGGCGCCGGAGTGGAGCCCGGCCGAACGCGCCGCCGCCGTGGCCGACGAGCAGGACCGGCGCGCCGCCGTGTGGTGTCTCGTGGCCGACGACTTTCTGGCAGACGTGTTCGAGCCCGCCACGGCCGGCGAGTGGTTCGCGGCGCTCGGCGACGCGCGCGACCCGGAGGACCTTCGGCTGCTCGGCGAGCGCACCTGGACGCTGACGCGGCTGTTCAACCTCCGCGAGGGATTCACGCGAGCCGACGACCGACTCCCCGAGGCCTTGACGAAGGACACCGAGGGGGAGCGAGGCGACGGTCGAGAACGCGACGGACTCGACCCCGAGCGGTTCGAGGCCCTGCTGGATAGCTACTACGCGCACCGGGGATGGGACAGCGAGGGGCGACCGACGGCGACGCTGCTGGACCGACTCGGGCTCTCCGACCTGCCGGACGCGGAAACGCCGGTGGGCCACGCGGCCGACGTTCCCGGGGCTGCCGATGACCGCCGGTGACGGACTCCGGCGACGACCGCAGAGAACGAATTCGGACGGCGATTACGGCGCCGCTTGCTTCGTCGAGATCAGCTCGATCACGTCGCGGTGGGTGAGTTCGTGGTCGGTCCCCACCTGCCGGCCGCTCCGGCAGTCGGTGCCGTGGAGGAGCCCCTCGCCGATGTCCGAGTGGATGTGGAAGGCGAAGTCCTCGGTCGTCGCCCCCTCCGGAAGGAGGAAGCAGTCGCGGAAGACGCCCTTCTCGTCTTTGCTCCCGTTCGCGGAGCCGGGGAAGATGGCGATGCAGCCGAGCACGTCGAAGACGGCCGCTTCCAGCGCGCCCTGCACGCCGGTCCCGTCGTAGTCGGCGACGAACTCGCCGATCTGGTCGAGACCGGCCTTCTGCTCGCCCGAAACGTCGCCGACGACGTCGAACTCGCGCTCGCCGGGCGTGTAGTCGACGATGCCGGCCTCGTTTGCGTTTTTGAGTGCTTTTTCTGCGTGGGCGCTCGCAGGGACGAAGGAGAGGTGCTCGTAGTCGGGGTCGTTCGTGATCGTCTCCCAGTTCGCCTGCGCCTCCGGGGTGTCCATCTTGTTGGCGGCGACGACCATCGGCTTCGTGCGCTTGCGGATCTCCTGGGCGAGCGACGCCTCGTCAGCGTCATCCCACGTCTCCGGATCGAGGTCGAGCCCCTCGGCGAGGATCACCCGTTTCATCCGGTCCTTGTCGATGCCGAACGCCGACATCTGGTCGGCGAGCTCCACCTCGATGGCGGCCTCGGAGCCGTGGTAGCGCGTCTCGAACTTCTCGAGTCCCTTCCGGAGCACGTCGAGGTACCACTCGTCGAGCTCCTCTTCGAGGAAGTCGATGTCCTCGCGGGGATCGTGGCCCTCGGTGGTCTCGCCCTCGATGTCGGTCTTGCCCGAAAAGTCGACGACGTGGATCAGCACGTCGGTCTCGTTGAGGTCGGTGAGGAACTGGTTACCGAGCCCACGCCCTTCGTGCGCGCCCGGAACGAGTCCGGCGACGTCGACGAGTTTGACGGGGACGAAGCGGGTTCCCTCGCGGCAGACGCCGACGTTCGGCGTACAGGTCTCGTCGAACTCGGGGGCAGCGCAGTCGACGCGGACGTACGCCTCGCCGACGGTCGGGTCGATCGTGGTGAACGGGTACGCGCCCTCGGGCACGTCGTTCATGGTCGCGGCGTTGAAAAATGTCGACTTCCCCACGGAGGGCTTGCCGACGAGGCCGATCCGATAACTCATTACCAGCAGTGCGCGACCCGCGGTGAAAAGCGATGCGAGACGGCCCGTGGCGTGCGGAACGGTGACGCACGGAGGGATCGATCGGTCGGCGGCGGCCCGATCAGGCGTCGCCGTCAGATTGGTTCGGCTCGCCGACCGCCTCGATCGGGAGGACGTTCTGGAGCGCGGTGTAGGCGTCTTCGGGGCTTTCGAACCGCTCTTGGTCGATTTCGGAGAGGAGTTCACCGAGGTCGGCGTCGCCGTCGGCGAACAGCACGGTCGTCCCCGCACAGGACGCGGCGAGGTCGCTTCGGCTCGCCGGGAAGGAGTACTCCTCGAACTCGCCTTCAACTCGTGAGAGTGCAATCTCGTTTGTCATAATCGTGTATTGTATTGGGGCGGCTTAAACGCGCGCCTCGAGCGAATTGTCCGCCAGAATCCGGCAAAAACTGTAAAGAGTTATGCGCGCGCAATACATTGGTTCCTGTGAACACATGACACTCTACGACCGGATCCTGGTCCCCACCGACGGCTCGGCCGAGGGTGAGCGCGCGGTCGCGCACGCCCTGGACCTCGCCGCAGTCCACGACGCGGACGTGCACGCCATTCACGTCGTAGACACGGCGAGCTACGCGGGAATGTCGATGGAGGTCTCGTGGGAGGGGCTCGGCGAACTGCTGCGGAGCGACGCCGCCGGGGCCGTCGAGGCGGTCGAAGAACTGGCCGCGGGGACCGCCATCGACGTGGACACGGCGGTCGTCGAGGGGTCGCCAAGTCGCGAAATCGTCCGCTACGCCGAAGCGCACGACTGTGACCTCGTCGTCATGGGGACCCACGGCCGCGGCGGGATCGACCGCCTCCTACTCGGGAGCGTCGCGGAGACGGTCGTCCGCGCCGCTTCAGTTCCCGTCCTGACGGTTCAAATCGACGACGACGCCGCAGGACCGGAACGCCCGGCGACCGCCGTCGAGAGCGGAGCGGGCGACGGAGGGGCCGACGAGGCGACGGTCGCCGACGGGACGTCGACCGGCGAAGAGAGATCGACCGACTGAATCGGCCCCCTCAGTCGCCGGCGTCGCGTAGGTGTTCGCAGTCCCCCGCGTAGACGCGTTGCGTCCCGTCGTCGGTGTCGATCACGAGTGCCCCCGGTGACTCGACGTCGACGGCGGTCCCGACCACGGGACCGCTCGGAGTCTCCACCCGGACCCGCCGACCGAGCGTGCTCGCCCGGTCGCGCCAGGCCGCCAGTATCCGATCGGACCGGTCTGCCGTCTCGGCGAGTGTCGCGAACCGTTCGAGAAGCGTCGCCGCGATACGTCGCCTGTCGACGTCGGCTCCCGTCTCGGCGCGCAGCGAGGTCGCGTCCGCGGGCAGGGTCCGGCGGTCGATGTTGGCGTTGATTCCGATGCCGACGACGAGCCACGAGACCCGGTCGGCCTCGCCCTCCATCTCGGTGAGGATTCCCGCGAGTTTACGGCCACCACGGCCGTCAGCGTCGCCGCCATCGTCCGACCCCTCGTCGCCGCCGACGAGCACGTCGTTCGGCCACTTGATGTGCGCCTCGACGCCGGCCTCGCGGCAGGCGTCGACCGTCGCGACCGCCGCCGCGAGCGTAAACAGGGGCGCCCGGGCCGGCGGCACCGTCGGGCGGGTGAGAAGCGACAGCCAGACGCCGCCGCTCGGGGCGACCCACTCGCGGTCCAATCGCCCCCGTCCTCCGGTCTGCTCGTCGGCGACGACGACGACGTCTTCGGCTCCCTCCGCCGCCAGTTCGCGGGCGCGGTCGTTCGTGGAGGGCAGGCTGTCGTGGTACTCGACGACGTACGGGGCGTCGAGTTCGAACTCGATGCCGGCCGCGCAGTACGCGGGGTCCGCGGGCGCGACGTAGCCGTCGGCCGTCGACTCGACTGCGAACCCCTCCTCGCGGAGGGCTTCGACCGCCTTCCACACGGCGGCTCGCGAGACGTCGAGGTCCGCGGCGAGCGCCGGTCCGGAGACCGGCCCGTCGGCGAGGGCGTCGAGCAACGCGCGACGCGTGTTCATGCCGACGGAGTCGGTGCGAGCGCCGAAAGTCGTTCCGGGTCGGCGGTCCGACGACGGTCCGGGCACAACGCTTTGGTCACCCGGTGCGACGGTTCGATCTTCCATGAGCGACCCGAGCGGCGACCCCGTGACGGTGGTCGTCGTCGACGGCGACGAGCGGACAGAGCTGACCGTCGAGCGGGGGCGTAACCTGCGACGCGCGCTGCTCGACGCCGACCTGTCGCCGTACGCCCGGGCGACGCGCCGTCTCAACTGCGGCGGGCGCGGGCTCTGCGCGACCTGCGGCGTCCGAATTCACGAGGGGCCGCCGCCCGACCACTGGCACGACCGACTCGCGGCCCGCTTCGGCTACCCTCGCCTCTCCTGTCAGGTGACCGTCGACGAGGCGATGACGGTCGAGTTCGTCGACAAGCGCGTGTGGGGCGCGCGGGAGTCCGAGGGAGGCGACTGAGGGTCAGCGGTGTGCCGATCCCGCGTCGCTGGCGTTGGCCTTCGAGACACCTCGTTTCCGGTGAAATGAGCGGTGATGCCTGCCCGCAAGACGTGTCGCGACGTAGTTCGCGGCCCGTCTGTGAACGGACGGTAAACGCCTCGGAGACGTCACTGACGGGGAATCCGCCGGTGGGCACAAGAGCCAAGGGCTCGCGGGCGAACCCTTCGGTATGCAACCCTCCAAGGAGCGGGAGGCGTCCGACGGCGACCCCATGGACGACCTCGACGACCTCCTCGATGACGACCTCGCAGAGGACGGAACGAGCGCGTCGTCGACCGAGGCGGGCGCCGACACCGCAGGGGTAGACACTTCCGGCGCGACGGCCGGAATGGACGCCGAAACCGGCCGCGTCGGGGCGAGCGGTCGCTGGTTCTCGGCGAAGGCGTTCGCGCTCTCGCTCGTCGCCGTCGCTGTCGGCGTGTTCGTCGGGGGAGCAATCCCGCTCGTCGGCGGCACTATCGGGGCCGCCGCCGGCGTCTTCCTCGCCGCGTTCCTCGTCGGGTTGGTCTTCTCGGCTCGCCGGTACGCCGAGACCGGGCTCGCCGGCGCCGCGGCGGGGGCGACCGTCGCCGTGACGAACGTCCTCGGAGTCGGGTTTCTCCCGATCGGTATCGACTACCTCCAGCAGTGGGGGCTTCCCCTATTGGCCGTCGGTGGCGGTCTCGGTCTCGTCGTCGCGCTGCTCGGTCACTACTTCGGTCGCGATCTGCGCGCCGGCCTGACTGCGGACGTCGAGGGGTAAGCGGGTCGAAGAAATCAGTTCGTGCCGGCCGCCCGATCAGCGCGTCCAGTGGTACATGTCGACGTCGATGTCGACGTACGCGGCGATCTGGCGTCGTTCGAGCGCGATGAAGCCGGCGAGGATTGCGACGAATCCGATGATCGCTTCCGACTCGATCAGGGTGCCGAGCAGCGCCCAGCTCCCGACCGCGGCGACGAGGGGCTCGACGTACCCGACGAGGTGTAGCTGCGCCGGGCCGACCGCGTCGAGCAGCGCGAAGTAGATCAGGAAGGCGACGACGCCGGACAGCAGCGTGAGGTACGTCAGGGAGACGACCGCGGTTCGGCTCCACTCGATCGCCGCCGGCGACTCGCCGAACAGGGCCGCCCCGGCGAACAGGATGCCGGCGCCGAGCACCATCGCCCACCCCTGCAGGGCCGCGATCGGGAGATCGGTCCGGAGCGGACGAAGCAGGACGGCACCGAGCGAGAAGGCGATGGCGCCGCCGAGCGCGAGCACGACACCGAGCAGGGCCGAACTGCCGAGTCCGGTGGCCGTGGGATCCGCGATCACGATCACGCCGATGATTCCCAGCACGAACCCGCCGATCTCAACCGGGCCCAGCCGTTCGCTTGGGAGGAGGAGGGCGGCGAACACGGCGGTCAACACTGGCGAGAGGCTCACGACCACCGCGGCGACCGCCCCGGAGACGTACTGTTCGCCGACGTACAACAGGCCGTGGTACGCGGCGATCAGGAACGTTCCCGCGACGGCAACGCCGAGCCATTCGTCGCGGCCGCGAGGGATCGTCCGACCGGACGCGACCGCGGCGACACCCAAGACGATCACACCGGCGATCGCGTATCGGATGCCGGCGAAGAGCAGCGGCGGGAAGTAGTGCAGGCCCGCCTCGATCGCGACGAAGGAGCTACCCCAGAGGATCGCGAGAAGGACGAACGCGACGACAACAGATTCAGAAGTGGAGAGCAGATTTTTCGTGTTCATTGAGTATTGATTCGAAGTTGTCGGAGATAGTTAAGACATTCTCTCAAAATCCGCGCATTCTGGAATGAACAATCACACACATGAACTGCGTTCGATATCCTCCCAAAACGGAGTAGATTCTTGGAGTCGAGTGCAAGTATATCGGTCGGAATATACAACAATCCCTCACGCGAAGTGACCGTATGGACGAGCGCGACGTACGGCTGTTGAAGGCGATTTCTGATCTCGGGACCGGGAGTCCGGAACGACTCCACGAGGAGACCGGAATTCCGGTGTCGACGATCCACTACCGGCTGAACAACCTGCGTGAGGACGGCGTGATCGAGAACGACCTGTACGACTTCGACCACGAGGCGCTCGGGCTCGGCGTCACCGTCATCGTGGAGGTGCTCGCGAGCTACGAGGGGCCGTACGAGGAGTTCGCGGAGGAGTTACTCGCCGTCGAGGGCGTCACAGAGGCGTTCTTCACCATGGGAGAGACTGACTTCGTTGTTCTCGCGCGACTCTCGTCGTCGGACACTGTCGAGCGACTCATCAGCGACTTCGAGGCGATCCCCGAGGTCGAACGGACGAACTCGACGTTCACCATCGCTACGCTCCGTGACGAGCCGCGAGCGCCGGCGACGTACGACCTCGACACGCTGATCGAGGAGTTGACGGAGTAGTCCCGACCTCTAACTGCTGATCGTCGGCCCCACGGAGCGGTCGACGTACAGCAGCGCCCCGAGACCGAACACCGTGTCAAGTGAAAAACGGGGCAAGGACGTTGGACTGACGGGTGGACTGCGGCCAGCGCGCGAGCGCTACGACCGCTTACCGATCTCCTCGCGGAGCACGTCCGAGACGACCTCACCGTCGGCCTTCCCGCGGAGCGCGCCCATAGCCTCGCCCATCAGCCCGGAGAACGCGCCCATCCCCTCCTCGTCGATCTGGTCGGCGTTGCGGTCGACGACTTCGACGACCGCCTCGCGGACCTCGTCCTCGCTCACGCCGGAGAGGCCCGCCGCCTCGACCGCTTCCTCGGCGGTGAGTTCGGGGTTCTCCGCGAGCGTCGTCAGCACTTCCGGGACGCCCTCCTTCGCGAGGTCGCCGCCCTCGACGAGGGCGAACAGATCGAGGAAGTGATCGTCGGTGAGGGCCTCGACGGGTGCCCCCTCTCGGCGTATCTCCGTCGTCGTCGACTCCAGCGTCGATGCCGCGAAGGTAGGGTCGACGCCGCGCTCGACGGCGGTCTCGAACAGCGGGAAGCGCCGTCCGAAGGCGACCTGTTCGGCCAGCCCGCGGTCGAGGTCGAACGCCTCGACGTAGCGGTCGGTTTTCTCGTCGAGCAGTTCCGGTCGGTCCACGTCGCTCGGATCGGGTTCGACCGGCGGCACGTCCGTCTCGGGGTACATCCGCGCGGCGCCGGGGAGCGGCCGAAGGTACCGCGTGGTTCCGTCATCGTTGGCGCCACGGGTCTCCTCGGGGACGCCCTCGATTGCGGCGGCCGCGCGGTCGGCGGCGGCCTCGATTGCGAGGTCGGCCGTCTCCGGGTCGGCCGCGACGATGGCGACCGCATCCTCGGGCCCGGCGCTGACCGCGTCGCGGAGCGACGCGACCTCCTCGTCGGTCACGCCGTAAGCGGGTAGCTCGTCGGTGTGGAAGATGCCGCCCGCACCGTGACGCTTCGCGTGGTCCGAGAGCTCGGTTCCCAGTCGGCGGTCGGGCTGGATATCTCGACCGACGAGGCCGTCGAAGCCGAACAGGGGGACCGCGGTCACCTTCCCGCCCGAGTCGAGCGCGCCGCGGATAACTCCGGAGTCGGTGTCGGCGAAGACGTCGGTGACGTCCGAGACGTCGCCCACGGCCGCGTCGCGCTCGCGGAGCGCGTCCCGGATCTCGATCAGTTCGGCCTGGCGACCGACCTCGCCGCGGACGATGTCTTCGATCCCCTGGAGGTCCTGAACACCTTTCACCTCGACGCGGGCGCCCTCGGCGATGGAGACGTTGACGTCCTGCCGAATCGTCCCGAGACCACGCTTGACCGCGCCGGTTGACCGGAGCAGCATGCCGATGCGCTCGGCCGCCTCGCGGGCGCCCTCGGGGCTTCGGATGTCCGGGCCGGTCCCGATCTCGACGAGGGGAACGCCGAGTCGATCGAGCGAGAAGACGACGCCGTCGTCCGTCTCCTCGACGCGCTTGGCCGACTCCTCCTCCAACATCAGGTCGACGATCGACACCTGACCCTCGCTCGTCTCGATCGCGCCGCTCTGCCCGAGCAGTATCGACCGCTGGAAGCCGGACGTGTTCGAGCCGTCGATGACGAGCTTTCGCATCACGTGCGCCTGGTCGACGACCGAGATGTCGAGCAGATCGGCGATCTGCAGCGCGACCGACAGCGCCTCGTCGTCGACGCGGCGGGGCGGCTCGTCGTCCTCCTCGACGAGACAGGTGGTGTCGTACGCGAGGTAGGTGAACTCGCGATCCACGCGGCTCTCCTCCATCGCGGCGTCGTCGAGTTCGCCGAGTTCGCTCTTCGTCGGGTGGAGCCGGCGGGTGATCTCCCGCTCGGCGTCCTCGGGGTCGCGCTCGGTCGTCGGAGAGTCGCAGAACAGCTTCGTCTCCGTGTCGAGCTGTTGGTGGATCTCCAGCCCGGCGACGAGCCCCAGCTCCTCGTGGTCGTACTCGGGGGTCGCGTCCTCGCTCATTACGCGTTACTCCGACAGGGCGGGACTAAAAGGGTGGCAGTTCGGACGAGGACTGACCGCGAGGCGTCGCGGCGGCGCCGTCGCTCGGTGAGTAGTTGTCGGTGGAAATTGTGCGTGGGTGCTGTCGTAGAGACAACACCGTGCATCGGTGTGGCGGGTGTACCGCCGAGCGATGCGTGGGACCGGATTTGAACCGGCGGACCTCTACAGGACAGCGCCCTCAACGCTGCGCCGTTGGCCTGGCTTGGCTACCCACGCTCGCGGGTGTTCTGTCGCGTTTCCACGTACCCTTCCCCCAATTAAAAGCCCTTCCATTCGACAGTGCCGTGTCGGAGAGTGACATCGGGCGACGGCGTCGGTCGGCGGCGGTGACCGAGTCCGGGGCCAGTCATCGAAACCGGCACGGGTTTGGGAGTGGCGCTCCTTTCGCGCTATATGTCCGCGTGGGCCCGCGAGAACGTCCCGCTTCTGACCGCAGTGAGCTCCGTCGTCGCGCTCGCCTTGGTGTTCGGCGCCGTCGGCGGCGTGATCCCGAGCGCGCTCCTCCCGCGCGCGAGCGATGCTGTCCTCGCCGCCATTCCGCACTTCAACGCCGCCGTCTCGGCGACCGCAATCGTGACGATCCTGCTCGGCTGGCGCGCCATTTCGCGCGGCAACGTCCGTCGCCACCGCGCGTTCATGCTGACGTCGGTCGGTCTCTTCGCCG
This sequence comes from Halorubrum wangae, assembly GCF_051194135.1. Lineage (NCBI taxonomy): Archaea > Methanobacteriati > Methanobacteriota > Halobacteria > Halobacteriales > Haloferacaceae > Halorubrum > Halorubrum wangae. Next base: position 3,877 of record NZ_JBLZNH010000006.1, on the reverse strand, counting down.
CCTTCCTGAGCGCGTACCTCTACCGGCTGATCCACGTCGGAACCACGGAGTTCCCCGGTCCCGAGGCCGTCTACACGTACCTCTATCTTCCGTTCCTCGGAATTCACATCCTCCTCGCGATACTCTGTCTCCCGTTCGTCTTCTACGCGCTCCTGCTCGCTGCGACACGACCGTTCTCGGCGTTGTACCACACGCGTCACTCGCAGGTCGGCTTCGTCGCCGCCGTCCTCTGGCTTGTCTCCTTCAGTATGGGGATCGGCGTGTACATCATGCTGTACCACGCCTTCTGAGGCGAGCGCACTCCGCAATCCGACCCGACGACGAACGTTGAAGACGACCTCGCCCGTACGTGGCGCCGTGTTGTTCCCGACCCACCTGCTCGTCGCCGTCGGTATCGGGTGGCTCGCGGATCATCCGCGAGTCCGGCGGCAGATGCGGCTGCCGTCACGGGACGCGAGCGACCGGACGTCCGTGGCCGTCCCGACGCTCTCCACGGGGTGGTTGGTCGCCGGCGCCGCGCTCCCCGACGCTGTCGACAAGCCGTTGGGCCTACTGGGCGTGTTCGACGTGTACCAGTCGATCGGTCACTCGGCGCTGCTTGCGCCGCTCGCCGCCGTCGTCGCCATAACCCACCGGCACGGACTCGCGGTCGCGGTCGGCTGGGGATCGCACCTCGCGCTGGACGCGTTCCACGTCGTCGTCAACGGTCGGGCGAGCGACGCGCTGTTCCTCGCGTGGCCGGTCGTCGAGAGACCCGATCCGCTCGCGATTCCACCGGGCGAGTTCGCGCTGTACTACGCCGGGAGTACGTCTTATTATATCGAACTACTGCTGTGGCTGACGGCTGTCATTATGGTGGTTCGGTCGCGGCTCGGCGCCGGTGCGGCTCAGAAAAACGGTCGGTGACTCGTCGGTTCGGTCTTTATTCGTTTGCCTTCGCCATTCGGTTGGCCGCGTAGAACAGCGGGACGAGCAGCGCCCCGGCGAAGCCGAAGCCGAGCGCGAGCGCGCCGATGTCGCTCGCGCTGAGGCTGCGGCCGCCGTCGCCGCTTCCTTCTCCGTCGCCACCGTCGCCGCCGTTGCCGCCGTCACCGCTTCCGCCGTCGCCACCGTCTCCGCCGTCACCGCCCTCCGCGTTCGGGTCGATCAGGTCGTCGTCGACGGAACCGATCGCCACGGCCCCTTTCATCCCGACCGCTTCGTGGGGAACACAGAGGTAATTGAACGTGTCTCCCTCCGCGGCGTTGTCGAAGGAGTACTCGAAGGTGGCCCCCGCTTCGGCGACGGGGTCGCCGCTGTTGAACGTCTCGTCGTCAGCGACGACGTTGTGTGCGCCGCCCTCGCCGGTCCACTCCCAGACGACGGTGGTTCCCGGATCGACCAGAATGGCCGCCGGAGCGAACTTGAGGCCGTCGACCGCGCCGACCTGAACCGTGACCTCGTCCTGGCCGGTGTAGTCGTAGGTGCCGTCGTAGTTGTCCACGTCGTCGAGCCAACCGCCGTACTGGGCGGCGACGGTACCGGACCCGGCGGCGAGGCCGGTCGCGGCGACAGCGCCGGCGGCGCCGGTCCGAAACAGGCCGCGGCGGCTCATCGTCGTCTCGTCGGCGTCGAAGCTCATACCCGTACCTCCCGGCGTGGGCGTATTTAAATTCCCGATTCCGGGCGCACGCCGCGAGCCGAGCGAACCGACTCAGTCGTCCGCCGGCGCTGGATCGGGCGTGACGTCGTCGAGGTCGCGGTCGCTTTCCTCGCCCTCGACGTCGAAGGGGTACTTGCCGGTGACGCAGCCGAGACAGAGGTCCGCGCGGCTCTCGCCGAGCGCCTCGGCGACCGCATCGATCGAGAGATACGAGAGGGAGTCTGCACCGATCTCCTGTCGGATCTCCTCGGTGGAGGCGTCGGCGGCGATGAGCTCCTCGCGGGTCGCCATATCGATTCCGAAGTAACAGGGCGCGATGATCGCCGGTGCGCCGATCCGAAGGTGGACTTCCTCGGCGCCCGCCTCGCGGACGAGTTCGACCAACTGCGTCGAGGTCGTCCCCCGGACGATGGAGTCGTCGATGATGGTGACCGACTTCCCCTCCACGGTCGATTTGATCGGATTGAGCTTCAGCCGGACCGCGCGCTCGCGCTCGTCCTGCGTCGGCATGATAAAAGTGCGTCCGACGTAGCGGTTCTTCATCAGCCCCTCGGCAAACTCGATTCCAGTGTCACTCTCCGGTCGAGACTCGCCGTCGGCAGTCGTCTCGCTGGCCGCGTCGGCGTAGCCGGAGGCGAACGCCCGACCGGAGTCGGGGACCGGCATCACCACGTCGGCTTCGACGCCGGACTCCTCCCAGAGCTTCTGCCCGAGCTTCCGGCGGACCTCGTACACGAGGTTCTCGTCAATAACCGAGTCGGGGCGCGCGAAGTAGACGTGTTCGAAGAAGCAGTGGGCGGTCGATTCGCGCTCGACGAGCTGGTACGTGTCGTAGCCCGCGCCGTCGGGGTCGAGGACGACGAGTTCGCCCGGTCGCACGTCTCGGATCAGCTCCCCGTCGAGGGTGTCGATAGCGGCGGACTCGCTGGCGAGCACGTAGCCGCCGTCCACCTTTCCGAGGCAGAGCGGGCGGTTCCCGAGGGGGTCGCGCACGCCGAGCACGGTGTCGTCGTGAGTGATCGCCAGCGAGTAGGAGCCGTGGATGCGGTTCATCGTGTGTTTGACGGCCCGCACGAGGTCCTCTTCGAGGAGGTTTCGCGCGAGGTCGTGGGCGATCACTTCGGTGTCGCCGTCGGAGGTGAACGCGTGGCCCGCGGCGGCTAGCTCCTCGCGGACCTCGTCAGCGTTCACGAGGTTACCGTTGTGCGAGAGCCCGAGCGATCCGGACTTAAACGAGACGGAGAACGGCTGCGCGCAGTTCTTGTCGAGGCTCCCGGCGGTCGGGTAGCGGACGTGACCGATGCCAGTCCCGCCCGACAGCGACGCCAGGTCCCCCTCGTCGAACGCGTCGCCGACGAGCCCGCGCTCGACGTGGCTGTGCTGTTGGAACCCGTCGTGCGTGACGATGCCCGCGGACTCCTGCCCGCGGTGTTGGAGCGCGTACAGCGCGTAGTACAGCGGCCGCGCGGCCTCGCGGTCAGCGAGCGAGATGCCGACGACGCCGCACTTCTCTCGCGGCTCGTCAGCGGTGTAGTCCCCACCGGCGTTCATGTACGCGACGCTGGGGCGGGAGGCGATAAAAACCCTCGTGTTCGTGGTGCTATCGGAGCGTACGATGGAGATTGTATCCACGAATACGGATCAGAGGCTCTGTTGAAACCCTCAACCGGTGATATGTTCTCAGCGTTCTGCTGAATACAGGGCGCGGGCCGTGTTTAGACGCCAACGAGAGACGCTGTTGCCGAGGATTATGAGTGATTGAAGCGGGAACGAGTCGAGTATGCCCACCCAACTCGCCCGCTTCACCGACAGATGCGTCGATTTGTCTCAAAAATCTGTCGTTGGTGAGCCTCAGCCAGCACTTCAGCAAGGAAATGGTGGCTACGCTGACTGGGTCATCGTTGCAATTCACTGTCTTCGTGAGTATCTCAACCAACCGTACCGGCGGTTGCTCGATATCCTGCACGAGATGCCTCGAATCACTGCTAAACTCGGACTTGCGGTGGACGAGCTTCCCGATTTTACCACCGTGTGTACGAGGAAGCAGGATCTCGAAATGCGCATCTGGCGCGTCCTTCTACGGTTGTCCGCATCTCTCCACAAATCCGGTGAAGTTCAAGCGATAGATTCGACGAGTCTCGCTTACCGCTCATCGAGCCACAACTACGCGAAACGTGTCAAAGACACCTTTGAGTCGGTGAAAACGACGCTTTTGGTCGATTGTAACAGTGGAGC
>NZ_JBLZNH010000005.1:0-106183 GCF_051194135.1 Halorubrum wangae | reverse complement strand
GCGCTCGTGGTTCTCGCGATCTGCTTTGCCGGCGGCCGTACGAAGGATGCCGATTGCGAGGCGGGCGTCGCCGGCGGCCGCGTCGGCGATCCGGTAGAGCTGGTCGTCGGTGATGACGTCCTCGTCGAGCCCCCACTTTGCCCGAGCACTCAGGATGTCGTACAGCTGCTCGTCGTGGTACTTGTCCATCCGGACGTGCTCGCTGGAGCGCAGTCGGCTCACGAGGCGGTCGTCGACGCGGCTGAACAGCTCCTCTTCCTTGTTCGCGATGCAGATGATCGCGAACTGCGGGAGGCTGTGGAGGTCGTAAATGACGCTGGGGTCTTCGAGCTGGTCGACCTCGTCGAGGATGATGACCGTTCGCGGGCCGTCGTGCTGCTGGAGCCGGTCGACGAGTTCGTCGTGAGGCGTCGACTGCCGGTGGATGTCGATGGTCGCGCCGAGGTCGTCGAGGATCTGGTAGAGCGTCCGAAATCGGGTGTAGTTACGCCAGCAGTTGACGTAGGTGGTCTCGACGTTGAGCACCTCCTCACGTAGGCGTTCGGTGACGAACTTCGAGATGCACGTCTTGCCGGCGCCGCTGGGTCCAGTGACGATGGCCGTGTCGGCGGGGTCACCGTTCGTGATGGGCTCGAGAACGCTAGAGAGATGGTTGACTTCGGCGTCGCGATGCTCAACTTCCCGAGGGACGAATCCGGCGCGGAGAACGCGAGCATCGCGGATCATCTGTTACTGCTCGACTTGTTTCCCGTCTAGTCATAAAAGCGTGACCGGGTTGTTTCCGGAAAGTACTCTCACAGAGGTTCCAATAGTGCTGAAAAACAGTCACAAAGCCTGGATATTGTGTTTTTCAGGGTCTCACAGTCCCTCAATTCCGGAAACGTCCTACTTCCTGAATTTGGTTACCGGCGGAACCATTCGAGTAGATGTTCGAGGGCATCTTCGCCACCGGAAACAAGACGGATTGCTTTCGCGGCGATGGAGACGCGATCATCAGCTGTCATCAGTCCCAGTCGCTCTCCCCAACCAACGGCTGACGCAATAATTGGAACCACTTTCACGACTAGTGCTGCGAGGATTACTGGGAGCAGAACGATCATTATTAGAATAGTCTTGAACACTCCAGGTGCGAATTCCGAGAGGAGGCTGAGAACTACAAATCCCAAGACAACGGCCCTGTTGAAACCCTCAACAGGTGATAGGTTTTCGACGACCATGATATAGAACGCAACCATCGGAAAGGTGACATAATACTACGATAGAATGTTATAGAACATGCCTACACCCGATTATTGGCAATATACTTATGATATCGAGCGACAACAGGTATTCGGTTATGTCAGACATTAACCTCAACCGCCGATCGACACTCAAGGCGCTTGGTGCGGGTCTCCTCACCGCTGGTTCCTTTAGTGGATCTGCAACCGCCCACAAAGGTGGTCTCAAGGGTGAACTCGCCGAAGTCCGATCAGCAACTGCAAAGTACAACGATCCGGCCAACGCGTACGCGGATGGGTTCATGGCCTTTGGCGAGTCTGGCCCCATCCCGCTCGAAGACGTCGTCAGTGAAGCAGAATCCATCTGTGGCATGGGCTTCCACTTCGCGAATTTTGACAATTTTGGGACGTACGACCGCCTGAAGCCGCAAGTCCTCGTCTACGGTGTGGATGATGATGGCGATCTCATCCTCGGTGCCGTCGAGTACATCATTCCAGACGAGATCACCGGCGGAAATCCCGACCTCTTCACCCATGATGATGGGGAGGAACACTGGGATGCCGGCCCGTTCCCGGGTGTTCACTCGCTACACGTCTGGGTCCACACCCACAACCCCGATGGAGTGTTCAACCACACCAACCCCCGAAAACAATTCAGCCCGGACGGGTGCTTGAATCACTAATCGCGCACTAGATTTATCCGCTGTATTTGACAGCCCATCCCTCACTGTATCGATGGTTTCCCGACTACTGGTACGAATCGGCGAGGGCTATTTCGACGTTATGAACGACACATTTGATTACGAGTTCGCGGAACTGCTTCCACCAGACACGTGATTGGACGAACGCACCGAATTTCTGCTTGATAGCAGCGTTCACCGTCTCGTTCATGTTCCGCTGATTGTAGAGATCGCTGTCCAGTCGTGCGTTCCACGCCTTGTGGAGTGACGTGAACTCACGATGCTTGATGAGTGGTCGAATACTATTATCGCGGGCGAGCTGACGAAGTTTCTGGTCACCGTATCCTTTGTCTCCAGTCAACACCGCGATTGAGTCCGCGTTCCGTTTCACTACTTGGGGAGCAATCTGCGTGTCGTGTTTTCGCGTCGTAGTTACGTGAATATCGAGAATCACGTTGGTTGCTGTATCAACCAAGAGTGTCGTCTTCAGTTGCTGAATCGTGAGGTTCGCTCGCTTCGTGTAATGAGCAGAGGCGTGTGCCCGTTCGAAGCCAGAGGCATCAATCCCGGCCACACCGTCCAGCGGGAGATCGCAGAACGAGACGTTCAACAGGACGCGCCAGACGGCCATCTCCAAGCGGTCGAACGCCTTACAAAGCGTCGAAGGAGCAGGAATTGAGTCGAGGTCAAGGGCATCGCGGATACGCGGCATCTCGATGAGTTCGTCAACGAGGTCGCGGTACGTCGTTGTCTTCTTGACTTTCAGGCAGAGCAGAACGACGTGTTGCCGGAGTGTAAATCGTTTCCGCGAATATCTCGTTGAGAACCGTGCAACACCACGGCGAGCCAACGCCATAGCACGTTCAACGAACCGGAGAAGACGTGACTTTGGGAGGCCATCCATTTTACTTCGCGCTATTCACTCGTCATGTTTCTCAGCAAGGGTTTCAACAAGGCCAAGACAACCCAATTACGAACGAGTTCAAAAGCGCTAGCGTTATAGAACCGATCATAGACCCAGAAGAGGAATCGCAACCATACTCCTGGCTGAGGATGACCTGAATCCGAATCTGCGGATTTCGTGGCCATTATGGAAGCTTATACTGCAGGCTCATCTCCGTACGAATGGGAAATTTGAGCCAAGATTTTGCTTTTGAGTTCATCCCAGTCCGGCTGATCCTTTTTTGATTCCATCTGCTCGATCCATTGCTGGTCGAATTCGAACAGCAAGTAATCTGAGTTCTCTGAACAGCGGATAATGCCCTTCACGTTCTCAAATACACCTTTTCGACAAGCCATCAGGAAGACTTCAGGGACCATCTCACGGACCTGATTTTGTTCCTCCCGTGGCGCTAGATCTCCCTCATACTCTAATTCAAGTACGACAGTTTCCTCGCGAACTGCGAGGTTCTCGTAGTGAAGCTGTGGAATGCGGGTATTATTCTGAAGATAGTTGATGAAGGGCTGATAGCTCCGGCGAGTTGAGGGCATAGTACAATTCGGAGTGTCGTTTTTAATAGGTCTTGTGCTGAGAATACTGCCACTGACCATCAGAACTCTCTTTGGTGCTGTCTAAGACTGGCCTGAATATATGGAATTCCCAGAAGAAATGGTCGGGGTTGCACTCGCCATTTTGTCGATCATCAGCGGCTTCCTTTTCATAACAGCGGGAATCGGGCTCTCATTGGTTCCTCCAACGGTACCGATTTTCGGATCCGCTTCTCAAATCTCCTCTGTACTCTACGTATCTGGTGGTGGTATACTCGTGACGGTGGGCTGTGTAGGAATATACTCGATATTCCGGGATTCACTCGGAAGTTCGCGTGGAAGAGGAGGATTCAACCGATAATCTGTCCGGTCGACAGTCTATTCCACTTCAGCGAAATCTGCTGTTCCAGCCAACCCCAGAACTGCTACAACCTCTACTTTCACCCTGGTTAGCGTGCCTTTTTGAAACTACAGCCAAGTGTTAGATATATGGACGACAAGAGTAAGAATCAGCTCGGCGGTGGGGCGATCGGCGGTGCCCTTGGGGCAGCAGCTGGCGGCCCGGCTGGTGCAGTCGTCGGTGCAACACTTGGCGGGTGGCTGTTTGGTCGAGAGAGCGATCACAACGACACTCTCCGCAAGACGTATTCGGCAGTCAAAGAAGCGACGAGTGACGAAGCGCATCTTTACGTCTCCCATATCGACCCAGACGGAGCCGCATCGACGAGTCCTCAGGGCGTAATCGACGGAGTCAACGGGGAACCCGATATCATTTCGATTGATTCCACGAGCGCGAACTTGATCGTCGAGGTAGAGACGATGGAGGCTATCGCCGAAAACGGGAGTCACGCACTGAACCAGCTTCAGGACTACCGGACGTCGGGGTTCAAACGGGTTCTTGTTGTCCCTGAAGAGGAGATTGACGCTGCAATCGAGTGGGTAGAAGCACACGAAGACCAAGGTGCCTTGGAGGGGTCACTCACCGTCGCGTCTCCCGAGCGAATCGCAAATGTCCTCTAATCTCCCGAGCTACGACGACCTGGTGCGGTTCTCGATGAATTCCTGCGCCCATTGATTGAGGAACTCCACTGTCTCTGACCGGTCCTCAACTGAGCCACCGTCCGTAAGTTGGACGAGCGACGTGTCCGCAGCGTCTTCTTCGGTCCACCCGGTCACAACCCACGGCTTCTCAGCGGTTCCGACTATTTCTCCGTCAGAATTCGCAGTACAGGCGGATTGGGTGAGATTCAACCGATCCGACGTTTCGACGAGCGTCGCTGCTAACCAGTTGAACAACGGACTCCCTGGAGCGAGGAATCGGAGTGAGGGGTACTCGTCAGCCGTATCGGGGTCGAAGGTTATCCCTATTCCTTGGTGCTGATTTGCGATGCTCGCTGCGAGGGTATCCTCACTTTCCTCCGCTGTGATGGGAGCGTCCCCCGGATGCTGAAGGCAGTAGATGAATTCTGCATCTTCCGGTTCAGTGAGGTCGAATTCGAAATCCAGGTGCGACAGTAGATCAAACCGAATCCCCGCCTCGGTGAGCGTTTCGTTCTCCAAAAAGACTCCCTTGGCGGCGTCTACGGTAAAGACGGGGTCTCGGTTTTCACTCGGGTTCCCGACCTTTCCGAGATCAGGATGGGAATAGGTTTCCCAAGCGTCCAGACGCGCTTCTTGGATAACCTGTTCACGTAGTGGTCGGTCGCTGTCGACCTCTGCGAGTGAATCCTTGAGCTCTACTGGGTCGTCCTCACCTTGCTGTTCCTCGATATCTTGGTCAATATCTCGTTCGAGTTCTTCATACTCCTCGCTGTCCGCCTTCGCCCCTTCTACCATCGTCGCCTCTCGAATCTTCGACCCGACACTGGATAGAATCGGCTGCATATCGCCAACGACGTACTCAAACAGACCGATCCGGTCGTCTAGTCGGTCATAGATATCTGATTCGACGGTGTCCTCGTAGCTGTAGTTGAGGATGTAGACGTCGTCGTATTCCTGACCGATGCGGTCGATACGTCCGATCCGCTGCTCCACTCGCATCGGATTCCACGGGAGGTCATAGTTGATCATCGCACCGCATTCCTGCAGGTTCAGCCCCTCACTTGCAGAGTCCGTACATACGAGAATATCGACCTCTCCGTCGTTGTCGGAGAATTCTCGCTTGACACGTTCCTTCCCCACGTTTCGCCAGGCGTCTGCTTCTTCATCGTACATCTCGCCGCCGTCGCCCGAGTAACAGGCGATATTCTCGCCGTACTTCCACCGCAGTTGCTGGCGGACGAAGTGCATCGTGTCTTTGTACTGCGTGAAGACGATGATTCGACTCCGTCCCTTCCGATCGAGCATGTCGAGGTCCTCGTACAGCTGATCCATCTTCGGGTCGTCATCGACCTGCTTGACCTCCTGGATGAACGACTCCAGTTCCTCGATCTCCTCCTTGAGAAGATTGATCCCCTCGTCAGTAAGACTCGGTGCGAGTTCGGTGAGATCGACATTCAGCACGTCCTCGCCGGCGTCCTCCAACTCGGCGATCTCGTCTTCACTGTATTCGCTAAGTGCGTCTAGGGCCGCCTGCCGATCCTCATCCTGGTCGTCCCGAATTCGTTTTCGCCGTTCGAGTACCTTCCGCTGCGTTCGAAGTTTCTCCAACCGCGTAGAGAGACTCTGTGAAATCGCGTATACACTGCTAGTAAGCCGCTGGCGATACGTCGTCATCACGAACCCAATGGCGCGGGCTTCCGTCTCTGTTGACTGCTGTGCCTTCTTGTAGAAGGTTCGGGTGTATTCGTCGATTCGATCATACACCCGACGGGTTTGCTCGTTGAGTTCGATACGCCGTCGCTCGGGCTTTCTGGTCGGGACCGTTTCTTCGAGCAGCCCTGCTTTGCGATATTTCCTAAGGGTATCCCGGGTATTGCGGTGGATGCAGGCATCGACGGGGGTTGCCCACGAAAGTACGTCTTGGAGTACCTTCCAGCCGTCCTCGCTGAGTTCGTCGAGGGCGTCGAGACGGTCGCTTCGTGAGGAAATAATCATCTCCTCATTCAGGACTGATTCCGGATACAGCAGCCGTTTGAGCTTGGTATCTTCATCCGCTCCGAACGGATCGATTTGCTCCTCAATCGCGGCGTCCACCTTCCGTCGGTAGTCGTCGTACTCCTGGCCATACCCTCGTGCCAAGTTACACGCCTGGAGAAGCCGCTGTTTCGCGACGCCTCGACCTTGGTCCTCCAGCCCGAGTTCGTCGACGATCCCCTCGAGGACGACGCTGCGTACGTTCCGCTCCGTGTTCGCGACGACGAGGACATCGAGGCGGTGATGAGCGATGACTGAGGACCCCGAGGAGATTCAGCTCACGGAGGAACAGGAGGACGCGCTCGTCCAGGGCCGGAACGTCGCTATTACTGCCGGCGCTGGGACGGGGAAGACGACAACGCTCTCCGAGCGGTACGTGACGATACTGGCCGAGAACCCGTCGCTCACGCCGGAGAATATCGTCACGATCACCTTCACGCGAAAGGCCGCTGCCGAATTGACTGAGCGTGTCCGAGAGGAGGTGTACGACCGGCTGGAGGCCGTCGACTCACCGAAGGCCTACCACCGGTGGCGAAACGTGCTCGACGACTTGGAGGACGGCTACGTCCACACCATTCACGCGTTCTGTACCCGGCTCCTGCGAGAACGGGCCGTCGAGGCTCCGGTCCCGCTCGGCTTCGACGTGCTCGACGAAGACGGCGCCGCGACACTCCAACGCGAAGTCGTAACGGAGTTCCTCGAACGCAACCAGGACGATGATGACGTCGCGCTCCTCGCGCAGCTCTGGGGTCGCGACCAGCTGGTCGATGTACTCGCTGGATTACTCGATGAGCGCCCGCAGAGCGAGGCCGTCCTCGATGAGTGGCGTGATGCCGAGGTCGCCGACTACGTCGATATCTGCTGGGAGGTCGTTTGTGATCTCGACGTCGCCGCCACCCGACAGACGCTGTATGCGGACGGGCTCCTTGACCAGCTACGCACGGTTGCGGGCCGCGTCGACCACGAGGATGCGATCGCCGACGAGGACGGCCTTCGGGTCTACGGGACCTTCTCCGAGGTCGCGACGACACTCCCTGACGACCCCGAGGAAAGCGATCCTCGCGACTGTCAGCGGGCAATCCTCGAGCTCTACGAGGTCTGTGAGAAGAAGAACGGCGGCCTGTACAGCAGTTCGGGGTACGTTGTCGGTGACCGGGACGATTGGGGTGAGTACGGTGACGTCTACGACGACCTGAAGGACGCCATCGACGCGGTCATCGCGGCCGTCGAACCGCACGCGGATGCGGTCGAGACGACGCCGGGGGAACTGGAAGCGAATAGCGCTCACTACGCGCTGGCTCTGATGCGGGTCTTCGACGACGTCCTCGCAACCTACACCGACGAGAAGGAGCGCCGCGATACGCTCGACTTCCCCGACGTGATCGAGACAACGCTTGAGTTCCTGCGAGCGAACGATGCCGTCACGGAGCGGCTCCGAGAGCAGTTTGCGGCCGTGATGGTCGACGAGTTTCAGGACACGGACCCGCGTCAGTGGGAGTTGGTCAAGCTCCTCACGGGCGTTGACGAGCAGGCGGCGTCGAACGTCTTCCTGGTCGGCGACGAGAAACAGAGCATCTACGGATTCCGTGGGGCCGACGTGACGACGTTCGGGGATGCGCGCAGAGAACTCCAGACCGTCAACGAGGCTCGTGGGGTTGACGACGTTCCCGACAGCGATGCCGAGAGTCCGACCGCCCTCGAACTCTCCGGGGATTTCCGGACGCTGGACGAGCCGTTATCGTTCCTGAACGAGCTCTTCGAGTACCTGTTCCAACCAGAAGGTGATTCCCACGAACCCTACGAAGCGCCACCTCAGGGACTGAGTACGCAGCGCGACCGTGTCGAGGACATCGAGGGACTGACCGGGAGTGTCGAGTATCTTGCTGTCCCAGACGACGCCGATACGGCAGCGGAGCTCTTCGGCGACGACCATCCGGTCGCCGAAGGCGCGCTGGACCACACTATCGAGGCCGAGGCGCAAGCGCTCGCTGCTCGACTGACCCACCTGTTCGACGATCCGCCGACAGTCCAAGACCCCGATACAGGTGTCCATCGTGACGCTACCCCGGACGACACGGCAATCCTCCTTCGCCGGCGAACCCATCTGGATCGGTATCAGCGCGCCCTCGAGGAGTACGACATTCCCTACACTGTCGTCGGTGGCGTCGGGTTCTACGATACGCCAGAGGTCCAGGCGCTCACGAACCTGCTTCGAGTACTCGGTGATCCACAGGACGACGTCTCCCTCTACGGGGTGCTTCGGTCGCCGCTGTTCGGATTCGCGGATGATCGTCTCGCACCGGCGGTCGCAGAGGCAGATTCTGTGTGGGACGCGCTCGCCGAGACGGACGATTCACAGCTCGCGGACGCTTTCGACCTCCTCACAACCTGGCGGACCCTCAGCGGCTGTGCGACGCCGTCCGAAGATGGCGTCCTCCCGTGGAACCGCCTGCTGTCCCGAGTGATCGACGACACGGGGTATCTGGCGAGTGTGAGTGCTGATGAACGCGGTCGACAAGCCGTCGCGAACGTCGAGAAGTTCCGCGACCAGGTCCGTACATGGAGCGAGAACGGTGTTCACACAGCTGCCGGGTTGCTTCACCGGATCGACCGCCAAGCCGAGATCGACCCTCGTGAGGGGGAGGCAGATATTCCCGGTGACGCCGAGGGCGTCCGGATTATGACGATCCATTCTGCGAAGGGCCTCGAGTTCCCGATCGTCACCGTCCCCGATCTCGGGAGTGATCTCAACTTCGGTCGCTCCGTTGACGACCATGGCTACGTTCGACTCGTGGGCGGAACTGATGACGCGCCGCCGGTGCCGGCGGTTGGTGGACCGAATCCGGCCGATGCGTTCTCCATCGAGAAGACGGCCGTCCACGAGTACGCTGACCGACGGTCGCGTCCACAGGAGCGGGCGGAGTCGAAACGCCTCCTCTATGTAGCGTGTACACGAACGCGGGATCACCTCCTTCTCTGCGGCACGCACGAGATGGATGTTGGCGAATCCGGCGATATTGAACTCGGTGAGCCTGCAACCTTCGACGACGCGGACCGGTGGAGTGACTGGCTTCAGCCGTCCCTCCTTGATGGTGATCTCGTTGGCCGGGCGATCCGTGAGGGAGAGGCCTGTGGACAGATCGAGGATGCCCGCTATACAGTTTGTCGACCACCAAGGCCAGTCGACTGGCAGGCCGACGACGCTTTTGTCGACTCGGAGCCAAACATTTCGATACCCTCTCCGCCTCCTCAAACGTCGGCTAAACGAATCGCTGCAACGACGCTCGTGAACGAGGTCGCAGATGCCACTGCGAACGGTCACAGCTACACCCAGAGCGGCGAGTCAGCTGGACTGAGCCCAACGACATTTGGGACGGTCGTACACAGAATCAACGAACTTCGTCCACCGAGAGACGAGTGGCCAGCGCTTGTTCGGCGTCTGAGTGGAATGGCCGGAGAAGAGCCGACGGAGAGTGATCTCCGCGAAGCTGTCGATCATGCCGCTGATGCGGTCGAATTTGTGAACCAGGTTGAGGCTGATTCCCAGCTCCAAGCGGTTTACGACGAGTATTCTGTTGTCGCCCGAATTGATGAGTCGCGGATTGTCGGTGATATCGACCGGCTGCTCGTCACACCGGATGCCTTCCACATTATCGACTACAAGACCAACGACCTCTCAGCTACGACGTCGGATGAACTCGCAGAACACTATCGACCGCAGATGCTCGCGTACGCTCTCGCACTCCTCCAACATGACCGAAATCGTGACGTACGAGCTTCACTCCGGTTTACTGATGCGGGCGTAGAGGAACGGTTCAATTGGGTATCGGATCAGATGGCAGAAATTGAATCTGAACTTCGACCGATGATTGACCTGGTCAAGTAGTCACACGGCTATTCGACAATCAGCTGTTCGCAGAATTGTTTGTTGCCACGACTGATTCTCAATCCAACCTATTTACCTGCTCTGCCAGATATTCTTGGAGGGCGGAGACTGTCTCTTCTGAGACAGCTGAGGCCCCGAAGTCACTCCGATACCCGTGCTTGAGTTCGTCGCTCTCCAAGATCTCCAGTCCACGCTTTAGCTGCTGCCGTAGTGCATCGTCGTCCCCTCGCCGCAGGTGGGGCGTGACAGCGTCAAGGTCGATCTCTTCCGCGACCGCCAGGACGTCTCGAAGATCTGTTTCGCGGCCGCTGTGGAGTTTTGCCGCCACGAGGACGGCTCCATTGATCACTCTGGCCGTCGTCGTTACTGTGCCCCCGCTCACCTCCTGCTGGTGGCTATGGTCGTACAGGTAGTCAAACGACCACTGTGCCTCCGTCTGGCGGCAGCCGAGGCCATTCACTAGCAGATCGAAGCCGATCGGCTGCTGCGGCGTGAGCCGCTTCTCGTACTCGATCACTTCGGTGTCGTAGAACCACTCCTTGGCGTGGCTATCCGTTTCTTCGAACTCCCGATTTTCGAGGAATTCGATGAATTCGGCCTTGGAGTCTGGTGCGACGACGATATCCAGATCAGTGGAGAAGCGGGCGTTGAACGCCGATACAGCGTAGCCCCCGACAAGGACGTACTCGTGTCCCTCCTGAGTGAGGTCCTCGAGCAGTTCGATGAGTGCGTCACTTCGGTTGTTGAAGCTCATGGCTGTGCCCGTTCGTTTTCTCGATACGTAACGCCGAGGTCGAGGTCCTCGTACATCCGGTCGAGCATCGCCAGTGCCGACTGGAACTGGGCGTAGTTCTCGCGCATATACTCGATCGTCTCTACTCTCGGGATCACCGGGTACCCTTCGACGTGCTCGATGTCGAGTGACGGGCGTGGCTCGAGGACGATCTGCAGCGGTCCCTCCAGCTCGTCTCGGGGCTGTCGCTCGAATGCGGTGGGAAGGTCGAAGGACTCAAAGAAGGTCCCCCAGGCGTCGACGTCTCGCTCACGGACGGCCAGGAACAGCGGATAGTCATCCGGATTCCGCCCAACTTGGTAGCCGCCCTGGGTCCACACGTAGACGGCGTCGATCCGTGTAAATGCGAACGGCCAGTCACCGAACTGTGGGATGACGTAGGCTTCCTCGATGGATGGTGGACTGACGCCGGCGCTGGCAGCGACGAGCTCTCGTGCTGCGTCTCTCACGTGGTCATCGACGACGAAGAGGCCGTCATCATAGCGGACGTAGCCTGCGTCTTCGAGACGGTTGGCGGCCTGTCTCACCGTCTCGTACGGCGTGTGGAGGTGTTGGGCGACACGACGGATGGAGTCACCACTCTCGATAGCGAGGATTATCTGCGCCGCCGTGTCGTCGAGCACCTCGTACATCTGGCGGTTACCAATAATCCGGTAACAGTTAAAAGTCTTACTCGAATGGCCATGACGCCACTATCTTTTCATTCGTCTCGGAGGTAGCCTTGACCCCTGTCGAAAACACGCGGAACGACTATAACGAACAAAACGAACAAAACGAATAGAACGAGCAACACGAGGGTAATGAACGAATTCTGAGGAACGAACTGGTTGAGGATGTCCTGGTCGACCTGTACTCGATGACCAAAACGAGGAAAACGAACGTAACGAATAGAACGAATGGATTGACGGCAACGAGTGTATTTCCCTCAACGAGCGGAACGAACACTTGGTTTTAACATCGTAGTATTCCTCTCACCGAGTGAAACACCCTCACCGAACCAAACGAACAGAACAAGCAAAACGAGCAAAACGAACACAACGAGGTAAATGAAGGAAATGACCGACACCAACACTGCACGAATCACCGTGGCGAATCAAAAGGGAGGCGCTGGGAAGACGACTGACGTCATTCACACAGGCGGGGCGCTAGCTGCCCGGGGCCATGACGTTCTCCTGGTCGATATCGACTATCACGGCGGGCTCACCTGCTCACTCGGCTACAACGATCTGTACTACGATACCGACCGCACAACGCTATTCGACGTGCTCGACTTCGACCAGATGGAGTCGGTGAACGACATCATCGTCGAGCACGAGGAGTTCGATATCCTCCCCGCAAGCGAGAAACTCGCGAACAACAAGAACATCCAGACGTTGCTCGAGGCGCCGAAGAGCCGAGAACGACTGGAGATGACTCTCGACGAACTCGACAGGGACTACGACTACATCATCGTCGACACGCCGCCATCCCTGAACGTTCTCACCGATAACGCTCTCGTCGCGACCGGCAACGTCGTTATCCCCGTTATTCCGGAGAAACTCAACGCCAACAGCCTCCAGATTTTCGCAAAGCAGCTGAGCTCTCTTGAACAGGCATACGGAGACATCAATCGCCTCGCGATTGTCTGCAACCGTGTCGAGCAAAACGCCGAGCATCGAGACACCATCGAGGAGATCAAATCCGCGTATTCACTCCCGATCTTCGAGATCCCGAAGCGGACCGACCTTTCTCAATCGATTGGCGAAGGTGTGTCCGTCTTCGGCTTCGGCAAGGAGAACCAGCGAGTTGAGGATGCACGCGAACTGTTCAACGAGATTGCCGACTTGTTCGACGAGACGTTCGACAAGGCTGCTCCTGAGGAGGTGGAAGCATGAGCGATGGCTGGGGAGATGCCTCCGGCATCGAGGGCAACTACGAAGATGAGGACGATGAGGTCGATTCCAGCGAAGCGAGTGAGGTGAGTGAAACGGTGGAAACCAGTTCATCGACCGAAACGACCGAATCGACTTCAACGAGTGAAACGAGCGAAACGAACAAAACGAAGACGAATATCAAGGACGAGTGGAACGGCCGGACGATCTACATCCCCGACGGTGTTCTCGACGAGATGGAGGACATCTACCTAGAGTCCCAGCTGAAGCTCCGAAAGGCGGGCCAGGACGAGTTCAAGAAGAACCGTCACTTCTACCCGCTTCTCGTCCAGTTCGGTGTTGAAGCGCTCTCTGAGGCCGATGCTGAGGAAATTCAGGCCCGACTTTCGGAACTCGGCGACGAATGACCTCGCGCAGAACGAGGCCCGAGATTTTGTATAGCGATATACGATATACAATTTCAGACAGTGCGGATTTCCGGCGGTAAGAGACTCCAGATACCCGATTTCTCCCGATGGACCGAATACAGTAAGTGGTCCTGATTACGCCGGTAATCACGACCAGTTTGAAGTACCCCGCCGCTGTCGGTGAAGCACGAATGCTGCAACCGCCTCATGACGGCGCTTCCCCCGGGGTAGAGGCACCGAGACCGGGCCCGCAGGACAGTGGAGGGCCGGTGGATGCCTGACCGGGCGCTTTCGACGCCGCTCGACGACAGCTTCGAGCGCTACCTCCAGGACAAGGGGAAAGGCCGCGGTGGCGACGGCGGGAACTATCGACGAAACGCTGCGCGCGAGCTCGAGCGGTTCGCCGAGTGGGCCGCCGGCGACCGCGGCGACGACGACTGGACCGGGATCGTCCCCGACGATGTCGACCGCGAGCCGACCTTCGACGATCTCGATGAACGCGTCTTCCGTGAGTACGCTCGGCATCTCGGAGGAGACCGGGGACTCAAGCAGAACACGGTACAAACCTATTACCGCTATATCTCTGCGTGGTGTGGCTGGTGCGTCAACGAGGGATATCTCGAAGCGCATTACGCGCAGCGAGCGAGTGCGATGGCGCCGCTGCCGGAGGACGACGGCCGCAAGCCCGGTGACCAGCAGGCCTGGACGTCCGAACAGCGCCACGTCCTCACCCGTCACGTCGACGAACGGGCCCTCGACGCCGTCGAGGCGTACACGACACTCCCAGAGGATACTGACCCCCTCGACAAGCAGCGAGCGCGTTACGCGGCGCTGAAGGCGGCTCGTGACCGGGCTCTGGTGTTCGTCCTCGCGTACACAGCTGTCCGCGTCGGGGAACTCCTCCGGGACCCGAACGACCCGCGCCGGCGCGGCGTCCGCTGGGAGGACCTCTCGCTCGACGACGGGAGTATGGACGTCTACCGGAAGAAACAGCAGTGGGACGCCGCGAGTCTCCCCGACCCGGTGATCTCGCCGCTCCGGAGCTACCGCCAGCTGATGGACCCACCCACGGAGCGCTGGCCGGTGTTTCCGACGTTCGACCAACGGACGCTCGCAGAGCTCGTCCGGGAAGAGCTAGCCGAACGAGGAGAATGCCCGGAAGCAATCGCTGAACGCCGAGCGGAGTATGCTCGCGACCTGCTGCTGGCGCTCGATGAGGACATTCGGCCGCCGTCGATCACGACGGACGGCGCACGGTCGATTCTCCAACGACTCTCGGAGGCCGCAGAGATCGACATAGACCATCCAAAACACGATTACCTCGCTCCGCACGGCGGTCGCCGAGGGATGGGTGAGGTGCTTGTCCGCGCGTTTGGATACACGGTGGCGGCCCGGTATCTCGATAACTCCGAAGAGATGGTCCGAGAGCGCTACTCGCATATTGAAGCTGGCGAGTTAGGGGATATTGCTACGGAGGCTCTTGAAGAGGTAGGAGATGAGATCGAATTTTCAGCGGAATCAGTTTGATGTCAACTTCTCGTACTCACTGCTCAAAAACCGGGGGACTAGAGTAGTGTTTGACGGTTCCTTTTCGCTGGAAAATACACTTTAAGTATAGCGAACCCCCTATGTTTTCGAGTGGAAATCGCAAGACGGCGTAGGGGCGGCCGACAGTCTTATTAGCACCTATGCCATATGGATGCTTGCCTACGTAGCGGTGGGGGCTCTATTGCTACCCACCAAACCGCAACGTTCAGCAGCTGAGGCGCTGGTTTTCGACCCGCGGCTGACAGCTCTGCAGGGATGAATAACCCTATTTAAAAAGCTATTCCCAGCGGAGTGAAAGTGGAAATTGCCAGTTCGAAAACCCCCACCCCACGGTTCATATATGCTTGATACGAGAAAGGGGCGAGTATAGTTCCACTCAGCAAAACCCTTTTCAGTGGGAGTCGGCTACACAATCCTGGGCTGGTTACCCACCGCTACGTAGGCATCCCCCGATCACCGCAATTCTGCGGCAGGGGGACGGCGGGAACCCACCAAGACCGACGAGTGAGCCGGGGTATCCGGCAGTGACCTCCACGTATGTTCGCCCGCCGAACGGACCCCTGACGGGTACCGAGTGACCACGTGGTCTCGGCCCGTTCATAGATCTGTTCACAGCTGCGAATGTACCATTTCGGTCGGCCCCACGTCGCCGGGCTAAGCGCGACGACCCACAACCATGAGTGAACGCAACACTCCCGCCGACTCCGCAGACGAGCACAGTACGACTACCACGAAGAAAGTTGCCGGCAAGGTCAACCCGGTACAGTCCGCCATCGAGGCTATTGAAGACGACGTCCCGGTCGAGGTCTTCCGTCGACTATCACACATGAAGGAGGCCATCGGAGCCATCGAAACATGGGCCGACGACGCCGACCCCCAAGGTATTGACGCGCTCGTAGGCGCGAAGACTATCGTCAGCGCAGAGCGTGAGCGGGCGAGGGACATTCGACAGGAGGTTCCCGATGGCAACACCAGCCTCCTGCAGAAGTTCGACAACCTCACGGAGCGCCTGGAGAACCTCGCGGACACTGTCGAACCCTTGGAGTTCAGCACCATTGGCCATGTCGTGTACGTCAATCAGCAGTTTGTCGACCGATACGACGACAGTTCGGTATCCGTCGAAACCATCCTGCTGGACGCCGGCAAGAAGGATCCCGACGAACTCGGGCTTTTCCCGCTGGACGGCCTTCTCGGCAACCGTCAGGAAGACCAGGCGTTCCCGGCTGATCGGGATCTGGACCTCGGCGAAAAGAACCGAACGTTCTTCGAGTCGACCAGCGATGGGGGGAAGATCGCGTATGAGTGAGGGCGAGACACCGGAAGACGCTGATCGCGCGGACCTCCGCAATCACCTCAGCGAAAGGTGTCGCGATGCTCTCTCCGAACTGCAGGACGAGCGGCCTGAAGCCGAACTCATCGCGGTCGAAGGCGACTGGGCATGGGTCAGTATCGGGACTGTCAATCCTGCCCACGTCAACGACGTTTTCGACCAGGAAGAAGTCCTCGCTATCCTCCGCATTCCGACCGATTTCCCGAACGGTCGACGGCCCTATGGCATTGTGACGTACCCCTACGTCACGAAGCACGACGGTCAGGAGGTCGACAGCGTGCATCGCGACCATGCCAAGGGGCGTCCGGCACGTGAGGCTCTCGACGTCGACGAAGTCGCCCTTTGGAGTTACCGCTGGGAGGACTTCTCGGGGACTGAACCCGCTGACCTCCGGAAAGCTCCTGAGGTCGTGCGGTCTCGCTTCGAAAAGGAGGACTGACTATGCCTCAAGGTACAGCAGCGGACTGGCTGACGGCAGCCGACGCCGACGAGGTCCACCTCGTGTTCCCCCGAGATATCCACGAGGATTTGATGAAGGTGCTCTTTCCGAGTGAAGGCCACCCTTTCTACGGCATGTGCGAGCGTGGTGCGTTCGCCGTTCTCGCAAAGAGTACGGGCAACCATCGTGCGAGTTACATTGTCGAAGACGTCGTCCACCCTGAGGCCAGTGACGACCTGGAGCTGAAGGGGACAGCTTGGGGAGATAGGTCAGAAAGCCGTTCATTCGGGTCGTTGTTTGGGAGTAGCTCTAATGGCGACGTATCGAGCGACGACTCGATCGTCGGCTACGAATTCAGTGAAGCCTACCACGAGCGCGCAATCGAACGTGCCCGCAGCCGTGGTGGCGGGCTCATTCGGATTCATACTCAACCCGGCGGCGTTCGTGAGAGCGGTACCGATACCGCGTCGGCGGCTCGCGTCTACGAGAACGACCGGGATCGCCTCCCCGGCGGCGCTCCGTTCGCTGCTGCCATCACTAATGATGCAGGCGACTGGTCGATGCGTGTCTACGAACCCACGCGCGACCCCAGCGACGGGCCGGAGGTAACGCGCGCCGACCACGTTCGCGTTGTCGGTCCAGCCACTGACGAACCCGCTTTGGATGTTCGTCCAACCGGCCGGCGAGATGCCGGTGCCGATAGTGTAGGTGTTGCTAGTGCTGAGCAGGACTCCACGATCCAGCTCTGGGGGGCAGACGGCCAGGCACGATTAGCCAACCTTTGCGTCGGCATCGTGGGCTGTGGTGGCGTCGGGTCGATTCTTGCAGAACACCTAGCCCGCCTGGGCGTTGGTGAACTCGTGTTCGTAGACTTCGACCACCTCGAGAGCGCGAACTTCAACCGCGCACAGGGTGCCCGGCGGATAGACGTCCGGCAAGACCGCCTCAAGACCGAGATTGCCGAACGCGTTGCCCGTCGAAGTGCGACAGCTGAGAACTTTGAGACGCGGGTCGTTGACGGGAGTGTCGTCGAGCAAAACCTCGAGTATGCGGCTGTCCCTGATCTCCTGGATTGTGATCTTATCATGTCCGGAGTCGACGCCGCTCGCCCCCGACAGGTCCTGGACGTGCTCGCTCGCGCTCACTGTATTCCCGTTATTGACGGTGGAAGCCTCCTACACGCCGACGATCAGGGCGTCCTAGAAAAAGAGGCGAAAGTCGAAACGGCGGTCACCGGACCCGGTTGGCCGTGTTTCGAGTGCCAGCGCGTCTGGACTCAGGACGATGTCGACTGGGAGGCCGACCATCCCGAGTTTCGTGGCGAACGGGGTTACGTGCAGGGTGGGAAGGACCCAGCCGAAGAGGATAGGGACCCGTCGGTCATCGGGGTGAACGCGATTGTCGCTGGTCTAATGCAGCGGCGGTTCCTGGCGATCACGCTGGACGTAGCACGGAAGATCGAGGGTACGCTTCGACTTGGTCTCCGTGATGTGGAGACGAATATGTCGTCTACGTGGGGCTGTGGGGAGGATTGCGAGGCAGCACCAATTGGCGTCGGCGACCGCGAGGAGCTCCCAACTGGGACCGACTGGGCGATGCGGTACGAACGCGAGGATATGGAGATGCCTGAGCAGAAAACTCGAGATGCGAGCGATCTTGTCGAAGACCTGCGTTAAGGTCGGTAGAATACGGATATAATATCGTCTTCAGACTATACCCATCGATGTTGTTTACTCCAAGACGTCGTCTGCTGTTGTCAATCCGATCCATCTGTGAGAGTCTGAGGATTTTATATCGGAGGACACGTATATTTCTGCTATACAGAGCGTGTTTTTATGAGCCAGTCCAAACCTCTCCCATTTCGTATAGTCGTTGAAAATGCGGTTCGCTCACTCACGGCTGTACTGTCACTTGGAGCCGCGATCTTTTTGGCGGGTTGGTACCCAGGCGGGACACTGACAATTCCGTCTGAACGTGTGATTCCGGTCGCTGGCCTACTCGTCCTCGGCGTCTTAGTTGGTACTGGTCCGCTTATAACACTTGTCCGGCAGAGAGATCGACACCGTGTCAGTGAATTGTTTGAATGAGGGAGGGTACGTTTGCGTAGTAGAACTCTGTTGGGAATCGCACTCACATCACCACTCTTCGTTCTAAGATAGAGATAGATAGGGGGCATCTCGATAGTATTCAACGACTCGAGAACTGCCGACTTCGCCGCCTAACCCCTTTCGCAGACGAATCGACTCCATTCCGTTCGGACGGCGTTCGTGTTTCAGAATTTGCTCGCTTGCGTTCATCAGACGAGCTGCCGTACGTTCATCGATAAGCTCGGGCGTTCCTGCGAACATTACTGTATCATCTGAGCCACGAGCCTCAGCTGTTAACACAGAAATCATACCTGGAAGGACATTGTCATCTCCGAACATCCGCGTCGCTTGGCAGGAGAGGATCATTGTAAGTGGAGTCGTCGACTGATACTGGATTCGGCGTAACTCATCCAATAGCTCGTCCTGTTTTGGCGATTCAACCGAACGGGAGGTGATGTCATCTGGCAGGAAATTATTCGATTTTGAGCCGCTTCCAAGCACATCTAAAACACGGATAGATTCGGCATCTAGATACGCCTTAAGAGGTTGGTCCTCTAAGGCTTGAAGATACTGATCAAGCTGCTCGTATGTCAAATTTGGAGGCGGAACGATAACCACATCGCGATCTGAATTCACCATTTCAGCAGTCACCTTTGATAATAGCAGATCAGCGTGAGCATCTCCCGAGTACAGATAACTGATTGTGCTTCCAGTTATGAATCCTCCTCCGAGGAGATTATCAAGCTCTGGGAGTCCTGATGTCGTTCGGCCTTTTGAGGAAAGGGAGGCGGGCGGTGACCGGTTGAGTGGTTTGAGTCGCATCCCCTTCGCGCTCAAATTCATCTCGTAAGGACGGAGGTCGTGATCGGCACCTCGCATCTTGGTAATGTGGACATAGCGATGATATTCGCCTTCCAGCTCGTCCTGCCACAGCCGAACAACGCCATCTACAGTAAATTGAAGCGCAAGCGACGAACTGAGTGTTCCGTGATTCGTTGCTGTATCGTCTTGTTGTGCGTAATCTTGCGCAGTCAAGATAGATGTCGCTTCAAATTGGCGTTTGAATTGTCGAATGATATCGATCATTACCCGACGATACTGAGCGTGGTCCTGTGTGACTGCAGCGAATCCAGACGCACTATCCAGAACAATACGGTCTGCCGGTGCAAGCCGCTCAAAATATTGTTGGATATACTCTGGTGTGAACGGAACCGACCGACCCTCGTCCATAGTGGTTCCGCCATCTAACGTTCGCATCACAAGGCCAGCTTCACCTGTTGTCACCGATTCCCCGTGGCCCGCATGAACGGTCGTCAACGTGAGATTTGGATGGTCGAATTCAAATCCAAAATCTTCGAGCCCGATCCGCAGCTCGGCGATTGCTTGTTCGGTACTGATGAAGACACACTGCTCATCGGCCTCCAGTCCGGCTTGAAGAAACTGCATTGCTGCAGTCGTTTTCCCTGTTCCAGGACCGCCAGTGAATAACACGGAAGCACCAGTGGGGATACCTCCGTCGAGGGCGGTATCGAATACTTGGTCGCCAGTTGAGACAGTCCCAGCCATACCACCGGAAATGTCTCGGATGGTTGTAATACTTCGGTAGTGAGTGTCTCCCACCGAAAACTCCTGACTGATGGAGTGGACGATTCAGGGCCACAGTAGTCTAATATTCGTTGGGGATGTAACAGACTATCGTCAGGGGATTCCTCTTTGTTGCGTAATCGCTGAACACGTCGATATTCGACGACCACGTTGGTTAAGTGGCTAACAGTTCGTAATCTATTGGAATACACTGGGAGTCTCGGTTGCCCAGCCAATGGGGGGTCGCTATCCTTGGATTTGTTCTTCTATTGCTCACGCTTGGTCGTGTCGTAACGTATACCGACAATCCCGTTATCGATTTCATTGAAGTCTTGCTCCCTTTTGCTGTCAGTCTTGGACTCATTATTGGTGGAGTCTGGCTGGTACGAACACATCCGGCCGCTCGGATTAGTCAGCTTGCGAAATGGCTGCTTGGTGGAGTTCTTGTCGGCGTGGCCGCCACTCTCTGGATCCTGTTTATCATCTCGCTCGAACAAGTGCCGTCCGGTGAACCGATGGTTCTCACTCTCAACGGCGTTGGCATCTTCATGGCCGCTGGGATTCTTCTGGGTTACTATGCGACCGGCCTCGAAGCCCGCGAACAACAGCTCGAACTATCTGACCACCGGTTTCGTGCCCTGACTCAGAATTCGTCATTTGCCGTCATCACGATCGACGAAACGAGCACGATTCGGTATGCAAACGACGCCGTCGAGGAACTCTTCGGATACCCCCCAGCGACACTTACTGGAAAGTCGCTAACGACGTTAATGCCTGATCGGTTCCACGAGGCGCATCATAATGCAGTAACACGGTATCTCTCAAAGGGTGAACGTTCTGTTGAATGGGAGGGGCTCGAATTGGTTGGCCAGCGAGCTAACGGAGAGGAGTTTCCTGTGGAGGTCAGCTTTGGTGAGTATGCCGTTGGTGACGACCATCTGTTTACGGGTGTCATTCAGGACGTGTCCGACCGGAAGGCAGCGGAGTACCGGCTTCATCAGCACACGTCGAAGGTAACACAGCTCCACGAGATTGCCACTGACTTCGCCGCGGCCGGTTCGAGAGCTGCCATTTATCAACGGACAGCTGACGGCGCTGTCGAGCTGTTCGACGCGGACGTCGCTCGTGTCGCCGTGGTAGAGGGTGACCAACTGGTTCCAGCCGCCAGTTCAGGTTCCGACGATGTTGGCGATTGGAATCCAGTACCCCTTTCGGTAGGATACGCTGGACAGAGTTATCAAACGGGCATGGTTCTCAGAGTCGACGATCTCGAGGACACCCGATCCGCAGCCACGTCGACGAATCAAGATGGTGGGGCACAGCCCGAGCCCCAGCCGCACGTCGCCCCACGGGCGCTATTGAGTATCCCGCTTGAGGGCTGGGGTGTCCTACAGGTGTTCGCGTCGGACCCTGGGGCGTTCGGGGACCGTGACGAGGATGTCGCGGAGATGCTGGCAACCCACGTTGTGACCGCTCTCAAACGATTGTCTGCCGAGGAGACGATTCGGCGAGAACGCGACCGGCTTGAGGAATTTGCCAGTCTATTGTCCCATGACTTACGCAATCCGTTACAAGTGGCGAAAGGGCGGATGGAGCTCATAGGACGCGAGGGGTACAACGAGGATCACCTTGACCCCATTATACGGGCGTTGAATCGTATGGAACGACTCATCGAGGATATGTTGACACTCGCCCGGGAGGGTGATGCGGTCGGTGAGACGGAAACAATCTCGCTTGTCTCACTCGCAACGCAAGCCTGGGCGAACGTCGCAACCGATGCTGCGTCAATTGAGGTTGAGACAGATCTTCATCTAGATGCGGACCGCAGTCGCCTCGGTCAAGTGCTCGAAAACCTCTACCGGAATGCAATTGAGCACGGTGGTGACACAGTGACAGTTCGCGTAGGCCCCCTTGACGACGGTAATGGCATCTACATCGAGGACACGGGACCTGGTATCCCCGCAGCCGAGCGCGAAGACGTCTTCGACAGTGGATATACGACGCATCAAGAGGGTAATGGCTTTGGACTCGCAATCGTCAGGCGAATCGTCGAGGCGCACGGCTGGACGATTACGATTACTGACGGTACAAATAGTGGTGCACGGTTCGAAATTTCGGGCATACAATCTGCTACGACGCCGAATTGAGTACGTTGTCGTCAGGACTGTTTCTGGAATAGTGGTATGGGGATACCGTCGGTGCGGGTGCTTCTCTTCACGCCACTGACACCGACCATTTGACGATCTGAGTCCTAGCCCCTGGAAAGATTGTCGACCGTTCTATGTCTCGTGACTGCTACTGGGCTCTATATGTCTGTGGTGATTCCTATCGGAGTACTGCTGGTCACAAGAGGATTAAGGGAACAACCCTTGATTTTCCAAAAGGAATGTCTCTACTCATACCAAGCCACAAGGATCTCAATCCCTTTTCGGCTCTAGAATATGCGATTACAGTACCTGATCACCGAATAGATTTTCTCCACATCGCATCTGATGCGACTGCAAAACCAACGGTATCTGTTGAAGAAATCACTGAGCAACGTCCGAAGGAGCTTTTGAAGGCTACTATCGACAGACTCGTTGATCAGGTAGAATCAATGACAGACGATACTGATCGGAAGGTCCGACTGTTGCATTCTCCTGGACCGATTGGAGAAGCTACTATCAGATATGCTGACGCACTCCAGTCTGATTTAATTGTTTTAGCGGTCAGCGGAAATGAGATAAAACGGGATCCGAATGTGAATAACGCAATAAATATTGTTACAAATAATGCACCAGCCGCATTTACGATTATCCAAGAATGAATTGCAGTGTGGATATCACACCAACCAAAATGTCTGCTATTAATATATATGGCAACTGAAATTGCCTACGGATATGCCTAAACCAATTCTTGTCTCTCACTTCTTCCGGTTGATGTTTGTTGAGAGTAGCAACATCTAGACTCTATCGGCCATCGTTACGATATCTCAATCTCGATATATGCATTTTCATCTTCAACATAGAAATCCACAAAACTCACGTGACGTGTATTGAGCATTCGCAGCAGTTCATCGTCTAGTGAAGAGTCCTTATGGAGTCGAAGCGTCACTCGATGGGTTCCTCGCCGGTGATGATCATCTATCAATTTGACACCATCAGATTCTGAAACACATTTCTTGAGATTTCCCACCCGAACATCATCAAGTGATCCCAGTCTAGGAATCCAATCACGTAACGACATTATTGACGTTTGTATAGAATAGACTACTTATGTTGTATACCCTTTGGCTACTGGTTAGCAACAATTCTCTCATTCGTGTGTGGATTTCAGCTCGAAACTGAGTTGACCTAGTCGAATGACGACAGCTGAATATCGGGATATCGTTCAATATGAGGTGATAGTTTCATGGTGGTCGATCACGCTCTTGGACGACCTCATCCCAAATATGATGCTTGTGTGTCCCGAACCCTGATCCAAGGATGTCCTCTGAGGAATCTTCCCGTTCATCGGAGGGGGATTTGTACCGGCGGGAAGTGTACCAGGTTCGGGAAAACCAAAACCTCACGCTTTCTGAGAAATTTGATCAGCTCCTTTCACTGGGCTGTGAGTATCTGGACGTCGAAAACGGCCATATCAAACGGATTGATAAAGAGCGCGGTGTCCATGATGTCATCGCGACTGCTGGGGGGGGGGGAGGGCGAACTCCTCGAGGTTGGTGCGCAACATACTCACGCGACGACATTCTGTCGGCGAACAATCGAACAGGATTCACCGCTGGCGATCTCTCATGCCAGTGAACAAGGATGGGCGGACGATCCCGCGTACCACAGACACAATCTTGAATGTTACCTCGGTGCGACAATCTCGGTTGAAGGAACGACCTATGGCACGGTTTGCTTCGTTTCCAAAGCGCCGCATACTAGAGACTTCTCTGCTTCTGAACGCGCGTTCGTCGAACTCGTGGCTGGCGTCGTTGGCACAGAAATTGAGGCTAAGCGGTACGAATATAAACTCGCCGATCGTGATCGACTAAATGCTGTTCTCAATCGTGTTCTTCGGCACAATCTCCGGAATTCGATGAATGTTGTCAGAGGCTACGCCGACCTTCTTACTCAACGACTCGCTGGCGACGAACAAGAGTTAGCGAAGCGAATTGTGGCCAGCGCGGACAATCTTACTGAACTTGGCGAAACCGCCCGAAATCTCGAAAACGTTGCCAGAGACGCTGGTCCACCCGAACAGCAGGAACTCGGGTCGCTATTATCTGACGTTGCTACCGAACTCCAGGATCGTCACCCGAGGGCAGAGGTCGATGTCGAGATACCTAACACCCAGACTGCATTTACGAACGAGTATCTGAAGCCTGCATTGTATGAACTCGGGGAGAACGCTATCACACATACGAAGGGGGACCCAGAGCTTGAGCTGAGTCTCCAGTCTGAAGTAGAGGAGGACGACTGGGTTGTGATTACGGTTGAAGACAACGGATGTGGACTCCCGGAGATGGAGCGAAACATTCTCCGAGGTCAGATGGAGACACAGTTGGAACACGGCCAGGGGTTGGGCTTGTGGTTCGTCTATTGGACTGTTGTCCGCTCTGGCGGCAAACTCACAGTCGCTGTCGATGACGGGACGACGATTCGTATCTGGCTGCATTCTGAGGCCATCCCCGACAATGATCTACAGTGGTATCTTGATCTCCCGATCGGGAACGATATGGTGTGAATTCGCAGATTAGAGTGCGAATGAGGCGATTTCTTTCGGTTATCTCGATGATGTTTCGGCTACGGTTACCGATATCCACTTCTTGGGGAGCAGCACAATCTGACGTCGAATCGGCCCCAAATCAGACTATACACGGTCGAGTTCGACGTTCCTAATCTCGAATCGTGCTCCACCTGCAGTCCCTTCTGAAATAGCGATCTCCCACTCGTGTCCATCAACGATCTGTTGGACAATCGAGAGCCCGAATCCGGTGCCCTCCGCTGCATCAGTATATCCCGCTTCGAAGACCTCGTCTTGTTTCCCAGCAGGTATCCCTGGGCCGTCGTCTTCGACGTAGAAGCCCGCACCATCGTCACAGATATCGAGAGTGACGGTGACACAATCTCCACCATGATCGATCGCATTCCGAAAGAGGTTCTCGAAGAGTTCACATAGCCGTCCTTCATCAGCCAGTAGTACAGTCGAAGTGTCAACACCAATTTCGAGGGTGGCATCTGATGTATCAACGTGCTCCCACGCTTGTGAGGCGACCTCGGCGAGCGTGACTGCGTTTGGATCAAGAACTGCTTGCCCTTGTTTTGCGAGAGACAGGAGTTCGTCGATCATCTCCGCCATCCGCTTGTGAGATTGTTCGATCGCTTCAAAATGTTCTACATCCCCTGATTCGCGTGCTAGTTCGAGGCGACCACTCGCGACATTGAGAGGGTTACGCAGGTCATGGGCAACTGTACTGACGAATTCCTGAAGCCGTTCGTTCTGTCGTGCGAGTTCCTCTTCGCGTTTCGCTCGCTCCGTGACATCTCTGAATATCCCGATACGCTCGGCTGCTTTACCCAGCCCGGTAATAGCCTCCGTGTTTAACTCCATAACTTGGGAGTTCTCCTTATCGCGTCCCCACTGGACTGTTGTCGTCGTATCGTCGTCGATTCTCAGAAGAACACGCTCCAGCGACTCTGATGGGGAGAATTCGAGGTCGGTGATTGGCCGATCCTCTAAGTGTTCGGTGTCGATCCCGAACGCCTCGGCGAAGGCGTCATTTGCCTCGGTGACGGTTCCATCCGGTTTCACCACAACGACCGGGTCTGGGGTGGACTGGAAGAGCGATTCAAACCGCCGGTCACTCTGCTCTTTCTGCCGTGTAAGTTCGAGCGACAGCCGGCGGCGTTTCAGAAGGTTATCAATCCGTGCGTTCAATTCGGCCCTACTGACCGGTCGCTGAATCAGCTCGTCAGCGACGTCCCAGGTGTTGCCTGTACATTCATCCGGTGACTTGTCACCCGTGAGCAAGAGGACCGGTAAAAACGTCGGTGCCGTTTCAGCTTTTACTTTTTGCAGTTCGTCCTTGAACCTCCCAAACGAGTTAGTATCGACCAGACATAGATCGAAGTGAGGATTTTCAAACGGTGTATCGGCGTGGGTCTGAACAATATATTCCTCCTCCAGTTGCTCGGCAAGCAATTCGCGGTTCCGTTCGCTCTGGATCAGCAGGAGGAGCGTCGTCCGATGGTCGTTGTCTCTGTTAGAAGGTTCCATTACGTTCTCGATTATTGCTCAGTCGAGTCTGGGCCGTCAGTCCATTCCGGGGTTCCGCTGAGAATCCCTCGGAGCTGCGTTAGTGGTTCACCGACTGTAATTCCGTGCTCGGTGATTTTGAATTGGCGAAGCGTCCGTTCGAAGTCACTGGTGCGCATTTTCAGGACACCAATAACTTTCTGCATCTCTCCCTGCAATTCGAGATGACGGAGAAAGACAATGTTGTCCGCAAGATAGCTTATCCCAACATCAGTCGCCTGAAACTCTCCTGTAATGTTGGTGATTTCCTCAATCATAATTACTGTCACACCCATATTTTTGAGATACCGACCGAGAGAGTGGAGATGCGAAACAAGCTCGCCTTCTTCACCTTCTAAGGCGAGTTTGTAGCCTGAGATCCCGTCGATCATCACGATTTCGGCCCCTTTGTTTTCCACCTCTTGGCGTACCATATTGGTGAACTCCTGGGGTGAGATCTCTAAGGCCTCGATCTCTTCGACATTAAGCGTCCCGCGGTCGCGCATCTCCGCGACGGGTATGTTGACTGCTTCGGATCGTCGCATAAAGGTGCCCGATGTTTCCTCAAAGAGATACATCACTGATCGTTCCCCTCGGCCTGCAGCTTCCTTCATAAACTGCGTGCCAGTCGTCGTCTTCCCGACCCCTGTTGGCCCGGAAATAACTGTCACGGTACCCCGATCCAGCCCCCCATTGAGTAGTTGGTCGACTTCTGGAACACCTGCAGAGATTGGTTCATCGACGAATTCCTGGTTGTAGTCTCCCGGGGCGAGTTCTGGATACACAACTAGCCCGTCATCGGTGATCTTCACCGAGTGGTCCCCGCTCCGAGTCGCTGAGCCCCGAAACTTCGGGACGCTGATCGACCGGCCGGTCGACGCGTAACCGAGTTCGATCATCCCGTCACTCATAAACTGCAGGTCGTCGTCTGGGGCATCCTCGGTGGCCTGCGTTGTGAATAGAACGGTCGCACCCGCTTCACCCAGTAGTCGCATAAACGAGAGTGCCTGCTTGCGAAACTGGTACTCATCGGTCGAGAGGTACCGGAGCTGGCTGATCGGATCGACAAACACGCGATCTGGTTCAACTGCCGACACCCGCTCGGTGATTTTTTCGACTAACGGATCACGTTCGACCTCGCTAGATTCGAAGATGTCGTAGCCCTGATCGTCGGCGAAGAACTCTGACTTTGGGCTCAGATCGAGAAAATGAACGTCCTCGATATCGAAGCCGAGTACTGCTGCATTCTGTTCGATGTCTGCAGTTGCTTCCTCAAGATTGATGAACAACGATGTTTCGCCCTGTGCTGTTCCTTGTGTGAGATAATGCAACCCCAGAATCGTTTTGCCAGTCCCTGGTCTCCCCCGAACGAGATAACTTCGTTCGGGTACGAGCCCGCCATTGAGAATGGTATCGAGACCACGAATACCGGTGGCAACGCGGTCAAAGGTCTGTGCGGTCTCGGTCATTGTATGTGGTTCTGATCTGTCTGTCATTGGGTTTCATCCTCTGTGTGACTCTGTCGGACTATGATCATCCCGTCTGCGGCGATAGTCACATGGAAGCCTGCGTATGGGAAGGCTACCTGCCCCCGTGCTCTCGACGCCCCTGACTTGGCCGGGGCAAAAAGGCCATATAGTGCATCTGGATCGATCCGTTCATGCAACGTCGGCAGTTCGTCTGTCGATTCCTTCGATGCTACCTCTATTACGGAGAGTAGCGATACGCAGAGCGAATTGTTCGTCGACCAGTCGTGTTTCAGGCGATATGCCTCAAGTGACGAATCGTATTCAACACTCCCCTGCGGCACATCAGTCGCTGAATCTATCTCAAAATCACTCCTATGAATTGAGATACTATCGTTCATACGTCGCTGTCCCCCTGTGTTGCACTCTTTCGAGTACGTCCGGAATTGCTCGCTCTCCGCTGATTTGGTGTTTTGGTTGTCATAGTGTTTTCTGAAGTATCAGAAATTATGGAATCCGGCGAAGGCGCCCTTCGCCATCATCTCCATGAGTGCTGAATCTGCTGCGTCCTTTGCCTCCGTCACCTCCTGTTCTAATATCACATCTGCGTCACTTGGTACATGTTCCTTTTCGCTCATGGATGCATCCAGAGCAGCCTTCTTCGAGATCGCGGCGAAGTACTCGCGAAACTCTTCATCGTATCGCCTTCGCGCAAGTAGTGCTTCGGCAGCCTCTCGAAGCTGTTCCTCGTAGATAGGTTTCACAAAGTATTCGTCGATATCCAGGCCGATGATCTCCTCTCCTGGATCAACCGCGGTGAGCATTGCAACGGGCTGATCATATCCACGCTCACGAAGTGTGGCGAGTACCTCATCACCGGAAATCCCCGGCATCCGTCGATCGAGCAACACAGCGTCAACATCATCGTCGATGATCCTGAGGGCCTCTTGGCCACCGTATGCGATTCGTATGGTATAGTCCTCTTCGAGATAGAGAGCGTATAGGTCTGCCAATCCCTGTTCGTCATCAACGACAAGGATTGTGGCCGGTTCTTGTTCCGACTCCTGAGTTGGGTCTGTCATATTTGTGTCTCCGGATGGTTTTGTAAGCCGTAGTTCGCCCCGACTGTGGGCAGATTGAGTATCACGGTTGCTCCTTGACCGTCATCGTTCAACAATCTAAGATCTCCGCCGGCGATAGTGACAATCCAGTGTACAGCCCAGAGACCGAGTCCATTCCCATGCTGGAGCTGGGTCTCTTTTCCTTCTCGGAGTACGGCTTGCTGTTCTTCCGGGATTCCTGGGCCGTTATCTTCGACAGTAATTGTTACCCACCCAGTCCCATCTTCCGCTGGTTCGACTGTGATGGACACCGAGGGAGTCGCCTGATTGGAGTGTTTGATAGCGTTTTCACATAGCTCCTTCAGCGCACGGTCTACTTGGACAGTTCCGGCTACCCACTCCTCAGTCTCGATTGTTATCGAGATGTCGGCGTTGGGATAATGCTCTCGAAGTGACGTCACTGGTTGCTCGATGAGGTTGGCAATCGGAACGGGTTCGAGGTTCTGTTTCGGATTGGTCCCTTTCGATAGGGTCCGCGCTGTTTCGCTTAGATTGAGGAGTTCATCTACGGCGTCCAACCCGTTCTTTGCAAGAGACGTTGGCACGTCTCTCTCATTGTCAAGTGACCATTCAACGACTCCACGGACGACGTTCAGTTTGTTTCGAATATTGTGTCGAAGGACACGATTGAGAACTTGTAGCTGCTGGTCACGACGTTTTTGCTCGGTAATATCCGTATACACGACGTAGGCGCCGAGGCTTTCTCCATTCTGTTGGATCGGGACGACGCGGATGAGGAAGTCTCGCCGTCCGGTTGCCGTCTCGCGACGACCTTCTGTTTCGACGGTACTACCTCCTGTAAACGCACGAGCGATGAGCGACTGGGATGCCGCCTCTTCACTTGGTGGGACGACGAGGTCGGTGAGTGAGGTCCCACGAATGTTGGCGCTCTCATAACCGAACACTCGTTCAAATTCCGAATTGACGTCTTGGATACACGGAGCATCTTCCTCAAATGTGACATCGGCGATGGCGTCAGTTGCGTTCTCGAAGAGGGAACTGAAATACTCCGTCTGTTCGCTCAATGCCTGTTCTCGCTGTGCTCGAGTGAGTGCGGCAGTCGTGTTCGCAGCTAAGATACTCGTCAATTCGGCATCCATTCCGTCGAATGCAGCAGATTCTGTTGCTCCGATACTCACGACCCCGTGCTCATCGAGAGGAAAACACATCACACTCCGAATGGGCCCGTATTCGAACGGCGTCTCACTCGATTGAATATCGTCGAGAATGGTTGGTTCTTGTTCGTCGAATACCCCTCCAACCACGCTTTCGCCACGCTTGTAGACAGTTGATGTGGCATCTAAGAGATCGTATGTTTCGTTGGTTGCGGCCACGAGTTCGAGGGTTTCGGACGCCGACTCGTCGTTTAAGAGACGAACGCCAGCGATGTCGTACTCGAAGACCTGTTTTGCGGCGGTTATCGTCACCTCCGCAATCTCAGGTTTTGTCGGGGCCCGCATCAGTTCAGTTGTCACGTCGTGTAGCCCTTTCAGGACTTGCCGCTGTTCGTAGCGAGTCGTGATATCGCGAACACTGGCGAGTACATGAGAACGCCCATGAATCTGGAATGCAGAGGCCGATATCTCAGCCTCGAGTTGCTCACCGTCTTTGGTGTGGCAGGTCAATGCGGTGGTATACCCACGACCGTTTTCGATGACATTAGTGACGAATGCCCGAAACTCTGATTTTTCGTCCGGGTGAATGACCTCCGGAGAGGACGAACGGAGTTCGTCTCTCGTATACCCGAGCAGGTCACAGGCCTGTGGATTACACTCGCGGATCTCTTCCGACTCAGGATCAATAATGAAGACTGCGTCATTCGAAGACTCGAAGATATTTCGGAACAGATTACGCTGTTGTTCCAACTCTGCTGAAAGGTTCGTTGTGAGTTCGCGCCGTTCGAGTAGATTAACAAGCCGATGGCTGAGTGTTCGCTTTTCAGTTGGAATGGAAATAATCTCATCAACGAGATCCCACACCGCTTGATCGTTTGGATGGGTATCCGTGCTAGTCGAAACCAAGAGGTAGGGGAGAAACACCGGAGTTGACTCTTCTTTGAGTTGGTCGAGCCGGGAGTAATGCATTTCCAGCATCGATTCATCCACGATGTAGAGGTCACAATTCGACTGAGACAGAGATTCGCCGTCTGGTTGAACGACCTCATACGTTGAAGATAACCACTCGCCCAGATGCTCGCTATTGGCTTCCTGGGTAAGAAGTAGCCCAATCCGGGCAGGTCCCGACTGAGACGCTATAGATGTGTCCGAATCACACCTTGTTGGTTGAAACCAGTTCATGGATTGAACACTCCTGTATGGAAGACATTCACACATACTGACGGGTACTAATAAATTAAGGGGATAAACCCAATAGTTGATAATTATACTTGTGGTGGCTCTTCAGTCCCGAATATCGCTGCCCCCGGCTGAGTGGTGGCGATCTTACTGCTTGCGGAAAAGTACGATGATGAGGCC
This sequence comes from Halorubrum wangae, assembly GCF_051194135.1. Lineage (NCBI taxonomy): Archaea > Methanobacteriati > Methanobacteriota > Halobacteria > Halobacteriales > Haloferacaceae > Halorubrum > Halorubrum wangae. Next base: position 74,456 of record NZ_JBLZNH010000005.1, on the reverse strand, counting down.
GATGATTGCAAGTAGTGCCACTCCGACTCCGAGTCCAGGGCTCTCCGTCGAAGTCGTTTCCGAATCAGGGTTGGGCGTTGACGCTGGCGCGATCGTTACCGTCGCTTGCTGTCCCCCAAGCCGGTAGATGTGTTCGCCCGCCTCTTCGACAGTCGCGTTGTAGCTAATTGTGCGCTTCTCGTTCGGAGCTAACTGGATTCGTTGTGTCTTGAGCGGCTTTCCGTTCTGATAGAGTGTAAGATTTCCTGCTGCTGGGAACGCGTGGGTATTCCGTATCGTCGCGATAATCTCGACCGAATAGTTGGACGTTCCTGTCGTCGTGGTATCTTGGGATTCAATCGAAATGACAGTTGGCTGTGCGGGCTTTCGAACACTCACGGCTACCTGACCCCCTCCAACGACTAGACTGTACTCACCTGCCGTAGAGAAGGTGTGAGAGAAATTCAGCGTCTTTGTCGCACCCGCTGCGAGACGGCCTTGCTGGCGATCCGTCTGATTCCCATTCACCTGCACCCGCGCATCATATTCGCCTGCTGTCCCGCCGGTATTTGACGCTACTATCTTTAGGTTGAGGGTTTCACCCGTTGCGAGTCTAATCGGTCGATCCGAACCAACGGCTCCCGTACGGTACGGACCACTCACACGGTAGCTTGTTGCATTCTCTGGATCGGGGAGCGTGTAACTAATTCGTGCTGGCGTGGCTCCGAACACCTGCTCGTGCGTCTGCTGATCCCACGTTTAAGGTATCTCTCGAGTCGACGTGTACCGGTCGGTCAGCGTTACTGTATCGTCGCCGCCGATTTGGCGTACCATCTCGCGAAATTCTGGGCCGGTTACAGGGTCATTCTGGGTGTTCATCCGGCTGAGTACATCCACGACATCGGCGGGCATCGAATACTGGAGTGTAACAACTATCTCACCCGGCATTTCTGGTGTCCGTTCTAACTCTTGGGTGAGTTCGATCGTCCGGGCTGTGGCTGAGGAGGTAGCTTGGGATGCTTCCAGCGGAACTGTGGAAACAGAATTGTTGGATGCTAGTGGTCGCTCTTGACTGGTTGAACCGACAGCTGCTGCTGCCTGTGTACACGCGCTCAGAACAAGAACTCCGACAAGTAGGAATATCGACGCACGAAGTTTCAAATCACAGTCCTTGTTCACAGACGGTCTTTTCGATAGGATTCCTTAAGTCCCGGTCGTGATCACAGTAGAGGACCGGGTTGATTCGTGGCACTACCAGATCCAAGGTAAAGGAAGAACTGACAGTAATCCGAGTAGCTCTAGATGGTTGTCTGGGAGATATCTGAGGGTGTTTCACACCGGTTCGATGGTGGGTGTTTCAGCCGTCACATCGACTTCCATAATCTCGGTGTCGGTGGCCGTGTGATCGTGGAGAAATGAGCTGATTTCAGGATCGTTCTGGAGCAGGCGACGCAGGAGTCGCCGCCAGGTGGGTTGCTGATTTGCCCCAACAACGATAATATCTGCGTTGATCTGGGTGGCTTCTTCGAGGATCACTTCCTCGACGAGGAACCCCTGACGCGTGGTCACTGAGGCTTCAACGCCATCGAGTGTTGATGAAATTGATCGAGTGATTTCCGCTGTTTGGGTTTTGTCTCCAGTCTGATAGAGATTGACGTGGAGAACCCGGAGGTCCGCTGGGGCATAGTCGTGTGCGAGTCGACCAGCGGTTGCGAGTGTTCGGGCACTTTGATCGGTGAGTGGATATCGGATCGGTACAAGAATTGTCGTGAGATTAGTCATCGAACTCCCCCTGGCTAGTGAACAGAAGTAATCACTTCTTAATCCTACGGACCCATTTATCAAACTAAAAATTTCCGGGTGATTCCACAGGTGTAATCACTGCTGTTGTTCTCAAATTCATTGGACATATTGGGATTAAGTGCGATCAGAAATTGGCTATACAGGAAAGACGAGGGAATTTGAGGGGGTTATGATTTACTAGGTGACAAGTGAATTATTAAATTCTCATTATTATGCCTGTATATCTACCTTTTATTGTGAAGGCATCGGTAGTCCCTACTTGTCAGAGGCACTCATTGTATACTCTCCCAATTAAAACCGCGGATTATACGGCCCTCACCCATCACTCGGATATTTATGTTATCCAGCGTCAATGATCCGCGTGTGTCCCGACCTCTGAAAGAGAGTAGGAGTCCAGCTGGCACAGGCCCACGATAGCAATAACTGGGCATCAGACATTCGCTTAAATATAAACGCTTATTCACTTCCTCTGGGAGAGATATAGTCGTATGACTGATTTAATCGTCAAAGCAGCCGTGAAGGACGCACTCTCGGACAACAACGTCTCGGCAGATTTCTACGACACCCTCAACGAGGAGGTCGCCGAACTGCTCGACGACGCCGCAGAGCGTGCCGAGGCCAACGACCGGAAGACGGTCCAGCCCCGCGACCTGTAGGCCTGCGTAACGCAGCTAACCCCGCCACTCGAACGTAGCTTTTTGAGGTTCCTGTTCAGAAGTTAGGAAACGGAGATGGCGGACGCACCGGATACCGAACGGCAGGCGGTCGAACCCGATGCGAGAGAGGTCCTTAGCGTGTCCCAGCTGAACGACCGGATCGCGTCGATCGTCCAGGACACGCCTGCCCTCAACGGCGTCCGCTGTATCGGCGAAGTCACCGACCTCCACCAGAACAGCACGGCGCTTTACTTCACGCTCACCGACGGCGACGCCGAGCTCCCCTGTATGATCTGGGCGAACCGCTACCGGGAGATGGACGCCGATCTCGAGGACGGGACCGAAGTCATCCTCGAGGGCGATATCGACTACTGGGTCGAAGGTGGGAAAATCGACCTCAAACCGTGGGAAGTGATCGTCGTCGGCGACGGCGACCAGGCGGCCGCCGTCGAGCGACTGCGAAGTGAACTCGAAGAGCGTGGCTGGTTCGACGACGAACAGAAACAGCAACCGCCGGCGTTCCCGGAGCGGGTCGGCGTCGCCACGTCCCTCCGAGGGGACGCTCGCTACGACATCCAGAGCGCGATCCACGAGCAGGACCCCACCGTCGACATCCTGGTGAAGGATGCGACCGTCCAAGGGTCAGAGGCCCCGACGTCTATCGCGAACGGGATTCACCATCTGGACCGCTCCGAGGACGTCGATTCGATTATCGTCGGCCGCGGCGGTGGGAGCGATTCGAACCTCCAGGCCTTCAACACCGAGCGGGTTGCGGAGGCGATCTTCACCGCGAATACCCCGGTGGTCACCGCTATCGGACACACCGATGACCGACTCATCGCGGATCAGGTGGCGGACGTTGCGACGATCACGCCGACCGCCGCCGGCGAGTATATCGTGAACTCCCGCCAAGAGTTCCTTGCGAGTGAGATCGAGCCGCTGGAGCAACAGCTCGACGGCGCGTACAAGACCTTCCAGCAGGAGCACGAACACGAACAGGAGCTCGCCGAAGCAGTCGATGAAGCGACTGCACCCGAGGGGCTCTTACCGATTTACTACAAAGTCGCGATCGCTGTGTTGCTGTTGCTGTTGCTGGTCATCACCGGACTTTGGCTGGGGGTGATCTAACCGTGGCAAAAGACTCCGAAATCCACGATCGGCTAAGTCGCGTCGAGGAGATCATTGAGCAGCTCGACGCAGATGAGTGCGACCTCGACGAAGGTACAGCACTTCACGAGGAGGGTCAGGAACTCCTGACCGAGGTTCGAGAGGTCCTCGACGAGGGAAGCGGCGAAGTTGTGGAGCTCGAGTAAGTGAGCTGATTCTCACTCTTAACCAACAAACTTCTTCCTCCTGCGCCTTCGTTGGTTAAGTCCTTTCCTACGAGGTCAACAAGTGATTTGGTTATAATTTATCCGATAAACTTGCACCACTTGGTAGCCAGAAAGCATTTAGGTCTCATCCAACTACCGCGCCAATATGTACCGTGACTCAACCGGTGCATACCCATACCCGCATGTATGATTACGAGGTCAGTCACCATCGAAGACATCGATGACCTGTACCTGATGTGGAACGACCACATCAACGCCTCCGCCCTCTATCGCCGCGCCCTCCGCGAGGAAATGGAAGTCCGCGGTGTTGAGCCCGATGAACTCCGCGACCTCCTCGAACGGGCCCGCGAGCAGGGCTACACGCTCGACGAGATCGCAGAAGACACCAACCGATTCGACGACCTACAGTCGCTCGTCGAAGAGCAACAGAACCAGCCACCAGCTGGAGACGCCACAGATGATTGACTCGCTATGTCACAGGACCAGACTCCCTCCGACCCTGAGCCTAGCGTCGAAAACCAGTCACCGCTGACCGGGAAGATCCCCCGGCAGGCAGCGCTCACCGTCGTCCTCCTGAGCCTGTTCGCTGTCCAGCCGGTCGCCGCCCAGAGTAACGCGGTCTGTAGCGCAGACAACCTCCCGAGCATGATTGAGGGGTTCTTCCAGCTGACCACCGCGCTGGGAATCGTCGGGCTCGCCATCGTCTGGCAGGCTGACTCCCTCATCGAGATGTTTACTCTCAATCCCGAGCAGAAGAAGGGGATCAAGCGGCACAAGCGCTCCGCGATGAAGTCTGCGGTCGTCCTCGTCGTCCTCGGCCCGCTATACACCGTCGCCGGGTCGATGATGGGCCTGCCGCTGGCGACGTGCGTCGATCTCGTCCCCTGGTAATCACCTCGCAATCCCCGTTGTGATCCTATGAACCACCGAGAGCTCTCCGTGCTCATGGCCGGCTTGCTCGCGACGAGCCTAGTCACGGGTATCGTCGCCGCTGACCCGCCGCGACCGGGGACGGAGGGGAACGGGCTCTCCGAGAACGAATCCGCGACCCTCTGGTCTCGCGACGCAGACAACTATATCGGCCAGGAGGAGTACCGCCAGCGGTACGGCGAGGATCGTTCCGCTGTCCATCAAGTAGCAAACGGGACGGATATCACGTTCAAACAGCCGCCGGCGACCGCGGCGACGTGGACGCGGAACGACTTCGAGGACCTCGACGCCGGCGGGGCAGATACGTCCATGCATCCGCCGCACGCGGACCTCGAGGGTGGCGTCTTCATCGAAGATGCTCACGCAACGATCTTCGCGGTCCAGCCCTCTACTCGTGGACACCTGGAATCCGGTGATACCCCACTCTACATCGCTCCGAATGGGACGATGCGCGGGTTCGTTGATTACCGCGTTCGTGTGCCCAACGGGAGTTCCTCCGGCAACACGACTATCTCGTGGTCGCTCACGGAGCACGAGATCGAAGAAGTCCGGCTGAAGAAGGACGGCGAGACCATCGCCGAGCGTGACGGGTCGCACACGCCTGCCCTCGACTACCAAATCGAGGATGACTGGAGTGCGAATCTCACGCTGGAAGCGGAGATTAGCGTCCGGCTGAAAAAGACTGTCAGGACCGACCTGGGTGACCGGACGGACGTCGACGTCACCTACCGGACGGAATCACGCAACGTCTCCGATTCAATCGCTGTCGAGATCTACGACCTCTCGGCGTACCCCTACTACGCTGAGTATCCGAACGGCGACGCCGGCGTGGCCATCTTCCAGTCGCGGCCGTGGCAGGGATATACGCTCACGGAGGACGGTGAGGCACGGGTCCGTGGCATATGGCGGTTCTACACGGCTCGGAACACCAACTGGGACACGCTCGTCCGGTCGAATCGGACTGCTAGTGCTACTGTTCAGTCGGATGCGATTCCGGTCTACGTTCACGCGTATCCCTCGCGGATCGGCCCGCGTGCAGAGCCGGTTCGAGACGGGCCGGAACTCATCGATACCTGGGGGACTGACCGCCCGTCACCGGTCGACACCATCGGTGAGAACATCAACATCGACATCGTCAACCAGTCGTATACGACCACGTACGGCGTCGCCGTTCGAGCTGAGAACGTCGACCGTGAGGCCCTCCACGTTGGGGGAATCGTCCGGGGCGTGAATGCGTCAATCGCCGAGCCGGACGCCGGCTCCGAGCGGCAGCTCCGCCGCAGCAATCTCACTGCCGAGGTCATCCAGCAGAACCAGTCGCAAGCGACGCTCAGGGTCGAACTTCGCGACAATCAAACCGGTGCGCCGATCACGCTCGACAATAGCCGTCAAAATCCAATCGGCGGCACCACCCGGAACGGGTACATCACGGTCGCGGACCAGCGTGTCGAGACCAACGCCTCGGGGGTGGCGATTGTGACCCTCGACGAACCAGGCATCTACACGGCCCGGTACCATCCGGGTTCGTGGCTCGGTCACGACCCTGCGTACGTGAGCGATTCCGCGACGGCCCGGTGGCATCCGCTTGGAACGATCGAGGGCTGGTTTGCGCTGGTGTTCGAAGTTGGCTGGCAGCTCCTACCGTTCTTCGTGATGTTCTACGCTGGCAAGCGCCTCCTACGGATGCTCGGCCCAGAAGAAATCTTTCAGCAAAACCCATGACTCGAGACAATCCCCAGCTCAGTAGACGGACCGCCCTCCGAACAGTCGCCGTCGCCGCTTTCGGGAGCGTGGCCGGATGTCTCAACAACGGCGATTCCCCAGGCGGCGGCAACTCAACCCCATCTGAGGAAGGGGGAATCATTCAGCAAGTCACCGTAGAGGGCACAGAACTCGTCATTGAATACTCGTCAGAGAAGGGAGTTGATCAGATCAACCTCGTCCAGCCGAATGGGGAGCTGTTTGGTCAACGAGAAACCGCTGCTGGGTCACAGCAGGTCTCCTTCGAGATCGGAACATCCTACGAGCCTGGCGAGTATACTGTCATGGCCCTCAGCGGTGAAGAAACGCTAGCCGAGAGCTCATCGGTAGTCCAGCCGGAAATTGGGATTCGAGATGTCGGCCTTTACCGGAATAACCCTGAGAAGCCGTGGGATGAGGTCTACGGGGATACCGAGACAGATCGGCTAAAGAACGGGGAAGCGTACGTCACCGTCGAAAATACCGGAAGCGGTCCAGAAGCGGTAGTTGAGTTGATTTTCTCCGGTGATGTTCCAAATCCTGTCGAAGATCCCCGGGGTAGCGGGATGTACGAAACCGAGCAGGTGGTGGTCTCGCCAGGAGAAACAACCGACCTGTTCAGTAGCTCGTTCCCGTTCGGTTCCGAATCTGAAGACGGAATGGGGTGCTCCCCGGATGGGAACAGCGGCCAATTCACCGTCACAGTCCGGACCCAAGTTGGCGGAGACCCAGTATCGAAGACCTTCAATGTACAGTACTCTGGATCCACTGAGATGAGTGACTGCGAAGTTTCAATCACGGAGGCCTAACGATGGTGGACCTGATAGACGTCGTTCTCGAGGGCTTCAAAGACGTCGTCGATTGGTTCATCGGTCTGTTCATGGACGGGCTTCGGTCGGGGTATCAGACGCTGACCGAAGAGATGTTTGGCACTCCAACTCCCCAGACCGATGGGACGTTCATTTTCGGAGAACCAAGTAACGCCCCTTGGCCAGCAATCCAAGAAGGGCTCATCGGCGGCGAGATCATGTTGATTTCTCTGCTGCTGCTTGTGATGAGCGTTCAGGGACGACACACCATCCGCATCTTCAATATCGGGAGTGCGTACGAGGCTCGGAAGACCAAGAAGACTGCCTGGGTCGGTGCCTTCCTGATTATTTCCTGGTACTGGATTGGAGCGCTCGCACTCTACCTTGTCGATGGGTTCACGATAGCCCTGATGCCGGAGATGTCCTCTCTGGCTTCTGCTATGCTGCAGTTCATAACGGGGGCAATTACCAACCCCGGACTCGGTCTACTCTTTGCTCTTATCGGGGGGATCTCGATGTGGGCACTGGAGGCGCTGTTCTACATTCGACAGATCCTCATCTACGTCTACCTGTACGGGATGCCCATCGCGTTCGCCGTTGCGTATGGCAATATCCCTGTCCTCTCTGATGTCGCGATGGGATTCAGCAAGCGGTTCGTCCCCTTAGCCATCTTACCCCTACCTGCAGCGATAGTTCTCAAGGGATACGATTTACTCTACTCGGGAGGGGCCATGACGCCGGGAACAGCGTTCCTCAAATATTTGGTCGCTGCATCTCTTCCACTAGTCGCACTTTATGTCACGTGGAAGACGTTCAAATACGCGACCCCACTGACGGCGAAAGTTCTCGGTGGCGCGACGAAGGGAGCGGCCCTCATCGGCGGCGTAGCTGCCGGTGCGTACGTCGGCGGCGCCGGCGTCGCGACGACCGCCGCTCGATGGGGGCCGAAAGCCGCCGCCGGCCATGCCGTTGCACAGAAAGCTGCTGCTCGAGGCGGTCATGGGGAGGGTGGAGGTAGTACTCCATCGTACCGGCGGACCGAAAACGATCCCGGTGGATCCACAGCGGAGACAGCGGGTGACGACCGTGGAATGGACTTTGACCGAGGTATCCAGTAACAATGTCTATCGATAAAGACGCAGCCGCACGGCGCATCATGGACCAGCTCGGTGAGGAGAGTCGCATCCCTTACCTCAACATCGAGGAAGGCGACGTTGGCGTCCTGATTGCCTTCCCGATCGTTGGCCTGTTTATCGCGGGCCTCACCGGCATCGAATCACTCGCCCTGCCGTTTGTGGCAGGTGGCTTCGGGTTCGGCGTCGCCGTCATCTACGTCTCTCCCGATCACCTGAATGCGTGGACGTGGACGAAAGACGTCTACCGATACGTCAAGCGGCCTCGAATCACCTTCAGCGCCCCCGAAGAGGCCGACAATAGTACCAACGAGACGGAGCGGAACGAGGGCGGGCTCGCGAACTATACGCCGTTCAAGCCGGACGAGCGGACGCAGGACCTCACGAACATCGAGCGGGCGTGGCCTGGTTCTGGCGCGATCCAGCGCGATGACGGGACGATGGAGGCGTTCATCGAGATCAACCCCGGTAATATGGACTTCGCGATGTCCAACGACTGGGCGCAGCTCCAAGACGCCGGTGAGGAGTTCGCCAACAAAGACCTGGACTCGAAGCTCAAACTCCACGCGACAACCCGCTCATTTCCGGTGGAACAGATTACCGAGAACATCGAAGATCGGCTGAACGACGAGGACGTCACAGAGAACCCAATCTTCAAAGAGCTCCTCGAGGAGTACCGGGAGACCCGGCCCAAGGAGATGCGCGAACGGGGTATCCAGCAGGTGCGGTACTACATCGGCGTCGAGGTCACCCCGCTGGAGGTCTACGACCGCTTCCGGGACGAAGGGACACCGGCGGAGAAGTTGACGCAGTTCCCCGTCATCGGGTTCCTGTTCAACCCGTTTGTGACCCGCCGCGAGGACCTCACCGACGTCGAGCGGCGCGCTCAGATGTTCGACAAGCTGGACAGCCGAGTTAACGACGTACGGTCAGAGTTCATCCAGCAGGCCTCGGGCTGGTCCGCTCGACGGCTCAGCACGGTCGAGCTGTTCGTGTTGAATATGGACTTCTGGAACGGTCGCGAACACGACCACGACGACGCGGAGCGCGTCGTTCGCGAACAACCCATCATCGGCCACTCGCGCCGGGAGGATGCCCACGATGCGTAACCTCGTCCTCCAGACGGGCAGCGGAGCCGTCGGCCAGCTCACGGAGTGGCTCACGAATCCGACCACAGCCGAGGGTGCAGCACTCTACATCCTGCTCGCGGTGCTGGTCGGTATCGGCGGAAAATTCCTCTGGGACTGGTACACCGAAGACGACGAAGAAGAAGTCGAGTTCTCGGATCTGCTCGACGAGGAAACCATCGAACAGGGCGAGGCCGAACGCCAGCTCCTCGACGACATCGCCGAGTCACACAAGACGGTAACGGCGCCGGGGGCCATCGAGTGGGAAACACGAGCCGCACGAGTCGGCGAGCAGTGGACGACGACGCTGTACATCGCGGACTACTCGGACTACCCCAACGACGGCTACCTCTCCGAGCTCTTCGAGATGACCGACGTGCAGTTCGATCTGACCGCTCACATCACGCCGAAGAACCAGGAGCGGGCCCGGAACGAACTGCAGGACATCGCTGACGACCTCCAGGTGGATGCTGACCTGGAACAGAGCGTCCGGAGTGCCTACCTGCAGGAGCGCGCCAACGAGGCCGCAGCGACGTACAAGGCCGTCGAGAATGGCGCGAACGTCTTCGACCAGGGGATGTTCATCACGGTCCGGGCCGGCGAGAAGGAGAAGCTCCGGGACGCCGTCCAGGAGGTCAAGAGTGCGCTCCGTGACGACCCCGCGAACCTCACGCCGAAGACCGCGATCTGCCGGCAGGACCTCGCGCTCCAGTCCGCCGCGCCCATCGGTGACAACGAGTTCGGCCGCGAGTCCATCGCGCTCGGCGGCGCCGTCGGGGCGTTACTTTCCTCGCCACACAACGCGACGATCCTCGAGGAGGGCGGCGTCGAGTTCGGGATTCACAAGGACAACCAGAGCCCCGTAGTCATCGACCCGTTCGCCCGGGACAACGGCTACGCGATGTTCACCGTCGGCGACACGGGCTCCGGGAAGTCGTTCAGTTCGAAGCAGAACTTCATCCGCTCCATCGAGCAAAGCAAGGACCGTATCGGCATCATCCTCGAACCGTTGAACAATTGGGCCGGCGTCGCGGAAGCGCTCGATGCCAAACGCATCACGGTCGGGGGGACGCTCGGACTGAACCCCTTGGAGATCCGGGAGACGCCCGAGCACGTCCAGCGAGCGATGGGCGAGGACGCTAGCCCGTTCAACGAGAAGCTCGACGACGCGATGAGTTTCCTCACGAACTTCTTCGCGCTCCGCGGAATCTCGCTTGGCGACCGCCGGACGACGCTCGAACTCGGCCTCAAGCGGGCGTACAAGCGCAACGGCATCACCGACGACATCTCCACGCACGACAACCCGAGCCCAACCATTCGGGATATGATGGACGTCTTCGAGGACATGGTCGACGAGCCCGAGGAGTTCGTCGTCCGGTCCGACGAGGAGGCGGGGAAGATCAAGGAGGACGCGACGTGGCTACTCGACCAGCTCCGGCCCTTCGAGGACGACGGTCGCCACGCCAATCTCGGCCAAGAATCGGACTTCGACATCCGGGACGAGAAGGTCATCTACCTCGATCTTGCCCAGCAGGAGGGCAGCGTCGACAGCAGCACGGCGCTGACGATGCAGCTGCTGATCTCGCTGGTGTACGAGCGGGCGAAAGTCTCGGAGAAGGAGGTCGTGTTCTACATCGACGAGGCACGCTACATCATGCAGGACGCCGCGAGCCTGGCGTTCCTCGAGACGGTGTTCCGCCACCACCGCCATCACGACCTCTCGATCCGGCTGGTCACGCAGACCGTCGACGAGTTCTTCGAGCACGCCGAATCCGAGGCCATCCTTGACCAGTGTGCCGTGAAGCAGTTCCACCGCCTCGACGGGATGGACGAGGAGTGGGCCGACGAGTTCGGATTGAACTACGCGCAGATGCGGTTCGTCCAGGACGCCGTGCCGGGCAACGAGGACGCCGGCTTCTCCGAAGCGCTGGTCGGCGTCGACGGCGAGTGGCGCGGCATCCAGGTCAAAGCGATGCCCAAGGAGAAGCAGGTCATCGACTTCGACCCGACCTCCCAAGTTCGGTCCTCGCTGCCCGGCGCCGGCGACGACGCCGTCGATACCGAGATGCAGGAGTTTCAGGATGAGCTCGAACACCGAGCAACGAACGGAACGAACGAAGCGAGCGAACTGAACGAGGAATCAGACGCCGTCGAAGCTGAGCCAGACGGCGGGTCGACGGAGGGGACCAACGATGGCTGAGTACCTGCGCGTCACGCCGACATCCGAGCGACTTGACCCGGAGAGTATCCCCCGAGTCCTCGACAGCCTCCACAAACTGACCACGCCCGGCTCGTCGGGTCTCGGGGCGAAGCTGAACCCGCTCCACAGTGAGACACCACCCCGGTTCGAGTTCCTCGCGATCAGTGATGGCCCGGACGACCCGGTAGAGTTCTTCTACGGGGCCGATGCGCACCTCGATACGCTTGAGAAGCGCCTCCGTTCCATCTATCCGGCCACGTTCGACATCGAGCGCGTCGACGTCAACGTCGCCGCCCGGCTCATTCAACCAAGCGAGTTCACACCGCAGGAGTTCGTCGACCACTACGAGGCCGGGCGGCTGCAGTACGAGTTTGACCCGGCAGACCAGTACGACATCGTCGAGGAATCAGCGGACTCTGAGGCAGCCGAAGCAGACCCAGTCGTCGACGGCGGTACGGCAGCCACGAGCGTCCCAGATCATCACGTGACTGTCGGGGACTCAGCCCTCAAACTAGCGCCGCCCGATGCACTTCCAGACGACGAGGAAGAGCGACGGGCCATCGAGAAGCCGACGATGACACCGGCGGGAACGATTCTGGCCCGCCCGGCACAAGATGCTGTCTCGCCGCTCGGTGTCCGGTGGTGTGGCTCCGCGTCGCGGAAGCAGGACTGGATGACCTCTCTGACGCCGTTCACGGCAGAGGAAACGAACGGCAATCTCTCGTCCGTCGACGAACCGGGCGCGGCGCTGGCGTCGCTGATCGACCACCTGATGGAGGCGACAGCGCCGACCGCGTTCCAGGTCGTTTTCCAACGGCGTGCCAGCTGGCAGTCCGACGCAGAGGTGCGGAAAGAGGACCTCGTCGACGGCCGCGATACGTTCTTCCAGGAGGTCGTCGGGTCGGTGCTCGAGGTCGAGGACCAGCGGAGCGACCAGGACGAACGGCAGATCAGCGAGTCCGTCGAGAAGCGGATCGAGTACATCGACGCGAAGAACGCCAAACGGTCATTCACGGCCAATATTCGGGCCGTCGGCGTCCCCACCGACGACACCCGCGACGACCTCGATGCCCGGATGAACTCGCTCCTCCCGGTGTTCGACCCGCTTGATGGACCGTTCTACGAGGTTGAAGGACAACGCCTCCGGGACAGTGGCTTCCGCGAGAAAACGAAGGAGAAGAAGGCACGAGCCGCTCTCCAGCGCCTTCTCAACCGCGATCTGACGACGGGGCGTGGGAAGACCCGTCCCGAGCTGGTCCTCTGTGGGACGGAGCTCGCGAACTTCGTACTCGTCCCATCCTCCGAGAAGTTGACAGTTGAAGGGACGCGGGGGACCAGGGCTGAACAGCAGAGCCGGAATCCGCTTCCATGGCCGAATCCAGATCTGATCCAGCAGTTCCAAGACGGGATGGCCATCGGCTACGCGCTCGACGAGAACGGTGAGCCACGGCCGGATCCGATCCGGATCCCGCCGGACCTGTTGCCGACGCATTACGGGCGGTTCGCGTCGACTGGTGGCGGGAAGTCGAAGGCCATCATCAACGACGCCCTCTCGCTTCGAGAGACGACTGGTGGCCCCGTCGTCCTTGTCGACCCGAAAGGGGACGGAATGTGTGAGAACTACCTGCGCTGCCATTACGAGCGGTTCGGGGGTCTCGACGACGTCTACCACTTCCGCGTCCCGGAGACCATCCCCGCGTTCTCCTTCTTCGACATCCGCCCCGCGCTCGAGGCCGGTCGCAACCGAGAGGACGCGATTCAGGACAAGGTCGACCACTGCCACGACATCCTCCGGATGATTATGGGCCGCGAACAGTACGGCCAGGCGTTCGTCGCGAACGAGATACTGAGCTACCTGATCAAAGCGCTGTTCGACAAGGAGTACGGGAGCGACGTGTTCGGGCTGGACGACCTCTTCGCCGCCGCCCTCCGGATGCAGCGCGACCAGACGATTCCCCCGGTCTCTGCGGACAACCAGAACATCGAGGAATCGCTGACGCGCCACTTCGCGAAGGACAACCACCAGTTCCAGGTGTCGATGGATGCGGTCGGGAACCGCCTCGACAAGCTCAAAGAGGACGCGCATCTCCGACGGATCTTCAGCCACGTCCCCGAGCAGAACGACGCCGGCGAGTACGTCGACAACCGCTTCGACTTCCGCGAGTTTCTCGACGAAGACGCCACCATCATCTTCGACCTCGGCGACCTTCGGCCGGAGGCACAGCGAGCGATCACACTCCTGCTGTTGAGCAACCTCTGGGACGCCGTGCAGGTCCGCCGGCGCGACGGCCAGACCGACTACGAGAAGCTCACGAATCTCATCATCGAGGAGGCGGCGCCGGTTGCGTCGACGAAGCTCGTCTCCGAGCAATTACTGCCGCAGGGCCGGTCGTTCGGCCTGAGTATGGGGCTCGTGATGCAGTTCCCTGAACAGGTGCGGAACCGGAACGAGCGAGCCTACGACGAGGTGCTGAACAACATCAAGACGAAGCTGATCGGTAACATCTCGATCGAGCGCGATCTTGCGGAGTCACTCGCCCACGAGGACCTCAGCCCGACCGAACTCCGTAACCGAATCAACACGCTCCCAAGTGGCGAGTGGATCGCCCAACTCCCGAGTCCGTCGTTCGGGGAGACTGGTCCGCCGCCGTTTTCGCTGAAGCCGCTCCCGATTGCGCCGGGGCATCCAGAAAGCGACCAGCCGCTCACAGAGCCCCAGGAAGACCATTTCGAGTCCGTGTCCCGGCCACGGATGATGGATCGGACACAGGCCCAGTACGGGCTGACAGAGACGACTGAGTCGAACACTGCTCCGGAAGAGACTGGCTGGGGGAGTTCGGGTGCCGAGGCGACGGGTTCGGCTGCCGACGGCGATGCAGCGACCGACCCGACTCAATCTGCGTTCATCAGCGAATCGACGACCGAGGAAGCGTCGACGTCGACCACGCAGCCGGAGACTGACAGCGACTCTGATGCGGACGAGGCGGAGATTAGCTCCCTATTCGGGCAGTCCACCGAAACCGACGAGGAACGAGCCGCCGACCAAGCAGCGCAACCGGAGAATGGGTCAACGCCCGTCCAGGAAAGCAGCGTGCCCGTTCCTGATGACGAACTCCGAAAGCGGGGTCTCAATCGCGACGACGTCCGATTCCTGAGTCGCGTTCTCGACGTGATGAACAGGAACGACGGCGAGTACACTCTTCTTGACTCGATGCGTACGCTTCAAGACGAGTTCGAGGAGCTCAATCTCCAGCGCCTCATCGACCAGAACCTCGTCGAGGAAGCCTCAGCCTGTGGTCGCAAATACTACACCATCCTTCCAGCGGGGCGCGAGCTCCTCGGCGAAAAGCTCCAGATAGGTCCCGGACTGGGGGACATCGGAGAGAAAACGCCGCATAAGGTTGGGGTCAGGCTCCTCGAGTTGTGGCTTCAGCAGCAGGACGATGTCGCTCGCGTCGAGCCGTACTACGAACACGATGACGACACCGTGTTCGACGTCGCCGGCTTTGACGCAGATGGTGAACTCGTCTGGGTCGGGGAAGCAGAGCTCCCGAGCAACAACACCCACGCGCCGATCAACGATTACGATAAGCTGCGTTCGGTAGACGCAGACGCAATCTGGGCATTCAACAACCGCGAGACGGCCGTCGAAGTCCTGGACAAGTTGTCCGACGCAGACCGGATCGAGGAGAGCGTCAGCGGACGGGACGCACGGTCGTTCTCGACGATCAAAGACGCTGTAGCGGACTTCGATGTAGCGGGAATGACCACCGTTCGGGGGTTCAAGAATCTCGATCAGGAGGTCAACCGATGACGTGGCGACAGGCAACCCGCGAGGAGATTTACGCCTACTACGCCGAGGAGTTCCCTCGCTACATCGACAATCTCCCCGAGTTCATCACGTCGACCGGCCCGAAACAGTACGCCGTCGCCTTTCGAGACCCCCATCCGGTTCGCAAAGACGACGTCCCTGACAAGGACTTCATCCGGCGGGATACGTGGCAAACAGATGCGTCGGGGGACCGAACGACGCCCGAGTTCAGCGACTTCGAGGACATCGCGGAGTTCATTCGGCACCCGGCTCGCAACGACCCCCTCGGAGGAAGCAAGTTCGCGCTTGCTGATCCGGAGGTGCTGGAGAAACCGGACCCACGGTCCGACGCCGTCTACTACGCGCTGGATCACTGGGAACGGCCGTGGGTCCTCTTAGTCGACATCGACGCGAAAGAGATTGCCCGAGACCGAGCGGACGAGATGGTGTCGGCGGACGTCGACGATCGGGACGACGATGCGCTCCTCGACGCCGCCGGAATCCTTGACGCCGCTCCCGAGGGGTATCCGTACGCCTTCGAAGACGTCGACCGCGCCATCGAGTACGGGTTCGAGGTGCGCGATATCTTCGATGACGATTTCGACGCCGAGGAGACGATGGTCGTGTACAGCGGGCAGGGTGTCCACGTCTACCTGCTGGATACCGATCCGGCGCACCGATACGACGAGCAGAGTCGCGAGGTGTTGAACGACCTCCTTCTGGAGACGTACGACATCCCGATCGACCCCGTCGTGACGGCCGACCGCCGGCGTGTCGCCCGCCTGCCCTACTCACTCCACGCCGACGTCTGCAGTATCGTCCAACCCATCGAAAACCCTGAGTTCGACGTTCGGTCGGCGACGCCGGAGGTGGTCGACGAATGAGTCCGAGTACGCCCACCGACGACGAGGACATGGCGTATCGAGTTGCGGCACTCCCGTTGGAGTACGGTGAGACCCGCATCAACCAGCTGTTTACACGTGGCTACAATCGATACGTCGTCGACGGCGAGGACCAACCCGAGGACCTCGTGAATGACGTTGAGCGGTTCGGGACGGCGGCGTTCAAAGAGCAGGTTCGTGCCGATGCTGCCGAGGAGCCGTTCGTCGACGAACCGGGGACGCTTGCTGTGCTCGCGACGCTGAGTGCGATCTGTGTGAAAGAACACCCGAAGTTCGAGCACGCGTCACCCCGGAACATCCAGGTGCTCTATGACATCCGAGAGCTGTACGTCAACAATCTCGCCTCCCTCATTCGGGCCCACGGGGATGGATCACTCCAACAGGACATCGCCGACGTGCTGTACAGCAAGGAGCCCGGCGAGGATGGCCCACACCCGGGTCGGGTCTGTACGGGCATCACAGAGATGTCGGAGTTCGGGGATGGCCTCTACCTCGAAATCCCGATGGCGGCGGCGTCACGCAAATGCCTTGTTCGGGAGGACGAAGCGGCGACGGGGAGTGAGGATGGCGGGGAGATACTGACGCGAGTGAAGGACAACAACATGTACGTCCCGGTGGGTGATTTCGACAGCAAGTATCGGGACTACGCTGAGGGGGCGTTCAAGAAGCTCCTGCGGGTGCAAGAAGACGGGCTCTCCGACGACCAGCTGACGTGGTTGACCACGAACCAGTCGGCGATCAAGGAGCGGATCGATCGCTTCCTCGAGACCGGCCATCACGAGCGAATCTGGCGGAACTGGGACCGTGGGGAACGGACGATCCGCGTCCTCCGTCGGGCTCTGAGTGATGCGCCCGACGACGTCGTGCAAAAGGGCAAGTTCCACACAGCGAAGGAACTCTATCGAGCGGTCGAGGCGTATGAGGCCGAGGACGAGTGGGAATCCTCCGTGACGGATTGGATCTCGAGTCCAAGCAGTCTCGCGAAGACGCTGGCCGACCACGAGTCCCACTCGGCAGTCACGATCGACCGCGACGGGCGCGTCAATACGTATCGAATCGGGCGAGCTGGGACCGGCGCCGAGCAGATCGAGGTGGAAGAGATCGAGGACCTCTTCGAACTCCCCTGTATGGCGAATATGGAGGAGCGACTACACGAGAAGAAGCCCGTCCGGAAGGACCTCTACAACTTCGCGCGGATGGTGATGTGGCTGCCACAGTACCAGGGCAGTAGCCTCGACGAGATTGTCGCGGACCTCAAGGATGTCTTCTCACGGTGGCCGTGGTACGACGAGCAGGAAACCAAGTACCAAGTTCGCTACGAGTTCTCGAACACCATCGACGGGGACACACCGTTGCCGATGAACTGTGATAACGACGATCTGCAGCGTTACTGTATCGGCCAGGACCAGTGTCCCTACTCGATTTGGGGCAGCCTCCCGTTCCCGGACGAGATGTACGAGCAGGTTGAGGAGGAATCAGCTGGCCCCGCTGAGCAATTCTAAGTCATAGACTCCCCCGAATCTGTGAAACCCCTAGATAGTGGGTGGTATGGCGACTCTGCTGAATAGAGAGAGCGGATCGACCAGCGCGTTGAATCGCTAAGCACTGTACCACATCCTTATGTATATTCAAGGTTACAAAGATGGGTGATGCCGAAGCTGAAACGGAAGAAAAACGGTGACTACATCATTCACAAATCTGGCGATACTCACCCAGTGAATACTTTCCAAGTCACCGATGAAGGGGCTGAAATCGTCCTAAGCTCCGGGCGAGATCTTCGGGAATCCTTCCCTGATCAACTGTTCTACCTGCTTCACGACCTCGACCACCTATCCACCAAAGGCGAAGACACTGAAGAAACTGGAATCGACAGAATCCGTAACCTGGACTGGGCGACCGACGAACTATCTGTAGAGGAACGCGTCAATGTTGCAACCCAGATCGTTGAGAAACACGGTGTGGACCAACTACTGGAGGGTGACGCCGCCGAATGGATACTTTCGCTTACAGGGAAGGCAGCTTTCACCCTCAAACCGCTTATCGAAGAAATCGCAGAAGCAGCGGGGTACAGCTACTTCACAATCGAAGAGTACAGCGAACGGCTGACCTCTAATTACGACCATCTTGAAACCGCTCTCTGTGCGTACCTCCAGATGGAGGGTCTTCGAACAAAAGAATTCAATTCCCCAGAAGATTCGACTGGAGGTAACAAGATAGTCGGTGCTGACGGCGACTTCGTCTACCTAGATATCGGTGAAACACCGCGTCCGAAGTACTGTATCGCCGGGGATATACCGGACGCCGTACCGGAGGAATTGAAGTCAAAACTCGTGCCGGTCTACGCTAATTCTGTAGTAGGTGATGAGGTGGAGCCAGGAAAGCAAATGGATCCGTCCGGGTTCGCTGAACTGGCTAGGATCGAGGTTCGACTAGATTATGACGTCAATGAAGGAATGGTGCTGCCACGGGGACGACTTGAGGACTTCCCCGTCGAACTTCCGCCGCGGTCCGAGCTTACCGAGCAGTACGAGGCTTTCCGAATACTGCAGAATCATGTTGACCGGGTGCTGTCGTCGTCGGAGGCTGATGTTGAACATGGAGACGAATCGATCTGTGAAAAATGGTACAACCACATCAAGATACGCCTACAAGTCGGAGCTGACGGAGAAGACGGACTTGGAAGCCAGCAAAATACACGGGTCGATCACTCTGCCACGGTTTACAGAGACTGCTACGGTGACGGCGAACAAATCACCGACTTCACATGCATCGAAATGACCCACCCCAACGAATCACAGCAGTTGAACCTGTACGCTTTCGGCCCGTTCGACCACGGCGAACAAGTCAAGGTACCTGTAGCCCCTGAATCCAGAGAACCGTTACCCGTGTACCCTAAGTCACAGCAAGAGCTCGATCATGCCTTGGAGTTGCTGGATGAGTTCTCTGCGAGACCCGAAGCCTGAGCTACCGTCTAGAAGCTGAGTATGCACACCTAATTCACGGTTAATTCTCCATCACAGGTGCGAAACAAACATCGGCAGCTTTCAGCATCTACCCCTATATTCAGTATGCCGGTTGTGTAAGTCCGGAAGGTTTCAGCAGAGCCGATCATCTCAGTATATCAATAATAATATTACGGACCAGAATCAGGTTCTTCTGAACTCCCGTCGAGCAATGTTCAGTGGCTAGCACTACCGGAATCGAGGGGTTCAGTGGTATTTTACGATTCGAATTGCCGAGCCGGGGACCTGGAGAGATTCAAAACAGGTGAAGTAGCGGTCCCAATATATTCAGATACGCCCGACATCACCTTTGTTACCCTGTCGTCGGGCGATTTTTGAAATCATAGCATTATCCGGAACTCGTCGAGGTACTTTCTACTTTTTCAAATCGGCCCGACGGGCCTCTTCTGCGATCTACAGGAGTGATTCCGCCTTGCATATCGCGTATTTTGTCCAAAGAAAGAGGCGATATGCAGTGTGCAAAGGCCGCCGGCTCTCTCAGGCCGAGGGGCCGGCACCGGGGTAGCGGATTCACGGACATATCAGATCTAGCTCATAGATTGAACGGGTGCGTTTCGGTGGTGTCTGTCACCCCCCGCGAAGGGTGGCGGGGCGCATCATGTGCCTCCGATAGACGATGGTTTCGGAACGACACAGCAAGACACGAGCAGCGCATCAAGCGGAAAGTACTCCTGACGATGAGGCGCCGTGGACAGATCTCGAGGTGGTGGTCCCGACCCACCGGGATCACGCCTCGGTCGTCGCCCTCGTGGAGTGTGCTCTCGTCGAGCTCACGTACGAGGCCGTGGGCGCCGTCTTCGTCTCACGGCAGGTCGGGCGATCGACGCAGACGCAGTACGTCGCGGCCGATGACGTCGGCGAGCAGTTCCAGAAACGGCACTTCGACGACCGGCTGGGCTGGCAGGAGACCACCATCCTTCGACGAGCCGTTCGCGACGAGCTCATCACCCAGCTCACGCGGTCGCCCTCGACGCCGGCGGAGTGGTTAGGTGAAGGAGCAGCCAGCGAGCCAGATACCTTCGTCGTGAAGCCAGTTCGAGAGCTCCGAACGCCGTAGCAGCTAGACTTAACCAACATTCCCGATCAATACCGGTACAGTGTTGGTTAACGCTGGAACTGGCCCACTCCCTCGCCCCCACCCACCGCCCGATTTCTCGAGTGAGTGAATCCTAGCGTCGGTCGGCCGTTGAGGCCGTCGCGACGGGTTTTATCAGCCCGCTACTCCTCGAGAGCGAGTATGGTCGTCGTTGAGGAGGTCACCAAACTGAGCGAGCGCCGCACCCAAACCTCGTCCGAGACGTTTCCGGACGATGCGCTGGCGTCGATTCGGGCAACCGTCGAGGCCGTCCCAGCAAGTGTCTTCGACGGCTCGACGAAGCACACAGAGGTCGGTGGGTTCGATACCGCGATCGCCGACCGGCTCTCGCAGTACGAGTACGAAGGGGACGCCGCCGGCGGCTACAACCCGAACTGCAAGCTCTGGTCGCATCAGGGGTTTAACTACAGCGTCGACCTCTACGACGCCGACGCCCGCATCGCCATCGAGGTCGAGAAAAGCGAGCGGAAGAACGTCAGCGACGACCTGCTCAAGTTCCAGAAGGGGTACCGCACCCAGAAGGACGGCCGGCCGAAGATCGAGTTCGGCTGTCTGGTGGTGCCGGTGAACTATCTCGGCCGGCATAATCTCTACCAGCACAGCCTGACCAAGCTCGACTTCATGAAGGGCGTCCTGTTCATCGACGACGTCGCAGTCATCGGCTATCGAGACCCGCGACCGAACTGACGCTGTCCGCCCTGACTGTTTGTCGGCGCCGGGAGGCGTGCAGCGCGCGACAGCGTACGCTGCGTGACTCACCATGCCTGGTCCCGATCCTCACGACGATACGAGTAGCGACCACGAACAGTTCGAGAAGGAACAGCTCACACAGGACCGCGACACCGCCGGCGTCGACACGGCAGACGTCGACGACGCGACGGCCCAACGCCTGGTCAACGACCTCGTCGGCGCGGACGTCGTCACGCCGGTTCCCGAGGACCAAGTTCTGGTTCACGAGCCGAGCGGCACCGCATTCGACTCATCGACACAGTTAGCCGTCTTCCCCCGTGGCTGGACGGCCGGGCGCGACGCCGACGCGGGGGGAAAGTGATGCAGCAGACCCTCGTCGGCTGCGCGTTCTGCGACGCGCGGCCCGGTATCGAGACTGGCGAGGCCCACACCTGGGGGCAGGACGAGCGGGTCACCCACCCGATCTGTGTCGACTGCGCGATTCAGACGGAGCCGGATCCCGACGAGCGCGATCAAGCGTCGCTCGTCGCGCTCGTGGAGTGTGCCCTCGTCGAACTGACGCACGAGCACGTGGGAGCAGTCGTCGTCACCTCCGGAACGGTTATAAAATAACCGAGAAAACGGTGTACGCAGTGAGCGCGTTTGCCGCTTCGTTCATCGCTGGATTAATCCTCGTTGGAGCAGAGCGGGGGTCCGAGTGGGCGCACAGTTGGATCAACGACCTCGACCGGATGACAGAATACTCGGTGGACCTCGAGGACGTGGAAACCGAGTTCCAGCGAGCACTCGAAACCCAGCTCACCGAGCGGGTCGACGACGAACGAGCCGAGCCGCTGACGAACGCGCTCAAGCCGTGGGACTCGTTCGTCCACGACCTGTACGGATTAGAGACTGCCGTCACGGAGCCCGACGAGTTGGATTCCGCCGAGCATGAGTGGATGACGACCCAGACGGAAAGGGAAGCGATCGAAGCAATCTTGCACACTTGGGTCGCGAGGGTCGACTCACAGATGACCGAGCCGGTGCCTAGGGAGCAGATGCGCTCCGCCTTGGTCGACGCGTACCGGACGGCGATGCGAGAGTACGAGACCACAGTGGCCGGGACCGAACTCGCCGACGAAGCCCTCCTTGCGTCCGTTCGGGACCTACGCGAGCGACTCGCGTCGCTCCCCAATGATCGAACCGGAGTGAACGTCTACAAGTCCTTGAGTGAGTTCGAGCGCGTGACGGCACTGTTCGACACCCGACCGGAGTACGTCCCTATGCCAGCCGTTCGCGAGTCGGAACCTTCGCGTCGGGAGCGCTCGCCAGATCGCGTTGCGGACGCCCGGGCAGAACTGCTTCGGTTACTCGAAGGGGGGACAGACGTGATAACCGTCTCGGGCGACGGTGGAGCTGGCAAGAGCAGGCTCCTCGCTGCCACGGGTCAGATGGTTGACGCTCAGCTGGACTGCGAGGTGTTCTTCGTAAACACGCCAGAACCTGAGCCACTTCCTGCCGACCGGGATGTCGTCCTGTTCGTTGACGACGCTGGCCGACTCGACATGGACTACTTCATCCGGCAGGCAGTCGAGGAGCACCGCGACGAGTCGACGCGTGACGTTGATGTGCAGGTCGTCGCCGCGACCCGCTCCGCTTACGAGGAGTCTGTCTCTCGGTTCGTCGATGGACTCGGATCCGTAACCACCCGCACACTCTGGGTGAACCCGCCGACCGAGCGATCGCTTGTCCAGCTGCTGGAGCCGTACGACACCAACGAGGAGACCGCCTTCCAGATTGTCCAGCAAGCGGATGGTAACCCCTTCTTCGTGCTCCTGCTCGCGAAACTCGCCGCCGACACAGGTGGCGACTCTCTGACTCTAGAGCGGGCGTTGTCCAACGTCGTGGGTGAGATGACGAGTACCGAGGGAGACCTACAACACGTCGCAGAGGTCGACCCAGCACAGGTCGTCGAACGACTACTCAAGTGGATTGCCGTCCACTACGAGTACGTTGAACCTTCTGATGAGAGCCTCCTCACTGACGATCTACCGGCTCTCGATAGCGGGCTGGCTCGTCGCGATCAACTGGATTCGCTCACCGACGCTGGGTATCTCGATCGGGATGATAAGGCGACAGATCACGAGTTTACATACAGCCACCGGTACGACGTGGTCGCCGATTTCCTCCGGATCAAGGTGCTCGATGCACAGCAATTCCGGACGTACGCTCGCTCCGAGACGGTCCGGCGGAAGGCGACCGAAGTCGCGCGCGGCATCGCCGATCTGGAATCGAGCCCGTTACTGGACCTCTACCCTGAGGTTCGAGAGACGATCAACGCAATCTCAGGGCAACTGGCGAGCGAGATCGCAGATGCCGACCTCCCGCTTAAGACTGTTCTGGACGCCGAACGGTACCTAATGGCCGTCGCTCCGTCGGCAGTACCCATTGCAGAACTTCGAGCCGAGGTAGTCGACGGACTACGGAGCGATTCGATCGGAGACCACGCGTTCCGGTTCGCCGGGCGGGTCCTTCACGAGGTCGGCGACGGAGTTTCCGTCGACGAGGCGACCGAGTGGGTGACGTATATGAGCATCCTCGCCGACGAGGGAGAACTTTCCACCGCCGAGTACGGACAGGTTCTCTCCCATGCGGTTCGTAACTACGGTGCCATAGGTGCGCTAGAGGCCGTCGACGACGTTGTTGCGACGATCCAGAACCTGCCACGCGAGAGTACATCCCCGGAGTTCGCGGTCGCACTGGGAAATGCGGCTGACATCTACGCTCGAGCTAGGGCCTTCGATCGGGTGGAGACGACGCTTACAGAACTACGAGCACTCGACGATCACTACCACGACGACAAGACGTGCGACGCGCTCGCGATGGGGTTGATGAACGCTGCCGGCGGCTACGGCGCGGTTGGCGAGTTCGAACAGGTCGAGCGAATTCGCTTAGAAATCGATGCACTCTATCGGGCTCGACCGGAGACCGATACCGCAAGATACTACGGCATGCTGTTAGCCAACGCCATTGCCGACTACGGCAACCGCGACCGATTCGACTCCATCACACGGTACCGTTCGAAGCTTGACTCGTTGGCGGACTCCGTGTCAACACCGGCCCTTCGCCGGGAGTATGCAATCGGGCTGTACAACGCAGTCTCGCACTATGCTCGAGACGAGAACTTCGAGCAGGCTACTGAGGCGGTGTCCGAACTCGATGACCTGTATGCCTCGTCGGACGAGGCTACCGTCCGCGACGAGCTGGCCGACGCACTCGCGGAGCTCACGGCCTACGTGGGAACGGATCACCGTACGACAGCCGAGCACGCATGCTCCAAGCTCCAGGAGCTGTACGACGCGACGTCGGATGGAGCCGTTGCCGAGGCGACAGCCAGGGCGACAGCCAACACGATTGATGCGTACCGCCGCAATGGACAGTGGGACAACCTCGACGCGGCACTCGACGACGTTCGGAGCCTCTACGGCGACTTCCCAAATACGGAGATCGCGCGTATACTCTCGCGGGCCCTGCTGGCCGCGATTGCGAGCTACACAAAGACGACCGAATGGGAACAAGTCGACGAGGCACTCACCGAACTCGACGACTTGCACACCTCACACCCGACGGAGTCGGTCCGCGAGGATCTGGTTGGGGGACTCTTGTATGCAACCGAAGCGAGCCTCAAGGCCGAATGCGTGGACGAGGTCGATGACTACCTCTCTGATCTGCGGGCACTCGGGGAGGCTCACGGCGACCTCTCGACGCTGGTAGGCTCCGACAGGTTCCAAGGATCGATGCGTGAGATTGTTGCCGCCTCGCTCCGGGCCGATCCCGACATTACGGCCACCGTCCTCAATCTCTTGCCGGTAGTTTGCGACGGTTCGGCACTGATTGCGACCCGGACCCGGTGCGAACGCGCCGTCTACGAGGCGGTCGAGCGCGACGAAATCAGTACGGTAACGTACCGACAGCTTCTCGATTGTCTCTGAGGGTGGACTAATGTCGGTTCTAGATACAGGTGACCCAATCTATTGGGTGTCGCCACTGGAGGCATAGAAGAGACAGCACATTCCTTTAAACAATCCAAATATAAATACACTAATATATGAATTCTCTGACGTTGCGCACGCTTTGAGATAACGATTGTAGGATTCTTTGCTAAATAGAGCGTATTGGGCTCACTATCCGGTCATTTCCACATCTTCAACGGCCCGTCCCTACTCGCCGCTGCCGACCTCCGGTGAACAAAGCTCACCGATGTCCCGCTTTTTTTGTTCGCGGGCCTCCCGCGTCGCTCGCGCGCAACCATTCCGGTGGGTCTTCGACACAATCACAACCCTTCCTCGGTTTCGGATAGAACTCGGCCACGTTGAAGGCCCACTAAAGCTGTGCAAACGCTGTAGTCCGGGTGGCCTTGCGACGTACTGAACGCGCGACCTCGAGGAGCATCTCGTCGCGGCGCCGGCGGATTGACCCAAACACTCTTTACTGTTTCGCTGTAAACTGTAATCAAGAACAACCTGTGTCAAGCACCTCAAATCGCGCCGACGGCGATATCGTCCAAGACTTCCTCTCGGTCGCTGACCTTCTCGAGGAGCCACAGCTGGCCCAGCTGTACGCGTACCTTACTCGGGAGGGCGAGGCAACCGTCCAGGACGTGATGAAGGATCTCGAGCTCGCACAGGGGACCGCCTACAGCTACGTCAACCGACTCGCCGACGCCGGCGTCGTGGAGATCACCGACGACGAGCAGCCCCGCCGGTACGCCGCCCGGGAGATCGACCTGACCGTGACGACGGCCGCCAGCGACCGCGAGTACACCATCACGCCGGCGCTGATCGACGCCTTCGGCCGCCGCGAGACGGACGCCGACATCGACACCTACATCGACCGCCACGGCGTCGCCGGCCTCGCAACGGCGCTCACCTACGCGATCGCTCGGGAGCGTGGCGAGGTGACCCACCGCCTGATGGCGGAGGACCTCGACATCTCCCCGCTAGCCGCGGAGATGATCCTCCAGGCGCTCCGGCCCGTCGTCCACGAGCACTACGACATCGAGGAGGCTGGGGCGGGACTCGATGAGTTAGAATTCGACGGCGACAGCACTGACGACGCGTGAGCCGGCTCCACATCGCCGACACCGGCCTGTTCGTCGCGATGGGACACCCGTCGAACAGACGCTACCAAGCCGTTCGGCGGTTCGTTCGCCGAAACGACGTCAATTTCGTCCTGCCCGAACGGGTGTACGAGGAGCTGACCGTCGATGATCCGGATGTCGAAAACCCGCCCGTCGACGCCGCAATCGACGAGGGGTGGGCGACGGTTGCGGCGCCACTCGAGTTCTCCGAGCCTGTCGTCTCCCGGGCGATGGACGGCGTCCAGCGGTACATCGCGAACGCCGATGACCGCCCTGCCGACGAGGTCGAGCGTGCGGACGCCGCCCTCGCCGCCCTCGCTGCCCAGCATCTCAACGCGGGGACGGCAACCGAGGTCTACATCTACACGACCGATATCGCGGCCGGCGAGGGAGCCGAAACCGTCCTCGCGAGCGAGGGGTACGGTGACTCGGTGACGTTCGTGAACGGCTTCCGGTTCATCGAGGACCTGGTCGCCGGCAACAGCTGACTGATTGCTAGTCTGATTCAATGGGAGAGGACCCTCGAAAGCCCTCGGCCGCTCGGCATCCTACGACCACCGAACCGGGATTGGCACGGGACACCTGGTGGTAGATTTTAAGGTTCTGATATTCGACTGTTCACAGAACAGCGATGCCTGAGACATATTTGGTCCACACGAATCGACAGAACGAGCCGGATGTCGACTTCTCTCGACTGTTCAATGAGCTCGGTGTCGTGGCCACATATGGGCCCGAAGAATACGGCGAACAACTCCGTTCACTTGCCGCTGGTGACCACATCCTCTTGTACGACCAGCCTTCCGGCCAGTACATCGCTGCAGGGACGGTCACCGAACCATGGGACGAGTCAACGATCACTGATCCCGACCGGAAGGTCGTCCCTCGCGATGAAAGCACGGAGTATCACGTCTCGGTTGACTGGGAGCGATGGTACAATCCGACGGAGGGATATGATAGAGGGACGGTCAATCGCGCTTTGGGCTATCCCACGAGTTACGCACCGCCCCGGACTGTGAGTTCAGCAGATGGCCCGGACGATGTCGATCTTGACCGGGCGTACACTGCCCTCGTTCAGAACGAAATTCTGGGCCCGTCACTGACTGCTGAGCAACGAGCGATTCTTGAGCAGTGGCGAGATGTTGTGAAGACGACTCCATCAGGTGCTGAATTTGACCTCGAAGGCCACAACCGGACAGATGTGATCTCCAAACGCGCAGACGAGTTCATTGCAAACCCCACGCCTGAGCGGTTCAAAACGATGTGGAATCAGATGCATTCCGCCATCCAGGGAGGGCAAGCGACTCAGATTCTGAACAAGTGGACTGGATCCATCGATGACCTCGCGAGTCTTATCGACGAGATTCACAATGCCGACCAGTACAACGATCACTGGGAAGATTCTCTGGGCGGGAGGACGACCGTCCGGGAACTCTTCGGCTCTCTCCACATTGACGACCATCCAATACTGAACGCTGCATCAACGAACGGGCTCACGTTCTGGGGCTATGAGGATCCCCGTTCGTACGCCGAAGGCGAGCAGTATTTCACCGAATTTCTCGCAACGTACGAACGGATCGTCGGCTACGCGACGAGGGACGCAGACCACGGTGTTACCGTCCCGATTCGATTTGAGGTCGACCAGCTGTTCAATATCATCGATAAAGTCGATGAGCAAAGTATCGAAGACGAACCGTCTGATGTAGCAATCGAACTGTATGAGACAATTCTCGAGGTGAAACAGCGATCAGCGGAAGGAGAATCGTCGGTCTACTGGGTGACGCAGACGAACCGAGACGAGATCGAGAACGAATATCTGGAGGCGTCTGTCGACGATGTCTGGCACCACGACCTCACTGTACTCGATGTCGGTGATACGGTGATTCATTATCACCGCCCGGAGATCATTGGATATTCAACCGTCACCACAGAAGCATCTGAAATCGAGCAAAACGGGGGGAAGCGCTATCGTGTCAATGTGGATTTCGAATGGTTCGACGAACCGCAGTCGATCGACGAGGTACGCGACTACTTGATGCGTGACGACGTCCGCGGCGAGAAATACTACCCCCTCGACAGCAACGGCGAGGTTACGCAGACCTATCTAAGTCGTTTGACCGACGCCGCAGCTGAGGACCTCCTTGAGGGTATGACTGGTCCGGACTACTACTGGATTACGGCGAATCCCGATATCTGGTCAGTCGAAAGTATCGCACACGGTGGTGAGATATTTTACACTGCCACCAACTCGAACGGGAATAGGCGGCGTATCGCCGGCGCGTTCGAGTCCGCCTCGCCCGGTGGCCGGGTCGTCTTCTACGAGTCAAATCCCGTGAAGGCCATCGTCGCCGAAGGCACGATCGTCGAGGGACTGCACGAAGAGACGAAAGACGAGTATGGCGGGGCAATCGATGGAATCACCATTCAGTACGATCGGAGAGTGGAACCGATTACGTGGGAGCAGCTCACCGACCTTCCTGATCTCGAAGAAGCCTCTCCGATCCGGAATCGGGCACAGGGGAGCCTGTTCGAACTCTCTCCGGACGAGTACGAGACGATCTTAGCACTCGAGGAGTTGGCACCCATCGACCGACCGGATTCGTCGACCCGATACTTCTGGGTGAACGAGGAAACGTTCCGCCATGAGGATGGCGCCACGGCGTTCTATGCGACGATCGGTCCCTCCGGATCTCCACGGCTAAATCTCGAGGCGTACAAGCTCGCTCGACCGGACGACAAGGTGCTCCTCTATCAGGTGGCGCCGACGAGGGCGATCGTCGCACAAGCCCACGTCTCCGAAGGCCTCCACGAAGAGTACTCAGAAGAGCACGGCCGAGAGGTCGAAGGCATTACGATCGAATGGGATTCGGCCCTCGATGGTGCAACATGGGAGCAAGTCGTTGACGACCTTCAACTGGCGAAAAGCGAGATCATCCAGAGTAAAAACAATGCGATAATCACGGAACTCACCGAGGCGGAGTACGATCGAATCCTTGAACTCGGGACACAAGTCACGTTCGGCGATCACACCGACGATCTAGCGGCGCTCTCAGAGGGCGTTACTGTCGACTCGGGCCCGCTGTACTTCCCCGAGCAGGAGTGGGAAACCATCGAGTCTCGCGTTCAGCGCGCTCTTGAGAGCGGGAATCACGTCCTGCTCTTCGGTCCACCGGGAACAGGGAAGACAAAACTAGCACGACAGGTGTGCGAGGCGACCGTCGGCGAGGGCGACTACGAGATCGTGACTGCGTCCGCTGACTGGTCGACGTTTGACACCGTCGGTGGCTATCAGACGACCGCTGAGAATACGCTCGAATTCCAGCCCGGTGTCGTGCTCGATCGCTTCCAGGCCGATACGGATGGGACACCTGCAAACGAGTGGCTGATCATCGACGAACTCAATCGCGCGGACATTGACAAGGCGTTCGGCTCGCTGTTCTCCGCGCTCACTGGCGAGAGTGTCACCCTTCCATTCGACGGCTCCAATGGCGACCCGATTGAGATCCTTGACTCTTCGAGGACAGACACGACCGTCCGTCCGAGTCGGTTCTACATCCCGGACGATTGGCGAATGCTCGCAACGATGAACACGCTCGATAAGACGTCGCTGTACGAGATGAGCTATGCATTCATGCGACGCTGGGCGTTTATCCCTATTGGGATTCCCGCCCTCCCAACACCCGAGGAGGAAACTGCCGACGGTGAGCCGAAGCTCGCACGGCTCGTCGGGGAATACGTCGCGGTCTGGTCGGCTAATGAGGCCGTGCCCGAAGTTGAACAGCACTATGAGACAGTCGGTCGGCTCTGGTATGCCGTCAACAAACACCGTGCGATCGGACCGGCCATCATCGAGGATATCTATACGTACGTCGCTTCGACGCCGACAGTCGAGGACGCGGATTACGTCTCACCCATCATCATGTACGTGTTCCCCCAGCTGGAAGGGCTGCGACGGGGCGAACTCGAAGACGTTCTCGACGAGCTCGACGCGATCGTGGCCGATGACCAGAACGAACTCTGGCCGACTGCCCGCGACTTCTTCCAGGTCGACCTCGAGTCAGGGAGTGAGTAGAATGCCGAAAACATCGAGTCAGGCGCTCCTCGCTGACATTGCTGACGACTTCCACACGTACCTCAGGAAAGGCGTTCGATTCGACCGCGTCATCGACACTGCTCACCCGGACCTCGACGTCGATGATATTGAGACGTTGCTACGAATTCACTTCGTCCTCACGGATGCTGGTGACACCGACGAGTCCGTCGGTGTACTCGACTTCATGCGGACGTTAGAGGACCGTATCCGCCAGATGAAAACGACCGTTTCAGCGACCTCGGTCGAACAGCGAGGTGAAATTCGTGGCCGGATCGACTGGCCGGAAACGACAAAGCGACGGGCACGAGCTGGCCGCTTCGACGAACCACTCTTTGTCTGCCGGCAGCCCGAAGAACGCTACGACGTCGACGAGAACCTCGTCCTGAAGCGACTCCTGCGCCTCGTCCACGAGATCGTGCATACCGACTTGCAACCGGCTGTCGAGAATCCAGATGGCT
This sequence comes from Halorubrum wangae, assembly GCF_051194135.1. Classification (NCBI taxonomy): domain Archaea; kingdom Methanobacteriati; phylum Methanobacteriota; class Halobacteria; order Halobacteriales; family Haloferacaceae; genus Halorubrum; species Halorubrum wangae. The sequence continues at coordinate 43,556 of NZ_JBLZNH010000005.1, read as the reverse complement.
ACGAGTGGCTGTCAGAGTGGGTCAAACCAGCTGATGACGCGTCCCGAAGTCCGGAGTCCGCAGCGGCCAGGCTCAACCGAATCTATGAACGGAATATCTACCTCCAGCGTATCGAAGAGGCTGATAAGGATGTAACCGACCGGACAATCGAATCGGTGAAACGGTCCCGGTCTGCGTTCTACCGTGATGCCGCCATCCTCTTGGATCGCTATCGCCGCCTCATGAACCAAGAACTCGATAGTGACGAGGCTCGCGACATCTTGGCTCATACGGTCATCGCACCGGAGGAAACGGAGACCCTCTTTGAACTATACTGGATCTTCCGTATCCTCGACGCATATGATGCCGTCGAGTACAGAGTACTGACGCACTGGCGGAACGATCCCTCGACGGTCGCGACGTGGGAACAAGACGGGTCGCGGTTTGTGATCTCGCATGACGCGACTGGTGAGTCCCTTACGTTTCGAGAGTCGTTAGATCCAGATGCGGTGGAGCCGGATGGGTATCTCTTCCGGCTGAACCAAGTACTTACGCGGTGGAAGTCGCTCTCGCAAGACCTTCTCGATTACAGCGCGAGCGATTCGCTCTGGGGTGGTCGCCCAGATATCCTGCTCCAACGTTATGATCGGGACGAGACGGGTGAGTTCGAACTTGCACATGTGTTCGTCGGCGAGGTGAAGTACACCCAAAATATCGGCTACGTTGCGACAGGACTGCGTGAATTACTGGAGTATATGGCGTTCGTCAAGCGCTCTCAGTCGGGGGCATACGTCGAAGCTCCGGAAGACGTGCTTAACTCTGTCTCGGTGCGTGGCCTCCTGTTTACAGACGATTTGGATCAGGAGACACAGTCACCGGATGAGATCGAGATCGTTCAGTACTCTGATTCGTTCGGTCAAGTACTGTAACCCACTTCGAGATTGAGCACAACGATACTGTCTCTCCGTCTCTGTAGCTGGAACATTCTGTATTAACCAACACAAAGTGAATAATATCGAATAGTGTTGGTTAATCTTGGGAACAGTTTGCTAGTTAGAGTTATTGGCGAATGAACGTCTATCTACCCCAGAAAGCTTGAGACCTATCTCGAGGCACCAACGGAAGAATGATCGACTGAATCACGACTGGCACGGCGTCCCGTACGTTGACCGAGAGCATCATCTCCGAAAGCCTTCGGCCGCTCGGCATCCCGCGACCGCCGCTGCGCGCCTCATCCCTGCGGTGCTTGCGGGGTCGGGGGACAACCGAGACGGCCTCGCCCTTTCTGAGTCCGCCAGGACAGTGGAAGGCCCTCCGAGCGACGTAGCCGGCTGAACAGATGCGGACGTGACGGCCCGCACCGCTCGCCGCTGCCGCCCTCCGCGTCGCTCGCGACCGACCATTCCGGGCGGTCTGCCTGCAGTAGCGGGCGGACTGCCGGGCTAAAGTGCATGTGCCCTCGACGCCAGCGGGAAAGCGCGGGGGGTTGCGCGGCGTGGCTGCTCACCCCCCACGCTTTCTCCGCTGGTCGCTCGCTCCGGGCGGGTCGGCGCGCGGTGCTGGTTGGGGCCACCTTATGCAGGCGCGCTCTCGCTCGTGCCCGGTAGGGCGCTCGCGAAGGCGCGAGCGAGAGCGCGCAGATGGTTCTGTCGGTCGTTATCGTCGGAAAACCGCGATGTAGGAGCATCGCGGTGTCGGCGCGTGAGCGCCTTCGGAACTTGGTGAAGTTCCAATGTCAAGTAACAGCTCTAGTAGCAAGGTCGTTACGGTGGATGAACAGGCATTCGAGAACGCGGGCGGCCATGCGGTCGATGAAGACGGCTTCCCGGTCGTCGACGAGACGCCGGAGTTCGAGGCGGCGGTCGAGCAGGAGACGCAAGCGAAGGTGGATGCGAACCACCCGGACGGGATCGCGGACACGAGCGAGGACCGGATTCACGGTGTCACCCTCGAACAGGAGGAGCGCATTCGGGCGCGGGAAGCCGAGCTGGAGCGCATCAGTGCCCAGGCCGAGCTGGGAACACAGGACGGCCGGGAGCAGCGCACGCGGGAGGTCGCCGCACAAGGGAGCACGAAGCGCCGGCGGAAGTTCCAGCAGCGAGCCGCGAGCGTGGACCCGATGGCCGACCCCGAACGGGATGATCCCCGAATGGAGCTGACCCAAGATGAACTGGCGACGGTGAACACGGAAGCAGATCGACTCACGACGCGGCTGGATGGCTGGTCGCGTGCGGCGATCAGTCGACGCCTGGCCGACGCAGTCGTCGACGGCCGGGACATGGCGAGTGCGGTCGTGCGGGTGTTCGAGGAGTTACAGACGGCGCCGGGGGGCACCGTGCCCATCGACGCCCTCGAGGACGTCGATCGCAAAGAAGTGAGTGTCGAAGGACAAATCGAGGTGCTTTGGGATAGTGACTCTCCAGCCATCGCTCAAGTTGGCCTGATCGCAGACGAAAGCGGGCAAACGAAGGTGACGATCTGGGAGAAATCAAATGCCCCTTGGGTCGAAGAAGGTGAACGGGTGCGTATCCACGGAGCAGCGAGAAATTGGTACGAAGGACGCGTCTCACTAGCCGTCACTGGCTGGTCGACCCTTCATTTCCCGGAGCGCGGCCGCTGGTGGGACGAATAGCCGAACGGAGCAGCCTCTTTTTTGTTGTGTGCCGGACCGGCCCTGACCCCGCCGCCCCACCCTCCGCTCCGTGCTCGCTTCGCTGCGCGCGCAGCCACAACCTCTCGGACAGTTTTTCTGGCGCCGCTATGGGTGCCGGCGCAAGTAGGCCGGCGAGTGACACAGAAATGTACGAATGCGACTACTGTAGTGCTACGTTCGATGGAGCTAGCGCTCTCGGTGGTCATGTTGCCTCCGTACACCGGTACGGGGAGTACGAATGCGAGACGTGCGGTAAGAGCTTCGCCTCGCTTACAGCCTATCGTGGCCACCTCGGTGGCCAAACCTCGATCGGGCGTGACGAACTGAAGACTGAGCTTCGACGACTCACTAAGCAACTGGGCCGGTCACCCACGCGAGACGAGATGGAGACAGACGGGTCGTATTCAGCATCAGCGTACTGTACCGAGTTCGGTTCGTGGAGTAACGCTATCCGCTCGATCGGGCAGAAACCAGCCCAGGAAAGCCGCATACCAGACGAGGCTTTGATAGAGGCGATCCGCAACTTAGCTAGTGAACTCGGGCGTGTGCCGACTGCTCCAGAGATGGATGAACGGGGTGCGTACTCACAACGGACCTGTGCGAATCGATTTGGATCGTGGGTCAACGCGGTACTTGAAGCGGGCCTTGAACCCGCTGGCAAGCAGAATATTCCCAAGCCGGAGCTCCTTGCTGAGATCAATCGGCTTGCTTCAGAACTCGGCCATGCCCCGACGGTGGAGGAGATGAATTCGGAGGGGCAGTATCACGTTGCAACCTACTACGACCGTTTCGAATCGTGGCGCCAGGCGAAACGCCGTGCGGGGTACGGTGACTCACAAGACGAGCGAGTGGCGTGGAAGCGACAGAAGTGGAGCCAGACGCGGTGGCGCCGACAGCGTCAACGAGTCCTTGAGCGTGACAACTACTGCTGCCAGACGCCCGGGTGTGAGATCAATCAATCCGAACACCACGCGCGTTATGGAAAGGACCTCCATATCCACCACATCAGACCTCGGCGTGAATTCGTTGATGCGGACGGTCAATATGACGCTGAGGCGGCGAACGCGCTAGATAATCTTATCACTCTCTGTGCTGTACATCATCGCTTCTGGGAACAGCTAGCCCCGCTCCAGCCCGATATTCGCTAACCGCACCCGGTGGTGTTGCTCGCCCCCGCGATGGGTGGCGGGGCCACCAGCGATCCCGTCCCACTATGACCGACGACACGACACTCACGGCCCGTGAACGGCTTCGCATTCACCTCCGCGAAGCCCGCCGCACGACCGACTCGCCGATCGTGGAAGTACAGCTCGACGCCGCGCTGGACGCATGGACCGACCTGCCTCCGACACCCCTGCGGGAGTGTCCAATCTGTGGGAAGGTTGGGGTCCCAGAACGAATCCAGCATCACAGATGTAAAATCCAAGATCAAAATGATGAGAATATCGAATTCTAATACGGTGTGGTGGCTCAACACCCGCCATACAATTCCAAAAGTTAGCCGAATAACTCAGACGAGCCCACACCAAGGGCCGCATCATCCATCAGCTCGCCAATCTCGTCGATACTCAGTCCTGTCTGCTCAGTCACGTCCATATAAGCGACGACAGAAGCACCCATAAAACGGCGCGCTTCAGCCACTACGTCCTTCGGATGGTCGAACTTCTCGTCTAACACCTTCAAACGGCTATTTTGATCTAGAATATCGGCAAGATACTGATTCTCGTGTACAATATCTCCCCTAAGTGAGTAGATATCCTGTAGGAACTTCTGGATGTACTCCCGTCTGTAGGGTAACCTATCGTACAATATCTGGCCACCACGTAGTTTGAGTCGGAAAGTAATCGAGCCTCCGGATCCAACTCCTTGAAGAAGAAGTCCCTCAAGCCCGATCAGACAGTCAAGGAGCTGATCTTCGTAAAATCGCTTCGACCAGATCTCGTTAAAACGCTGAATTGAACGCGTGAACTGACCGTCCCTATCAAGACGGATTCGTCGACAGTGGCGCCCCCAAAAATCAGTGAATTCATCAGAGGAGTCTGGATACAGTAGATATGCTTCTTGAGGTTGCGTTCGGTCTTTGTGTGCGTCTCCGATTACTGTGAAGTCGGGGATTCCCTCTCTGAATTCAAGCCAATTAGGTTCTTGCCGGAAGGATGTGCCAACGATCAAGTCTCCTGTTTCTGGGTCGGGGTCAAAAAGCCGCAGTGCGGTCGCTAACCGCTCTCCGATTTCTTCCCCCGGATCATAGAGAGTGGCTTCAGGTTCTCGGGCCGCTATCTCCGCATGGATTTTATAATCACAGGCGTCAACAGGATTGAGATTGAACCGTTCTCCTCCACCTGCGGAGGATGTATGGACACCCCGTCTTTCTGAATCAGTGATAGGGCAGATCCGAAGTGATTCAACTCGATAGTAATTGTGACGTCTTCGACGGAGTTCAAATTCTGGCGATAAATCGATAACTGACTCGTCGTCTTGTGGAATATTAAACAGGTGAAGTGGAATAATAATCTCGAAGGTTTCCAGCCCAGTCTCGTACTTCGGAAGCCAGTGTTCCTCGTATGCTCGATCGAACCCTCTATCCGTGACCACGTAGCCTCCCGAATAATCCATCACTGTGCCAGCGAAGTTGAAAAGCGCGTTAACGTAGGAGAATAGATTAGCATCTTCAGGGGGGTTGTAGTCTTCCGGTGCGTCGAGAAATAGAACGTCTTCGTCATCAGGGTCAACAGGCTCGTTAAGACCAAATCCGTTTCCGGTCTCATACATCCACTCTGCAGTCTCTTCGAAGAACTCCTGCTGGCGTGAAGAATAGAACGTAATAATCCGGGAAGGCTCATCAATGAACTTCTCTTTCCTGTCCATCCGATCTCCTGCGGCAATTCGAAGTTTAGGGACGAAATCTTGCTCCTCACGAACGGTTTCAACGAAATCATCCACACACCCTCTGACCCGCTCCTTCAATCCACTTCCCGAATTGCCCATAGTAGGGGAAGTAACCTATTTGTCTTCAAGACTGTGCTACCACCGATACGGCGGTAGCTACGAAGGGTTGTTTCTATCGAAGTCTACTAATCGACGACAGAATCAGGCAATTCGCGAGGAATATAGTCCCAACACCAGTGACGTGGGGTCCAATTTCGTAGACTGCCCATTCTGCGGCATCATGAACCAAATGAGACACAGAGAGTACGACAAAAAACCTGCTGAGGAGGCCAACTAGACAGTACCTGTATAAGTGACGGATTTTTAATTAGTGTCCTCCGCGAAGTCTTGTAATTCGTTGTGGAACTCTTCGTACTGGCTTCCGTCGCCGTTCAGAGTATTACATATCCGATCTTGGAAGCCATTAGTCCAGATCGTATCTGGTCGGAGCCACCAACCATCGCGATAATGGAAAGTGTTTGTGGGATAATCGTATCTTTGTAATGAGGACGTGTAGATACGTCTACCGCTGGTATCTACATCTTGGAAATTTTCTGTGAGTGCTTCTTTTAATTCTGGGCTGATATCGTTGAGATCGTGGAATTGGCTAATCCATACGCCGAAGATTTTGAGTTCTTGGTAAAGCTGGTGTAGGGTCCGCTCGTTGATTGTTCCAGGTGAGGGGTGGTCGTCAACCAGATCCATGTAGAGGGTGACGAGTGGGTCAAGAAATGTTGCTAATGCGTCTGGGTCTTCTCGATAGAAGTAGATTAGGAGTGCGTAGAAGTCGGTTATTCGATGGTTTATGCCGTGATCAAGATTTTCTGTGGCTTCGAGGCTGCGTCGATAGTCTTTTTCGATTAGTCTGGTGAAATTGTCGTTAAGATCAATTAGGAGATTTCGTCTGGCATCGCTATCGACGGGTGCTGTTTCTTGTAGGACGAAAAGGAATTGAGTGTAGCCTTTGTAGATATCTGTGTGGTTGTCTTCTGGGTTTTGTAGACTGACTTTTCTGAGGAAGCTGACTAGTTCTGAGAGATATTCAGATATATATTTTTGTTCGGCAGGGTCTATGTCTTGATGTTGCTGGAGATGTGCGCCTACTCTTCCTGCGAACGGGTTAAGTCCGAATAGACCTGCGAATAGTACTTGTTTTGAATATCGTCCATAGTTCGATTTTGCTTGGTTGAAGCTGTCTGCGAAGTCTTCCAATAGTGTGGACACATCGATGTCTGGCGCGTATCCGTCTGTACATAGTGCGTCGATGAACGCGACATACATTTTCTGATATTGGAGGTTAGCGTTTTGGAGAAGTCCGGCGAGATAGCTGTGGTTTGCTGAAGCACAGAGTACAGCAAGTTTGTCGACTTCTCCTTGGTAGACTCGGTATGAATCCATGTCTCCGTTCGAGATTGCGGTGACACTCATATCTCCGAGTTTTCTTAATGCGATATGAGCTGCTGCGGTGCGGTCAAATTCGAGCGAGTCTTGGAATAGGGATTTGAGGAGGTTTGCCCATCTCGATCCGGGTGAACCTAGTTCTCGGTGGTTGGTGATGGCCAGGCCAATGTCTCCGACGGTTTCAACAACGGTTTCTGAGTATTTTTGCCGGGTATAGTCGTCGAAGGCAGCTGATCCGATGAATTGGAACTGGTCGTTCAGTTCGTTTAGGAAGTCGTCGTTGACTTCTGATGGTGTTGTTTCTTCAAGATATTTTTCGACGATTTCCGAGAGAGCGTTCAAACAAGTGTCTACCACGTTTTCTTGGTTCTCCTCTATGGCTTGGATACAGGTGCTGACAATGAGTTGTGTGTCTGTGTTGAGTTTGGATACGTAGTCCTCGTCTTGAAGAGCAATACCCAAGAAGGCTGGGCGGTAAATTCTGTCTTGAGAGATTTGTTGTTTCAAGTCCTTTACGATGTAGTCGATGATGTTGGAGACGTCTACGAAATATGCAGCGAATGCGATTAGGGATCCGACGAGCAGGGTTGTCGATATCGAAAACGCGTATCCAATTACTGTAAGTGGTGGACCCCAGCTGAAGTAGCTCCCTGAAATGTTGAAAATGGAAGCGGCTAGAATGAACCCGATAGTCCGTAGGAAGTATTTGTCGTGTAGTATAACGCCTGAGAGCCTGGAAGAGTACTCCTGGTTAGCATTCTGTACTAAGAAGATGACGACAACGAAGACCAGGCTGATGATGCTCAGTATCAGATTTAGTGATGACCCAAAGAACCCGCTTGACGGGTTTTGAACAAGGATGGCAAGAGCGTCAATGGAGAACCCGATTTTACCTAGTGTGACTCCGATTGAACTGACCACGATTACTGCGACAGCTGCCCAGAATCCAATTTTCCCGTACTGGTAAAACGAGAGTGGTGCTATACGACTGCGAACATTGATATCTAAACGTCTTGAGACACTAGAACGCAGATTAGAGAGGAAGGGAATGATTTCCATGATGTAGTTGGATATTCACTCCTCCGTATGCTACATTTAAAATGACTAGGTATTTTTCAGAGAGGGTGGCATGAATTTCGGTAGTCTTGCTGGCATTAAATTCTCAATTTGGACTTAAAAGGCGTGAGAACTATCTAGATTCCTTGCCTGGTTCTAACGTAAGAGAAGCGTCCTCGGCACTCATAGTGCCCTACATTATGATTTCGAGGGCTACAGCACCGTAATTCAATTCCGCCAAATTCCTCAGTAGATGCGGCAGCCCTACACAGAGTCTTTCGTCCCTCCAATGGGTGAGGGGCGCGCCGAACTGGCGGGTTCCCGAAACACGGTGAGAACGATGGCAACGAGAGACATCTACGAGAGCGGATTCGACGAAGACGTCCGACCGGAATCGAGTGCGAACCAGTGTCCTGAGTGCGACGGACGGGTCACCACGAACGCGGTCGAAACGGTCTGCGAGGACTGCGGGCTGGTGATCGACGAACAGCGTATCGATCACGGGCCGGAGTGGCGGGCGTACGACGACGAGGAGCGCGAGCGAACGGGCGCCCCACTCACTGCGGCCCGCCACGATCGCGGCCTGTCGACGGAAATCGGTCGCGGTACCGACGCGAAGGGAAACGAGATCTCTGGGCAGAAGCGACGGCGACTCGCACGGATGCGCCGTGAGCAGACTCGTGGCCGCTGGCGGTCGAAAGCAGAACGGAATCTCGCCCACGGATTGGGCGAAGTGCGTCGGTTGGCGAGTGCCCTCGAACTCTCCAATTCGGTCCGCGACCAGGCGTGTCAGCTATTCCGGAGCGCCCAGAGTGAGGATCTGCTTCGTGGCAGATCCATCGAGGCCATCGCCGCGGCCAGCGTCTACGGGGCCTGCCGGTGCAACGGCCTCTCGCGGTTGGTGGACGACGTCAGCGAGATGGCCCGCGTCGCGGAGTCACGGGTCACGAACGCGTACAAAACGCTGAACGAAGAGCTGGGCCTCCCCGCTGAGCCCGTCTCCCCTAGCATGTTCGTGCCGCGCCTCGCGTCGGACCTCGAGTGTCCGGACGAAATCCGACAGCGGGCCCGAGCCCTCGCGGAGCAGGCCGAGGAGCACGGCCTCACGACGGGCGTCCATCCGGCCGGGTTCGCCGCGGCCTGCCTCTACAAGGCCGGTCGCGAGGAGGGACGATGGCTGACGCAATCCGAGGCCGCGGACGTGGCGAACGCCTCGAAGGCGACCGTCCGGGCACACCGGGATACGTTGGAGGAACAGGTCGCCTGAGGCAGATTACTGTCTCTCCGTCTGTACTACACATCGGTCTATCCACGCTACGATTTAAACACGAAGACGAGCCATGATCTCTGTAGACTGCTCTATGAACGGTCGTTACTCCGACTTTGAGGAACTGCGGCCGACCGGCGAGGCGTCCCACATTCCGGACACGAGGCTGGACGACGGGTGTGAGGGTGCCCCCCGGCGGCAGCGCGTCGCCACGAGCGCTGGTGGCTACCCTGATGCGCCGACGGTAACCGATGGCGAGTGCCGGTCGTGTGGGGCGTCAGTCCCAGACGGCCAGACGAAATGCCGGTTCTGTCTCAGCAACCATCTCGGGAATGACGCCACTAGCACGAACGAGTCAGCGTCGACGACGTGCCTCGGCATCGTCCACCTGGTCGTCGAGTCGACCACGTTCTACGGCGCCGTCGCGAAGGGCGGCGCGGCGGCAAACCTCCTCTCCGCCAACGAGGCGGAGCCGGCCGTCGACGAGTACACGCTCATCTACGATCTCGACGAGGCGCCGGCGCGCCAGCTGGCCGAGCAATGGCCCTCACTCCCCGACGCGGTACAGGTGTCGGCAGAGGAGGGAGAGCGGCTTCTCAGTGCCGCCCGTGACCGGACTGGGTGGCACGGGCAGGAAGCGTCGGAGCGTCAGGAGCAGGCCACGACGCGGCTCTACGACCAGCGTGGGGACGGCATCCGCGACGCGTGGCGTCTCGACGCGGTCCTCGAGGACGCCGACAACGCGGTGTGGCTGGTTCCAGCGATGGCGTTGACCGAATCTACTGGTGAAGCCGCGGCTGATCGGCAGGAGTCGTCGGTACCGACAACTCGGGAACTCGAGTGTCAAACCTGTGGACGGGCGACCGACCATCGGTTCAACACCCACGAGTCGATCCCGGATGAAGCGTGGACGGGACAACCGATCTGGGAGTGCGGGGTGTGTGGCTCGGCTCGCTACGGCCCCAATCTCGAGTAGCCCCAGTGCTCGGCTTCGATTAACCAACAGACTGCGAGTACCGTCGAGGTTCGTTGGTTAAGGCCGCGAGCTCCTCCAAGCCCGACGCCAATCTCGATGGGGCGTCTTTCCGCGCCGGCGAGCGGTGAGGCGCTTTCGATGGAGCAAGAGTTCAAACAAGGATACCGGATGCATCGTATACTCAGCAATCTCAACCGACTCGACGTCGACCGATTGGACGACGCGGATCGAGAGCGAGTCGAGACCGCGAGAGACCTCCTGGAAGAGGTGAGCCTTCTCACGCGGCCGAGCGACGGAGCCGGGGCGGACGCCCACGCAGATTCCTGACTGGAGTCCCCGGCCACGACCAGGGAGGCAACTCTCGCGTCGGTTTATCGCCCCCGACAGGGGTGCGGGGGCGACCCCGTGAAGTCCAGACATGGCGACACTGCAAGCTGCGACGACGTCGACTGGCGCGATCGTATCGGATCCGCAGGCAGTCCGCGAGCTCTGTGAGAGCTACTGCTTCGGGACGCTCGACTGGGAGGTGACCGAAGACGGAGAGCTCACCATCTGGGGGTACGACGACTTTGAGGTGTACGAGGCGCGGGAGAACGGCCTCCCAGACTACGAGGGCGGCATCGTGACCCACGAATTCCTGCGAGAACTCGCCAACCACCTCGAAGCCGACGAAGAGTTCGAGATCCAGACGGCGGGGTTCACCAAGTGCCGCTTCCCAGTCCTGGCCAAGCGGTACGTCGTTCGCGACGGCGAAGTCCTCCACGCGGACCTCAGTTCCCTCGACCCGATCGACGAGTAGAGTTGTTCGTCCCCCGGGAGGGGTGCGGGGCGATCCAGTCGCGGTCGCCCTGTGAGGTGATTGCTCGATGGGACATCGCGCACTTGTTGCGTACGAACGCACGGACGGACAGTACACGCTCCACTACAGCCATTGGGGCGCAGCGAACCTGAAGCTCAAGCACCGAATCTCGGCTGAATCGCCGTTCGGTGGCGACGACACCGACTCCAAGTGGGCGAAACAGCTGCTGGCGGAACTGGCCGATGGCCTCGAGGCAGATGCGGTCGACGGCTACCTCGCCGGCGAGGATCGACCGTCGACGGTCGTCGAACCGAAGCCCCGCGCCACCGGACTCACCCTCGACGAGATCGTCGCTGACTATCTCGACTACCTCCACCATGAGGCGTTCTTCGTGGTGTCGACGACGTTCGAGGTGACCGCCTATCGGACGCTGTGGTTCGGGCTCCAGTACGACTCGGAGACAGTCGAACAGGGAGAGACGGTCGGGAACGGCGCGCTCGCGACGGTGCGCTGGTACGACGGCGAGCCGGTCGGCGACGGCCACCTGCAGGGCCAGTTCGCAGCCCTCAAAGACGTCGTCGGCGACATGCTCGACAAGGGCGTCTTCACGCCGTCGACGGCGAGACAGTACCTGAAACGGAAGCTGGCCGAGCGAGTTGGAGACCGACAGGAGCTGCTCATTCCGACCGGAGAGTCACCCTTCGAGAAGGCGAGCCTGAACCACTCCTAGGTCGATCTGCTTCGTGGCAACTGCTGTTTTTCAGGGTCGGAATGGGTGAGCCCCGCCGTAGGCTCGTGATTCGATGACCTCAGAGGACGACCCGTTTCACGACTGCGAGTTGGATCCCGAAGCGATCCTCGGAACACACACCTTCGAAGACGTCCTATTCACCGACGAGACAGAAACTCCGGTGAACGTGCTCACCGGCGAGACACCGGCACATTCGCAAGCAACCGTCGAGGAAGCAAAGGAGTTCGCTGCGAGTATCGACACGGCGACGCCCCCGATCGCGCTCCCCGCATCCGTCGAGTCGCAGGTCGAAACACAGAGCAAGCCCTACACGGCGGCCGCATTCTTCCACTTCAAGGCGACAGGCTCGCTCGCAAGGCACCGCGCCTACCACGCCGCCTACGAGGCGGACGCGTTCGCCGTCGACTTCGAGGCCGACTACGAATCGGGCGACCTGACCATCACTGTCGAACGAACGGACAAGGCCTGAGAATCCGCGGTCACGAGCAGGTTTTTCGAGCGCCGGCGATGGGTGCCGGCGCAGCTGGAGCGAGCAACGACACCCGGTGCGTCGGCGTTTCGAGGTGTTCGAGATGCATATCGTGATTTACGCACTGGTAGAGGCATCGACGCACGACGACGCCCTGGCCACCGGAAAGTCGGTGTTCGACCGCCTAGTCGGCGCGGACCCACACGCCGGCGCCGTCTTCGACTACTACGTCACGTTCGATGAGGAGGACACGTCCGTTGCGGGGAAGGCGCGGTGGGGAGAGCTGCCGACTGCAGCCCCCGTCGCCTCTGATGACGGCCAGGATCTCCTCGAGCGTGGCTGGGAGGCAACGAAGGAGGAGTTCGAGCGCAGTCTCGATCGAGTAAAAGAGGCCATCGAGGAGCTCTCCGACGAGGAGATAATGCGCGACGAGGACCTCGCCCGACACGCCTTCCACCAGGTCGGTGCGTACGACGGCCCGACGATCTTCCTGTACACCGAACACGGAACCGGCATTCGCCACCGTGGACAACTGGATCGACTCCTCGAGGAGAGTGAAGAGCTCTGGATCGTACCCGCTGACGTCCACTTCTGAATAATGCCTCGCATCACCAACTGGCGACGCGAGAGTCGCTCGCCGACGCTTGCGTATCGGAACACCGAGACCGATGCGCGAGCCGTCCTCCATCGAGCCCCGGACTCCTACCGGTACAAGTGGCGTGGAGCAATCATCGTCGACGGCTATCCGGTGTGGTCGCGGGGGTACGAGACGAAGGACGCGACGTCGTTCCGTGACGAACTCCGGGAGCGGCCGGCTCCGGACCTCAGCTGCCCGGAGTGTCCGAACGACGACGTTCGCGTCGGCGAGAAGGCGGCAGACGGGGCGAAAGTCCAGCGGTGGTACGACTGCCCCGATTGTGGATACGAAGCCCCCTCACGCATCGTCTACGGCGCCGAGCGGTGAGTGGGTGAGCGCTGGGCGCTGTTTTTCGGCCGGGCACGAGGTGGTGGCCCGGGACGACCGGGTGAGTCAACCAATGACCCTCGAAGTACTTGACCGACACAGCGCGGCACTGTTCGAGTTCCTCTGGTGTCCCGTCTGCGGGCAGGAGGTCTTCACGCACATCCCCTTCGAGGGGGTGTTCTGCAAGAACTGCAACACCCAAGTCGAACTCCAAGAATCCCGAGAAACACGCGGCTACGAGGAGGCCGTGCTCGCCTGCTTCAATTCTACCACGACCTGGAACCTCCACGTCGACGAGAAGCTGCGTCGCGACCTGCCTGATGGGTCGGTCCGCGTGAAGATCCTCGGTGCACCGGACGCCTACGAGGTCGACTGGTGGAGTCCGGAGCCGGGTGAGGACTGGGAACCTGTCGAGCGCGGAGAATTCGACGACATCGAGGAACCAGAAGAGGTGTCACATTTGGCGTAGTGGTTTAGTTGTAACCCTCAGTCGGTGATAGGTGTCAGCGACTCTGCTGCATGGAGGATGCGTACCTGCTATTTCACCCACTATCTATATTCGCGCTGAGTATCCCGGAAAGTAGTTCGACTCGTACACACCGTGGGCGTCCGAGTCAGGTTCGATGGGTGTCCAGAATCAACGCTCTGACGATGAAGATGAACACGAGTACGACGACGAGTATAGCGCCCCACACGAGTACCGAAAAGCCGGTCGGACCGATCGCAAGACCGAACACAGCCATGACCGACGGGGTCATTGGTTTTCCCCCCCGTTCGGACCCCCATCGGCGACCGGTTCATCCAAGCTCCGGATATCACGATCCACGCTGGAGAGGTCGACGTCGGCGTCCCAGAGGGCAATAGCGAGAATCGTCCCGCCGGTTGACACGACAGTCGCCCCGACGAAAGCGGGTAGAAACTCGGGTGCGGGCAGCAGCGGGCCAAGCCCCGGAATCGACGCGACCGGTCCACGCAGGAGCGGGAAGTAGGCGACACCGACCACGAGTCCAGCGAGACTCGAGACGATGGCCCCGGTTCCTGAAAGCCGCTCGGAATACAGCCCGGCGAGGAACGGGACGAAAATCCCAGCTGCGAGCAGGTCTGCCGTCAGGAACAGTTCAAGCACGCTGTACCCCTGCGAACCGATGACAATCGCGCCGATCCCGACGATCCCGGTGAGGGCGCGTCCACCCACCCACAACGACCGCTGGGTTGGCTGGTCGAGCAGCCGCGCGAGATCGGCGGTGACGACGCTCGCGATGGCATTGAACATCGTGTCCGCGGAACTCATCACGAGCAGGACCGCGAGGACGACGACCGCGAGCGTTACCCAACTCGGGAAGGCTGACTCGAGGACGAGGAAGAACGCGATACTGGCACCGCCGGAGTCGGTCAGGCCGAGAGCGGCCGCAGCGATACCGAACAAGCCGGCTAGCAGAATCATTGGAACGACTACGACGGCCGCGACGCCGAATCCCCACCGAAGCGACGATTCGCCGTTGGCAGCGTAGACGCGCTGCCACATCCCCTGGTTCAGCATATTCGCACCGAGGATGGCGAAGGCAACGTACACGCCGAACTTTAGCCCGGGACCGAACGTCGGATCCAGCAATGGCGCGTCCGTGGCGATCGCTGCTGCGTGTATTTCACCGGTTCCACCCAACGCAAGCACGGCGCCACCGAAACCGACAGCGAGCAGCGGGAGCAGGACGAGCGTCTGGACGGTATCGGTGACGATGCTCGCCACGAGTCCCCCGTAAGCCGTGTAGATCAAGACGAATCCGCCTACAAGCAGGGCCGTCTGCCACTGGGGGATCCCGATGACGAGTGAGAGGGCGCCGGCAATCCCCGTCATCTCGGCCGCGAGAAAGATGAACATGTAGAACACGGACACGACGAGCACGAACAGGTACATTCCGGTCCCGAAGCGAGCGTGCGCGAATTCGGTGAGTGAGTGGCCGGCCGGAACAATAGCACGGATGCGTGTGCCAACCGGAATGAACAGGAGGAGCGGAACCGCACTCCCGATTGCGTATCCGAGGATGGCCGGGAGCCCGCCGAAGGCCGCCCCGGCCTCGGCAGGGCTGAACAGTATCCAGACGCCCATCATCGACGCGATGATCGTAGCGGTGAGGGTTCCGGGACCGGCTGAGTCGCGGGCGGAAATATAATCCTCGACGGATCGGACCCGGCCGCGAGCCGCTAATAGGCCGAAAGCGGTAACGGTCAGTACTGTGAGCACGACAGCGGTGAGTGCGACAGCTGTTGAAACCATTACTGCCTACCCTCCCCGTCGGTCTCAACGGCCGCGTAGGCGTCGTCAAAGAAGGCAACTTCGAGGTCGACGGTCCGGCAGAAGATTCGCTCGATCTCCCGTTCCCGTGTGGAAGAGACCGTCGGGCCATGGGCGTCCAACTGGCCGCGGAGCCAGGTCACGAATTCCTGGAAGGAGGGGTTGGCATGCAACGCTATCCAGTCGGCGAAGTAGAACGGAAGCCCGGCAGTCGATTCGTGTGCTGAAGCTTCGCGTGTCGCCCACTCGGCGTAGATCCACTCCGCTGGAACGATGGCTGCGAGTGTTTCGGCGTAGCCGCCCTCGCGGGCAGTACGACCGAGCAAGTCGACGAACGCGGCTGTGGTCGTGGACAGTTCTGTCTGTTTCCACCGAGCATCATCGACGCCAAGCGCGCTGAAGGAACGCTCGAAGTAGTCGTTTTCCTCGTCAGTCAGGGTGTCGAGAAATTCGACGTGCGCGCGCTTCGCTGAGACATCGGGTGCTTGGGCCACTGCGAAGCCGAACGTACTCACGAGGACGTCCACGAACGCATAGTCCTGGATGAGGTAGTCGGCGAAGACCGTCTCGGAGAGCGCGCCACTACAGATCTCACGGGTGAACCGATGATCGACGGCGTTCGTCCAGTCGGGTTCGGCACGCTCCCGCAGCCAGTCAGTGAACCGGGGGTCGCTGACGGTGGCCCGGTAGTCGTTATACCTATCGGGGACGTCCGTCATAGACCCCACCCTTCTTGCGTGTAGGCCATCTCCCAGAACCGAAACTCGAGCTTCGCGCTAGTTAGAAACGCCGCCCTCATAGCGTCGTGTTCACCGGGAGACTGTTCGCCACATCGGTCAACGAAGCCGCGACACCAACTTGTCGCGTCACGGAACTCGTCACTGGTGTACATCTCGATGAAGGGTGTGTACCGGTGTTTGTCGGTGGCGAGCGACGCCATATGCTCTCCGACGTCGAGGTAGCCCTGCATGCACGGGTACAGTGCGGCCGCGATCTCCGCAATCGAGCCCTCGTAAGCCGTCCGGATCAAAAAATTTGTGTAGGCCACGCATGTGGGCGCCTTCTCGACTGCTTCGAGCTCGCCGTCGGAGATTCCGTAATCGGCCGCGAAGCCACGGTGAAGGTCCATTTCGTGGTCGAGCACTTGGTGGGCCACGCCGAGTAAGTGCGTCATCGTCTTCTCGTTGGTAGCCTTCGTGCCCGCAATCGCGAACAACCGAGCGTAGTCCAGGAGGTAGCGGTAATCCTGTTTGATCCAGTGCTCGAACGCCGCCTCGTCGAGAGTTCCGGTCGCGAGTTCGCGGACGAAGGGGTGCTCCTTCTGGGCCGCCCATACATCCTGTCCCGCCTCAAGAAGGGTATCGCTGAATGGCACTAGCGAGCCGTACCGTCTGAGAGAGGATATAACTTGCCTATATTAGTTAGTTATATCTCGAACGTTGTCAATGGCTTCGAACCTGTAGTTGACGACGATTTCACTATCGAACCGATGCAATAGATCCGCTTCGGTTCCGACGGTCAGTCCAGTTCGATCGTCCGATTCGCCCAAGAACGGAGTTCCGACAGTGCTGCCCGTTCCTGACGTGACACCGGGTCGTCCGTTCCAAGCTCGTCGGAATCGAACGCGTTGAGAACAGCGCAGCGCACACGGTCGCAGTAGCCTGTGAGCGTATCTACCTCGACGAACGTGTGCTGGAGCGGGATGGTCGCGTCGTTGACGAAGACAGCGGTTGGATCCGGGGCAGCCTCCAGAACCTCGAGACCACGGGTGGCGTTGTCCTTCGCAAGTGTCGCCGATTCTGCCTCGTTGGCCCCTTCCGCTCGGGGGGCATGCGCGTCGAGGACGCCGTGCCAGACACCGTCAGGAATAGTAGTGAACCGGTCCAAGCGACCGCCAAGGATCTGGCCTTCGCGTTCTAGTTCGGGCGCGAACTCCAGAACCACGACTCCATCAGTACCATGCCGTCCAACCCAGGCCTCGAGGGCGCGGGCCGTGAGACGAGTCTTTCCGGCCTGGGACGGCCCGACGATCAGCGTCGAGCCGGTCAACGGGAACGGAAGCCCAGTCACGCTAGAGGCACCTCCTCGCGGACATACTGTCCAAAGAGGACGAGCGTCGCGGCAGCGAGAACGAGCGCGAATATAAGTACGAGTCCGGAAAGCAGATCGAGGCCGGTCGCGATCTGAACCATGACGAAGTTGGCCGCGAGACCACCCGAAACGGCGAGTATGGCAAGCCCGCCGAGGTTCGCGAGCGTTGAGTTCGAGGCGCCGACACTCTCAGCGTTCAACAGATAGAGGACGACGGCGATGGCGAAGGGCGTGCCAACCGTGCCAAGAGCCAGAACGAGGACGAGCTGGCCGATGACCTCACCGCCGATGAACGCACCCGGCACCGATAACACAGCAAAGAGTGCGAGGAGCACCCGGTACCGCGTATCCTCGACGGTCGTGCCCCAGCCAAGTTTGTCGGCAACGAGGAACGGCGGAACGATGGTGTTGCCACCGAGCGTCGAGACGGCAGCGGCGCCGAGACCGAGCAGGAACAGCCACTTGGCGGCCGGGCCGACCAGAGGTCCGAGGGCTTGGGCTGCACCGACGGTCGTCAGATCCGGATCGGTCAGAGTACTCGCTGTGACAAGGAAGATGGCGATGCTGTAGATGCCAAACGCGACGAGCATCGACGCGAGTACATCCACCGTCGCGAGGTCATAGTCACGTTCCGTCCAGCCCCGGGCTCGCATCGTGTAGGAGTGCATGGTGATAAGCGTGATGTGGACCGCGCCCCCGAGGATGCCTGCAGCGACCAGTGCGCTGCCGCCGGGCAGCGTCGGTATCAACCCCTGGGTAGCCTGGCCGATGTCGATCGAGACGACGAATAGTGAGGCAACGAAGGCCAGGACGACCGCGGTGACTAGCAGCTTCGCGAAGAGCTCGACGAATCGGTATCCCTGACCGGCCAGACCCAAAACGAGGATGCCGCCCCAGGCAATGCCCCAGAGGCGTGGGTCGATCCCAGTGATCGTCGCCGAAACGGAAGCGACCGTCTTCATGATGACGAGCTGGGCGACACCGGCCGCGATGACGACGTCCGCGACCAGGATCCACGCCCAGGTCTCTCCAAGATGGTCCTCGACGACGCCGACAATTCCCCGCTCAGTAAGCAGCCCCAGCCGCATCGCGAGGTACTGTGCTAGGGTGCCAGCGACGGCAGAGAGCACGACAACCCAGAGGAGTTGATAGTCGAAGATCGCCCCCGCGGTGATTAGACTCGCCATCGTCGCTGGACCGGCGGCGATTGCCCCCGCGACCCAGGAGGGCCCCATCGCGCCGAAATACTCGCGGACTGTCCCGACCTCAAGTGAGTATTCGCTAGTCATACTACCAGAGAATATTGGGTTGGGTAAAAAAGTACCCCGATGCGGACGCCGAGGAGTCGGCCTGGCCCGGTTAGGCCTGTGTCACTCGATGCGTACGGTTTCGATGAGATACGGACTTCGTTCACCGGTGGGCACGATTTATTGTGGGGCAACTGATCCTATCCGTATGTCACTCCACCTCCCGAGCGAGATCGTCGTTGAGCGGGTCCTCCCCACCATCCGTGTCTGTCTCGCCGGGGAACTAGCTAATCGGGAGATGACCCAGCAAGAGGTGGCAGAACATATCGGCGTCTCCCAGGCCGCCGTCTCGAAGTACATCAGCGGCGACGTGGCAGTCGAAGAACGCATCGAAGACCATCCGCTGACCGCCGAGACGGTTACGCGTATCGCCGAGGGGTTCGCCTCCGGACACATGGATGGGTACGAGGCGCTCGATGAACTGCTCGCGCTCGTTCGGGCTTTTGAAGACCGTGGCCCGGTGTGTGAACTGCACGAGGAGGCGATGCCCTCGCTCGCCGGTCTCGGCTGTGACCTCTGTGTCCGTGGTACCGACGAGCGCCTCGCCGCAGAACGGGAGACGTTGACGGACGTCCGGACGGCGGCACGCATCCTTGCGACAGCACCCGGGATGGCGACATACGTCCCCAACGTCGGGACGAACGTCGGATCTGCGCTCCCCGGTGCGAACGACGTTTCCGAGGTTGCAGCGATTCCCGGGCGGATCTATGCGGTCGACGGTAGCGTCGAAATCCCAGCAAACCCGGAATTCGGGGCATCGCGACACGTCGCGACGGTCGTGCTAGCTGCGATGGCCCAGGACGACGGGCTACGTGGTGCGGTCAACATCGCAACCGACGGTGCGCTCCTCTCGACCGCTCGGGCCCGGGGGCTCGACCCGATGGAGTTCGACGCCGAGTACGATGACCGGAACCAGCGACTCCTGGATCGGTTCGCGTCTCGGGATGTCGTTCCGCGAGTCATCTACCACAGCGGCGCATTCGGGATCGAACCCATTACCTACGTCCTCGGGGAGACCGCGGAAGACGCCGCTCGCCTCGCGGTCTCGCTCCTCGAGACGGTCCAGGAAGCCGAGTGACGCGGCTCGACCATTACCGATTTGTACTCGTCGGTTATATCACTGATATGCCCACAGTACGAGGGCCAGCCCCGGTTGAGCTCCCCCAGGTCATGACGATGGCCGGGAGTGACTCGGGCGGTGGCGCCGGCATCCAAGCGGACCTCAAGACGATGGAGGCACTCGACACCTTCGCGACGAGTGCAATCACGAGCCTCACGGCACAGAACACCGTTAGCGTGGAGTCGATCCATCCCGTCCCGGTCGAGGAAATCGAGGCCCAGGTCGAGGCTATCCGTACCGATTTCGATTTACAGGCCGTCAAGACAGGCATGTTGGGTGTTGAACCCGTCGTAGAGAGGGTTGCGTCGTACGCTGCTGACATGGACGTGCCCTTCGTCGTCGATCCGGTTATGGTCGCCGCCTCGGGCGACCAATTGCTCGATCATGACGCTGCAGCCGCCTACGAGGGGTTGATCGCTGAGTCGACGGTCGTGACGCCAAACGCTGACGAAGCTGAAATACTCACAGATATCCCGATCGAGGATCCGGACTCGATGCAGGCTGCGGGGCAGAGACTCGTGGAGATGGGAGCCGACACAGCACTTGTGAAAGGTGGCCATGTCGGCGATGAGCATGTCGTTCGAGATGTCATCGTGACTCGGGACGACGTAACCACACTTGAGCACTCGAGAGTAGACTCGGACGCGACACACGGTTCGGGATGTACACTTTCGAGTGCGATCGCGGCACGACTGGCTCACGGCGATGACATCCTGGAGGCGATCGAATCCGGCGTGGCATTCATGACCCGCGCCATCAGATACCCGCTCGACGTCGGCGAGGGACCAGGACCGGTCCACCACCTCGCGAATATCCGGGATCGGTCAGCCAGACAGCCCACTCAGGAAGCTGTCGAGTCCGTCGTGGAGCAGCTGGTCTCTGCTGGCGTGTCGTCGATCGTTCCGGAGGTTGGGATGAACGTGGTTGGGGCCACGCCCTACGCAGAACGGCCGGAGGAGACCGTCGCCGTCGAGGGACGGATCGCCCGGACGATGACCGGAATCCGCGTGACGCGGGGAACACGCTTCGGCGCCTCGAGCCACGTCGCCCGCTTCCTGCTGTCGGCGCGGGAGCACGACCCCGACATCCGGTTCGCCGCGAACCTCCGGTTCGACGATTCCATCGAGGCAGCCCTGGAGAAGATTGATGCCCCAGTTGTCGAGATCGACCGCTCAAACGAACCGGAACCTGACGAGGAAGGCTCGACCATGGGCTGGGCGGCCGAGAGAGCCTTCGAGCAGGTCGAAACCACGCCGGCGGTCGTCTTCGACCGAGGTGACGTTGGCAAGGAACCGATCACGCGCATGCTTGCAAGCGACGCCGCCGATCTTGCGGCCCGTGCACTCTCGATAGCTGAGGAGTTATGAACCGTCCGAGGGCAACTGGATTGCACAAAACTACCGACACTCGGACGACGATACCGCCAGCGTCCTCCGTGAGCTTGAGCAGCTGAAGCAGCTGCTGGACGAGACACGAACAGAGCGCGGGGCTGCGTACGCCGCTGCCCAGTTCCTGTTCCTCGACACGCTCTCGACGATGACCCTCTACGTGGACGAAGGGCGTGACCGGAGCATCCACGCTGACCAACCCTCGGATCTCCTCGACCCGGACAATATGGAGCACCTCGACCAGCCGATGTTTCTGCTCGGACACGGGGTCGAGAATCCGGCCGACGGCATCCACGGCGACGAAGAGTACCTCTACGTCGTCGAACTTCCGACCCGAAACCCGTTCGACGACCCCTCCGAGTGGACCGTCAAGGTGAGTGGTCACTCCGCGTTCCCGCGCTGGGATGGCCCGACCGAGAAAGCCTTCGAGCGGGCTAGCTGGCAGTTCCACGGCCCGCTTGAGCACGCGCTCGAAGAGATGGTCACTGAGCCGGCGTGAACACTGAGCCCGCTCAGATGATGCCGCCGATGACGAGGAGTCCGACGACGAGCAGCAGCGTCGCGACCACGCTCCCCCCGGCCAGCCACTTGTTCTCCATCGCCTTCTCGTGAAGCGGCATGTCGGCGTACTCCTCGCGGAACGCTTCGAGGTTCTCCTCGTCGTAGAAGTACTTCGTCTTCAGCGCGAACCGTTCCGTCACCGCACAGCCCGTACAGATCGGCTCGCCTTCCAGCCGCTCCGTTTTGATGTGGCTGGAGCAGGCGATGGCCCCGCAGTTCGGGCAGTAGGTGTACGTCTCGTCGACGCCGCTCGTGTCACAGTGGACACACCGATGGATTCCATCCTCGGCGGTCACTCGTGACGGACCTGCCGCGTAGGACTCGTAGGGATAGGTGTACTCCTGGATGTCGGTGGTGTGCCGAACTTCCGGGAGGTACACTGGTTCGATCGACTGGACGGAGATGTCCGAGCGGTTCGGCTCGCAGGTCTTGTTGTAGGTGACGTTGTTGTCGCCGGTGTAGGTGACCGTCGTCGTGTGATGCTGCTGGAGGCGCTCGACGGCCCACTCCTTGTACTCCGTTTGCGTCTGCCCGAACCGTCGATCCTCGACATCGTCGAACACCTCTCCGAACTGCTCGGCGTCAGGATCGACCGTCGCGTGGAGGTTCTCGGTGACCAGCGTCCCGACGTCCTCATCGACGACCTGCGGCTGCCCGCGTTCGGCGTGGGCGACGAATCGGGTCCGGTCGTTGATCCGGTGAATGACGCCTACCGACGTCTCGAAGACGGCGTTCGTGTCCGCGGTGACCGCGACCACCGGGCGGAACGTCACCGATGAGTGGGGTTCTGGGAGGTCGGCGGCCTCGATGTTCTCAATGTCGCGGAACGCCTCCGTGACTGGCGCGTCGACGTCGACAGCCGGGTCGTACGGGCGTAGGGTCTCGTCGCAGAGAATCTCGATGCGCCCGTTGTAGAGGTCGAGGCCGATCTCGTCGGCGATCTCCCGGAGATCCTCGCCGTCGAGCAGCTCGATTGGATGTGGGTCGTCGTTCTGTTGGAGGCGGTCGGCGTACTCCTGAGCAGGGTTCGTAAACCGGCCGGTCGTGACGACCATTCCGCGTTTCGGGCCGTCGAAGTCGAACGTCGCGATCGCCGAGTGAAGCTTCTGGACGACCGGCCGCCCGACTGTCCCCGTGTGCTTGCACTCGACGATGATCGCACGCCGGGTGCCGTCGACAACCTCCTCCATGATGACGTCGCGACCCTCGTCAGCCGTGCGGTCGGCCTGGCGGACGTTCTCGTAGCCGAGGTTCCGGAACACGTCCTCCATCACGTCCTCGAACTCGAACCCCGAGAGATCGTCCAGTACAGCCATCCTCAATTATGTGGACAGTACGTTGCAACTGCCAAATACGTTGCCGAACGCTACGCCGTCCTGTTTGTTGAACCCCTGAGAGGGGTGCGGGGGTCACCGAACCGCCCGCGAGCAACGATGAACGGGAATGTACCTGTAGCAAGTTCGGAATCGGATCCAGTAGCATCGCCCGGTCAGTCTCACCGAGACACAGTCGAATACGTCGGCTTCCGCGTCGACGGCCAAGCCGTCGTTCTGAACCTCTCGGAGCATCGGCGACTCTCCCTCGAGCGCAGTCTGGACCTGGTCAACCACAGTCCGAGCGGGTTCGAGTGGGGGTACAGCGGTAGCGGGCCCGCCCAGCTCGCGTGCGCGCTCCTTCTCGACTACTACGACGGTGAACAGTTCGCCCGTGAGCACTACATCGCGTTCCGGAATCAGGTAGTCTCACAGCTGGAGTGCGACGGTGCAACGGCGTGTTGGCACCTCACTGGCGAGGAGATCGACGCCGCGATGGCGGCCCTTACCGACGACGTCGTCGCCCTCGCCGACGGCGGACGGCCGTCACCGACGCTCCCCGAGAACTGGCGAGCCGTCTCCCGCCCTGATCGAAGAGTGTTCCAGCGCGCTGATCGCGACCACTACATCGTACTCGGGGATGGAAGCGACGAGTGGCTGGTCGTGCTCTGCAGCCAGGGTGACCGTGCATATCCTGCCCCGCTCGCACATCGGACGGTTGCCGAGGATGCTGACGTAGAACAGGTAATCCAGGAACTCGCCGAAGAGAGCAACAACCTCATCGAACCCCCGGAGGGGAAGCACTGATGGAGACGCTTCGACTGGCGCGAGCCACCCACCAGCTCCTCGAACGTGGTGTCGAGGCGCTCGAAAAAATCGGGCGCGAACTGGAGCGATACAACGACCGGCAGGAGCCTAAGCACCAAGCGACCGACGAATAAGCTAATGGCGGCTATTCCGTGAGGAAGTCGGTATCTGAGTTGCGCATCTCAATCGAGACTGGATTCGACGTTTCCTCAATATCTGTCCCGATGTCCCAGGTGTCCTCACCTAACGGGCCAATACGTGGAGTCGAGTCAAACTCCCCAGGCAGCCCTCGATAAGTACCACCAGCCAGCAGGTGATCCAGCGTAGCCACCAAATCGTACCACTGTGGTTCGGTAAACTGCGCCGTCACGCCGGCTTTCTCACCCGTACCTAAGTCCACCTCAAAGATTTCGTCGCCTTCGCCCTCGTCGACAAGACTCCGGATCTCTAATTCTAAGAGATCCTCCTCTCCGAAACGTCCCTGTAGTCGAAGATGTTCACTGTCACCCCGAATCGGGAATGTTTCCAAATCGATTACTTTGCCCTGTCCACGTATCGTCGCCCCATTGAGGTCCGAAATGTTCAGCAGAACCGAGAGCAGCTGCTGGATGGACTTGCCAGAGAACCAGAGATAACCCCCCACCCACGAGCCACCGCCAAAGTTCAACTTCAGCCCTGGTTCGTCAGTGTCCTCAAACCACTCCAATGCCAAGCGAGTGTAGCCGCCCATCATCTCATCTTGGTCGACATCAGAGTCGAGGAGGTACGGGCCAGCTTTCACTCCACGGAGGAGGTAGTACCGCACTCGCTCCTTTGTGAACTCATCTTCTGTTCGTTCGGCGCCCGTCCAGTCTTCGACGTTAATCCAGCTCCCTGCGGGCACGTCCAAGTCGGCTGCCTCAATAATGGGTTTCGCGTAGGCGACTGGATCGGGATGCTTGACCCGTTCGGCTTCTTCGTCGGTGAGGTATAAGTTTGAGACTGGTTCAAGCCACGGGAGCTCGAGATCGCCATACCCGACCTTCCGATCATGATGATTCTCGAGATAGCCATCGTATTTCGGCGTCAGGTGCGTCGCTTCGCGAACGCTGTTGACGCCACCGGTGTCGTCTACGGTGATGAGCCCAACTGTGTCAAATCCGTGCTTCTCAAGAAATGTGACTGCACGCTCGCTTAGCGTTGTTGGAACAGCAAGATAGAGTTTTGAAAGAGTTTCAGTTGCTAAGAACTGTTCTAATTGCTCGGTTTTTCGCGAACCCGAAAAAGAGCTCTCACCCTTTGACTCGATACCAATAACCGCATTCGATTCGGGGGTTTCGACCGCTGCAGTCGGATCAATATCCCCTTCGAAGGCCAGAATGTCGATCGGGCGGGTGGGAGTGTCCGAATCCAAGTCGTTCGGGATATGGGCTTCCGGGATGCCGCCAAAATGAGTCCAGGTATGATGTCGCACCCATGGTTCTTCTGTCGGAGAGATCCGGCCAGTGGTATCATCGCCAGCATAGACTGGCTCGGCATCCCGGACGATCGAGGGCATCGGACCGTCACCGGGAGTAAGCAGGCTAGAAAAGTCGGACTTGGATCCGTTCTTTTCGATCGGGACGTGAATCACACCCAACTCCTCTGGAAGTTGTGTCCGTCGTAGCTCTTGAACAGCCTCGTCGAGAGATATCGGCTCGTTATCCTCCGGGGAACGATCTAACAGTTGTCGAATTAGGTCCTCGACAGTACGATGCTCCAGCGAGTAGGCAAGAAAGTCTGCAGAGATCGCGTCCCGAATGTGAGTGATAACCTCCGATGGTGTGTACCAGTCCTCATCAACGCCCGCAGCTAACCGATAGCTTATCGCACGGATTCTCATTTGGTCGACAGGATCCGATTCCGGATTGGTCCCAAGTTTGTCGGCGTCGGGAGCAGCAAAGTACAGCTTATCGAGGGCTCCGCTGTCGATATACCGATGGGTTTGGGCATATACGTCTCTATCGAGCCCGAATTCAGATGCTCGCTTCAGCTCGACCCCGATAATCTCTCCCGACGGTGATTCCGCGAGCAGGTCGATGCGACCAGTCCCGAGATTGACCTCACCATCGACTGTGTATCCCTTAGACTCCTCCAGCCAGTGCCAAACTCGTTGCTTGGCTAATGCCTCAAGGAATGACGCCACAATAGTTGACTGGAGTTTGTCATAGCGAGTAAGCGTTCCGGTTCTATTGAATCCAGTTGCGGTATCCACCTCAGCTGGGGGAGCAGTGCATCTGAACAACCAGACAACCACCTCTTCTCGTTTGTGTTGTTTTTGCGCCCGGGAGAGGGGCGCAGGGCGCGAGTCGATGCAGTCGCACGTCGACGAGGATTCCTGAAGTGAGGTGACTGAGATGAAAGATCCAGAGTCCAGAACCATCTTCGCTGGCGTCGATGGACGTACCGACACCGAACTACCCCAGTGGTACCGAGAGCGTCACGGGGATGCAGACCCCGTGAGCTTCGCCGAGGCGGTTCGTGATCTTCCGCAGGCCGTCGAGACGACCGTGGCGTACCAGAATCCCTACACCGACGAGTGGGTTGAGACGGAGCGGTTCAACGCGCTCGTCGAGCCGAGTCGGGCTCGGGAGCAGGCCCGAGATGAGGACGCGGAGACGGACCCGTTGTTCCACGTTCCCACTGACAGCTACTCGATCATCAACCCGGTCGACGTCTACGGGCCGCTGGAGGAGGTCCTCCGCGAGGAGACCATCGACGGGACGCCGCTGGGTGAGGTGATGTTCGGCGAGATTCGGCGCTACCGGGGCGGCGGCGAGGTCCACATGGACATTATGTTCGACGGCCTCGAGGTGCGCCTTCCTGGCCGGTCGGACCCAATCACGATGGGCGTCACATCTGGCTACGACTTCTTCGGCGAGCACGCCGTCTACGTGGAGGGGTTCGCCCAGGACGGCTACTGCTCGAACACGATGCGCTCGCTCACCGACAAGGAGGTTATCAAGCACGTCGGCGACGTGCGGAACTTCCGCACCTGGTGGGAGGAGCTCCTCGCACAGGTCGAACTCGTCGCGGACGACCTCTTCGAGTTCATCCGGGACGCTCAGGATATCGACCTCGACTTCTCGGAGCTCCCGTTCACCGTCACGGAGTTCTACACCCTGTTGGGGTTCCCGGACTACCTGGCCGAGCGTGCCGCCGGCGATGCGGAAGCCAATGCGGCGTCGCCCTTCGAGATCGATATGTGGACGCTGCATTCCGGCGCGACGTACGCCCTCACCCACTTCTTCCAGGGGAAAGAGGGGGCATCCCTCGATCAGTACGTTCGGATCGCCAACGACATTCTGTTCAACCCGGAAGGTACGATCGAACGCGTCGAGCAGGCGTACGAGCAGCAGCTAGAGGCAGACGGTGACGACGGGTCACAGGCCTCACTGGCCGGCGAACGAGCGCTGGCGAGTATCGAACGGGTCAGCGACGACCTGCAGGAGAAAGTCGAGCAGTTCGAAGAACGCGAGGACGCGCTGCGTGAGCGGTTCCAAGAGGCGATGGGCTAAGACCAGTTGAAGAGACAATTCGCCAGGCGTGCTTCCGTTCTAGCGGCTGGAATCCACTGCTGACAGTATTAAGTGAGTAGGGGCGTACCCAGAGACCATGTCTATTGAGCATAATCCGACTCTCGACGCGCGAGAGCCACAGCAGGGGGATATAGAGACTTTTGAAGAGTTGGAGCGTGGTGACTCGGTCAAATTCTTTGAATGGCCCGTCGAGCCGTTGACCGTGATCGGCTGGGAAGAAGACGATAATGTCGGGAAGCGGGTACGAGTTGAAGCAGAAGGCGGCGAGTCGTTTCTCTACCAGGTAGACGGCCACCTCTGGCATTACGTCCCTGAGGACGAGTTCGCCGGCGAGAATAACCCATACCCTGTTCAGAACCTCGTTTTTCTCGAATCCTCGGAAGCCTGATTGGGCTTCGAGACAGCTCGAATCCTGTCGTGAAGGCCTCTATTTTGATGGTCTCATTCGCAGTGGGTGCACCTTCCCAAGATCTACTGCTTCAATTCTCTGCTGTTGCTCGTGCCCTCGATAGGTGGAGGCATCCGTTATGGGTACTTCTACAGACGACTCAGAGGCGTCAGACGAATTTCCGCCTGAAAAGCGGCTTGAGGCACCGAACACGGGCCTGATCAAGGCAGGGATCGCGACGATTCCGGATATGGAAACCCTCCAGGAGTGCGTTGCCTACGAGAACGCCCACCAGAATCGAACGCAAATTCTGCGCCGGCTCAAGTGGAAGGCTGAAGAGCTGCGTGAGAACGAAGAGTAAGCTCTATTCTTAACCAACACACTCCACGTGAGTTTCCCTATTGTTGGTTAACTGCCTGAGTCTCGGTTTTTCGGGCCCCTGAATGGGTGCGGGGCAGCCAGCAACGGCCTCGCGAGCCTAATCATGTCCCTCGAGCTGAGCTCCAGCGCCAGCACCGCCCGCGAAATCGCCGCCGCCAGACAAGCAGACTATGTGGCGTTTCTGCATCGAGCGCCGTTTGTCGTCGACGCTGTCGACCTCGGCTTCCTTCCCGGCTTTCGCGAGGACTGCGGGTACCAAGAGACGCAGTATCAGAACCTCAGCCTTCCCGTAGGGATGCTCGACAATGATTTCCGGAATCCCGATCTGGAGCGTTTCGTCGACCGCTTCTTCGAGTACGAACCAGAGGTCGGGGTCATCGGGGACGTCGACAAAATCGACGACGTCGACGCCCACGTCGCTGCTGCTCGTGAAATCCAAGCGAGCTATCCCGAGGCCGAGCTCATCGTCGTTCCGAAGTCGCGGGCGGTGATCGACGCGATACCCGAGACCCTCGTCCTCGGGTATTCACGGGGATACGCCGACCGCCTGGCCCACGAGTTCTCCGACCCAGCCGATTGGAGAGGGCGGCGCGTCCACATCCTCGGCGGGAGTCCGCCCAAGCAGCTCGACGCCATTCGACAGCTGACCAGACCGACACTCACCGACGAGCCACCAGCCGACATCGTCGGCGTCGACTGGAACGGGCTGCATCGCGGCGCGCAGTTCGGTGAGTTCTGGACGGCCGACGGCTGGGATGACAGCGGTCGCGACGCCGACCACGTCACCGTGCGAAAGACGGTGCGTCACAGCCTCGCTCGCGTCCGTGAGTTTTGGAGGATCCACGGAATCTGGCCCGAAACGACACCGCAAAACGAGGGGCTCAACGTCGAGTACGAAGGTCCGAGTCCAGCTGATCTCGAGCACGCCGCCTGTACCGAGTGCGGGACGAACGTCTGGCGAACTCGCCGCGGCCCGTACGTCGCCGAATACGATACCGGCGCAATCTGTGGATACTGCAGCTACGAGTGCTACTTCAGCCACCGTCATCGGAACAACCTGGAGGAGATCGCCGGCGAGCAGAGTGTCTACCTGCCACCACCGTGAATTCACGTTTTGACGCTGATAGATGCGATCGGAGAGTAGCCTCCAATGTGATTAGGGATGTCCAATCAGCTCGTCTAACCTGTCGACGAAATCCACGCCGACATCCTCTTCGATGAATACCTCGTCTCGGATGGCCGCATAGACATCTTGTAACTGCTCCGCATACTGTGGGTTCGCTCGTCTACCCGTGAGCCGCTCTTCAAGATTTGCGAGCAACAGCTCACTGTATTCCCACGGCAACGACCCCTCCCCATGGTTTCGGAGTTCGACCCCGGTCAGGAGGATTCTCTCCGTAATGTCTCGTTTGAACCGATCCGGGATTTCGCTGGTGGTCAGTATCTCCTCGTTGCACGATACCAAGATGATTCCGGTCATCTTGGGGATGCTGGCAGAATCACGCCCAGTGTATGAGCTCCGAATAGTGAGGTACTTTTCAAATTCGTCCGTATCACCCGTTTCGTCCTCGGTACTGGCGGTTTCACTAGAAACTGAACTCTTGTCTTTATCTGTCGAGGTCCGGGCGGCGGACGTCGTTGCCTCTTCAGGTGCGTGCAGTGGCACATCACAAGCTTCGGTATCGCTGGTTCGTGAGACCACCTCTGCCTGCATCATCCGCATCCAGTCACACATATTCCCGACCATCTCGTTCAGGAGCCGAGAGTAGTCGTTTGGCACTGAAGCATCTGGGTCACTGTACTCCGTTATTTCGTAGTTCCGGCAGATCTCTCGTGTGAACGTCTCATAGTAAGAGAGCCACACATGCCACGAAACCTTCTGATGGAACGCCTCTTTCACCAGCACGTCGAAAAACTGGATGCCGATGAACACCGGATCTCGAAAAATATGGTCGTCTGAGATTCTCGTATCAGTTAGCCGTTGATCATTGTACTCGTCGAATTCCTGCCTGCGCTGGTCTACAATTATATCCCGGACGGCATCACCGACCGGCTTGTATATATCTAAGTCCTCAACTCGATCCATATCCGAAAACAAGGCGTGAATGAGCCGATTATCTTCCTCGATCTTGTATCGATACATTCCGTCTGTGCTGGTGTTATTCTGCAGATCCCGATATAGGAGACTGTTCTCGGTCTTTACCAACGTGCGAAGATATCGATGAACAGCTTTCCGTCTTTGAAAGCCCTCCAAAGAATCATCACGAATCAATTTCACTCCAAGATCGGGGTCGATCACCGGATACTGCGCACTGAATTCTGGATCAAGGAACAGGGTTTCAGTGTAGGACGACGCCTCCGGAGCAGTATCCATCAACCAATAATTAACCAGTTGAACATAGTATTGAGCCCGGTACCACCGGATTACCCTCTCTCTCAGTGAATCAGGCTCATCTTCCACCTCCTCTCTCAGTTCTCGCGCGTAAACCTCTGCTAAACTGGGCTGCCTCTGTGGTTCCTCCGGGTGGTGAACAAGAGGCCGATAATGGTTCTGAAGGAGATTGACTAGTGTGCTATAATCGCCCTGATTATTCAGATCACGAAGAATAGACACTATTTTCTCTTCGTTCTTCACCCTGACAGAGGACTTCAGAAAGACCCCCAAGAACAATCCGACAATCCCTAGCACGGCAACTAATTGGAGAGATTCAACCAGCAGCGGGGTGACCTCCACAGAACCAACCCCATAGCTAACCGGTACGCTGGCCGCCTCAAGACTCTCCAAATAGATTGAGAGCCAATACGATCCGATAATCACCAGGAAGGCGATCAAGATATACGCGAATCTGGGCTTCGTCCATAGATTGTATCGAACACGGAGTTGGCGGTGTCGAGGAAGTATAGAATAGACGGCAACGATAGAGGCGAGAAACGTGAAAACCAATAATTCAGCCATAAATTCTCTGTCTTAGTCTGGTCCCATAACACTTGCCGAGAAAGAGTGTGCCACCCCAGACAGGCAGGCGCGAGGGACGGGATTCCTCAGGGCGTCAGATTACATGTGCCATATCCAATACAGCTTTGAAAACCAATTACTAGTATAGAAATCCGCGTGCTGGTTTTTCGCGCCCCCGGAGAGGGCGAGGGCTCCATCAAGAGTCCTCAGAGGTGACTGCCTGTGAGTCAACAACAGAGTCCCGACAACGTCTCGATCGACGACATCCCAGTCGATATCGCAAACACGCAATCAGAGGAGATCAATCCCGCCGATGTCCCCGACGAAATCGAGTCTATCACCCGTGGGCTCGCCGGTGAGCAGCCGCCGACGAATCCCATAGTGGTTCTCAAAGCGGCTCGCTGGTGGTATCTACACGGCAAGGACGGCACGGATCCCGCCTTCCAGTGGGCCATCGAGTGGGCGCGTCATCTTGCGACGGACACGCCCAGCGATGTCGAACGGTTCGACGAGTTCCTCGAGTACCTCGTCTCGGTTGGCTTTGCGGACGAACGCCACGATCTCCGGTGACCGACAGAGCGGTTTTTTGAACGCCCCTGAGGGGTGCGGCGTGGTCTGAACAGACGCAGTCGCCGTGAACTCGATTCGGTGATCACGATGTCTACGACCAGTGACTCGTCGGTCTCCTTCGACCAGACCGACACGCGATCAGACGAGATGAACAGTACGATCGAACAGTGGATCGACGACCTCGTCGCCGGCGTCGACGACGCGCAGGCCAGCGAAGAGTTCCAAGAGTGGCTCGATGTCCAGAGTCGTTTCCACGACTACTCCTACCGGAACGCGCTCCTCATCAAGCGACAGTGTCCCGAGGCGAGCCGGGTGGCGGGCTATCGGACGTGGCAGGAGGAGTTCGACCGTCACGTCAAGGAGGGTGAGTCGGCCATCTGGATCTGGGCGCCGATCATAACCACGCAGTGCCCGGAGTGCGAGAACTCGCCGAGCTACCACGAGGACAGTGACTGTGACTACGACGAGACGCCACCCGAGGAGTGGTCCGAGGGGCTGGTGGGGTTCAAGCCCGCGCCGGTGTTCGATGTCTCCCAGACCGAGGGCGAGCCGCTTCCCGACCTGGACACAGAAGCGACCGGGGACGCCGGCGACCTCGTCGAACAGTTGACTGCCGCCGCTGACGACCTCGGCGTGACGGTGCGGATCGTTCCAGCCGAGGAGTGGGCCCACGGCGAGGCGAAGGGCATCTGCGAACAGCTGAGCCTCGTCGACGTCCAGCCGCTCGTCGAGGTGCGTGATCGGGAGAACGAGGCCGACCTTGCGCGGACGCTGGTTCACGAGTACGCCCACGCCCTGCTCCACTTCGATGTCGACGACGACACCGAGCGGGCGAAACGCGAAGTCGAGGCCGAAGCCGTCGCGTACGTCGTCGGGCGCTACTGTGGGTTGGACACCAGCGGGTCGGCGTTCTACCTCGCTGCGTGGGAGTCGGACGATTCCGAGGTCGTTCGCGAGCGCCTCGGCAGGATTAGTCGAACGGCAGAAAAACTCATCGACGTGCTTGAGAGCGAATCCTCGTCCCAACCTGGTTAACCAACAGAGTGATGGATCCCTCCCGCTCTGTTGGTTAAGTTTTTCAGCGCCCGCGGAGGGGCGGAGGCGCGTTCTGACCTCCGTCGAATGATGACTGAACCCTATCTCACGACGGTTCTTTGGGAAGCCGAGCACGTTGCCGAGCAGCACGACCAGGTCGCTCGAACGACAGACAACCAAGCCCACGAGTACCTCCGATACGCCGTCCTCCGAGTGCTTGAAGGCGAGTCGGACCACCTTCCAGCAGACTGGACGCCGATCGACGGCGTGACCGTCGGCTACGGGAGCGACGACGCGATGTACGACAGCTGGGGCTCCAGCGAAGACTGGTGGGAGACCGTCCCGCCGCAGGAGGCGTGTACCCGCTTCCGGGTGTTCTTCCCGGATGAACACCAGACGGTTCCCCGTGACATCGTCGACGTGATGGCCGCGCTTGGGGCCTGGCGCGTCTGGACTGGGTGCGCAGCGGCGTGCGGCTCCTACGACCATCGCGAGCGCCGCGAGGTCCACTACCTGTGGCCGGAAGGCCATCCGGTGGAGGAAGTGCTCCACGAGCGGCTCAGTGGCCCTGCGGAAGCCGTCGCTCCGGACGGGGGTCGAACGGGCGACGTTCGCGACCGGCTGGTCGTCGACGAGAACGCACAGTCGCAGGACGATCTCGAGCCCCGCACGAGGCGTGCCGTCGGCGAAGCGATGGACGTTTCGCTCCTCTCGAAAGGTGGCCGTTACGAGGTGCAGTCCGCGTCCGGGAACCGGTACGAAGTCGACGTCATCGACGAGTCGTGTACCTGTCCCGACTGGCAGCAGCGTTCACCCGAAGGCGGCTGCAAGCACCTGCGCCGCGTCGATCACGAGATCAAACGGGGCCGTGTACCCCGACCAGACGGCCGCCTTCCCTCTCCGTAGGGTAACGATTGAGCTACTCCACGGGACGGACTGTGTCGCCATCCCGACTGGCCCGGTCGAACATTGAGAGATACGCGATCCGGTCCCGAACCTCCTCAGCATCCAGCTCCAGTTTCGCGGCCAGTTCGTCGACGGTCATCGGCTCATCGAGTGCCTGGAGGACTTCGAGCCCCCGGTAGTACCTATTCGTGAGCTCTTGGACGCGGCCCTCGATCGGCGTGGTCACCCCGTACCGCTCCTCGAGTTCGACCAGGGCCTCGTTTGCGAACGTGGCGAACTGATCGTCCCCCAGGCGTTCGATCTGAGCTTCGAGTTCATCTCGGACGACGTCGTAATCGAGGCCGGCCTGCACGAGCATATTCATGTCCTCGATGTCGTCGTCGCGGCCTGCGATCGCCTTGAACAGGAAGATATCCTCGTTGCTGACCAGCCGGACCGTCAGTCGATCCGTGTCGAGGAACGGCTCGCTGCGCTCTTGCATCCCGTCGGTGAGAACGAGCTTGTTCGCGACCTGCTGGTTGAAGATGTCGAGGCGACACCCATCGTCGTTTTCGACGCAGCTCGTCGCCCCCAGCGCCCGGTAATCTGGATCCAGCGACTGGACCTCCGCATACCCGAGGTCCATCAGGACGGCCCACAACTGCCCGTATGCGTCGCCATCTGGGACGACTAGGTCGATATCTTTCGTCGCCCCCTTGAGGTCGCGCAGCGACATCGCGCCACCACCGATCAGGTAGACCGTGAGCGGTTCAGATAGCCCGTCCCCGATTCGCTGGAATTCGTTCTCGATGTACTCGCGTCCGAATGTTGGTCTCATTGTGGTAGTGGCACCTCGTAGTCAGCCGCCAGTTCCTGGAACTCGTCCCACTCCGGGAGCCGGTCGTCGTCGACCTCGCCGTGCGTCTCGAGGTAGCGCAGCAAGGCGTCGATTTCGTCTTCGAGGCCATACTTCGCCCCCTGCTCTCGGAGATCCTCCTCGTCGACGTCGACGTGGCTGAGTAGAAGGAGACAGTACGAGCGGTGGCGGCTGCCGTCGTCGATCAGCAGCGTGTGACAGCAGAGCTCCGCCCGCGAGACTGCGTCGAGATCCTCGGAGTAGAAGTAGTAGCGATGGCCCGTGAGCAGGAACTGGAGGTCGAAGGCCGCGAACCGAGCGAGGCCGGTTTCGTGGAACTCCTCCGCATCGATCTCCGTCTCGGCCTGAGCAAGGAATTCGTCGTAGTCTTCCCAGAGAATCGTGCCCTTCGGGGCGACGGCTTCGAGGTGGTGGCGATGCAGATGGTGTGCGAGTTCACGGGCGAACTCGTGGAGGCGGTCGAAATCGGCGTTGAAGTCATAGCGGCCGTCGGCCGTCCCGACAAGACCACGGTCACGAAACCGCTTGAGGACCCGGTTGACCGTGTTGCGGTAGTTGTCGCTCCGGTCGGCGATCTCGGAGACGGTTCGCGGCTGGTCGAGGTAGTACAGCACCTCGAGTGCCTTGCCGGTCAGTAGCTCGGGGAAGTCGATATGGGAGTGCTGGCGGACAAGATCCTGGTAGCGTTCGACGGCACGAGCATCCGACGGGACGACCCGTTTTCGCCGGCCGTCGCGTTCCGTGTAGACGAGCCCCTTCTCGACGAGTTCGGCGACAGCACGAGAGAGGTAGCTCTCGCTGTGGTCGAGCTTCGTCGCGAGTTCGGAGATCGTGTCGCCGCGGTCGACCGTGGCGAGGACCTCGAGTTCGATGCGCCGGAGCACGGTGTAACATAGTACGAAACTCGTATATAAAGAAGTTTCGAGTAGTGTTACAGCCAGCAATCGCGAGAACCGTCCCCATCGTCTTAACCAACAAAACTATGGACTCGTGGGTCGTGTTGGTTAACACGAGAGTAGCCGATGTCCTACGAACCCCCGACCCCACCGGCGAACCTCCCGACGGAGATCGTCAACACGCTCAACGAGTCGAGCCCGGAGCAGCTCCGAGATGTTGCGACGTACGCTGAAGCGCTCGCCGAGCACAAGGAACGGGAGGCCCGTCTCGAGGAGTCGGCAGATCAAGAAGAGGTCGAAGAGCGACCGGACGATCTCCCGGATGACGTTCCTGCCAAAGCGACGATCACGATCAAGGAGATCAACGATAATCGCTA
Source organism: Halorubrum wangae (assembly GCF_051194135.1). Classification (NCBI taxonomy): domain Archaea; kingdom Methanobacteriati; phylum Methanobacteriota; class Halobacteria; order Halobacteriales; family Haloferacaceae; genus Halorubrum; species Halorubrum wangae. The sequence continues at coordinate 7,511 of NZ_JBLZNH010000005.1, read as the reverse complement.
CTACTACTGGCAGTGGCGGGAAGGAGAGAAAATTCGTTCTCAGTACAAGGGCCCAGTCAACCCGGACGAGTAAAACTCGGTGAGGGAGGACACCCACCCCACGTTTCCGTCGTAACTGGATGTGGGTGGAGGGGCGACGCTGATTTCGAAGATCCCACACCCCCCGCATTTCCGTCGTTTCTCCACGACAGCGTAGGGAGAGGCTACGATAGTGGTATGCAGCTACTAATTATGTTGACCTAGAAACAATATAGAGATGAACTAACTTCTAGAACACATAGATTAAAGTAGCATACCTGAGAAACGCTCATTAAGTGTACTTTGACCAATGAGGGGGCGAAGTACTTCGCCCCCTCAGCTGAAACAATCCTTTCCAGCTGCTCCTATAGACGGCCAGCTTTGGACGGCTAGGCCGCTCTCGTCTTTGATATCTCGTCGTGGACGTCTTCTTCGAGTCCCCTCCCCACCTGTTCGGTGATTACGACGGAAACGTGGGGTGTGTGGGTTCGGGATTCGACAACAACGCGCCGCTTCCGTCTACGAGTTTCCTCTCTCACGTCGGAAACGCGGCTATTTTGTCAGCAATCCAATTCCACCGAATTACGGCATTTTCCCGCTGATATCGGACAAGGAACGTCGGAAACGTGGGGTGGCGTTCTCCACTAGATTTATACTCCCCCCGCTCACACCGTGTGATATTCAATGACGCCCGACTCTTCACCCAGTTCTGTCGACGATCCACTCTTTGAATCCGGGCATCGCATCTTCGCGAACAAGGATCTCCTGAAAATTGGCCACGTTCCGGAGGCTGACCGGATCGTCGGTCGCGACGAGGAAATTTCGAAGCTCGCGAAACGTCTCAACGGTGCTGTCCACGGGTACTCCCCGGAGAACGTGATGATCTACGGGAAAACGGGGACCGGGAAATCTCTCGTTTCAAAACACGTCTGCCAGCGAGCTCAAAATGCCGCTCAGGATGGCGTCGAGATTGGAACAGCGTATATCGACTGTGCTGAAGACAACACGGAGACTCAGGCGATTTCCTCACTTGCCGCGAAGCTGAACGATGAATCTTCGACTGGAATCTCCGTCCCACATACCGGCCTCAGTACGTCGAAATACTACAAACTCCTCTGGAAAACGCTCGACGCTCAATTCGATTCTGTGATCATCATCCTCGACGAGATCGACTTGATGAACGACGACAGCGTGCTGATGAAGCTCTCGCGCGCTGAGGAGGCGGGGAAAATCGACTGTAGCGTCGGCGTCATCGCGATCAGCAACAAGATCCAGTACGTCGACAACGTGAACGAGCGCGTGAAAAGTAGCTTCCAGCACAAGGAGCTGTTCTTCAAGCCATACGACGCCAACCAGCTCCGGGAAATCATGTTCAACCGCGAGGACGCCTTCCAGGACGACGTCCTTTCCGAGGACGTGATTCCGCTCTCGGCGGCCTTCGCCGCGCAGGAACACGGCGATGCTCGGAAGGCGATCGACATTCTTCGCCACGCCGGGGAGGTCGCCTACGAGGCCGGAGCAGAGCAAGTGACGGAGAAGCACGTCCGCCAGGCACAGCAACACGCCGAAAAAGACCGGTTTAGAGAACTCGTGAACGGCGCACCCACGCAGGCGAAGGCGGCGTTGCTGGCGCTCACGGAACTGAGTGTCAACAGCAATGACGATGCGTTCCTCACAAGCCGGGTGTACGACCAGTACGAACGCATCTGCAACCATCTCGATATGGATATCCTCTCAGTCCGTCGGTTCCGCGACATCCTGAAAGAGCAAGCCTTCCTCGGGGTTGTCGAAATCGAGAAGATCAACAAGGGGAGTGCGGGCGGGATCCACCTCCAGAACCGACTCATCGAAGATCCCCAGGTCGTCCGCGAAACGATACTCGAGGACAGCCGGATGCAGGACTGGACTCGCGAGTAGTAACCCCCTACTACTGAGTTGGTGCGGACGACGGAAATCCGGGGTGGGGCGTGAGGAAACGACGGAAACGAGGGGGGTCGAAAATTACGTCGGAAACGTGGGGTTGGATCGAAACGACGGAAACCAGGGGTGGTGTCCACTACGACAGTTCGTTGGCGGCTCCGAACGAGGTCAAAACGGCGTCCCTCTCACCGGAGAGCTCTCGACGAATGTCGGAGCGGTCCCACCCGAGCGGTGAAAGCATGCTCTCGACCGCTCTGACCAGCTGCGTCTCGTAGTACGAGGCGTCGTAGGTCTCGATCTCCTCGTGGGCGAGGGCGACCCGGTCTCGCGAGGATTTCTCGTCGTCGACGACCACGTACTCGATATCCTGGCCCGGGTGGACTGCAAGTTCCTGCTCGCGGGCTCGCTTCAAGGCGGCCACGTTCTGGGTATTCTGTGAGTAGCCCTCCAGGGGCTTCGAGACACGGTTCCGTTCGACGAGCCGCTCCACTGCCACGTTGCCCGCCTGCAGTTCGTCGATTGCTCGTTCGAGCCGTCCGAGCACCGCGTCCGGTGACCGCGTGGCATCGAGCCGGTCGAGACAGTCCCGCTGGACGTCCTCGATAAACGGCGGGGTTGAGCGCTGCCGGGCTTCGATGCCTCTGATCTTGAAGTCGTCATCGCCGGCAACCTTCCCGAAGTACTTCGTCAACGCCCCGGCGTCGCTCTCGCGCTGCGGCACGAACGCCACCCAGTCGTAGTGGGCCTCGTGTTCGAGCCGGATCTCGACGCGTTCCGTGATCTCCGTCGCGAGCGACCCGAGGTCCTCGCGGTCCTCGTCGTCGACGTCAGGGTCCGGCGTCACCCAGATGGAGTCGACGATGCCGTGGACGACCCGCCAGCCGCCAGCTTCCAGTCGCTGTTTCGCCGTCAGGAGAATCTCGCGAGCGAATGCGTTGATCGCTTCGTGGCACTCGATGCGGCCGAACTTCGCGTTGCTGAACCCCTGATAGCCGAAGCAGGCGACGAGGATCCACTTCAGCGCTCCCGACCGTCCCTCGAGTTCCGCCAGCCGGTCCTCGTCGGGGTTGTCCCGTTCCTTCTCGCGACGGATGGCTGCCTTGATCTCGTCGCGCGCGTCGATGATCGGCTGTAGCACGTCAACGAGGTAGCCCCGGTCGTCGCAGATCGAGTACCCGAGGCCGGGGACGTCGTCGCGGTCGCTGTGGCAGTCACACCGGATAACGTCCGGCGAGACGTTCCGGGTGCAGATGATGTTCGGGTACAACGAGGAGAAGTCGAGTTCGTGGACGTTTTCGTGGAGGCCGACCTCGGGGGCGAAGATGAAGCCGCCACGGTCGGCGTCGTGGAGCGTCCCCATCGACTTGTAGAACTCGTGGCGCCAGGAGTTCCACGGAACGAGGACGCCGCGGTCGTGGGCCTCGCAGATCTGGATCGCCGTGAGCACGTTCCCGATCGACGCCCACGCGAGCTCCTGGACGGGCTTGTTCGAGCGCGACACGAGGTCGAGGACGCCGTCGAGGTTCGTCTCCCCGTAGAAGAACGTGTTCGACTCGTCGATGATTGCTCGGCCGGGCACGTTGTACCGCGCCGGGGAGTGACCGACGCGACCGTAGCTCGAGTACGTCGACCGGCTCGCGAGCTGCTGATAATCGACGTCCGGCCACCGACTCAGCGAGAAGTCGTCGACGCCGGCGTCCGTCGCCATCTCGCACAGGTTCGGGACGATCTCGCTCGTTGAGATGACCAGGACATCCGGGTCGTGCGCTTCGAGCGCCCCCTGGACGGCGGTCAGGATATCCGTCGGCGAGCCGGTGACGGTGTCGCCGGCGACGGACAGTTCCTCGTAGACGTCGTTGCTCGTTTCGGTCACCGGAACGCTGAGCCGGAGCGTCGACAGCTCGCTCGCCGGCGTCGGATCGGCACCGGTCTCCAGACAGTACCGGAACTCTCGCGAAAAGTCCACGTTGAAACAGGCGAGATCCCCGACTGGAAAGGCTGACAGCTGGCGTGCTTGCCGGGCGAGTGGGGTGACGCGGTCGATGTGGGCGACGTCGACCGCGAGGACTGGTTCCTCGTCCCGACGAAAGCCCGGCCGTCGCGCAACCATTTCGGTCGTGACGACATCCGGGTGCTGGTCGTACACCGATTGGAGCGTCGTGAGGTCGAGATCGGACGCTGGGTCGCGAGCGGCGACGTAGAATCGAGGTGTGTAGTTATCCCGTTCTGTTGCGACGGCGCCGTCGGCGGTTGCCTCCCACTCCAGGACGCGCCCGTCGTCAAGGAAGTCGATTGTGAACGGCATCGTCACGGGTTCGCGTCCGGTGGGCCACTCTCTTGATCATCGCTCGCTGTGACCGCGGCTTCGAGCTCCTTGAGGCGTTCCTCGTGGTCGTCGAGGCGGGCCTCCTGTTCGAGATCGATGCTGAAAAGCGCCGGCAGCAGCGGATTCTGGTGGTTCAACAGCCCGCTCGCGTCGGCGTGCTCGCGGGCGTACTCGAACAGCCGGTCGAAGCGCGGCTGGTCGCGACGCCGCAGTGCCCGGCGGAACTCCGCCCAGCGCTCTTCGATTGCCCGCAGCGCATCTCGGTATGTCGGGTTTGTGCGCCCCATCGTTATCGGCCTCCTGTCCCGGTCGCGGTCCACGCATCGAGTAAGGGATCCGCGGTGGCCGCCACCGTCTCACCGCCAGCGGTGACGCCTGTCCCGACACCCTCCGGCGTCGGCGTCGACGGCGCCGACGTCGTCGGTTCCACGCCGACCTGCGTGGCGCGTGCCGCGAGCAGCTGCCGCCAGTACGCGAACGTCGTCTGGTAGTACGCGCCGTCGTCGACGGGATAGACGAGCGTCTCGAAGTCTTCGCCGACGACCCGTGGCCCCATCCGAGTCTGCTCGCACTCCAAGTGGTGGTCGGCGACCGTCGCAATTGGCTCGGTGAATTCGTTTCGTTCGTTTCGCGTAACGAGCACCGGGATGTCGTACCCCTCGGCGTAGCTCGCCAACCGGGCGAGAGTTCGGGCCTGGATGGTTTTCGCGTGGGTTTCGCCGAGAGTATCGTCGGCGCGGTACTGGGCGTCGACGGCCGGCGCGACGATGAGGGCGGGTGTGTGGGGCGATGTGTCCTCGTCACGACTCGGTTCCCCCTGACCGGCCGCCCCGGCGTCAGTGGTGGACATCTGGATCGACTTGTTCACTGCCGTCGGGAGATCACAGACGGCGCCGTAGTGCTGGTAGGCGGTGAATCCGCGTGCCACGTGGATTCGGTTGAGCAACCGTTGACTGGGCGCGATCTGAGCGAGTGTCGTCGTCGTCGCGTGTCCGTTTGCGTCGACCCAGAAGGCGGGCCCGTCGTGCAGGAGGAGATGGTCGAGCACGAGTGACTGCAGGATCGGGACGCCGCGGCCTCCCTCGACGTCGAGCAGCGTGATGCCGGTGTCAAGCTGTGGCAGCAGCATCTCGTCCGTAGCCGGATCGGCCTGGTCAGCAAGGGACCGATTGCGATCAGCTCCCCGTATCGGCTGGTCCACCGCCAATCGGTTCGACGTTGAGTGTTCTCCCATACTCGACTAGTTGTCTACGTTCCCGATAAGCCGCGGCGTGTCGCTTCCGCGTTTCAGGGAACTCGACTTGATCCCCTCCAATCCCGGTACAGTCCCGAGTAGTCTCCGCTTGGATCCTGTTTCCGAGAATAGTTCCTGAATCCAGTGTTCTCCGGATTAACCAACACGCGCCCGTATTGACGCCGGCGTGTTGGTTAAACCTTCACAGCTGCAGTCTCGAGCCTGACTGCTCGGAATGTTAATGCTCAACGCCACGTTGGAAGAGGTGCTCTATGAGCTATCCACGAACCCACGTCGACCACCGAAACCCCGATCACCACGAGTCAATGCACCCAACTCGAAATATCGTGAATGCCCACGTGGTTGCCGGGGAGTTCCTCACTTCACGGTACCACGATGCGCTTCAAACTGTTCTCCATCCCCTCGGCGAATCTCTGGACACCAAAGACCAACATGCGCTCAACGACCTTGGCATCGTCCATGCTAATGGTTCCTTGAACGAGCTTTCCCCTATCGTTCGTACATACGTCAAACTCGACGAGTATTGGACACGCACCCATCGTACTGCGCTCAACGAACTATTCGCTGATCGACGTGCTCACGTCCTGAGTTGCTGTACGCGGTTCCTTTCTGAGTTCCCTCGACACACTCTTGAAGCTGAATCTGGCCGTTCCGGAACTGCACTGGATACTACCCTTGCTCCGCTTCTCGAGTGCGGATTTCTCTCACACACAGATGATGAGAAAACCCCATACTCTGTTGATGAACACCACGCGCTATATCGACCGACTGAACGGCTCTTCGACGCACTTCTTGAACAAGCAGCTGTTCTCTGTGAGCTTCTGTCGCCGACCGAGCTCTAATCGGCGATTCAGAGCCGTTCACATTTCCAGATACGTTGAAGACTCTCCCGGCCGGACCCGGATGTATGTGTGGCCGGAACTCGCTCTTCATCGACCAAGCAGACCTCGAGGCCCGCTTCGACGCCGAGGTCGTCGCGGACGGCGGGTACACCCCCCGATACAACATCGCGCCTGGCGAGGACCTCTACATCATCACGAACGAGGCTCCAGACGAGATCGACGGCTACCACTGGGGGCTGATTCCGTTCTGGGCGGATGAACCCGAGGATGGCATCATCAACGCTCGCTCTGAGACTGCCGACGAGAAACGCGTCTTCGAGCGGGCGTGGGAATCACGTCCCTGCCTCGTCCCCTCGTCAGGGTTCTACGAATGGAAATCGCCGAACGGCGGGTCGAAGCAGCCCTACCGGATTTACCGGGAGGACGACCCCGCATTCGCGATGGCCGGGCTCTGGGACGTCTGGGAGGGCGACGACGAGACGATCTCGTGCGTCACGATTCTCACGACGGAGCCGAACGACCTGATGAACTCAATCCACGACCGGATGCCGGTCGTCCTCCCGAAGGACGCGGAATCTGACTGGCTCGCCGCAGACCCGGACACTCGCAAGGAACTGTGCCAGCCGTATCCGAAGGACGATCTGGACGCCTACGAGATTTCGACGCGAGTCAACAACCCTGGCAACGACGATCCCCAGGTCATCGAGCCGCTAGACCACGAGCAATCGGGCCTCGGCGAGTTCAGTTCCTGATCGGTGGCGGCATCACGGTCACTGCATCGGCGACGCCGCCGCTGAATCGACGAGCGAGTACTCTCGGTCCCGACTCGTCCCTTCCGCCTCGAGAAGGTTGTACTGCTCCATCTTCGAGAGGTACGTGCGGATAGTCCGCTTCGTCCGTGGATCATCGACCTCCTCGGTATAGCGCTCGTGGATTTCGCTCGGCCCGACCGGGCCGTGCTCGCGAACGATGTCGTAGACGACGCGCTGGTGCGGCGTGAGCGAGTCGAGGCTCTTCTGCTTGATCTGGGCCCGAGCATCCTCGGCGGCGTCCAGGAGAATGTCGTCGGTGATGCGCTCGTGGTTCTCGCGATCTGCTTTGCCGGCGGCCGTACGAAGGATGCCGATTGCGAGGCGGGCGTCGCCGGCGG
>NZ_JBLZNH010000004.1:0-434612 GCF_051194135.1 Halorubrum wangae | reverse complement strand
ACGATTAGCAATGCCAATAGCGTGTTCACCATCAATAGCCCGTGTTGAACGTGGGCACATCGCTGACGACACCCTCTATATTCAGCACGCACCACCTGTCACTCCCTGGGGGGTTCAACAACTCCGAATATTCAGTTATGTCGGATACCGGTCTCGTTTACTTATACCCTATTTAAAAGACTTTCTGCAAAAACCATCATAACCGCGCTGTCTTGCGGTTTACCGGTTTTGTCTTTGTTCCACCTTGTTCAGCTCGCTGAAATCCACCATGGATTCTCGTGAAAACAACGTCTGGTGATAACACATACTATCGAAGACAGGGGACAGCGTCCTTCACTGGGAAGCGTATATAATCAAAACTGCCAGGGCCGACAATCGTTAGTACCCGTCAGCTATCTCGTGTCGAACGAGCCGATCACGTCGGTCGTCGAATGGGTCTCGACGACATCTTGCTCGTCGAAGTCTGTGTCATCGCTCCAGATGTCTGCGTCCTTGACCAAGGCACACGCGACATATAGCACATCGTCGGGATCAGTCTCACCAATCGCTGCTTCGGCCTCTTCGATGTGCGGATAGAACTCGTCGGCGGGGACGACCTCAATATACTGAAAGAGAAGGTCGACGAACTGGGTGACTCGCTCTGGACTCATGCCGGATTTCTCGACGATCAACTCGGTGTAGTTCTCGATCTCGTCGTGGACGAACTCGGGCGTCAGGAGGTCGGGTTCGAGCGTGACGATTAGTTCACGGGTTTTCGAGTCAGCGATGAGCGCGGATATGACGACGTTGGCATCGACGACCAGCTTCATTCGTTGAAGCTACTCCGACTCCTCTTCGACGCGCTCGCGTGCGCTCTCGTTGATCTTATCAGCAATATCGGCAACGTCGCTCTCGGTGAGTTCACTCCCGGACGTGAGTTCGTCCATCACTTCGAGTGCCTCGATTTTTTCCTGGATGGCCTGGCGGGTAACCTCACTCCAGTTGATTTCCGGGTGTCTCTCCATCTGGTCTTTGAGATCGTCGTCAACGTTGACGGTGATACTGGGCATACAGAAAACTATGTAGGCACAGAATATTGTGTCTTTGGGTCAAAACGCATCAACAAGAACTGACTGCCAGCTTCGCGGTAGTTCTCTCGCCAAGACTGGGCAGGATATGTGAGCGGAGTTCTTGGAGTAATACGGCCGAGTATCCGATCTTCCGGCTGCTCATTGAGTCCGAAATTCGTAAGGTTGCGTCAAAAATCGACGCACCAACCTACTAATGTGTATCTAGAGGCCTTCTAACAGCCATTTTTATTGTCTACCGGCTCTCTCTTTGTTCGACCTTGTTCAGTTCGATAGCTCACGTAACACGGTCTTGTGTACTTTACCGGTTTCCGAACAACACCTATATACCAGCTCGGTCGAAATTTCTATATCTTGGTGTCGAAATCGGGAGTATTGCGTGATTTTAGGCAAACTTCTGTGTCGATCGGCAGACCAAAGAAGAGCCGATAAAGCTAGCCGTCCAGCACGTTGCAGAAGTTCTAGTACGCGTTCCAGAGGGGTGCAGGTGCCTGAGATTGTTTCTCCTACACAGTCGTGTGTTGGCATGGTGTACTGTGGGAGTCGAGAGTGGCACACTTCCATTTCGGGTAGCACTATGTAGCGATACTTCCTATCGTAGTTCCGGACGAACTCTGATTGGTTTGTCGGGGCGCGTCGTCACCGATGGTTTCAGAGTCAGGTCTCGGTCGGAAACTAACTCCAAGTGGTACTGTTGAGCGATAGTTGCGACAACCAGCGTTGCTTCGAGCATCGCGAATCGTTCACCGATACACCGGCGTGGGCCGCCACCGAACGGGAAATAGGCGAACTGCGGGAGCGACTCCTCGAACGCGTCAGACCACCGCTCAGGTGTGAACGCCTTCGGGTCGTCGAAGAACCGCGGGTCGTGATGCACCGCGATCTGATTCATTGCCACCGTTGCACCCGATGGAATCTGATATCCGCCGATTTGGTCATCCCGGACGGGTTCCCGGAGAATACCGAATACTGGCGGATAGAGTCTGAGAGACTCCTTGAGAACCTTTCGGGTGTACTCGAGATCCGGAACAGCCGACATCGTGGGTGGCTCACCGTCCAGCACATCGTCGAGTTCAGCGACGAGCCGTTCCTCTTGTCTCGGATGCGTTGCAAGTAGATACCAGGTGAACGTGAGCGCGATCGCCGTCGTCTCGTGACCTGCGAACAGCAGCGTGACGATTTCGTCACGGAGCTGTTTGTCATTCACCGTTGTGTCCGGTTCGTCGCTGGCCTCCAGAAGCATGGAAACGACGCCGTTCCCGGGCTCGGCGCGTCGCCGTGCGATAATATCGTACACGATCTCATTGATCTGTTCGAGTGCGTGCTGATACCTGCGGTTCCGAGGCGTTGGAACCCATTGTGGAAGGGAGACTGGGCGAGCGGTTCTCTTGCGAAATTCCTCCATGATATCGTGAAACGCCGATCGCAATTCCGACGACTCCTCTCGAATGTCGATGTCGAGTAGTGTACTGGCGGCGACCTCGAGCGTGAGTCGTGTCATGTCTGTGTGAATATCCCGCGGAGTTCCCGCTTCCCAGCCAGCTAGCAGGCGCTCTGTGTAGTCGGTCATCATCTCCGCGTAGATGGAGATGCGCTCCGGGTCGAATGCTGGTTGGACGAGATGACGCTGTCGTCGCCAGTCGTCACCCTCGTTCAATAGGAGCCCCTTGCCGAGGAATTCGCCGAACTGCTTGGTCAAGAACGAGCCTTTGGTGTAGTTTGTATTGTTCTCAACCAAGACGTGATGGATGTCCTCCGGATCGTTCAGCTGGTAGAACGGCTGACCGAGCACCTCGAAGTAGACGACATCGCCGTACTCCTTACGGCACTGCTGAAGGAAGTTGAACGTATGCCGTCCGAACTGCAACGTGTTGCCGAGTACAGGGAGGCCCTTCGGGCCCGGAGGATTCGTAGTCGTGATGTGATTTGACATGTGTAGGAGTCACTAGCCAGTCGGAAAAGTATGTTAGGCCGACATCAAATAGTCTGCGACGACGTCTCTGTGAGTTTCCGGTCACTTTACCCTGACAAGTTTGATATCTGACGTTATCTGTTGACCTGCCATCTTTCGTTTCCGGATATCATTTGCAGCTTTGTGGGGACATTGATCGCGCGTCTTCCGGTATGGACTCGGTTGTCGGGGGTGCGGTGCAGACCAGCAGTTAGCTTAATACATCAGCCTGTTTGTTTGACATGTGCGAGAACAGAGTCCCACCTCCGATCAGAAGGAAACGGAGAACAGAGCAGGTCACCGTTTCGAGAATTCGACGGTGAGCGAGTCTGGGAGCGTTCGAAAGGGCGATATCGAGACGTACTACGTGCGACGTGGTGACGGCCCGCCTATCGTCTTTATTCACGGAATGGCTATGAGCACCACCGAGTGGGAACCACAGATGGAGGCTCTCAGTGACGAATTCACCACCATTGCGTACGACGTGCGTGGCCACGGCCACACCGGCGGCTCCGACCGGGAGTCGTACGATATGTCGGTGTACGCCCAAGACCTCGACGCGCTTCTCACAGAATTAAACGTCGAAAATACGGTTCTCTGCGGACTTTCGATGGGTGGCTGTATCGCTCAGGTGTACGCTGCGACGTATCCCGGGAAGATAGCTGGCCTCGTAGTGTCCGATACGTTCACCGCCGCTCCACTACCGTTGAAAGGACGGCTCATCTTCGCCAACCTGCGGTTCTTCGGTCTGCTAGATCGTATCGTGAGATACACCACGCTAAACCGTTTACAGACGTGGGTCGGGCAACGTCTAGCTCCTGGGATTGCCGGCGACAGCGTGACCACGCAGCGGCTCATGGACGAAGCACCGACGATATCCCACGCGGAATTCGTTAAGATTGCCAACTCGGTAGCACAGTTCCCGGAGAGTGACTTTGATGCCTCGCAGATCACCGTCCCTACGTTAGTGATGCACGGAGAAAATGTACCGCCAGTCCTTCAGGACATGCACAAAAGACTCGCCACACAACTCACGAATGCGGACGTAGAGATCTCCGTGATACCGGATGCGGGCCACGCCTCGAACATCGACAACCCTGCAATCTTTTCCAAGGTGTTGCGCGAGTTCATCGTCCAGGAGGTATTGAAATAACATGGCTCAGCAAGAACAGCGATCAGCCCTGGGTGGGTTGATACGGATTAGCATCCTCAGTGGTCTCATCGGCGGAGTGTGTCTTATTCTCACTGGGCTCGCTCTGCTTAGCGTTCTGAACGAGTCACTCGATATCGTCTCCATCATCGGCTTTGTCGTGATCTTTATCGGATTCGTCCTGTTAAAACGCGAAGCAATCAGTAGTGAGATTGACTCGATCAAGCTCCGAATGCCATCCGAATAGAATTACTCCACACTGTTTTTCGAAGCACGGCATACTGGTTGAAGCGTAAACCAAACCTTGTTGCGTGTTACCGAGACTCACGCTGCTCCACTTTGTTCAGGTCTCGGACTGACGTTACAAGAGGAGTGATTTGAGCTTTCGACGTTTGATGAGTGGGAAGACCTCCTCCCGTCGGGGTAATGGCCGAACTTGGTTGTCGTCGTATCGGCCTCTTTGAGGCCCTCAAGCAGTGATCGGTTCCGCGACTCGTGCAGAATTCAGGGCGGATATGATCCATCCACCATACCATGTGAACATTTACCACTACGCCGGCCGTCATACCATATCCATGTCCGACGATTCGACCGGTCAGTACAGTTTCGGGGGAGACTCTGCCGAACGCTATCTTTTCCTCGGGGCAATTATCACCATCGTCACAGACGGTACCGCGACGGACGGCTCGGTCACTGTTACCGAAATTGACGCACCACCAGGGTACGAGAATAACCTGCATACCCACCCGCCAAACGAATTATTTTACGTCCTTGACGGGGAGATGACGCTGTATGTAGATCGGAAGCCGTATCACCTGACGACGGGCATGACTGGATTCGTTCCGGCTAATCGGCCACACGGGTTTCGCGTCGTGGGCGATACCCCTCTTCACGTCCTCGCTATCTTTGTACCTGCTGGCATGGCGGGTTTCTTCCGAGACGTCGGTACCCCGATCGAGACACTTGAGATACCCGACTACCACGGCCCGACTGAGGAGGAACTCGAACGCATGATGGCCGCCAGTCCGAGACACGACATGAAACGGCTCGGCCCGCTTCCGCGGCCGACGTGACAGTTCCCCGGAGGCGAGTTCGCTCGATCCGGGGTGATACTGAAATCAGGCCGTGTATTCAGCAATGCGTCTGAAAACCTATGAGGTCATAGAGCCTACTTCTCTGTGGAAGGGTTTACCGAGAACATGCCAGTCATTCAGTGCAATGGAGCCGACCTATATTATGAGGAACAGGGAGAAGGGCCACCGATTGTATTCCTTCACGGAGGGTTTGCCGGTCTGCGGTATTTCGAACCTCAGGTGGTTGGACTCAGCGAGGATTTTCGCACAGTGGCGCTCGATTTCCGAGGACACGGGAGATCGGAGAAGACGGAGACGGGCCACACGCTTCCACAACATGCCCGCGATCTTCGGGCCTTCCTCGAACAGCTTAACCTGACAGACGTCGCGGTCGTCGGCTGGTCGATGGGGGCACTCGTCTCCTGGGAGTACGTCGATCAGTTTGGCACAGACGGAATTCGTGCACTGGTTGACATCGATATGGAACCATCACCGTTTCAGCGAGAGGATTACGAGTTCGGAACATACACGATAGAGGGAATGCGGGAGGCACTCGACGGGATACAATCGAACCCACTGGAACTCACCGACGAATCAATAGAGGCACTGCTCAAAGACCCACCGTCGAGGGAACTCCGGAACATGATGTTCGACGAAGAAACCCGAACGCCGCCGTCGGTGCAGGGCTCGATGCTTCTCGGTTTGATGCGAGATTACCGGGACGTGCTTCCCAATATTGATGTCCCGACCCTCGTCTGTGCTGGAGCTGATGAGAAATGGCGGGGTGTCGCCAATGTGAAATACGCGGCTGAGCTCATTCCGGACGCACGGTTCGAACTTTTCGAGGAGAGCGGACATTGTATAACCGTTGAGGAGCCCGAGCGTTTCAATCAAGTCCTGACAGAGTTTCTGGACTCAATCTGACCACGACTCACGACCTTGAACGCGACGGTGAACTGGCTGAGTCGGTCGGTAGTTCGCCGTATGGATACACCCACTACTCTCGTATGCGGACGAATAGCACCATGTATTGCCTCGAATCTTGAAACAGTCATCGACCGTTGTTAACAGATATAGCACCACGAACCGACCAAACTCTCTGATTCCAACAGATGGAGTTGGATTCAGCAAAGGCCCGGGGTGGAGCTTATGCTATGTGGACAAATAACATGAATATGGAAACGGATAGTGATACGCCGCGAGCGTGGATGCTTGACAGCCGAGACGGTGATGCGTATTGGTCTCTCGGATCGCTCACTGTCCTGAAAGCTACAGAAGAGAATACCAATGGGTCGTTCTCTCTGATAGAAGAGCAAATCCCTGCGGGACAGTCGCCACCGTTGCACGTCCACCAATCCGACGACGAGATGTGGTACATCATCGACGGGAGAGTCACGTTCGAAGTCGATGGCGAACGGTTTACCGCAACTAGCGGCTCGACCGTGTTTGCGCCTCACGGACTTCCACATAGCTACATCACTGAAGAAGAAACGCGATGGCTCATGTTCGTTCACGAACCCGGCCTCGAACAACTGTGGGCGTCGGTTGGGAGCCCCGCCGACTCGTGGACAATTCCAGACGATTCAGAAGTCGAAGAACAGAAGGATCGCGTTGCTGAGCAGCTCGAACAGTACGGTATTGAGATTGTCGGAGATCCTCTCACTGCTGGTGAAAACCCGCCACAATAAGTATCTCCCTCGTATCAATAACTGGGGTTGTTATATGTGGTTCTGTCAAACGTGGCAGTGAATCGGGAGTCCTTCGGAGATAGAACTGTAACATCATTCATCGACCGCGAATTCAAAGAACAGCTAACGGAAGGGAATTCGGCAGCCAAACAGGCAATAAACAGCCTAAGCCGCCTGTTTGAAGCTACCTGGACTCCCGTTGCTCCACTTTGTTCAGGTCTATAACTCACATTACACGGTTGCGTGCACTTCTCCGGTTTCCGAACAACCCTTATGTAACAGTTGGGGCGAACGGTCTATCTTGTATTGACGATTTAGGGTGTATCGCGTGATGTGTGTCGAGTGTTACCAGCAATTAGGGCGCACACTTTCATTACGTACTACGATCTCTGTACCATCGATTAATATAGTGTGCAATTTTGCCGCTGGGTGCGTCTCCGGCCACCCTTAGACTGATGCACAGTCACCCGGATAATCGTGTTCTAATGAGAATATGGTATATTATAACTAAGAATTGCCCCACTCACAGTTCTCTGTGCTATGCCACTTTACATGGATGTCCACCGAGATGTTGACGCAAGCGTCGAAGACGTCGTAGAGGCTCACAAGAAGGACGTCGAGGCTCAGGAGAAACACGGTGTGAAATATCTAAACTACTGGGTTGACGAGGATGAGGGAGCTGTCTTCTGTCTGCTCGAAGGCCCGAGCAAAGAAGCAGGTAAGAAAGTCCACAAAGAAGCCCACGGCCTCACCGCAGACGAGATCTTCGAAGTCGAACAGGGCGAATGAGTACAGACCACAAGTATTACGGATTATTCGAACGGGGTAACATCGGCTTTCACAGCCGAAAGATGTCGTGGGCCCATTGGCTCGCGGCAGCGCTCGCAACTGTCACAGGGGTGATCCACTTATATCTGCATTGGGATCAAGGATTCGTGCCGTTCCTGTTCGCGGGTGTCGTCTTCCTCGGAGCAGTCGCTGCACTCCTCTTGAACGTGTACCGGCGTCTTCTCTATGCACTTGGAATCCCCTTCACTGCCGGTCAAATCGTGATCTGGGCTGCACAGGGTATACCGGATATGGACATCGCCATCTTCGATAACGCGACTTTGTCGTTCAGGAGGCATTGAACTAAAATGACTCAGCACGAACAACGATCAGCCGTGAGCGGATGGATGAGGATTAGCATCCTCAGTGGTCTCATCGGCGGAGTGAGTATGATTCTCACCGGGATCGCTCTACTTAGCGTTCTGAACGAAGCGGAATTCGAGATCGTTGAGCCGTTCGGGGCGTTCGCAATGGCGCTCCTCTCACTCGCACTCCCGGCGTTATACATCGCTGAGCGGTCTTGGTTCGGTCGCCTCGCCAAAAGTGGATACGGCCTGATGAGTCTCGGATGGGTTGTCGCAACCGTCGGAATAATCCTGACGAGCCTTACAATGCCTCCCCTCTCTGAGACAGGATTCATCGCTTTTCTCCTTGGACTTCTTGTGGCGATGCTCGGTGCACTACTGTTCGGGGTTGCGATCCTTCGCTCTGACGCCGCAACGATTCCCCGCCTCAGCGCCTATTTCCTCATCGCCGCGCTACCTGTTGGCGTCCCTTTCGCAATAGGATTCACTACATACGTGATGGGCGAAGGTGCTGATCCATGGGCCGGCCCGATGATACTCTACGGACTCGCGTGGGTAGTTTTCGGACGCTACCTCTGGACTCGTCAGTAGTGGCCACAGACTCCGCTGAGTGAAACGTCCTGTTTGATTTCGTCGATCGTGGTGGAGAACTCGAAAATCACTCGACGACGAAGTATAACGTCATTCACTGACCGCGAATCCAAAGGGCAACAATCGGAAGAAGAAATCGCGCCTCGGCCAGCAGTACACAGTCTGAGGAGTACGTTTTCGGCTACCTACTTTCTCTTTGCTCCACTTTGTTCAACTCGATCAGCAGCCGGAAAATCGCCTTCACAAGGTTGGCGTCGACGTCGAAGCGCTCGGCGTTCGATCCGGCGCGCTCCATCACCCGTTCTTCCTGTCCCTCGTCCGTCGTCGGGAGGTCACGCTCCGCCTTTACGGCCGCCACAGTGTCGGCAACGTACGTCCGGCGGGCGATCAGTTCGACGATCTCTCGGTCGATGTCCTCGATCTCGTGTCGCAGTTCGTCGAGGCTCCGGTCCTCCGTGTTCGGTGTGTCACTCATTGTACTGAATTTGTCACTCGACGGTCGCGCCGTCGTTTCTGGTCGTCGTTCGTCGCAGCGTTCCGGGTCGCTCGTCCCACGCGTCGGCGACCGCGTCGAGGTCGGTCTCGGGGTCGATCGGGTCCGCAACGGCGACCACGCTCGGGCCGGTGCCCGACAGCGACACCCCGGTCGCGTGCGGCATCGCCTCGACCGCGGGGTCGGCGTCGAACCCGAGCGCGGCCGAGAAGGCGAGGCCGTTGACCGTCATCGCCTCCGCGTACCGGCCGTCCAACGCGAGGTCCGCCACGAGGTCCGCCATGGGCGCGACGGCCTCGCAGCGGGCCACGTCCGCGTCCGCGCTGTAGGCGCGCTCGGGCGGGGTCCACACGAGGACGTCCCAGTCGACGGTCTCTCGCGAGCGCAGTTCGTCCGCGCCGTTGTCGGTGACGGTGACGCCGCCGAGCATCGAGGCCGTCGCGTCGTCGAACGCGCCCGTGACCGTCACGCCCGCTTCGCGGGCCGCCCGCACGCCGAGCCGACAAGCCTCCAATCGGGTGACGTCGACCGCCGGGTCGGCGTCGTCGCCGTCAGCCTCGTCGCCCACGGTCAACCCGAGCGCGTCGCAGGTCGCGAGCACGGTCGCGTTGGCGGCCGCGCTCGAACTTTTCAGTCCTGCCGCGAGAGGCACGTCGCTGTCGGTCCGGACGGCTCCGCCCTCGCCGTCGCCCCACCGGTCGGTCGCGAGCGCAACGCAACGCTCGATCAGGGCGGTGTCCGCGTCGGGCGCCTCGCTTATGATCCCGTCGACGCCCTCGGCGGTCGCGTCGAGCGTCACGGTCGCGCGCGTCTCGACGTCGATACCGAAGGCCGCGCCGGTGCCCGTCGCGAGCGCGTTCAACACCGTACCGGCGCCGAGCGCCGCGGCCCGTCCCTCCATGCACTCACGGCTCGCGAGCGCGGACAAAGAGGTAGCGATCACGGCGAGACTCTCGCCGCCGCGCTCGTCCTCCCCATGTGGGAGGTTCAGACCGGTTCGGCGCGCCGAACCGCGACGTCGACCGCGTACCAGTCCGTGTTGGCCGGGACGTTCGACTCGCTGCTCCGGAACGTGATCGAGGTCTCGAACCGTCGTGCACCGTCATCGAACCGGTCGTCCAGGAGGAAGCGGCGAGTGACGTACCCGCGGCCGACCGCGGTGCGCTCGGGGGAGTTCGGCCGCGTCGCGTACGCGTCGACGCGGAACTCGACTGTCCCGTAGCTGAATCGGCCTCGGTTCTCGACGACGAGCCGTGCTTCGACGGTCGTCTCGCTCCCGTCGTCGCTGACATCGAGCACGTCGACGTTCGTGATGACGAGCCCGGAGCCGTCCGGCCCGACCGAATCGGGGACGGGTTCCTCGTCGGTCTGTTCGGCGTCGGTTTGTTCGGCGGTCGAGTCGTCCGCGTCCGCCGTTTCCTCGCTCTCCGCGGTCCGCTCGCCTTCGGCGTCGCTCTCGCCGTCGTCGGCATCGTCCGGCTCATCATCGGGCGCACCGCTGGTTCCCTCCTCGCCGCCCTCGCCCGACTCCACGAGACAGCCGGCGAGCAGCGCGGGGATGGTCGCGGCCAGCAGTCGCCGCCGGGAGCGTGGGCTGTTCATTCCTCCCTCCTCGACGCGGTCCGACCGAACAACGTGGTTCGCGCCCGCATCGGTCACCCCGCCACCGATCCGAGCGCGCCGGCCGCGGCGCCGACCACGGCGGCGATGACCGCGGTGGTGAGAATCGGAGCGAGCGCGTCCCCGATGCCGTGCGCCTGCGTCGCGGCGTCGCCCTGCGAGGCGACGACGAGGACCACGACGACGATCCCGTACAGCAGCGCCCCGACGCCGCCGCCAACGCCCGCGGTCGCGGCCGCCTCCTGCGCGTCGTACGCCCGCGACCCGAAGAGCACGCCGAGGACGCCGGCGAGGAGCGGCGCGCCGACGAGGGCCGTGGCGGTGGCGGCGAGGTACGACTGCGCGACGAACACCGGACCGAACCGCGCGGTCTCGCCGGTCGCGGCGGTCGCGAGGGCGGTCTCAGCCCACCCCGTCCCGACCGCGGCGACGAGGCCGACTCCCACACCGACGACCGCGAACACCGCCGTCGTGAGGCCGACGCCATTCGCGTTCATCAGGCCACCACCCATCCGTCGGCCAGTCGTCCCTGCCACCCGGCGCGTTCTTCCCACGCGTCGCCGGAGAATCCCGTCGCGAGCAGGAACTCGCCGGCCTGTACGACGTAGCCGTACTGCACGCCGGCGTGCTCGTCGAAACCGTAGCGCTCCCCTTCCGCTTCGTCGTGGTACAGCCGGTGCCAGCGGGCGGGGCCGTCGGCGTCGTTGCTCGACCCGTCTCCCGAGGAGTTCGAGTTGGCGGCGGTCGCGTCGGGATCGATCGGGGTGCGTCCCTCCGTCGACGCGTCCGCGACGACGGCGTCGAGTCGGTCGCTCGCGACCGTCGCGTCCGGATAGCGCTGCACGTACGCCGCGGTTCCGCCGAGCTCGTACGCCCAGCCGCGGAACGTCTCGCTCGGGCGGGCCGCGAAGGCGACGAACAGTTCCTCGGTCCGGTCCTCGGAGCGAGGTACCGGCCCGAGTCGGGCGCGGAGCTCCTCGCGGCGGTCCGCGGCGAAAGCACCGCCGTAGATCCGCGGGCGCCGCGAGCCCTCGTACGGTTCGTGCGAGAAGCTCGCGAACCCGCGGCTCGCGAGCGCGACCTCAACGAACGCGTCTCCTCGGACCTCGCGTCGCTGGTCGTCGTCCTCCGGAAGGGGATACAGCAGCCGGTCAAGCAGGCGATTGCGAATCGGGTCCCGAGAGAACGTCTCCGAGACGTACGTCATCGTGTCCATTCCGGAGTACTGCCGACGCATCCGGTCAACCTCTTCGAGGAACCGGTCCACGTCGTTCCGCGGGGCGACCGTCCGGAGTATTTCGACGTGTGGGCGACCGCGAGCGTGGATTTGCGCTTCCGGGTGGAAATGCGGCTCTAGCGCCTCGGCGGCGCGGTCGGCTCCCACGCGGACGGCCTCGTCCAGCCGGTCGACCAGTTCGACGCTCACCGCGTTGGTTTCGTCGGCCGTCGCGCGGACCGCGTCGATCTCGTCGATCAGATCGCTCACCGCAGTGCGATACGCCGCGACCGCCGCGGGGTACTCGGTCGCGAACCAGACGATTTCGTCGACGACGCGCCGAGTAGCCGCCGCGAGCGCGTCGTTTTCGACCGGCTCAGGGTCGCCGATCTGCTCGTCGTCGACGTCCTTCTCGGAGCCGTCCGCGTCACCGTCACTGCCGTCGTCCGAGTTCGGAGGGGTTTCGGCCGGGGCCGCGTCGGGGTACTCGACGCCCTGCACGCCGAGGCACCCCGCGAGTCCGGCGGCGAATCCGGCGCCGGCACCCAACAGACCCCGTCGCGTCCGTTGCATGCGGTGTGGTCCTCCCGGCGGGGACTTAAATGTGGTATACCCGATTCTCGCGAGTGAGGCCGCGCGTCGACGTCGTCCTCGGGACGCCGGCCTCTCCCGAGGGACCGGCCCCTCTCGGTTCGGCCATAGCCTCGGAGCGCTCGCCCACCGTCGAGCGCGCCCCTTTTGAGGGGCGCGACCCGAGCGACGCGTATGTCAGCGCCTTCACGCAGCGACGTCCCGCCGACGTCGATCGGGATCGACCTCCGCGAGGAGGGGGTCGTCGTCGAGTACCTCGACGGCCGAACCACGCTCTACCGCGGCGTTCCGGACGCGACCGAGGGGTCGGTGACGGCGGGCCCCGGCAAGGAGACCCACGTCCTCGTCACGGACCCGACCGAGACCGAGGGCGTGATGACGTACGTCAACGACTACAACACCGACGACGAGATACTGGAGGACTCCGGCGTCGGCCGCGTCATCGTGGAGGAGGGCGAGCGCGACGAGGTGTTCCCCGGCGTGATCGTGGGCCGAACCGGCCAGCGCAACGAGGTAATCGCGGATCCGGAGATCGCTGGGGGACGCGTGTTCGTCTTCGTCGAGGACGGCTGGACTGAGGGGAGCTTCGAGATCGTCGAGGGCCCCGAAGACGGGCTCGACGCGCACCGATGACCGCCGCACGGTCGGCTTCGGCGGCGTCGACCCCGACGCGATGAGCCTCGCGAAGCCCTGGCGCGACCTCGACCGTGCGACCGTCGGGAGCGCGCCGAGCCGCTATGCGCTGTACGAGTTGGGGGACGCCGACGGCGAGACGGTCGGCTTCGGAACGGGCGTGCTCCGCGACGAACTCAAAGAGGCGCTGGCGTACGGGGACGCGTCGAAGGTTCGATGGACGCTCGCCGACTCGCCCGAGCACGCGGAGCGACTGTTCGCGGAGCACGTCGAGGAGTAGCCGGGCGCGACGACGCTCGCCTCGACGGGGCGAACCACAGGCGCCGGAAACGACCGACAGACGAAAGTCCCGCGGTCGCCGAGAGTGGGACATGAGCGACGAGGCGGACGCCGACGACGAGGTGTTGCGCGCGAGCGACATCGGCGGCGAGGGGCCCCCGATCGAGGAGAAGCCGTACAAGATCGTCTTCGAGGCGAACAAATGCTTCGGGGCCGGGAAGTGCGCCGAGGTCGGCGAGAACTGGGTCATGGACGTACAGAGCGGCATGGCGAAGCCACGGTCGTACTACATCGGCGAGGACGAACTGGCGGAGAACGTCCGGGCCGCAGAGGTCTGCCCGGCGAAGAAGGACAAGGGAGTCATCCACGTCGTCGACCGCCGCACCGACAAGGAGATCGCGCCGAACCCGCACGGCGACGGGACGCTCTCCGTCGACTGGTAGCGTTGAGGGAGTCCGTCGCCAGGGTCGTGGCGACCATCCGAAAGGGGTTTGACCCCGCCGCCGGAACGGAAATCCGCGCGGGGGTGGCTGAGCCTGGCCAAAAGCGGCGGACTTAAGATCCGCTCCTGTAGAGGTTCGAGGGTTCGAATCCCTTCCCCCGCACTCCCACGGCGAGCAGTTCGCGATCCGCGGGCGTCCACGTACCGGCTTTCCTGTCGAGCCCTGTTACGCCCGTTTTCGACGATTAGACGCCGATCAGGACCGGTGACGGCTTGCACTGAGTACTGTTGACAACCGACTGACCAAATATATTTGGTGGCAAGGCTTTATCACATCACCGGGTAGCAGAGGCGTAGAACACCAACGCGGATTCTGTCACCCACTCATTATGAATATCGAAACGAATGTGGACGGAGACGTCCCTGTATGCAAGGTTAATTTACACGAGGACACAGACCGTTCGGCGAGCCATAGCGTGGTCAGCAGCATCGCGGAGCTGACTGGCCGAGACCCGAACGACCTCGACCCGCTGTGGGACAGCGTGGACCCGGAGGCGTTGGACTCGTTCGTGGACCACGCGAGCGACCGCTCGACTCCGTGTCGGATCGCCTTCGAGTACGAGGGATACGAGGTCGAGCTCATCGGGGCTCGGCGGCTTCGCCTCACCGCGAAGAGGGAGCCGCTCTCGTCCCCGATGCCGTAGCGTCGGGCCGCTGTTTACTGCGACGCCTCCCGCGAGGCCCGCCTCCCTGTGACGACCTGACCGGTTCCGCCGACGGACGTACGGCTCGCCGAACCCGCGTCCGGACCGCGGCGGCCGACGGCGCCGCGTCGAAGCCGCTCGACTAACAGCAGAACATGAACGGGTACACCAAGGCGACGCGGTCGCCCTCCTCCAGTACCGTGTCGAAGCCGTTCTCGTTCTCGTTGAAGTGGCCGTTCACGAGGATACGCGCGTACGCGATGGTCTGCTCGCCGACCGGGTTCTTCGTCCACGTGCCGGGCAGTTCCTCGGGAGCGGGTGCCCAGCCGCTGTGCGTCGCGTCCGCTTCGGTCTCCGCGATGAGCATGTCCTGTAGCTCCGGGTACTCCTCGA
The DNA here is from genome assembly GCF_051194135.1 of Halorubrum wangae. Classification (NCBI taxonomy): domain Archaea; kingdom Methanobacteriati; phylum Methanobacteriota; class Halobacteria; order Halobacteriales; family Haloferacaceae; genus Halorubrum; species Halorubrum wangae. The sequence continues at coordinate 419,588 of NZ_JBLZNH010000004.1, read as the reverse complement.
ACAGTTCGTCGAGGAACGCGCGGAGCGTGTCGCCCTCGAACGTGTACTCGAACTCGTACACGCCGAGCTCGGTCCGGACGTGTCCGGTACACCGCACCGTGACGGTCGTCTCGGCGACGGCGTCTTCGGCCGTCCCGACGTCTCGCGTCTCCGCTTCGACGGCGGCTTCCGCCGACTGTTGACTCGGTGACATACTCCGGCGTACGGCTCTTTCGAGGGTAAGCGCACTCGCGAACGTGTTCGCGTGTTGAGTGCGGATTCGGCGAACGAACTGGGTGGCTCGGATCGGGAGAGAGGAATCCCACGCTCCGGCAACGCCCTCCGAACATGTTGCCGCTAAACGGATTGGGTGATGGCGGCCAACTCCCTGTCGATGGAGATCACACGCAAATCCATTGCGAAGGTCATCGTCGCAGCGTTTCTGCTCAACCTAGTCGTCATGGGTGCAGGGGCGTGGTTCGCGTATCAGGAGGCGCCGCCGATCCCGGACGAGGTCGTCGGTCCCGACGGCGAGGTGATCGCCACCGGCGATTCGATCCAGGAGGGCAAGGAGGCGTTCCAGCGAAACGGCCTGATGAATCACGGTTCGATCCTCGGTAACGGCGCGTACTACGGCGAGGACTACACCGCCGACGCGCTGGACCGCAAAGCAGAGTACATGCGCGAGTACTACGCCCGGGAGGAGTACGGTGCCGGCTACGACTCGCTCTCCGACTCGGAACGGGCCGCGGTCGCACAGACGGTTCGGGCCGACCTCGACAGCGCGCACGACGGCGGGGCGATCGAGTACTCGGCCGCGGAGGTCTACGCCCACGAACAGGTCCGCGAGGTCTACGTCGAGCGATATCACGAGGGCGATCACGACCGGGGCGTGCCGGACGGAATGATCGCGACGTCCGACGAGGCCGAGGAGTTCGCCGACTTCGCGCTGTGGACCGCGTGGTTCTCGCACACCGACCGCCCCGGCGCCGACAACTCCTACACGAACGAGTGGCCCTACTCGCCCGCCGCCGGCAACGACGCGACCGGCGCCGCGATGCTGTGGAGCGTGATCTCGATGGTCCTCCTCGTCGGCGCGGCCGGCGGCGCCATCCTCCTGTACAAGTCGGTGAAGCTCCCGGAGCCGTCGGCAGAGGGGATCACGGTGCCGGAGCCCGGCGAAGTGAGCGTCTTCCCGAGCCAGCGCGCGGCGCTCAGATTCGTCCCCGTCGCCGCCGCCTTATTCCTCGCACAGGTGTTGTTGGGCGGACTCTTAGCCCACTTCTACATCGAACGTGCGGGCTTCTTCGGCATCGAGGAACTGTTCGGCGTTCACATCCTCCAACTGCTCCCGTTCGCCATCGCGAAGACGTGGCATATCGACCTGGGTATCCTCTGGATAGCGTCGACGTGGCTCGGGGCCGGCCTGTTCCTCCCGCCGCTCCTGACCGGCCATGAGCCGAGGAATCAGGCGCGGTACGTCAACGTCCTGCTCGGTGCGCTCGTGGTCGTCGTCGGCGGCGGGATGGCCGGCATCTGGCTCGGCGCCAACGGGTACTTCCCCGGCGAACTCTGGTGGCTCCTCGGCAACGAGGGACTGGAGTACCTCGAGGTCGGCAAGGTGTGGCAGGCCGGTCTGCTGGTCGGGTTCGTCCTTTGGGCGGTCCTCGCGGTTCGAGGGCTCAAACCCCTGCTCGACCGCGAGCCGATATACGGACTCGCGCACATGATCCTCTACGCCGGCGGCTCGATCACCCTGCTGTTCGTCGCCGGCTTCCTCTTCACCCCGTCGACGAACATCGCGGTGACTGAGTTCTGGCGGTGGTGGGTCGTCCACATGTGGGTCGAGGGCGCCTTCGAGTTCTTCATCGTCGCGATCATCGGACTCACGCTGGTCTCGATGAACCTCCTCACTCGACGCAGCGCGGAGAAGGCCGTCATGTTGCAGGCGCTGTTGGTGATGGGGACCGGCGTCATCGGCGTCTCGCACCACTACTGGTGGATCGGGATGCCCGACTACTGGGTGCCGATCGGGAGCGTCTTCTCGACGCTGGAACTGCTCCCGCTGATCTTCATCCTCTACGAGGCCATCGGTCAGTACCGCGCGATGACGAGTTCGGGCGGGTTCCCCTACACCCTCCCGTTCATGTTCATCGTCGCCAGCGGCGTGTGGAACTTCGTCGGCGCCGGGGTGCTCGGGTTCTTCATCAACCTCCCCCTCATCAACTACTACGAACACGGCACGTACCTCACCGTCGGGCACGCTCACGCGGCCATGTTCGGCGCGTTCGGCTTCCTCGCGCTCGGCATGGTCGCGTACATGTTGCAGCTCTCGATCGACCCGGACCGCTGGGACGGGTCGTGGCTTCGCGCGTCCTTCTGGCTCTGGAACGTGGGGCTCGCACTGATGGTGTTCGTCTCCGTGCTCCCGGTCGGGTTCCTCCAGCTCGACGTCGCGTTCACCGAGAGCTACGCGGCGGCCCGGAGCCTCGCGTTCTACGAGCGCGAGACCGTTCAGTGGCTGTTCTGGGCGCGGCTCCCCGGAGACACGCTCCTGATCGCCGGAACCGTCGTCTACCTCGCTGACGTGCTTCGGAAACGGTTCGTGCTCCGGCACTCCGAGGAAGACCCGACCGTCGACGACATGGCCGTCGCCGAGGGGATCGTCGGCGACGACGACTGACGGAACGGCCGCGTCCTCGCCCGCGAGCTATTCCCGGCGCATCCGTTCTCGCTTGATCGGTGTCACGCACCGTCAGCGCCGGGGCTGTGCCGTCACACCGGTACCGCCGGCGCCCGGACCGTGCGGTCACACCGGTACCGCCAGCGCCGGGACCGTGCCCTCAGCCCGAACGCCCCGCTCACGCGATCTTCATCATCCGTGTCTCGAACTTCCCGACGCGAACGCGGACCCAGCCGGCGAGTTCGGCGTCGAGCTCGGGATCGTCGGTGTCGACCCGCAACGCGCGGATATCGTCGAGCTTCGTCCGCGAGGCGACGATCCGGAGATCGCAGCGGCGGATCACGGCGGGCGACAGCTGTGGGTTCCCGCGGCCGAAGACGAACCCCTGTCCGCCGATGGGGGAGACGACGATCACGTTCTCGTCACCGAGCGCGTCGAGTATCTCAGCCTCCGTTCCGTCCCACACCACGACCTCGCCATCGCGCCACACGTCGACGCCGATGGGCGACGGCTCGAACCCCAGTTCGGCCTTGATGGCGCCGACGGTCGACCCCGGCCCGAGGACGAAGGTGACGCCCTCACCGTCGCGCTCGCGGATGTCGGCGGCGACGCCCTCCGCCAGCGACTCCACGGTCCCGCTCGCGGTCTGTTTCGACGACTGGAGGTCGTCGGCGACCGGCACCCGAGCGACCGCCCGCAGTTCCGGATGGACCTCTCCTTCGCGGTAGGCGTCCTCGTCGATGTCCATCACTTCGCGGCGCTCCGTACGCGAGAACGTCGCCGCGATCTCGGCCGCGTCCTCCGGGGAGACGGCGAACACCGAGGAGTACACCTTCACTCCCGCGGGGACGCCGAGCATCGGGACCTCGCTGTCCGCCGCCTCCAGCGCCGTCGCCACGTCGCCTGCGGTGCCGTCGCCGCCGACGAACAGGACCAGGTCGACCGGGGCGTCGTCGTCCCGCTCGTCGTCCCCTCCGTCGCCGCCGACGAACGCCTCGACGACGCGCGCGGTATGGTCGGCGGTCGTCTCCGTGGGACCGGGCGGCCCGTCGATCTCGTCCCCGAACGGATCGACGACGCGGACCGGGTCGAAGCCGGCGGCCCTGACCACCTCCTCGCCCATCGGGTCGGCCGCGGTCGAGACGGTCATCCCCGGTGCGACTGCCGCGAGGCGGTCCAGCGTCCGCCGCGCGCGGGTGGGGGCCCGCGGCTCCGCGCCCAGCGCGACGGCTTCGGCGACCTTCCCGTCGGTACCCTTGAGGCCGACACGCCCGCCCATGCCGGCCACCGGGTTCATCACGAATCCGACGTGCATGCTCCGACCTATGGCGGCGGAACCTTAAGCGGGCGCGTCTCGGCGGCCGCGCGAGACCAGCGCATCGGCCCGAACCGCCGCCCGGGAGGCTCCGGACCTCACCGATCGCGGAAGTTCAATACTTAAGACGCCCCCGGAGCAATCGCGAACCATGCTCCTCGAAGCCGCCGTGACCGAGCCGCTTCCGATCGACGCGACCGCGACCGCCGTGCTCCTCGTGAGCCTCGTCATCACCGCTGTGTGGCTCGCGTACCTCTACCGATAGCCGTCGCCCGGTTTTCGGCTCGGACGCCGCTCAGCCGCCGGTCGGCTCACTGCGACTCTACGAGTGTCGACCGCTCCCGAATCCACTCGGCGGCGCGTTCGGCCTCCGCTTCGCTCGTCGCCGTGATCTTCACGCGGACGCTCTCGCCGGGATAGGAGCCGACGCTGACGTCGAACGCCTCTTGCAGCTCAGTGAACCGCTCTAAGAGGGCGCTCTCCGGCTCGTCGACGTCGACCGTGACGGTGTAGGTCGGCGTCCCCTCGAACTCGTCGGCGACCGACTCGAACATCGCCTTCATCTCGGTCGGGACGCCGGGGAGGACGTACACCGACTCGACGACGGCGCCGGGCGCCACCCCCCTCTCGTTGGCGAGCGGTCGGCAGTCGGCCGGCAGGTGCGTCGTCTCGGCCGCGAGGTCGCCGGCGCTGTATCCGCGCTCTGCGAGCCACGCCGCGGCCTCGTCGTTCGTTTCCAGGTCTCGCCCGAAGGCGGCCGCGACCCCGTCCATCGTCACGTCGTCGTGCGTCGGGCCGAGCCCGCCGGTGACGATCACCGTGTCGTACTCGGCGTAATACTCGTTGACGACTCTCGCGATCTCGCCGACCTCGTCCGGAACGACGGTGACCCGGCGGACGACGACCCCACGCTCGTCGAGGCGGTCGCAGAGCCACGTCGCGTTCGTGTTCTCGGTGTCACCGACGAGCAGTTCGTCCCCGACGGTGACGATTGCGGCGTTCATAGCTTCTAGAAGGCGGCCTGCACTCAAAAGTATCCGCGTTCGTGTTCGGCCCTTCGGGAGTGACCGACTACTCTTCGTCGTCGTACACGCCGAGCCCCAACTCTCGGCGCTGCTCCTGCAGCGCCTCCAACTGCCGCCGGAAGTAGACGACCCCGACGACCGCCGCGACGAGGGCGATCACGAGAATCACGCCGAAGACGACCAGGTCGGTCTCGCGGTACGACTGGACCACGACCGAGCCGCCCTCGACCGACTCCCAGGTGATCCGGTCGCGACCATCTACCGTCTCTATCTCGTAGTCGCGCGGGGCGATGTGACCCACGACCGGGAAGTCGGTGCTGAAGCCGGGAGGAAGCGTCACGGCGTACGAGCCGTCGACGTACGCCAGCGTGGTGAACCGCCGGGGCGACCCGGCCGCGGAGAACGCGACCTGTCCGCCGTCCATCCCGTCCGGGAAGCGGATCCACGTCTCGTCGGGCGTCCGGTCGACCTCCCCGCCGCGAGCGCGGAACTCGGTGCCGTTGAGCACCTCGCCGTCGGCGGTTCGGTACCGGAACGCCTCGAACTCAAGGGGCTGATCGCCGGCGTACGGCGTCTGTATGTACAGTCGAAGCTCTTCGACCTCGGCGACGTCGTACACGACCATGTACTGGGTTCCGGTCGAGAGGTTGAACGCTGCGTCGCGGTCCGTATCGAACTCGTACTCGCTCGGTGGCTCCGCGTCGAGGGTCTCGTTCGCCACTTCGCCGCCGTCGTTGACGTAGGTGAGGCAGCCGGCGCTGACGGCCAACAGGGCGACGACGGCGACTGCAAGGGCGAAGCGTCGGTTCACGAATTCAGACGATACAACGCATCTCGGCCGGGAGATACGAACCGATCGCGGCGAGCAGTCCCGGCGGATCGGTGCTCTCGGTGCAGACGATGCTCTGTTCGAGGAGGCCGAGCCGCTCGACCGTGACGATGTCCTGCGCGTGGCCCGCGCGGTTCACCGTCGCGCGCACCTCGCCGCGGGTCGCCGAGTTGACGTTGAGCCGGCCGTTCCCGCGCTGCCAGTCGTACAGGCGGTCGCGCTCGGCGTCCGCGAGTCGGCTCGGTTCGGCGTCCGGATCGCCGACGTCGCCGCCGTAGACGAATCGCAGCGGGAGGTGTTGGACCAGGCCGAACCGCTCGACGACCTGCGCGGGCGACCCTCTTCCGAGTCCGATTTCGTCGGCGGGTATCTGAACGTCGACGCCGGCGTCGATGACGAAGCCGTCGTCGTCCCACGACTCTAAGGTGCCGACGTACTCCTCGCCGGCCGTTAGCCCGTCGTCGTGGGCGACGATTTCGCCCCACGTCTCCGCGAGCACGTTCCGGGCGACTTCGGCGTCTTCGCCAGTCAAGTCCACCTGTACGAAGTCGTCGTCTCGAACGCCGACCTGCCAGTCGACGGCGAGTTCGCCGACGTCGTTGGCGACGAGCGATCCCATACCGTCCAGCGCGCGGTCGCGAGCGTCGCCCTTGACGTAGCACTTGGTTGCGAGGACGACCATTAGCCCGTCACATCCACGTTGAGTTCGTCACGAAGCTCTTCGACTCGCCGGCCCATCGCATCGCGGAGTCGGTCGTTGTCCATCGCGTCGAGCGGCGACCCGCACTCGGGACACTCGAACCCGAAGTCCATCGACTCACCGAACTCGAAGCGGATCGAACACACCTCACAGAGGTAGAACTCGTGGGTGCGCTCGTACTCCTCGCGCTCCTCGAGTGCCTCGAGCAGGCGGTACATTTCCTCTTCGAGGTTCTCCGGGATGTTGTCGTAGTGGAACGTCCAGAGGTACGTGAGCCACCCCGAGTCCTCGTCGCGAACCCGACGGTACGTCGCGAGGTCGTTCTCGTACAGGATGAACAGCGCGCGTCGGACGTCGTTAAGCTCCAATCCGAGCTCCTCGGCCAACTCTTCGTCGGTGACCTCACCGTCGGGCGGCGCGGCCGCGACCGGCATCCCCGTCGGCCCCACCAACTCGTGGAGGTACTTTTGGATGACGGGGTCGTTCAGTAGATCCTCAAAAGCCATTGCCTAAACTTGGTGGTGGAACCGGGTTAAAAGCTCCGAAAGGGCCACCGCTGGCGCGGTCGCGGATGTCGGTCGCCGGTGGCTCCGGCAAAGCTTTACGCCGTCCCTCGGACACCCGTTCGTAATGAGCGAGTCCCGCGCTGCCGCCGACTCGACCGGCCGGATCCGTCTCCGCCGAGCGGTCGCCGGCCTCGCGCTCGCGACGGTCCCGGTACTGCTCGCCGCGGTGCCGCTGGTCCTCGTCGCCGTTCTCCTCGGCCCCGCCGGCCTCGGCGTTCTCGGTCCCGGCGCGTTCGGCGGCCTCCCTCCGGCACTCGCTGGCGTGCTCGCCGCGGCCGTCCTCGGGCTCGGCGCCTCGGCACTGGTCGGACCGGTGCTCGTCGACCGACGGATCGCTCGGCTGCCCGAGGCCGACCTCGAAGACCGGCCGACCGACTTCGTCGCCGACCGCGTCGCGACCGTCGCGGCTGACGTCGGCGTCGAGGCCCCGTCGGTGACGGTCGTCCGGTCCGACGCGGCCAACGTCGCCGTCGCCGACGGCTACCGCGGCTCGCGGCTGGTCGTCTCGACGCGGCTGCTCCACCTCCCGGCCGCCGACCGCGACGCCGCGCTCCGCCACGCGCTCGTCCGGCTCCGGACCCGCGAGGCCGCGATCACGACGGCCCTGCTGCCCGCGCTGGCGCTCGTCGAGACGGTCGCGCTGTTGGCGACGCTGCTCGTCGGTCGCCGCCCAGAACGGACGGCGGCCGATCGGCGCGTGAACCGGATCCACGGGTACGAGCCCGAGCGAAACCGGATCCCTCACCAGGCGTACACGGTCGCCGGCGTCCTCCTGTGGGTGCTGCTGCTGCCGGCGTGGGTCCCGGCCGTCCTCGGTGAGCGTCTCTACGTCAGCGGGGGCCGCCGGGACGCCGACGCCGCCGTCGCGCGCCGCGGGAGCGCCGAACGCGACGGCCTCGGGAACGCGGTCGCGTTCGCCGGCGAGGCGGCGGGCGCCGCCGACTGGCCGCCATTGCTCGACCGACTGTCGTTCGTCTCGATGGCCGACGCCGAGACGGGACGCGTGCGCGGGACGAGTCGGCAGGAGGCGCGCTTTCGGCTGGCGCTGCTGCGATCGAAGCGACCGCTCTGAAGCGTCTCGCCACGCGGACCCTCGGCCATTGCTTAGACGCCGACGCTCAGGGGTGCGCGGGCACCCGAATCCGGAGCGTGCTCCCCTCGCTCGACGATTCGATCGTGAAATCCCCGCCCGCTTTGCCCACGATCCAGTGTATCTTCCACAGCCCCAGCCCCGACCCGTGCGTCACGGACGTCTCTCCCCGACCGAGCACGCTCGTCTCGTGGTCGGGAATGCCGGGGCCGTCGTCAGTGACCTCGATCGCGATCCACTCGGGAGACTCGCGCTCGACGTGTATTTCGACCGACCCGCCCGGCGCGTCGATGTGTTTAGCGGCGTTTTCCGCGGCCTCCTCGACGGCTTCCAACAGGCCGACGGCCGTGGTTTCCAGCGGGTCGCCCGACGGCATGGAGAGCTCGATCGTCACGTCGGGATACGCGTCCTCCAGACGCGATCGCAGCTGAGTTAGGTGGCTTCGAAGCTCGGTCTTCGTCCTCGCCGGCGACGGGGTGGACAGGACGCGGTCGACCTTTTGGACCTCGTTGGCGATCCTCGTCAACTCGTTCGCCGCTGTGGCGATCCGATCAAGCGACGACTGCATCGACATGTCAGCGGCGTCCTGCTGCAGCAGCTCCGCGTACCCGGTGATGAGGTTCATCTTGTTCCGGAGGTTGTGGCTGAGCACGCGGTTCATCACCTCCAATCGTCGTTCCCGAATCTTCCGGTCCGTGATGTCCGACTGGAATCCGACGAAGTGGGTGACTTCTCCCGCCTCGTCGCGGACCGGGGCGATCGTGAGTTGGTTCCAGAACGCCTGGCCGTTGCGCCGGTAGTTCAGGATGTCGACCGCCACCGGTCGCTCCGCGTCGATCGCCGCCCTGATCGTCGCGATCGTCTCCGGGTCGGTGGCCTCGCCCTGTAGGAACCGACAGTCGACGCCGATCGCTTCGGAGCCGTAGCCGGTGAGCGACTCGAATTCGAGGTTCGTGTAGACGAGCGGGTTGTCCGCCTCTCCCATCTCGGACTGGTCGGCGATCGATATCCCGACCGGCGCCTCGTCCATCGCCTGCTCCTTTAGGCGGAGGTCCTCGACGGTGTCCGAGAGCTCTCGCTCGCGAGCCGCAAGTTGGAGCGAGGTGCGCCGCCGCTGGACGAGGTTAGCGATCCGACCGGAGAGGGTCCGCCGCCGAACCGGGAGCGTGATCACGTCGTCGACGTAGTCCCACGCGTTCCCAACGGTCCCCTCGGTCGCGCCGTCGCTCAGGAGTAGGACGAACGGGAGGAAGACGGGATCGGCACGGTCGCGGTGGCGCTGGATCGACCCGGCGGCCCGGCTGAATTCGTTGGCGTCGAACACGCAGCAGTCGAAATTCGAATCGAGCGTCTCCACGTCCGTCGTCGACTCGACGGTGAACCGGTCGCTCAGAGCATTGGCCACCAACTCGCGATCGCGACCCGGACGCATGAACAGCAGGACACAGGGATCGTCCTCAGGGGGGAGCGGCCCCCTCTCGGGGGCGTCGCCGACGGCCTCCTCGGCGGCCGGGTTGCCGTCCCCGGAGGATGGATCGGCAGTGGACCGCTCGGAACCCGTGTCCATTACCCTTAAACTCTGAGCGTACGGCCACTAAGTGTTACCCATTCTTGACCTCGTTGACGTGACAGCTTAGAAATAGTATGGGCGAGCGGCGGGCGGGTTGACGGCCGTCTTTCGACGGGGTTTGCACGCGTCGAAAACACCCGACGGCGAGGCCAAGTCACCCGACGACTGACTGAATTGCGCCCCGTACTCGGTGCGGCCGCCGATACCTATCACCATCTGAAGAGTAAACAAGGCCCATTTTTAATAACCCTCGCGCGGAGTGATCGCCATGTCTGATTCTCTGCCCGATCGGCTTTCGACCGGGGTCGCGGGCCTAGATGAGGTACTAGACGGGGGGTTCATTCCGGAGCGGAGCTACATGATACGGGGTCAAGCGGGCAGCGGGAAGACGATCATGAGCTTTCACTTCCTCCAGCAGGGCGTCGAGCAGGGAGAGACGTCGCTGTTCATCAACTTGGAGGAGGACGTCCGCGACCTCAAGGCGAACGCGGCCGCGCTGGGGTTCGACACGGACGCGATCAAGTTTCTCGATTTGAGCCCGAGTGCCGACGTGTTCACCGAGGACCAGTCGTACGAGGTGTTCGTGCCGGAGGAGGTCGAGAGTGGGCCGCTCACCGATCGGATCGTGGAGAGCGTCACCGCCGTTGACCCGGACCGCGTCGTCGTCGACCCGTTGACTCAGTTCCGATTCCTGCTGTCCGACGACTACCAGTTCCGAAAGCAGGTAGTCGGGTTCATGCGGTTCCTGAAAGACGAGAGCGCGACCGTGGTCTTCACCGTCCAGAACACCGACTCGCTACCGACCGACGACTTGGAGTTCATCACGGACGGGACGATCCGGCTCGGAGTCAAGGAGTACGGGAAGACGGTCGAGGTGCCGAAGTTCCGCGGCTCGTCGACGCAGAGAGGAGAGCACGCCTACCGCGTGACCGGCGAGGGGATCGAGGTGTTCCCGGCGCTCCAACCCGGGAACTACACCGGCGAGTTCACCTCCAAACAGCTGTCGTCGGGGATCGAGGGGCTTGACGACTTACTCCACGGCGGACTCGAACGCGGAACGGTCAGCATCATCAGCGGTCCGACCGGCGTCGGGAAGACGACGCTGAGCACGCAGTTCATGAAGGAGGCTGCCGAACGCGGGGAGCGCTCGGTTATCTACCTGTTCGAGGAGAACCGGCAGACGTTCCTCACGCGGTCCCGAGCCGTCGGCATCCCGGTCGACGAGATGATGGAGCGCGGGACGCTCGATGTGATCGAAGTGGAAGCGCTCGAACGGTCGCCACAGGAGTTCGCCCGGATGGTCCGGACCGAAGTCGAAGAGCGCGACGCCGACCTCGTGATGGTCGACGGCATCGCGGGGTACCGACTGACGCTCCGCGGCGAAGACGGAATGATGCTCCAACAGCTCCACGCGCTGGGCCGGTATCTCAAGAACATGGGCGTGACAGCGGTGTTCATCGACGAGACGCGGAACATCACCGGCGACTTCCAGGCGACCGTCGAGAACATCAGCTACCTCGCCGACAACATCGTGTTCCTCCGACACTTGGAGGTACAAGGCGAGATGCGGAAGGCGATCGGCGTGCTGAAAAAGCGGACGAGCGACTTCGAGCGGACGATCCGGGAGTTCCGTATCACCTCGGACGGCGTCACGGTCGGCGAGCCGATGTCGGGGCTGCGCGGCATCCTCAGCGGGGCGCCCGAGCTCGTCGACGGCGCGGACGGGTGGGAACCGCACGACGAGGACTGACCGGGGGCGGCCTCAGCCCGACTCCGCGTCCGCCTCGTCGGCGTCGACGACGGTCTTCCCGGTGGATTCTGGGATCACCTCGCGGTCGGCGTCGGCCCACTCCCGATCCAGCTCCGCACCCTCGAACAGCCGGTCGAGGAACACCGCGAGCCCGGCGACCTCCGAGTGCGGCTGATTCGTCACGCCCACGTTGAAGTCCGCGCGCTCGTACAGCGCCCACGGCACCTTCTCACCGCCGACGACGATGAGGAGGTCGCGGGGTGTCGCCGGCCCCTCGTCCCCGTCGTTCAGCCCGACGGCCTCGCGGATCGCTTCCTCGACGTCCTGTACCCGTTCGCCGTACATCGTCAGGTGGACCACGACGCCCTCCCAGTCTCTGACGATGGCCTTCTGGTCCTCCCGGAGTTCGACCGCGAACGGGCCGCCGAACCGGTCGGTGATGTCCCGGACCGTCTCCGCGGACTGGCCGGCGTTGTCGGGGAAGACCACGCGGTCCGCCCCCAGCGCCCGGGCCGTGAGCCCCACGTGCGTCGTCATGCGGTCGTCGCGTCCCGGTCGGTGGCCGTACCGGAGGACGACGACCTCGCGCGCCTCGTGCATGGACGGCGATGCGCCCGCGACAAGTGTGGTCCTTTCGATGCGGTCGTACGGGGGCTCCCGGCGTCGGTCGTACTCCACATTCGTGGATCATCATCCGCGTCAGAGCGAACAGGTGACCACGTAAGTGAAAGATTCATGGGGGAGGCGGTCGCCGGGTGAGGTATGACGAGCGTCAAGGAGTTCCGCGTCGACGAGCCCGCGACCGCCGACTCCCTCGGCCGCGGTCGGTTCGTCTTCACGGACGCGTACTCGGTGTTCGACTGGGGGCAGATGCCCGACGCCATCCCGCGGAAGGGCGCGAGCCTCTGCACGATGGGCGCGTTCAACTTCGAGCTGTTGGAGGCCGAAGGCGTCCCGACCCACTACCGCGGCGTCGTCGACCCGGGCGAGACGGGTGACGAGGCCGGGAGCGAGTCGGGAGCGGCCGGCGAGAGCGAACCCGACCCCGTCCCCCTCGCCGACGCCACCGCCCCACCGACGGAGATGGCCATCGACCTGACGCAGGTCCCCGACCTCCCGTACGACGGGCCGGAGGCCGACTACGACTACGACGCCTTCCACGCCGCGGGCGGGGAGCACTACCTCGTCCCGCTGGAGGTCGTCTTTCGGAACCGCGTCCCGATCGGGTCCAGCCTGCGCCGACGCACCGTCCCCACCGACTTCGGCCTCGATGCGGACCCCGCTATCGACGCCGACGAGTGGCCGGACGAGCCCGTGGACCTCCCGCAGCCGGTCGTGGAGTTCTCCACGAAGTACGAGGAGCAGGATCGCTACCTGACCCGGGAAGAAGCAGACCGGATCGCGGGCGCCGCTGACATCGACGCCCTCGAATCGCTCGCGCTGGACGTGAACCGCGTCGTCACCGAGCGCGCCGAGGCCGCCGGCTTCGCCCACGAGGACGGGAAGATCGAGTGCCTGTACGCCGAGGGCGAACTGCGCGTCGCCGACGTGGTCGGCACGTTCGACGAGAACCGCTTCTCGTACGACGGGCGAGGGATCTCGAAGGAGGTCGTCCGGCAGTGGTATCGGGCGAACGACCCCGAGTGGGTCGACGCCGTGAAGGAGGCGAAGACGGCGGTCGCGGGCCGCGAGATCGACGACTGGCGCGAACTCTGCGAGCGCGACCCCGACCCGCTCCCCTCGGTGGTCGTCGACGCGGTCTCGGCGCTGTACGCGGCCGGCACGAACGCCTACACCGGCCGGGAGTGGTTCGACGTCCCCGATATCGAGGCCGCGCTGGACGCGGTCGACGGGCTCTGAAGGCGTTCCCCCGAAAGTCGGTCTCTCGGCTCTGTTGAAACTCTCAGAATTTGATAGGTGTGGCGTGACACATACAGAGGCCGTATTGGTTAACCCCCATGTCCTTCCCTGTGAAGGGACCGGGTGGAAAGATTGAATGTACTTCCATCACGTACTGTCGCATAATGACATCGGGGAGTCCACCGGAGTCAGCAGGGCAATCCGACGTAAGTGAGGAACACCTTCAGCGACAACCGCGCCTCAGATTCGAGTTTCGTTCCGAGGCCCTCGCAGAGCCGTTTCGGGAACAATTCGAAGAGGAATTAACGATTGTCGTGGACTCTATCGTGCAATTGCCCGACGATACACATCTCCAGTATTGGACGGTCACTGGAGGCTCTCAGACGAATATAGCTGAAACGGTAGTAGAGTTTCCGACAACCTTGGATGCACGACTGTTGAGCACTGTGGGCAACACTCACCGATTTGAGGTACACGGGTCGTCCCGGTCGTTATTCTCAGCATTCAATGAATTCGATGGAGAAACCAAATCGGCGGTCTACGATGAGCAAGGTGTCCACATAGTCGCGGACTTTCGACCCGACATAAATATCGACGAAGTCGAAGAGACCGTTCACGACCTTTTTCCCGACCTCGAACTCGTCTCATTGCAAGAAATCCGCACGACAAGTATCCTGCGCCCCCTCATCGAAGACCAGCTGACAGGTCGTCAACAGACGGCACTACGGTTGGCATACTTCGGGGGCTACTACGAGCAACCGCGTATGAGTACAGGTGAGGAGCTAGCCGACCGTATGGGAATTTCGAAGCAGGCGTTCCACGAACACCTTCGCAAAGCCTACGCGACCATCTTCAGGGAACTGCTCGAAAACGGTGACAGGTACAGCTGGGTTGACTCGTAAGGCTCTAATTTTTTGTTCTGGTGCCGTACCTATCTCTAGTAGGGACGATATGACGAGTCCGGGAACTAATCAGCGGCCACTTGATGTCACTCTTGACATCCTTGCGAACCATTATCGTCGCAGACTACTGATCGCGCTTCTGGAACACAATCCACAGGATGACGACGATACACAGACTCCGGTCGAAGCCACAGTAGAGGATGGGGATTTGGAAACCCTCAGGGTGCAGATGACCCACGTGCACCTCCCGAAGATGGAAGACGCGGGATTCATCAGATGGAACAGGGAGATGAACGAGGTGCGAAAAGGACCGCGCTTCGATGAAATCCGTCCGTTGCTGGAACTGATCCACAACCATTCCGACGAACTACCGGACGGAGGGCTCTGACCACCGGATGGGGAGATTAGCCGCTTCAAAAGCGTCCGATTGTCAGAAAGGTATATCAAGTGAGATTGGTTCACGCTCCACTCGGAGCGGGCCACGATTCGACCAGGTGGCCCACTCATCCGGCTGATGCGTGCTCTCAAACACAAACCGGCCTACTCAATGTCCATGATTGGCGAACAAGAAGAACATAATGACCCCAGTCTGACAGCGAAAAATCTCTTCAGCAGTCGAACTTCCGGCATCGACCCGACAGTTTGATCCCAACTTCTGAGCAAGAACTTGAGTAATCCCTCTGCGCTCGTTTGACCCAACGGACTTGACCGATTCGCGCGCTCTATTCAGCACGCTTTTCAACAAACTATCCGCGACTGAGGGTTTCAACAGAGCCGGTCTCTCCTATCGCTGCGCCCAGTTCAGCATGCGCTCGTAGAACGGTTCCGAGCCGAGCGCCTCGGCGTCGCCGACGAGGGTCAACTGCTTTTTCGCCCGCGTGAGCGCGACGTTCATCCGGCGGTGGTCGTCGAAAATCGGTCCGTCGAGGTCGCCGGTCGCGACGAGCGAGAACACGATAACCTCCTTCGAGGAGCCCTGGAAGCGGTCGACGGTGTCGACCGTCACCGGGGTCCGTCGACCGATCTCTGCGACCTGTGCACGGAAGGGGGCGATGACGCCCACGTCGTCCGGGTCGACGCCCGCCGCGAGGTAGGCGTCGACGACCTCGGCGACGCGCTCGGCCTCCCGGACGTTCCGGTTGCCGTCGCGGCTCCCGTCCGGATCGACGAAGTTGACGCCGTCGGCAAGCCCGTCGGGGAGGTCGTCGGGGTCGACGCCGAGGTCGCGGAGTGTCTGTCCCGCCACCTCGGGCGTGGCCGGCCGGAGCGCGCCGTCGTAGAACTCCGCGGAGGCGAACGCTTGGATGCGCTGGCTCATGCGGTACTGCCGGTCGAGCATGACGCTCGCGTCGGGATAGGTCTCGATGAGCCGCTGGAAGAGGGAGGTCCGAAGGTCGTTCTCGGCGCGGACGACGGGCGGCAACTGCTCGTGGTCGCCGACGAGGACGAACCGGTCCGCGAGGTTGATCGCGGCGTGCGTCCCCGGCTCCGTGAGCTGCGAGGCCTCGTCGACGAGCGCCACGTCGAACTCGCACTCGCGCACGACGCGGGAGCCGCAGGCCGCGGTGGTGGCGGCGACGACGGGCGCGTCCCGTAGCTCGGCGGCCTTCTCGTTCGGGTCGCCGCGCTGGACGAGCCGCACGTCTTGCATGTCGTCGCGGACGCCCGTCTCGCTCCCCACGCGAAGCACGTCGTCGAACCCCTGGTCGCGGAGCGCCTCGAGGGCGTTGTCGACCGCGCGGTTGGTGAACGCCGAGAGCAGCACCCGGTTCCCCTCCTCGACGAGCGCGCGGATCGTCCGGGCGATGGTGTACGTCTTCCCGGTGCCCGGCGGGCCGTGGATCAGCGCGCAGTCCTCGGCGTCGACGGCGAGTTCGACGGCCTCGTTCTGCGACGCGTTGTTGTCGATGTAGGCGTCGGGAGCGTCGGCGGGACGCTCGCTCTCCGTCCGGAACTTCGGCTCGCGTCGTCCGAACAGCACGTCCTTCCGCCGATCGCTCCCTTTTAAGATCGCGTCGTGGAGGGCGGTGAGCGACCGGTCGACGGATATCTCCGAGGGGTAAACGTCGAGCCGCCGCAGTTCGACGGGCTCGTCGGTCTCGACGACGACGACCTCGTCGCCGAGTTCGACGATGCGGCCGAGTTCGGCGTGCCCGCCTATCGGGTCGCCGTCGCTGGCGAGCGCCACGTCTCCCTCGCGGAGCTTGGAGACGGCGTCGTCGTGCTTCCGGGCGCGGAGCCGCCACCGGGCGTCGTCGATCTCGGTCTGTGAGACCGGTTCGAGGTCGATCAGCGCGCGGTCGTCCGCGGCGCGCTCCTCGGGGGTCTGCTCCCACAGTTTCCGGTACTCGGCGTGGGTCTCGCGGCGCTCTTCCTCCAGCGCCTTATAAAAACGGTCGAAGTACTCGCGCTCCTCGTCGGGGACGGGGGTCCCGACCGAGCCGGCCTTCGACTCCTGATCGAGACGGCCGGAGACGACCATACAGGTATCCTGCTCGAAGCAGTACTGGCACTTCGCGTCGGCCTCGTACCCCGTGGGCACGGTGGGGCGCTCGCCGGGGTCGTTGAGCGCGCGCCACTCCATCGCCGCGAGGGCGTTGCGCTCGCGGACGACGAACTCCAGCAGGCCCCGCCCCACCGAGAACTCCTTCGCGGGCGCCAAGTCACCGCTCTCCTCGTTGCGGTCCAGGGCGGTGTTCTTCGTGTACAGCAGCGTTCCGATGTCGGGGTCGACGCCGCGCTCGTCGAGCATCAGCGCGTAGCAGGCCGCCTGGATCTTGTCGTGGAAGCGCGGCTCCCGCTTGGTGTTCTTGCCCGTCTTCAGTTCGACGGGGGTGCCGCGCCGGAGCGCGTCGGCGCGCCCTTTCAAGCCAAACGTCGGCGAGATAAGGGTGAACTCCGACCGCCACGTGTCCGCGTCGGAGAGTGTGCCCTGCGCGAGCCACCCCTCGATAGCCGCCGCGTTGCGGCGCACCTCGTCTGCGACCTCCTCGGGTTCGTAGCCCAGCAGCCCGAGTTCGAGGCCGGCCTCCTCGACGCGGTCCGCGACCGAGTCCTCCAGGTCCATCCCGCGGAGCAGGTCGCCGAACACCTCGTGGACGACCGTCCCCTTGACGACGGGGTAGTTGAGCGGGATTCCAGACAGCTTGTTTAAATAGTACATCCGCGGGCACTGCACCCACGAGCGGATTCCGGTCACGTCGACGAGGAAGTCTGGCTCGAGCACGACCCACGACTCCCCGGTGGTCGCGTACCCCGTCTCGCCGCCGAACTCGTCCTCCTCTGCGTCGGTGACGAGCAGTTCCATGCCCGTCTCGGCGTGTTCGGCGGTCTCCGCCCACTTTCCCCACAGCGTCACGTCGACGGGGTCGCCCGCGCCGCGCTCGGGCCGGACCCGGAGCTCGCGGAGATCGCGATCTCCGTACGACGTCGACACCGTCCGCGACTCTCCGACGGAGAGGATCGGCCCCCGAACGTTCACGGCCGACATCCGCGACGGGCTCGAAAAACGCTGTCGGTGGATCGTCCGCTCTCCCGTCGAGGCCGTCCGACCCGACCCGAAATCGACTTGCGACTGCGGTCGCGACGTGACTCCATGACCGACTCGACCCTCTCCCGCTACGGGCGCCCCGCGGTCGTCGTCTTCGTCCTCTCGCTGGCGGTGCTGTCCGCGGTCAGCGGCTACGCCCGACTGGAGACGCAGGGGCTCACCGCTCTCGGCGACGTCGTGGTCAACGGCTACATCGCGGCCATCGTCGTCTGGGGCGCGGCGGTCGAGGGGTTCGACACGGACCGGTTCCGTGTCGCCCTGTACGCCGGGCTCGTGCTGTGGGGCGTCGTCGACGTCGCGGTCGGCAGCGTCACGCCGGTCTCGCTCGTCTTCCTCGCGGCCGGGACGGCGCTGCTCGCGCGGCTGGGATACCGGCGCACGCGCGAGTGAGACCCGCGTCAGCGACCGACACGCTCATGCGCGTTCACTTATAAGGATACGCCGACATGCGCGTACGAGACTGGGACGACATCCTCGCCGACGTCGCGAGCGACTCGACCGACCCGGACGGCTGGCGGGCCGTCGCCGGCTCCCGACGCGAAGGCCTCGGCGAGGACCTCTACTTCGGCCACCCGAACGTCGGCGTCTACCACCTCAAGACGTACGCGAAGAACCCCCGTGACCTCCGCGGCGTCGGCGCGAGAGTGGCCCGCAAGGTCGACGACGAACTCGACTCCCTCCTCCCGAACGAGGAGTCACCCGGTCGGTTCGCGGTGCAATCGGTGCCCGAGGACGAGGCGGCGGCGACGGACGTCGCGACGCGGCTGCGCGAGACGCTGAAGGTCCACGCGGAGGCGCCGACGAGCCCGGACCACTTGTTCGAGGACGTGATGGAGGCGGTCGACTCACCCGCGTTCGGCCCGATGGACTACCGGTTCGACGGGCGCCCCGACGAGCTCGACGAGCTCTCAGACACCTTCGACGAGGCCGAGGCGCTCCTCTCGTCGGAGCTGGAGGACCTCATCGACGAGGACGACGTCGACCGCGGGTTCCACTGAGGCGGGCGGGCCGCGACCCGCGACCCGCCGCGGAGTGCCCACAAACGTCTTCACCCGAGGCCGGTCACTGTTCGGCATGGCCCTCCCGCTTCGACGCTCCCTCCGAGCCATGGCACTGGTCGCGCTCGTCCTCTCGGCCGGCTGTACGGCCCTGCCCGTCACCGACGGACAGGCGTCGGGGCCGGACTCGACGGTGGACGACTTCTCGTACCCGTCCGGGTGGTCACAGGACGGGATCGCGGACCTCTCCGTCGCGCTGCGAACGCACGAGGAGACGCTGCACAACACCTCCCGTCGCAGTCGGCTGGCCATCGTCGACGAGGACGGCAACCGCACGGTGGTGCGGACGTTCGACGCCGAGAACGGCACCGTCTCGGTGCGGTGGTCTGACACCCAGTTCGGCGGTCCCATGCGTTACTACTTCAGCGCCGAGGGCGCGTTCGAGTACGATCCGGCGACGGGAGAGCTGACCCGGAACCCCGACGAGCGCTGGACGCCGGCCGGCGTGGCCTCGCAAGAGGGGGTCAGGCGACCGCTGACGGAGCTCGACCTCGACGCGACCGAGACGGTCACGGTGGAGGGGCGAACCGCCGTCAGGTACAACGTGACCGGCATCGAGGACCCCGTCGGCGTCCCGGCGGACAACGCGACCGGGCACGTCGTCGTCACCGAGGCAGGGTACATCGCGGCGTACAACGTCACGAGAGGGAACGACGGATTCTCCCGGCGGACGACGTACGAAGTCACCGACTTCGGGAACGCGACGGTGACCCGACCGGCGTGGCTGCCCGAGGAGTAGTCGCGTCCGCGTCAGCCGTCGACGCGCTCCAACTCCTCGCGCGTCAGTTCGTTCTCCACGTCGCCCGTGTTCCGTGTGCCGGCCGGCTCGAACAGCAGAATCTCCGCCTCCGGCTCGGCGACCGGGCGGTGCTCGGTGTCGCGGGGGACGACGATCAGTTCCCCGGCGTCCAACACCGCGTCGTCGTCGTCCCGGAACTCGATCCGGAGCCGCCCCGCCGTGACGAGGAACAGCTCGTCGGCGTCGGCGTGGCTGTGCCAGACGAACTCGTCCTCGGCCTTCGCGAGCTTCACGGCCTGTCCGTTCAGCTCCCCGGCGAGGTGGGGGTTCCAAGACTCGTCGATGGACGCGAACGCGTCTGCGAGGCTCACCTTTTCCATGCGTTCCGCTGGGCGCTTCACGCTTATAAACGGCCGCGGCGGACGCCTGTTTCGTCCCCGGCCTTCCGGCTCCGCGGGCACGCTTCGGTCGCCGCGCGGTCAACTCCGTCTCGCGTCCTCCGGGAGGCGCCGCCAGAGCGGCATAAATATCCCGTAGAACGACCCCGCGGCGACGACGACGCCGACCACGGCCAGCTCCACGCCCGTTATGCCTAACACGTCGAAAGCGAAACTGAGGACGGCGAGGACGGCGAGCCCCCAGACGCCGAGAGCGATCCGGCCTTTCAGAGACCACCCCAGCCCCGTCGGTTCCAAGACCATGTCTCTGGGCAGATGCTCCGCGGGTCTAAGTGTTGGTGAACTGGAATCGACGTTCGATAACGCCCGGCGGCGCGCCGCGTCGATACGCGTTCGCCGGGGCCACCACCCGTGCCGACCTCGAGCGAGTTGCGGCGCCCCTCAGTAATGCCACGGGTAGTCGCGGAACTCGGGGTCGCGCTTCTCCAAGAAGGCGTCGCGGCCCTCCTGCGCCTCGTCGGTCATGTACGCCAAGCGGGTCGCCTCGCCCGCGAACACCTGCTGGCCGACCAGCCCGTCGTCGGCCATGTTGAACGCGTACTTCAGCATGCGCATCGCGGTCGGCGACTTCTTCGTCATCTCGTCGGCCCACTCCAGCGCCACCTCCTCCAACTCCTCGTGCGGGACCGCCTCGTTGACCATCCCCATGTCCGCGGCCTCCTCGGCGGAGTAGGTCTTCCCGCGGAAGAACACCTCGCGGGCCTTCTTCTGGCCGATCTGTTTCGCGAGGTACGCCGAGCCGAACCCGCCGTCGAAGGAGGCCACGTCGGGGTCGGTCTGGAGGAACTTCGCGTGCTCGTCGCTGGCGAGCGTCATGTCGCAGACGACGTGGAGCGAGTGGCCCCCGCCGACCGCCCAGCCGGGGACGACCGCGACGACGGGCTTGGGCATGAACCGGATCAGCCGCTGGACTTCGAGGATGTGGAGCCGGCCGGCGCGGGCCTCCTTGACGAGCGGGTCGTCCTCGTCGCCCGCCTCGTCGTCGTCGCGGTACTCGTAGCCGGAACCGCCCCGAACCGACTGGTCGCCGCCGGAACAGAACGCCCAGCCGCCGTCTTTCTCGGAGGGGCCGTTGCCCGTCAGCAGCACGCAGCCGACGTCCGCCTGCTTCCGGGCGTGGTCGAGCGCGGCGTACAGCTCGTCGACGGTGCCCGGTCGGAACGCGTTCCGGACCTCGGGCCGGTCGAACGCGATACGGACGACCGGCACGTCGACGCCGCGGTGGTAGGTGACGTCGTCGAACTCGTCCGTGACCGGCTCCCACGCGTCGGGGTCGAAGATATCCGAGACCATACCGCACCGTTAACGGGCGGGCAAATAAACGACGGCGAATAGGTTTCGATCGGCGATCGCAAGTATTGCGTCGTCCTGTGACTGGCGGCGATCGGTCGGACTCCCCCGCAGGGGCCTCCCGAGCGTGCGATCGAGCCATGAACGTCCTGTCGCCCGTCACCGGAACGCGCCGTCGTTGCTGGTGGCGCGAGGGTGTTTACCCCAGAAACCGTTGCGTTAGTATGTACGAGACGGTTTCCTCGACGACTCGCCGGTCATTCCTCGCGGCCGCGGGCGGTTCCGCCACGCTCGGCCTCGCGGGATGCCTCGGCGGCAGCGGCGGCGGACTCGACGAACTGACGGTCGCGCACATGCCGATCTACCCGGACCTCCAGTGGTACGTGATGGAGGGCGAGGAGTATTTCTCCGAGATCGACGCCGAGGTCACCGGGCAGGAGTTCACCGACGGCCCGGCGATCGTTCAGGCGTTCGGCGGCGGCGACATCGACGTCGCGATGTTCGGTATCGTGCCGGCGATGATCGTCATCGACCGGGGGATCTCCGCGCAGGTGACGGCGGCGAACATCCGCGAGCCGATGGGGATCATGGCCGAGGAGTCGTTCCACGAGACGTTCGAGGCCGAGGGCGGCGACGCGTTCGCGACGTGGGCCGAAGAGAACGGGCGCCCGTTCCGCTTCGGCACCTTCCCGCAGGGGAGCGTCCCCGACGTGCTGCTCCGCTACTGGCTGCAGGAGACCGGCGTCGACCCGGCCTCGAACGACGCCGTCGAGATCATCGAGATCAACGGCGCCAGCGCCGTCTGGCAGGCGATCGCCAACGACGAGATCGACGGTACCTCGATCATGGAGCCGGTGCCGACGATCGCCGCCGAGGAGGGATCGTCCGTCACGATGCTCCGGACGGCCGCGGAGATCCTCCCCGGCCAGCCCGCGGCGGTTACCCTGATGAGCGACGCGGTCCGCGACTCGCCGCTCGCCGCGCAGTTCCTCGAACAGCACCGCCGCGCCACCGAGTTCATCGGCGAGAGCCCGGACGCGACCGCCGGACACGTTGAGTCGGGGATCGGCATGCCGGCCGACCGCGCCCGGACGGCGCTCGACTCGCCGCTGTCGAACTTCGTCACCGACCCCAACGCGATCGCTGAGGCGACCCCCGTGTTCTCGGAGTTCGCGGCGAGCAACGGACAGATCGACGAACAGCTCTCGAACGAGGCGATCTTCGACTTCGAGGTGTACGAGTCGCTCTGATGTCGACCGACGTTGGCGATCGGTTCGACGCGAGCGAACTGCGAACCGGCCTCGTCCCGGAGGATCCCCGGCGGCTCGGCCGCAGCGCCGTCGGTATCGCCGGGTTCGTGCTCCTCTGGTACGTGGCCTCGCTCACGCAGCCGTCGTACGTTCTGCCGTCGCCCGTGGCGGTCGCCGACGCGTTCGCGGCGGAGCTCGCCTCCGGGACGATGACGACCGCCCTGTGGTCGAGTATCCGCCACTGGGTCCCCGGCACGATCGTCGGCACGGGGCTCGGCGTGGCCGCCGGCGTCGCGTTCTCCTGGAGCGGCTTCCTCGATGACGTGACCGCCCCGCTCGTCCGGACGCTCCGGCCGGTCCCGCCGCTCGCGCTGATCGGCTTCGCGATTGCGTGGTTCGGGATCAACGACGCCGGCGCGGCGTTCATCATCGCCGTCGGCGCGTTCTGGATCAACTACTACGCGTCGTACGGGGCCGTCGAGGGCGTCTCGGCCGACCTGCTGGACGTGGGTCGCACGCTCGGCGTGCGCGGCGACCTCGACATGGTGCGCTCGGTCGTCCTTCCGGCGTCGTTGCCGGGCATTCTGACGGGGATTCGAACCGGACTCGGCCGCTGCTGGATGCTCGTGGTCGCCTCCGAGATCTTCGGCGTGCCGGGCGTCGGCCGCGAGATACTGCGCGCGAGCAACAACCTCCTCGTCGACAAAGTGATCGCGTACATCCTCGTGTTGAGCCTGATGTACCTCCTCGTCGACGTGGCGTTCCGCGTGGTCCAACGGAGAGTGTTAGTGTGGCGAGCGTGAACGAGGACCCGATGACCGACGAAGCGGCCGCCGACGAGTCAGCGAGCGAGGACCCGGCATCCGACGGGGAGCGGACCGCGTCCGCCGGGGACGCGGCCGAAGTCCTTCCGGCTGACGGCGTCTCGGGCGTCGAGGTCGACGGCGTCGGGAAGACGTACACGGGCGAGGGCGACCCGGTTCGTGCGCTCGACGACGTCTCCTTCGCGGCTGAAGAGGGCGAGTTCGTCTGTCTCGTCGGGCCGTCCGGCTGCGGGAAGACGACCCTCTTCCGGATCATCGCCGGACTCACCGAGGCCACCGACGGCGCGGTCCGACTCGGCGGCACGCCGATTACCGGTCCGACAACGGACATGGGGGTCGTCTTTCAGGAGTACCACCTGTTCCCGTGGCTCACGGTCGAGGAGAACGTCGGCTTCGGCCTCGAACGGACCGACCGCCCCGAAGCCGAACGCGTGCGGCGGATCGACGCCATGCTCGACCTCGTCGGGCTCTCTGAGTTCCGGGAAACGTATCCGAAGTCCCTCTCCGGCGGTATGAAACAGCGCGTCGCCATCGCACGCGCGCTCGCCGTGGACCCGTCGCTGCTGCTGATGGACGAGCCGTTCGGCGCGGTCGACGCCCAGACGCGAGAGATGCTCCAGCGCGAACTGCTCGACGTCTGGGCGTCGACCGGGAAGACGGTCCTGTTCGTCACCCACGACGTTGCGGAGGCGGTGACGCTCGCCGACCGTATCGTCGTGATGGCCGCCGAACCGGGCCGCGTCGCCGAGGTAGTCGACGTCGACGTCGCTCGTCCCCGCGAGCGTGACGACCCCGCCTTCGGGGAACACGTGGCCCGCGTCCGGGAACTGATCGGCGCGCGTCCGTAGCTTCGGGTCCGCTCGCTGCCCGTCGTTCGGTTCCCGTCGTTCTGTTCTCGTCTCCTTACGACTCGTCCGCTTCCGACCCGTCCGCCTCGTCGACCGCTGCGGCCAGTTCGTCGATGTGCGTGCGCACCACGGTGAGGGTCGCGTCGGCGTCGGCGTACCCCTGATCGTAGTCGTCCAGTGCTGACTCGGTCTCGGTGAGGAACTCCTCGGCGGCCGCTGCTATCGTGTCGTCGGTCATGCGTCCGCGTTCGATTCGCGGTCGGTTATACCTCCGGACTCGCGGCGGATCGGAAGCGTCTCGGACACTGGTCTCCTCGCGACGCTCTCCCGGGGCAGGTCCGTTCCACCGGGTGATTTATGCTGCGACCTCCGGTATTGTACAATATGAAAAATATTGCTAGCCGCCTCGTGACGGCTCGGTCCCGGTGGCCGCGATGACGGGGAAGTCGGCGGTGATCGCGACCGACCTCTCGACGGCGAGCAAGTCGATGATCGAGTCCGAGACCGGACTGCACTGCCTCGGCCGGATCGGCGTCGACCAGGTGCACCTCGTGACGGTCGTTCCCTCGAACGTCCACTCGGGGATGCCCGGCATGGGGTTCGAGAAGCGTCGGAAGCAGGCGCTTCGTCGCTACCGCTCGACGGTCGAGGCCGCCGGGTTCGACGTCGAGACGCACGTCGTCCGCGGGACGCCACACCGGCGGATCAACGGGATCGCTGGCGCCGTCGGGGCCGACATGGTGCTGGTCGGGTCGCGCGGGAAGAGCCCGCTGGAGAACAGAGTTATCGGGTCGACGGCGCGCAACCTCGCTCGCACGACGGTCGTCCCGCTTCTCGTCGACCGCATCGAGCGCGGCGTCACCGAACCCGAGCCGGTTCGCCGACATCTGTTCAAGCGGACGCTGTTCGCGACGGACTTCTCCGAGAACGCCGAGCGGGCGTTCCGGTCGTTCGAGTACCTCCGACACGCGACGGAGGAGGTCACGCTGGTCCACGTCGAATCGCCGAAGGACGACACGACCGGCGGCGACGACCCGCAGGCGCGCCTCGACGACCTCGTCGAACGGCTCGACGAACTCGACCTCGACGCCCGCACGGAGATCCGCCGCGGCGACCCCGCCGACGAGATCCTCGCCGCCGAGGCGGAGCACGACCCGAGCACGCTGCTGCTCGGCTCCCGCGGCCGCAGCCGACTGCGCCGACTGTTGCTCGGGAGCGTCTCCGAGGACGTGGTCGTCCGCGCGACGGGCAACGTCTTCCTCGTGCCGCCGCCGCGGACGGCGTAACCCGTCTGCTCGCCGCTCTCGGCTCCGTCTCTCGACTCATCGAGTATCAGAGTCGGCTTCGAAAGAATGCCCGACCTGCCGGTGACCTCCCTGATAGTGTCGATCGAACGGTCCGCAGGAAGCGCGGTCGCTCAGCGACGGTGCCGTTGAGGGACGGTGCGACGGCGGCGCAGCGCGTAGGCCGCGTAGCCCACGGCGACGAGCAGGCCGAAGGACAGCATGGTTCCGTACACCGCCGGCGAGGTGCGGACGTACTCGCCGAACGGGTTCGTCAGGGCGAACACGCCGACGATTAACACGAGCGAGATGACAATTCCGACCGCACCGAACGCCTTGAATGCCGTGTCGAGGTCCAGACGCGGTGATCCGCTCGAATGGCTCATACCTCCCGCTACATGGTCTGTATATAAATCCTCACGACCGCGTTCTCACGGTGAGGGAACGGGAGGCGGGCAATAAGGACCAATCGGGTCGGTACGAGTCGAGCGGACGGGCTAGGACGATACGGGTTGCACCCGGGTGTGGACGGCTTGGATCACGGAACGCGTCGCCCGCCCGCTACTCGGGGTGTCCCTCGACGATGGCGACACCTGAGGACGCGCCGATCCGCTCCGCGCCCGCCTCGAGCATCGCGGTCGCCTCCTCGTAGGAACCGACGCCGCCGGAGGCCTTCACCGGGAGATACTCGCTCATCAGTTCCACGTCGGGGACCGTGGCGCCGCCGTCGGCGAACCCGGTGGAGGTCTTCACCATGTCGGCGTCGGCGTCGACGGCGGCCGCACAGGCGCGGTGCTTCTCGTCGTCCGTCAGGAGCGCAGTCTCGATGATCACCTTCACCGGGATCGGTACCGCGGCGACGACGTCTGAGATCTCGGCGGCGACCACGTCGTCCTCGCCGGCCTTCAGGCGGCCGACGTTGATCACGAGGTCGACCTCGTCGGCGCCGTGGTCCCACGCGCGGACCGCTTCGTCGCGCTTCGCCTTCGGCGCGTGCTGGCCGTGCGGGAATCCCACGACGGTCGCGACGGTGGACGGCACGTCGTCGCTGTCGATCGCCTCCGCAACGTAGCAGGGCGGAATACAGGCGTTCATACCGTGTTCGGCCGCCTCGGCGAGGACGGTCTCGACGTCGCTCCACGTCGTTTCCGGACCGAGGACGGTGTGGTCGATGCTGGCGGCGAACTCATCGCGGTTCATGCGCTCACGGTTCGCGCGCCGCTTCAAATGCGTACCGGCCTGCGAAGCGTCGATCCGTGAGCGGTCAGCGACCGGCCCCTCACGTCAGGTCTCGATCTCTATCCATCTATTGCCGTGGGAAGTGGGGTAGCGATTCTATGAACTAGTTAGGCTGTGCGGTGTGTTACCAACAACTCGGCGGATCGGTTTCCGTCGGGTCCCTCTGAGGTCGGCGCGCCCGAACGGTTGGATTCAAGTCCGCCGCAGGGGAAGCGGGGGGTATGCAACCGGGAGATCGCGTCCGCGTCGAACGCGGGGACGTCACGAACGAGGGCGTACTGCTCCCCTCGACGACTCGCGACCACCTCGTCGTCAAGCTCGACGGGGGGTACAACGTCGGCGTCGACCGCGACGCGGCCGACGTCGAGGTGCTCGAATCGGGCGCCCGCGACGTTGACGACGGGGCCGACGCCGGCGGCGGCGAGGCCTCCGAGATCACCTTCGACGAAGACCTCCCGACGGTATCGCTCATCTCCACCGGCGGGACCATCGCCTCGACGGTCGACTACCGGACGGGCGCGGTCACCGCCCAGTTCGACGCCGAGGACGTCCTGCGGGCCGTGCCTGACCTGGCCGGCCGAGCGAACTACCGCGGGCGCGTCGTCGCCAACATCCTCTCGGAGAACATGGAGCCGGCCATCTGGCGCGAGTTGGCCGAAGCCGTAGCCGAGGAAGTTGAGGCCGGCGCCGACGGCGTCGTCGTGATGCACGGCACCGACACCATGCAGTACTCCGCGTCGGCGCTCTCCTTCATGCTCGACTCGCCCGTCCCGGTCGTCTTCACCGGGAGCCAGCGCTCCGCCGACCGACCCTCCTCCGACAACGTGATGAACGCGGTGTGCGCGGTCGAGGCAGCGAAGGCCGACCACGCCGAGACGCTCGTCTGCATGCACGCGAGCCCCTCCGACGACGCCTGTGCGCTCCACCGCGGTACCCGCGTCCGGAAGAACCACACCTCTCGACGCGACGCCTTCGAGACGGTCGGTGCCGCCCCGATCGGAGTCGTCGACTACGAGACGGCGGCCGCGGCCGGCGTTGACGGCGAGGCGGCCGACGAAGCCATCGAGTGGCGGCGCGACCCGCTCCCGCGCGGCGACGGGGACGCGGTGGCCGACGTCGCGGCCGACCTCGACGGCGACGTCGAACTCGCGAAGTTCACGCCCGGCATGGACCCGGCCGCGTGGGACTACCTCGACGGGAAGGACGGCGTCGTGATCGAGGGAACCGGCCTCGGTCACGTCCACACCGACCTCATCCCGCGGATCGAGGAACTGGTCGACGACGGCGCCGTCGTCGCGATGACGAGCCAGTGCCTTTCCGGCCGCGTCTGCGATCGGGTGTACGACACCGGCCGGGACCTGCTGGACGCCGGCGTCGTCGAGGCGGGCGACACCCTCCCGGGCACCGCGAAGGTGAAGCTGATGTGGGCGCTGGCGAACCTGTCGGACCCCGCCGAGGCGATGGGGCGCGACCTCGCCGGCGAACTCACCGAGGAGTCGCAGCCCTGGCGATGACGAACCCGAACGAGGAGCCGTCGCTCTCGCCTGTCGTCCGCGAGGCGCGCCCGGTCGACGTCGACGCGGTCGCGGCGTTCACGCGTGACACGTGGGGCGAGCGCCACGAGGACTACCTCCCGCGGGTGTTCCCCGAATGGGTCGCTTCTGACGACCCGAACCGCGGCACTCTCGTCGCGACGCTTCCGCCCGAAGCTATCGAAGGAAGCGACGCGGTCGCGGAGAGCGACGGCCGCGAGGCGGGTGACACCTTGGTCGAGGGCGACGGTTCCGGCGCGGCCGCCCCCGGCGAGATGGAGGCCGTCGTCGGCTGCATCCAGGGCGCGCTGCTTACTGAGTGGGAGGCGTGGGGGCAGGGGATCCGCGTCGATCCGGTCGCCCGCGGCTTCGGGGTCGGGACCGCCCTCTCGACCGCCGCACTCGACTGGGCTCGCGAGCAGGGGGCCACCGTCTGCCGGAACATGGTCTTCTCGTGGAACGTCGCCGGACTCGGCCAGTCGCGGGCGGTCGGCTTCGAACCGGAGACCGAGTTCCGGTTCGCGCGGCCGGAGCCGGCCGCGGAGCCGGGCGGCGACTCGACCGCGCTCCGCGCCGTCGACGACCCCGACCCCAACGCGGCGTGGGCGCTCTGGACCGACAGCGACGCCCGCGACCACCTCCGCGGCCTCGCGCTCGACGACGGCGAGTCGTGGGCCTGCTCCGAGCTCACCCGCGAACGGCTCCGGGTCGCGGCAGACGACGACCGCCTCCTCGGGGTGGCCGACGCGGAGGACTTCGCCGCGTTCGCGGTTCGCACCCGCGTTTCGGAACGGCCGGGCGACGACGAGAGCGAAGCACCCGAGCGAGTCGCCGTGTACGGCGTCGCCGCGTGGCGCGACGTCGACGCGGCCGGAGCCATTTATGAGTCGATCGCCGCTGACGCGGCCGCGGTCGACGCCGACGCCACCCGCGTGCTGATTCCCGAGACCGTCGAACACGTGAGCGACACGGGCGCCAACCGCGTGGCCGTCGCCGCCGAGCCCGACTTTGTTATGCGCGCCGACCTCACGGGCGAGTTATAAGCGCCGCCCGAAGAACACGGTACCATGACGCCCCTTTCTGGAATCACGCTTCCGTGGTCCCTCCCGCTCACGCTCATCGTGTACGCCATCGTCGTCGCCGCCGCGGCATGGATCTACCGCGACGCGAAGGCGCGCGGGAGCCGCTACGCACCGCTCTGGGCAGTCGCGACGCTCGCGTTCACCATCGTTCCGGTGCTGATCTACTTATACCTCCATCGCGACGCGGGACCGTCGCCGTGACGGACGGCGACCCCTTTTGACAGCCTCCCGCGCCTGAATATGCGGGAGTCCCACGACACCGTCCCGCTGGTTTGGGATGGTAGGGTTTGCAACCCGACTGTACGCTCGGTGCGAAGCGTCGATCCGTGAGAAGAGAATCGATTAGCGCGTGGATCGGGGGCGCCCTCGACCGTCGACTCGGCACCGAGACGGTCGTGATCGACCTCCGCGGCGACACGTATCGGATTCCGGGATACGCGATGCCGACCCGGTCTCCGGCGCCTTCGACAGGCGGCCTGATCGATCTGAGTGACCGAATCGGTGGGACGGCTGTGCGCGTCGGTCAGCTCCTTTCGGCCCGGTAGAGGTGGTGTGCGTCGCCCGCGATCCGAGTGAGCAGCGCGACGACGCCGGCGTGAAAGCCAACGAGCACGGTCACGCTCACGACGATTATCGCCACCTCCCTCGGGGTCGACAGCAGCCCGAGCGACACGATGAGTGTCGTCGCACAGGCGGGCGCGTGAATCGCGTCGGTCGCGATCATCGCCCAACTCGTCGCCACGACCGAGGCGGTCGCGCTCGCGGCCAGCCGGAACCCAGCCGGCGAGAATGCGGCCGGCGTCGCGGTGAGGCTCACCCCGGGCGCGATCAGCCACCAGGCCGCGAGCCCGGCGACCCCGCCGATGAGGTGACTCCCGACGATCCGAGCGCTCCGTCCGCGCTCGTTCCGGGCGTCGAACGCGAGTACGAACGCGGAGGGCCCGAGGCTCGGGAAGATGAACGGCTGCCCGGTGGCCCACGCTATCGCGCTGAGGGCAGTAAACAAGAGGCCGGCGTGCAGGCTTGTCCCGAGGCGACGGCGCATTACTGAGCGGTCGGAGACGGGTCCACAAATCGCCGGCGATTCGTTGTCGCTTGTCGGGTCGACCGCGGACCCGCCCGCTATCGATCGCGATACCCGAACCCGAACGCCTAATTACGCCCGCGGCGCCCGTGGGGACATGGTCGCCACGCTGCCGGATCTCCTGCGGCTGGTCGCCGTCCCCGTCTTCGCGTGGGCGGCGCTACGGGACGTCCGGACCCGACGCCTTCCGAACCGGATCTGGCCGCCGCTGTACGCGTTCGGCGCGCTGCTCCTCGTCTGGGAGGCGGTGTCGCTGTGGCCGCTCGCCGGGTTCGAGGGGCGGCTGTTCCTCGTGCAGGCCGCGATCAGCGTGCTCTTTGTCGCGCCGCTCGGCTACGCGTTCTGGTACGTCGGGGCCTTCGGCGGCGCGGACGCGAAGGCATTGATCGCGCTCGCCCTCCTGTTTCCCACCTTCCCAGCGTACGAGGTTGCCGGCGTCGTCTTCCCGCTGGTTGAGACACAGATCGGCGTGTTCTCGCTCACGATCCTCACCAACACCGTCCTCCTCGGGCTCGCGTACCCGTTTGGGCTCGCCGCGCTCAACCTCCGCCGCGGCGAGCTCTCGGTGAACGCGTTCTTCGCCCGCCCGGTGGCGACCGAGTCGCTGCCGGAGCGCCACGGGCGACTGTTCGAGGACGACGCGGGCGAAACCCGAAATGGGCTGGACCTCGACGCGCTCCGAATGTACCTTCGCTGGCGCGGGGCGACGCTCGACGGACTCCGCGCCGACCCGGACCGCCTCCGCGACCCGGAGAGCGTGGGCGAGACGTTCGATCCGACCGATGGCGGGACCCATGTCGGCCCCCGGACCGACGGCGGGGCAGAAGTCGAGCGCGGGTCTGCGAGTGGAGCGGGCGACGACGCGAAGCGACAGTCGACGTGCGACGACCCATGGGCCGCCGAGCGGTTCCTCTCCGAGATCGACCGCGGAGCGTACGGCACGGACGCCGAGACGCTCCGCGGCGGGCTGGCAGTCGTCGCGCGCGAGGACCGCGTGCTGGTGTCGCCGGGGATGCCGTTCATCGTCCCGATGGCGGCCGGGCTGCTCATCTCGCTGACGTACGGCGACGCGCTGTTCGCGCTGCTCGGCGTCGTCGGACTCGTCTGAGTGGTGAACGGAGCAGTGGTCGTCGCCGATCAGGACCGCTCTTAGCTCCCGGCCCGGAGATCGCCGACGGTCAGAACCCGCGGGCCTACGGGACGCTTCACGAACTCGCCGACCTCGCGGCCGAGGAGTTCGCTGACGCCACGCTGGGCCGCCACGTCGAGCAGGCGCTGGTCGATCCGGCCGTCGACGACGACAGTGTGCGGGGCCTTCTCGGCCGTTTCGACCGCGTCGAACGCGTCGACCGCCGCGACCTCCGCGAGGACGCCGCGGTCGTCGCCGAGCAGGCGGGCGCGGTCGCTCCCCGAGTCGACGACCTCCTGCACGTGTTCCTCGATGGATCGCGGCTCGTCGTCGTCGGGTGCGTCGTCGTCGGGCGCGTCGTCGCCCTCCTCGACTGCTCCTTCTTCGGCCGTCTCCGTCACTTCGGTCGTCGCCTCCGATTCGGCCGTCTCCTCGACCGTTTCGGATGCGGCCGTGTCGCCGTTTGGCGCGTCGCTTTCGGCCGACTCGGCGTTCTCGGCCGACTCGGCGTCGGCGATCGCCGACGCCTCCTCGACGGCCTCCACAAGCCCGCTCTCGGCCTCGGCGCGCGTCGTCCCGGCGACGACGCCCTCGGACGTCGGGTCAGACGGGGCTGACACCTCGGACACCGACGCCTCGGATCCGCCGCCGTCGAGCCCTGTCCCTTCCTCGCCGGCGGCTCTGGCGCGACCCCCTTCCGAGTCGCCGTCGTCGCCTCGCGCCCGTCGGTCCTCACCGGTCGCGTCGGTAGCGGCCCCGCCGTTCGTCGAGGCCTCGTCGGTTTCGGGACCCTCGTCGTCCGCAGCGGCCTTTCGGAGGTTCGGCGCGTCGGCGAGGCTGCTGTACGGGACCTTTCCGCGGAGCGCTTCGAAGACGGCGTTGCGATCGAGGTCTTCGACGGACTCGCCGGGCGGCGCGAACGCCACGTAGTCGACGTCGCCGACCTGTGCGAGCTCGCGGAGGATGAGTTCGCCGCCGCGGTCGCCGTCGAGGAAGGCGGTGACGGTGCGGTCGGCGGTGAGATCCGCCACCGCGTCGGGGACGTTCGTCCCCTCGACGGCGACGGCGTTCTTGATGCCGCACTCGAGCAGCGTGAGCACGTCCGCGCGCCCCTCGACGACGATGACGGCGTCTGAGTCGCCGACGCGGGGGCCGGCCGGGAGGCCCTCGTAGTCGACGATGCCCTCGACGCGCGCGGCCTCGCGGACCTCCTCGAGGATGTCGTTGCTCGCGAGGTTCGTCTCCTGGAAGCCGCCGGCGATGAGCTCCTTCGCGCGCTCGACGACTTCGCGGCGCTTCGCCGCCCGCACGTCCTCGATGCTCGTTACCTCCACGGAGGCCTGACAGGGGCCGATGCGGTCGATCGTTTCCAACGCGGCCGCGAGGATCGCGGTCTCGACCTTGTCGAGGCTCGACGCGACGGTGACCTCGCCGAACGACTGGCCGTTCTCCGACTGGACGGAGACGTCGATCCGGCCGACCCGCGACGACTCCTGGAGGTCGCGGAGGTCCAACTCCTCGCCGAGGAGCCCCTCGGTCTGCCCGAACACCGCGCCGACGACGTCGCTCCGCTCGACGACGCCGTCGGCCGCGATGGTGGCGTGGATAAGGTATTTTTCTGTGTCTTTCATGAGTGGTGAATCGTGATGATCGGGCGGTACCGCCCGCCCGTGTGTCGTTGTGCGCGTCGTCGAAAATAGTTATCGCACCCGACACCGCCGTTCCCGCCGAGACGCGGCGGCGCGGCCCCTCCCAAAAGATGCCTCAGAATGTTTAACCGAACCTAACGGCTTCCATCTGACATGCAACGATCAGTGAGCGATCTCGCGTGGATACCGACGTTCGCGCTGCTCGTCGCGTTCGCAGTGCCGTGGCCGCTGTGGGGCGTCGACCGCGTCGTCGCCGGACTCCCGGTCTGGATCTGGTGGCACATCGCCTGGCTCGGTCTGTGCTCGGTCCTGTTCTCGCGGTTTGCCCGCAGTGGCGCGTGGGAACGAGGGATGGGGCTGCGCCCAGAAGCGGACGACGACCGACGCGGCGGCCCCGTCGCCGAGAGAGGTGACCGACCGTGACGCTCGGGCTCTCGCTCGGGGTGATCGTCGGCTACCTCCTCTTCGCGCTCGCCGTCGGCCTCGTCGCCTACCGGGTCTCCGAGACGACGGCCGAGGACTACTACCTCGCGAGCCGGTCGTTCGGGACCGCCGTCCTGCTGTTCACTACGTTCGCCACGCTGCTGTCGGCGTTCACGTTCTTCGGCGGGCCGAACCTCGCGTTCGCCGCCGGCCCCGAGTGGCTGATCGTGATGGGGACGCTCGACGGCGTGCTGTTCGCCGTGCTGTGGTACGTGATCGGCTACAAGCAGTGGCTGATCGGGAATCGGAACGGGTACGTGACGCTCGGCGAGATGCTCGGCGACCGGTTCGGCTCGGTCGGCCTCCGGGCGCTCGTCGCCGGCGTGAGCCTCCTCTGGCTGTTCCCGTACGTCATGCTCCAACAGATGGGTGCCGGCGAGGCGCTCGTCGGACTCACCGACGGCGCCGTCCCCTACTGGGGCGGCGCGGCGCTCATCACGCTCTTCATGATCCTCTACGTCGTCCTCGCTGGAATGCGCGGGGTCGCGTGGACGGACACGCTCCAAGGGCTGTTCATGCTATCCGTCGTCTGGCTCGCTGCCGCCTGGGTCGTCTCCGCCGTCGGCGGTGTCGGCGCGGCCACGGGGGCGATGCTCGACGCGCGCCCCGACTTCGGGAGCTTCGGTGGCGGCACCTACTCGGTCGGATTCATCGTCTCGACGGTGATCACCATCGCGTTCGGCGTGACGATGTTCCCGCAGATCAACCAGCGGTTCTTCGTCGCGAAGTCGGGCGAGACCCTGAAACGGTCGTTCGTGTTGTGGCCCGTGCTCGTCCTCCTCCTGTTCGTCCCCGCGTTCATGCTCGGCGCGTGGGCCGCCGGGATGCCGGTCGACGTGCCGGAGGGTGCGAACGTCCTCCCGGTGGTCTTAAACCAATACACGCCGGCGTGGTTCGCGGCGCTCGTGATCGCCGGGGCGATGGCCGCGATGATGTCCTCGTCGGACTCGATGCTGCT
Organism: Halorubrum wangae; assembly: GCF_051194135.1. NCBI lineage: Archaea > Methanobacteriati > Methanobacteriota > Halobacteria > Halobacteriales > Haloferacaceae > Halorubrum > Halorubrum wangae. The sequence continues at coordinate 384,863 of NZ_JBLZNH010000004.1, read as the reverse complement.
GTCGGGGTCGTCGTACTTCACGCGCGACCTCTACCGGCCCGTGATCAACGCCGACGCTTCCGAGCGCCGGGAGGCGTGGATCGCCCGATTCGGCGTCGCCGCCTTCGCGCTGCTCGCGTTCGCCGCGAGCCTGTACCGCCCCGGAACCCTGATCGAGGTCGGGAGCACCGCGTTCTCCGGGTTCGCGCTGCTCGCGCTCCCGGTGCTTTGCGCGCTCTACTGGGAGCGGACCACTCGAACCGGGATGGTAACCGGGGTGCTCGTCCCGCAGCTGGCGTACCTCGCAGTTGTGTTATCAGCGGTGGTCGGCTCTGTCCCGACGCTCCCGCGGACCGTCCTCGGCGGGTGGGACGTCGCGCTCGGACTGATGGCGCTGTCCGGGCTCCTCACGGTCGTTGTCTCGCTCCTCACCGCATCGACCGCCGGGAGCGATGCCTCCCGGTTCGCGGTCGCGGGCGACTGACCCGCCCGAGACGGCTGAGTTGTCTCCCGGAGGTTGTGTGCTACCGTCCGGTTAATGTTCGAATAACTACCCGGCAACCGTGACAGCACACGTGCGTCTATATATTTATACTTGCGCGACAATTTATACGTAGATTATGTTGAGACAACTGTCCGTACTCCTTATCGTATCCATTCTGCTCACGAGCGCGCTTTCCGGCGGTGTGGCCGCGGATACGCACGACGACGAGGACCTGTTCGAGTCGCTCGAAGAGATGGTCCCGGCGTACAACGAGAACGCCGAAAACGTCGACCTCGGCCCGATTAACCTCGCCGGAACGACCAACATCTACATCGAAGACGGTGACTCCGAGTTGACGTACGCGGTCACCATGGACGACCGGAACCGCATCACCTCCCTCGACGACAGCTCCAGCGACGACGCGGTCCGAAAGATCACGACCGACCGCCAGACGCTCGAAGATATCGCCGCGTCCGAGAACCCCGCCGCGGCATTTAAAGACGCCGTCAGGGACAACGACATCGTGATCACTGGCGAGGACGGGGAGTTCGTCGAGAACCTCAAATGGGCGGTCATCAACGCCGTCAAGGGATTCTTCCTCTGAGCGCGGACTGACCGGATGAACCGGCGCGGCGCTTCGAGCGGTGGGGTATCGGCGAAAGGCAAAAGACCGCCTCTTTCTTATAAACCCCATGAACGAGCCAGGCACCGAGGGCGTGCTGTTGGACCAGGAGACGCTCCACGACCGGCTGGACGACGCCCCCGACTGGCTGCGCGAGCATTACCGAACCTTCCGCCAGTCGATGCTCGGCGAGCGCGACGGCTCGCCGTTCCCCTGTTACTTCGGTATCGAAGTCGAGCGCGAGGGTGACCTGCTGTACGCCGCCTGCGAGTCGACGACCGACCCGGCCGCGCTCCTCCGGCTCCGAGACACCCTCTTGGAGTACCTCGACAGCTACGCGGACCACGCCGACCGCACGCCGCTCGCGGTGTTCTTCCGACCACCCGAGGGCGACCGAGGCGAGGCCTACTACCACGAGCGACTGTGGAACGTCCTCGAGTTCCTCCACGTCCACGACCCGGAACCGTGGCCCGACGACATCCCGACCGATCCGGACACCTCGCGCTGGGAGTTCTGCTTCGGCGGTGAGCCGCTGTTTCCAACGTCGCGGGCGCCGTTTTACGCCGAGCGAAAGAGCCGGTACTCGCCAGTCGGACTGGAGATCACGTTCCAGCCACGGGCCGTCTTCGAGGGGATTACCGCCGACACGGCGGCCGGCGAGCGCGCCCGCGACCTCATCCGCGACCGGATGGGCGAGTACGACGGGGTCTGTCCGCACGCCGACCTGGGCGACTGGGGCGTCGAGGGCGACCGCGAGTGGACGCAGTACCTCTTCCGCGAGGACGACGACGCGAGCCCGGACGCCTGCCCCCTGACGCCGACCCGAGACCATCCGAAGGCCCCCGAGGCGCTGCTGGAACGAGAGGCGTGGCGGCGGTTCGCGGAGGGATCACCGTCGACCGGCGCGCTCGGACCCGACGCGGACGCGACCGTCACCTCGGGGCTCGGCGATGACTGACCCGCACGGCGCCGACTCGGACCGGGCGGGGGGCCACGTCGAACCCTCCGAAGACGCCGTCCTCCTCCTGATCGACTTCCAGACCGGCTTCGACGAACCGGGGTGGGGCGAGCGAAACAATCCCGACGCCGAGGCTGTCGCGGCCGCGCTCCTCGACCGCTGGCGCGATGCCGGGCGCCCTGTCGCACACGTCCGCCACGCCTCGACGGAGTCGGACTCCCCGCTCCGACCGGACGCGCCGGGATTCGACTGGAAGCCCGAGATGGCCCCCGTCGACGGGGAGCCGACCTTCGAGAAGTCGGTCAACGGCGCGTTCCTCGAGTCGGGCCTCGACGCGTGGCTCCGCGAGGCGGGACGCGATTCTCTCGTCATCTGCGGGCTCACCACCGACCACTGCGTCTCCACGACGACGCGCGAGGCCGAGAACCGCGGCTACGACGTTCGCGTGGTCGCCGATGCGACGGCGACCCACGCCCGAGAGGGGTACGACGGCGCGGCTATCGACCCGGAGACCTCTCACCGTGTCGCGCTCGCGCACCTCGACGGCGAGTTCGCGACGGTCGTCGAAGCCGCCGACCTGCGGTAAGTCCCGCGCGAGGCCGCGGTGGGGGCGTCTGATCCTCACGTTTTTGGACTCGGCCGTCGTGGGTCGGGTATGCAACGCGGCCGTCGGAAGCCGGACTGGCTGAAGTCGCGGCCACCCTCCGGCTCTCGCTTCACGGAGATCAAAGAGCGCCTCCGCGAGCGCGACCTCCACACCGTCTGCGAGGAGGCGAACTGCCCGAACATGGGCGAGTGCTGGTCCGGCCGCGACGGCCCCGGCACCGCGACGTTCATGCTCATGGGCGACCGCTGCTCCCGGGGCTGTAACTTCTGTGACGTCGCGACCGGAGGGATGGGGCCGCTCGACCCGGACGAGCCCGAGAACGTCGCCGAGGCCGTGACCGAAATCGGCCTCGACTACGTCGTGTTGACCTCGGTCGACCGCGACGACCTCGCGGACGGCGGCTCCGCGCACTTCGCCGAGACGATCCGCGAGATCAAGCGTCGCGACCCGGAGATCCTCGTCGAGACGCTGATCCCCGACTTCCAGGGCGACCCGGCGGCGATTGACCGGATCGTCGACGCCGGCCCGGACGTGATCGCGCACAACGTCGAGACGGTCGAGCGCCTCCAGTGGCCCGTGCGCGACCGCCGCGCCGACTACGAGCAGTCGCTCGCGGTGCTCGACCGAGTGGACCGCACGTCCGACGTCCACACCAAAACCAGCCTCATGCTCGGCGTCGGCGAGTACGACCACGAGGTGTACCGGACTCTCGGCGATCTCAGCGAGGTCGGCGTCGACGTGGTCACCTTCGGGCAGTACCTCCAGCCGTCGCGCTCGCACCTCGACGTATTCGACTACGTCCACCCAGACGTCTTCGAGACGTGGCGCGCGGTCGCCGAGGAGGAGTTCGACTTCCTCTACTGTGCCTCCGGGCCGATGGTCCGCTCGTCGTACAAGGCCGGCGAGCTGTTCGTCGAGGCACTGCTCCGCGAGGGGCGCTCGCCCGAGGACGCTCGGCGTCACGCACGGGCCGCGGGCGGTGACTGAAACGAGCGGCACTCATAACGAGCGGCACTCAGCAATCAGAGAGAAGCGCTGCTACGACGGTCCGCCACGGAATCGACCAGCCCGTCCGCTACTGTATTCTCATTTATGGTGGTACTAATACACCTTAAATATGAGTTATTGACAAGACCTGTGGAGAAGTTGACAGGGGTATACTTATCAAAGAGGCCTCGTTATGAGTGAGTATGTCTTATCGCAAGAGACGCCGTGACGTATTGAAGACTGTCGGAGCTGCCGGCGCAATCGGACTCGCAGGCTGTGCAGGCGGAGACGGTGGCGACGGCAGTGACGGCGGCGACGGCGGCGACGGCGGAGATGGCGGAGACGGTGGCGACGGCGGAGATGGCGGAGACGGTGGCGACGGTGCGCCGGACCTGCTTACCGTTATCGGCTACCCCGAGAGTGGGATTCAGCTGTTCCGCGACTACTACGCGGCGTCGGACGGGGCGGAGGACATCCTCATCCCCGACGGCCTTCAGGACCCCTCGCTGCCGGGACAGGTCGGCAACGCGATGGAGAACGTCACCGGCACCGCGCCGGCGGCGGGCGGCCCGAACCAGTCCGCGTTCGAGTCCCTCTACCGCGATGCCTACGACGCGGCACCCGGCGTGTTCACCTCGCAGTCGTACGACTCGGCGGCGGCGCTGATCCTCGCGAACGTCGCGGCGGGCGAGAACGACGGCACCGCGATCCGCGACCAGCTTCGTCGCATCGCGAACCCCGGAGGTACCTCGTACGGGCCGGGAGAGTTCCTGGACGCCGTCGAGGCGGTCGCGAACGGTGAGGACATCAACTACCAGGGCGCGTCGAGCGCAGTCAACTTCGACCAGAACGGCGACCCTGCCTCCGCGGCCTACTCCATCTGGGAGTTCGCGGGGCAGGACTCCGACTCCGTCAACGTCGCGGAGACGCAGCGGTTCGAGAGCGCGAACCCCGACGGGAGCGGCCCCTCGGCTGACGACTCCCCCGGCGGCTTCGGCCGCGAAGTGAGCGTCGGAATCCTGCTCCCCGAGACCGGCGACCTCGCGTCGACGGGTCAGCCGATGATCCGCGCGGCGGAGCTCCCGGCCCAGCAGGTCAACGAATCCGACCTCGACCTGACGGTCAACGCCCAGTTCGAGGACACGAACACCTCGCCCGACCAGGGGGTCAGCGGCGCCGAGTCCCTCGTCAGCGCGGGGGTTCCCGCAGTGTGCGGGACGGCCTCTTCCGGCGTGAACATCCCCGTCTGTCAGGAGACGCTCATCCCGAACGAAGTCGTCGGCTGCTCGCCGTCCAGCACTGCGCTGTCGGTGACGAACCTCGACGACAACGACTATATCTTCCGGACCGCCCCGAGCGACCAGCTTCAGGGTCGAGTCATGGCGCAGGTCGCTTCCGAGCGCCTCGGCGCCTCGACCGCCGCGACGCTGTACGTCAACAACGACTACGGTCAGCAGCTCTCCGAGCGCTTCAGCAACGTGTTCGAAGACGAGTTCGGTGGAGAGGTGTACGACCAGATCAGCTTCAACATCGGCGAGTCGTCGTACTCCAACGTCGTCGAGCAGGCGCTCAACAGCGGGAACTGACGCGCCGTTCGGGCGTCACGGACAACCAGTTTCGCACCCTCGTTTTTTGACGGTGTTGAACCCTCACTCGATAACAGATGTGTCCAGCCGTGCCGCCGACGGTGTGTGAGTGTCGGTCACGAGAACGTGCGTGACTCCGGGTATCTGGGTCTGTGGATGGGTGATCAGCGATCTCCTTCGGAGTTGTACTCGTCGTCACTGACGTGTGCTAATCAGTTGACGGCGTTCCCGTCACGCGCTTCTTGAATAGCGATGTGTCTCATCGCATTGTTCCACGTCGCGCCATGAGGGTGTTTCTCCCCCGGGGTAATCCGCCAGACGCCCGTCTTCAAAGAGTCGAACGCTCCACGGTGCGCCGAGCGGTGCGTCGGCACTAGGGCGTTTCACTACGTCACAGTCTCGGACGATGGCCGTTGAGCGGACGCCGCTGACTACCCGCCGAGGAACTCGCGGCGGACGTCCTCGTCGTTCAGCAGCGCCATCCCCTCGTCCTCGAACCGGTTCTTTCCGTTCGCGAGCACGTACCCGCGATCGCAGCGTCTGAGCGCCTCCTTGGCGTTCTGTTCGACCATCAAAATCGCCGTGCCGGAGTCGTTGATCTCGTCGATCTTGTCGAACATCTCGTCGACGAGGTCGGGCGCGAGCCCCGCGCTGGGCTCGTCGAGCAGCAGCAGGTCGGGGTCGAGCATCAGTGCACGACCCATGGCGAGCATCTGTCGCTGACCGCCGCTCAGCGTCCCCGCCTGCTGGTCTTTCCGCTCCTCGAGTATTGGGAACCGGTCGTACACCGCACGGAGTGCGTCCTGCGGCACCTCGTCGAGGATGTACGCGCCCATCTCGAGGTTCTCCTCCACGTCGAGCTCTGCGAAGACGTTCTTGTTCTGGGGGACGTAGCCGAGCCCCTTGTGAATGACATCCTCGGGGTTCGTCCCGCTGATGTCTTCTCCGTCGAACGTCACGGTGCCTCCCATATGCGTCGTCAGTCCGAACACCGACTTCATCACTGTCGACTTGCCGGCCCCGTTGGGTCCGACGATGGTGATGTACTCCTCGTAGTCGACGTCGAGGTTGACGTCGGTGAGGATCTGCAGGTCGCCGTAGCCGGCGTTCAAGCCGCGGACCTCGAGCAGACTCATACCTCACCTCCGAGATAGGCCTCGATGACTTCCTCGCTCTCTTTGATCTCCGTCGGCGTTCCGTCCTTCAGGATCCGGCCCTGATGCATAACGATGACCCGCTCGCAGTTGTCCATAATGAGGTCCATGTCGTGTTCCACGATGAGGAACGTGTATCCCTGCTCGCGCAGCTCGTGGATGTGTTCGAGGAGCCGCTTTTCGAGCGTCGGGTTGACCCCGGCGAAGGGCTCGTCGAGGAGCATGACGTCGGGGTCAGTCAGCAGCGCCCGCGCCATCTCCAGTAGTTTCCGCTGGCCGCCGGAAAGGTTCCCGGCGTACTCGTTGGCGAGGTGATCGATCTCGAAGAAGTCGAGCACCTCCCAGACGCGTTCGAGCTGCTCGGTCTCCTGCTCGCGCACCGACGCGCGGGCCACCGGCATGACCGACCGCCACAGCGACTCGCCGATCTGCCCCTTCGGCGCGAGCATCATGTTCTCGAGGACGGTCATCTCCTCCAGCTCGCGGGCGATCTGGAACGTGCGCGCGAGCCCGCGGTTCGCGATTTCGTAGGGTTGCAGGCCGGTGATGTCCTCGCCGTTGAACCGGACCGTCCCCTCGGTGGGGTCGAGCATCCCCGTGATGAGGTTGAACGTCGTCGACTTCCCCGCGCCGTTCGGGCCGATAAGTCCGGTGAGCGTTCCCTCTTCGACGTCGAAGCTGACGTCCTCGACGGCGACGATGCCGCCGAACTCCTTCCGGAGCCCCTCGACTTCGAGAGGCGCGTATCGATCTCCGTCCTCCCCGCTCGGGAGGTCGGTTTCGGTGCCCATGACATCGGTGAGGTCGGGATCAGACGACGACCCGTCGGCCGAGGCGTCGCCCTCGGTCATTGCCGGATCGTCGTCTGCTGTCGCCTCGTCCGTCGGAACGGAGTCGTTGGTGGTGGATTCGTTGGTTTCGCTCATCGCTCGTCACCCCCATCGGCGGCCGCCGCTTTTCCGCTCGATCCGCCGGTTCCCGGTCGTGCGAGGTCGACCGTCGACGCCGTCTCCTTGCGGTGACCGAGGAGTCCCTCCGGGCGGTTGTGCATCAGCCAGATCAGCACGACGCCCATGATGACCAGCCGCAGCTGACTGACGCTGTCGAGCGTGTACAGCACGAACGGCACCGGGTCCAGCGAGCCGAACGCCGCGACCGCCTCGCCGAAGTTCCGCGGCGCATCGCCGAGTTCGAAAGCGGTCTCGACGAGGTTCTTGAAGTACCGCGGCCCCTCGTACAGGACGCCGGCGAAGATGGCGCCTCCGAGGAAGCTGCCAGTGTTCGAACCCGCGCCGCCGATGATCAGCGCGATCCAGACGAAGAAGGTGATGTTCGGTCGGAACGAGGGCGGCGTGATGCTCCCGCGGCTCGAGTACCACAGGATACCGCCGAGCCCCATCAGCGCGGCGCCGAGGACGAACGCCGTGAGCTTGAACCGGTCAGTGTTTTTCCCCAGCGCGTTCGCCACGTCCTCGTCCTCGCGGATCGCCTTCAGGACGCGCCCGAACGGCGACTTTCCGGTCCGCGAGAGCAGGACGTAGAACAGTCCGACGCCGATGAGCAGCAGAACCCCGTACGCCAGGCCGTCGATCACCGGCTTCGGGTTGTTCGGGATGAGCGTCTGCTGGACCAGTTCGACGAACCCGAGGTACGGTTCCCAGAGGAATAGGGCTCGCAACAGCGCCTCGAGCGGGTCCGTGTAGTCCAGGATGAGCCCGCCGCCGCCACCCAGCCCGACGGTGTCAGCCGTCGGGTCGAAGGTGAACAGCCAGAGGTCGATCGTATCCGGGATCGTGAACGTCTGGAACGTCCGAGACATCATCGTGAACCGGACGATCTCCGAGAACGCCACGGTCACGATCGCGAGGTAGTCAGCCCGGAGTCGCAGAGCGGGCAGCGCGACGAGGAGCCCGAACAGGCCCGCCACGAGCACGCCGGCGATGACGCCGACGAACAGCGGAAGTCCGAACCCGCCGACCTGCGCGGCGCCGCCCTCCGCGACCGGCGGCTTCGAGACCAGCGCGGTCACGTAAACGCCGATTCCCATGAAGCCGATAATGCCGATGTTGAACAGTCCGGTGTACCCCCAGTGGAGGTTCAGCGCCAGCGCGAGCATGCCGAACACGCCGATGTAGAACGTCAGGTTCGCTATCGAGTTCAGCTGTCCGCGGAGCCCGTACCCGAACGCGACCCCGGCGAGAATGTACGCCAAGTAGATTGCGCCGAGGACGGCGAGGACGAGCGTCACGTCTCGTTCGAACAGCCCCTCGAATCGCTCGCGAATGTCACTTGCGCTCATGCTGTCGACCTCCCGCTGAAGATGCCTTCCGGTTTAAACAGTAGAATCACGATCATGACGAGGAACGCAGCCGCGCGACCGAACTCGGAGGGGATCCAGACCACGGAGACGGAGGCGGTCAACCCGATGATGATCCCGCCGCCGATCGCGCCGTAGATGGATCCGATTCCGCCGAGGATGACCGCGGCGAACACGAGCAGCAGCAGCAGCCAGCCGTCGTTGAATCCGAGCGTTCCCTTCCAGAGGACGAACATGTAGCCCGCGACGCCGGTGAGTCCGGCGCCAACGATCCACGTCGTGCGGATGACCTGCTCGGTCGGGATTCCGGTGATCCGGGCCAAGTCTTCGTTGTCCGACATCGCGCGCATCGCCTTCCCGAGTTTCGTCCGCTGAAGCAGCAGGTGCACGCCGAGCATGAGCCCGGCGGCGACGACCACGAGACTGATGTCGTGGGCGGTCACCCGGAACGTCCCGTCGATGGCTGGGACGTTTATCCGCGGGACGGAGCCCGCTGCGGTCGTTCCGCGTACCCCCGCTCCGAAGACGAACTGGAGCAGGTATCGGAGCGCGAATGCGACCCCAATACTGGTTATCAGCAGGGCGATACCGCTCTCGTCACGAATCGGGCGGTAGACGAACTTGTCGATCACCAGCGCCAGCGCGATGGTCGCCAATCCTGCCAAGATGGCCCCGAAGAGCACGGCGAGGGGCGCGGTCGTCACCCCGATACCGAGTGCGCCACCGAACACCGATCCGCCAGCACCGACGAGCAGGAGCGCGCCGATGCTGTTCTGTCCCACTCCGGCGATGAAGTAGCTGGTCGCCATTCCGGCGAATGCCCCGCTGGTGAGGTAGTCGCCGTGTGCGAAGTTCGCGAAGTTGAGAATACTGTACGTCATTGAGAGTCCGATACCCGCCAACCCGATGATCAGCCCTCTGAGCAACCCGTCCCAGACGAGAGATGCGAGGCTGCTGATCTGGATCCCGCCGGTCAGAAGACCGCTGACGAGCGACCACACCATCCATAGGGCCACGAGCAGGACCCCGATGGCGAGCGGTTCCTCGCGGAGAGTTTGGCGGTATCGAACGTACGTTTCAGAGACACTCACGTGATAACACTCCTTCAACTCAACGTGTGAAATCGACCTATAAGACGTTTTCTACCCAGAACCGGGCGACGTACGTCGTATTCATCCCATTCGGCGCTGCCAGCGGGTCGTCCGAGCAAGCCAGTGATCCGCCTCGCCGTCCCCATCTCGCCCGCCACGCGAACGCGGGCGTCAAATCTCTGGACGGCTACGGACCGCTCGCCGGTCAGTACCCCTGTGCGTTGCCGTCTTTCCGGGGCTCGGTGGCGGCGGAGAGCACGCCGTCCTCGTTGCGGACGATCTGCGCACCGCCAAACTGCACCGGCGAGAGCGTCCTGACGTCGTGGCCCTTCCGCACCAACTTCGCGGCGACGTCGTCGTCGAAGTGCGGTTCGACGCCCAGTTCGCCGCTCTCGCGGTACCGCCACCGCGGCTCGTCGAGCGCGCGCTGCAGCGGCATCCCGTAGTCGACGATGTTCGAGATGACCTGCACGTGCCCCTGCGGCTGCATGTATCCGCCCATCACGCCGAAGGCCGCCCAGTCGTCCTCGTCGAGGCGGACGACGGCGGGAATCAGCGTGTGGAACGGCCGCTTCCCGGGTTCGAGGCTGTTCGGGTGCTCGGGGTCGAGCGAGAACGACGCGCCGCGGTTCTGGAGGGCGATCCCCGTCTCGCCCGCGACGAGCCCAGAGCCGAAGCCGGCGAACCGCGAGTTGATGTACGAGACGACGTTGCCCTCGTCGTCGGCGACGGTGAGAAGCACCGTGTCGGCGTCCTCGGCGTTAGCGTTCGGCACGCCGAACGAGACGTCGTGGTCGGCGGTCGGCCCGACGCCGGCCGCTCGGCTCGTCGCCCACTCCGTCGACGCGAGCGGCGGGACTTCCTCGTACGCGGGGTCGGTGATATGTCGGTGGCCGTCGTGGAAGGCGAGCTTCATCGCCTCGGCGAAGTAGTGAACGCGCTCTGCGGTGTCGTACTCGTACTCGCCGGCGCCCAGTTCGGCGGCGACGTTGAGCGCCTCCAACGCGATGAGTCCCTGATTGTTCGGCGGGAGCTCGTACACCTCGGCCCCGTTGTACGTGGTGGAGACGGGGTCGGGCCACTCGACCTCGAAGTCGGCGAGGTCGTCGACGGTCATGAACCCGCCCTGCGACTGGACCTCCTCGGCGATGGCCTCGGCGATTTCCCCCTCGTACACCGCGTCGGCCCCCTCGTCTGCGATCGTCTGCATCGACTCGCCGAGCCGCGGGAGCGTGGCGATATCGCCGACTTCGGGCGCGTTGCCGTCGAACAGGAAGGCCTCCCGAGCGTGGTCGTCCGTGAACAGCTCCTCCGCGCCGGCCCAGTAGGAGGCGATGACCTCGGAGACCGGATACCCCTCGGTGGCGTATCGGATCGCTGGCGCGAGGGCGTCGGCGAGGGTGAGCCGTCCGAGTTCCTCTATCGTCGCCTCCCAGCCGCGGGCGGTGCCCGGAACAGTCACAGTGTGCGGGCCGTAGAATGGCATCCCGGCCTCATCGGTGTCGTCGACCGCGTAGCCGCCGTCGTCCGGATAGTACGATGCGGCGTCGTCGTCCGCGTCCAGCGCACCGCGGACGTTCTCTATCGTCGCGTCGGCGGGCGCCCCGCCGCAGGCGCGCATCGCCCCGACCTCGCCGTCGGCGGTGCGGTACAGCGCGAACACGTCGCCGCCGAGCCCGGTCGAGGTCGGTTCGACGACGTTGAGGGCGGCCGCAGTCGCCACGGCGGCGTCGAACGCGTTCCCGCCGTCGCGAAGCGTCTCGATTCCCGCCTGGCTGGCGAGGGGTTGGCTCGTGGCGACGACTCCGCGTTGGCCATACACCGTCGACCGCCGCGAGGTAAATCGATCCAGATCTGGCTCCATGTCCGTTTTTTTCCTCGCTGACCTATAAGTACAGAGCCGGATCTATTCGGTCGAGGATCTCATCGATGGATAGGATTCTCTTAACTATCGTTCGTGTTATACCGGTGATCGTGAGCGAATCGAGAGATTATTGGTCGGATGGTGGGTTCCGCGGAGGACTGAAATGTGTTTATCACCAGTCTCGCTTCGGTTTCGTCTCCGGACAAGATCCTCGTCTGGTACGATATAAATATTATATTGCTATATCGAATTACGATCGCTCCCCTGTCCGTGTCCCTCCGGAACACCGACATCCGTGCACCCGAACAGCATACCGGAGGGCGTGATCCACTGTGCGGAGAGATCACTCACTCCGACAGGGAGCAGACCCTCACCGAAGAGGGAGAGTCTGTTCATCGATACGCAGAGTTAAACTGGAATTATCACCTCTCTGTCAGTAAATCCGACGGCGGTGAGAAGATACGTTGAGTTCATGCGAAGGCGATTGCTCGCACCCGACTTCGGCGGTACTCGGATCGACGCGACCACATATATTGGAGAATTGGTTTGTTCGGTTTATTATAATATTCAAAATGCGTTTATCGGCACTCCGACTCCCGTGTGTGACGCGAGAGAATCGGAGCCCGTTGCGATGACGTACCGTCTGCAACCATGAAGCACCGCCCACGAGAGATCTCGCGGCTTTGATGCAAAATTTCCTTCGTAGCACCGATAGAAACGTAGAAATCGCAGTCTCATGGTCAAACAACACCGAACGTGGAGCAGACGGGTACGATCGGGAGTAATAACAACGTACGGCCCGTCACGAGCGGGTAACTCGACACGCGGGTGCACCGACTGCGCCGGGATTCGAGTGTGTATCACCGCTCTGCCATAGCGCCGCGTCTCGCCCCATCGATGAATCACGATTCGATATTGGCTGGCCCGATTTATCAGTAACTGACGTTGTACTAAAAAGTGATACATCTGTCGAGTGAAGCAGTGTGCTGAGCTTCCACACTTCGATTATGCGGACCCGCACACCGACTCACGATACGGACGGCGGCCCCCCTGGACAGACGGCGGGCGTCGGACGCGTCCGAGCGTCAGCCATTCAAATAATCGACCGTCAAGTGAGGTGAGCGAACTCAGGCACCGACTATCCGACATCGGGTATCGTGTGTGGCGCGAGCGCGCCGTCGACGAGTGCGAGTTCGGTCTTCTTAATCGCGGTCGTTTTACTGCCGATCCGGTCTGTGGTTTTCGTTACCGACGTCGAATGACCCGCTAACCTTACGTCGTTCTCTGCGGTACGGGTGGCCATGAGTTCCGAAGGTGACCGTGCACCCGACTTTACGCTCCCGCTCGCCGGGGGAAACGGCTACGATGACGTCTCTGAGTTCACGCTTTCCGAGGCGATTGGAGACGGCCCGATTGTGCTCGCGTTCGTCCCCGGTGCGTTCACGAGTGGCTGTACCGAGGAGATGTGTACCTTCGGGAGCGAATTAGGTTCCTTTGAGGCGCTCGACGCCGAGGTGTACGGAGTCAGCGTCGACCTTCCGTTTGCTCAGAACGTCTGGATAGCACAGGAGGGGTTCAGTATCCCGATGCTCTCGGACTGGAATCACGAGGCCATCCGGTTGTATGACGTCGTCTACGAGAATATGTACGGGTCGATCGAATCCGCCCAGCGAAGCGTGTTCGTTATCGATTCGGACGGGATTATCACGTATCGATGGGTTCGCGACGGTGGGAACCCGCAGTTCGATTCCTTCGTCGATGATGTCCGAGAACGGGTGAAAGAGGCGCGCTGATCGCGCTGTTGTCGGCGACTCGCGATCGGTTCGCGACCCCGACCAGATGTGGTGTCCAGCCTGCCCTCTGAGTCGGGAGTCCTCAGACGAACGGAATCGTTACGTCCCTCCCGTGTGAGATGCTGGCATGGACTTAGGGCTCAGCGGAGCGTCGGTGTTCGTAGCCGCGGCAAGCAAAGGGCTCGGATTGGGGGCGGCCACGCGGTTCGCCGCGGAGGGAGCGAACGTGACAATCGCCTCCCGCAGCGCGGACAATCTCGCTCGTGCTCGCGAGACGATACTTGACGAGACCGACTGTGACGAGGACGCGGTGTTCACGGTTGAGATGGATCTCGCCAACCGCGACGAGATAGAGTCTGGCATCGAGGAAGCGACGACGGAGTTCGACGGGCTTGACGTGCTGGTAACCAACCACGGGGGTCCGGACAATGCCTCTTTCGAGGAGACCTCCATCGAGGCGTTTGACGGAGGGTACAACGACGTTATCCGGAGCACGGTCGTTCAGTGTAAGGCCGCTCTCCCAGCGCTTCGCGACGGCGGCGGCGCGGTTACACACCTCGTGGCCGCCTCTGCGGCGGAGCCGACGGCGCACGGTACGCTCGGAAACGTGTTTCGACCGGGCATCTACGGGCTCTCGAAGACCCTCGCCAACGAGGAGGGAGAAAACGGGGTTCGATCGAACTGCGTTGCCCCTCGCGGAGTACTCTCCGACCGTATCGAATCGAAGATTGCCGCGCGGGCCGAGCGCGAGGGGATATCGGAACAGGCTGTGCGAGAACTTCGTGTCGAGGAGCTGCCGCTTCCCGAGATGGGCACTACCGAAGAGTTCGGCAAGGCGGTCGCCTTCGTCTCCTCACCGGCTGCGTCGTACATTACCGGGTCGGTGTTACCCGTCGACGGTGGGTGGAGTTCGCGTCTCCTGTAGTCGGACGAGGAGTGGTTCCATCACGGCCGGCCCGACAGTGCCGTGACGGAGCCGCCTGCAAGCAGTTACTCTTCGGGAACCAGCGTCGGCGTCGGGTAACTCCCCCCGTTGACGTGTAATACCTGTCCGGTCACGAACGACGCGGCGTCTGACGCGAGGAAACAGCACGCGTCGGCCACCTCCTCGACCTCGCCGAGCCGTCCGAGCGGGGTCGAACGGACCACTTCGTTCTCGATCCGCTCCCACTCATCGGTCCGGGTTCGGTCCACGTCGATGAGTCCGGGCGAGACCCCGTTGATCCGGATCCCGTCCGAGCCCAACTCGGTCGCCAACTGCCGTATCTGCCCTTCGATCCCCAGTTTCGAACCGTACGAGTGAGCGTGCCCGTGTTTGCCGAGGTACACCATCGCTCCGATCAGATTCACGACTGAGCCCCCGCCCCGCGCCTTCATGTCCGGGACGACCGCCTGCGTCGTCTGAAACACGCCTCTAAAATTCACGTCGAGCACGCGATCGATATCTTCGGTCTCCACGTCAAGAAACGGTTTCGACGGTCGGTACGTCGCGTTGTTCACGAGCACGTCGATCGGGCCGAGTCGATCGCGGATCGCTTCGACTACCGACACGACGTCGTCCGGGTCGCCGATGTCGCCGAGTGAGACTGCGGCGTCGCTACCGACCGCGCGAACACGACGCGCGGTCTCTTCGCATCCCTCTTCGTCAGTTCGCGCCGTGATCCCCACATCGGCTCCGGCCTCTGCGATCCGGACCGCCGTCGCTCGGCCGATATTCCGACTCGATCCGGTGACGAGAGCGGTTTTGCCGGTCAGATCCATCGTCGACCTCCCTCGCGTTTCCTCGACCGTCCGGTCGCTACTCGATCAGACATCGAACTCTGTTTGGTACTCGGTCGCATCGAGGCGATCCTCCCGAAGAGGCCAGAACGCAAGGAGGCGCGCTGGGTCCTCGGAGACGGTGCGAGACGCGTGTGGGACGTCCGGGGGAATTTCCACCGCATCGTGGACGCCGAGCGAGACTCTGTCTCCGTCGACGAGGAAATCGACTTCGCCTTCGATAACGATCGTCGTCTGCTCCCACGGGTGACTGTGCTGCGGCTTATCTTCTCGCTCGGGGCCGATCGTCGTCATCCCGACCATCTGGTCGACACCCCGGAAGACGACCTGCTCGAACCCGGGGCCTTCCTTCGCGACGGGAGCATCGGCAAGATTGTACACCGACGGGATCTCGGATGGGTTGTATTTGCGTACCATGCCTCATCAACTGACGAGAAGACCTTAAAAATATAGCCTGCTGAGAGCACACCGTGATGCGGGGCGAAAGCCACACTCCGGTAGTGATCCTAGTGATCCTCGTGATCCGCCTGAATACGTGCGAGCGTCGTCAGGTGCTCGGTGACGCGCTCTCCGCGTCTGTGTCGCCCGTAGGCCCGTCCGTGGATGTCTCCGCGAGATTTGAGAGTTCTCCACGAGGAGCGAAAAATGCGAGCACAGAAACGCGACAACAGGTAGACGGCGTCTGTCGCCAATTACGTGTTTCTGGCGACCAGCTCTTTGAGCTTCGGTCCGAGGAACGGACCCAGCAGGACGACGACGATTGCGATGACCAGCATCAACGAGAGCGGCTTGCTGATGAAGATGTCGAGCGAACCGCCCGAGAGTTGGAGCGACCGAAGGAGGTTCTGCTCGGCGATCGGTCCGAGGACGATTCCCAGAACGAACGCGACCATCGAGAAGTTGTGCTTGCGCATGTAGTAGCCGATGAACCCCAGCCCCAGGATGGTGAAGACGTCGACCCAGTTGTTCCGGAGCGCAAGGGCGCCGAGCGTCGCGAGCACGAGGATGATCGGGATGATGTAGTTGGTATCGATCTGCGTCACGTAGCTGAGCTTCGTGATAACGGTGAGGCCCAGAATGAGGATGACGACATTCCCGACTAACAGCGCGATGAACATGCTGTACGTCTGCGGCAACTGGCTGGTGAACAGGTCCGGACCGGGAATGAGTCCGTGCATGATGAGTCCCCCGAGGAGGACTGCGGTCGACCCGCTCCCCGGAATTCCGAAGGAAAGCGTCGGGATGAGCGAGCCGCCAACGGTTCCGTTATTCGATGCTTCCGAGGAGATGACGCCTTCGGGATTCCCGTTCCCGAACTCCTCTGCGTTTTTCGACGAGCGCATCGCCTCGCCGTACGCGAGGAAGTTCGACACCGAGGCACCCGAGCCCGGAATTGCGCCGATACCCATCCCGATGAATGCCGATTTTATCACCGTGACTGGATGTCGGAAGGTCTCTCTGATTCCCTCTCGAAGGCTCCCGCTGATGGAGATGTCGGCGTCTGCGATCTCCGTCTGATCGCGGGCGAGTATCAACATCTCCGTCACGGCGAACAAGCCGATCAACGCGGCGACGTACGACAGTCCGTCGCGGATTGCGAACCACCCGAACGTGTATCGGAGCGTGGGTGCGACGGGCGCGATGCCGATAGTGGTCAACAGGAGACCGAAAAATCCGGCGACGAGTCCCTTCACCATCGACCCCTGCGAAACGATGGTGATCATCGAAAGGCCCAACAACGCGATGAGGAAGTACTCGGGCGACCCGAAGAGCAGGACGATCTCGACGAGCACGGGGGAGATCAGGAACAGCGCGATGATGGTGAACAGTCCACCGACTGACGAGGCGACCGCCGACATCGCAAGTGCGTTTTTCGCTTTCCCCTGTTTGGACATCGGGTAGCCGTCGAACGTCGTCGCTGCCGCCGCCGCGGTACCGGGGACATTGATGAGGATCGCAGCGATACTTCCTCCGTACATCGCGCCGCTGTAGATGCTCACGAGGAGAATAATCGCGCTGATACCCTCGAGGGGAAGCGTCAGTGGGAGGATAATCGCCATCCCGAGAGAGGAACCGATACCAGGAAGCGACCCGAAGAAGATTCCGAGTAGTAGCCCCACAAACATCAAGCCGATAGTCGGCCAGCCGAACGCGATGCCAACTGCTTCAGTGAGGGCGCTGACTGTCGCCATCTACACGACACCCCCGAGACCGATTTGAAGGAGATCGCCGACGTATACGCCGCGGTCGACCGGAACGATCAGCACAGTGGTGAATGCGTACGCGAGGAGCGTACCGATCCCAGTCAAGAATGCGATCATGTACCACGGCTGTTCGAACCAAGCGGTGTAGGCGATCACGAACAGCGGCGTCATCAGGAACATCGAGAACAAGTAGCTCAGACCGATGTACAGCGTGATGAGTACCGCGGTGAACACGGCGGGAGAGAGCGGCCGATCGGGGAGCTCCGTGGACGGCCCCCCGGACTGATCCTCCTCATCCTTTTTCGCCTGAACCTGATCGGTCTCCCGGCTCCCGCCGGTGATCGATGTCGACCCGGCCACGACGGTGTAAAACGGCTCCGGC
Organism: Halorubrum wangae; assembly: GCF_051194135.1. Lineage (NCBI taxonomy): Archaea > Methanobacteriati > Methanobacteriota > Halobacteria > Halobacteriales > Haloferacaceae > Halorubrum > Halorubrum wangae. The sequence continues at coordinate 367,056 of NZ_JBLZNH010000004.1, read as the reverse complement.
AGGTAGTTCCGGATCAGAAGCAGAACTGACCCGATCAGCGTCGCCAATCCGATGTACCGCGGGAAGATAGCCGATGACTGGTTCCACTGGAACGTCTGGATAACCATGGCGCCGGAAACGACTACCAGAAATCCAAGAAGGATCTGTTCGCTGTCCACATTGTCGAGTTGTTGTTGTACCATGTCAGATAGTGACATTTTTTTACGCTGTAATGTATTTTTCGTCCGCGCTCAGGATGTTCGGCCGATCGGGCCGCTTCATCGAGATCGACAGACGCACCGCGGTCGGTGTATCGCGCGATTTCGAGAAGCTAATCAATGAAATGGGTGGAGGGTGATCAGCTCGTGGCTTCCCGCAGAGCCTCGATGTCGACGTTTTCGGGGATCTGCTCGAAGGCGTCCTGGAGCACCTGATCGGCGAACTCCGGCGGGTTGTACTGGATGATGTTGCCGGTCTCCTCAGACCACGACTGAACCGACTCCGACTGGAGCGCCTCCTCGACGGCGCTCGACATCGTCTGCACGACCGAGTCCGGCGTCTCGCCCGGCATCCACATACACCGAGTGAGCTGACCGACGTAGTCGATGTTGGGGTACCCTTGAGTCGTCACCGACTCCACGTCCGGGAAGACGCTACTTCCTTGGCTGGAGAGGACCGCAATCACGTCGACACGGTCGTCCGCGGCCGCGCTGAGACCGGATGCGTCGGTGGTGATACCGACCGGTACCTCCCCGGATGCGACCGCTTGAACCAGCGGACCGCCACCGTCGTACCCGATGTAGTTCTGCCAGCCCACGCCGTAGTCGTCGTTGTTCTTCATGATCTCAGCGATGACATTCACGATACCACCGCGCTGCTGACCACCGATATTGGTGATGTCGCCGTTGTCGTACGCCTCGATGGCGGCTGCGAGGTCGCTGTACCCCTGGTCGGGATTCGCGTAGACGACGTACGGCGTCCGAGCGTACCCGGCCACGCCTCGGAGGTCCGTCAGCTCCCAGTCTTCAGCCGGGTTCAACATGTACGAAACCGGCGTCGACGGCGGATTGAATCCGCCGAAGGTGTAGCCGTCCGGTTCGGCACGGACCATCTGTCCTGCCCCGCGGAGCGACGCCGACCCCGGGACGTTGTTAATCTGAATAGGCACACCGAGAATCTCCGACACCTCCGGCATGATCGTTCGGGCGTACGTGTCGGTCCCACCGCCCTCGCTGAAGGGAACGATGTACTCGATCCGACGACTCGGGTAGTCGTCACCGTCGCTGCCATCGCTACCATCGCTACCATCACTACCGTCGCTACCATCGCTACCGTCGCTACCATCGCTGCCGTCGCTACCATCGCTACCATCGCCACCGTCACCGCCGTTGCCTGAGCAGCCCGCTAAACCAGCAATTCCGATTGTCGATGCGCCACCAGTATATCGCAGGAGGTTCCTGCGGGACATGCGGTCGTTTGTCATGGTCGACCCACACGGTTAGACAGTACAATCATATTTAACCATTACCATAATTTACTCGACACCTATAACGGAACTATCTGAGATGTTGCGGATATCTCTGTGGGAGGTCAGCTGTCGTGGCTCGATTGGGACCACTGAACGACCGCGAACCGGACTGAGCTCAGGTCTGAGGGGAGCTGTTCGGTGAACCGCCTGCTTCACTACCTTTATCCGACCCTACCACATCTGTAAGTTTCATTCAATACATGCGGGGTTCAAGGGATATCGATATCGTACCGGCAATCGGCGTAGCGCTCGGCGTAGTCTGCCTCTACGGAAGCGTCGCCGGCTTCCCGGTCGACGGACTCACCCCGACCGGTCAGCGCGTGCTCGGTCTGTTCTTTTTCGCGCTCGTTATGTGGCTTACCAAGCCGGTTCCCTTTGCGATATCGAGTCTCACGACCGTCGTACTTCTGTACGTGCTGGGTATCGCCGACTCGTTCGCCGTGGCTGCCAGCGGTTTCTCGTCGCGGCTCATCTTCTTCCTGATTATCCTGCTGCTTCTCGGAAACACCATCTCGAAGGTCGGGTTGGACGAGCTTATCGCTCGACGGCTGCTCGTGGCCGACTCGCCAGCGGAGACGATCCGGCTGGCCGCTGCGGGGCTACTCGCACTCTCGTTTATGATGCCGTCGGCGCTGGCTCGGACCGTGGCGTTTCTCCCGCTCTTCGAGGAACTCGACGAGCTTTGGGACGTCCCGGACGACGAGAACTTCCTCCTCAACGCTCACCTGATCCTCGGACACGTCAACCCGGTCGCGTCGATGGGACTGATGACTGGCGGGGGGATGGCGATTCTCTCCTCGGAGTTCATCCGCTCGTCCGTTACTGATATCTCTTGGCTGGACTGGGCGGTGTTGATGCTCCCCCCGACGGTGTTCATCTTCGTCCTCGCAGTCGCGACCATTCTCTTCCTCCACCCCGTCGGCGCCGCAACCGCCTCCACACCCGAGCAAAAGCGCCCATCTGGAACCGGATTCAACCGAGATCAACGGATCGTCATCGGCGTAATGATCGCGGTTATCTTCCTCTGGGTCGTCGGGTCGTTCGTTGGAGTCCCGACGATTCTCCCTCCCACCGCGGCGATCCTTTTCCTCGCGCTGCCGGGGCTCAGGATCGTTACCGCTGACGACGTGACCACGATCAGTTGGGGGATCATCTTCGTCTTCGGAACGATGTTCTCCTTGCTCGAGGTCTTGGAGTCGTCCGGCGTCCTCACGTGGGTGATCGGAAACGCGGAACAGGCGCTTCCGTTCGCCTCCCTACCCCTCTGGCAGACCGTCACGCTCCTGTTGGCGCTGGCGTTCGTGGTCAGACTGTTCTTCTCGACGGCGTCGGCGTCACTACTCGTGTTGTTCCCGGTAATGTTGAGATTCGCCGACACGTTTGAGATAAACGCGCTGTTCCTCTCGCTGTCGCTGATGATGGTGGTCGGCTGTTCGACCGTGTTCCCGTTCAACACGACGACGGTGCTCCTGACCTACGATAAGGGGCCGATGTCCTCGGTCGACGTGATGGTGACGGGACTCATCACGACGGGGTACGCCGTCATCGCTATCGTCCTCTGCTGGGGTTTCTACTGGCCACTGGTCACCTAACAGAGAATGGCCGAAACGAAATCGAGAGCTGATCGACGGCGACTGCCATCCGATTTGCCCGCCGAAATTACAGGAATTTCTCGGTGAGGAGACGACCGTTTTCGACGACGGTCTCTCCGTCCAGTTCGACCGTCGGCGTTCGCAGGACACCGTCCAGATGAATGTCGCTCTTTCTGGTCCCGCCGAGCGACTCGTTGTCGCCGATGGCGAAGTGAACCGTCCCGCTCCGCTTCTTGTCTTCTGCGAGGTTGCCGATCAGCTTCGCCTTCGGGTTCGTCCCCATCGCGAACTCGGCGAGGTTTCCAGCGTTCTCGTCGCTACGCTCGATCAGGTCGCGGAGCTCATCTGCTTGGCTCCCTCCGTCGATATCGCTCACGAAGCCGTCTTCGATCTCCATCGTGATCGGCTCGTCGAGCTGGCCGAGGTTGTCCATCGACACGTCGAAGACGATCGTTCCGTTCGCCGTGTCCTCTTTCGGGTGAGTCGGGGATTCGCCCGGGGGCAGCGTGGCAAACCCTTCCGTCTCGTGATAGTACCCGTCGAGCGCGAACGCGGGACAGCCGTCGACGCTGAAGCTGATATCGGTTCCTTGTCTGCTCGTGACGCGAACATCGGAGGCGGCGTCGTGTACGTCCCGAAGTCCCTCGGTGATGCGACGGAGTTCCTCGAAGTCGACGGTCATTGCGCCTTCGACCATCATCTCCTCTGTGACACCGCGAAGGATCCCGAACCGGGTCCCCTCCTCGGCGGCGCGCAGACGCGACCGCGTGTGCGTGATCGCGTGCGTAGTACACGTGAATGCCACGTCTGCCGCGACCATGGCCTCGGCGACGACGTCCGGCGGCTCGTTCCCGTGGCTATCTAGAAGCGGCATCACCGACATCGTCGTCGTCGCACCGGCCGCGTTGGCGGCCGTCGCGATGTTTCGGCCGACGCCAACCTTCCGAGCGTCCGTGATAACGAGGACCTCTTCGCCGGGTTTGACGTCAAGACATTCCTCGACGACCGACGTCGACGCGCCGATCATCTCTAAGTCGAGCATTTGCTCAGGCATACGACCTACCCATCCGTGGGACCGCGCTTAAATCTATGCGTGGACTCAGACGTCGCTGCGGCTCTCGTGGCGGGAACTTGTCTGTCTCGGGAGCTACGATGTCTCTGCGGTCGTCGACAGGTGAATGAGCGCGAGGACGATACAGGCGACCGCGAGACAGCCAACGAAACCGGCGAAGGCGAGCCCGTAGCTCCACCGCGTGGCGATGAGACCGACGTACGTGGGCGCGAAGCTGCCGATCCCCGTCCAGATGGTTTTCATCGCTCCGAGGTCACCGCCCATACTATCGTTCGGAAACAGACCGATGAGGTACGCTTGCATGACCGGCGGGTACGCGCGGAGCCCGGTTGCGACCACGACGACACCGACGACGGCGACGGCCGCGCTTCCGGACGTGATCAAGACGATAAGGCCGACGATGGCGACGGCGGTTGCGACGACCCCGACGAACACCCGCGAGATGGCGTCTCCGAGCCGGCCGGCCAACGGTCCGACGATGATCGCGACGACGAAGACAGATGCGAAGGCCGCTCCCGCGAGCGCGGGACTGAACGACTTCTCGGCCCGGAGGAACGTCGGGAGGAAGCCGAGGAACCCCTGCCACGCGAAGGAGACGCAGATGTACGCGAGAAGCAGCGAGCGTGCGCGCGAGACGGCCAGCACCCGTCGACCCGTGCCGCCGAGGTCGAGTGAGACGCGGCCGATCGTCCACTCGCCATCGGCCCATCGTATCAGTGCGAACAGCACAACGATGAGAACGGCGATAACCGGGAGGAAGGAGAGCTGCCAGACGCCGATCGAAACGGCGACGAGCGTGACACCGGCGGCGGCACCCGCACCGATGGAACCGGACGCCGATTGTATCCCGAAGACGTGGCCGCGGCGCTCACCGAAGGTGTCCGCCAGCAGCGCCCGGGACGGAACGAAGTACAGTCCGGCACCGAGTCCCACGAGGACGAACCCGGCGAGGAGTCCGACGTACGTCGAGACCGCACTGAGCGCTATGAAGCCGACCACGAGGGTGGCGAGACTCCCCGTGAGCACCGTCTTTCGTGAGAGCGCGTCCGAGAGCCGACCACCGGGGTACTGACTGAGCGCGTAGATGAGCCACATCACGGTGAGGCCGAATCCCGCCGTCGAGGGTGATATCTGGAGGTCGTCGATAAGTGTCGGGATCAGCGGCGGGATGGCCTCTCGGCCGAGCCGTACCGCGAGCCATCCGACAGAGAGGGCGACGAGTACCCGCCCGTCGGCGCCTGCCCAGACGGAGCGGTCGTTCGTTGACACGTCGGCCACGAGGGGTCACCCACACTTGGTAGTAGAGATCCCGGCAATTGGGGCGAAACACCCTGCTCAGCGGGATATGTACGCAGTTACGACCTATCGGAGCGAAACCTATATTGGCCGCATCTGCCTCGTCGCGGGTATGTCGAACGCGTCGACGCCGACCGGCCAAGGCTCTGTACCCGGGGTATTGTTTCGCGGCGGCACCAGCAAGGGATTCTTCGTCAGAGACGGCGTCCTCCCCGAACCCGGGGCGCTACGTGACGAGCTCATCTTGGAGCTGTTCGGGTCCCCGGACCCGCTACAGGTCGACGGTATCGGCGGCTCGAAATCTCACACGAGCAAGCTGATGATCGTCGGGCCAGCGGACCGTGAGGACGTCGACGTGGCCTACACGTTCGGGCAGGTCGCCGTCGAGGACCCCGTCGTCGATTGGGGCGGCAACTGCGGGAACCTCACGGCCGCCGTCGGTGCGTTCGCCGTCCACCAAGGCATCGTCGATGCCGAGTCGCCCGCCGCCGATCTCACACTGATAAACACCAACACCGACACCGTGATCGACCAGACCGTCCCCGTGACGTCCCGCGGGTTCGACGTGTACGGCGACTACGCGATCGACGGAGTGCCCGGAACGGGCGCGCGGATTCCCTCCCGCTTCCGCGACCCGGCCGGCAGCGTCACCGGCGCTCTGTTTCCGACGGGAACGCCGACCGAACAGATCGCCCTCGAGGGGGGCGGTCGGAACGGTGGAGACCGCAGCATACCCTGCTCGGTCGCTGACGTTGGGAACCCTTGCGTCTTCTTGCGGGCGTCAGACCTGGAACTCGACGGAACCGAACTACCGGCGGAGTTGACGGAGACACCGGGACTGCTCGACGAACTCGAACGGATCCGCGGTGTCGTCTGCGAGCGAATCGGGCTGCTGGACGACGCGTCACGTTCGCGTAGCGAATCGCCCGCGGTTCCGCAGATCGCCGTCGTCTCCGAACCGCAGTCGTACGACACCTCCGTGGGGACGCACGTCTCGGCGGCTGAGATCGACATCACGGCCCGAATCGTCACCTCCGGGACCCCGCACCACGCCTACGCTGTGACCGGTGCACTGTGTCTCGCCGCAACCGCGTCGCTGCCGGGAACGGTCCCGAACGAGGTCGTCCGTCGGGGAACGGATGGATCGGTCACCATCGGCCATCCGAAGGGGACGATCGAGATTGGCGTCGAAGTCGGCGAAGAGGAGACGCGAGATACCCGCGACGGTGACGACGACGGACCGGATCCAACGATCGAGGCCGTTACGGTCGGGCGGACTGCTCGCCCGCTGTTTACCGGCGAGGCGCAGTACCGATACGTCGGCGAACTGTCACATCTCGATCCGGACTTAGCGGAATGATCTGACTGCCTCAGTGACGGGCGAGGTACTTATCTCGACATCGGTCGAGAGGGCGGTATGGACCTACATATTGCGGGCAACGCGGCGGTCGTGACGGCATCGAGCAGCGGTCTCGGAAAGGCGTCAGCACGAGCCCTCGCTGCGGAGGGGGTCGACGTCGTGGTCAACGGTCGGGACGAAGACCGGCTTGCCGAGGCAGTCGAGGACATTAGAGCAGACGCGACGGGGTCCGTGGTCGGTCAACAAGGCGACATCGCGGTTCGAGAGGATATCGAGTCCGTCGTCCAGCGATGTGTCGACGAGTTCGGTCGGTTGGATCACCTCGTTACCAGCGCAGGTGGCCCAGCGAGTAAATCGACCCTCGAGACCACCGACGAAGACTGGTACGACGCCTTCGACATGCTGGTGATGAGCGTCGTGCGCGCGGTTCGCGCCGGCGAGTCGCACCTGCGAGCAGACGGCGGTGGAAGCATCGTCAACATCACCTCCATGAGTGTCAAAGAGCCATCGAGCACGCTCGTGCTGTCCGCTTCGGTACGGATGGCGGTCGCCGGGCTGGAAAAGACGCTCTCGCGCGAACTCGCACCTGACGTCAGATCGAACATGGTGCTCCCGCGGAGCATCGAGACGGAGCGGATCCGCTCGCTCGGTGAGGCGGCTATCGAGCGCGGCGAGTACGAGAGCTACGACGAGGTGCTCGCCGAACGCGCCGGAGACAGTCCGCTGGGTCGGCTCGGACGCCCGGACGAACTCGGCGACCTCGTCGCGTTTCTCTGTTCTGACCGCGCAAGCTACCTCAACGGGACGGCGATCTCCGTCGACGGCGGGGTCAGCAAGTCGACATTGTAAGCATGGACGCCCGGTGAATCGCGGTCGGCGTCGTCACGACGTCCGTTTCCTTCTCATCGCCAATACGACTAAGTACAGCCTCGCCGTTGGCTGAGGCGAGTTTATATGAGCGACACTCCAGATCGCCCGCCGCTCCGCGAGCGGCGCGCGGTCGATACGAGCGATCAGCGGTACGGGTCCGACTACATCACCGACTTCCTGAAGGGGTACGGCTTCGAGTTCGTCTCGTTTAACCCCGGGTCGTCGTTTCGAGGGATCGAGGAGTCATTGGTCAACTACAACGACGAGGACCCGCCGATAATCGAGGTTCCTCACGAGGGGCTCTCGGTGGCCATCGCCCATGGACACGCCAAGGCCACCGGTGAGCCGGCGCTATGTATCCTCCACAACGTCGTCGGGACGCTCCACGGGACGATGGGGATATTCAACGCCTACTGCGACCGCGTCCCGGTCGTCGCGCTCGCGGGAACCGGTCCGGTCCAGAAGTCGAAACGGCGACCCTTCTTTGACTGGATCCACACCGCACAGATTCAGGGGAACCTCGTGCGTGGCTACACGAAGTGGGACGACCAGCCGGTCGCCGTCGACGGCGTCGCCGAGTCGCTGCTGAACGCGATCAACATCGCCGACTCGAAGACGAAGGGACCGACGTACGTGGCGTTAGACCATCAGATACAGGAGGAGGAGCTCGACGAGCCGATTCCGCTCCCCGACTTCGACAAGTTCGAGACGCCCACCCGAATCGCACCCGACCCCGATGCCGTCGAGCGGGCGGCGGACCGTCTCGTCAACGCCGACTTCCCCGTTATCCTCTCGGACGCCGTCGGGGACTCCCGTGAGGCGGTCGACGCACTCGTTGACCTGGCAGAGTCGCTCGCCGCCCCGGTGTTCCACTCTCACCGCGTCGGCACGCCGCATCGCTACAACTTCCCGAACACGCATCCGCTCGATCTGGCCGGTACGGAACGGTATCGCGACGCCGACGCCGTCCTCGCGCTCGACGTGTGGAGCCCGAACTACACGCTCACCGACACCGAGCCGGTCAGCCACGAGCGGACCGAATTAGTCGAAAACGACTTCGCGCTCATCGACGTCGGGACGCACAACACGCGTCCGTCGGGGCTGGTCTCTGACCAGTTCGCCCTTCGTGAGACGGACCTCTCGATAACCGCCGATACGGCACTCGCAGTGCCCCAGCTTCGCGACGCGGTACAGTCTCGACTCGATACCGACGCCGAGGCGCGCCAGCGGGTGCGCTCCCGCCGCGCGACGATCGAGGGCGTCCACGACGATCAGCGCGCGGCGTGGCGGGACGAGGCCGAAGCGGCGTGGGACGAGACGCCCATCTCGCTGCCCCGCGTGGCGGGAGAGATCTGGGACGTCATCGAGGATGAAGAGTGGGTGCTCACGAACGGGACCTTCCGCGGATGGGCCTACAAGCTGTGGGACATCGACGAGTACGACCAGTATATCGGCAGTTACTCCGGCGGCGGCGGCATCGGCCAGGGCATCGGCCAGGCGATCGGCGGCGCCTTGGCGTACCAAGAGACGGATCGGATTCCGATAAACCTCCAACCCGACGGTGACCTGATGTTCTACCCCGGCGGCCTCTGGACGATCGGCCACTACGGGCTCCCGATATTCACCGTCGTCCACAACAACGGCTCCCTGTACAACTCCACAGACCACCGCATGACGCTCGCGGAACACCGCGGACGGGACGCGAGCTTCGAGAGCGCACTCGTCGGAACCGGTCTCTACGACCCGACGCCTGACTACGCGTCGATGGCGGAATCGATGGGGGTGAAGGGATTCGGCCCAGTCGAGGACCCGGACGAACTCGGACCGGTCCTGCGCGAAGCGTGGGACGTCGTCAAGGGTGGCGACCCGGTTCTCGTCGACGTGGTCTGTCAGCCGCGCTGATCAGACGAGTCGGAACGGGTCCGAGACCTCGTCTTTCGTCTCGACCCAGACGCTTTTCGTCTGCACGTACTCTTCGATGGCCTCGATCCCTTTTTCGACCCCGATCCCGCTCTGTTTGAATCCGCCGAACGGCATCGTAAAGGACGACTTCCGGTAGGTGTTGAGCCACACCACGCCCGCCTCCAGCGCGTCGGCCATCCGGTGCCCGCGCTGGATGTCCTTCGTCCACACGCCAGAGGCGAGCCCGAACTCGGAGTCGTTCGCTTTCTCGACGACCTCGTCTTCGGTTTCGAACGTGAGGACCGCCAACACCGGACCGAACACTTCCTCGCGGGCGATCGCCATGTCGTTCGTCACGTCGGTCAGGATCGTCGGCGGATAGAACGGTCCGTCGGGGACGTCTCGCTCCGGTCCGCCGGTCAAAAGCGTCGCTCCCTCATCGATGGCGCCGTCGACGTGGTCTCGCACCCCGTCCAGTTGCGCCTCTGAGACGATGGGGCCCATCTCCGTCTCCTCGTCGAGCGGGTCGCCGAGGTCGATCTGTTCGGTGCGTTCGACCAACCGGTTCAAGAACGTCTCGGCGATATCCTCGTGGAGGAACAACCGCGACCCGGCGATACAGGTCTGCCCGCTGGCAGCGAATATGCCCTTGATCGCGCCCGTGACCGCGTTCTCCAAGTTGGCATCCGGGAACACGATGTTCGGGCTCTTCCCGCCGAGTTCCAGCGTGCTGGGGACGATGTTGTCGGCCGCGGCGGTTGCGACCGCGCGTCCAGCCTCGGGGCCGCCGGTCAACGCCACTCGGTCGATGTCGTTGTGGCCGGCGAGCGCCGCCCCGACATCTGCGAAGCCCGTTACCACGTTGAGCGCGCCCGAGGGGAATCCCGCCTCGTCGGCCAACTCCGCGAGCCTGAGCGCCGAGACCGGCGCCAATTCGGACGGCTTCAACACCACCGTGTTTCCGGCGGCGATGGCCGGTGCGATCTTGTAGGTCGCCAGCGACAGCGGCGAGTTCCACGTCGTGATCGCGCCGACGACGCCGTACGGCTCCGGTACCGTGTACCCGAAGAAGCCGTCCTGTTCGATCGGCATCGTGTCGCCTTGCACCTTGTCCGCGAGCCCGCCATAATACCGGTACCAGTCCGGAAGGCTCTCGACTTGGCCTCGCATCTCACGGATCAGTTTTCCGTTCGACAGCGTCTCCAGCGCGGCGAGCTCCTCGGTGTGTGCCTCAATCTCGTCGGCGAGCGCGAACAGCAACTTCCCGCGTTCCGTTGCCGAGCGAGCCTGCCAGGAATCGCTCTCGTACCGCTGCCGAGCGGCCGCCACGGCGGTGTCGACGTCTGTCGCCGCCGCCTCGGGAACCGACGCCCACGCGGTCTCCTGGTACGGATAGGAGATGTCGAACCGCTCGCCGCTGGCCGCTTCTGTCGGTTTCCCGTCGATGAACATCTGATACTCCCGTTGCTGTGATAGCAGATCGCTTGCGTCCATACGACCTCATCTGACCCGGAAGTCATAACAGTTGAGGTCGAGGGGGTCGGTAAGTATTATACCTCAGAGTAGTCATGAGAGTGTATGACCGTCCTGGTTGCAGTCAAGAAATCGAACGGATCGCGTCAGCTACTTGAAGAAGCGGAGACGCTCGCTCGCAAGTTCGACGACGAGTTGGAGGTCCTCCACGTGCTGAGTCGAGACGACTTTGTCGACCTCGAACGGACAAGCGTGTCGGAGACCGCAGACGCGGTCGATCCCAGCGAAGTCCGAGAGTTCGCCGCCTCGATCGCGGAGGAGATCGCAGAGGAGGTTGTCGAGGAGTTCGTGGCGACCGGTGCGGTGGGCGACGCTGCTGGCGAGATCGTTTCGTTCGCCAAACGTCGCGACGCGCGCTACGTCGTGATCGGCGTTCGGAAGCGCTCCGCCGTCGGGAAGGCAGTCTTCGGAAGCACTGCACAGAAAGTTCTCATGAGCGTTGATAGACCGACTCTCGCTGTGCCCCGGACGGACGACGACGCCGAGTGAGTCGGCACGTCAGCGGGGAGTATCCGCATCTGCGCGGGGATGTTCGCTACTCGGACACCTCCGGACCAATACTCTAACTCGGAATCGGCCCATCTGAAATGAGACCCTCGGACGTCGAGGTACGCTCGAGGTTACGAATCGTACTCGACGGCGGTGTATCGCTCCGGTGCGCCGTCCCCGTCGAGCATCCCGAAGACGCTGTCGACGAGCGCGTCAATGCTGTGTGTTCGGCTTTCCGTCGTCGTCGCGGCGACGTGCGGAGTGGCGATCACGTTGTCGAAGTCGTGAAACGGAGCGTCTCGCGGGAGAGGCTCGGTCTCGAACACGTCGAGACCGGCACCGGCGATGTCGCCGGTCTCAAGCGCGTCTATCAGCGCGGACTCGGACACGACCGGTCCCCGTGCGGTGTTCACCAATATCGCCGACTCCTGCATCCGATCCAGTTCGGATGCGCCGATCAGGGCCTCCGTTTCGGCCGTCAACTCGGCGTTGACGGTGACGATGTCACTGCGCTCGAGAAGGTCGTTTAAATCAGTTAGCTCCGCCCCGGTGATGTCGGTGTCCTCATCGAAGACGTACGGATCGTACGTGAGGATGTCCGTCGTGAGTCCCGAAAAGAAGGCAGCGACGCGGCTGCCGATGTCGCCGAAGCCGACCACGCCAACGGTCTTCCCGTGAACCGAGGTGCTCAGATCGGTCTCGTTTCGCCACCCGCCGGCCTCCAGCAGCTGGTCGTTCTGGAGGATGCTACGCGACACCGCAAGCGTGAGTGCCACGGTGTACTCGGCGACCGCGGCCGCGTTCAGTCCGGGCGTGTACGTCACGCCGATCCCCAACTCCGACGCGGCGTCGAGGTCGACGTTGTCGAGGCCGGTTCCGATCTTTCCGATGACCTCGAGCTCGTCTGCCGCCTCCAGGACGCGCTCAGAGATCGGAAGCCGTGACGTCGTGAACAGCACGGATGCGCCGTCGAGCGCCTCGATCACTGCCTCTTCGGTGGCCTCCACGCCGATGTCGAGTTCGAGTCGACCACCGACCCGCTTTCTCAGTTCCTCATCGGGCTGTAGGTCCTGATCGACGAGTGCCCGTCTCATCTCTCCCCCGCCGTCGAATTCGATCCGTGAGTCCACGTCATCTCTCAGTTAGAAAAACGTGAACTCGCCGTCTTCGAGAACGACTTCGCCGTCAAGTTCGAGCGTCGGCTCGGCCATCATCGCGTCGAAGTGGACGGGTGCGCGAGTCGTCCCGCCGAGATTGCTGCTCGTGCCGATACCGAAGTGGACGTTACCGTAGCGACCGTGATCGTTGGAGAACCAGCCGTTAAACTCGGGACACTCGGGATTCATACCGACGGCCAACTGGGCGATGTTGTACACTGCCGGGTCGTCGTGGTCCGCCCAGACCGATGCAATGCGTTTCGCCTCTTTGCCGCCGTCGACGGAGGTGACTGCGCCGTCTTCGATCTCCATCGTGACGGGAGACTCCAGGACGCCGATATCCAGATTGGGGATGGCGCCATCGAAGACGACCGTCCCGTTCGTGGTTCCCTCTACGGGGGAGATATTGGCCTCGATGTGGACGAGCGCCGTGAACTCCCCGGGCTCGTGGGCGATCCCCGGATGGGCGTTACCGTCACGTCCGTCGAGACCGACCGTCACATCGGTCCCCTGCGGGGACGTGATCCGTGCCTCGCTGGCTTCGCTAAACTTGTTCGCCATCTCTTCACAGTGAGGCCGCATTCCCTCGTAGTCGGCGTAGAGTCCGCCGTGGACCAGCTGTTCGTCGGTGAACTTCACCATGCTGATCACCCGTGCACCGGCGTTTTTGGCCTCGGCCGTCGCGCTCGAGTGCGTGATAGAGCGGTGGACGGGCGTGATGATCACGTCCGCTTCGAGCATGGCCGCCGCGACCGACGGCTCCGGCTCGTTGCCGTCGTACTCGCGGGGGTCCATCATCGTCATTGTGACGTTCGCATCGCGCTCGTTCGCGGCGGCGGCGACGCGTTCGGCGACGTCTGCGACCTCCCAATCCGAGACGACCAGGACGTCCTCGCCCGGGCGAATCCCCGCGCAGGTGTCGACAACGATGCTCGCGCCTTTCATTTCTTGGACTGAGTCCATACATCGACCAGTCCGCAAGTGGTTATAAAACTGTGTCTCGGCGAAACCGCAGCGACGCGATCAGTCGTCGGCTTCCGCTCCAGCGCTTTGGTGCTTCAGTTCGTCGGCCGCCGACTCGGCTGCGATTCTCCCGTAGACCGCGGCGTTGGTGAGGCCCGTTCCGCCGGGGTAATTGTCGTAGAACAGTCCGCCGACGCTGTTCCCCGCGGCGTACAATCCGGGAACGACCTCTTCGCGCGTGTCGAGTACTTTCGCGTCTGTCGTCGTGGCGACGCCGCCGAACGCGAAGGTGATCCCGCCGGTGAGCGGGTAGCCGACGTACGGCGGGTTTTCGAGCGGGACGGCCCAGTTGGATTTTGGCGGTTCGATCCCCGTGGCGTGGTTTCCATCGAGCGTCTCGGGGTCGAAGTCGGGGTCGTCCGGACAGGCATCGTTGTAGGCTTCGATGGTCTCCTGTCCGCTCTCGGGATTTTTGCAGCCGAGTTCCTCGAGTACCTCGGCGACCGTGTCGGCGTACACCGGCTCGGACGGTCCCTGCGGCCAGAGGTACTCCTCCATCTCGCTGTCGGCGATCAGGAACACCTCGTGGTCCTCCTCTTCGAAGAACAGACGGCCGAACTTCGCATATGTGTGTGCACGGGCGTCCTGGCCCTCGTCGACGAACCGCTCTCCGTCGTGGTTTAGGACGACGCAGTACTGGTAGCCGTCTATCCGGTTCGCACCGCCCCGGGCGGGCGGCGAGTTGCCGTCGATGAGGCTCATGTGAGCGCCACTCCACTGGCCGGTCGCCTTCGCTCCGATATCGAGCGCCATGTCGATGGGGCCGCCCGTGTTGTACGGGCTTCCACGGACGGTCATCTCGTCGTAGCCGTCGCCGTAGTACACCGTCCGCTTCCGTTCGTCGGACTCGTACCCCCCGCTGGCGATCACCACGGCGTCCGCCTCGTAGGTGACCCGCTCGCCATCGACGAGCGCCTCGACGCCTGTCACCCGTCGTTCGCTCCCGTCGCTCTCCGTGAGTTCGCGCGCTTCTGCGTCGTAGACGACTGTTCCACCTAACTCCTCAATACGATCGACGAGCGTTGACACCAAATCCTCGCCGTCGATGAACGTCCGCGCGACCGTGTAGCCGACGTGTGGCGGTTCCATGTCCCAGTCGACTCCGTGGTCCGTCAGCCACTCCGCAGTGGGGGAGGCTCTATCGACGAGCGTCCGGGCGATGTCCGGATCGGCCTTGCCGCTGGTCTGGTGCATGATGTCGTCGTAGTAGTCGTCCGCGCTGTAGTCCGGAATGTCGAACTCGTAGCCGCGTTCCGGAAGTCCCGACCCGGCGGACGGAATGCGAAACGACTGGACGTACCGTGTCTGCCCACCGCGCTCCTCGCGAGGCGACTTCTCGAGTAACACCGGATTTAAATCGAGTTCCGCGGCCCGGAGCCCAGTGGCGAGGCCGGCCATACCACACCCCACCACGACGATGTCGTGATCATCGATAACGTGCATCTCGCCTCTCGGTATGTGAGGTGTTTATTAAACCCTTTTGTTCGGTCAACATCTGGCGGCCGAGCCGGACGGAATCGACGCACCCCGCGCTGTCAACTCGTCCGAGTCCGACAACTCCCTATTCTGGGTTATTCGGGAGTAAAATAGATAAGCCCGCACGGGAGAGGTCGAAATGTCTATGACAAACCCAGTCCGTCCCGATATCACCGTTGCCGTCCACAGGGTCACCCGCTCATCGGGGACCGATCGGCCCGTCGGACCAAATCCGTCGACCCCTCTCGGAGAGGGCGTTCACACGGAGGTCGAGACGCCATGAGCGACCAGCGCTCGCTCGATTGTGCCATCGTTCGAGGCGGGACGAGCAAAGGTGTCTTTCTTCGCCGGACGGAGCTCCCCGAGACGGACCGCGACGAGGCCATCCTTTCGCTGTTCGGGAGCCCCGACCCGAGACAAATCGACGGGCTGGGTGGTGCGACCTCGACGACGTCGAAGCTCATGGTCGTCGGCGATGCCGAGGTTCCGGACGCCGACGTCTCCTACACCTTCGGCCAGGTGGCGGTAGACGATCCGGTTATCGACTGGAGCGGCAACTGCGGGAACCTCACCTGTGCGATCGGCGCCTTCGCAGTCGACGAGGGATTAGTCGAGGTCGCGCCCGATGCCGAGGTGGCCGACCTGCAGTTACACAACACGAACACCGATGCCCGAATCGAACAGCAGGTCCCACTCGCGGACGGGAGCGCTGCGACGAGCGGTGACTTCTCGATACACGGGGTTCCGGGAACTGGCGCACGTATCGACACGACGTTCCTCGATCCGGCCGGGTCGCTGACTGACGGACTGTACCCTCTCGGTGGGCCCACCATCGAACGAACGATCGACGGCCGAACACTCGAACTGTCGGTCGTTGACGTCACGACACCGATCGCGTTCGTTAGGTCCGAAGACATCGGACTGACAGCCACGGAGACGCCTGAAGAGATCGACAACGATCCGGAGCTTCTCGCGGATTTGGAACGCATTCGAGCCTCGATATGCGCGGAACTCGGATTTGTCGACGACCCTGAAGACGCGTCGAGAGAGTCGCCTGGCTATCCGAAGCTCGTGTTCGTGTCGCCGCCGTCCGATTACGAGACGTCCGACGGGAATCTGATGTCCGGCGACGAGGTGGACCTCCTTGCTCGGTATATGTCAATGGGAAAACTCCATCCGGTGTATGCCGTCACCGGTGTCGCCTGCACTGCCGCTGCGGCACGGCTCCCAGGCACCGTCGTCGAAGCGGTTACGGGAAGCGTCGGGGAGACCGTCACAGTGGGCCATCCCCGAGGAGCCATGTCGGCGACCGCATCGGTGGAAACCGATCCGCACAGGGTCAACAGCGTCACCGTCTATCGGACACAGAGACGACTCATGGACGGGACGGGCTACTACTGACAATCGTTCGACGGCCATGACGCGGGGAACTGCCTCGCACTGAATCGTCCATCTCCATTCGAGCGACTGTGTGATTCCGCCTTCGGCGATCTACCGGGTAGTTCCATCTCTGCCGCTCAAACGTTGTGTCTCAACGCGAAACTCGCGTCAGTTCGACCCGTGTTGCCCGACTGTTTTCCCGCGATATGAAAATATCACAGTTCCACATGTTCGTGTGTTACTACATACCTAACAATTCGAAATCACGGGTGTATCTGAAAATACTTTATTATGAAACGGAGTTATCTCCAACATATTTCATCTCGACGCTCGCAGCCGGATCGATGAATTTCGGCCTTCAAAGGCCGTCAGTCGGCTCCTTTTGCCCGTCTCCTGACGGTCAACTACCGCTCTCGGGGGGATGTACCTCTCCGAGCAATTTCCCGCTATCCGGGAAATTAAATAGTATACCATCCATCGTTGAGACATGACTGACATCAACGAAAATGACACCGTCTCCACGCTCGATACGGCGCTCTCGATCGTCCACGTCATCGAGTCCAACGGCGCACTCACGCTGTCGGAAATAGCGACGGAACTGGAGATTTCCACGAGTACGGTGCATCGGCATCTCAACACCCTCCGGTCGCACGGCTACCTCGTGCGCGAAGGAACAGAGTACAGGCTTGGAATGCCGTTTCTGACCCTCGGTGGACGCGTTCAGACGAACAAACAAGTGTTCGACCTCGCGAAACAGAAAGTGGACCAACTCGCAGCGGAGACGGGCGAACGAGTTCAGTTCGTCGTCGAAGAGAACGGGCTCAGATACTACCTTTACACGCAGTCCGGGGAGAACGCGGTACAGACGGACGCGAGTATCGGGAAGAGCGGTCCCCTTCACGTGAGTGCGTCAAGTAAGGCCATCCTCGCGGAACTTCCCGAGGCGCGGGTCGATGAAATCATCGAGGAGCACGGGCTCTCGGCATCGACGGAGCAGACCATTACCGACCGCGAGGAGCTGTTTGAGGAACTCGATACGATTCGCGAGTCGGGCGTCGCGTACAACAACGAGGAAGCGACGCCCGGACTGCGTGCGGTCGGTGCGGCCGTCTGCGACCCGGACGGCTTCCCGGTCGGTGGCTTAAGCATCTCCGGACCGGCGAACCGATTCAAAGACGACCTCTATCGCGAGAAGCTCCCGAATCTGGTCTTGGCCGCGGTAAATGAGCTGGAACTGAAGCTGGCCTACGAGGTCAATTAACTGAGCGATTTATAACCGAACGTGCGTTCGCCGTTGACGGCGGTATCGAATGATTTCCCATAATACGGGAAGAAGTTCGATAACCTCACGGCTTCCGCTCCGACGAACGGTGTGTACCGCGTCACGGCAGATATCAAAAAACCCGCTCAAGGAACCAGCGTTACCTACGATACATTACAACCGTACAGGCGTAATGGGCTCCAAACTCGATGCGATCTGTACTGATACCACAAGCACAGTCGGGAAGCCAGATACGAGACTACCTCACGTTGCTAATTTCAGATATTCTACTTTCAGCACACACGAACGGATAGTTTTCACGAACCTGTACATATTATCGAAATGTGATAAAGATAGGTTTAACACACAAGTCATGTCATAAGTGAACATGGCTATCGAACAACTTTCTCCACCAACACACGTTGAGGTCCGCAATATCGGTGGTATCGACGAAGCGTCCGTTACTATTCCTCCCGGTGTTTCAATTCTTTCCGGCCGAAATGCGACTAATCGGACCTCGTTTTTACAGGCTCTCATGGCCGGGTTGGGGAGCGAACAGAGTTCGCTGAAAGGTGACGCCGATGAGGGTTCGGTAACGCTCGAATTCGGCGATAATACGTATACTCGCACGCTGACTCGGCAGAACGGTTCTGTCGTGTTCGGCGGCGATCCGTACCTCGACGATCCCGCTCTCGCGGATCTGTTTGCCTTTCTGCTCGAAAGTAACGAGGCTCGGCGTACTGTCGCCCGTGGTGACGACCTTCGCGAGGTCATCATGCGACCGATCGATACCGACCGAATCGAGACCGAACTCGAATCGGTTAAGCGAGAGCGCGCCGACCTTCGAGACCGTATCGAGGCGCTCGACGCACTTGAACAAGAGATACGCGAGTTCGAGGCCCAACGTCGGGAGAAACGTGAGGAATTAGAGAGCGCACAGACTGATCTGAAGGCGGCCCAGGCTGAACTCGATCGACTGGACATCGGCGTCGCCGAGAGCCGGTCGAAAAAACAGGATCTCGAGAATGCCTTCGACCGTGTTCGGGAGGCGCGCTCCACGCTCGACGACGTTGAGTTCGAACTCGAGACCGAGCGGACCACTCGCTCGGAGCTACGGTCGGAACGTGAGGAATTAGAGACCGCCCTGGAAGATATCGAATCGGTCGATCAGAATCCAGATCGGTTGGCCGGTCGCATCGACGAGCTCCGAGGTCGCAAACGGGCGCTCGACGACACGATCAGCGAACTCGGTAGCGTGGTCAACTTTAACGAAGAGATGGTAACTGGAGAGGGACTCGGACTCGAGGACTCCTCTGACCCCACCGATGCACTCACCGCATCGGACCGGGCTGTTTGCTGGACGTGCGGGTCTGAAGTCGAGCTGACAACAATCGAGGATACGTTGGCGAAAATTCGAGAGTTACGCTCCTCAAAATTGGACGAGCGGAACGATATCCAAGCCCGAATCTCGGAGGTGAGCGACGAGCGATCCGCACTGAAACAGCGGAAGGAGCGGCGACAGCACACCGAACAGCGGCTCGAGGAGATAGCCTCGGAAATCGAAACGACATCGGATCGGATCGACGAATTGGAAGCTCGCATCGAAGACCAAGAGGAGACGGTCGCGGAGCTGGAGGCGGAAACGGAGGATATCGATATCGAAGGCCACGACGAGGCGCTCGAACTTCATCGAGAGGTCAACGGGATCGAACTGCGCATCGAGCGCTTGGAATCCGATATCGATGACATCGACGTGAAAATCGCAGAACGTGAAGCGTCAGTCGACGAGCGAGACGCACTGCGGAAAGAGCGTGAGGCACTCACAGAGCAGCTCACGGAGCTCCGTACGAAGGTCGATCGGATCGAGGAAGAAGCGGTCGACGCGTTCAACGAGCATATGGACACGGTCCTGAACATCCTCGAGTACGATAACCTCGATCGTATCTGGATCGAGCGACGCGACGTCGAGGTTCGCGAGGGGCGCCGCAACGTGAACCGAACCCGATTCACCCTTCATATCGTTCGATCGACCGCCGATGGACGCGCCTACGAGGATACCGTCGACCACCTCTCGGAGAGTGAGCGTGAAGTCACCGGGCTGGTCTTTGCCCTCGCAGGGTACCTCGTTCACGACGTCGCGGAGACCGTTCCGTTCATCGTGCTCGACTCGTTGGAGGCGATCGATTCCGACCGGATCGCCCGCCTCGTCGATTACTTCGAGGGGCACTCGAATCACTTGGTCGTCGCTCTGCTGCCCGAGGATGCCGCTGCACTCAGTGAGGAATACACGTACGTGGAGAACCTCGACTAAGTCGACGGTACTCGTCGAGCGGAAGTGATCGAATCTCTCTCGTTGGCATTACACCGGTACTTTTGTAATGCTTAACGGCTACGGCCCCGCATGGGCAATGGCCGTTCGACAAAGGTTGCAAAGGTCATCGACAAATATGATCTGGACGGGCTCGGGCTCCAACTCGAGGAATCATGGACTGCAGACCCCGAAACGCGGACCAGCCTTCGTGACCTCGCAGACGAGTTCAACGAGGAGGTGCTTCGGGCCACACTCAAAGGAACCGGAGATCTCCCGCTCGAATTCGAAATCACCGGGACATACGAGACGCTCTCGGATGGAGGGGGACCGGATGCGACCCGTACACGCCGACGCTTGGAACGGGAGGGGATCAACGTAGATGAGTTGGAAGGGGATTTCGTTACTCATCAGGCGATTCACACGTACCTCACAAAGGAACGTGAAGCGGAACTGCCCGAAGACGATACTGGCGCTATCGGACCGAAGATCGAGACGATAGAGAAGTTGCAGTCCCGTCTCGAAGCGGTGATACAGACAGCCCTCGCCACTCTCGTCTCCGCCGGGACGCTCGATCGCTCCGACTACGACGTGCTCGTCGACGTGCGTACCGTCTGTCCCGCGTGCGGCTCCGGCGCACCCGTCGGAGAACTACTTCGCGAGGGTGGGTGCGGATGCGGCGAGTGAGTACTTAACAGATCCTAGTGATATAGGTACTACTGGTATGTTATCAATTGAACGGCTGCGTCGACAATCCGAAGTAGCGTCTCGAATCCGTGCTGATTGACGGTCAATAACGCACGTCACCATCCCTTCCACCGGAAGTCACGGAGCGAAGCGACCGATGTCCTTTGACGCTGATAGACCGTGATAGACAGTCCTAGGAAGCTTTCTCTCCCCTCAACTCAAGCGACCACCGGGGTGATATCATACTTTGCGAAAGCTCTCGATGTATATTACTAATCATTACTAATTGGTTCGATTCGGGGGTAATTGGCGACAAAATCGGAATTATTCTGTGAGATAGCTTGGATATATGCGCAACCACCTTATTTTCCAATATTATCTACGGGCTGGCCCGAATGCAATCTCAGTTCTCGTTGAAATCACTTTGAACAACCACATCTCGATCTGAGAACGAATGCTCAAATATATATGTGTATATTGGCAGGACATAATTCATATTTGAGAAAGTATGGTAGGCGGATGGCCTTCTGTATTCGATTCCTTGTAATTGATCTCCGTATTAGCTAACTCTGACTCTCGGTCACTATTTCCGAAGAGTTCCTCCCGCGGATGCTCGTCTACTCCCTCACAGTCGAGAACGGAATCACCCGTTCATACTTGGACACGGCGAGAGTACGAGGACCTCCATCCGTCGTTCTACTCGAATCCGTCGAACAGAGTGGTGACACTCTTTGTGCGTGAATGAGAGGAACCTCGTAAGAATGGCTCGTCAGGACGACATCGACCGCTTCTATGGGTTACTCAATGACCTTGAGCAGCGAGTCGGCGGTACACGGCAACTCAAGAACTGTACCGGGTACATGGACTGGCCTGACCGGGGCGTCTACATCTTCTTCGCACCGGACGAATACCGAGACTCTGGCGACCAGCTTCGAGTGACCCGAATCGGGACTCATGCGGTCTCGGAAGGAAGCAGTACGTCGCTCTGGAACCGACTTCGGACGCATCGAGGAGCGATGCGGGGGACCTACGACGGAGGTGGTAATCACCGAGGATCCGTATTCAGAAAGCGAGTCGGTGAGGCGTTCGTAGAGCGTGACTCCTTACATGGCGAGTATCCACAGTGGGGCGAGGGTTCGAGCGCGAAACGGGAACAACGACTCGATGAACTCGAGATGGAGCGGCGAGTAAGCGATTATCTCCGAAGCCTGCCGTTCCTCTGGTTGAAGGTTGACGACGAACCGAGCGCCGATAGCCAGCGGGCCTATATCGAACGGAACACGATCGCACTCCTCAGCAACTACCAGCAAGATGCAGTCGACGCTCGTTCAAATGATTGGCTGGGCAACCACAGTCGAAGCGTGAAGATTCGGGAGTCAGGTCTGTGGAACGTGAATCACGTTGGTGAAGAGTACGATCCGATGTTCCTCGACATCCTCACAGATGCGATCGAGGATACGCAACCACTGTGACTCGAAATACGCGGTAGTCGTTGCTCGGTAATAGAGTGGCCTCGGCACTCATAGGGCTCGTCATCGCTGGTGCCGAGGCAGCTCGGAGCGGTGTATCGTCATCGGCCGTCCGACCGTACTTCGTCCGCCGATTAAAAGGCCGCGGCCTCGGTCACCGGTGCGACGACCCGGTGTACGCGTTCCATCGGTCGGTTCCGTTGGGAATCCGCTCCCCGTCCGTCACGTCGAACGGTCTCGCGCACCGGGCGACCGCCTCCGCCGCAGTTGGGAGCCCGTCGTCGCGGTCCACCGTCTCCGTCTTCGCCTCGATACTCGTCTCGGCCGCGCTCGGTCCGTCGGGACGGGTCGCCGTCGCCGGGTCCGAGCCTTTGTCAATCGTGTACTACGGGTGGCACAACTCTGCCGATGCAGCCATTCTTAATAAAAGTTCATGTTAGTGTCGCGTGTTGCGGGTGCCGGGTCGCGACCACCACCTACTCGAACGACTCAGGCTTGATGCCGGAGAGCCGCATCGCGTTGCCGGTGACGCCGAGACTCATGCCCATGTCGCCGACGACGACCGCGACGGCGACGCTCACCAGTCCCAGCGGCACCCCGAGCGCGAGCAGGAACTTCACGCCGAGGCTCGCCCAGACGTTCTGGCGGATCACGCCGTTCGCCGTGTGCGAGAGTCCGTAGAGGTAGGGGAGCTTCGAAACGTCGTCGCCCATCAGGGCGATGTCGGCAGTCTCCAGGGCCGTGTCCGTCCCCGCGGCGCCCATCGCGACGCCGACATCGGCCACCGCCAGCGCGGGTGCGTCGTTGATCCCGTCGCCGACCATCGCGACGGCACCGTACGCCTCCTGGAGCGACTGCACCGCGGAAACCTTCTCCTCGGGCAGCAGTTCGGCGCGATACTCGTCGACGCCGACCTGGTCGGCTATCGCCCGCGCGGTGCCCTCGTTGTCGCCAGTCAGCATCACGACGTGCTCCACGCCGAGTTCGCGGAGGCGCTCGACCGCCCGCTTCGAGTCGCGACGCACCTCGTCGGCGACGGCGACGGCCCCGGTCAGTTCCGTCGCCGTTCCGACGAGAACGACGGTCTTCCCCTCGCTCTCCAGCGCACCGATTACTTCGTCGGCGAACGCACCGTCGCCGGAGGTGTCCGATGTGCGGTCGCCTTCCGACACGACCCCGCCGTCGGTCTCAGCACGGGCTCGTGAGAGGTCGAACCCGAGGTCCTCGAACAGGGCCGGCTTCCCGGCGTAGTACGTCTCGCCGTCTATCTCGGCCCGGACTCCCCGTCCGGTCAGGCTCTCGAACTCCGTCGGCTCCGCGACGCCGGTCACGCCCGCGTCCTCGGCGCGGTCGAGGATCGCGGCCGCAATCGGGTGTTCGCTCCGTCGCTCGAGCGCCGCGGCCCGTCGCAGCAGCGTCGTTTCGTCGGCGCTTCCGAGCGGAACGAGGTCGGTGACCGCGAGTTCGCCCCGCGTGAGTGTCCCGGTCTTATCGAGCGCGACGGCGTCGACCTCGCCCATCGCTTCCAGGTGGTTCCCTCCCTTAATCAGGACGCCGTTCTTCGCCGCGCTGGTGATCCCCGAGACGACGGAGACGGGCGTCGAGATGACGAATGCGCAGGGACACGCGATCACCAGCAGCGTGAGTCCGCGCACGAACCAGGTCCCCCAGTCGCTCGCGAAGACGAAGGAGAATCCGGCGAGCTCGATCGTCACGGGGGCGTCGATGATCAGCGGCGGGACCGCGGCCGTGAGGATCGCCAGTACGACCACGACCGGGGTGTAGTACCCCGCGAAGCGGTCGACGAACTGCTCCGTCTCCGTCTTCTTCGCCTGCGCGCCCTGTACCAGTTCGATGATCCGCGAGAGGGTGGAGTCGCCCGCGGTCGAGGTGACCTCGATCTCGAGGTACCCCTCCTCGTTGATCGATCCGGCGAACGCCTCGTCGCCGACGCCCTTGTCGACGGGGACGCTCTCGCCGGTGATCGGCGACTCGTCGACCGCGCTCTCTCCCGCGACGACTGTCCCGTCGAGCGGGATCTTCTCCCCCGGACGGACGATTACGATCTCGCCGACGGCAACGTCGTCGGTCGGCACCGTCACCTCGTCGCCGTTGACCGATTCGCCGTCTGCGCCAGACCCCGTCGCCGACCCCTTCTCTCGCTTGACCGTGGCCTCGTCCGGCGACAACTCCATCAGCTCCCGGAGCGAGTCGCGGGCGCGGTCCATCGCGTAATCCTCCAGCAGCTCTGCCACGCTGAAAAGCACCGCGAGCGTGGCGGCCTCGACGAAGTAGCCGATCCCCGTCGCGGCGATGATCGCGGTCCCCATCAGGAGGTCGATATCGAGGCTTCGGTTCAGTGCCGAGTAGTAGCCGGCGCGGATAACTGGGATCCCACTGGCCGCGACCGCGCCGATGAACAGCACGTCCGCGAGCGTGAGCGAGGCGCTGAGCACGCTCGCCACCGCGGGGTTCCGCCCCGTCAGGACGAATTCGAACAGGAGTCCGGCGACCACCAGCACCGCACCCAGCCAGGTCTTCTTCGCGCGTGGGGTCGTCC
Source organism: Halorubrum wangae (assembly GCF_051194135.1). NCBI lineage: Archaea > Methanobacteriati > Methanobacteriota > Halobacteria > Halobacteriales > Haloferacaceae > Halorubrum > Halorubrum wangae. The sequence goes on along the minus strand of NZ_JBLZNH010000004.1, from coordinate 342,114 downwards.
AAACCTCGGCCGGGGGTGCGACCGCGACGCCGTCGGCTCCCCTGCCGCTCGATTCTTCACGCTGGCCGGCCGCTCCGTCGTCGCCGGTTGTGCGCCCGCCGGTGACTTCGTACCCTGCGCCCTCGATGGCCGCGACCACGTCGTCTTCGGTCGTTCGGTCGGCGTCGTACGTGACCGTCGCCGTCCCGGCGGTCGGGTTGAGTGCGACCTCGGTGATCCCGTCGACGCGCTCGAGGGCGTTGTCCACTTTCCCGGCGCACGACGGGCAGTCCATCTCGGGCACCGCGAGGGCGGCGGTCAGTTCGCGCCGTTCGCCCCCGTCCCCCTTGGTTCCCCCTCCCTGTTCGTCGGGATCGTCGCTCATTACGATGAGGGAAGGCCCTCACAGCGATAAGCCTTGGTTGGAAATATCCAATTCACGCGAGCCACGGGATCAGCTACGCGGGGTGGGGACCCCGTCGGTCTGCGGGTCGCGGGCGACGTGCGCCTTCGCCAGCAGCTCTTCGGCCCGGCGAAGCCGATAGGTGAGCGTCGACCGGGGGACGTCGAGGTGGGCCGCGAGTTCGCCGGCGTCGACCGCCCGCGGCGACTCGTAATAGCCGTGTTCGACCGCGGCCCTGAGCGCGGCCTCTTGTTCGGCCGAGAGCCCGACTCCGTCGCCGTCGCTCTCCGACTCGTCGGGTGCGCCGGAGACGTTCGCCGTCCTGAGGAGTTCCGTCCGGGCCGCGTCGCCGACGGCGTCGCGGAGCGCGTCGAAGAACGCGCCCACGTCCCCCGCGCCGGAGTGGATGAGCCGCCACGTGTAGTGGCGTCCCTCGTGGCGGGTCTCGAACAGCACGCCGTCGCCGAGATGATCCCGCGCGAGGTGGGGGACGGACGCGCAGACCGGCGTGGGCTCCCAGTCGGTGTACAACACGAGCGTGTCGTCGGTGCGGTCGAGGACGCGGGTGCTCTGGGTCGCGCCGCAGTCCTCGGTCGCGAGGCAGTCGGCGTAGTAGTCGCCGTCGGTGAAGGCGTCCTCGACGGCTGCGAGCGCCTCCGGGGAGCCGGTGGCGTGGTCGACGCGCCAGAGGTGGTCCTCCGTGGCGTGCAGCGACAGCGACCGCACCCGCGCACCCGAATGCTCAGCGAGTGCGTCGGCCACCCTGTTACGCCCCGGTTCGTACTCGAGGGCGAAGACGAGTTCGCGCATGCGTCTCACTTGGTCACGGCCGGACATAACAGGTGGCCTCGGTGCCTCACCGGCGTCGGGAGCCCCAGTTCCGGCAAATTCGAGCCCTTCGTCGCTGAATCCCTCCGTCACGACTCGATCTGTGTGCGTCGCGCTCGAAAGTTCGGCTGCGAACTCGGATTTGCTATATCGGTATGTGGTTTACACGGTCGGTCTCCGAGCCAGTTCGGGGCGGATTTTTCGTTCGTGAAAGCGCTCGAAATCGGGTTTTGGAGGATTCCTACGCCGGGCGTGGTCGAGATAGACGGAGCGAACCGCGGATGGGGGAGGCCCGCGCTCGACTGACGGGTGCCGCTTCGAAGCGTTCGAGACGTCGCTCAGTCGTCGACCGCTTCGAAGGCGTCCGTGACGAGTTTCGCCTGCGCGGCCCGAAGCCGCTGTGAGAGCGCCGACTTACTGATCGCCAGCTCGTCGGCGAGCTCGCCGAGCGACACGTCGACGTCGGCGTCGAAGTAGCCGCGGACGACGGCGAGTTCTACCCCCTCGCGCTGTTTCGGGGTGAGCGCCGACAGGTCCACCGTCGCCTGTTCGATCGAGTCGGGGCCGGCGACGACGGCGAGTCTGACGAGTCGAACGCGGTCGAGGATCTCTCTGAGCCCGGTGACGATCTCCCGCACCGCGTCGCGGTCGTCGACGTACGAGGTCACGATCACCGAGCCGGCCTCGACTCGCCGCACGTGAGGCACGTAGCCGACCTCCTGAAACACCCGACAGAGACAGTCGTCGGTGACCTCGCCTCGGTCCCGGCGGATCCCCTCCTCGGTCGCGGGTTCGACCTCCACGGTGCACTCGTCTCCGACCGCGTTGACCGTGACCTCGCTCGCGTTCTCCGTCTGCGACACGATCGGACACGCCCACTCGTCCGCCGGGTCGACTTCGAGGTCGACGCGGAGTCGCCGGTCGCCGTCGTCGCTCGCGGCTTCGGCCATACGGTCTCTCGACGCGCCTCGGGGTTAGGCGTTCGGCGAGTCCTCACGATCCGAAAAATCGGTGTCCGATGGCGGGGTCAGTCCTCGGACTCGGGCGCGGCCTCTTCGCTCGCGGGCTCGTCCACGCTCTCCGCCTCGTCGCCCTCCTCCGAGCGCGCCGCGACCAGGGCGCCGCTGGCGACGCTGTACATCGGCTCCTCGGCCGAGCGCACGCCGCTGATCGAGAACGGGATGTTCGCGTCGTCGAGGTGGTCGGCGAACAGGTCCTTGAATCCGTTCGGGCTGGAGGTGCCGCCGGTGACGACCACGGGAACGTCGAGGCCTTCCTCGACGTCCTCCTCGTCGACCTCGCGGCTGATGTTCTCGATGACGTAGTCGAGCAGGTTCTCGTAGTAGATGGCGAGCGCGCCCTCGACGCCGCCGACGTCGGTGCGGAAGTCGAGTTCGAAGTCGTCCTCCTTGATGCTCGTCACCTTATCGACCGGGGTTCCCGTGGCCTGCGAGGTCTGCTCGTCGATCCAGTCGCCGCCGCGGGCGATGGAGAACTTCATGACGGGCACCGCGTAGTAGGCGAGACAGACGTTGGTCATCCCCGCACCGAAGCTGATCCCGAGCCCGGTGAAGTTGTTATCCGCGAGTTCGGAGTAGATGACTGCCATCCCCTCGTTGATCGGCTCGGGGTCGTACCCCATGTCGCCGAGCATCGACTCGAGCGTCTTCTCGTGGTACAGCGTCGTCAGCTCGGAGTCGATCGGATCGGCCGGACTGGAGTAGAACAGCCGCTCGTTTGGCCGCGAGGGCTCGCCGACCACCTGCTCGGTGATGAGCTTGATCATCGGAATCGCCGACGCCTCGTTGCTGGATAAGATTCCGTGCTGCATCGGCCGGCGCGTCTCCTTGTTGAAGATGTTCGCGAAGTTGAGCGCGTCGTCACCGACGACGTACACCTTGTCGTCCTTCCGGATGTGGAGGACGTCGCTGCGGGAGAGCATCTGCTCGGCCATGTCGCTGTACTCGATCTCGACGAACGAGTTCCGTTGCTGTACGAACACCGTCTCCGCCCCTTCCTGTCGTCCAGAGAGGATGTTCATCGTACCGACGTCAAGGCCCTTAGCCATACACGCTGGTTTTCTTCCACACGTCATAAACGTTCGTGGCCGATTCCGTCTGTGAATAATCGAGCGGTGTAGGGTGATCCCTGCGGGAACCCTCAATTCGGACTCACTCTCGGGGCGGCCGGTCGTCGACTTCCGAACTGGCGGACCGCGCTGCCGGCACACATCCCGGGTCGTTTATGTGCTGCGCCGCGCTCGTGCGAGACGACGTGTACGACACAGCGCGCGGGGTCGCGGAGCTGGCGCGGCCGGGGAACTGCATCGCCGCCGCGGTCCTCACGGGAACGGGTGCGTTCGTCGCCGGCGCCGGCGACGCCGTGATCCTCGCGGCCATCGCCGCGCTCGTCACCGCGGTCGCAGTCGCCGCGGGCAACGCTATCAACGACTACTTCGACCGCGACATCGACGCCGTCAACCGACCGGACCGACCCATTCCGCGCGGCGCCGTCTCGGCCCGCGGCGCGCTCGCGGTCGCCGGCGTCTGGTTCTTCCTCGCCGTGGCGCTCGCGACCCGCCTCCCCGCGCTGGCGATCGGTATCGCCGCCGTCAATCTCGTCGCGCTCGTCACCTACACGACGGTTTTTAAAGGGACGCCCGGGCTCGGCAACGCGCTCGTCTCGTACCTCGTCGGGTCGACGTTCCTCTTCGGCGGGGCTGCGGTCGGCACGCCGGCCGCCGTCGTCGTCCTCGCGCTGTTGGCCGGCCTCTCGACGTTCACGCGAGAGGTGATCAAAGACGTCGAGGACGTGGCCGGGGACCGCGAGGAGGGGCTCCGAACCCTCCCCATCGCGGTCGGCGAGAGGAGAGCGCTGTGGGTCGGGACCGCCGCGCTCCTCGTCGCCGTCGCGGCCAGTCCGGTCCCGTACCTAAACGGGACGTTCGGCGGAGTGTACCTGCTCGTCGTCGCCGTCGCCGACGCGGTGATGCTGTACGCCGGCTACGAAAGTTTCAGTGACCCGGCGACCGCGCAGCACCGATTTAAATACGGCACCTTCCTGGGGGCGGTCGCGTTCGTCGTCGGCCGGGCGGCGCTCCTGATATAAGCGGTCCCCGGATCCGTGTGCGGTCGCTCACCGAGCGGGACCGTTCAAAAATCGAATCCGCGAATCGCCCGACGCCGGACGGTCAGGTGACGGTCACGCGACGTTGAAGCCCTTGTCGCGGAGGAAATCCTCCACGCGACCCGAGTGGTTCCCCTGTAGCTCGATGGCGCCGTCCTCGACGGTGCCACCACAGGCGAACTTCGACTTGAGATCCGACGAAAGGGAGCTCATGTCGACGTCCTTCGGGTCGAATCCTTCGATGACCGTTACCTCCTTACCGTACCTTCGCTCGTCGATGCGGATGCTGATCTGCTGGGACTCTTTCGCAACGTCTTCGCAGACGCAGAGTTCCTGGGGCAGTCCGCACGTCGAGCAGACTTCCGACATTACAACCGAATCTACATGGTGACCGTATTAAATAGTGTCGGGAGTGCGATCGCGGCGAACATCCGACAGACGTCCGGCGAGAGGGCGCGAGCGGGTCAGTCGAACAGCCGACGGACGATCGGCGTCGACTCGAGTGCCAGTCTGCGGACCGTCCGGCGCGCCTCGTCGGCCTCCGCGCGCGTCACCGTCCCGGCGTACGTCGCCCGCTCGTAGGTTTCGCCGACCGCGAACGCCCGCTCGTCGAGTCCGCGCAGTCGGAGGGCATCGAGGTAGGCCCGCGGGGTCTCCCCCACGCGGCGTTCCCGGTACCGACGGCCGAGCAGGGACTCCAGGTCGGCGAACGCGCGCCGCGCGTCCGTGGTCGGGTCGGCGCGAATCCACGGGAGCCAGAGCCTCGCGGCGCGGCGGGAGCGCTTGCCGACGCGGTAGTGTCGGGCGCCCGTGACGCCGATTACGACGGCGAACAGCCAGTACGCGACGGTCTCGACCGACGGAATCCGAGATCCCGAGTCGTCGGTCGTCGGCTCCCCGCCGACCGCCCCGCGAGTGAGCGACTCCTCGCGTCGGTCGATCCGCCCTTGAACGGAGTCGTCGACATCGTTCGACCCATTCGCGGCCGTCGCCGTTCCGTTGGTCTCGTTCGTCGCTTCGATCGCGGGCTCTCCCTCCACGGTGTCGGGAACGATGTCCGGTGCGAGTCTGCCGGGATCGGAGGCTGCCACGTCGACGTTCTCCTCGCCCGTGGCCCGCGCGTCGGCGAGTCGCGCGCTCCGGACCTCCTCGCGCTCGGCAGGCGGCGTGGGGTCGAAGGCGACCCAGCCGTGCTCCGGGAAGTACACCTTCACCCACGCGTGAGCGTCCTGCCCGCGAACGACGTACTGGTCGTCGCCGATCGACTGACCCTCGGAGTAGCCGGTGACGAACTGCGCCGGGACGCCCTGCGAGCGGAGCATCGCCACCATCGTCGTCGCGAAGTAGACGCAGTACCCCGCGTCCATCTCGAAGAGGAATGCGTCGGCCACGTCGCCGTCGGGTTTCCGCACGGTCAGCGAGTACGCGTACTCCTCGCGCAGATACCGTTCGATCGCGACGGACTGATCGTAGGGATTCTCTGCGTTCGCGTCCGCGAGGATCGCCTCGGTCCGATCGCCGAGCCGGTCGGGCGTGCTCTCGGGGAGCTGGGTGTAGCGCTCCTCGAGCGCGGGGTCGTACGCCGTGCTGGCGTTACGGAGGACCGCCGGGTCGTCGTCGAGTATCCTGCTCTCGACGGTGACCGTCTCGCCCGGCGCCAGCGGCTCGGCGAGCCGTATCGTCCCGTGTTCGTCGACCCGAGCGGTCTGCGCGGCGGTCCCGCGCACGTCCACGACCTGCCACGGCGACGGGAGCGAGGGCGACTCCGTCTCGGCGGTGATCGTGACGTTCACGCTCGTCGCGTCGCCCGGCGGCCCGTCGAGCGATCCCGCTAACGGCGACTGCTCGCCCGATCGCACCCAGCCGTCGCCGGTGTAGGTGTCGAACGCGCCGGCGTGCCAGTTCGTCGCCGTCGGGCTTTCGATGGTGTACCGGACCTCGGGCGAGAGCCGCGTCGGGCCGATGATCGTCACCTCGTCGTCGGCGTCGATCGACGACTCCAGCGTCGGTGTGCCGCGGTCGAGCCCCCACGGCTGGGCCGCGCCGGCCGGAAGGAGGGTGAGCGTCGCGCTCACGAGAATCATCGCCGCCACCACCGCCGCGAGAGTGTCGCCGTGGTCCCGGATCCCGCCCGGTATCGACAGCGTCGAGAGGCCTGCCGCGAGCGCGACGCCGACGACCCCGGCGAGCGTCGTCGTCCCGTTGGCGTCGCCCGTCAGCACGAGGAACCCCAGTGTTCCCCCGGCCACGCTGGCGGCCCACATGTGCCGTCCGCGACCGACGAGGTAGCCGACGAGGAACGTCGGCACGGGCGCGACCGCGAGCACCCACACGTCCGCGAGGGCGAGGCGCAGGATCGACAGTCCAGTGAGCAGGGAGACGACGTCGATCGCAACCCGCCGGACGCTGAACACCGCGCGCTGGCTCGCGGGGATCGCGAAGTAGTACCCCGCCAACGTGACGGCGAACAGGGCGACCGTCAGCCGGACCGCGGCCCGCTCGCCGATCGACCGCGCGAGGACGAACCCGGCGACACCGGCCAGCGCGACGACCGCCGCGGTCCGGGCCGTCCCGCCAACGACGTTCGTCGCGCCGAGGAACACGGAGAGGTACGCCGCAGTGGCGATTGCGACGCCGAGAACCGGCGGATCGACGACCGACCGCACCCATCCGCGGACGCCGCCACTGCCGGAGGCGCTCCCGCTCCCGGGCTCTTCCCGCCGGCCCCGGCGCCGGAAGGTTCCGCCCCGATTCGATCCGCCGCGGTCGCCGAGGGACGGCCCTCTCATCGGCCGAGCACCTCGCGTCGGCTCGGCGACGCGGCCCGCCCGGCGGCCCCGCCGAGCGGGTGGCCGTCCGCCTGCCCGTCGCCGGTCGCGGCGCCGTCCCGTGACGCCGGACCGTCCTCGCCCGGTCCCGCCTCTCCGATCCCGCCGCCCGCGACCTCGTCGAACGCGACGACGCGGTCGCCGACGCGGTACTGCGCGCCGTCCCCGTCGGCGACCACGCGGACGTCAGCGTCCTCGACACCGACCGACCCCGGACCGGTCCGCGCGGCCAGTTCGAGCACGGTCCGGCGCCCGCGGGATCCCGGGTCGGCCGAGACCGCCCCGGCGGGGAGCGTTAGATCGACCGGGACGCCGTCGTCCAAGAGGGCCAGCGCGAGGCTGGCGGCCGCGCTCGCGAGCGCGTCGGCGGGGGTCCGCCCGTCCGCGTCCCGCCGCCCCCCGGCGGCCTCGCCGGCGATCGCTACACGACCGCGCTCCGTCTCCGCGGCGAACGATTTGACCACTATCTCGTCGTGTTTCGCCGTCGCCGCCCAGTGGACGTCGCGGAGCGGATCGCCCCGCGTGTACTCCCGGAGACGGTCGAACTCCTCGCGCTGCCGGCTCGTGCCCATCGCGTCCTCGGCGTACAGTGCCCGCCGGAACCACGCCGGAATCGACCGACACGCCGGATAGGCTATCGTCGAGTCGAACTCCTGTACGACCGCTCGCCGCTCGAAGAGTCCAAAGACGTCGCTCGCCGTCACCGTGACGGGACCGAAGCGTCGTTCGCCACGTCTGAGGAAGCGGACGGAGTACGTCGCCGGGGCGTCGCCGACGGAGGTGCGGACAGGAGCCGTCGGCCCCTCGAGCCCCTCATCAAGCCCGTCTTCGACCTCGGCGACGTACGTCGGTGACAGCTCACCCGTCCGTCCGCGGAACGCGAGTCGGACTTCGCCGCGCTCTCCGACGGACCGCTCGCCCGGAAGCGTCCGCCTGACCGTCGGCTCGTCGATCCGAGCGAGTTGGACGTATCCCGCCGCGAGCGCGACGACGCTGGGCAAGACGACGGCCTCCAGCGACCGCCCGCCGGCGGCGAACGCCATGCCAACGCCGACGAGGCAGACCGCGGCGACGACGAGACCCCGACGGGTGAGGGTTGGCGACGCCACGGCGGATCACTCCACGCTCGTCCGCTCCAGCGCGTCCTCGACCACATCTCCGCCGTCGGTTCCGGAGTCGGAGCGGATTCGATGCGCCAGCACGGTCGGCGCCTCGGTCTGGACGTCGTCGGGGATCACGTACCCGCGGCCGTCGAGCGCGGCGCGCGCCTGCGCGGCCCGGAGCAGCGCGAGGCTTCCCCGCGGGCTCACGCCGAGCCGTGCGTTCTGGCGCGTGTACGTCGCCAGCCGCGCGATGTACTTCCGAACCGGCTCGGCCGCGTCGACTGCGGCGACGACATCGCGGGCGCGTCTGACGTCTCCGATGGACGCGACAGGCTCGACGGCATCGATCGGATGGGTTCCGGCCATCCGGCCGATTATCGTCGCCTCCTCGTCGGCGGTGGGGTAGCCGAGTCGGATCTTCTTGGTGAACCGGTCGATTTCGGCCACGGGAAGCTCGTACGTCTGTCCCGGTTCGACGTCGTTCTGCGTGGCGATCACGCAGAACGGGTCAGGGAGCGGTCGGGTCTCCCCGTCGGTCGTCACCTGTTTCTCCTCCATTGCCTCCAAGAGCGACGACTGCGTCTTCGGCGGCGCCCGGTTAATCTCGTCACCGAGGACGACGTTCGCGAACACCGGACCGGGTTGGAACTCGAACTCGTCAGTCCGCTGGTTGAACACGTTGACGCCCGTGACGTCGGCAGGGAGGAGGTCGGGCGTGAACTGGACGCGCTTGAACGAGCCGTCGATCGAACTCGCGACGGCCTTCGCCAGCGTCGTCTTCCCGACCCCGGGCACGTCCTCTACGAGGAGGTGTCCGCGGGCGAGAATCGTGATCACGACGTGTTCGACCGCCGCTCGCTTCCCGACGATCACCGACTCGACGTTGTCGACGATGCGCTCGGCGATCGCCGCCACCTCATCGAGCCCCACGTCGGCCACGTCGGCGTCGTCGGTATCGACACCGCCCGAACCCGCTTCGGTCGCGTCCGTCATGGCGACGCCCGTCGCCCGGCGGCCCAGAACCGCGGCGAGGCCCCGGCCGGCCGCGAGGCCCGATTTGGTCGCGAGCCCCGTGCTCCCGCCGACACCGGATCAGCCCGTACGGCCGTCTTGCTACCACTCCCCGTGACAGTGCTACCCACGACCATTGATACTGAATAGGTAGGGGTAGCAACGGCATATGCGTTCCGCCGGACGCAGTCGCTCGCACACGGCCGACCGGGAGACACGGCGGTCGGACCGCGATTCGAATTCGCTGTCGGTGACGGCTACCGGACGTACCAAGAGGTCCGGTTGTCGGACAGTCCACTTGGTTCGGCTGTCGAACGTACCAAGAGGTCCTATTGTTGGACGTTCCAAGAGAGACGGGTGTCGGACGTTCGAGGGATTATTGTCGGACGTTCCGCCCGTCCGGCTCGCCGAACGCCTCCGCGCCCGTGAGGGGGTCGCGTTCGTATACGACCTCGCCGCGGACGAGCGTCAGCTCCGGGAAGACACCCTGTAACCCCTCGAAGGGGGTCCAACCGCACGCGCTGTGGAGCGCGCCGGCCTCGATCTCACGGGGGTTCGTCAGGTCGACGAGGACGAGGTCGGCGTCGGCCCCCTCGGCGACCACTCCCTTCGACTCGATCCCGAAGATCGACGCGGGATTGGCGGCGACGACGTCGCGGACGCGCTCCAAGCCGAGTTCCCCCTTCCGGACGGACTCCAAGAGGAGCGGGTAGAGCGTCTCCACCCCCGGGACGCCGCTCGGCGCCTCCGTGAGCCCCTGTTGCTTCTCGGCGACGGTGTGGGGCGCGTGGTCAGTGGCGACCACGTCGACGTCGCCGTCACGGAGGCGCTCGAACACTCCGGCCCGGCGCTCCTCGGATCGCAGGGGCGGGTTCATCCGCCCGAACGTGCCGAGCCGACCCGCGTTCTCTCGCGAGAGAAAGAGGTGATGAGGGGTGACCTCGCAGGTGGGCGGAACGGCGTCTGTCGTCGCGTCCCCGCCGGTCTCGGACTCCCGTGCCGAGACGACCGCATCGATCCCCTCCGGCGTCGACGTGTGTGCGATGTGGACCTGCGCGTCGCTCTCGGCGGCGGCCTTGAGAGCGCGCTCGACCGCGGCGACCTCCGCCTCGGCGGTCCGGTAGGCAGACCACGCGTCGGCCCCCGCTGCGGTGCCGACGCCGCCGAGGTCGCCGTCGAGTGCGTCGTCGTCGAACAGCGTCTCGTCCTCAGCGTGGACCGTGACGGGGACGTCGCGGGCGGCGGCCTCCGCGAGCGCCTCCTCGAACAGGTCGGTCGCGATCCCCATGTCGCCGGTCGAGTCCGCGAGGAACACCTCGCCGAGTGCGAACAGGGGGCGCTCGAACAGGCTCTCGGGGTCCCAGTCGCCGGTGACCCCGCCGTTGATCCCGTAGTCGACGAGCGACTCGGCGGCCAGCGCGGCCTTCTGGTCGAAGGCGTCCCCGTCGACCGTGGGCGGCGAGGTGTTCGGCTGGTCGACGACCGTCGTCACGCCGCCGGCCGCCGCGCTCCGCGAGCCGGAGGTCCACGTCTCCTTGTGGCTCCCGCCCGGCTCGCGGAAGTGGACGTGAACGTCGATGGCCCCGGGCAGGAGGTGTCGCCCGCGAGCGTCGACGACCCGCTCTCCCGCGTCCGCGTCGAGTCCCTGACCGACCGCGGCGATCCTGCCGTCCGCGATTCGAACGTCGCGGACCCGCCCGTCGGCCAGTTCCGCACCCGTGATGAGCATGCGTACGCGCTGGCGGCGCGACGCTTAAATCGTGTGGTCCGCGCGATCCCCGGTCCGCGCCACCACAAAGCGTTTGACACGTCCGGCGAGAACTCGCGCATGGTTTTCGATCCCGCCGGCGTCACCGGCGCTCCAGCGGTCGTCGAGACGGCGACCGGCTGGCTCCTGACGCTCGCGCTGTTCGCCCTCCCCGGCGTCGTCGCCCCGACGGTCGCCGCGTCCGGGCTCCCGCGGCTCGGCGTCGACTGGGACCCGACGGGATACGGCGCCTCCACGTGGCTCCTCCTCGTCGCCGCCGGGCTGTGGTACGCGGTCGTCGCCGCGGCGCCGCTGGTCGCGCTCGCGATCGGCATGGCGCTGCCCGGCGGGTATTGAATCGACAGTCGCGGACGACTCGGTCTGACACGGAAACGCCCGCGATCGGTCGATATTGTATTTGTAACTAAGTAGATAGGAACGGACGGTCACGTATGAGCATCACACAGGCGATTCACGACGGAGCCTTGGCAATGCCGCTCCAGTTCGGTGGGGACCTGATCGGACTCGCGATTCTGTTCGTCGTCCTCGCGCTGATCGCGGCGGTTGCCGGCGCCAGCGGCGTCGCCGGAATGAGTATGAGCATCGCGAAGTGGCTCGTTATCATCTTCATCGTGCTCGCGGTCATCACGTTCATCCTCTGAGCCGAACCGACCGCGACGACCGCTGTCGACGCCGTTGATATCTTTTTCAGACGCGACACCGACCGCTAGCGACTGCTTACTGTGAGAAATCGGTATCAAACACCGATGAGCGTCCCGCCGATTCGGACAAGACGCTCCCGACGCTCCGATACGGTTTTGGGTCGCCCCGCGGAATCCCCGATAAATGCTGTCTCGACAGTTCGTCCGGGAGAACCCCGAGGTCGTCCGCGAGGCGCTCGTGAACAAGGGCGTCGACGTCGACCTCGACCGGATACTCGACGTCGACGAGGAGTGGCGGGAACTGAAACAGCGCGGCGACGATCTGCGTCACGAGCGCAACGAGGTCTCCTCGACGATCGGTGAGCTCAAACAGGCCGGAGAGGAGGAGGCGGCCCAGGAGGCGATCGAGCGCTCGCAGGAGCTCAAATCGGAACTCCAGGACATCGAGACGCGCGCCGAGGAACTGGAGAGCGAACTGGAGGAGTCGCTGCTCGAACTCCCGCAGATCCCGCAGGAGTCGGTACCGGTCGGCGCCGACGAGTCTGAGAACGTCGAGCGCCGTCGTGAGGGGTTCGATGGGCTCCGAACGCTCCCGGACGACGTGGTCCCCCACTACGACCTCGGCGAGGACCTCGAAATCCTCGACTTCGAGCGCGGCGCGAAGGTCGCCGGCGCCGGCTTCTACGTCGCCAAGGGCGACGGCGCCCGGCTGGAGCACGCGCTGATTCAGTTCATGCTCGACGTCCACCGCGATCAGGAGTACACGGACGTGTTCCCGCCGATCCCCGTCAACTCGGCGTCGATGCGGGGCACCGGCCAACTCCCGAAGTTCACCGAGGACGCGTACCGGGTCGAGGGGACGAACGAGGACGAGTACGACGACGACGACCTCTGGCTGCTCCCGACTGCGGAGGTGCCCGTCACGAACCTCCACCGCGACGAAATCCTGCTCGGCGAGGACCTCCCCCTGAAGTATCAGGCGTACACGCCGAACTTCCGGCAGGAGGCGGGCGAGCACGGCACCGAGACGCGCGGAATCGTCCGCGTCCACCAGTTCAACAAGGTGGAGATGGTGAACTTCGTGCGGCCGGAAGAGAGCGACGAGCGCTTCGAGGGGCTCGTCGACGAGGCCGAGGAGGTGCTTCGCCGCCTCGAACTCCCCTACCGCATCCTGGAGATGTGCACCGGTGACCTCGGGTTCACGCAGGCGAAGAAGTACGATATCGAGGTGTGGGCGCCGGCCGACGAGATGGACGAGGGTCCCGAGGAAGGCGGCCGCTGGCTGGAGGTCTCCTCCGTCTCGAACTTCGAAGACTTCCAGGCGCGCCGCGCCGGGATCCGCTACCGTGAGGAGCACCACGAGTCGGCCGACTATCTCCACACGCTGAACGGTTCGGGGCTCGCGGTCCCGCGCATCGTCGTCGCCATCTTGGAGTACTACCAGAACGACGACGGCACCGTTACCGTCCCCGAGGCGCTCCGCCCGTACATGGGCGGCACAGAGGTCATCGAGGGACACGACGCGGTCGGCGAGTCGAAACTGGGCGGCGAGTAGGCCTCGCGGGTCGGCCGGCGGTGGATCCTTCGGGTGTGAGTCGTCCGGCTGCGCTCCGAGCAGTCAGAACCCCCGACCATTATATCCGCGTCCGACAAACATGTTGCTCGTATGACTTCAGACCGCGTTATCGAACTGCTCCGGAAGGCCTACAGCGACGAGATAGAGACCGTGATGAACTACCAAACGAACGCGATCGTCCTCGACGGCGTCCGGGCCGAGGAGATCAAAGAGAGCCTCCAGCAGGACATCCAGGAGGAGTTGACGCACGCCGAACAGCTCGGCAACCGGCTCAAACAGCTGGGCGCCCGCCCGCCCGGCTCCGCGGAGTTCGAGGCGCGACAGGACTCGCTCCAGCCCCCCGAGGACTCGACAGACGTGCTCTCCGTCATCCGCGGCGTCCTCGACGCCGAGGGCGGCGCCATCGAGACGTACCGCGCGCTCATCAACGCCGCCGAGGACGCCGACGACCCCGTCACGGAGGACCTGGCGGTGACGGTTCTCGCCGACGAGGAGGCGCACCGAACCGAGTTCCGCGGCTTCGAGAAAGAGTACGCGAACGACTGAGCGCGGTCGGCGGCGAACGGGCTTTTATCCCAATTTAAACCGACCTACGGTGTCAACCGACCGATGGAGACCCACTCCACGTCGGCGTCGCGAGCCGCGTCGCCGTCGTCCGTGGGGGTCATTCCGTCGCTCCCGCCCTCGACCGCCGTCAGCGCGAACACCATTTCCTTGCGGACGCCGCCCGCGAGCCGGACGTCGAGCGACATCTCGCGCGGCGAGAAGCGGTGGTCGGCGTCGACGACGCGCACGAGGTGCTCGGAGTGCGGCAGGTCGTCGACCGTCTCCACGTCGAGGTAGGTCCGGAAGTCGGCGCCGAACTTGAAGCCGGTCTTCGGGACCGCGTCGGCCTCGCGGAGGCGCTTATAAACGGCGAGGCGGCGGTCGAACCGCTCGCCCTCGACGGCGCGACCGCGAGCGACGACCGCGGCGGCCGGCCCGTCTCGGTCCGCGGCGCCCGTGTCGGGAGCATCGCCCGCCGTCCCCACCGACGCCGACAGCGAGAGGACGCCGTCGGCCGCGAGCGACGCGGCCTCGACGAGCGAAAGCTGGACGGCGCCCTCCACGGCGGCCGCGCGGCCGGTGAGCGGCTGGCCGTAGAAGCCGCGCTCGTAGAGGCCGTCGGGCGCGTCCCAGACGACGACGCGGTCGGAGAGAAGCACGCCGTCGAGGCGCTCCGGTGGTTCGTAGTCCGTCTCGCCGTCGATGCGGCCCGCCGTCGCCGCGAAGTACGTGATGTCGGACTCCTCGTCGACGACCGCGAGCGTGCGTCCCGCGAGCCCGGCGGCGGCCAGCGACTCGCGCTCGCCGACGACTTGGACAGGGTACTTCACGTCCCCCGTGTCGGGCGTCGAGCCGCGCTGGTAGGCGACGAAGTCGACCGCGTCGGGTACACCCGCGCTCCCACCCGGCCACGGCTCGCGGGCGGGTGAGAGGTAGAAACCGCGGTCGCGGAGGTCCGCGTAGACGAGGTAACGCACCGCGAACCGGTCGGTCGCGGCGGCGCTCTCGACGAAGAAGCGCTCGAAGCCCACGGGGTCCGCGTCGGCGTCGAGCGCGATCCCGGAGAGGTCGCCTCGGAAGAGCAGGTGGGCCGCCTCGACGCGCGAGAGCTCGATCTCGTTCCCGTCGAGCGGGCGACCGTAGCCGCGGGAGTCGTAGAATCGCTGGCGGGCGTCGCCGGCGACGCGGACCGCGTCGCCGCGTAACTGCCCTGTCGGTTGCATACCTCAACGCGGGCCCGGACGGGGTAAGGGGGTTGCGGTCGGTGTCGCCGTCTCGCCCCATTCGCGCTGCGGTCGGGTCGCCGCCGTCGATCGACGCCCGCCCCCCTGACAAGGATAAAGGGTTGGCGGCGACTACTGCGGGTATGAACGACTCCGCAGGGCTCCGGCTCACGGTGCGTGCCGCCGAGAAGCGGGACGCCGGCCGGGGCATCGCCAGACTCCCCGAGTCGGCCCGGAAGCGACTGGGCCTCCTCAGCGGCGACACTGTCGAGATACGCGGCGACCGCGTCGCCGTCGCGAAGGTGTGGCCCGGCGGCGCCGAGGCGCGCGAGGACTCCGTGCTCATCGACGCGGACACCCGCGCGAACGCCGGCGTGAAGGTCGGCGACGTCGTCACCGTCGCGCCCGTCACCGTCGAGGATGCCGACCGCGTCGTCCTCGCCGCGCCCGCGCGCCTCGCCGACGTCGACGTGAGCAGAGAGGTGGTCGAGCGCGCGCTCGCCCGCGACCTCCGCGACCGTCCCGTCACCGAGGGCGAGGCGGTCCACGTCGAGCGACTCGGCGGCCTCCGGTTCGTCGTCGCCGAGACGGCGCCTGTAGGAACCGTGCGCGTGACGAACCGAACCGATGTCTCCGTGCAGTACGGGGACGGTGGGGACGACGCACCGGACCGAGCTAAGAACCGGGGCGGCGCCGACCGAGATTCCCGGAGCGACCAGCTGACCGGCGGGTCGGGCGACCCCGCGCGCTCGACGGGGAGCGGTCCCGCCACCGGCGACGGCACCGCGCCGCCCGCGGATCACACCGCGGGCGCGACGTACGAGGACATCGGCGGGTTAGACGAGGAACTGGAGCTGGTGCGCGAGACGATCGAGCTCCCCCTCTCTGAGCCGGAGGTGTTCACTCGGCTCGGCATCGACCCGCCGAAGGGGGTCCTGCTCCACGGGCCGCCGGGTACGGGGAAGACGCTGATCGCCCGCGCCGTCGCCAACGAGGTTGACGCCGAGTTCATCACCGTCGACGGTCCGGAGATCATGTCGAAGTACAAGGGCGAGTCGGAGGAGCGTCTGCGCGACGTGTTCGACCGCGCGAGCGAGGCCGCACCCGCGATCATCTTCTTCGACGAGATCGATTCGATCGCCGGGAAGCGAGACGACGGCGGTGACGTGGAAAACCGCGTCGTCGGACAGCTTCTGTCGCTGATGGACGGGCTCGACGCCCGGGGCGACGTGATCGTCATCGGTGCGACGAACCGGGTCGACACCCTCGACCCCGCGCTCCGTCGCGGCGGCCGGTTCGACCGTGAGATCGAAATCGGCGTCCCCGGCGAGAGCGGTCGCCGCCAGATCCTCGACGTTCACACGCGCCGGATGCCCCTCGCGAGCGACGTGGACCTCGACCGCATCGCGGGCCGAACCCACGGGTTCGTGGGTGCCGACATCGAGGGGCTCACTCAGGAAGCGGCGATGACGGCGCTCCGGCGCGCCCGTGAGTCGGACGCCCGGGCGCTCGACGACGTGACCGTCTCGAAGGCCGACTTCGAGGCCGCCCACGCGAACGTCGAGCCGAGCGCGATGCGGGAGTACGTCGCCGAACAGCCCGCCACCGACTTCGCGGACGTGGGCGGGCTGCCCGAGGCAAAAGCGAAACTCGAACGGGCCGTCACGTGGCCGCTGACGTACGGGCCGCTGTTCGACGCCGCCGACGCCGACCCGCCGACCGGCGTCCTGCTGCACGGGCCGCCGGGAACCGGGAAGACCCTGCTCGCGCGCGCCATCGCCGGCGAGAGCGGCGTCAATTTCATCCAGGTCGCCGGGCCCGAACTGCTCGACCGCTACGTGGGCGAGTCGGAGAAGGCGGTCCGAGACCTGTTCGACCGCGCGAGGCAGGCGGCGCCCGTGATCGTCTTCTTCGACGAGATCGACGCCATCGCGGCCGACCGCGACGGCGCCGGCGGGGACGGCTCGGGCGTCGGCGAGCGCGTCGTCTCGCAGCTACTCACCGAACTGGACCGCGCCAGCGACAACCCGAATCTCGTCGTGCTCGCGGCGACGAACCGGCGGAACGCGCTCGACCCCGCGCTCCTCCGACCGGGGCGGCTGGAAACCCACATCGAGGTGCCCGAACCCGACCGCGACGCCCGCCGGAAGATATTCGACGTACACACTCGCGACAAACCCCTCGTGGACGGGGTCGACCTGGAGCGCCTCGCTGACGAGACCGAGGGGTACTCGGGCGCCGAAATCGCCGCGCTGTGCCGAGAAGCCGCCCTCATCGCCATCGAGCGCGTCACCGACGAGCACGGTGCGGCCGCGAACGACCACGCCGACGAGGTGGCGATCACGAGCGACGACTTCGCGGCCGCGCTGGAGACGGTGCGACCGGCGACCCCCTGAGCGATGAGCACCGAGGGCGACTCCCGCGGCGGCGGTGAGGCGTCGAGCGACCCCGGCCCGGGCTCAGACCCGCCGACTATTCGCGGGCTCCTCGCCGCCGTCCGGGCCGGCGTTCGGTCGCACCCCCGAGACCTCTTTCTGATCGCCGTCCCGTTGCCGGCGCTGCTCGTCTCCGTGAGCCTCACGCCGGGGACCGACGCGTGGCGGCTCTCGCTCGCGACGGGCGGCGTCTTCGAGAGCCGGTGGGCGCTCTGGACCGCGTTCGCGTCGAGTTTCGTCCACGCCAGCCCGGCGCATCTCATCGACAACATCGTCAACTACTGGCTGCTCGTCGCGGTCGCATACCCGCTCTCGCTCGTCGCGGGTTGGCGGCGACGGCTGCTCGGGACTGCTGTCGTCTACCTCGCCGTCGTCCCGCTCGCATCGTCATGGGCGACCATCGTTGCGCTCGGCGGCCTGACGAACGCGCCGACCGCCGGCTTCTCGGACGTGAACAGCGCGCTCCTCGGCTACCTGATCGTCGTCTGGTTCGCCGCGCTGGCGACGGAAGCGGGCGGGGGCGACGCGCCCGACACGGGCCGTCGAAACGGCCCCGCCGGCCCGGCGGTCGGCGTCGACGCCCGCTGGTCGGTCGTGGTCGTGCTGGGATCGCTCGCGCTCGCGTACCTCGCGCCGAGCGGCGTCGGGTACTTCCCGTCGTTACCGGCGGTCGGCTCGCTGTTCGCGCTCTGTGCGGCCCTCGTCGCGGCCGGCCTCTACGCGGGCGCCGGCCGCCCGCGGATAGTCGGCCTCGACCTCTCGCCCGAGCGGGAACTGCTGTACGTCACCGCCGCGAGCGTCGCTGTCGCCGGAGTGATCGGGTCGCTGGTGGTCGTCCCGTTCGGCAGCAACGTGTTCGCACACCTTGCCGGCTACGTCGTCGGAGTCGCGGTCCCGCTCGTCGGGGTCGTCCTCGACGGCTGACTCGCGCTCGCGATTCGCGGGTTACTCTTCGCTGTGTCCGTGTCCGCCCCCGCCGTGTCCGTGTCCGTGGCCACCCTCGCTGGGGATCGCCTCGTCGACTGCACCGCCCCCGAACTCGTCGACCGGAGTCACGCTGTAATCCACGGTGAGCGTGTCCTTCGTCGCCCGGATCTTCCCGACGAACGCCGAGATATCCTCCAGTCGCCCCTCCAGCACGAACAGCTCCATGCAGTAGCGGGAGCCGACGTGGTTGTGGAAGTTGGAGGCAACCAGTCCCTCGTGCTCGTGGCGGAGCCGCATCATTCGCTCTTCGACGCTGGTGGTCTCGTAGTCGAACAGCACCGTCACCACCGCCATCAGCTCTCTGTCTTCGAGCGTCGCGTCTTCGAACTCCCCGAGGAGGTTCCGCGAGGCCTCTCGAACGACCTCGCTGCGACCGGTGTAGCCGTGTTCGTCGGCGAACCCGTCGAGCCGATCGAGCAACTCCTCCGGCATTGAAACGCTGACGACCGTCATATAATAACTCAAGCGGGCGATGTTGTTAATCCTTGAGGTCGGATCCATCGCTCGGCGTCGGTTCCCCGACGAGTTCGGAGAGCCACTCGTGGTGATCGAGGAGCGCGCGCTCCCCGGCGTCGGTGAGCGCGTACACGTTCGCGATGCCCTCCGTTCGACGGTCGAGAAAGCCCGACTCCACGAGCGACCGCAGCGTCGCGTAGAAGGAGCCGGGATCGATGTGCTCGTCGTAGTGCGACTCCAGCCGGTTCTTCAGCGACTGCGCCCGCAGCTCGCCGGCGTCGTACAGCAGCGCGCACAGGTCGCGCCGGCGGCCGCTGTGGAACCACTTCGTCATGGGGTCGGCTAGCGCGCGCCGACTCACGACCGTTTCGGTCCGGGCGAGCCTCCCGGCGACTCACCCGCCCGTCAGCAGTTCGTCGAGCCGGCCCACGCGACGGTCTCCGAGCACGCACCGACCGCGGTCCTCGTGGCCGACGCGCTCGACGTGGACCGCGTCGACGCCGGCGTTCCACGCCGCGCCCACATCGCTCTCGCCGTCGCCGACGTAGTACCCCCGGTCGGCGCGCGGGTCGACGCCGAGCTCGCGCATCGCCAGTTCGATCGGTTCGGGGTCCGGTTTCCAGCCCGTCTCGTCGGTACAGCAGACCACCGCGTCGAACCGACCGTCGAGGTCCACTCGATCCAGAACGGGCTCGGCGAGGAAGCGCTGACAGTGCGTGACGAGGCCGGTCGGCCCGCCCGCGTCGTCGACGTGGTCCAACAGCCGGGCGGCGTCTTCGTGGAGATACGTCGCCTCCGCGCGGGCGATCGGATCTTCGACCGCGTGGAACGCCGGCCAGAACGCGTCCGGGTCGACGCCGAGTTCGCGGAGGGTGCCGCCGCGAGCGCCGCCCAACCCGTGCCAGAGGACGTACGCCTCGCGGTCGGAGAACCGTCGCCCGAGTCGGTCGCCGACGCGGTCGAACACCGCCCGGGTGTACGACCACTCCGCGTCGACGAGAGTGCCGTCGAGGTCGAACAGGTGGAAATCGTAGTCGGCGACGGCCATGGGGGGATCAGTAGACGCTCTGTTTATAAGTGCATTGTGGGGAACGCCCGGCGACATTCGGCTCTGCGGCGGTCTCGTCGGGGCGTTACGGCTCCCGGACGTGGACCGACGAGCCGAGGTACTTGTGCAGCACCTCGTCGACCGAATCGGCGTTGAACCGACCGAGATCCGCGGCGATCTGGGTTCGCAGCGCGTCCAGATGCTCCCGGTCGGTTCGGAGTTCGCGGAACGACGCCTCCGTGACTGCGACGCCGAGCCGCTCGCTCGCGAGGGAGAGGAACGAGGGCTCGTCGCCGATCTGGCCGCGCCAGAGCCGGTCGCGGAAGAACAGCCACCCGTCGTCGCCGGGATCGCTCGCGGGAATCTCCATCGTCGTCTCGAATCGGGCGGGGTCGGCCGTCGCGCCCTTCGGATCGAGCCGGAACGCGACGGCGAACACGTAGGCGGCGTCCATCGGACACGATTGTGGGATCGGAGGATACAAATATATATCCCCCGGACTAGTCAGTTGAAACATATGTTGGATCGGCTCCGCGATCTCAGCGGCCGCGCCTATCGCCGCCATCTTCGCCGCGAGATCGAGGACGTGCCGGCCCACGTCGCGATCATCCAAGACGGAAACCGCCGGTACGCCCGCAAACGCGGTGATGACGCCCCCGACGGCCACCGCGCGGGTGCCGACACCACCGAGCGCGTGCTCGACTGGTGTGCGGACCTCGGCGTCGCCGAGTTGACGCTGTACGCCTTCTCGACGGAGAACTTCAACCGACCCGACGAGGAACTGTCGCCGCTGTTCGACCTGTTGGAGCGCAAACTCAGGGAGTTCGCCGACGCCGACCGCGTCCACGAACAGGGCGTCCGGGTCCGCGCGATCGGTGACGTCGCTCGGCTCCCCCCTCGGGTCCGCGAGGCGGTCGACTACGCCGAGAGTCGCACCGCCGACAACGACCGCTTCACGCTGAACGTCGCCCTCGCGTACGGTGGTCGGACGGAACTGCTCGACGCCGCCCGGACGATCGCGGCCGACGTCGCCGCGGGGGACCTCGACCCGGCCGAGGTCGACGTCGAGACGGTCGAGGACCGGCTCTACGACCGGCCGGTCCGCGACGTCGACCTCATCGTTCGGACCGGCGGTGACGAGCGCACCTCCAACTTTCTGCCGTGGCACGCGAACGGGAACGAGGCGGCCGTCTACTTCTGTGCGCCGTACTGGCCGGAGTTCTCGCAGGTCGAGTTCCTCCGCGCCATCCGCACGTACCAGTCGCGAGAGGAGTCGTGGCAGCGCGCCCGCGCCGAGCGCGCCGCCGCGCTGGTTCGAGCGGTCGCCGAGGTCGAACTCGCCGAGGCTCGGGCCGTCGCCGGCCGACTCCGCGAGCGCGTGCCTCGACTCGACGGGCGCGACCTCTCAGACGACGCACTCGGGATCGCCGACCGCGACGCGACCGCCCCCGTCGACGGCGACGCGCAGGAATCGCAGGGAACGAACTAACCCGCGCCCGGCGCGATGCCGTCCTCCGTCCGACTCAGCAGATACAGCGCGAACGAGGAGAGCCAGTGCGACCCCGCGTAGTCGTCGGTGAGCACGTCGGCGGCGCCCGCCTCGGCGTGGCGGCGCGCCGCGGCGTCCAGCGGGTCGCGAAGCCGGGCCGCTGCCGGTCCATCGCGCCCCGCGAGCGCGTCCGCCAGCCCGGAGAGACACCACGCGCGGGAGACGTTGAGTCCGATGAGGTGCATCGCGGCGCCGTCGCCCTCCGCGGGCTCGACCGCGACGGGAGTCAATAGGGCGTCGTGCGGCGGCGCCGAGAGGTCCGGGAGGAACCCGTCGAGCCACGTTGCGAACGCGTCGGGGTCGAGCACCCGGCGCATCAGGTCGGCCTCGGTCAGCGCTGGCGAGACGAAGTCCCAGCCGACGGGCTCCGCGCCGACGACGGCGGCGGTGTCGTCGGCGTAGAGGCGGCGTGCCGTCGCCGCGGCCTCGCGTTCGAGGTCGGCGTCGGCGACGACGCGCGCGTAGTCGAGAATCCCGGCGAGCGCGAACGCTGAGTTGCCGTGGGTGCCCACCCGCTGTGGTCGGTCGATGTCCAGGAACGACTCCGCGGTGTTCCGCCGGATTCGGTCTTCGAGCGGCCGGAGCGTCTCGCGCCACGCGTCGGCGCGTGGGTCGTCCCACAGATCGAGTTCGGCGGCGAGCCGTAACAGCCACGACCAGCCGTACGGCTCCTCGAAGCCCGGGTTCTCCTCGACGTAGTTGACCTCGCGAGCGACGTTCGCCGGCGTCATCCGCGCGTCGATGCAGTCCGTGATCGCGGCCTCGTCCGGGTTGTCCGAGACGAGTCGCAGCGCGCGCACGAGCGCCCAGTGACTGTGGACCGCCGAGTGCCAGTCGAAACAGCCGTAGAAGACGGGGTGTCGCTCTGCGGGGCGCGGCGGCGCGCCCGGCCCCTCCACCGACCCCTGATAGTGCGGGAACTCGGTCTCGACTCCGTCGAGGGGGTGGGCGGCGAGCGCCGTCGCCACCGCGTCGTCGATGGCGTCCGCCCGCCCCGCTCGGAGTTCGTCCGGCGAGAGGTTCTCGAAGGCGTCCATGTCCGGTGGTCTCGGCGGCGTCTGTTCAATCGATCGGTCGCGTGCGAAGCGCTGTCACTCGAGGTCGTTCAGGCCGGACCGATCGCGCCGAAACGCTCAGGAGAAGGCGGTCAGGCCGGGTTCTTCCGCGTCAGATCGCTGCCGCAGATCGGACACCGCTCCTTGTTCTCGTCGAACGTGCGGTTACAGCCGACGCACTGGAAGCGCCACTCGCGCTCCTCCGTGATCCCGTCCCGGGCGATCGGTTCGACGCTCAGGTCGAGCCGTTCGGCGACGTTCTGCATCGCGTAGTCGTCTGTGACGAGCGTCGCGCTCAGTTCGAGAGCGGTCGCGATCAGCCGCGTGTCGGTGTCGGACAGCTCCGCGTCGTCGCCCGAGCCCCGAGCGGCGCGTCGGACGTTGTCGATGACCTCCGGGGCCGGTACGTGAATCGTCATCCCGGAGCCCTCCATCGCGTCGAAGCGGAGTGCCCCTTCGCCGGTGAGTTCCTCGTGCACTTCGGGCACCGAGACCACGTCGTCGTCAGTGGTGTACTCGTGGATAAACGCCGAGGTGTCGAGCACCTCCATCAGCGATTGACGACGATGTAGTCTTTCACCGCCTTCACCTTCCCGACCGGGACTTTCAGTCGGCCCATTTCGTCGACGTCGAAGCCCGATCGCTCCGGACTCAGATGCTCGTGCGGGCTGACGAGCAGGTCGTTCAGCTCGCCCGACTTCAGGTTCATCGTGATGTTGTACAGATCGCCGAGCTCCGTGCCGTCCGAGCTCATCACCGCCTTCCCGGAGAGGTTCTCCGCGAGGATGTCTACCATGTTTCCACCGTCCGGGGCAACCGTCTTAAACGCCACGGGGGCGTCCGACGAGCGACCGACGTTGTTGGGGCGCGACCGACCGCTCACAGACGCGGAACGGCCGGCGCCGACAGCGGTCGCCGCCCCCTGCGGCCTCCCGGCGCGTGACGGGTGCCGTGGCGGGTCGTCGCAAGCGGGCTCATTTTGAAAGGCTTAACTGACGCCCCGGCGGAACACAGGGTAACCGACCTTTTCGGGGCGATCACCCATGACCGACCACACAAACGCGGACACCCTTCGGACGCCGATCGTCGCCGTGCTGGGTCACGTCGACCACGGCAAGACGAGCCTGCTCGACAAGATCCGCGGCTCCGCCGTCAGCGAGGGCGAGGCCGGCGCGATCACCCAACACATCGGGGCGACGGACATCCCGCTCGACACTATTTCCGACATGGCGGGCGAACTCATCGACCCGACCGACTTCGACCTCCCCGGCCTCCTGTTCATCGACACGCCGGGGCACCACTCCTTCTCGACGCTGCGCGCTCGCGGCGGCGCGCTCGCCGACATCGCGGTGCTCGTCGTCGACGTCAACGACGGGTTCCAGCCGCAGACCGAGGAGGCGATCGACATCCTCCGGCGCACCGGGACGCCGTTCGTCGTCGCGGCCAACAAGGTCGACACGACGCCGGGGTGGAACCCGCAGGACGGCAAACCGATCCAGAAGAGCCTAGAGGCGCAGTCGGAGCGCGCCGAGTCCATGCTAAACGAGAACCTCTACGAGCTCATCGGCCAGCTCTCCGACGCCGGCTTCTCGGCCGACATGTACTGGCGCGTGCAGGACTTCCAGAAAAACATTGGCGTCGTCCCGCTGTCGGCGCTCACCGGCGAGGGCGTCCCCGACCTTCTCACCGTCCTGATGGGACTCTCCCAGCGGTTCATGAAAGAGGAGATGGAGATCGACGTGCAGGGCCCCGGCGAGGGGACCGTCCTGGAGGTCAAAGACGAGCGGGGCTTCGGCGCGACCATCGACACCGTCGTGTACGACGGCGTGATCCGGAACGGCGACCGGATCGTCGTCGGCGGACAGGACGAGCCTATCGTCACGGAGATCCGGGCGCTCCTGCAGCCGCGCCCTCTCGAGGAGATCCGCACGGAGAAGAAGTTCGAGAAGGTGGCCGAGGTCGGCGCCGCGGCCGGGGTGAAGATCGCCGCGCCGAACCTCGACCGAGCGATGGCGGGCGCGCCGGTCCGAGTCGTCCGTGACCGCCCCGAGGCCGAGGTGATCGAGGAAGTGAAAGCCGAACTCGCAGAGATAGAGGTCGAGACCGCAGAGGACGGCGTCGTCGTCAAGGCGGACACGCTCGGGTCACTGGAGGCGATGGCGAACGCGCTCCGCGAGGCGGAGGTGCCGATCCTCCGCGCCGAGGTCGGCGACATCGCGCCGCGAGACATCGCCGTGGCCGAGACCGCGAACCAGGACGAACACAAGGCGATCCTCGGCTTCAACGTCAACCTGCTGGCGAACGCGGAGTCCGAACTGGAGAGCGCCGACGTGAAACTGTTCACGGACGAGGTGATCTACCAGCTGATCCAGGAGTACGAGACGTACGTCGAGGAGAAGCACCGCGCGCAACAGAAGACGGTGCTCGACAAGGTCGTCCGCCCCTCGCGCTTCCGTATCCTCCCCGATCACACGTTCCGGCAGAACGACCCCGCCGTCGTCGGCGTCGAGATCATCTCCGGCACGCTCCAGAACAACCGCAACGTCGGGCTGTTCGAGGGCAACGAGTTCAAGCGCGTCGGACAGCTCTCCGGGATTCAAAAGCAGGGCGACGACGTCGACGAGGCGCGCGCCGGCGAGCGCGTGAGCATCGCCATCGACGGTCCGACCGTCGGGCGCGGCATCGAAGAGGGCGACACCCTCTGGACCGAGGTCCCCGAGAAGCACGCGAAGATCCTCGAACAGGAACTGAAAGAGGAGATCACGGCCGACGAGCGCGAGGCGCTTGCGGCGTACCTTGACACCAAGCGGAAGCGCGACCCCTTCTGGGGCAAATAGAAGCGAACCTATCGGCCGTCTTCGCCCCCGGATTTGTTGATGTGATTGAACCGTTTTGTGTCAAAAAGAGGGCCGGAGACGTCTCACTCCCCGGTCGAACTCGCGACGTGCCCGACGACCCGCGTTGCGGTCGCCTTCCAGCGGAGCGCCACGTCGTCATCCTCAGCCAACTCCAACCGAGCCGCGCTCTCGGCCGTGATTAACGCTCGAAACGCCACCCCGTCCACCGTGACCCGCACCGTGGAAACGGTCTCGCCGGCGTCGATTCCGACCACCTCGCCGCGTAGGCGGTTCCGAGCACTCGTCGAGTTCGGGTCCACGCCGGCGTCGTCCCTGTGGATCGTCACTGCGTCGGCACCGATCCGGACCTGCACCGGGTCGCCGACCGCCACTCCGTCGCGGCCGTCGTCAGTCCCGGCGGTTCCGCCGTGGAGCCCCCGAACCGGACCGACCGCGGTATCGACGTCGGCCAGTTCGCCGTCGACGCTCGCGACCGTTCCGTCGAGCACCGTCTCGGGCACGCTCGCCGTCGCGGCGAGCGCGGCCTGGAGTCGGTCGTAGCGGTCGAGGAGTTCGCGGCCGGCGTCGGCGAGTCGGCTGCCGCCACCCCCCGAACCGCCGCGCCGTCGCTCGACCAACCGGCCGAACGCCGCTTCGAGCGCCTCGATTCGCGAGAGCGCCCGGGCCCGGGAGCGACCCAATTCGGCGGCCGCGCCCGCGACCGACCCCGTCTCGCGGACCGCCCGCAGGAGCGCGGCGTCGCGCTCGTCGAACTCGGTGTCACCCTCGATGAGCGCCGCTCGGCCGCGTCCCGCCCCGACACCGGTATCGCGGTCCCCGCGCTCGTCCATGACGAGAGCCTCGTGCGCGAGGGTGTTGGCCCTTTCCCTCTGTGCCGTCCGACCGCCCGGCAGAAGCTATATGTGGGTCCGGAGCACCGGTGTATCTATGACGATACATCGACGCGGATTTCTCGCGGCGATCGGTGCCGGGGCAGTCGCCAGCACCGCCGGGTGCGCGGGGGTCGGTGGCAGCGGGGATGGAACCAACGAGGACGGCGCGGCGCCGGGCGTGGCCGGCGAGACCCTGACGCTCACGACCACGACGAGCACGTACGACACGGGACTGCTCGACGCGATCCACACCGACTTCGAGGAGATGTACGGGGTCACCGTCGACGCGGTCGCGCAGGGGACGGGCGCGGCTCTGGAGTCGGCGCGGAACGGGGACTCAGACGTGGTGATGGTCCACGCCCGCGGGCTCGAAGACGAGTTCATGCGCAACGGGTACGGGGTCAACCGCCGCGACCTGATGTTCAACGACTTCGTGATCGTCGGCCCGGAGAGCGACCCGGCCGGGATTCAGGGCCTGTCTTCGGCGACCGAGGCGCTCACCGCCATCGCCGATGCGGGGGCGACGTTCGTCTCGCGGGGTGATAACTCCGGCACGCACACCAAGGAGCTGAACCTCTGGGAGGCCGCGGGCACCGACCCCGCCGGCGACTGGTATCAGGAGACCGGGACGGGGATGGGCGAGGCGCTGAATCTCGCCAATCAGCAGGGAGCGTACACCCTCTCCGATCGCGGCACGTTCATCTCGCAGCGCTCGGAGATCGATCTGACGATCCTCGTGCAGGGACCGATCGAGGACGGCCCGGAGATCCTCGCGAATCCCTACGGAGTCATTGCCGTCAACCCCGGCGTCCATGACGACGCCAACTACGACCTCGCGATGGCGTACATCGGCTGGATCACCAGCCCCGACACCCAGAGCGCGATCGCCGACTACCAAGTGAACGACGAGCAACTGTTCTTCCCGGAAGCGGTCTCCGAGGACCCCGAGTTCGGGCAATACGTTCCGGAAGGTTGGAGTAGGGACTCCACCGACGGGTGAGCGTGCCGCTCGAACCAGTCGCACAGGCGCTGTCGGCCCTCCTCGATCTCCCGTTCAGAGACGGCTACGTCTGGAGCATCGTCTACGTCTCGCTGTACGTGAGCCTCACGGCGGTGGCGCTGAGCACGCTGTTCAGCATCCCGGTCGCTCTCGTGATGGGCTTTTCCGACTTCCCGGGCAAGCAGTTCGCGAAGTCGGTGATCAATACCGGGATGGGGTTTCCGAGCGTCGTCGTCGGCCTCATCGTCCTGTTCGCCGTCTCGAATCAGGGGCCGCTCGGGCAACTCGACCTCATCTTCACGAAGCAGGCGATGATCATGTCGCAGTTCGTCCTCGCGACGCCGCCGATCACCGCGATCACCCTCGCGGCGATCACCGGCGTCGACGACAGCGTCCGCGACGCCGCCCGCACACTCGGCGGGACGCGCGTCGACGTTGCGCTCGTCGTCCTCAAGGAGGCGCGGTACGGCATCGCGACCGCGATCCTCGCCGGATTCGGGCGCGCGATCAGCGAGGTCGGCTCCGTGCTTATCGTCGGGGGTAACATCACGAGCGCGGACGGGATATCGAAGACGCGGACGCTGACGACCGCGATCCAACTCGAAGCCAGACAGGGGCAGTACGAGACCGCGATGATACTCGGCGCCGTTCTCGTCGCGCTCGTGCTGACGGTCAACGCCGTCGTGATCCGGCTCGGCGATCAGGGGGTGCATCGATGATGCTCCGCCTCGACGGCGTCTCGCACTCGTACGGGGACGAGACGGTGTTCCGAGACCTCTCGCTCGACGTCGACCGCGGCGAGGTGGTGGCGGCCATCGGTCCCTCCGGCGTCGGGAAGTCGACCCTGCTCCGGACGCTCGCGCTCTCGCTCGAACCCGACGACGGCACCGTCGCTCTCGACGGGACGGACGCGTGGACCGCCGAGGAGTCGGCTCGACTCGCCATGCGGCGACGGGTCGGAATGGTGTTTCAAGAGGCGAGTCTCTTCGACGCCACGGTGGCGCGCAACGTCGAGTACGGACTCCGCATCCGACGGTCGTGGAGAGAGCGGCTCCGATCGGGGGCCCGATCGCTCGTCGGCGCGCACGAGCCCGTCGACGCCGTCCGGGACGCGCTCGACGTGGTGGGGCTCTCCGAGAAGGACACCCAGCGGGCGGCGTCGCTCTCCGGCGGCGAGGCGCAACGGGTGTCGTTCGCCCGTGCGCTGGCGTACGACCCCGACCTTCTCCTCCTCGACGAGCCCACCTCGGATCTGGACCCGCGGAACACCGCCGTCATCGAAGCGGCTATCGCGAAGGCCAGATCGCGGGATATCGGGGTCGTCGTCGCGACCCACGACATGCATCAGGCCGAGCGCGTCGCGGACCGGGTCGCGGTGTTGCTCGACGACCGCATCACAGAAGTCGGTCCGCCGGACGTGATATTCGAGAATCCGGCGAACGAGCGCACTCGGAAGTTCGTCTCCGGCGAACTGGTGTACTGACCCGCCTCGAACGCTCAGTGTTGGAGACTGTCGCGACGTGCGGTGGACGCGGTCGGATCGCTTCGCGGGGAGCTCCCGTCGACGCTGCAGGACAGTACAGTCGGACGGTCCGGAACCTATCGGTCCCCATCGGTCAAATCCTTTCGGAGCGTGGCCCGTGCAAGCTTTCCGGTCGACGTCATCGGAAGCTCATCCACGAACTCGATCTCATGAGGGTATTTGTAGAGCGCGAGGGCCTGTTTGACGTGTCGCTGGAGCGCAATTTTCAACTCCTCGTCGGCCTCCACCCCATCAGCGAGCACGACGGCCGCTATCGGAATCTCGTCGAGATCGCAGTCGGGGACTCCGACGACGCCGGCCGCCTCGACGGCCTCGTGTGAGACGAGGCTCTCTTCGATCTCTACAGGCCCCATCCGGTAGCCGGCACTGATGATGACGTCGTCCACTCGGCCGATGTACTCGATGTACCCGTCATCGGTCCATCTCCCCAAGTCGTTGGTGAGCAGCCACCCGTCGCGAAACGCGCGCGCCGTCTCGCCCGGACGATTCCAGTATCGACTCATACAGACCGGGTCGGACGATGCGTGGATCGCGATTTCTCCAGCATCACCCTCGAGGACCGGAGCACAGTCCTCCGCAGTCGGATCGACGAGTCGGATCTCGTGTCCCGGCTGGGGAACGCCGATCGTCCCCGACCGATACGGTTTCCCGAGCGCCTCGCAGTTCCCCGAGACGCACGCCGCCTCGGTCAGCCCGTAGGAAACGTGGACCGACACCGGGCCGAAGGCGCGGCGCGCCCACTCGACGGTCGACTGTCGGAGCAGCGAGCCGCCGCTGAACACGACACGGACGCTGTCGACGGCGGCGTCTGGGACGGCGTCCCGCAACCGACGCAGCGCCGCTGGCGGTGCCGACAGCGACGTCACTCCGTACGCGTCGGTGACGTCCAGAGCCGATTCGGCGTCGAAGGGGCCCCGATCGTACGCCACGACAGACGCCCCGTAGAACCAACTGGTGAACACCGTCGTGTACAACGCGATCCAGGACCACTCGGAGGTCGTGTAAAAGCGGTCCGCCGCCGTCAGTTCGAGATCGCATTTAAGCGTGAGATACGACGGGAGCAACCCGAGCACGACCTGGTGCGGGAGGACCACTCCTTTTGGGTCGCCGGTCGACCCGCTCGTGTAGAACACGCTCGCCGGATCGGTCGCCGCGGTCGTGACCGGCCGCTGAATCGGAGCGGCGCTGCCGATTCGGGCGTCCAGTGCGTGGGCCCCATCGAAACCGGACTCACCATCGATTGCGTACACCGAGTCGCACGCGTCCGGCAGCGAACCTATCTCGCCGAGCGTTTCGAGCAGTCGCTCTCCGACAACAGCCGCGGTCGCGTCCGTGTCCCGAAGACGGTACTCGACGGCGTCTGCACCCAGAATCGGGCTCAGCGGGACGGTGACGGCACCGCGTTTCCAGGCCGCGAGATGCGCGATCGCTACCGAGGGATGCTGTCGCCCCGACACCGCGATCCGATCCCCGTGGCCGACGCCGTCGTCGGCAAGGACGGTCGCCAGCCGCGCAGCTGTCCGATCCAGTTCCTCGAACGTGTACCGCTCTTCGGCCCCGTCCTCGTCGGTTGCGAGCAGCGCGAGTCGGTCGGTTCCTCCCCACCGGTCGGCGATGGCCGTCGCGATGTTGAACCGGTCGGGGATCTGCCACTCGACGGACGAACACAGATCCTCATAACTCGACCACTCCCGCTCGTGGAGTCGGTACGCGTCGTCCGAGTAGTCGCTACTCATTGCTTTTCGGCGGTGTTCATCCATTCGATCGCCGCCTTGAGTCCCGATTCCCGCTTGATTCTGCCGAACTCCTCCTTCGCCGTCGTGTTCGCCGAGAAGCCCCACAGGTACCGATCGAGTCGTCCGTCCGGCGCCTGATACCCGAGATGCTGCATCGCGTCGTTGAGCATGTACTTCGAGAGCGTCACTGTCGTCGACGGTGTCAGTTTTATCTGATCGACCTGCTCCATCACTCGGTCCCAGAGCTCGTCGGCCGGCACCGTTCGGTTGACGAGGCCGATCCGTTCGGCTTCGTCGGCACTGACGTGCGCCCCGGAAAACAGCAGCTCCTTGGCCTGTTTAATTCCAACTCCGATGTACGGATGAACGAGGATTCCGGGCAGCGATCCCATTCGGACGTCTGGAAACCCGAATTCAGCGTCCGCGGCCGCTATCGTGATATCACAGAGACAGGACAGGTTACAGGCCGCGGCGAGCGCGTATCCTTCGACGGCGGCGATAACGGGAAGGGGCGATTGGAAGACCGCTCCGTAGTGACCGATGTATCCTGGGCGCCGGTGAGGATCGCCAGTGAACGCCTCTAACCGTTCGGCCGTGCTCTCGAAGTCGAACGATTCGGTGAAGTCGTTGCCCGCGGAGAACACGCCGTCAGCGCCCCGGAGGATGATGGCCCGGATTCCGTCCGTGCGTTCCGCTCGATCGATTCCGAGTTCCAGTTCCTGAAGCAGCCTCGTATTGAACGCGTTCAGCGACTCCGGCCGGTCGAACGTGATGATCGCCGCGTCGTTTTCCACCTCGTAGCGGACGCACTCGTACTCAGTCACGTTCCGCTCATCTACTTACATCAGTATAAACTAGCCCGCCGCAGACGTGCTCACCGATGATCCCCCCAGACGAGCGCGTACGGGAGGAACGAAGAACAGGTGTGCTGCCACCGGCGGTGGGTTCCGTCGGCGTCAGACCGAGCCGTCGCCGTCGAACGAGAGCCGAACCGCCTCGCCGTCGTCGGCGTCGCCCGGATCGACCACGTCGTCGCCGGCCGCGAAGGCGGCGTGGAGGTGCTCATAGGTGCGGTCGACCGCCTCGACGATTACCTTCGTGTCGCCGGTAACGGGCATGAAGTTCGTGTCGCCGTCCCACCGCGGGACGACGTGGGTGTGGAGGTGGTCTATCGACCCGCCGGCGGCGGTCCCGCCGAGGTTCTGTCCCGTGTTGACGCCGTCCGGTTCGAGGTCGCGTCGCATGGCCCTCAGCGTCGCTCCCTTCAGCCTCGCGTGATCGAGGAGGGCGGCGTCGCCGAGGTCGGTCGGGTCCTCACAGTGGGCGAACGGGATCACCATCGCGTGGCCGGGGTTGTACGGTGCGTTGTTCAACAGCACGTAGTTGTGCTCGCTGCGGGCGACGACCCGCGCCTCGCGGGCGTCCTCGCGCTCGGGCAGGACGCAGAACGGACAGCCGTCGATCGGGTCCGAGTCGCGCTCGACCCACTCGATCCGCCACGGCGCGTAGATCCGGTCCATCAGTCGTCGAAGTCGTGGATCCCCGCGGTCGTCACCTCGACGCCGTCCTCGGTGACGAGCAGCGTGTGCTCCGCCTGGCTCACCAAGGCGTCGTCGGCCTCCTTCAGCACCGGGTACCCCTTCACCGCGTTCGCCTGTTTGAGTCGGCGCAGCGCCATCTCGACGCGGTCGCCCTCCAGCCACCGCGCCGCGAACGGGAGGTCGTCGAACGTCTCGATCTCCTCCAAGATTTGCCGCGCGCGGCGGTCGCGGACGCTCCCGGTGCCCTGTCGCTCGAAGATCTCCTCGTCGGTGCCCTCACCGACCTTTCCGCGGCCGTCGGTGGCGAACGGCTCGATGGCGACCACCTGACCCGGCTCCAGTTCGACGGAGCGGTCGACGCCCCGGTTCGGAATCGTCGGACCGGTGTGCGCGTCGTACCGCTCGACGCCGTGACCGGAGAGGTTCAGCACCGGCGTGTAGCCGTAGCCGCGGATCACGTCCTCGATCGCCGCGCCGACGACGCCGACCTCGACGCCCGGATCGGCCTCGTCGACCGCCGCCTCGAGCGCCATCTCGGCCGCCTCGACGAGTTCGGGCGTGCCCGTGTGGTCGACGGTCACCGCGGCGTCCGCAATGTAGCCGTCGACGTGGACGCCGACGTCGAGACAGACCATCTCCTCGCCGAACTCGGTGTCGTCGTCGCGGGCCGGCGTCGCGTGCGACGCCTCCGGATCGACGCTGATGTTGACGGGGAACGCGAGACCGGCCCCCTGCTCGCGGATGAAGTCCTCTGTCCACTCCGCGACCTCCAAGTGGGTCCGCCCCGGCTCGACCATCTCGCGGGCCTCGTTCATCGCCTCCACCAGCACCGCGCCGGCCTCGCGGTAGCTCTCGACCGCGTCGTCGTCCAGGGAACCGTGACTCATGGTCGTCGATTTGGTCAGCGACCGCAAAGAGGTTGCGGAGACGGGGCGACGGCCTCAGTCGCGGCCGTCCGCCGCCGTCCCGGTCTCCGCCTCGATCGGAGTCTCCGGTCCGCCCGCGTCAACCGTGTCGTCCGTCCCCGCGGCCCCGGACTCCGCGTCGTCCGTCTCGCTGCCCGGCGACTCGGGTCGTTCCGTGCCGTCGGCTCCATCGCCGTCCTCCGGCTCCCCCGACTCAGCCGCGCCCTCCCGACCGTCGGCGTCGGCCGCCGGCAGCCACATCGTGATCACTGTCCCCCGCGGCTCCGGCGTGCGGATGTCTATTTCGCCGCCCGACTCCGTGACGATCCAGTGGACGAGCCAGAGGCCGAGCCCGCTCGCGTGCTCCAGCGCCGTCTCGCGCGCCTCGGTGAAGACGGTCTGCTCGACCGTGGGGATACCCGGGCCGTCGTCGGCGATCTCGATCCGGTACCTGTCGTCGTCGCCGGCCGCCACGGTCGCCTCGACGACCGGTCGGTCGCGGTCGTTGTGGACGACGGCGTTCTCCAGCACGTTTCGGACCGCGGACTCGAGCAGTTCGTCCGCGCAGACGAGGGCGTCCGGGGGCGTCGAGACAGTCACGGTCGCGTGCGGGAACGACGATTCGAGCGACTCACAGAGGTGATCGACGAGCCGCGAGAGGTCGATCTCCGTCTGCTCGGCGTCGCTGTGGAGCGCGACGTCGATCTCGCGGGCCTGGTCGCTGAGGTGCGTCAGCGTCTCGACCTTCCGGTCGATGATATCCAGGTACTCGTCGCCCTCCTCGTCGACGTGGTCGCGTAGCAGGTCCGCGTACCCGCCGATGACGTTCGTGTCGTTCTTGAGGTCGTGTCTGAGGACGCGGTTGAGCACTTGGAGCCGCTGCTCGTACCGACGGCTCTCGGTCACGTCGGTCGCGGTGATAACGACCTCGTCGGTGTCGTCGAACAGCCGCTCGACGGTCGTCTCGAACCGGCGCCAGTTTCCGTCGGCGTGCGCGATCCGGTGGTCGAACGACTGCGGCTCGCCCGTCTCGAACGCCCGTTCGAGCGCGCGCTGTGAGTCCAACGTGTCGTCCGGGTGAACCAGGTCGACGACCGGTCGTCCCTCTATCTCGGCGGGCGAGTGTCCGAGCAGCCGCGCTATCGACGGGCTCACGTACCTGACCAGTCCGTCCGTCCCGCAGACGGCGACGACGTTCGGCGACTTCTCGATGAGCGTCCGGTACCGACGCTCGAGTGTCTCTCGTTCCGTGACGTCCCTGAACAGGAGGACGGTACCGTTGTTGGTGTCGCCGCGCGCCGCCGCCCCGTGATCGTCGCCGGCGACAGAGTGGACGCTCACGGTCAGGAACCGGTGGCTCCCGTCCTCGTCGTGGGTCAGTCGAAACTCCGTCTCTCGCGGCCCGCTCCCGTCGTCGCCCGCCACCGCCTCGGCGACGGTCGGGGCGAACGAGAACGCGTCCGCGACGTCACTGCCCACGGTGATGGACGGGAACAGGCGCTTCGCCGGCTCGTTGACGTCGACGACCCGGGCGGTCGCGTCCACGACAACGGCGCCGTCGGTGAGGTTGGTGAAGACGGCGTCGCGGGCGACCGGCGAGATGTCGAGAACTCTGTGTCGCAGCATGACCCAGCCGAACACGCCCGAGGTGGCGGCGAACGTTATGGGCGTGAGATCGACGAACTGCGATCCGGCCACGCCGGCCATCCCGACGGCGCCAGCCGCGACCGGCGCCGCGCCGGCGACGAGCAACAGGATCGCCTGCCGTCGACGCAGCCCCTCGCGATCGAGCGCCGCGCGACCGAGCACGGTGACGGTCAGGACGGTGACGACGTACGAGTAGACTACGAAGGCGATGAGCGCCGGCGTCGGTTCGTACGCCATGACGAGGTAGCCGCCGGCGTCGGCGAGGGCGGGCGCGCGGTAAAAGAACGGCTCGGGACCGAACAGGAGGGCGCCGCAGACCGCGGCCCCGGGAACGAGACAGAGGAGCGCCAAGCGGCGCGGCCGGAGCCACGACGTCCGACCGACGTAGCCGAGGACGAACGCGGGCCACGCGACCGCGAGGACGCCGATGCCGACCCAGACGAACTGGTTCAACAGCAGCGTCGTGCCGAGATCGGTCGCCGACAGCTGGGCCGCGTACGCCAGCGACCAGACCCCGCTACCGAGCACGATGCCGAGGAAGGCGCCGAAGAGGTGGCCATCCGCTCGTCTCCGGTTCGCCGCGGCGTACGCGGCGAAAGAGAACGATGCGA
The DNA here is from genome assembly GCF_051194135.1 of Halorubrum wangae. Lineage (NCBI taxonomy): Archaea > Methanobacteriati > Methanobacteriota > Halobacteria > Halobacteriales > Haloferacaceae > Halorubrum > Halorubrum wangae. Next base: position 306,839 of record NZ_JBLZNH010000004.1, on the reverse strand, counting down.
GCGCCGCCACGAGCAACGGGGCCGTGTACGGCGTCGGTTGCCACACCATCAGTATCGAGTCGATGACTGTATCGGATAAAAATGAACCGGACCGAACGCCATAAGACGCCCCCGAAATGACGGGAGGTATGCTCGAACCGGGCGATCCCGCACCCTCGATAACGCTGTCCGACCAACACGGTGAGACCGTCACCGTCGATCCCGGTGACGCGCGACACACGGTCGTGTACTTCTATCCCCGCGCCGATACACCGGGGTGTACCACCGAGGCGTGTAGCTTCCGCGACGAGTGGGACGCGTTCGAGGGGGCCGACATCGCCGTCGTCGGCATCAGCGACGACCCCGTCGAGGATCTGGCGCCATTCGCCGAGAAGTACGACCTCCCCTTCACGCTGCTCTCGGATCCCGACGGCGAGGTCGCAAGCGCGTACGACTCTTACGGCGAAAAGCAGATGTTCGGCAACACCTTCGACGGCGTGTTCCGCAACACGTACGTCCTCGACGACGAGGGGACCATCGTCCTCGCGTACGAGGGCGTGTCTCCCGAGGACCACGCGGTCGAAATCGTCGACGACATCGCCGCGCTGGACGACTGATCCGTCGCCACCGCGCGAATATTTAAAAGAGGCCGCCGACCCGAGCGAGGATACGCGGCACCTCATCGGCAATCGCGTGCCGTTTCAACAGCGTGAAGCCGACGACGATGACGGCGAAACCGGCGACCGTCAGCGCCGTCACCGGCTCGGCCAGCAGCACCGCGCCCGCCACGGTCGCGACGACCGGAACGACGTACGAGACGAGGTTGATCTCGAAGGCGCCGAGCCGGTCGAGCAGCGTGAAGTAGATGGCGTACGCCACCGCCGAGGACAGCACGCCGAGGAAGAGCAGCGACCCGATCGCCGGGAGCGCGGTCGACGGGAGCTGTTGTGACTCGCCGAGCCCGTAGCTGAACCCGTGGATCAGGAAGGCGCCGAACAGCATCGCCCAACCAGTGAGCGCGACGCTGGAGAAGCTCGTTTCGACGGTCCGAAGCCCGACGCTGCCGATCGCGACCGCGATCACGCCGATCGAGATGAGCCCGACGCCGATCGTCACGCCGCCGGCGAGGTTCGCGGGGTCCGGCTGCGCGACGAGCCCGACGCCGACGAATGCGAGCACCACACCGAGCGCGCCGCGTGCGTCGAGGTCGGAGCCGCCGATCCACGCGGCCGCCACCGCAGCGGTCGCGATGGGAACGAGGCTGTATGTGATCGAGGCGATTCCACCGGTCGTGTACTGCTGACCAACGAACAGGAGCGAGTTGTTCGCGGCGACAGAGAGCCCGCCGCTGAAACAGATCGCGGCGACGTCGCCGCGGGTTCGCGGCAGGGGTCCCGCCTCGGTCAGGAGGACGTACGAGACCAACAGCAGCGCCGCAACGTCGAACCGGTAGGCGGCGTACAACAGCGGGGGATAGTAGTTGAGGCCGACCTCGATGGCGACGAAGGAGCCGCCCCACAGGAACGCGAGCGTGAAGAACAGGACAACGTCTCGATACCGGGACACGAACGAACGGAGGGGGACCGGGAATAAAGCGGTGTCCGTTGCGGACGACGCCGCCGGATCGGCGGCCGGCGACGACCCCGCTGGCGGCTCAGTAGCCGCGGACGATGAGGTAGTCCGCGAGGTCCTCGAGGAGGCTCCGAGAGCCGCTCTCGGGGAGGAGTTCGAGGTGCTCTTTCGACCGGGCCGTGAGGTCTTCGGCGGTCTCGCGGGCGTATCTGATGGAGCCGGCCGCTTCGAGGGCGGCGACCGCGTCCTCGATGGCCGATTCCGTGACTTCCGCCGGGGTGTCGGCGTCGACGAGTCCGTCGACGTCGACTCCTTCCTGGCGCGCGTGAAGCGTGATCAGCGTCTCCTTCCCCTCGACGAGGTCGGAGCCGCGTTGTTTGCCGAGTTCCTCCGACGGGACGGTCAGGTCGAGCACGTCGTCTTGGATCTGGAACGCTCGCCCCGAGTCGATGCCGTACTTGTACAGCGCGTCGACGACCTCGTCGTCCGCTCCGAGGAGGACGGCCGGCGTCGCCGCCGACGCCCCGTACAGAACGGCCGTCTTCAGCTCGACCATCTCAAGGTACTCCTCCGGAAGGATGTCGTTGCGGGCCTCGAAGGAGACGTCGAGCGCCTGACCCTCGCAGATCTCGGTACAGGTGGACGCGAGCATTCGCATCGCCTCCAGACCGTTCGCCGGCGCCGCGCCGGTCTCCGCCATGAACTCGAACGCCTTCGAGTAGAGGGTGTCGCCGGCGAGGATAGCCGTCGACGTGTCGTACTTCTCGTGGACGGCGGGGACGCCGCGGCGGAGTTCGTCCTCGTCCATGATGTCGTCGTGGATCAGAGTGAACGACTGGATCACCTCGATGGCGACCGCCGCGCGCATCACGTCGACTTCTGTCCCGTCGAGGGCGGAGAACTTGCGGAAGTCGGCCGCCATCGGCTCGACGCCCGCGACGGCCTCGGCGGCGAGCGTCGCCACCGTCGGCCGGAGGCGCTTGCCGCCCGCCTCCAGGATGTATCGCGTCGCCTCGTAGAGGCGCTCCGGGTGTTGTACCGGCAGCTCTTCGTCGATAGCAGCGTTGACGAGTTCACGCCGCTCGCGGATGGCTTCCAACACCCGCGCCTCCTTCGTCTCGTTCGTCATTCGGCGAGTTGGATGACGTTTCCGTTCTGCGTGACGTGGATGTCACGACCGAGCTTGTACCCCTGCGACTTCGCGAGATTCACGTACGGCGAGCGACCTTCCAGCGTCTGGTGGGCCGGGATGAGGTGCTGCGGCTGGAGCGCCTGCAGCATCTCGTAATGCCCCTCCTCGCGGAGGTGGCCGGAGACGTGGATGTCGTCGTAGAGGCGCGCGCCCTGCATCCGGAGGAGCTGTTCGGACTGGTAGCGCTGCCCCTCGTTGGTGGGCTCCGGAATGACGCTGGCGCTGAAGACGACCTTGTCGCCGTCATCAATTTCGTACGGGGTCTCGCCGCGGCCCATGCGGGTGAGCATCGCGCGCGGCTCGCCCTGGTGGCCCGTCACGATGGGGAGGAAGTTCCCCTTCCCCTCCTTCATGATCCGCTTGAACGCGCGGTCGACGGACTTCCGGTGGCCGTACATGCCGACGTCGCCCTGGAAGTCGACGAAGTCGAGTCGCTCGGCCGTGCCGGAGTATTTCTCCATCGAGCGCCCGAGGAGGACCGGCTGGCGGCCGATCTCGCGGGCGTACTCGACCAGCGTCTTGACGCGGGCGATGTGAGAGGAGAACGTCGTGGCGACGATCCCGCCCGAGTAATCTTCCATCGAGGTCAGCGTGTCCTCGACGTGTTTCTTCGCGTACGACTCGGAGGGGGTCCGACCCTTCCGGCCGGCGTTCGTGCAGTCCTCGATGTAACAGAGGACGCCCTCGTCCTGGCGGCCGATCTCGCGGAAGCGGTCCATGTCGATCGGGTCGCCGATGACGGGCGTGTGGTCCAGTCGCTTGTCGAGGCCGTAGACGACGGCGCCCTCGGGGGTGTGGAGGACCGGGTTGATCGCGTCGATGATCGAGTGGGTGACGTTGACGAACTCCATTTCGACCTGCTCGGAGTCGCCGATGGCCATCGTGCCGCCCGCCTTCATCTTCACGAGGTCGTTGTCGACCTGGAACTTGCCCTCGTCGGCGATCTGCTGTTTGACCAGTTCGATCGTGTACGGGGAGCCGACGATCGGCGCGTCGTACCGGTGGGCGAGCTTCGGAATGCCTGCGATGTGGTCGAGGTGACCGTGGGTGGGGACGATCGCCTGGACGTCGCCCTCCAGTTCGCTCATGACGCGATCGTCCGGGATCGCGCCCATGTCGATCAGGTCGAGGCTGTGCATGCTCTCGGTCTCCACGTTGTCGTGGATGAGGACCTTACTGAGATTCAGGCCCATGTCGAAGATGACGATGTCGTCGCCCGCCCGCACCGCCGTCATCTGTCGACCGACCTCTTCGTAACCGCCGAGTGTCGCAATTTCGATTTCCATGGTTTATGTATATCGAACGCCTGAACGGCGTCCATCACTGAAACCCCGCAAGGAGCCGTCAGCGCTTCGTCCGACCGCGCGTCGTTGAGGCCCCGCTACGGCCGAGCCGACGTCGGCTCACCGTGTCCCGCGGGAGTGTGGTATCCCGAGATACAGGTGCCCGTCTTAAAAACACCGGGGTTCGTACGCGGTCGAGTCGGCCGGTGACACGGCGGTCCACGGCCGGTTCGGCCCGTGAGAGGCGTTCGCTCGGTCGATTCGCGCCTCACGTCCCGGTATTTTTATTACTGCGACGGGAAGCGGTACATACAATGAGTGGACGACCCCTCGACGTGCTCGAAGCGTCGCTGGAAGAGCCGGTGACGGTACATCTGAAGGACGGGACGACGTACTACGGAATCCTATCCGGGTACGACCAGCACATGAATGTCGTCATCGAACCGGAGGACGACGTTGACGACCGCGTCGACGACGACATCGACGGCGAGTTCGCCGTCGCAATCGAAGACACAACGATTATACGCGGCGATAACGTCGTCACCATCAAAGCATGACCGGCTCCGGAACGCCCTCTCAGGGGAAAAAGAACAAGACGGTTCACGTGAAGTGCCGCCGCTGCGGCGAGAAGTCCTATCACATCAAAAAGGAGCGTTGCTCCTCCTGCGGCTTCGGGAAGTCCGCGAAGCGCCGCGGCTACTCGTGGCAGTCGAAGAACGGCGACAACTGACGACACCAGTTTTTCTGTACTTCGTTTCTCCGTTGCCCCCGTAGCGACGGCCGTCTACGACTCAGTCGCTCCGCCGCGAACGCACCGGTAGCGATCCCTCGACCCACCGTCGACCCAACGCTTACTATCGACCGTCGTCGACTCGGGACATGGAACTGTCCGTCGTCGACCTCTCGCCGGTCCCTCCGGACGGGACCGCTGCCGACGCCTTCGCGAACACGGTCGCGGCCGCCGAGCAGGCGGAACGACTCGGGTACACGCGGTTCTGGGTCGCCGAACACCACGGCCGAGCCGAACGGCTGGCGGGAACCACCCCCGAGGTGCTCCTCGGTCGGCTCGCGGCGGCGACCGACACCATCCGGATCGGCAGCGGCGCCGTCCTGCTCAACCACTACCGGCCGTTTAAGATCGCAGAGGCGTTCGGAACGCTGGACGGACTCGCGCCGGGCCGCGTCGATGTCGGCGTCGGTCGGGCGAACGGCTCGCCGGCCGCCGACCGGGCGCTCGGGACGAGCCGCCGCGTCGAGAACCCGAACGAGGACCACGAGGAGCGGATCCGTGCGCTCGTGAGCCACCTCTACGACACGTACCCCGAGAACCACCAGTACGGCGAGCTCTCCGTTCCGCGGTCCGGCGAGTCACCCCCGGTGCCGTGGGTGCTCGGGTCGAGTCCAGCGAGCGGCGAGATAGCGGGACGGCTCGGGCTCCGGTACTGCTTCGCCGGGTTCATCCGGCCCGGATTCGCAGAACGCGCCGTCGCGGCCTACCGCGAGGCGTTCGACCCGGGAGCGCTTCCCGGCGGGCCCGACGAACCGACCGCGATGCTCGCGATCAACGCCGTCGCCGCGGAGACCGACGCGGCCGCGGCACGACGCCGCGCGCCCGCGGAGGCGATATATCGACGCATGAAGCGCGGAGACCTCGGCGGGTCGACGCCGACCGTCGAGGCCGCGATCGACGAACTCGGCGAGGTCCCCGACCCGACGCCGGCGACGCTCGACGACGACGAGTGGCCGCGATCGGTCTCAGGGAGTCCCGAGACGATATCGGGCGTGCTCGACGAACTCGCTGGCCGCCTCGGCGTCGACGAGGTGATGATCCAACACACGGTGCCCGAGCACGAAGATGCGCTGGAATCGCACGTGTTGTTGGCCGAGGCGATGGATCTGAAGTCGAGAGCGTAGCTCGGTATTGATTCGAGACGACCTCCCGGTTCCCAGAGTGAACGTCAGTCACCCGTAGTCGATTACGGACCGACGAGACACACCTCCAAACCTGAGCCAACCGCACCGTCCCCGCCCTCGGGTTCCTACTCCACGCGCTCGCGGGCCGCCGCGATCAGCATCGGGAGCATGACCGTCGCGTCGCCGTACACGGAAGCGTTGCGCGCGTCCTTCTCCAGTTTCCCCCACGATCGGGCCTCTTCGAGGGTCGCGCCGGAGAGCCCGCCGGTCGCCTCCGGGTCCATCGTGATCTGGACCGCGTAGTCGTACGCCCGCGGGGTGACGAGCATCGTCTGGAGCGTGAAGTTCTTCGGAACGCCGCCGCCGACGAGCAGGCAGCCGGCGTCGTCGGCGTCGAACGCGAGGTCGGTCAGTTCCGTCATGTCGGCCAGCGCGTCGAGCGTGAAGTCGGCCGTCTGCGCGTACATCCACGCCTGCAGCCCGAGCACGGAGTCCTGCACCGCGGGGCAGTAGACGGGGACGTCGCACTCGTAGGCGGCGGCGGCGACGCCGGGGTCCTCGGCCACGTCGTCGCGCTCGTTGACCGCGGCGTTCGCCCGACCGAGTTCCCGCGCGAGGTCGGCGATGGAGACGGCGTCGCCTCCCTCGGCCTCGGGCTCGGCCTCCAGCGCCGGGAAAACCTCCTCACGGAGGTGTCCCTCGAACGACGCGAAATGCTCCTGTGGCAGATAGACGTTGTAGATGCGGTCGACACCCTCGTCGCGGAGCCCCTCGTCGTGCTCGCGGAGGCTCTTCTCCGGGTCGTGGGTCCGGCCGTGGTGGTGTTTCCCGCCGATCGCCTCGATGGCGTCGTGTGTGAGGTTCGCCCCCGTGGTCACCAACGCGTCGACGTAGCCGTCACGGATGAGATCGGAGACGATCCGGCGCATCCCCGCGGGGACCATCGCTCCGGCGAGCGAGAGGAAGACGGTGCAGTCCTCGTTCGCGAACATCTCCGAGAGCACGTCTCCCGCCTCGCTGACCGACGCCGCGCCGATCCCCGCGTCGCCGTACCCCTCGACCAGCTGACCGACCGTCATGTCGCCCGTCGCCCGGGTGTGCCCGACCGGGTCCTCGTGGAACTCCTCGCGGTGCGGGTCGTCGTGTTCGTGCTCGTCGCCCTCCCCATCATCGTGCCCCTTCCCGTCGGGTGCGTCGCCGTCGCTCATGTCGGACGATGCGACGGGCGACCGTTTGAAACGACCGATCTACCGGCTGCTCGATCCCCCGCTCACCGGCGGGAACAGCGCCAGTTCGTCGCCCGACTCCAGCGTCGTCTCCAACCCGTCGCCGTTGCGGACGCTCTGTCCGTTTCGGAGGACGTTGATATGGTCGGCCACCGACCCGTCGTCGAGCACGCGGTCCCGGAGGTCGGGATGCGCGTCGAGGAGGGCCTCGAGCGCGTCCCGAACCGTGTCGCCCGGCGAGGCCTCCACCTCGACGGTGCGGCCGCCGGCGATCTCCGCGAGATCCGCGAACAGCTTCCACTCCATACGTTGGCCCCGCACGGGCGCCTCAAGAGCGTTGCGTCCCGCCGTCTGCCCTGCCGCCGGCCCGCGGTTCGTCCCCGTCGGGCGATTCGGCCTCGACATCGTTTCGGTCGCTCTCCCCGGCGGCCCCCGCCTCGAACTGTCGAAGCGCGTCGGGTCGCCCGACGAGGTACACCAGGTCGCCGGCGCCGAACGTGTACGCGCCCGTCGGAATCGGTTGAACGGACCCGTTCTCGGGTCTGACGGCGGCGACGACGATCGGCACGTCACCGACGGTGCTGCCGGCGAGGGCGCTCCCGGCGGTGACGGTGATCGCCGCCATCGTTTCGTCTGCGGTCCGGAGCAGCGACGCGAACTCCCGGTCGGCCTGCGGCTCGGCCGGAAGCGTCACGAGCCGGTACGACTCCTCCTCGACGAGCGCCTCCGCGTCAGACTCGTCGAGCGCGACGGTCGCGGCGTCGCCGGCGACGCCGCGGAGTTCTCCGGTCGCGACGCGCTCAAGTTCGGGCTCGGTCCGCCACACCTGAACCATGTCGCCTGCGGTCGCGTTGTTCGGCGGGTCCGCCGCCACGGAGACGGCGGCCGACCCGGGCGCGAGCGTCGGTCCGAGCCCGGCCGCGCGGGACCCGACCCCGAAGTACTCCACCGCTCCGTCCTCGGTGATGTCGACGTCGACGTATCCGACGCCGTAGTCGCTTTTGACGCGCTCGACCAGCCGCTCGCGGAGTTCCTCGCCGGAGAGCTTTCGCGAGAACAGCAGCGTCTTCTTCGCCATTTCGGCTTTTTTCTCGGGCGACACCGGGTCGTAGGTGTCCATGTCGTTGATCTCTTCGGCCGGGGGAAGCGTGACGGATGTGAACCGGCCGACCGCTCGGACGATACCGGTGAGTTCGCCCTCCAACTGGCTGGCGCCCGAGAGCGCGAATACGTCGACTGCGAGCCTGTCGCCGACGTACCGACCGGCCGGGGCGGTGAACGCGGCGACGCCGAGCGACACGACGTTGAAGAAGACGCTCTCCGGTTCGAGCAGCGCCGGGCTGTCACCGGCCGCGATCGCTCCGAGCGAGGTCGTGTTGAGATACAGCGCCACGACGGAGACGCCGAGCAGGAGGGTGACCCCTTCGGGGATCTCGTCGCGGAAGTACCAGCGATACGTCAGCGCCGCCGTGCCGGCGACGAGGACCGACAGCATCCCGAACGTGACGAGCGTGACCGCCGCCTGGCGCGGTCGCGCGAACCCTACCTCGACGGGGGACGCCGCGATGCTCGCGAGGTGCCAGAGGCTCCCGACATCGACGCCGGACGACGCGGCTGTCGCGATCATCGCGCGGCCTCCGCGAACCGATCGATCGCGTCGCGACTTCCCACGACGAACAACTCGTCCTCGGCGGACAGGAGTTGTGACCCGTCCGGGGCGATGGCCCACGAGTCATGTCGCGCCGCGAGGACGGCGACGTCGTAGCGGTCTCTGATACCGACCTCACCGATCGAGTGCCCGTCGAGGGGGCCACCCGGGACGACGGACACCTTGCGGAACCGTTTCCCGGCTCGGCGGAGCAGCGTCGTGAGTTCGTACTCCCGTCGCGTCCCACGAGAGAGGACGAGAACGCGCCCACGGCCGGCGTCCAGCAGCGCCTTCGCCTCCGCCCGATCGACCGCGACCGTCACCCGGCCCTCCCCGCCGGTCGTCGTCGGTGCGGCCGACGATGGCGTCGGTACCGGCTCGCCGCCGTCGGTCCGGGGGCCGCCGTCATCACGCGACTCGCCGTCGCGGCCGTCGGACTCGGTCTCAGGGGCGTCTCCGGTCGGTTGTCCGGCCGCGAGAGACGCCTTCCCCGCGCCGGCGACCGGGGCGCCGCTCGTCTTGGCGGCCAGCACGGGTCCCTCTACCGAGCGATCGGCGGTGAGCACGCGTACGACGTCCCCGCGAGCGATCCCTGTCGGGACGAGCGCCGGAACCGAAACCGCGCGCTTTCCCTGCGGAACCCGCTTCGACAGCGCGCCGGTGGGCGGGGCCGCGGCCACCGTCGCGTTCGCTCGCTCGTCGATGCGTACGGCGACGTCCGCCAGGTCGAACTCCGTGCGAAGTCGCTCCGCGAACCGGTCTTCGAGTTCGATGAGCGGGACGTCGGCCGGGAACGTCCACTCTCCCTCGGCGATCGCTCGACGGGTCTCGGCCGGCAGCGGCGGGTACCCCTCCATGTCGCTCACATCACCGGCGACCTCGACGACTGCTCGCCCCCGACCGCCGACAAGCTCGACGACGTCGGTCGAGAGGGTCCGGTCGCGAAGCTCCCGAAGCGAGAGGCGTTTCGGGACCGACGAACCGAGCTTGTCCCCCTGTGCGTGTGCGTACAGCGAGATCATCAGGATGACGACGATGGCGGTGAGGATCGCCGGTGCGCGCTCAGACGATCGGATCGTCTGGTCGTTGAGCGCGAGCAGCCCGCCGTTGATCCCGGCGAGCGCGAGCGCGAGGACGACGACCCCGAGCCCGGGTATCGTCACGTCGGTGACGTACTTGAACACGAACCCGAGGACCCCGGCCACCAGGGCCGGAACGACCCCCGTGATGACCCCGAGATAGACCCCGAAAACGATCTCGACGGGCAGTGACATACGCACCTCATGTGACGGTGAGCGTAAACCGCTGTCGACAACGGACGCGTCTCTTCCTCGCGGGGTTTAAGACGACTCTCGCGGACAAGTCGGTATGGAGCTGTCCCGAGAGTGGGTGAGCGTTCGAGCGTCCATCGCGCTGACGTTCTCGGTCGCGATCCTGTCGATCCTCGCGGGGCTCGCCCAGATCGGCGGGCTCGGCGTCGACGGCCCGCTCGCCCCGTTCGTCCCCCACGTCATCCGACAGACGGTCGGGTTCACCGGGACGATCACCGGCTTCGCGATGCTGGGGAGCGGGTTCGCCCTGCGGAACGGGTACCGGGCCGGCTGGCACTCGACCGCGATCCTGTTACCGTTGACCGCGCTTCAGGGGCTGATGCAGGCCTCGGTGCTCTCGTTCCCGCTGGTGGCGCTGTCCGTGGTGTCGGTCCCGGCGCTCCTCTACAACCGGGGACGCTTCGACAGGACGTTCTCGCCGTCGCCGACGCAACTTGCGGCGACCGCCGCGCTCGTCACCGCCATCTCGTACGGAACGGTCGGCACGTACGCGCTCCGCGACCAGTTCAACGGGGTGGTGACGATCGTGGATGCGTTCTACTTCACGGTCGTTACGGCGTCGACGGTCGGCTACGGGGACATCGGTCCCCAGGCCGGCACGTCGGCCGACATCGCGCAGCTGTTCGTGCTCTCCTCGCTCGTGATGAACGTCGCCGCCTTCGCGGTGGCGCTCGGTGTCCTCCTCACTCCCGCCATCGAGGCACAGCTCTCGAAGGCGCTCGGAAAAATGACAGACAGACAGATTGACCTCCTCGACGACCACATCCTCGTGCTCGGCTACGGGGACCTGACGGAACCGATACTCGAAGAGCTCGACGCCCGCGACGGCGTCCAGTACGCCGTCGTGACGACCGACGAGACGGCCGCCCGGCGCCTCGGCGACCGCGACGTCCCGGTGTACACCGCGGACCCGAGCGACGTCGAACCGCTCGAACGGGTCAACCTCTCCGGTGCTCGTGCAGTCATCGTCGCGACCGAGGACGACGCGCGCGACGCGCTCGCCATCCTCACCGCCCGCCAACTCAATCCCGACGTCCGGATCGTCGCCGCGGTGACGCAGCGAGAGAACGTCGACAAGCTCCGTCGTGCCGGCGCCGATCAGGTGATCTCGCCGTCGACGCTCGGCGGACACATCCTCATCGACTGCGCATTCGGCGCGGACAGCGAAGACGCGACGACCGGCCTGCTCGGCGACGCGATCGACGACGTGGAGGATCTCGACGACCCGACCGCCTGACCTGGGATCTCGTCGGTGCCGTCCGTCAGCGGCTCTGCCGCCCTTTCGTCTGCCGGTAGTCCCGGCTCAACACGTGGTCTCGCATATGCTCGCGGAACGCCTCTTCGTCGGCGTCGGTCATCGACGCCGGCTCTTTCATCGGGACCAGTTCGAACCCGCGTCCGCGGATCGTCGTCGCGTGTTCGGCGTCGATGTCGAAGGAGTCGGGCCGCCGCGTCGTGTACTCGACCGCGAGTTCGCGGAGCGCACGCTCTCCGACGGGGACGATTATCTGCGGGTTGATCATCCGAATCTCTGCGTTAAGGAACGGCTCGCAGGTGCCGATCTCGCGGTCGGTCGGCTCGCGGTCCGGATGCCGACAGCGCGTCAGAGCGGTGAAGAACACGTTCTGTACGTCCGGCTCCGCCGCGTCCGGCGACGACCGCACGAAGCCGAGGTCGGCGAATATCGACTGCACGCGCTCGCCCCCGTCGGGCCCCGTGAACGGGACCCCGTTCGCTTCGGCGGCCGCCGTCGGGCCGGTTCCGACGACGAGAAACTCGGCGCCGACGTCGCCGTACCCGTGGACGACGCGCTCGCGCTCGTCGCACAGTCCGGGACAGTTCTCGCAGGCCGTGTCCATCCCGAACGGATTCCGGAACTCCTGTTGGTTCGCGTCCACGTGCGCAGTGCGTCCCGCGAGCCCCTAAACGCTCCGCTGACGGGGTCGGTCGGTGTCGACGAAACGCGATCGGTCGCAGCGAGTCAGTTCAGCGCGTAGGTGTCGCCGTCGTAGTCGACCATTCCCTCGCGCTTGAGGGTCTTCAGGATGCTGTACAGCGAAATCTTCTTCATCCCGAGCGACTCGCCCATCTCCGAGACGGTAGCGTCGCCCCTCGTCGTCAGGAACAGGTACACAAGTTTCGCGCGCGGAGACTGCAGCTCCGGCGGCAGGGCCGGCGCCGCGGTGCGTGCGGTCTCTGTCTCTATCATCTTACCCGGACCGTGGAGTTCGACGATAATAAATCCCCTATTCAACGATCGTCGAAACTGTCTGAATCGGACGGAAAGCGGCGAATACCGGCGAATTAGTGAGATAGTACGGGTGAAAAACAGTGTCAGCGGCGACCGGTCGGGTCGAACGACCCGGTGATTTCGACCGACGACGGATAGCAAACCGTGAACGATTCCGAACGATCGTGTCCGTTTCGGCGAGTCAGTACGAGCGGGTCTTCGGCTCGTACGTCTTGTTCTCGCCTTCCAGGATCGTCGGCTTGTACCACAGCTCCGGCTCGCCGTCGTTCCACGAGACGAGCGTGTGTTTCAGCCAGCTCTCGTCTTTCCGCTCCTGGTGTTCCTTCCGCCAGTGGGCGCCACGGAACTCCTCGCGGGCGAGCGCGCCCATCGTGAGTGCCTCCGCGATGTCGAGGATGTTCCGCGTCTCCATCGTGTGGATGAGGTCCGTGTTGAACGTCCGGGACGGGTCGGAGACCGCGACGTCCTTGTACGCCTCGCGCGCCTCGTGGAGGTCGCCGAGGGTCTCCTCGAGTCGGCCCTCCTCGCGGAACACGTTGACGTTGGCCGTCATCGTCTTTTGGACCTTCGAGCGGATTTCTGCGTGGTTGCGTCCCCGGCGCGACAGTAGTTCGTCGACACGGTCCTTGGCGCGTTCGACGGCGGTGCCGAGCACGCCGTCTGCGTCCGCCGCCACAGCGCCGCCGTCGGCTGCGGCTGGGCCGCGACTGTCGGTCTCGCCGACCTCAACGTCGAACTCGTAGTCGGCGGGTTCCCACTCGCCCCTTTTTCCGGTCGGAATCTCGGCCTCGCCCATGTCCTCGCCGGCCGCGTGGCGACCGGCGCGCTTGCCGAACACGATGAGTTCCGGCAGCGCGTTGCCGCCGAGGCGGTTCGCGCCGTGGACCGACGCGCAGGCGCACTCGCCGGCGGCGTAGAGTCCTTCAATAGCGGTCTCGCCGTGCTCGTTCGTCTCGATACCGCCCATCGCGTAGTGCTGGCCGGGCTTGACCGGCATCGGCTCCGTGAGCCCGTCGGCGCCCTCGAAGTCTTCCGCGAGGTGGAGGATGTTCTCCAGCCGGTCGAGGATGCGCTCTTCGCCGAGGTGGCGCATGTCCAGGTGCACGTACTCGTCCTCGATGCCGCGCCCCTCGTTGACCTCGGTCAACTCGGCACGCGAGACGACGTCGCGGGAGGCGAGTTCGCCGTCGTTGTTCGCGTAGCCGTGCTCGAACATGAAGCGCTCTCCCTTCTTGTTGTAGAGGATGCCGCCCTCGCCGCGGACGCCCTCCGAAATCAGGACCCCGGTCGACGGCAGGGTCGTCGGATGGAACTGGATGAACTCCATATCCTCCATCGGGACGCCCGCTCGGTACGCCATCGCGACGCCGTCGCCGGTGTTCGCGACCGCGTTCGTGGTGTGATCGAACACCTGACCCATCCCGCCCGTTGCGAGGATGACGCCGTTCTTGGCGCGGAAGCCGCTGACCTCGCCGCTCTGGATGTCGTACGCGACGACGCCGTGACAGGTCCGCTCGGCCGGGTCATCCTCGTCGGTGACGGCGAGGTCCATCACATGCCATTCGTCGTACACCGTGATGCCCCGTTTGACCACCTGCTCGTACATCGTGTGGAGCATCTGGTGGCCGGTCTCGGCGCCGGCGTACGTCGTTCGCGGGAACGAGAGGCCGCCGAACGGGCGCTGTGAGACGCGACCGTCCTCCTCACGGGAGAACGGCATCCCCCAGTGTTCAAGCTGGATGACCTCCTCCGGGCTCTCCCGACAAAGGGCCTCGACCGCCGGCGCGTCGCTGAGGTAATCCGACCCCTTCATCGTGTCGTACGCGTGGTCCTGCCAGGAGTCGGCGTCGCGCAGCGCCGCGTTGATGCCGCCCTCGGCCGCGCCCGTGTGTGAGCGAACCGGGTGCAGTTTCGAGACGATGGCCACGTCGGCCCCAGCTTCTTGTGCCGCAATCGCCGCTCGGAGTCCCGCCCCTCCGGCGCCGACGACGACGACGTCGTGTTCGTGCATGTTGAGTATGATATTTTGTTGGTCCTGAATGCCCTTGAGCGTGTCTGCTGTCGCTACCAGAACTTCAGGTTGTTCTTGACCGCTTCGCGCTTCAGCTCCTGGATGTGCTCGGTGAGTGGGATGTCCTTCGGGCACACCTCAGTGCAGGAGAACTGGGTCTGACACCGCCAGACGCCGTGCTCCTGTTCGATGATCTCAAGCCGCTTCTGTTTGATGTCCTCGCCCTCGCGCTCGTCCATCGCAAACCGGTACGCTTTGTTGATGGCGGCCGGGCCGAGGTACTCGTTGTCGCCGGCGGCGATGTTACACGAGGACATACACGCGGCACACCAGATACAGCGCGTCGACATCTTCACCTTCTCGCGGTTCTCCCGCGTCTGGCGCTGCTCTTCCAGTTCGCCGTCGGGGTACTCGTTGGTCTGGAAGTACGGCTCGACGGCCTCCATCTGGTCGTAGAAGTGCTCCATGTCGACGACGAGGTCCTTTTGAACGTCGGCGTGCGGGAGCGGTTCGATGCGGATCGGTTCCTCGAGGTCGACGATCTGCGTCTTACACGCCAGCTTCTGCCCCCCGTTGACGAACATGGCGTCCGAGCCACACACCGCCTGCCGACACGAGTGCCGGAACGTGAGCGAGGAGTCGTAGTTGTCCCGAGAGTACATCAGCGCGTCGAGCACCGTCATCCCCTTCGTGAACGGGACGTGGAACGTGTCGAACCGGGGATCCTGTTTCCCCTCCACCTCGGGGTCGTATCGGAACACCTTCAGCTCGATTGTGTCCTCGTCGGCCGCGGCCCTCTCGGCCTCCTCGGCCTGACGCTCTGTACGCTGCTCTGCGGCCCGGCGGCGTTTCTCCGCCCGTCGCTCGTCGCCCTTCGAGGCGACCTCCGCCTCGGTTTCAGTCTCGCTCGATTCCTCGGTCTGCTTGGGTATCTGTGTGCTCATGGTCGGTTCAGTAGAGTCCGATGCCCGCCCACGCGTTCGCGGTGCGTACGCCCTGCACGATCAGGACCGTGCTCGCGGCGACGAGCGTCCATTTGATGACGGTTCGTTTAGTGCCGGTGAGCCCCTGGTTGACGAGGGCGTTGTAGACGCCGTTGACCCCGTGGAACGTCGCGGTCACGAGGAAGAGGATCATCAGCGAGTAGTAGCTAATCTGCTCCATCCGTGCCGAGCTGGCGAGGAACGAGACCTCGTCCGCGTGGTGGACGAAGTGGAGCAGGAAGAAGTGGAACGCGAGCACGACGAGCAGAAATGCCGCCGTGACCCGCTGGAGCAGCCACATCCGGCCGCCGGAGTTGAACGAGGAGTAGCGCTCGGCCATCTCAGAACGCCCCCGCGATGAACGTCGGCACCGATGCGACGGTGATCGCTCCGGTCAAGATGAGCGACGCGTAGAAGCTCTTGTCCTGTGCATCCAGGCCGACGCCGAGGTCGACGAGGAGGAGTCGCGTGCCGTTGAGCATGTGGAAGACGGCCACCGCCAGCAGGCCGACTTCGAGCAGTCGGACCAACAGCAGGCTCTCCAGGCTGACGATCGTCTGGGTGTACACGTCTTCTCCCGCCATGATCGCGGCTTCGCCCGCGCCCGCCGCTGGAATACCGGTACTCAACACGGCGATGTGGGTGAACAGGTAACCGATGAGCACCCACCCCGTGAACTTATGAAAGATCCAGGCCCACATCCCCGCCTCGAACTCCCGCCACCGACTGAAGTCCTCGATGAGGCCTCGATTGTACGACTGACTCATATCTAACGGTTCCGTACTGGGGTCGTATAGTAGTTACTAACACGGCGGAACCGACCTCGACGGGTCGCGACCGAGCCGTGTGTGCGACGAAGTGGCACGCCGCTTCGGCTCGCGGAAGCCTTTTATGTCAGCCGCACGCATATAGGATCGCAATGGCGAAAGGGAAGGTTGATTTCTTCAACGACACTGGCGGCTACGGATTTATCGAGACTGACGACGCAGACGAGGACGTGTTCTTCCACATGGAGGACGTCGGCGGCCCGGACCTCGAAGAAGGTCAGGAAGTCGAGTTCGACATCGAGGAGGCGGACAAGGGTCCGCGCGCCACGAACGTCACCCGTCTGTAACACAGGCGACGTAGCACGGTTGTATCGGCTTTTCGACTATTCTACGTCCGCGAGCGGCAGCCTCGTCTCCGGTTCCCGGTCAGTCGACGGCTCTCAGTCTGAGGGCTCGCACGGGAACCGACCGACAGGAATTTATTAGGTGCTGACTGACCAGTCAGTCAATGAGCGATCAGCCGAGCGCGGCCGACGAGATCATGGACGGGGTCTACCACGCGCTCCGCTCGCACGGGTACGCCGACGTGACGATGCAGGATATCGCCGACGAGTGCTCGAAGAGCAAGTCGCTGCTGCACTACCACTACGACACGAAAGAGGACCTCCTCGTGGCGTTTCTCGACGAGGTCATCACCGACTCCGCGGCCCGGATTCGCGCGCACGCCGACGACCCGCCGATCGATCGACTCGTCGGGTTCATCGGTTGGTTCGTCTTCGAGACCGACGCCGTCGACCGCGAGGCGTTCCACATCGCCCTCCTCGAACTCCGCACGCAGGGCCCGTTTAACGAGCGCATCCGCGAGCAGCTGGTCAGGAGCGATCGCCTGCTCCGCGGGACGGTCGCCGACATCCTCGAATCCGGGATCGAGGCGGGGGTCTTCCGCGACGTCGACGTCGAGGAGACGGCAGCGCTCATCGTCGCGACCGTCGACGGCGCCCGGACCCGACAGATCACCCTCACCGGCGGCGCGGACGAGACCGACGGCGAGTGGGAGGACGAGAGTGGCGAGGCCCCGGGAACGACCGCCGAGGGCCTCCCCGAGACGCCGTACACTCGGCTGGTCGCCGAGGCGACGCTCCGGCGAATCGTCCAGCCCCTGCTCGCCGAGGGCGTGGAACTGCCGGACCTATCGGACGGGCTCGGCGTGATGACCGACGAGGACCAGCCGGAATGAATCGCGTCCCGGGCGAGGCCAGGGGCGCCGACGCGCCGCCGGCGAGGCCGCAGGGATGAGTTGGTTCGGCTTCGACCGGCCGCCGACCGTGCTGCTCGCGGTGATAGCCAGCACCTTCTTCGTCGGATTCGGGGGTGGAGTCGTCTTTCCGATCCTCCCGAATCTCGGCGCCGTACTCGGTATCTCGGCGTTCATGGTCGGCGTCATCCTCTCGGCGAACCGCTGGGTGCGACTCGTCGCGAACGCGCCGGCGGGCGCCCTCGTCGACAGGTACGGAACGCGCAAGCCGTTCGTGTACGGCCTCCTGATCGAAGGGATCGCGACCCTCGGATACGTCGTCGCGCTCGCGGTCCCGCCGGCCGACTCGCTTCGCCCCCTGGCGGCGGCGCTCCCTCGGTTCGTGGTCGGGCCGCTCGTCGTCGGGCCGGAGTGGTGGTTCACGCCGCTCTCGGTCGCCGTCGCGCCCGAGACGTGGTTCCTCCTCGCGCGGATCCTCTGGGGTGTCGGCTCCGCCGCGGTGTTCGCGACCGCGTACACCATCGCGGCCGACCTCTCTGACGGCGGATCGCGCGGGACGAACATGGGCGTCGTCCGCGGCGGCATCACGATGGGGTTCCCGGCCGGTCTCGTGCTCGGCGGAATTGTCTCGTCGCTGGCCGGCAACGCCGCGGCCTTCGTCGTCGCCGCGGCGTTCGCGCTCACCGCCAGCGTCGTCGCTCACCGCTACGTCCCCGAAACGCACGTCACCGGCGAGCGCTCGACGGGCTCGATCAAGCCGTGGGACATCGACACCGCCGTCCCGGCCGTGACGATTGGATTGGTCAACTTCGGTCTGCTGTTCGCGTACATCGGCGCGCTGTTCTCCACGCTCGTGTTGTTTCTCGGCGCCAAGGACATCTCGCTGTTCGGGCTGGACCCGCAGGGGACCTCCGGACTGTTCATGGCCGGCACCGTCCTCTCAGCCTCCTTCTTCATGCTGGTCAGCGGGCGCATCTCGGACGCCCGCGAGTCGCGCACGCCGATCTTACTTACGTTCCTCGTCGTCTCGTTCGTCGGCTTCCTGTTGCTCGCCCGGTCGGGGTCGATCCTCGACCTCACGCTCGCCTGCGTCTTCATCGGCGCCGGACAGGGCGGCACGAGCGGTCCGATGATGGCGCTACTCGCCGACTTGACTCCCGACGAGCGGATGGGGCGCGCCTCCGGGACGAACAACGTCTTGGGCGACGTCGGCGGGGGATTGGGGCCGATGGTGTCGCTGCCGCTGATCGACGCGGTCGGCTTCGCGCCCGTCTACGCCGCCTGTGCGGTCATGCCGCTCATCGCGGGGGTCGCGCTGCTCGTCGGTGTGCGACGCGAGACGGGGACGTTCCTCCCCGGCCACGCCGGCGACGGATCGGCGGCGACCGACGAGACGGTCGGCGCGGAGTCGTGACTGGCCGCCGGATCGAATCGACCGCCGCCGATCCGTCGCATCGACTACCGCTGCTCGTCTCGAAAGTATGCGAACCGCTGGCTCCCGCTGCCTGAAAGAACAACCGTTAAAAGTCGTCACCGGGTTCGTACGGATATGGCTGGAACTATCGAAGCGCTCGTCCCCGGCGGGCAGGCCAACCCTGGCCCGCCGCTCGGTCCCGAGCTCGGACCGACGCCGGTGGACGTACAGGACGTCGTGGCGCGGATCAACGACGAAACCGCTGCGTTCGACGGGATGGAAGTCCCCGTCACGATCGAGTACGACGACGACGGCTCGTTCACGATCGAGGTGGGCGTCCCGCCGACGGCGGAGCTTATCAAAGACGAGGCCGGATTCGAGACGGGCTCCGGTGAGCCTCAGTCGAACTTCGTCGCAGACATGTCGATCGAACAGGTGAAGAAGGTCGCCAAGCAGAAGTCGACCGACCTGCTTTCGTACGACGTGAAAAACGCCGCCAAGGAGGTCGGCGGCACCTGCGCCTCCCTCGGCGTCACCATCGAGGGCGAGGACGCCCGGACGTTCGACGACCGCGTCGACGCCGGCGACTACGACGACGTCCTCGTCGAGTAACGCGACGGTCGCTGTTTTTTTACAACGTTTCCTTCGTTCGTCAGTTGCTTAGACGGCAGGCCGCTCCGCCGGTTCGGGATCGGTCGAATCAGCCGCGATCGGCCGTACGTCCGCCCACGTCCAACCGATGATGGCGGCCGCGGCGACGAGCGCGTAGAACTGCACGAACAGCCCCGCAATCGTTCCGAGAACCGGGACGACCGAGAGCACGCCGACGGCCAGCGAACCACCCAGTACGACCACGGCGGCCGACAGCCAGCCGGTCGCGTACGCCCGCTTCGAGATCACGGTCCAGAGCGCACCGAGCGCGAACCCGTCGCCCACCCGCCCGGAGTCGGCGACGGCGGCCAGCGCCGCGGGCGTCACGTACAGTCCGCCGAGCGAGACCGCGAGCGCGACGAGCGCGATCAGCAGCGCGAACGCGCCGCCGATCAGGCCGCCCAGCGCACCTCCGTTCCCTCCGCCAGAGCCGATGACGGCCGCTCCCACGCCGAAGACCACGGCGACCGCGAACACCGCGAGCGGTAGCAGCGAGTAGACGAGCGTGACCGCGAACGCCTTCGCTCCCTCGACGAGGAGGTCGCCCCACTCTTCGAACACCGGGGGCGTGTCGTCGCCGGCCGCCGTTCCCCGAAGGACGCGAGACACGTACCCGAGCACGAGGATCGATGGCACGATGAGCGGGCTCGCGAGCAGGAGCAGTCCGCCGATGAGGACGGTCATGACGGCGTCGTCGCCGTCGCGCAGGTAGTCGAGTGACGAGGATATCATTCTGAATCCCATTAACCTACGCTCTGTGACATGATAAAGGCGTACGGCGGCGCGGCCCTCGCCACGACGCTTCATTCGGCTCATTCGGCGGCGGCCGGAGTGGCCACGCGGCGGACCGCGGTTTTATTCCCGAACCGCGCCGAGACGCGAGCATGCCCGATCTCCACCCGATCGCGAAACGGATCCACAACGTCCAGCCGCGGCCCGTCCGGCTCACTCTCGACGACGGCGAGACCGGCGTGTTCGAGTTCTCCTCGACCGAGTTCTTCCAACGGGAGTTTCGCGGCGAGGGCATTCGCACCGACGCCGACGGCGACGCCGACTTTCGACTTATCACGTCCGAGGACCACGAGTCGGTGCTGTTGGGGCGGTCGGGACCGGACGAGGAGGGCTGGACCGTCCTCGGTGAGATCGTCGAGGCGGAGCGCGCCGAGGAGTGACCACGGTCTCGGGCGCGAGACGGCCCACGACGCTGCAGGGATTCGCCCGCGCCGACGAAGCGACACGCTGCGCTGTTGCCCCACTCCCCCTGCGCTTACCGAACGACCGTCACGGGCACTTCGGCGCGGCGGACGACACCTTCGGCGACGCTCCCGAGGAGGATCCGAGAGAGGCCGGTTCGGCCCTGACTGGCGAGCACGACGTGATCGTACGGCTCTCCGGTGCCGTCCGCACCGTCCTCGTCGCCGACGGCGGCCTCACCGCTCGCGACGGCGAGTATCGTCGCGGTCGGCCGCCCCACCTCCAGTCTGGTGTCGATTTCGCGGTCCGCCGCCTCACGCGCTTCGCGGAGAATACGGTCGCCGCGTCCCTTCGCGCTGTCGTACCACTGGTCGACCGCCCCTGGAAACCCTCCATCCATGCCGCTCGTCGAGTCAGCCGGGTTGATCACGTGAAGCGCCGTCAGGTCGGCGTCCGGCCACTCTGTCGCCGCGAACTGCAGCGCCTCGGTCGCCTCCGCTGAGCCGTCGACCGCCACCAGGATTCGTTTGGTCATAGTCGGAGAGTCTCAGCCGATCGTGAAAAAGATCGACGGCGTCTCCGGCCGCGCGGAAACGCGGTCCCCGAAAACTCTCCGATACGGGCCGTCCCGCACCGACGACCGCTCAGTCGCCGTGTCGCGTCACGCACTTCGAGAGCCCGATCAGCTCCACCGGCTCCGAGTTGTCCGGCGAGTAGACCACCATCTGTCCCTTCTCCATGTACGGGACCTTGCCGGCGAGGTTCGAGGGAATATTCACGCTGGAGATGGCGTCCTCGTCACCGAGGTTCAAGACTATCTTCGTGTTGACCTGTTTAAATACGGACTCCGCGACGTCTTGTGGGTCCTGCGTGATCAGAAAGAGGCCGAGCCGCTCCTTGCGGCCCTGTTTGGCGGCCTCCGTGAACTTCTGGACGACCTTTCGGGCTTGGACGTTGTCGGCGTCCGCGAGGAAGTTGTGCGCCTCGTCCATCCCGATGAGGAGCGGCGTCTCCTCGATCCGGTCGCTGTCGGGATCGTTTGAGAGCTTGTCGTCGACGAGCAGGCCCGCGACCGCGAGCACGACGATCTCCTTCTGTCGAGACGTCGGGAGGTGGTATGTCGGGATCACGGAGAGCCCGCCGGGCCGGACGAGGGTGTGATCCAACTCCGTGATCGGCTTCGCGTCCTGGTCGAACACGCCGCCTGGGACCGCCCGGACGCGGCGCTTCACTGCGTCGAACGTCGCCTCGTGGACCCGGCCGCTCTCGTCGAGTTCCTCTTTGAGCGCTGGGTCGTCCAGGTACGAGAGGAACTGGCTGTACGTCCCCGAGTCGCCGTAGTCGCGGAAGAAGCGATTGAGGAGGGTCAACAGCGCCGGGTACTGGTTGTCGTTGAGTCCGGACCCGGCGACCAGCCACGGCATGTCGCGAGCCAGCGAGAACGGGATAGTGAACTCGACGCGCTCGGCGCGGTGCCCTTCGCCGGGGTACGTCGCGTTCGCGACCCGCGGCACCAACGCGACCGTGTCCTCGTGCCCGCCGTGGGCGATTCCCTCCCGGTCGAGTCGCCGCGCGAAGTCGGCGTCGAGGTCGGGGTTGTCGTCGTGCATCTGCGCGTACTCGTCCTGCGGGTCGAACTGGACGACCGCCATCCGCGACTCCCGACCGTCACCGGTCGGGTAGGTGCGGTCCGAGTCGAGGTACTGCCGGAGCACGTTTTTCGAGGCGTGGGTCTTCCCGGAGCCGGTCCCGCCGGCGACGAGCGTGTGTCGGAACGCGAGCGGGTCGCCGTCGGCGTAGTCGTCTTTCACCCGGTAGTCGACCGTCGGCGGCTCCGCGGCCGTCCGCACCTTCTCGCCGCCGACCGAGAGGTGACCGAGGAAGACGCCGTCCTCGGGGATCTTCAGTCCGGTCTTGATCTCGGCGTCGTCGGAGGCCTCCTCGACGACGGCGCCGGGCTTCGGCACCCGGTCGGTCATCCGTCGCTTCATGTCGTCGCCCTCGCCGTACACGACCGACATCGGCTCCAGTTCGGCCATGAACTTGTAGTCGCGCTCGGCGAAGTCGTCCCGGCGCATCTGCCGGCGAGCGTGGATCTCGGTGGCGTCGTCCGAGCGGAACTCCTGTGCGTACTCTAAGCCCGTAATCCGACAGAACAGCCGCTCGCCGTCCGGATACGGGACGAGGAGGTACTTGCCGAGCCGGACCGCCTCGCGGTTCCCCGTGGTGACGAACGCCTGCAGCGTCGTCTCCTCGGCCTCCTCCGCCACGCGGAGCCCCTGCGAGACCGAGACGACCCCGAGCCCGATGTCCTCGCCGGCCGGCTCGACGTCGTACGCGGCGAAGTCGTCGTCTGCCGCGTCGTCTCCGGGGGGCGCCGCGCGCCCGCCGTCACGGCTCGCCGGCCCCCGTGGCCCTCCGCCCCCCTGCGCGGCGGACGCGTTGCCCGCGTCGCCCGCGGTGCCGTCGGGTGCGCCCCCGCCCTCGGACGAGCCGGCGGCGTCTTCGCCGCCGTCGCCCTCGTCGTCGGTGAACTCGGTGAAGTCCTCCAGCGTCATGGATGCACCACCGCCCGCCACGCCGAAAGCGTTTCCCCCTGCCGTCGGCGCGTCACACCGTCCGTTGTCACCGCCCCTCGCGGGGCGCTTTTCAGCCTCGGTCCCGTACCGACGCTATGATACTGGTTCGCGGCAGCGGCGGGGGGACCGACCTCACCGGAACGGTGTTCGAGCGCGGGGAGGACCCGCCGGTGTACAAGGGCGCGCCGGACGAGAACGCCCCGTACGTCTGGGTGTGCGACTCCTTCTATCAGGTCGAAAGCGGCGGATCGGCGCTCACCGTCGACGGCGAGGAGATCCGCGTCGCCTTCGAGGAGCCGATGTCCCGCGGGTTCGACACTAGGTCGGCAGCGCTCGACGCGGCGGAGGAACACGTCCGCACGCAGTTCGCTCGAATCGGCGTCGAGTCCGACGGTGTCACGGTCGAGACGACGAAGGCCGACCCGGCCTGAGCCGTCGCCGCTCCGGCTGGTGTATTTACCCGTTCTGCCGCGTTACGAGGGGTATGTCCGACCCATCAGAAGAGTTTGATCCCGGGTCGCGCGAGGAGCGAGAGGTCGCCGCCGAGGCCGCGAGCGACAGCTCCGACCTCCTCTCGCTCATGGCTCACACCTACCGCGGCGAACTCGGGCGAACGAGCTCGTGGCGGACCCGCATCGACCGGACGACCAACTGGGCGGTCGTGGTGACGGCCTCCCTCCTCACGTGGACCTTCTCGAACGAGTCGCGACCCCACTACGTGCTGCTCATCGGCGTCGTGATGCTCAGCGTCTTCCTCGGTATCGAGACCCGTCGCTACCGCATGTTCGACGTCTGGCGGTCCCGCGTTCGGCTCTTGGAGGAGAACGTGTTCGCGAACGCGCTCGACCCGGAGGGCGTCGAGCAGTCGAACTGGCGGAAGCTCCTGAGCGAGGACCTCCGCGAACCGACGGTCAAGACCCCCACCCTCGAGGCGATGTCGCGGCGCCTCCGTCGGGTGTACGCGCCGCTGCTCTCGGTTCTCGTCGGCGCGTGGATCGTTCGGATCACGGTGTTCACGCCGTCCGGAAGCGGCGTCGTCGCGACCGCGGCGATCGGCGCGATTCCGGGCGCGTTCGTGATCACGCTCGTCAGCGGTTTCTCGCTCATCGCGATGACACTGACGCTCCGACGCCCCCCGCGGCGCGCGAAGGGCAAACTCCAGTCCGCGGACCGCGCGGACGAGTGGAAGTGAGCCGGCCGCGGTCGGCCATCCGGAACGCGATCCCCGACGGTTACGTCACGGAGCTGAAGACCGGCGGTCGCTGGCCGTACGACGGCTGACGCCCCCGTGGCCACGGGCTCGTCGACTGCTGAACCGACCGGGACCGCGCGCGGCGCCTCACTCCGGTTCGTCAGCGTCGCAGACGCCGAGCGGAAGTGTCTCCGGCGGCTCCGCGTCCGAATCGATACCCGCGTAGGCGTCGTCGATGAGGCGGACGAGCTGGGTCTCGGGCGTCACGCCGCGGGCGGCCGCGAGCGCCACCAGCCGCTCGTACTGCTCGGCCGGAACGGACACCGAACCCTCTGTCATACCTGTCGCTATCCCCCTAGCTACAAAAGCGTTGTTCGGGATCGACCCTCGCCGACCGGGCTAACGCGTGCGGCGAGCGGCGATCGGCAGTCTGTCGCCGCTCATCGCTCGAACCGCTCGAAGAGCGCGTTCATCACCGTCGACTCCGCCCGCGAGAGGTGCTCCCACACCGTCGTCGACCCGAGACCCATCTCGTCGGCGACGTCCTCGACGCCCACGCCGCGTTCGTGGTCGTAGTAGCCGACCGCGATGGCCGTCGCGAGCACCTCCCGCTGTCGCGTGGTCAACCCGTCGAGGATCCCCGACGCCGGCAGTCCCGATGGTCGCTCGATCGACGACATCTCGACGTTGCGCGCCAGTTCGACGTCGTTGCCGCCGCGCTCTAGCTCCCTGATCAGCGCCGAGAGGTCGTCGTCGGCCTCGATGTACACCGTCCAGCGTTCGATGCCGCCGGAGATGGTCGTCCCGGTGCGGTAGTGGATCCCAAGCTCGGAAAAGCGCTCGCGGATCCCCTCCCACCCGTCGCTGTCGACCACCACCGCCACGTACGCGTGGGTCCCGACGACGGGCGAGAGCGGTTCGACCTTCACGACGTTGTCGGCTGCGTTGAACTCGTTGATGAACGACTCTATCTCCTCGGTCGGGCCGCGGAGCTCGACGATCCGCTTCCGTTCGCTTCCCCGACCCGTCATCGACGAGACCGACTTGAGCGTCACGTCCGGGTGCCGGGCGCTTACGTCCGATTCCGGCCCTCCGTGATGGCGGATCCGGAGGGTTACTTCGCGCATGGCCGTACAGAGGTCGCCGATGTTCAAACGGTTTCCGGCACGCGACGACGCCGCGACCGCGGACGGCGCCCGTCAGTTTCTCCGCCGAGCCGTCCGTTCTCCCCGCAGCGCGCTTATGAATCTGCGTCGACAACGGTCGACTCGATGCCCGGCACTCCCTCCGACGACGGCCCGGCGGCAGAGCCGTCGATCGATCGGAGCGGCGAGGCGACGACGTCGGTAGACGCCGATATCGGCGACGGGACGACGCCCGGCGAGGGGGAGAATCAGCCCTCGACGCGCTCCGTCGACGACGACGTGCAGCGGCGCCTCCGAGAGGCGTACCTCAACGACGAGGAGGGCGTCCTCGTCGTGACGGCGGTGCGGTCGGCGAGCAGTCGCGTCGTCGTCGAGTTCCGGCCGCCCCACGGCGGCCGGACCCACATCGAGCGATTCCCGGTGCCGCGAGACGGCTCGCTGGCGGAATCGGAGGTGTTCCTCGCGTTCCTCGACGCCGCGGGCGTCTCGCCGCTCGACGTGGACGAACTCGTCGGCGCGCGGGTTCCCGCGACGTACGACCCCGACGAGGGCTGGCGCCTCGACGAGACGTACGTGGGGGCTCGGGACGGCGAGGCGGCCGCCGAAACCGGCGGGTTCCGGGCGCGGTGGGAGCGCTCGCGCGAGTGGCTCTGGGCGTACCGATACTGGCTCGTCGCGCTCTTTCTCGTCGGCGGCGAACTGCTGTTCGTGGCCGTAGTCATCCTGCTGTTCGGCTGAGCGCGGCCCCGACTCCGTCGGACGTCCTTGTCGGGGCTCCCGCCACTTGGGTCCGCAACCACGGAACGCGCCCCCGAGAGTATCTTCCGGACGCTCGTGCGGTTGAAAATCAAACAGTTACTAACCACACAATACCGTGTGTTAATACATGGGGCACTCAGAAAAGGACTCCAATCGAACGGATCGGTCGGCGGAGGGAGAGCCGCCGCCGCGGTTCGCGGACGATCAGTTCTACCGAGCGCTCGCCTCACAACACCGCCGACGTGTACTCCAGTACCTACTGGAGGAGAACGACAGTACCGTCGAGGAGATAGCGACCGTCCTCAGTGGCTGGGAAGCCACGACCACGGCAACGATGCAAACGCCGGCGGACCGATCGGAGATCCTCATCGACCTGACGCACAATCACTTGCCGCGGCTCGCCGACGCGGGACTGGTAGAGTACGATCCGGACACCGGTTCGGTCCGACTTGAGTCCCTCCATCCGCAGGTCGCAGACCTCATTCGACGGAGCGCCAGGGCCGGTCGCTCCGGGCACTCGTAGCCTTGTTCGACTCGCTACTCACCGACCTACGAGGGCAAAAGCGCCGCTGTACCGTCTACAGAAGCGGTTCACCACTCGAAATCGAACAGTGGCTCGCGAGCCACGGCGTCCCCGTCGAGTCCCGCTCGCTTCCGCCGGACGGGCCCGCCCCGTTCATCGAAATCGAGGCCGACGACGAGGTCGTTGGCGTCATCGGCGTCGAAGCGGTCGAAGGCCTGATCGAACCACCGATCCGCAGGCCCGGCGACGGGGACGGGACCTCCGAGGGGTACCGCGTGCTGTTCGACCTGCTCGATGCGACGGTGCTTTCCGGGATGAACCGGCGCGAACTCCTCGCGGTCAGTCGGGAAATCGAAGACCGCGCCTTTCGGGTCGGAGACGGGGTCTTACGGGTGAGTTTCCAGACGCTCTCGACCTTCGCGTCTCAGACGGAGGTGTATCGGGCTCTCGGGAGCGAGACGGACCTCGACGTTCACGTGTACGGCGCCGGTGACTGGACTCCGCCGGCGCTCCCCGGGGTCACCTATCATGCCGACGCGACCGGGCGGTTCGAACTCTACTGGGCCATGGCTTACGACGGCGGCTCCGATAGCACACAGGCCTGCGGCCTGGTCGCCGAAGAGCACTCGGACACGTACACCGGCTTCTGGACGAACGATCCGGCGACCGTCGAGGAGATCGCGACGACGCTCGAAACGGGGTGATCGACGTTCCGACGCGTCTTCGCGGCGGTCGCTCGCGCGCCGGTGTGAGGGCGGCGCGCTCGCCCGCCCGGGGTTCCTCGGCCGGGAGACGCCCGGTCTGCGACAGTGCCTACACGCCCCACAACACCGTCACACCTGCGGTTGTGACGACCGCAAGGAGCAACTGAAGCGGCCCGCCGACGCGGACAAAGTCGGTGAACTCGTAGCCGCCGGGGCCGTACACCATCAGGTTCGTCTGGTATCCGACCGGCGTCGAGAAGGAGGTCGCCGAGGCGAACATCACCACGAGCAGGAACGCGAATCCGTTCGCTCCGAGCTTTGCGGCGGCGTCCACCGCAATCGGGATCATCAAGACGATGGTCGCGACCGGCGTGATGACGTTCGCGAGCAGGCCCGTCACCAGCGAGAACAGCAGCAACACGCCGACGGTCGGTACCACCGTCCCGGCCGCCACCAGCCCCTCGGCGATCAGGGCCGCCCCGCCGGTCCCTTCCATCGCCAGTCCGAGCGGGATCACGCCGGCGAGCAGGAAGATGACGTTCCACGAGACGGCGTCGTAGGCGTCCGACGTCGTAAGACAGCCGGTGACGACCATCAAGAACACCCCGCCGAGTGCGGCGATGACGACCGGGAGCGCTCCGAGCGCGGCCGCCCCGACGACGGCGACCATGATCCCCACCGCGACGGGCGTGCGCGGCGAGAGCGGGGCGACGGCCTCCGTGTCGGCGTCGAGCAGACGGTCGAGCCCCTCGGCCTCGACGCTGACGAGGTCGCCGGTCTCCCCGAAGTGCGCGGCGGACTCCGCAGTCGTCCGGACGAGCAGAAGGTCGCCGACCTCGAGCGTCACGTCGTCGAGGCCGTTTCTGAGCAGCTTCCCGTCCCGTCGGATAGCGAGCACCCGCGTTCCGTACACCTCGTGGAGACGCGTCTCTGCGAGCGTTTCGCCAACGAACGCCGAGGTCTCCGGAACGAGCGCCTTGTCGAGGATGCGGTCCGTGGTCGCGTCGTCGAGCGTTTCGTCGGTCACCGTCCTGCTCCCAAGCAGACGGAAGTCGCGCTCTTCACAGAGCGAGTCGACCGAGTCGGGCGTCCCGTGGACGACGAGCACGTCCCCGGAGCGCAGCCGGAGATCGGAGCCGACCGCGAGCGATCCCCGTCCGTCCCGTCGAAGCTGGAGGACGGTCGCGCCGGCTTCGGTCCGCTCAGCGAGATCGGCGACGGGGGTCCCGAGCGAGGCGCTCCCGGGTGAAACGCGGACCTGCGTCAAGTACTCGTTCAAGTCGAACTCCTCGACGAGGTCGGCGTTCGCGGGAATCCGCGCCGGCGTGAGCCACCGACCGACCGTCAACAGGTAGCCCGTACCGGCAGCGAGGACGACGACGCCGAGCGCCGAGAACTCGAACATCCCGATCGGGCCGCGAGGAAGCAGCGTGGACGCGAACTCGCTCGCCAGCAAGTTGGTCGACGTCCCGATCAGGGTGAGCGTCCCGCCGAGGATCGCAGCGTACGACAGCGGCATGAGGAGCTTCGACGGCGACACACCACTTTGATCCGCGAGGTCGGTGATCATCGGAATGAACACGGCGACGACCGGGGTGTTGTTGATGAACCCCGCGATCGGTCCCGTCGTCAACACGGTCGCCGCGAGCACGCGCGACTCGCTCCCGCGGGTCAGCTTGGCGAGGTGGAGTCCGAGTCGCTCGACGATGCCAGTGTTATTGATCCCGGCGCTCAGCATGTACATCGCGACGATAGTGATCGTCGCGGTGTTGGCGAACCCGGAGATGGCGCCGCGGGTCGAGATTCCGGTCCACGGCTCCAGTGCCGCCAACGCGACGACGATACCGACCGCGGTCATGTCGTTCGGGATGGCCTCCGTGACGAACAGCACGAGGGCGACGGCTATCAGGCCGAACACCACGACCGCTCCCGTCGACACGCCGGCGAACATGGTCGAACCGTGTGGCGAGGCCACAAAGAGCTTCGCTCTCCGCAGCCTCGGCCGCGATCCGAAGCCGAACCCCCCGCAACGGCCGTCACGCGTCGCTACGGGGCGATTTGGGTAGGGGCGGGCCTCACTAACCGCTCAGAAGCGACTACTGGATGTGTCCTTCTCGCCGCAGCTGGTCCGCGTCCTCGTCGCTGTATCGCCATTCGACGTTCGCCTTCTCGTCCTGCCAGCTCCACGGCTCCGCAAGCACGACGTCGCCCTCGCTGATCCACGTTCGGTACTTCATGCGGCCGGGGATCCGGCCCAGACGGGTCTCGCCGTCGACGCAGCGCAGGCGCACGTGGTTCCCGCCGAGGTGTTCGGTCACCACGGCGAACACTTCGTCGTCCGAGGGCATTCGGAGGTTCCGACGCCCGGATTCTTCGCTCATACAGGTAATAGTGCGTTCGGCGGTATAAGTGATGGGAGACGCGTGTGCGCGTTTGTCGTGCGGAGTAATAGCACGGACGGCGGTGCCGTCTACCTCATTGGCGTCCGCCCGTCGTCGTCGCTTACGGCCACCGTTCGTGTCGCCGCTCGACGCATCTCCGCTCGCCGCGTCGTCGACCACCGCGTCGGCGAACCCCGCGTCGAGACCGACGGCGCGAGCGAAGCGTTCAAACCCCGCGGCGACGACGCGGTTCGTATGAGAGATATGGAAAGCGTCGTGCTCGACCAAGACCCGGAGGTACTCGCCCCGGTCGTCGTTCTCGCGACCATCGCGCTGCTTGCCGTCTTCGTCCTCGGATTCCTTATTCAGGCGATCGGGCTCGTCATCTGAGCCGGCGGGCGACCCCTGACCTGGCCGGCGGCGCGCGGCCGTCCACGCTCGGTGACCGTCCGTCCGAACTGCCCGCCGCCCGGTCCACCTCCTTTTTACCCGCGAGCACCGAGCACTCGGTCGTGACTCGCGATCTCCTCGGCGAACTCCTCGATCGCAACGACGACCACGTCGCCGTCGCCGACCTCGCCGCCCACCGAGACGGTCAGCGGCCGCCGGTCGTCTCCGTCTGCTGTTCGGACTCGCGCGTGTCGCAGGAGGGCATGTGGGCGGTCGACGAGCCGGGGTTCCTCTTTACCGCGGGCAACATCGGAAACCGCGTGAGCGACGTCGTCGACGGCGAACGGGTGCTCTCGGGAAGCGTCGCCTACCCCCTCGCTCACACCGGGACCGACGTGCTCGTGGTGGTGGGCCACACCGGCTGCGGTGCAGTCGGCGCCGCCCTCGCCGCCGTCCGCGACGGAAACATCCCGAGCGAGCCGGGGGTTCGCGCAGACGTGTCGGAGCTCGCCCCGATTGTGGAGTCGGGTCTGGCCGCGATCGGCGAGGGCGGCGACACCGCGGCGAGCCTTCGCAACCGGCTCGTCGAGTACAACGTCCACGAACAGGTCGCGGTCGCTCGCGACTCGGACACCGCGGCTGACGCCGACGTGTACGGCTTCGTGTACGACTTCCACGGGGCGTACGGCGACCGAGACGGCGCCGTCTACCTCGTGAACGCGAACGGCGAGCGCGACCCGGACGCGCTTCGCGAACTCGTCGACCCAGCCCACGAGGACAGCGTCGCGACGCTGCTGTAGCGGGTTCTCGCGGTTCCGTTCGGAGCCGACTCCGCCCGTCGCATCCGACAGCCGTATCACCGCGACGCCCGAACGGACTGCCAATGGACCGTCGCGTTCTGTTCGCGAGCCTGATCCTCCTC
Organism: Halorubrum wangae; assembly: GCF_051194135.1. Taxonomy (NCBI): domain Archaea; kingdom Methanobacteriati; phylum Methanobacteriota; class Halobacteria; order Halobacteriales; family Haloferacaceae; genus Halorubrum; species Halorubrum wangae. The sequence goes on along the minus strand of NZ_JBLZNH010000004.1, from coordinate 275,573 downwards.
GCCGGCGGTGCGACCGGCGTCGGCGTCGCGCTGTTCGCGTTCGTGGGCATCGACGACGCCGCAGTCGACTCCGAAATCGTGTGGGAGACGGAACCAGTCGTCGGCGATGACGGGAGCGGCGCGGTCGTCGCCACGATGGACGGCGACCCGGTCGTCGTCCAATCGACGGCCGCGGACGGCGAACGGGTCGTCCGTGCGACCGTGGTCGGGGGCGAGGTCGCGTGGCGAACGCCGCTGTCTGCTATCGCCGTGGGCGACGCCGCCGGCGGCGACGGCGGGGCCGACGACGACGGAGCCGGCACCGACGCCGCTGACGGCGACCCGGTACCCATCAGTGACTTCACTTCAGCGACGCTCGGCGGCGACTCAATCGTCGCGTTCACGACGGAGACGGGGTCACTCGTCGTTCTCGACGCGGCGGATGGCTCGGTCAGATTCTCCGCCGACTTCGGCGGCCCCGGCGGGCTCCGACCGGCCGTTGGCGACCTCGACGGCGACGGTGAACACGAGGTCGCCGCGGCGTCGACCGACGGGAGCGTCCTCGCCGTCGACGCCGCCGGCGACCGCGTCTTCGAGACGGCCCTCGACGCGCCTATCGACCGGCGCCCGCTGATCGCCGACTTCGACGCGAACGGGGACGACGACCCCCGCGGCGTCGCGGTCGCGACCGTCGGTGAAGACGAGGCGACCGTTCGCCTGCTCGACGCGAGCGGCGACACGCGGTGGACGGCGACGCCCGCGGTCACGCCGTTGACGTGGACCGCGGCCGACACGCAGGACGGCCCGGTGCTCGCGCTCGGCGGGACGAACGGCAACCTCCAAACGCTCGAACTCACCGACGGCTCGGGACGGTACGAGGTCGGCTTGCAAGACCTCCCCGTCGCGGTCGGCGACGCTGACCCCGGACGGATATACGTCGGCGGTGCCGGGAGCGTCTGGGCAGTCGATCTCCGTGACGGCGAGGTTGTCTGGAAGCAACAGTACGGGGCTGAGACCCGCGTGAACGCCCCCGGAGTCGCCAACGTCACCGGGACCGACAACCCCGGACCGATCGCGCTGAACCGCGGCGGCGAGGCCCTCGTGATGAACGTGCAGGGCGAGGTGATCGCCCGCGGCGGAGCGGACGACGCCGTCGTGTACGCGGGGCCGCTGTTCGCGGACGTCACGGGCGACGGAACCGACGAGGTGCTCATCGTCACGGCTGACGGCCGCGTCGTCGCGCTCAGCGATTGACCGGTCTGTCGTCACGCTCAGCGACTGACCGGCCCACCGTCGGATGCTGGCCGACGGCCGCGTCCCCCGCTGAGCTTCCCGTTGTGACGGTCGACGAGTCCACCGCTGACTCTGCTATTTATATACTGCGCTGACAGGAAAACCGCACGACCCAGTGGGATCGTTGACGGTCGTTCACCGGAAACGCGGTGTGTCGGCGGTGCGGCCGCTCTTCGATACTTAGTGTCGGGTACCGCCGAAAAAACGGGCTTCTGTGCGCCGTTAGTGCGATTCGTCCTCGTACACCCACGCAGCGGTGTCGAGGCCGTAGTCGACGAGTTCGTCGTCGTCGAAGAACAGGTCTATCTCGCGTTCGTTGGCGCCCTCGTCCTCGTGGTCCGACGCGTGGATCACGTTGTGGCCGAGGTCGAGGCCGAAGTCGCCGCGGATCGTGCCCGGGGCGGACTCGGCGGGGTCTGTCTCGCCGACCATCGCGCGAACCTGTCGCGTCGCGTCCGCGCCTTCCCACACCATCGCGAAGACGGGACCGGAGGTGATGAACTCGACGAGGCCGTCGAAGAACGGCTTCCCCTCGTGTTCACCGTAGTGGTCGTGGGCGAGGTCCTCGTCGATCTGCATGAACTTCCCGCCGACGAGCTTCAGCCCGCGCTCCTCGAAGCGGGAGACGATCTCCCCGATGAGGCCGCGCTGGACGCCGTCGGGCTTCACCATCACGAAGGTGCGCTCGTCGTGGTGGCTCATCTACTCGCCACCCTGTCTGCGCCCTTCCTCGGTCCACTCGAGGTCGCGCGCCTCACGGCCGAGGAAGTAGTTCTTCTCCGCCTTCGAGTCGACGAAGTGGAGAACGGTGCCGTCCTTCTTGACGTACATCGTGCCCGTGCCGGGCTCGATCTCCTTGCCACTGTAGTCGCAGGTGCGTGTCTCGACCATTGGTTATCGTCCTCCGATGGAGTCGGCGTCCCGCTGGGTCTCCCGGAGCTGGAGCACGTCGCCCATACGGACGGGGCCCAGGACGTTCCGGGTGATGATCCGGCCCTGGTTCGATCCCTCTTGGATGCGGCATTTGACCTGCATGGCCTCGCCGTGCATCCCGGTCTTGCCGACGACCTCGATCACCTCGGCGGTGGTCGAGTCGCCGGTGCCCTCTTCTGCGCTCATGGGAGGTTATCGAAGCTCCGCGACCTTCTCGCCGATGTCCTCGACGTCGTCCTCGGCGTCGCCGGCGTCCACGATGGCGGCGGCGGCCGAACCGACTTCGAGGCCGGCGGCGTGGCCGACGTCGTCCTGAGTGTCGACGAAGACGACCGGAATCCCCTTCTCGTCGGCGAGTTCGGGGAGGTGCATGACGATCTCCTCGGGGGAGACGTCCTCCGCGACGATGACGAGGTCGGCGTTGCCGCGCTCGACGGCCTTGGTGGTCTCGTTGGTTCCTTTCTTCACGGTACCGGTGTCTCGGGCGACCTCGAGTGCTTCGAGCGATCGCTCGGCGAGGTCGGCTGGGGTTTCGTAGTCTACGTAAACGGGCATATGTTGTTCACCTATCCTCCGTGCGGGCTCGCGTGTCCGTCCCGTGGTCGGTCCCTAACGGAACGGCACATCATCAACCCCACAGAGGCTGTGACCCGACGTTATCCGGACATCCATAAAAGCGCTTTCAATGTCCCTCGCGTGTGCGAGCGGGAGTCACGGGGTCGGAAACGCCCGGTTCGGAGCCGTCCCTCGCTCCCTCGAATCGGGGCGCCGCCCCCTGCTCGACTTCGCGCTTTTTAAGCGTCGCTCACACCTTCCGTCCGACACCGAATGGCCCGTCTCGTCCACTACTCCGACATCGAGAACGTCTTCGACGCCCCCGAGCGCGCGGCACGCCTCGCCGGCCGAATTCGGGAGCTCTCGGGCCCCGACGCCGCGGTCGTCGCCACCGGCGACACGACCGCGCCGGGCGTCCTCTCGCTGGTCGCGAGCGGGCGACAGGTGCTCGACTTCTACGAGGCCACCGACACTCGCCTCGACACGTTCGGCAACCACGAGTTCGACTACGGGCCGGATGCGCTCCGAGGGCTGGTCGCCGACGCGCCCGTGACGTTCGTCTCCGCGAACGTCCGCGACGAGGCGGGCGATCCCTTCGGCCGCGCCGAGGGCGTCGTCCCATGGACGACCCTGGACGTCGGCGGCGCGACCATCGGGTTCGTCGGCGTCACGGATCCGGCGACCGACTCGCTGAACCCGATGGCGGCCGACCTGACCTTCGACGACCCTGTCGCCGCCGCGCGCGACGCGCTCGCGGAGATGCGAACCGCGGTCGCCGAGCGCGGGGAGGACGCCCGGGCACTCGACTACGCCGTCGTCCTCTCGCATCTCGGCGCCGGGGACGACGACCTCGCCCGGGCGCTCGACGTCGACGCGATCCTCGGCGGACACGTTCACAGCCGGCGCAACGAAGTCGTCTCCGGCACCCGGATCGTCCGCCCCGGCGTCAACGGCGAGTCCGTCGCCGAGGTCGACTTCGACGCGACCCCAGATAACGACGCTCCCGGGGATGAGTCCGGATCCCTCGCGACCGACGGATCGAGCGGTTCGCCGCCCGCCGCGACGCTCCACAAGCCCGACGGTGCCGACCCCGTACCGGGGCTCGAAGCCGCCCTCGCGGAGCGCATGGCCGCGGCCGACCTCGGCGAGGTGGTCGACGTCGTCGACGACCCAATCGAGCGCACTGGCGCGGTGGTCCACGGCGGTGAGTGCCGCGTCGGCAACTTCGTCGCGGACGCGTTCCGGTGGGCCCACGACGCCGACGTGGGGCTCTCGAACGCCGGCGGACTCCGACAGGGCGACCCCTGGGCGGGCGAGGTGACCAAGGCCGACCTGATCAGTTTGATCCCGTTCGAGGAGCCCGTGACGCTCGCCTCGGTTACCGGCGCGGAGCTGCACGACGTGTTCCGCGAGATGGGTGCGCCCGACGTCGACTTCGGCGAGGCCGACTGGTGGCACGGGCACGTCTCGAACGCCCGCGTCGTCTGGGACGACGAGGCGGAGCTGATCCTGGAGGCCTCGGTCGGCGGCGAGCCGATAGACCCCGAGGCGCGCTACACCGTCGCCGTCTCGGAGTACCTCCTCCACTCCGAACACGAGTTCCCGACGCTCGCACAGCGTCACCGGGTCGACGAGGCCGACATTCAGTACGAGGTCCTCGCCGCGTACGCTCGCGAACGCGGCATCGCCCCGGAACTAGAGGGCCGAATCGAGATCCGAAACCGCGACGACGCGACCGACGGGCGCGACTGAGCGGGAGCGGCCGCGCTGTCCGGCCGTTGTTTATAAGCTCCGGCCCTCCCTTGCGCACGTATGACCGACGACCTCGACACGCCGGTGCTCGACAATCACCTCCACCTCGATCCGCGCCACGGGCGCGGGGTCGACGCCGTCGAGGACTTCGTCCGGCTCGGCGGCACCCACCTGATCGTGGTGAACAAACCCTCCTGGCACCTCGGGGTCGAGCCCGACGAGCCGGGTGACTTCCGTCCCGTCTTCGAGGAGACGCTCGACGCGGTCGCGGCCGCGAACGAGGTCCTGCCGGGGCGGGCCTGGCCCGTCCTCGGCGTCCATCCCGGCCTGATCAGTCGGCTGGTCGACGAGCGCGACTTCGCGCCCGAGGACGCCCGTGACCTGATGTGCGGCGGGCTGGAGGTCGCGAGCGAGTTCGTCGACGACGACCGCGCGCTCGCGCTGAAGTCCGGACGGCCGCACTACGACGTGAGCGACGCGGTTTGGGACGCGTCGAACGCGGTCACCCGCCGTGCGTTCGAGTTGGGCGCCGCTCTCGACTGCGCCGTCCAACTGCACACCGAGGCCAGCGAGGACCTCACCGACCTCGCCGCCGCGGCCGAGGCGGTCGGGCTCGATCCGACGAACGTCGTGAAACACTACGCCGAGGGACGGCTCGCTGGGCCGACCCCGAGCGTGATGAGCGAGAAGGACCGGCTCGAACGCGCCGCCGAGTCGGGCGAGCCGTTCCTGATGGAGACGGACTTCGTCGACGATCCCGAGAAGCCGGGGATGGTGATGGGCCCGAAGACCGTTCCCCGCCGCGTCCGCTGGCTGCTGGAGGAGGGATACGAGGAGGCGGTTCGGCGCGCGCACGTGGAGACGCCCGAGTTGGTGTACGGAATCGACACTGTGGCGACGCTGGAGGCACCCGAGTCGTGAGCGAGTCGGCGACGATCGACTACTTCGACCAGCCGGCCCGCTATCGCTGTCTGAACGCGACCGACGGGCTGGCCGGAACGAACGTCTCCGTGCCGCCGTTCGAGTCGTCCGTGGACCAGATCGCAGCGTTCGCCCGTGAGAACCCCGATGTGGGCACCGATACGATGGCGTGACGAGTCCGCGGCGCGGTGGACGCCGCGACGTCGAGCGCGGCCCGAACGCACGACGGGAGCGCTGCTCCGGGAATTCCGGCGTCGAGGGGGTGAGACGCCCTCTCTCGCGACGATCGATAGGAAAGGCATTTGAGTAATCCGGGCGACGTATCGCACATGACCGACGACGACGCCGTTGAAACGTTCTATACCGACGACCGCTGGCAGAACTGGCTCGATCGCTTGAAAGAGGAGGACCTGGACCCCGAGAACGAAGACTCGGCGCGGCTCCTACTGAACCTCCAGGACGACGCGGCGATCGCCGTCGTGAAGATCCTCGCGGCGCTCGACGACGACCGCATCGACGAGGACCGCGCGGTCGATGAGATCCGCAGCGTGCGGGACATCGTCCTCGCCGACGTCGACTTCGACGACGAGGACAAGATGATGCTGATCGACGGCGTTCAGACCTCGCTCATCCCCGTCTTCTACGCGGCCGAGGAGTACGTCGTCGGCGGTGTCGTCGACGGCGACGTGACCGAGTTCGTGCGCGCGGCCGCCGAGGCCGAGGCCGAGGACGACCTCGACGCCGCGCTCGGCTACGTCGTGCAGGCCGGTACTCGCGTCATCGACGGAGAACCGCTCGACATCGACCTCGTCGAGGAGCTGGAGTACGGGCTCGTCTCCGAGTGGGTCAACGGCCTCGACTCCCTGCAGTCCGCCATCGAGGACCCGGAAGTCGTCGAAGAAGAAGACTGACGGCGGCGGTCGCGTTCGTGTCTCCCTGTTCCCCATGCGCCGAGCCGACGGCTCGGCTGGAACACCGGGATGTGGTGGCCGCGACGAGCCGGCAGGACTGAACCGTTTTCCCCTCGCGCGACGTACGCGTCGCATGGCGTTCCCCGCGGCCGAGGCGGCGATTGTCCTACTCGTGGTCTGGACGGCGAGCTCGTTCGTTCCGTTCGTACCGAGCGGCGCCCTCGCGGCGCTGACCGTCCTCGGCTACGCCTACACCACCGGCTTCACCGAGCCGAGCCCTGCGGTTCTGGTCGCGCTCGTCGTCGTCTCGCTGCTGGCCTCCGCGATGGACCTGCTCTCGGGGATGATATCCGGACGGCTCGGCGGCGCGTCGACCCGGACCGTGGTCGTCGGCACGCTGGTCGGCGTCGTCCTGCTGTTTGTGATGGGTCCGATCGGTATCGTCGTCGGGCTCGGCGGCACCGTCTTCCTCGTCAGCTACTACGAGAACACCGCCGAACCGCGCGTCGCTCTCAGACGCTCGGCGTTCGCGGTGATCGGCGTCCTCGCCAGCGCGTTCGTCCAAGCGGTCATGCTGGCCGGCGTCACCGTCGTCTTCGCGCTTGCCGTCCTCTGAGCCACCGCGAGAGCGACGGCCGAAGGGATCGGGGAGCTACCCGGCGACGGTGAACAGCAACAGGTTGTGTGCTGCCGGGCCGAGGCCGACGGCGGCGACGAAGCCGAGCAGGAGGAACCCCTCCGCGGGTCGGTCGCGAACGTACTCCGCGAACAGCCACACGACGAGGCTCGCCACCGCGAGTTTGACGAGCACGAACACCCACCCCGTTCCGACCACCGGAACCGGCGGGATCCACCCGAACTCGAGCAGGATCCGGGAGACCGGTGTGCGCTCGCCGAAGCCGAGTTGGGTCGTCCCCACCGCAGTCGAGATTCCGTCGAGTGCGTGTCCGAACACCGCGAGCGCGCCCACGCCGCCGGTGATCGCCGTCTCGGGGCGCAGCCGCGTCAGGCCCGCCCACACCGCGGCGGCGACCGGCACCGTCACCGCGAGCGCGACCGTCGACCACCGGGCGCCGGCCGGCGAAATCCCGGTCGCGAGCGCGGCCGCGACGACAGGGACGAGAAGGAGCGCGCCCGCGGCGGCGAGTCGGGTCGGGACGCGCTCGGGCGGCCCCCTCGCGAGCGCGAGCCACGACGCGCCCGCCGTCGTCCCCACCGTGAGGTAGACGGTCGGTGAGCCGGCGAGCGGCGCGAGCGCGGCCGGGAGCGCGTCGACGACGTACAGCACGTGGGCAGCGGACCCGAGTACGATCCACGGCGCGAGCGCGAGCACGTGCCGTCCGGTGACTTGCGGGGGGCGTCGTCGGAGGGCGACGCCGACCGCGCCGGCGGCGAGCAGCACGGCAAGAAGGTACGGAAGCGGTGGGAGAGTCGTTCCCGCGGGGAGGAACGGGATCGAGCCGGCCATCACACCGACAGAACCGGCTGGCTGGCGTAGAGGAGGACGTACTCGGCCGCCTTCCCCAGCACCTCCCCGGGGTCGCCGGAGACGGGCTCACGCGGGATCACGATGAAGTCTGACGCCAGTTCCTCGGCGGTGTCGAGGACGACGCTGCCGGGGTGGACCGTCTTCACCGTCGTCGAGAAGCCGTACGCCATGGAGTTGCTGTGGGGGACTCCGGCGGCCTCCGCGCGCTGCGCGACGGAGTCCGTGAACGCCTCGGTGTCGTCGGCGACGTCCCCTTCGTCGACCGCGCCGCGGTCGATGGCGCGAACCACGTCCTCGTCCAGCACGTACAGGGCGTGGACGCTCGCGCCGTACTCGGCGGCGACCGCGATCGCGTAGTCGACCGCCTCGTGAGACTCCTCGCTCCCGTCGACGGGAACGAGCACGAGGTCGATGTCGAGATCGGTCATACGCGGGACGTGGTTGGGGGAGTTCAAAAAGCCCGCCCCATGCGACCGGCGAGGTCCGCGCATGCAGCGGGCCGAACACGGGGCGACCCCGCTCGACGCCTCAGAACCCAGAGAGCTCACGCTGGCCCGCCGTTCGCCGCTCGTCGGGTGGCACGTTCGTCGCGACTATCTCGTCGACCGCGTCCCGGCCGTCGGCGTCGCTGTTGATCGCGCGGGTCGCGTCCTCCCGCTCGACGTAGAGTCCCGCGTCGGCGTACGGTTCGTTCATCACGCCGCTGTTGCTCAACACGACCCAGACGCCCGCGTCGTCCAGCTCCATCGCGACGTCGAGCAGCCGACGCTGGTCCTCGCGGTCGAAGCCGTCGGCGCTGTACTCGTTGAAGTTTGCGGTCGCACTCATCGGCTCGTAGGGCGGGTCGAAGTAGACGAGGTCGCCGGGCTCGGCGGCGTCGAGGACGTACGCGAAGTCGTCGTTTCGGAGCGTCGCCTTCGCGAGCACGTCGCTCGCGCGCCGGATCCGGTCGCGCTGGACCCAGTCCGGATTCGCGTACCGACCCACGGGAACGTTGAAGCCGCCGTCGGCGTTCTCCCGGTAGAGGCCGTTGTAACAGGTCCGGTTGAGGTACAACAGCAGCGCGGCCTCCTCGATCGGCTCGAACTTCCCCTCGTAGGGGCGCTCGTTGAATCGCGCTCGCTGCTGATAGTAGTAGCTCTCCACGTCGCGGCCGCGAGCCGTCTCCTCGTGATACGGGAGCGACGGGTCCGGGTCAGCGTCCGGGTCGTCGAACGCCTCCAGTCGGTCGATCAGCGCCTCCGGGTCGTCGCGGACCCGCTCGTAGAAGTTCACCAGCCGCGGGTTCGCGTCGTTGACCGTCGCGTCCGCGGGCTCCAGATCGAAGAAGAGCGCGCCGCCGCCGACGAACGGCTCGTGATACCGGCCGTACGAGCTCGGGAACCGAGCATACAGCTCGTCGAGCAGCTGGCGTTTGCCGCCGGCCCACTTCAGGATCGGCTCGGCCATTTCGATGTCGGGACTCCCCCGCGGTGGCGTATAAACGTCCCGGGCTCAGTCGTCGGCCGGTTCGACGCTGAGGTCGGGGAGGTCGGCGACGTGCGCCGCGGCCTCCTCGAAGTTCGGCCCCGGGGCGATGGTTCCGGTCTCGCGGTCCCACTCGATGTAGCCGGCCTCCTCCAGCGCGGGGAGGTGCGTCTCGCGTAGTTCGTCAGCGACCTCGTCGGGCGTGCTCCGAACGCGGAGGTCACCGACCGTCTCGGCCGCGTCGTCGGCGAGCGCGGCGACCGTCCGCCGCGCATCTGCCGCTTCGAGTCCCCTCGGCCGCCCGGCCGAACTGTCTTGTGTCGTTGACATCTCTGTTCGTACCTACGACTTGTTTTCTGATGAAATAAAAGTACGGGTGCCAGGGAGTCGAACGCGACTGGGGAGCCGACCGCTCGCTCGTCGAGCCGGAGGGCCGCGCCACAGACGGTGGGTTCGGCCGCTCTACCGGACTCGCAGCGTCCGGTGGAGCGTGTAGCCGGCGACCACGAGGTACACGAACGGGAGCCCGGTGAGCGGGTGCGCCGCCAGCGCGCCGACCGTGAGGATGAGGTACCCCTTGTCGGGCGGCGACCACGCGGTCTGCGTCCGCATTGTCGACAGCTCCGTCGCGAAGGCGTAGAGGAATCCGCCCGCAACTGGGAGCCACAGGACCGCCGCGAGCGCCACGCCGAGTGAGGTTCCCGCGACGTCGGCGACCGACCGGGGCACCCACGCCATCGCGGCCGCGTACTCCGGTTCGACGAGCACGCGTGCGCCGACCGACGCCGGCAGGTACAGCGCCGCGAACGCGACCGTCGTCCAGAAGGGGACGTTCGAGCGCGACCGCGAGACCCACGGATAACCCATACCGTCCACAGGGGAGCGAGCGGGAGAAGCACTCCGGTTCGGCCGCGTGTCACCGAGGCCTATCGGGCCAACTTCGACTGAACGTCCCATTTTTCCGAGAGGTGTACGAACGCGTACCATGGCACTCGTTACACTCCGTTATCAATCGTTTCAGACTATATGAGCATGTGTTGAGTGCTACCATTGCTCAGAAAGCATATGAGATATGAAAGGTTTTTACTCACGGCGACGTACAGGTGAGTATGCAACCAATGAACAGCGGATACACGGCGCGTGCGGTCGCAGCGGGGTCCGACAGCCCGCCGAACGGCGGACTCGGTGTTTCGCTGGCCTTCGTGGCGTTGATCATGGTCCCGCTCCTGGTGGCCTCGTCTCCGGTCGTCTCCGCGGCGCTGCTCGCCGGCGGCGTCGCCGTCATCGCGCTGGGACGTTCGCTCGTCCGTCACGTCGACACCGACACCGTCCGCGAGATCTGCCTCCCCGGACTCGGCACCGTCGAGTACCGCTTCACGCGGAGCTAAGTCGACGCGCGACGTCCCCGCGTGGAATCGTCTCGGATAGTGTCTTGTTATAAATAGACGACGTTCGCTTCTTCGTTTCGTTCTCGATTGTAGGCGTTACAGGTCGTGAGCGGCCCGCTCGCCGGTGTCGAGGCCGTTGGCTATCGCGGCGTGGATGCGCCCCTCACCGGCGACCCAGTCGCCGAGCAGATGGAGGTCCTCGCGGCGCGCGGCGTCGATCGGACCGCGGTCGACGCCGCTTTCGGGGAGCGCGTAGCGCCACCCTTGGTGGTCGCTCCACGCCGGCTCGGCGAGTCGGTCGTCGCCGACGACGGCGGCGGTGTGCTCGGCGAGCGCGGCGACGTTCGCCGCCGGGTCGTCGTCGTAGTGTGCCACGGACCACTCGTGGTTCGCCTGCACGACGAGCAGCGTCTCGCCGTCCGGGACGTGGCCCGCCTTGCACTCCTCGCGCGAGATCCAGCCGACGGGATGGTCCTTGTCGGTGTTTATAAGCCCGTAGTAGGGCACGTCTATCGGGAAGGGGTACTGCAGCACGGCGGACCACACCGATCGGTACGCCACGTCGCCCGCGGCCTCGACGAGCGAGTCGCGGACCGGCGACTCCCAATCGGCGTCACGGAGCAGTTCGGTCGTCTGCGGCGCCGGGGGACTCAACAGGAGGACGTCGAACGGCCCTCGCGTCTCGCCGGCGGCGTCATCCAACTCCCATCGCCCGTCAGTGCGTCGGACGGTCTCGATGCGAGTCCGCCGATGGACCGTCGCGTCGGTCGGACCGAAGAGCCGTTTTGCGATCTGCGTGAGCCCCTGCCGATAGCTCCACTTGTGCTCGTCGGCGTCGCGGCCCGGCGAGACCTCGCCGTCGGCGTCGAAGGTGTACACCGGTTCGGTGATCTCGACGAGCCCCTCGTCGTCGAGCGTCTCGGTCATCAGTTCGACGACGCGCTCGTCATCGGACTTCAGGTAGTTCGCGCCGTAGTCGTACGTCAGGTCGCCGTGCCGACGAGTCGCCGCGCGACCGCAGAGCCCCCCGGACTTCTCGAACACGGTCACGTTCGCGTCGGGCGCCGCCGCGTCGATGGCGAACGCCGCGGCCGCCGCGCCCGCACCGGCGCCGACGATGCCGATTTCGGTCATGTCGATCGTACGCGATGCGACCACTTAATCGGTCGTCTCGTGGTTCGCGGCTCCAACGACGCGCTTTAATCGATCAGTCCGAACTGTATCGATACGAACGCAAGCGGTGCTGCGGCGCGGCCCCCCGCGGCGCGGCCCGAGGCACACGACATGACACCGAACACCACCACGCGGTCGACGGACGGCAACAATGGGTAAGGACGCGGGCGACGAGGCGGCCGACGCCGGAGCCAACGACCCGCCGGCGGACTCCATCGGCGACGAGGTCGTCGACGAGGGCGACGGCACGGTCGACTACGCGGGTCGAGCTTCGTCGATCCTCGGCTTCTCTCGCTGGTGGCAGATCGTCGCCGCGGCCGGGATGATGGCCGCGGTGAGCCCCTACCAGTACGTCTGGTCGTCCATCGAACAGCCGCTCGCCGCGAGCCTCGACATCGGGCTGCCGGCGCTTGGCGCGGTGTTCTCGTTTTACGTCGTCTTTCAGTCGCTCTCGCAGTTCCCCGCCGGGAAGTGGCGCGACAGCCGCGGACCGGGCGCGCTCACCTTCCTCGCGGCGCTGTTGGCGGGCGGCGGATACATCGGGCTGGCGTACGCCACCGCCGTCTGGCAGCTGTACCTGCTGTACTCGCTCGGCGCCATCGGGGTTGGGATCGTGTACACGGTCGCGGTGAACACCGCGGTCAAGTGGTTCCCCGACCGCACGGGACTCACGACCGGCATCGGCACGATGGCGTTCGCAGGTGGGAGCGCCCTCGTGGTGCCGTACGTCCGGGCGAACGCGACGGTGGCGGCGTACGGCGACGTCCTCCGGAACGTCGGACTCGCCATCCTCGTCGTTACTCTCGTCGGCGCGTTTCTCCTCCGAGACCCCCCGAAGGACTGGCTCGGCTTGGCGGATCGGGGGGACGACGAAGACGACGACGGACTGGCGGCCTCCCTGCGAGGGCGCGCCTACACGACCCGCGAGATGCTCTCGACGTGGCAGTTCTGGCTGCTGTACGCGATGTTCGTCGCCATGGCCGGCGCCGACCTGATCGTCATCGCCAACGTCGTGCGGTTCGCCGAGCAGTTCGGGCTCGCGGCGGTCGTCGCCACCGCGGCGGCGACCCTGTTGCCCGTCGCCGCCGGCGTCTCGCGGATGATCCTCGGCGAGGCCTCGGACCGGTTCGACCGCAAGAGAGTGATGGCCGCGTCGTTCGTGCTCGCCGGAGCGTTCCGGCTCGCGCTGATCGGCGCCGGGCAGGCGGGGGCCGGCATCGCCTTCGTCGCGCTCGTGATGGCGGCGATGTTCTTCTCCTCGCCGCTGTTCGTCTACTTCCCGTCGATGATCGCGGACTACTACGGCGCCCGGAACTCCTCCGGCAACTACGCCGTTCTCTACACCGCGAAGGTCGGCGGCGGCGTCTTCGCCGGCACCGTCACCGGCTACCTCGTCGCGTCGTTCGGTTGGGTCCCGACGTTCGCGCTGGGCGGCGGCCTCGCCATCGCCGCCGGTCTCGCCGCGCTCGCGCTCAGGCCGCCGAGCGGGTCCGGACTGGAGGCCGAGACGGCGACGAACTGAGAGCGAGACGGTCTCGCCGGTCGCCGTCGCAGTCGCTGGGGCCAGTAGATGGGGTTAGTCGCCCCCGTGTCCCGGCGGGGTCCGACCCACGACCGCGTAGAACGGATCGGTCTCGGAGCGCTCCGCGAGACGGTCCGCGACTGTGAGGCCACCTGCTTTTAAATACCGTTCGACGAGGTCGGCCCGCTCGTCCATCGAAGCGACCCGCCACGCCCGGACGGCCTTCGTCGGGAACATCCGATTCGAAAAGCTCACGACGAGCACGCCGTCGGGCGCGAGGACGCGCGCGAACTCCGCGAACACGGGCCCCGGGTACTGGAGGTACTGGACCGACAGGGCACAGCAGACGGCGTCGAACGCGTCGTCGGCGAAGGGGAGCGCCTGCTCGCTGTTGAGGTCCTGTACGACGAACTCGTCGAGCCGGTCGTTTGCCGCGAGTTCGGCCTCGTTGAGGCCGTGACCGACGACGCGGTCGAAGTCGGTCGCCGGGAGGTGCGAGACCCAACTGCTCATCGCGTCGAGGACGCGGTCACCCGGCTCGAGCAGCTCGTCGTACAGTTCGGTCAGTCGAGCGAGGAACGCGTCGTCGGCGTGGGTGACGAACCGCGGCTCCCGATAAAACGTCCCGTCGGGCCAGTCGTCGCGCTTCAGGCGGTCGCGGTCGGTGAGGACGGTCGTCACTGGATGTCGTGATCCGGGCCGCGGCGCCAAGAACGCGTCGCCGACGACGGTCGGGTGCCCCAGCGCCCGGTCGCAGAGTCTCCCGCGAGGACCGCGCAGTCGGAGTTAGGCGGCGTCGGTCACCCTTCTACACGCGTATAAGAGCAGTACCTGGCGCCGTAGAGCGGTCCCAAGCGCTCGGTTGTCCTCCCGAGACATCCAGTATTTTTAAATGATCCATCTCGCCAGCGAGCCGAGCAGCGGGAGGCCCACCGCCGCGCCGACCGCGACGAATATCACCGGTTGCATCTCGGGGAGGGTCGTGGCCGCCGAGCCGAGCGATACCGCGAACGCGACGAGCGCGAGCGCGCCGGCACCGAGTGCGTAAGCGATCCCTCGCCGCGCGGTCGGGGCGACGAGCGAGGACGCCGCGCCGGCCGCGAGGAGGCCGAGCCAGTGAACCGACGCCAGCGCGATACCGAAAACGACCGCGACAGCGAAAGCGACGGCGCGGGTCCGGGGTTCGTCTCGGATTCGCGCGAGCGGCGACGGCGACTCGGAGGAAGCTCGGGAGTCGTCGCCGCTCACGAGGGCTCACCCCGGAAGGCGGCCGTCTCGCCGGTGTCTCCCTCGGGATCGAGCGACATCGGTTTCTGATCGTTCGCCAGCCAGTCGCGGAGCTGGTCGTCGTAGTGCTCGGAGAAGTAGTCGCCGGAGTTGCCGCCGGGGATCACCGCGGTGGCGTCCTCGCCGGGGCGGACCACCATCCGCCAGCTTGACCCCACCGCGTCGTCGACGCGGTAGTTCATCACCGTCGCCGGCGAGCCGTCCGCGGGGAGCGTTTCGTAGTTCAAGAAGGGTGCCTCACCGCCGAGCGGGTGGGTTATCGCCGCCGTCGAGTTTCGGTCGCCGTACGTCTCCCATCCCGCCTCGTCTATCTCGGATAGCGCCTCCGCCAGCGCCGCGACCATCGTCTCCTCGCGCGATCGGTCGGCGAACAGAGGGTCGTCAGCCGGCAGTCTCGCCAGTACCCAGTCGTTTGGGTAATACGACTCGTCGAGGTCGGCCTCGTCGAAGGCGGACGCGAACACCAGGTCCCGGAACCGGGTGAGCCACCGGTCGAAGATCAGCGCGCCGCGAGAGTCGGCGGCCATCCGCCGGTCCCACGCGTCGAGGGTCGCGGCGGCCGCGGCGAGGCCGTCCGAGCCCTCCGAGGCGTCGCGCTCCCCGACCGCCGCAACGAGGTCCGGGACCAACTGGTCGGCCCGCCCGTCGCGCACGTCGCGCTGGAGGTCGCGGTGGAACGCGGGGTCCACCGGCTCGTCGCCGGCGACCGCCGCATCGAGGCGCTCGGCGATGCGCGCGCCGCGGTAGGGCGTCGCGTAGTCGGCCCCGACGTAGTGGATCGGGTCGTCGATCACGCGCTGGTTGGCCGTCGAGAGGACGTCGGGATCGATCGCGTGCGGCTTCTCCTCGAAGGGAACGAACCCGATCCACGAGGAGCGACCGAACGGCTCGAACCCTTCCCATTCGCCCTCGCCGGCGGAGCCGTCGAAGACCCGGTCGCCGGCGACGACCTCGCCGTCGATCCGCCGGATCGGGAGCTGTCCGGTCGCGTAGTACATCGTCCGGCCGTCGGCGTCGGCGTAGACGAGGTTCTGCGTCGGGAGGTCGAACGTGCGGGTCGCCGCCAACGCGTCGTCGAACCCGTCTGCGCGACCCAATCCGTCGATGGCGAGCGTCGTTCGCGTCGCGGTGTGCCCCGTCCACGCCACTCCCACGCGTCGCCCCTCGCGCTCGATGAGGGGGCCGTGGACGGTGCGTTTGACCTCCAGCGTGCGGTCCTCGCCGCCCGAGACGGGTATCACCCGCTCCTCGCTCTCGAACTCGCGCCACTCCCCGTCGTAGCGGTAGCGCTCGCCGGACTGATCGACCTCGTAGCGGTAGCAGTCGAGCACGTCGGCGCCGACGTTGGTGAACGACCACGTCGCGCGGTCGCTCGCACCGGCGATGACGAAGGGGACGCCGGGGAACGTCGCGCCTCGGACCGATCGCTCGGGCGTCTCCACGCGCTGCTCGTACCACAGCGGCGGCGCCATCAGGGAGAGATGCGGGTCGTACGCCACCGTCGGCGTCCCGCTAGCGGTGTGTGCCCCGGAGACGACCCAGCTGTTCGATCCGACGCCCGTCGGCGATTCGAACCCGGAGAGCCACCCCGTCAGCGCCGGCGGTATCGGATCGGTCGCACCCGCCGCACCGGGCGAGCGGTCGTCTCGCCACCGTTCCCGCTCGTCGCCGCCGCCCAGCCGCGTCTCGTCGCCGTCGAGGATCGGCGCGTCGTGGTCCAACCGTCGCGGGAACAGCGTCGCGGCGCGGTCCGCGCCGAATCGGTCCTCGACCACCGCCCGCCGGAGTCCGGCGAAACTCCCCGTGAGCGTCCACGATATCTGTTTCTCCATCAGCATCGAGTCGACGGGTGTCCACGGTGCCGGCTCGTAGCCGAGCAGTTCGAACTCGATCGGCAGCGTCTCCGACTCCATCGCCGCGTTGACGCCCGCCGCGTACGACTCGACGAGGGAGCCGGTCTCCGTTTCGCTCACGAGGTCCCACGTCGCCTCGGCGGCCGGGAGGAAGCCCATCGCGACGTTGAACTCGTCGCTCTCGACCGTGGCCTCGCCGACCACCTCGGAGAGCCGCCCGCGCATGACGCGACGCTGGAGGTCCATCGGGAACAGCCGGTGGAACGCCTGCAGGTAGCCGACCGCGAAGTAGGCCGCGGCCTCGTCGTCGGCCTCGACGTGCGGGACCCCGCGGTCGTCGACGCGGACGGTCGCGTCGCCGTCTGGGCTCTCGACGGTCTCCGGAAGCGATCGATCGGCCGCGTCCCACGCGTCGCCGGAGAGCGGCGCGAAGGAGTCGAGGAGGGCGGCGGCCTCCGAGCGAGCCAGCCCGGCGGTGCCGACCGCGAGCGCCGCGGCGAGGACCCCCCGGCGGGTGGTGTCGTTCGTCACCTCGTGACGGAGTCACGGGGAACTAATGATTATTCGGGTCGGGAGCGGCCCCCGGCGGGAAACCTACATCCGTCGGCCGCCCCAACGACGCTTCGATGGAGGTCGCGTTGATCACGGTCGGCGACGAACTGCTCTCGGGAGACACGGTGAACACGAACGCGAACTGGCTCGCCGGCGAGCTGAGCGACCGCGGGGTCGTCGTGCCCCGCATCCTCTCCGTGCCGGACGATCGGGCGACGATCGCCGAGCACGCGCGCGGGTACGCCGGGACGTTCGACGCCGTGATCGTCACCGGAGGGATCGGGAGCACGCCAGACGACGTGACGATGGAGGCGGTCGCGGACGCGTTCGAACGGGAGATGGAGCCGACCGACCTCACGCTCGAGTCCGTCGAGCGTCGGCTCGAGACGATCCGCGAGCGCGTCCCCGACCGCGAGTTCGACGTGGACGTCGAGGCGGAGGCGGCGATCCCGGAGGGGAGCCGCCCGCTGCTGACGGAGGCGGGGCTCGCACCCGGCTGCGTGATCGAGGGCGTCTACGTGATGCCCGGGATCCCGGACGAGTTGAAGGCCATGTTCGAGACCGTCGCCGACGAGTTCGCCGGGGACCGACGCTCGCGGTTCCTCTACACGGTGGAACCCGAGTCCAACATCGTGCCCGCCCTGCGGGAGGCGATGGAGCGGTTCGACGTCGTCGTCGGCTGTTACCCCGACCGGGAGGCCGACCACAACCGTCTGAAGGTGACCGCGACTGACGACGACGCGCTCGACGACGCCGCGGCGTGGCTGCTGTCGAACGTGAACGCGAGCGAGACGCCGGTCCGGCGGAACTGGGACTGAGTACAACGGTCGAGCACCGCGTCGAGCGGATTCGAACGCCACCGCGGTCGTGTGCGGCCGATGCCACCCCGGACGGGCTTTGATGAGGGTGGCCGTCGTCATCGCGGCCATGCAGGAGTACGACTTCCTCGTGATCGGGTCGGGCTCGGGACTGGACGTGGCGAACGCGATGGCCGGTCGGGGACACTCGGTCGCAGTCGTCGAGGAGGGACGGCTCGGCGGAACGTGTCTCAACCGGGGCTGCATCCCCTCGAAGCGTCTGCTGTACCACGCGGAGGTGCTGGAGACGATCGAGGGCGCCGGCGCGTTCGAAATCGACGCCGAGGTCACCGACGTCGACTTCGGGGAGATCGTCCGAAAGGTGAACGATGAGGTTGCCGACAGCGCCGACTCGATCCGCCGCGGGCTCACCGCGTCGGACGCCCACGACCTGTTTAGCGGGACCGGGCGGTTCGTCGACGACCGCACCATCGAGATCGTCGACGGCGACGACGCGGGGGCGACCCTTCGCGCCGACACCGTCCTCGTCGCCACCGGCACGCGCCCCGCTATCCCCCGGATCGACGGGATCGAGGACGTCGACTACCTCACGAGCACGGAGGCCCTGCGCCTGGAGGCGCCCCCGGACGACCTCGTGATCGTGGGCGGCGGGTACATCGCCGCCGAACTCGGCCACTTCTTCGAGACGTTCGGTAGCGACGTGACTATCGTCGGCCGGCGCGAGACCCTCCTCCCCGAGGCCGACGACGAGGTGGGCGAGGCGTTCACCGACCGCTACGCCGAGCGGTTCGACGTGTACGCCGGGTACGAGGCCGTCGCGGCCGAAGAGGCCGACGGCGAGGTGACCGTCGAGGCTCGACCGTACCCCGAGGCCGACGCGATCCGCGCGGGCGGTGAGCGACTGGGGGCTCCCGGGGAGGCCGAGGACGTGACCGTCACGGGCGACACGCTACTGGTCGCGGCGGGCCGGCGGCCGAACACGGACGCGCTGAACCTCGACGCGACCGGCGTGGAGACGGACGAGGCGGGCTTCGTCGAGACCGACGAGTACCTCCGGACGGACGCCGAAGGCGTGTGGGCGCTGGGCGACGTGGTGGGCGAGTACCTGCTGAAACACAGCGCGAACCACGAGGCGAAGGCCGTCATTCGGAACCTGCTCGGGGACGAACCCGAACCGGTCGACTACTCGGCGATGCCGTTCGCGGTGTTCGCCTCGCCCGAGGTCGCCGGGGTCGGCGCGCGCGAGCAGGACCTCCGAGCGGCCGACGGCGACTACGCCACCCGCACCTACGCTTACGACGAGACCGCGCGAGGCAGCGCGATGCGGGCCGAGGGGTTCGTGAAGGTCCTCATCGATCTGGACGGGACCATCGAGGGCTGTCACATCATCGGCCCCGAGGCGTCGAACCTAATCGAGGAGGTCGTCGTCGCGATGACGGCGGGCTCAGGGACCGTCGAGGACATCCGCGACGCGGTCCACATTCACCCCGCGCTCTCCGAGGTCGTCGACCGGGCCTTCTCGGGGCAGTTCTCGCGTGGCGGCGGACACGACCACCGGCACCACGGCTGAGCGGCGCGGGGTCGTGCTCCCCCGCTCCCGCGAACCTTGATGCCCTGCTACGTCATCGCATGCCGAATCCGCGTTACGGACACACAGCCGCGAGGCGGTTTTGTATGAGCGGTATGTATCCGTGAGCACCATGGCAAAAGCCGCGATAATCATTCTCGCCGGTAACGAGTCGCACGCCGACTACGGTCGCCTCGCGAACGCGCTGGAGGCCGCGAAGGAGTTCGCGGAGAACGACGAGGACGAGTTGCAACTCATCTTCGACGGGGCAGGCACCCAGTGGATTCCGGAGCTCGAAGACGAGGAGAGCGACTATCACGATCTTTATAAGGCGGTCCGCGACGACGCGGCGGCCTGCGACTACTGTTCCGGCGCTTTCGACGTCGACGACGCAGTCGCCGACTCCGAACTCGTCAGCCTCGACGAGCACGACGGCCACCCGAGCGTCCGCTCGCTCGTCGACGACGACTACGAGATACTCACCTTCTGAGACACCGACGAGGCCGCGCGCTGCGCCGTACTATTTAAATACTGTCTCCCGAACCGTCGGGTATGAACCGCGTCAGCGTCGACGACGTCAAGAACTCGATCCAGCCCGCCGCGGTGATGCGTCCCCTCACCGATGCGCTCGGCCTCACCGACGTCGCGATCAACTACTACGAACTGGAACCGGGCGACAGTTTCGCGTTCGCCTACCACAGCCACGAGGTTCAGGAGGAGGTGTTCTTCATCATCTCGGGGACCGCGACGTTCGAGACGGCGGACGGACCGGTCGCTGTCGGGCCGAACGAGGCCGTGCGATTCGACCGCGGGGAGTTCCAGCGCGGGTGGAACCGCGGCGAGGACACCGTCCGGGCGCTCGCGCTCGGCGCGCCGCTGGAGTACGGGACGCAAGAGAAACTCCGATACTGCGATGCGTGTGACGCCGAGACCGACACCGACCTGAGCGCCGCCGCTGACGGCGAAGACGCCGTCGTCGCGCACTGCGTCGAGTGCGGCGCGGAGACGGGACGCTGGTACCGGGGGTCGATGGACGGCGAGGTGCCCTGATCGTTGGGGACGAGGGTACCGCTAACCGGCTCAGGACCGGAAGCGAGTGATCCCGAGCGGCTTGCGACAGCCGGCACAGCGGAACAGGTTGTGGTTCTCGTAGAGATCGATCGATCCGCGCTCGTCCGCCTCCACCTCGGTGACCGTTCCGCCCTCCTCGAGGTCGTCGATCGAATCAGCGGTGTCGCCGCACTCCGGACGCGTAGTTATTCCGACCGGTCCGCGTCCCGTTCGTCGCCGAGGTCGACGACCGCCTGACGGCGGAGCGCGCGTTCGAGGAACGCCCTGGGGAGCGACGCGATGTCGCCGGTCTGGACCCGCCAGAAGTTCGCGTACAGGCCGTCCGCCTCGAGGAGGCCCTCGTGGGTCCCGTCCTCCACCACCCGTCCGTCGTCGAGGACGAGGATGCGGTCCGCAGTCCGGACGCTCGACAGGCGGTGCGCGATGACGAAGGTCGTCCGGTCGGCGGCGAACGCGGCGATCCGGTCCTGAATGAGCGCCTCCGTCTCGGTGTCCACCGCCGAGGTGGCCTCGTCCAACACGAGGATCGCGGGGTCTTTGAGCATCGTCCGCGCGAGCGCCAGCCGCTGGCGCTGGCCGCCGGAAAGCTTCACGCCGCGTTCGCCGACCAGCGTCTCGTACCCGTCGGGCAGGTTCTCGATAAACTCGTGGGCCTGCGCCCGTCGAGCGGCGCGTTCGACGTCCTCGTCGCTCGCGTCGAAGGTGCCGTACCGGACGTTCTCCGCGACCGTCCCGAAGAAGAGGAACGGCTCCTGACTGACGTAGCCGATCGACCGCCTGAGACTTCGGAGCGACACGTCGCGGACGTCCTGGTCGTCGATCCGGACGGCGCCTTCGTCGACGTCGTACAGCCGCGGTAGCAGCTTCAGCAACGTCGACTTGCCGGCGCCGGTCGGTCCGACGACGCCGACCGTCGCCCCGCCCTCGACCGCGAAGTCGACGTCGGTGAGCACGGTCTCCCCCGAGTAGGCGAACCGGACGTCGTCGTAGACGACCGCACCCCGGTCGACGTCGAGCGGGCGGGCGTCGGGGCGGTCTCGAACCGTGGGATCCCGAGCGAGGACCCCCTGAACCCGACCTCCGGCGGCCTTGGCCCGTTCGTAGTCGTCGACGACGTCGCCCAGACGAATGATCGGCCAGAGGAACTGCTGGGCGTAGATGACGAAGGTGACGAACGCCCCCGGCGTCAGCGCGCCGGTCAGGCCGAACGCCGGGCGACCGAGGACCCACAGCCCGCCGACGAGGAACGTGACGGCGAAGCCGACGCCCGAGATGACGTTCAGCCCCGGGAAGTACGTTATCCGGATCTTGACCGCCGAGAGGTTGGCGGCGAGGTACTCGTCGGAGGCCTCGGCCACCCGCTCGGTCTCGAACCGCTCCGCGCCCTCGCTCTTGATCACCTCGATACCGCTAACGTTGTTCTCCAGCCGGGAGTTCAGGTCGCCGATCTCCTCGCGGATCGAGAGGTAGCGCGGCTCTATCAACCGCGTAAAGAGGAGGGTGAACGCCGCGAGAAACGGTATCGGCAGCAGGGTTACCGCCGTCAGCGGAGGGTTCAGCCCGACGAGAATCAGCCCGATACCGGCGACGGTCGCGAGGATCCACAGCGTCGCGCTCAGTCCGTCTTCGAGGAACGTCTCGAGGGCGTTGACGTCGTTGTTGAGGATGCTCATCAGGTCGCCCGTACGGTTCCCGGTGAAGTAGGCGAGTTCGAGGTCTTGAAGGCGCTCGTAGGCGTCGACGCGGAGGTTCCGCTGGACGCGCTGGGCGAAGACGCTCCACCCCCAGTCCTCGACCCACGAGGCGACCGCCCCGACGACGGTCGCCCCCAACAGGATCGCTATCGAGAGGTACAGTTGTCCGACGTCGGTGGCCGGCACGATGCCGTCCGGAACCAGAGGGAGCGCGTACGGACGTTCGGCGAGGAATATCGCGTCGACGGCCAGTCCGATGACGAAGGCGGGGATCAGCCCGAACGCTCGGCCGACGACCGTGGCGACGGCGCCGAGAGCGGCGTACCGGCGTCCGGTGCCGTACTCTGTGTACAGCCGCCAGATGGGATTCCCCGGTTGCGAGTCGGCGTCCACTGAGCGACCAGGCTCCGTCTCCATACTCCTACACGCGCCCCGCGCGGATTAAGAGCCACCGGGCGGATCGCCTCCGACGGCTGCCCGCTCGCTTCGGTCGCAACGAGGCTCACGACGGGGCGGCGGGCCGACGCTCGCTCCCTCGCGACTCGTTCAGATAAACTCCGAGGGGTTGGGCCCGTTCGTGACGTGGACCTCGAACGGCTGCGTGCCCACGTCGTCCCGCTCGATCAGGTGCCAGTACGTCTCGGCCAGTTCGGTCGGATCGAGGAACGTCTCGTCGTCGCGGTCGGGTTGGCGCTCGCGGGCACCGGGCGAGTCGATCTGTCCGTCGATGACGACGTGCGCGACGTGGACCCCCTCGCCGCCGTACTCCTGCGCGATGTCCATCGCCATCCCCCGCGCGGCGAACTTCGCGGCGGTGAATCCGATCGCCCCGCCGCGGCTCCGCACCGCCGAGGTTGCGCCGGTGAATATCACGGTACCGCCGCCGGCGTCGAGCATGTCGCCGACGGCCTCCTGCGAGCAGACGAACCCGCCGCGACCGGTGACCGCCCACGCCTCCTCGAACGCCTCGACGCTCGTGTCCATCAGTCCGGTCCACGACGCCGCGCTCGCGTGATTGACGAGCACGTCGACCGGCCCGAACGCCTCGCGGACCGCCTCGAAGCCGTCCCGGATCGCCTCGACGTCGGTCAGGTCGACCGTGACCGCGAGCCCCTCCCCGGGGGCTGGGAGGTCGGCGGCCAGCTCTTCGATGAATTCCGTGGAGCGTGCGAACAGGGCCACCTGACACCCTTCCGCCGCGAACTTCCGCGCGAGCGACTCTCCGAGTCCGGGTCCGACGCCGGCGACGACCGCTGTGCGTGTCATACCCTCGTTACGGACCGCCGCGTGAAAATGATGGCCGCTCCCGCCGCGGTCACGGCCGGTCTTCAGTCGGCCGGCGCCGGACGGCCGTCGTCGCTGCGCGTCGGGATCGGATGCCGAACAGCGTCGCCGCGAACGCGACGAAGCCGGCCGCGAGCAGGAAGCCGGCTTCCGTGGTCGGTACGTCTCTCGTGGACCCGACGATGACGGGGCCGATCACTTCACGACGACGGCGCCCTTCATGCCCATCTGCTTGTGGGGCAGGCAGAAGTATCGGGTCGTCCCCGACGACTCGAAGGTGTGGCTGAACTCGTGCCCGCTCTCGGAGACGAGGTCGCTCTCGAAGGAGCCGCCTTCTGCCTCTACGTTGTGCCCCCCGCCGTTACCGGTCCACTCCCAGACGACGGTGGTGCCGGGCGAGACGGCCACCGCTGCGGGGCCGAACCCGAAGCCCCCGCCATTGGCCTCTGATCCCACGTCGATGCGGACCTCGTCGGCTCCCGTCTCGTCGACGACGCCGTCGAAGTTGTCGACGTTGTCGAACCAGCCGTCGAACTTCCCGGAGGTCTGTGCCTTCGCGGAAGCGGTCTCTCCCGGGTCGAAGATGTCTCTGTCCATCGGTCCGTCGACGTCGATGACCGCCAGCGCCCCCCGCCGTGCGACGCGCGAGAGCGCGTGATCCACCAGCTTAATCGGACCGGGGACCGGCGCGTGGAGCGTCGCGATCGCTGTCGACCCCGGCATGACCGGCGTCGTCTGGATGTTACGCTGGGGGCGTCCGCCGAGCCCACCCTGCGTATAGACCTCGTCCCAGACGGATCCGATCGGGTGGAACGAACTCTGCAGGTTCGGGCCGCCAACGGCGTAGTAGACGCGGGCCGTCTCGCCGGTCTGCATCTGCATTTCGTTGTAGCCGTCCGGGCCGATGGCGTACTTTTCGCCGTTTATCAGCACGTACGTGGGCTGTTCGTCGGCCATCGCCTCCATGTCGAAGTCGTGGTGGCCCTCTTCGCCCGCCTCGCCTTTCGTGTAGAGCTCGTGCTGACCGAGGTAGAACTCGTGATCCACTTCGGGGAGCCCTTCTTCCGGCTCGACGAGAATCGCTCCGAACATCCCCGCGGAGATGTGGTAGTCGAGGTTCGGAACGGCACAGTGGTAGATGAACAGGCCCGGGTAGGTCGCCTTGAACGTGAACGACTTCGTCTCACCGGGGGTCACCATCGACGCCTCCGCCCCACCGCCCGGACCGCGGACAGCGTGCAGGTCGATGTTGTGGGGCATGGAGTTGCTCTCATCGTTCGTCACCGTGACTTCGACGTGATCGCCGACGCGCGCTCGGATCATCGGTCCCGGGATGCGGCCGTCGAACGTCATGTACGTGTGCGTGACTCCCGGTTCGATCTCGGCCACGAGTTCGCGCGTGACGAGGTCCGCAGTCACGGTGGCGGGTTCGTCACGGTCGATCGGCGACGGTATCGCCGTGGGGTTGGCGGCTACTCGGTCGACGTCGACGGGTTTGGCGGAGTTCATACTGGGGGACGAAGGCGACGTTAGTGATTCGGACTGGTCAGCAGTCGGTCCGCTCAGACAGCCGGAGAGGGCGAGTCCCCCTCCGACGCCGAGTGCTTGCAGGACGCGACGACGCGTCGTTTCGGGAACGGTGGTCATACATTAACCCTCCTATTATACCTTTTATCGCATTGGATATTCAAGGAGTCTACTATTGCAACGGGGAGAGAACACCGCGTTGAAACGCAGAACATGTTCGGCGAGCTAACGGAATGTCCCGACCGCGCCACCCCGAAACAGCTTTGATCGTCGGTGTCGGCCTCCAACTATGGATATACACATCGACCACGTAACCGTCGCGGGGCGGGACCTCGACCGGCTCGCGGACGCGTTCTCGGCGGCCGGACTCCCGGTCGAGTACGGCGGCCGCCACTCCAACGGGGTCACGCACATGTCGATCGTCGGCTTCCGGGACGGGAGCTACATCGAACTCATCTCGACGCTCGAAGACGGGACGGAGTCACCGTGGTGGGACGACGCAATTCGGAACGACGGCGGCCCGTGCGCGTGGGCCGCCCGCGCCGACGACATCGAGGCGATGACCGCGACGCTCCGCGACCGCGGCGTGGTCGTCGACGGACCGAGCGGCTACCAGCGAGAGCGAGAGGACGGGACGCTCGTCGAGTGGGACCTCACGTACCTCGAAGACGGCGATCCCGGGGCTCGGCTCCCGTTCCTGGTCGCTGACCGCACGCCCCGCGAGCGACGCGTCCGGCCGACCGGGGAACTGGCGTCGTCGCCGGTTCGAGGGATCGAGACCGTGGTCGTCGCCGTCCCGGAGCTGTCAGCCGCGGTCGACGCGTTCGAAACCGCCTTCGACGCCGCCGAACCGACGCTGAGCGAGTGCGACGACCTGCGCGCGGAGGTCGCGGCGTTTTCGGACCTCCCGGTCGCGCTGGCAGAACCGGAGGGCGACGGCTGGCTCGCCGACCGCGTCGAACGCGCCGGCGCCTCGCCCGCCGCGTACCTCCTCGGGTACGAGCCCGGCGCCGACCACGGGTTTGACGACCTCACGGCAGGGTCGGTCGGCGAGCGCTCGGTCGAGTGGCTCCCGGTTACGCACCCCGCAGGGCGTCGGTACATCGGACTCGTCGCGACGGACGAATAGCTGGAGACGCGCCCTGAACAGAAAAAAAAGCGAACCGCGAATCGCTCGGCTACCCGCCGAGGAACTGCTGTCGGACCTCCTCGTCGTTGAGTAGCGCGTCTCCGTCGTCCTCGTAGCGGTTCTCGCCGCCTGCGAGCACGTAGCCGCGATCGCAGCGTCGGAGCGCTTCCTTCGCGTTCTGCTCGACCATCAGGACGGTCGTTCCGGCGTCGTTGATCTCGTCGACCCGGTCGAACATCTCGTCGACCAGGTCGGGAGCGAGGCCCGCCGACGGCTCGTCCAGCAGCACCACGTCCGGATCGAGCATCAGCGCACACCCCATCGCGAGCATCTGTTGCTGGCCGCCTGACAGGGAACCGGCGTCCTCGTCGGTTCGGTCCGCAAGTGCCGGAAATCGGTCGTACACGTCTTGTTTCCGGCCTTCCGGAAAGCCGTCGAGCACGTACGCACCGAGTCGGAGGTTCTCCTCGATCGTCAGCGTCGGGAAGACGTTGTCCGTCTGGGGGACGTAGCCGATACCGTTCCGAACGGCTTCTTCGGGCTCTGCCCCCGCGATATCGGTCCCTCGGAGCGTGATCTCGCCGCCTTGGTGGGTCGCGAGTCCGATGATGGTCTTCATCACCGTGGATTTCCCGGCTCCGTTGGGGCCGACGATGGTGACGTATTCGCCCTCGTCGACGTGGAGGTCGATCCCGGATAGCACCTGCAGGTCGCCGTAGCCGGCGTCGAGATTCGAGACGTTCAGCAGGCTCATTCGGCGTCACCTCCGAGGTACGCCTCGATGACGCGCTCGTCGGATAGCACCGCGTCCGGATCGCCCTCGACGAGCAGGCTCCCCTGCTGAAGCACGATCAGCCGGTCGACCAACTCGCTCAGCGTCTCGATCTCGTGTTCGATGATGACGACGGTCATTCCACGGTCGTTGAGGTCCGCGATCCGCTCGGCGATCTCACCGGTCAGTGTCGGATTGACACCCGCGAACGGCTCGTCGAGCATGAGGATGTCCGGGTCGAGCATCAGTGCGCGAGCGAGTTCGAGCAGCTTCCGCTGGCCGCCGGAGAGGGTGCTGCTGTACTCGTCCGCGAGGTGGTCGAGTTCGAACGCCTCGATCAGCTCGTCGGCCCGCTCTCGAACTCCCTCCTCGTGCTCCTGCATCGCGTCGCTCCGGAGCAGTGCCGGGATCGTCCGCTCGCCGGGCTGGTCTGGCGCGGCGAGCCGAACGTTGTCGCGGACGGTCATCGTTTCCAACTCTCGGGTGTCTTGGAACGTCCGGACGAGGCCCTGGTGAGCGAGCGACTCCGGGGAGTCCCCGGTCACGTCGGCACCGTCCAGCGTGACCGTCCCCGAATCGGGCTTGATGACGCCGCTGACGCAGTTGAAGAACGTCGACTTGCCCGCGCCGTTGGGGCCCATCACGCCGACGATCTCGCCGTCGTCGACGGACATCGACAGCTCGTCGACGGCGCGCAGCCCGCCGAACTCCTTGACGAGCCCGTCGGTCGAGAGCAGACTCATCGATCCACCCCCAGTTCGCGGGCGTCGCCCCAGATTCCGGCGGGTCGGTACCGTATCACCGCGACGAGGATCAGGCCGACGACGATGAGCCGGAGCGAAGCGAACACGTCGCCCGAGACCGGCGTCACGTCGAGCGCGAAGCGGGAAACGAGCCGCAGTCCCATGATGATCGCCAGTCCGGCCAACACCGCACGGTGGTTGGCAGCCCCGCCGAGAAGCATCCCGATCCAGATCGTCACCGTCACCTGAATCGTGAAGAAGCCGGGCGCGACCGCGCCGTTGTACAGCGCGAACAGTCCGCCAGCGAGTCCGGCGAGGGCGGCGCCGTAGACGAACGACTGTGTCTTGTACGTGATCGTGGACTTTCCGAGCGACCGCGTCACGAGCTCGTCGGCCCGGATGGCCCGAAGCGTGCGGCCGTACGGGGCCTTCGTGAGTCGCGTGACGCCCGCGAGGGTCACCAGCGTGACGCCGCCCAGCATGAGCAGCGTCACGACCAACCTCGTGTCCCCTTCGACGAGCGCGGCGATCGGTCGCGGCACGCCGAGGATCCCGACGTTACCGCCGAAGGTACCCTCGAAGTTGACGAACACGGAGTGGAATATCTCCGCGGTCGCGAGGGTGACGATCGCGAGGAAGTCGCCCCGGAGCCGGATCGACGTGGCGCTGACTGCGAGGCCTAACACCGCGGCCGCGAGGACGCCGACTGCGAGTCCGACGGGCCACGGGTAGCCCAACGCGATCCCCGAGAAGCTGTCCTGTGCGGACAGCATCGCGGTTGCATAGGCTCCGGCCGCGAAGAAGACGACGTGGCCGAAGTTGACCAGTCCGGTGTGACCGTACTGGAGGTCGAGTCCCAGCACGAGCATCCCGTAGATGACGAACAGGATTCCGACTTCCGCGAAGACGTACAGCGCGCTCGGAAGTTGCGCACGTACCGGCGTGAACGCGAACAGCGCGCCGATGAGCAGGCATGCGACACCCGCGATCAGCGCGCGGTCGCCGTGGCCGTCGGGTAGTGTATCGAGGACGCTCACGCTTCACGCACCTCTTTCCCGGCGATACCGCTCGGTTTGACCAACAAGACCGCCACGAGAATGACGAACGCGACCGCCGAAGACAGTCCGGTCATCGACGATGGCAGGAACGCGGTCGAAATTGCGAGCACGAGGCCGATAACGTACGCCCCGACGATCGCTCCGTACGGGCTCCCCGCTCCGCCCAGAATGGCGGCCGAGAGGATCTGCAGGATGTGGCTGAAGCCGGTGTCCGCGCTGACGTTCGTCTGGATGGCCATCAGCACGCCCGCCAGACCGGCGAGGACTCCTGCGAGAACCCAGACGCTGTCGCGGATCAGCTGCGTGTCGATGCCGCGGACACGCGCGAGGCTCTCGTCGTCGCCCATCGCCCGCATCGCTATTCCCACGTTCGTTCGGGTCAGCAGGCCGTGGATAGCCACGAACACCGCCACCGCGGCGCCGAGTACGATCAGCTGTTCCGACGTGACAAAGAATCCGCCGAGCAGGTCGACCGGCCCGAGCGAGACCTCGGGAATGGTGTCGAACCGGTACGTCGCGGTCTCTGTCTCGAAGTACCGCGCGCCCCGGCCACCGACGAGCCGGATCGCGTTTCGGAGTGCGATACCGAGTCCGATGGACGTGAGCAGCATCGGAACCGGACCGGTGTCGTTGATCGGGGTGAAGAAGCCGCGGGCGAGGACGATGCTGACGACCCCCCCGCCGACCATGGCGACGAGGGCCGCGATCGGCAACGGAACCGGTATCATCGTCGCCGCCACGAGGCCGATGAACGCGCCGAGCGTGAGGTACTCGCCGTACGCGAAGTTGATCATATTCACGATCCCGTAGATCAGGGTGAACCCGATCGCCGCGATCGCTATGTACGACCCCGTGACCAGTCCGAAGATGATCTCCTGTAGCAGCCCCATCGATTCAGTATTCGCCTTCTGCGACGTACTCGCGCACGTCTGCAGCCGATACCTCGCTGGTGGCTACGAATTCTCCGTCCTGTGCCGTGTTGATGGTCACGGTCCCGAAGACGTTCCCGTGCTGCGTGAAATCAACGGGCGTCGCGGCGCCCTGATAGTTGATCTCCTCGCCGTTTGCGAGCGCCTCTTTCCCCTCGGCGAAGGTGGAGACCTCCGTCCCCCCGCTGCGGCTGACGGGCCCGAGGCTGGACTGGATCGCCTCGGGATCCGTCGAGCCCGCGTGCTCGATGGCCAGCGCGGTCACCTGCACCGAGTCCCACGACGGCGGCGTCCAGCTATTGATCGACGCGTCGCCCGCCTCGGTGTAGATTCCCTCGAAGGTGTCGTACCCCGGACCGGACCGACCGGGCTGGGCGACCCACGCGCCGTTGAGGTCGCTGCCGACCTGGTCGATGACCTCCTGCTGTGCCAGCGTGTCCGAGAGGATCGGCTGTCGGCCGTACCCGCCGTCGGACCAGTCGCCGAGCGCCGTGATCGCCGACTCCTGAGGCATACTGACGAGGAACGCATCGAAGTCGGCGTCGAAGAGCCGACTGAGCGCGGACTGGTAGCTCGACGCGCCGAGTTCGACCTCGACGCGCTCTTCGACCGTGCCGCCGTTATTCTCGAAGACGGAGAGGAACCCGTCGACGTAGCTGCGCTCGCCCTCGGTGTTCCCGTTGATCACGCCGAGAGACTCGTAGCCCTCTTCGAGCGCGTAGACGGCGCTCCCGCCGGTGTGGACGGTGTCGCCCACCACGGTCCGCCACACCCACTCGTCGTCGCTCGTGTCGTCTGGCGTCCCCTTGTCGCCGCCACGGGTGTCGAGGAACGTCGATCCGGGCCACGGCGTGACTATCGGTGTCTGAAGGTCCTGCAGGAAGTCCCAGAGGGGGTTGATCTCGCTGGAGAACAGCCCCACGATGGCCGCGGCGTCGTCGTTTTCGACCAGCTGAGTCGCGACGGTACGGGCCTCCTGCGGGTCGACGGCGGTGTCGCGGCGCACGAGTTCCAACTCGGCGTCGAGCGGCCCGCCGGCCTCGTTGATGTGCTGAACTGCGGCGTCAGCCGCCTGCGAGACGCCGGGCTGCAGGAAGTCGAACGCGCCGGTCAGCGCGCCGGGCTGGCCGAAGACAATCGTTTCTGGAGCCGTGTCGCCGCCCGTGGACCCGGAGCCGCCTGAGTCGTTTTCATCCCCACCGAAACTCACGCAGCCGGAAAGTCCGGCGATACCGCCCGCGCCGGCCGCGGTTAAAAACGCCCTCCGGCTCGCACTCTTATTGGTGTTTGAAGCCATGAAAAATCTCCTTGTACATGATATAATAAAGTATGGGGCGACCATGGTCGCATTCAAGTGATTCTCCGCCTAAATGTGCATTTATTTTCCAAATAATCATCGCTATTTAGCGAAGTATGGATAGAAACCGAACATGTGTCTGCTATGTCAGCTACGGCGCTACTTGGCTGCTGTCCTGAAGACGTTCGCGTGATCCTAAGCAGCCCTCACAACGAGACGGTCGTCCCGTCGCCGGCCTCGACCGCGCGGCGGTAGACGGCCGCCCCGGCGGCCGCGTCGAGCGTCGCGGACCCGACGCTCGCGACCACTCTCGTGGCCGTCGAGTCGGGCGGCGAGCGCCGACCGGCGATCAGGTCGCCGAACGGCACGAGGTCCTCGACGCCGATGTCGCTCGCGAGCAGGTCACCGGTCTCGGCGACCTCACCGGGTACGTCCGCGAACACCGCCGCCGCCGCTTCGAGGACGGCCGGATCCAGCTCCTGCATCTCGTCGGTGAACGCGCCCACTGCCACAACCAGCGCGCCCGGGTCGAGCGCGTCCGCCGGGAAGACCGGCGCGGTCGCGGTCGTCGCCGTCACCACCACGTCGGCGCCTGTGACGGCCGCCCGCGGCGTGTCGACCGCCCGAGCCGGGAGTCCCTCCTCAGAGAGGTCGTCGGCACACGCGAGTCGGGAGTCGCTCGGTGAGTAGATTCGGACGTCGTCCAGTCCGGCTACGGTCGCAATGGCGCGAGTCTGCCAGCGTGCCTGTGCCCCGGCGCCGATCACCCCGAGGGTAACCGTCTCCGGAGCCAGTTCGCGGACGGCGAGGGCGCCGAGACATCCCGTGCGGGCGTTGGTGATCGTCGTGCCGGCCATGTACGCCTCCGGCCGGCCCGTCCGGGCGTCGGTGAGCGCGATCTGTGCGTTGATCGTCGGGAGTCCGCGGTCCGCGTTCCCCTCGTGGACTCCGACGAGCTTCGTGGCGTACTGCTCCTCGCCGTGGATGTACGCGGGCATCGTGATGGCAGTCCCCGTCGGTTCGTCTCCGTCGAGGCCGGCTCCGACCGGAAAATGTGGCCGGTCGGGACGCTCTACCGCTCCCGCCGCCTGTTTCGCGAGCGCGTCTCCCACCACGTCGACGAGCGTCGGGAGATGAAGATGTGTGTGGACGACGTCTTCGGAGAGCAGGAGTACCATGTTTGTCGGGGTCACTCCCGGGTGTCTTAGGTGTGACTCATGGACCGATACGTACGGTCTGCTCGCACCCGGCACACCGATATCGACCGATCGGCTTCCGGTGACTCGGTCTCGCCGACGGCCACCACCGCTTATATCGCCACAGATCGAGGAGTCCTCATGGACGTATTGGTCTGCGGCGGTGGGATCGTCGGGCTGGCAGCCGCATACGAACTCGCGGACCGCGGTGCGGACGTGGTGCTGTGCGAGCGCGGGTCGCTCGGAGCCGGGAGCACCGCACGCGCGGCCGGCGGCATCCGGTCGCAGTTCTCGACGCGAGTCAACGTGGAGCTCTCGCTCGCCAGCAAGCCGGTTTGGAACTCGTTCGAGGAACGATTCGGCGTCGACATCGGACTCCGCAAAAACGGGTACGTGTTCCTCGCTCGCACCGAGGAATCCGCCGACCAGTTTCGCGAAAACGTCGCCATGCAGCGGGAGTTGGGTACTGCGTCGGAGCTGTTGACACCCGCGGAAGCGGCCGATCACTGCCCCGGAATCGATCCCGAGCCGTTCGTCGCGGCGACGTACAACCCCGACGACGGGGTCGCCGACCCGAACCTCGCCGTGCAGGGCTACGCCGCCGCTGCCCGCGAGGCGGGCGTCGATATCCGAACCAAGACCGCCGTCACAGCCGTGCACCGGGACGCCGGCCGCGTCGTCGGCGTCGACCTCGACACAGCGGGAGGGACCGAGCAGATGGCGACCGACTGCGTCGTGAACGCGGCGGGCGCATGGGCCGCCCAAGTGGGGAGGCTGGCAGGCGTCGAACTGCCGATCTCGCCGCGTCGCCGCCAGATCGCGGTCGTCGAGCCCTCGACCCCGGTCCCCGAGTCGGCCCCGCTGACCATCGACCTCGACACGGGGTCGTACTTCCGGCCGGAGCGCGACGACATCGCGCTCGTCGGGGGTCATTTCGCTGATGCCGATCCCGACGCAGATCCGGATCGCTACGACGAGGGACTGGATATCAACTGGGCTGCGGAGGCGGTGGAGCGGGCGGGCGCGTACACGGACTACTTCGGCCCCGAGACGCGCATCCGGCGCGGCTGGGCGGGCCTGTACGCGGTCACCCCGGACCATCACCCGATCGTCGAGACGTCGATACCGGGGCTGGTGACCGCCGCCGGGTTCTCCGGTCACGGATTCCAGCACGCACCCGCTACCGGACGGATCGTCGCCGATCTCGTTCTCGAGGGCGAGACGGAGGTCGTGGACGTGTCGGCGCTCGCCCGGGAACGGTTCGAGCAGGGCGCGGCGCTCACCGAGCGAAGCGTCGCCTGAGCGCGGCACGCGGTGCTCTCGTCGAACGCGTGTGCACAGACCGGAGCGCGACGCTACGTATTCATTTATCCCCCCTCACGTCGTACAACTGTCATGTATTCGGGCCGTATCCGCCTCTTGGTCGTTGTGTTGCTCGTCGTCCTCGCCGGATGCGCCGGCGGTGGAGACGTCGCACCAGACGCCGAGGGCGCCGACTCGGCGGGCGGATCGGCCGGAGGCAATGACGGGGCGACCGGTGGCTCTGCCGGGAGCGGAAGCGACGGCGGCGACGAGTTCGAATTGGGCGACCCCGAGAGCATCCTCCGCGATGCGGGGAGTTTCACCGTCACGTGGTCGTACGCCGGCGTCGACGCGAACGGCGTTGAAACCGAGTTCACCAGAGAGTTCTACGCTGACCTCGCGTCCGAACGCTCCTACAGCCGGACCGTGTCCGCGACCGACGGACAGGCAGACGCCGGGAGCGTAGAGCGGTTCGTCGCCGACGGCGTCACGTACGTCCGGATGGGCTCCGGGGACGACGCGTTCGTCTCGTCGCAGGAAGGGTCGACGGAGGTACTCGGGACCGCCATCGCGCTCTCGCAGGCTCGTGCGTACGATGCCGACGACGACCTGGAATTCGCCGGCACCGAGACGTTCGACGGCGTGACGGTGGACCGGTATGAACTGTCGGCTGCCGACAAGGCGTTGATTCAGGCCGGGTCGGTCGCCGCTCAGGACAATCCCGGCACTCTGGAGATAACGGACTTCGAGTACGTCGTCCTGGTCGACGAAGACGGTCTCTCTCGCTACGAATCGTGGTCGTTCTCCGGACGAACGGACGACCAACGTGAGGTGAGCGGATCGTGGGAGTTCTCGCTAACGGCGATAGGAGCGACTACCGTCGAGGACCCTGACTGGTTGGACGAGGCGGGAGCGTAGCCGGTCTGCCGCCCTCGCAACCGTCGCGTTTGTCATTCAATCAGGTCGGTAACCGTGCAGATGGCGATTCAAAAGTCACTAGCGAAACTGCGGACGGCTGTCACTCAGGGGGGCAGGAGAACGTATGGGTTGGGGCGGATTCGAACCGCCGACCTGCTCCGTGTGAAGGAGCCGTCATAACCTGGCTAGACCACCAACCCGCGCGTTTTGAGGTACCTGATGTCGGGACTTAAGGGTTACTTTGTCGCCGGGATTCATCAGCCGGGCGCCCCATGTCATGCTGTGACCCACGAACTCCGATTCCTGGAACGGGTGCGCCAGGGCGTCACGAGCCTGCTGCACCTCCCGCTGTCGGCGGTCGGGCTCTACGCCGAGCGGGAGACCCCCCGAGACCAGTACGCGCTCACACTTCACGAGCCGTATCAGGTCGTGGAAGCGCGGCTGCATCGACTGGGGTTCGTCCGCAACCTCGTCTCCTCTCTGAAGTTCCGGGAGTACGCGATGCCTTCCGAGACGTCGGTCGCGAGCTGGGTCCGGTATCCCGACGGCGCGCTCGCCAGCGACTCGCAGCTTCACCTCGCGCTGTTCGTCGGGCCGGCCCGCACGACGACCGACGTCTACGCTCACTGGGAGCCGTCGTGGATCCGCCACCCGATCCGTCACTATCGAGCGAAAGACGTCGACGCGGCGGCCGGCATCGAACGAACCCGCGCGCTGTTCGAACGCGAGGGCATCGAGTACGCCGTGGTGCCGGCCGACAGACGCGTCGCGCTCGGGGCGGACCCCGAGAGCGACCCGGAAAACTGAGTCGTTACTCCGCGGCGGCGTCGTGGCCGCGGTACTCTTTCACACGCGCACGGGCGGACGCAATCGCCTCGCGGGCCTCGCCTTCCGCGCGCTCCTCTAACTGCTTCAGGTCGGCCTGAATGCGGTCCAGTCGCGAGGGCTCCGGCTCCTCCGCTTCCTCTTCGGCACCGATCAGTCCCTTCACGCGTGCCTCGACCGGCTCCAACTCCTCTTTCACGCCCGCCTTCGCGTGTTCCGCCGCTCGACCGAGGTAGTACCGTGCGTCTTCGAAGTGCTTACTCATATCTGTCCTTTAGAAGGCGACGGATATATTCTTTGTGGCTGTGGGAAACCGACAGAATCGGCTTCGACCGTCGTTCCGGTTGCTTTCGACCGGACTCGTGCTCCCGTGCGTCTCAGTACGTGGGCGACTCCTCGGGCTCGCCGTCGCGGGCGTTCGTGACGCGCCCGAGCGTGAACAGCAGATCCGAGAGGCGGTTGAGGTACGACACCACCACCTCGTTGATCGGTTCGGAGCGCGCGAGTTCGACGACCCGACGCTCGGCGCGGCGGGTCACGGTCCGGGCGTGATGGAGGCGCGCTCCCGATTGGCCGCCGCCGGGCAGGATGAACGATGTCAGTGGCTCCAACTCCTCGTCGAAGGCGTCGATCCGGGCTTCGAGCGTCTCGACGAGGTCCTGCTCGACCTGCGGGTCCTCCGGGTCCGGGTCAGGATTCGCGAGGTCCGCCTGCACGACGTGGAGGTGGTTCTGCACCGTCGCGAGCAGTTCGTCGAGATCGTCGTACCCGGTCGGTCGCACGGTTCCGATCAGCGCGTTCGCCTCGTCGACTGTCCCGTACGCCTCGATCCGCGGGCTGGACTTCGACACGCGGCTCATGTCTCGGAGGTCGGTGTCGCCCTCGTCACCGCGTCCCGTGTAGATGGTCATGCGAGGGTCTGCTCGACGTACTCCAAAATGTTCGCGCTCTCGGCCATCGTCACGCCGCGCGCCTCGTCGATCAGGACAGGGACGCCGCGCTGACCGCTGACTCGCTTCACTTGGTTACGGCCGGAGTGGAGCGCGTCGACCCACCTGGTCTCGTACTCGATACCGGCGTCGTCGAGCGCGTCGGACACCTTCTCACACCACGGACAGCCGTC
Source organism: Halorubrum wangae (assembly GCF_051194135.1). Classification (NCBI taxonomy): domain Archaea; kingdom Methanobacteriati; phylum Methanobacteriota; class Halobacteria; order Halobacteriales; family Haloferacaceae; genus Halorubrum; species Halorubrum wangae. The sequence goes on along the minus strand of NZ_JBLZNH010000004.1, from coordinate 239,245 downwards.
CAGCGCGTAAAGTCGAAGCGTCATACCCGATACGTCGGCGCGCGACGGCAAGAAGGTACGGTGTCGGAGAGTCGCTCCAGTACGGTCGCTCCGGTACAGTGGCGCCGGCAACGGATCGGTCCGATGGCGAGCCGAGTCGGTGGACGGTACCGTTACAACTCGTGGTATGACATCATCTCCTCGCGGAACGCGGGCGGGATCGGCACGGGCTCGCCGGAGTCCGGATCGAGACTGACGAGCGTCGTCTCTCCCTCGGCCACGACCGCGTCGTCGACCCGGAACTCGTAGGTCATCGTCACGCTGGATCGACCGATCTCAGTGACGTCGACGTCGACCGTGACCGTGCTGTCCGCCAGTTCGACCGGCCGTCGAAAGTCGAGCGAGAGCGACGCCAGCACCGACGACACGCGCGACAGGTCGGCATCGAGGACGTCGCGGTAGTACTCGGTTCGGGCCTGTTCGAGGTACGTCGCGTAGACGGCGTTGTTGACGTGCCCCATCGCGTCGATGTCGCGGAATCGGACGTCGATCTCGGTCGTGTACGTGGTCATGTCCGTACCTCCGCGGGAAGGGGTTTGTAGGCGTCGGGATCAGTCAACAGCGGGCGCGTTCGATCGCCGTGAGACAGCAATAGGGCGGCCCGACGAACGGGCGAGGCGTCCCGACGAACGGGCGAGGCGTCCCGACGAACGGGCGAGGCGTCCCGACGAATGGACGTGGTCCTCCGCGAATGGGCGTGGTCTCCCGCGAACGGACGAAGTTGTCCCGCGAGCGGGCGTCAGTACAGCAACGCGTCGTCGTTCTCGATCATGTACAGCGACCGAGCGGCGATGTTGACGGCGTGGTCGCCGACGCGTTCGAGGTCGCGAATCGTGAGCAGGAGCCGGGAGACGTTCTGCATCGTCCCTTCGACGCCCGCCTCTTCGCGGAGTTCGTCGCGCTCGATGAGATCGCGGACGACGAGGTCGCTCGCGGCCTCGCAGTCGGCGTCGATCTCGTCGTCGGCTTCGGCGACCGAGTAGCATAGGTCGGAGTTCGAGTCCGCGTACGCCTCCATCGCCTCTTCCAGCATTGCCAGTGTCTTGTCGCCGATCCGCTGAACGTCGACGTCGGGGAACACCTCGTGGTCGGCCTGCTTCGCGTACCCGCCGAGGTTCGTCGCAAGGTCCGCGATCCGTTCGAGGTCGGTGATGATCTTGAACGAGGCTGCGATGAAGCGCAGATCGCCCGCCACCGGCTGCTGAAGTGCGATGAGGTCCGTACACTGCCCCTCCAGTTCGAGGTACAGGTCGTTGATCTCGGCGTCGCCGGCGATGACCTTCTCGCCTAGTTCCTCGTCTTGCTGCTCCAATGCGTCGAGACCCATCCGGAGCCGTTCCGTGACGACCTCGCTCATGTAAAGCACGTCGTCACGGAGCTTCTCCAGTTTCGACTGGTACTGTTCGCGTGGCATGTTGTCGGCGTATTTGCCTCACCGAACGTATAAAAACACGTCGGCGACCGGCCGAAAGTTCGGCTGTTCCCGGTCCCGATTCCTCCGGCCAATCGGTCGCATCCACAGGGTCCGTCGGTGGCCGAAGAGACCGGTCGGCAGGGGGTTTAGACCGCTCCAGGCCGGTGGCAGAGACGTACGCGACGGCCGTGAGAAACTATTTAGCGAAACCGACGCACTACGACGGTAATGGATCCGGTCGTCATTATCGGAGGCGGCGTCATCGGCGCCAGTCTCGCGTTTCACCTCCGATCTCACCCCCGTCCCGTCGTCTTGTACGAACGCGACGCGCTCGGCTCCGGAACGTCCGGCGACTCCGTCGCGCTGTTCGTCTGGCATCAGTCGACGCCGGATCGGTCGAGCCACGCGCTCCGAGCCCGGTCGTGGGAGCAGTACGCACCGCTCATCGACGACGAGACGCTCAGCTTCGAGCAAATCGGAACGCTCGACGTCGCAAGCGACGAGGCGGAGGCCGACGAGCTTCGGGCGGTCACGGCGGAGCTCGACGAACTCGGCGTCGAGGCCTCGTTCCTCGGACCGGACGCGGTCGCTGACCACGGCCTCGACCCCGCCGCCGTTTCCGGGGCCATGTGGACCCCGGAGGACGGCTACCTCGATCCGTCGGAGATCATTCAGCACTACGTCCGCGAGGCGACCGACGCGGGAGTCACCGTCGAGACGCAGACGGCAGTCACCGACGTCGTGACCGAAGGCGGCCGCGTCACGGGAGTCGAGACCGAAAACGGGACGCGGTCGGCCGCCGCCGTCGTGAACGCGGCGGGACCGTGGGCACCGGACGTGAACGAGATGGTCGGCGTCTCGCTCCCGTTTCGGCACAACCGCGGTCCGGTGGTCGTCCTTCAAAAGGACGAGCCGTTCGACCTCCCGTTCGTGCAGTTTAGCGACGGACTCTACTTCCGCGGAGAAGGACGGAACCAAGCGCTCGCGGGGAACTTCGGCGCGAGCTACGCGGAGGCGACGCGCCTGTCTCCGACCGACGCCCGGTCTGTCGATCACCAGTTCTACCTCGACATCGAGGACCGCATCCGGGAGCGGATACCGCGACTCGACGGCGTCGAACTCGTCAACGAGTGGGTCGGTGTTCGGACGCTCACGCCCGACGGCGCCCCCGTCGTCGGGACGACGGCCGTCGACGGCTTCTTCGTCGCCGCGGGGATGAACGGACTCGGCATCACGCTGGCGCCGGCGGTCGGGTCGTACCTCGCCGAGGTGATCGCGGGCGACGCCGTCGATGCCGACCTCGAGACGTTCCTGTCACCGGCGCGATTCTCGTAGCCGATTCCGGGCCGGCCGATCACCGAAGTTCCCCAATGCTGTCGGCTCCGCTGGCGGAGTCGGCATCGCTCAGGGACGAGAAGAGACCCGTCGGACGAGGTATTTCCGTCACACTCGTCTCCGGAGACCGCATCGTAGCAGCGTTCACTCGCGGTAGTGAAGCCTCTCAGCACAGTGGGGTTCGCTTATAAGGGAGTGGGTTGGGGCAGATTTGAACTGCCGGCCTCCTCCATGTCAAGGAGGTGTCATAACCGGACTAGACTACCAACCCGAGTGGGCTTACTGACGCATCTCGTGGTATCCGGGGGACGTAATTGAACCTTTCGTTTCGGACGCCCGTGGCGGGCCGCGGTCCCGCGATCCAGTCCGAGTCGCTCGAGCCGAATCGCGTCCCGTCAGGGGCACTTTCGAACTCGGTGCGGTCGGCGTCGCGGGCTTTCGACCGCTTTTACTGGATTGGCGAGAGCCGGTTGGTATGGTCGATCTCGCCGCCCGCACCGAGAGGCTCGATTCGTACCTCGACGAACGCGGGCTCGAAGCGGTCTGGTTCGCCAAGCCGAACGGGTTCGCGTGGCTCACCGGCGGCGACAACGTCGTCGACGCCGACGCCGACGTGGGGGTCGCCGCCGCCGGCTACGACGGCTCGCTCCGCGTGATCACCGACGACATCGAGGCGGAGCGACTCGTCGACGAGGAACTCCCGGACGCGTTCGCGGTGGAGTCGTTCCCGTGGTACACCGGTTCGCTCGCCGAAGCGGTCAGCGAGCGGTCGCCCGCATCCGCCGCCGCCGACTTCGAGGTGCCGGGCTTCGAGCGCGTCGATGGGGCGCGGCTGCGACAGCCTCTCACTGACGACGACGTCGAGCGGTACCGTGAGCTGGGCCGTGAGGCCGCCGCCGCCGTCGAGACCGTCTGCCGCAATCTCGAACCCGAGGACCCGGAGTACGAGGTCGCCGCCGGCATCGATATCTCGCTCGCCTCGCGCGACGTCGACACCCCCGTCGTGCTCGTCGGCGGCGCGGAGCGCGCGCAGGCGTATCGGCACTACACGCCGAGCGACGCGGCGCTCGGCGACTACGCGCTCGTCTCCGTCACCGCCGAACGAGCCGGACTCTACGCCTCCCTGACGCGAACCGTCGCCTTCGACGCCCCCGACTGGCTGGAGGAGCGCCACCGGGCGGCGGCCCGCGTCGAGGCGACGGCGCTCGCGGCGACCGAGGCGGCCGCGGCCGGTGCGCTGACCGAGTCGGACGGCGTCGACACCGCCGGCGACGTCTTCGACGCGATCCGAGCGGCCTACGACGCGGTCGGTTTCGCCGACGAGTGGGAGCGTCACCACCAGGGCGGCGCCGCGGGGTTCGCGGGTCGCGAGTGGATCGCCGCACCCGGCAGCGACGAGCCGATTCGACAGCCGATGGGCTACGCGTGGAACCCGACGGTGCAGGGCGCGAAAAGTGAGGACACGCACCTCGTCGCGTCCGACTTCACCGAGACGCTGACGAAGACCGGCCAGTGGCCGACGCACGAGGTCGAACCGGTCGACGTCGCCGGACTCTCGACCGAGCCGCGAGAGCTGTCCGCGCCGGTCATCCGCTGAATTGGCCCCGTCGGGGCGCGTTCGTCAGTAGACGTACTCGCTCTCGTCGATGCCGACGTAGTCCTTCTTGACGCGGCGCTTGTTCCACTTGTAGCCGAGCATGAGCTTCGCCGACTCCCACCCCGAGCGGTACGGTTGTGCGAGGAGGCCGTCGTCGGCCTTGGCCGCGAGCATGGCGTCGGCGGCACCGATGATCCGGTTCCAGTCGTCCGGCTCGTAGTCGGCGACCATGTCGGCCATCGTCACGTTGCGGACGATCTCGTCGCCGATCGCCTCCTTCCAGCGCCGGTTGTAGGGGGCCAGGTCGCCCTCGGCGGCCAGTTCGCCGGCGATCGCGCCGGTTCGGACCGCGACGTGGTCGCCGCCCTCGTGGAAGGCGGATGTCGTCCCCATCGCGCCGCCGACGACCACGACGCCGGCGTCCGTCGGCGAGTCGATCGGCCGTGTCGAGGAGATAGGGTACGTCTCCGTGCCGTTCCGTTTGCCGGCCTCCTCGACGAGGGGGAAGTCGGCTTCGACGTCGTACTCGTCGCCGTACTGCCACTCAAGGAGGCGTCGGATGTACTCGCCGCCCTTCGGGATCGACTCGTCGTCGGGCTCAAGCAGGGCGTACGCGTCCCGATCGAACTCGTCGATGTCGAGGCCGATCGGCATCGTCAGTCCGATCCGGCAGACGCGGTCGTCGTTGGGGAAGATCCACGGATACGCCGTCTCGCCGGGCATCACGCCCCACCAGAAGACGAGCGCGTCCTTCACCTCCTCGTACACCGCCTCGGGCACCCGACGGTACTCCTGATAGGCGATGTGGTTCGCCGTGCGCGAGGCGAGCCGCTCGGAGGCGGCGGCATCCGCGGGCAGGTACTCGTCGAGCACGCGATTGGTCACGGTTCGCTGCGGGCCGTCGGCGAGCACGAGGAAATCGGCCCCGACCGACTCACCGGAGGCGAGTTCGACGACGTGACGGGGATCGTCGCTTTCGTCGTCGACGGACAGGTCCGTGTCGACGCCGCGGACCGACACGCCGACGCGGTACTCCGCCCCGGCGTCCTCGGCCCGGTCGCGGAGCCAGTCGTCGAAGCGAGCGCGGTGGAAGGTGTACCCGAACTTGTCGTACGACGATTCGATCCCGGTCGATCTGAGCGTCGCCGCCTCGTCGGGCCCCCGGAACTCCGCGCGGTTCAGTTCCCGCTGGACGACGCCGTCGTCGAACTCATCGGGGTGAATCCCCATGATATCGACCCAGTAGTCCAGGATCCCGGCGGCGTCAGTCGAATCGGGACCGAGCCGGTCGCGGTCGGCCCGCGGCACCCCCTTCTCGAAGACGAGGGCGTCGGCGCCGCCGGTCGCGGCCGCGTGCGCTGCGGAGGCGCCGGCCGGACCGCCTCCAACGATAGCGACGTCTACGCGTTCCATACCCCGTGAGGTAACCCTCCGGCTATTAAATTCACGGTCCCAGACCGATCGAGCGGGACCAGGACGTCGCGATCGCCGAAATGGTGGCCCTCGCTCGGTGCGGCGGATCGTACAGGGACGTTGATGTCGGTCTGCGCGTCGGAAAAACACGTTTAAAAGCCACCACGGAATTCCTCCGATACCAATGGCACGCGAGACATGGGCGACCCGAGCGGGATTCATCCTCGCAGCGGTGGGTAGCGCAGTCGGACTCGGGAACGTGTGGCGGTTTCCGTTCATCACCGGTCAGGAGGGTGGCGGCGCGTTCCTCCTCGTCTATCTGCTCTTCGTCGCACTGATCGGCTTCCCGGCCATCCTCGTCGAGCTCGTGATCGGACGGCACACGAACCTGAACCCGGTCGGCGCGATGCGAGAACTCGGCGACGGCGCGTGGACCTCCCTCGGCTGGCTGTTCGTCGCGATCGGTTTCGTCATCCTCTCGTACTACAGCGTCGTCGCGGGCTGGTTCCTCCGATACACGCTGATCGGGATCACGGAGGGGTACGCGCTCGCCGGCGCCGAGGAGGCCGGCGCGCTGTTCGGATCGGTCTCGACCGGTCTCGACTCCCTGCTGTTCCACGCCGTGTTCATGGCGGTCGTCATCGCGATCATCGCCGCCGGCGTTCGGAACGGCATCGAACTCGGCGTGAAGGTGATGGTGCCGGCGATCATCGTGCTGCTCGTCGGTCTCGCGGCGTACGCGTTCACGCTCGACGCCGCGGGCACGGCCTACGCCTACTACCTCACGCCGGACTTCGGCTACCTCGCCGCGAACTGGACGAGCATCCTGCCGGCCGCCGCCGGACAGGCGTTCTTCACACTGTCGCTCGGGATGGGCGTGATGATCACGTACGCGTCCTACCTCGGGCAGGACCGCAACCTCGCGTCGGACGCAGCGGTGATCGTCGCACTCGACACGCTCATCGCAGTGATCGTCGGCTTCGTCGTCTTCCCGTTCCTGTTCGCGGCCGGGATCGAGCCGGGCGGTCCCGGCGCCAGCGCCGTCTTCGTGAGCCTCACCACGGCGTTCTCCGGTATCCCCGGCGGACGGATCATCGGGATCGTGTTCTTCGCGATGGTGGGGACCGCGGCGCTCTCCTCCGCGATCAGCATCCTCGAGGTGCTCGTCTCGTACCTGATCGACGAGGTCGGCGTCGGCCGTGTTCCTGCCGCGTCGGCCGTCGGGGTCGCCGCCTTCCTGCTCGGCGTCCCCGTGACGATCGACCTGATATTCCTTGACCTGTACGACAAACTCGCAGACGGGATTCTGCTCGTGCTCGGCGCGCTGCTCCTCGCGCTGTTCGTCGGCTGGGTGATTCCGGACGTGGCTCGCGACGAACTGGCGGTCGGAATCGGCGACATCGGCAGACTCGGGATTGCGTGGATATGGATCGTCCGCGTTCCGATCGCCATCGTCGTGATCGTCTCGCTGTCCCTCGGAATCGCCGACTACGTTGGGTTCCTCAGAGGCGACTTCGCCGCGTGGCTGGCGTCCCGATAACCGGGTCGGGAAGGAGCGCTCAGTCGCGTAACAGCGTCGAGTAGTCGGCGATGACGCCGTCGACGCCCGCCGCTGCGAGTCGGTCCGCTTGATACCACGTCTCGACGGTCCAGACGTTCACCGCGCGCCCCTCCTCGTGCGCGGTGGCGACGAGCGACTCACTGTCGGCGTCGGCCTCGGGGTCGCCGAACCGCCCCGCGTCGAAGAAGGGCGTCCCTCGGATCGCGTCGACGGGCGGATGGATCGCCGCCGCGTCGTGCTCGCGGGCGATCGCGAGTCCGTCCGAGATCGAGTCCGACACCAACGGGGCGACCGGCAGCGACGACGCCTCCCGGACCGCCGCGAGTGCTCCCTCGCAGAACGACGAGCAGAGGACGTCGTGTTCGACGTCTTCGACCACGTCGAGCACGCGGTCGACGAAGGGGCGCCAGACCGCCGTCCGCTCGACGAGCGTCTCGCCGCGGAGCTTCTCCCCGGGACGGAGGTCCCACCGGCCGGGATTCTTGAGTTCGACGTTCACGCCGACTGCGGGGGGAACCGCGTCGAGCACGTCCGCGAGCAGCGGTACGGTCTCGCCGCTGGCGAGCACCTCGGCGTCGGTGACCGTCGCGGTGTCCGTCTCCCAGACGACGCCCGTCGCGTCGGTGAGTCCGCGACCGTCGCGGGCGGAGAGCCTCGCGTCGTGAATGAGGACCACGTCACCGTCGCCGGTAGGTACGGCGTCGACCTCGACCCAGTCGGCTCCGCGGCTCGCGGCTCGCTCGACGGCCGACACGGTGTTCTCCGGGTTCTCGCCGGCGAACCCACGGTGGGCGATCAAGGTCGGAGGGCGGTGTGTCTCGTCGGTCATGTCGCTTCGAAATCGGTCTCGACCGGGACGCCGACCGCCTCGGTGACCCCAGCTCTGATCCGTGCGAGCCGGGTGGGCGGATATTGGCCTTCGTCGCGGTCGGGAGCAGGTTAGACCTCGCGGTCGGCGATCGGTCCGTCGCGGCCGTCGGTCATTGTCGAGTGACGATCAGACGTGTTCCTCGTACGGCTGAACGACCACGAACCCGTCCGCGTCGTCGAATCGCATCTGGTACCGTTCGCCGGACTCCTGGCCGACCATGTCCGAGAGGCTGCGATTAACCTCGACGCTGGGGGACGTTCCGGCCCACGCGACGGTCGCGCTGGGGTCCGTCGCCACCGGCGTCTCCAGAACGATCGGGTCACCGTGAGTGGTGAGCGCGACGTATCCCGGGCCTTCGAGGAAGACGTTGCTGAACCCGCCGGCGAACGATCCGGCGAGGCTGTCGATAGTGCTGATCTCGTAGGAGAGCGACTCATCGAACGCGAGCACGTCCTCGCCGTTGACCGTGATCGACTCGCCGGCGTCGAGTTCGATGACCTGCACCTTCTTTCGGTCGTCGGCGAAGTAGACGTGACCCCGACCCTCGACGGCCATGATCGGCGTCCCCTCGCCGGTCGCGGCCTGCTTGAGGAACCCAGTGATACCGCCCTCGGCGGACGCCTTCCCGGTAAACGAGACGTCGCCGGTGTATGCGATCATCGAGCCGGCCTTCGCCATCACGGTCCCGTCGACGTCGACGTCGAGGGTGTAGCTGTTCTCGCGCTGAAACCGTTCACCGTTCTCGGTCGGTGCGTTCTCGGCTGTGAACTGATCTAAATTCATGTGCGGGGACCGAACCGAACGGTTCGGCTACGGGTGAATTATCCGCTTTCGAATATGAATGTTTGTGATGTTCGGGCCGTTGCCTCGGGGTCCGACGCTCTCACTCCAAGAGGATCGTGAGGCTCCACGTGCCCGACGGACCGGCCTCCGAATCCGGCCGACCGATCGAGACGGTCGTTTCGAATCGGTACTCGCCCACCGGGAGGCAGGCGTCCTCGCCGGGCGTCGCGTAGAGATCAATTAACCGCTCGCTCGATCCGCCGGCGTCGATATCGATGGTGCGGTACTCCTGGGTGGTGGCCACGGTGTCGGTGAGCCGCCAGCACCCGGGTTCGGCAGGAAACTCTCCCTCGGCCGGAAGAAACACGAGGTCGCCGGAGTCGTCGCTCACGTACTCCAGGTGGACCGCCCGCCCTTCGCCGACGGTGACGGTTTCGTCGCTCGTGTTTTCGAGGACCGTCCTGAGCCGCGGCGGCGCCGATTCCGTCGCGGCCTCCCGGACGACTTCGACGGCGGGGGACACGGGGAAGTCATCGAGCCCGTCGACCGAGACGATCGTGACCCCGGGTCCGCCCGTCCCTTCCGGACGCGTTCCGTTCGCACCGTCGCCGCCCGATCCGTCGCCGTTTAGCCCGTCGCCATTCGGCCCGTCACCGTTCTGTGGGTCGCGGCCGAGACAGCCCGCACTCCCGACGAGGAGCGCCGAGCCGACGCCGACGCCGCGGAGATACCGCCGTCGCGTGCTAACCATGACGCCCAATAAGGACGCCCAGACGGATATGCGTGTCTGTCGGCCGACACGCCGGCGAACGATGAGTAGCGGGGACCTCCCGGATCGCGACGGAAATCAGTACACGACGAGCGAGAGGTACAGCTGTCCGATGCCGGCGACCACCATCACGGCGCCGGCGAGCCGCTTGAAGCTCCCGGCGTGGGCCATCACTCGGTTGGCGTTGCTGATCAGCCCCACTCCCGTCGCGACGGTCGTGGCGGCCATCAGCACCGCGACGACGCCGGCGTACACGGAGAGGACGAGCACGGCCGCGTCGCCGGGGAGTGCGATGGCGCGCGCGATGACGGCGAGGAAGACCGGCGCGACGCAGCCCGCGCCGGCCAGCGCGTACCCCGCGCCGAACAGTCCGAACCCGAGGACGCTCGACCGCCGCTTCGGCAGCGAGACGGACACGGAGGGCGCCCGCCCGGCGACGACGAGCAGTCCGAACACGATGAGTAGCCCACCGACGAGCGTCTCGAAGACGGTGATGTTCGACAGCGTCGACTGGCCGATCCGGACCGTCGCGCCCGCGAGGAGCGCGAACGTCGCCAACACCCCGACCGCGGCCGAGAGCCCTCGGACGCCCGCGCCGGTCACCGAGGCGTCGTCGGCGTCGACGGAGTTCACGTAAAACCCGACGTAGCCCGGCAGCAGCGGGTACGCACACGGCGAAAAGAACGTCGCGACGCCGGCGGCCACGGCGAACGGGAGGTTGGTCGCGAGCGAGACGGCGGTCATCGATCCGTCGCGCCGTCGATGGCCTCCACGAGTCGATCCGCCGAGTGGACGCCCGAGTCGCTCCACGCGATCCGTCCGTCTGCGTCGAGTACGACCGCGGTGGGGTACCCGCCCACCTCGAGCTTCGCCGCCAGTTCGGCGGTGACGTCCGCCGCCACCAGCCAGTCGCCGTCGTGCTCACGCCACCACTGGGCCACCGTCGACTCGCTCACCGCGCCGCCGACGTCCTCCGTCGTCACCGAGACGAACAGGACCTCGTCGCCGACGCGGTCGTGCGCCGCGGCGAGGTCCGGCATCTGCTCTGCGCACGGGGGGCACCACGTCCCGAAGAAGTCGACGAAGGTGGGCCGTCCGTCCGCGGGAACGGTCACCTCACCGTCGCGGCTCCCCGGGGCGTCGATGGTCTGTATCGTCGTCGGCTCCACCGGCTGCGCGCCGCCGCTCCCCAGTCCGAGCGCACGCGGCGTGTTCCCGGTGGCGACCGCGCCGGCCCCGCCGAGGGCGCCGACGCTCGCGATCCCAGCCAAGAGGTGGCGGCGCCTCACGCGGTGATCACCTGCTCGAAGTCGCTCACGAGCCGTTCGATATCCGTCTGCGGCCCCCTCGGGTACGCCCGTTCGACGATTCCCCGTTCGTTCGCGAGGATGATCAGCCCGTAGTGCGGGAACTGATACTCCAGATTCTCGTTGTGGTCGGCGTCCACCTTCTCGATCACGAGTCCGAACTGCTCATCCATCAGCTCCTGGCTGCGTTCGTAGCTCTCCGGGCGGAGGAAGTGCCAGTTGCCCGCGTCGAGGTCGACGCCCTGCTGTCCGGCGTACTCTCGGAGGACGGCGGCGGTGTCACGCTCCGGATCGAACGTTTGGGCGAGGAACGCGATGTCGTCGCCGTACCCCTCCTCGGCGGCGAACGCCTGCGCGCGACGGAGCCGGAGAATGAGCGCCGGACAGACGCCGTCGGGGCAGTTTGTATAAAAGGACGTCCACAACACGGCGCGCTCGCCCTCGAAGTCAGCGACCGACACGTCCTCGCCCGTGAGTGGGTCGGGGACGGTAAAATCGGGCATTTCGTCGCCGTAGCTCGGATGCGACGCCTCGCTCAGGTCCAACTCTGGCGGTCCGAGGACCGTCCCCTCGGCGCCGGAGTCTCCGAACACGCCGAGGCAGCCGGCGGACGCGGTGGCGGCGGCTGCGGTCCCGGTCACGGCGAACGACCGCAGGTAGGTGCGGCGATCCATGTCTCTTGGTCGTACCTACGCGGACGCTCGTAAATGAACCTCGCGGCTGATGGCACGCGGTGAACACAGCCGAAGGAGGCCGTATTCCGGCTATCTGTCTGAAAAGAGCGGTGTACTCCCACAACGGAGGCGCCCCCGTGTTACTCTCGCGGGCGCGCGTTAGCCCGAGACCGGATCCGCGGGATCGATCCCGAGAACGCCACCCACGACGGTCGTGGTACCACGACCCTCGCAAGGGTTATCCCCCGAAGGCCTGTACGTTAGCTTGCAATGGCAAACGGTAAGGTTGACTTCTTCAACGACACTGGCGGCTACGGTTTCATTTCGACTGACGACGGCGATCTCGACGACGACGAGGACGTGTTCTTCCACATGGAAGACGTCGGCGGCCCGGACCTCGAGGAGGGCCAGGAGGTCGAGTTCGATATCGAGTCGTCCCCCAAGGGACCTCGCGCGACGAACCTGACGCGCAACTAACGATTCTACCGCGGACACCGCGTCCGCCCGCATTACCGGACTCCGCCGCCGGTCACTGAGACCGGCGGCAGTTCCGTTCTTTCGCAATTATTCACACGCCGAGCGACGCGTTCGACCGTCTGCTCTCGAAGGTGCGCCGCCGCGATCGACCCTTTAAATACAAACGCGAGCAACACGTCTCGTAGTGAGCGATCCGATTTCGACCGGCTGTCGACCGGTCGACGAACTGTTGGGTGGTGGGTTCGAGCGGGGGGTCGTCACGCAGGTGTACGGCCCGCCTGCGGCGGGGAAGACGAATCTCGCGCTCGCCGCGGCGGTGGAGGTGGCCGCCGCCGGCGACCGCGCCCTGTATATCGACACCGAGGGACTCTCGATCGACCGATTCGAACAGCTAGCCGCGGGTCGGGCCGCGGACCCCGACATCGACGACACGGTCGAGGAGATAGCGTCGCGGCTGGTGATCTCCGAGGCGTACGACTTCGAGGGTCAGCGGGAGGCGGTCCGCGACGCAGAGGAACTCGCCGAGGAGGTCGAGCTGATCGTGTTGGACTCCGCGACGGGCTTTTACCGACTGGAGCGAGCCGACGACACCGAAGGCGGGCAGTCGCTCCGGAAGGTCGCCAAACAGGTGACGCATCTCCTCTCGCTGGCGCGCCGCCACGACCTGGCCGTGGTGATCACCAACCAGGTGTTCACGGACCTCGACTCCGACCGCGACCGCGCGCTCGGAGGCAACACCCTCAACCACTGGACCGGCGCTATCCTCCGGGTCGACCGGTTCCGGGGCGGGAACCGCCGAGCCACGCTCGAGAAGCACCGTTCGAAGCCCGCCGGCGACTCGGTCACCTTCCAGATCGTCGACGACGGACTCGCCGAAGGCGCGGACGCGTGAGCGAGATCTCCGGCGAGACCTCCCGTCGGAAGGATCGTCCTGTACATGAGACGTACGCTCATCCTCCACCGGAATCCGTACTGAGTGACCGGGCGGACCGATTCTGAAGAGCGGCGATCCCGCCCGTGACTGCGTGACTCCTCGTCCCGGTAACCGCACCAGTATCCGTGATCGGCGGCTTTTGGCCCGAGAGCGTCGAAGAACCCATCGAGTCGGACGTCTCGGGCGGCGCTCCAGACACGATCGAATTCGGCGATGCCGCGCCCGGCTCCGGAGCGCTGGAGCGGCGCTCCCGCCTCGGCTGACGCGGTTAGGAGACCGGCTCGCGCGAGGTCGTTCGACGGACGGAAAAACGGTAGAAGTGGCCGACCGGAATCGGTTCAGTCGTCTCAGTCCGGCCGGTGGTCGGTCAGCGCGTTACAGCTCGCCGAGTTTGCGAAGCAGCTGCCCGCGGTACTCCTCGTCTGCGTTGACTCCCTTGATCTCGAGGACGTTACGCTCCAGCTTGTCGAGCGCGACGTGGAAGGCGTGTTCCGCCCCGTACCCTTCGCCCGAGCCGCCGACCTGCCCTTCGTTGGTCCGGAGTCGGATCTGACACTGGATCAGGGGCGTGCCGCGGAGCTTCTCCTTGTGCGCGTGAAGCCGGACGTGCGCGTGGATGACATGCATCGCCGCGTACTTGTCGGCGACCTGCTCGATCGACTTGACGATGTGTTCGCGGCTGGTCGTGTCGAGGAGGTCCACGTTGGTGATCTGGACGTCCATCGAGTCCTGCTCGGTGAACGTGAGCGCCCGGAGCACGTCGGTCTTCGTCACCATCCCGGCGACGGTGTCGCCGCCCTCGGGCGTAACGACGAGCCCGGAGACGTGGTTGTCGAACATGCGTTCGACGACAGCCTGTGCGGTCTCGTCGGCGGTCGCGGTGACGACGGGACTCGACATGATGTCGTACACAGGGATGTCGAGCATTCGGTCGATGTCGCCGGCGCGGTCGCCGCTACCCTGTCGCTCCTGGTCGCGCACGACGAACTCGACGATGTCGTTGGTGGTGACGACGCCGACCAGTTGGCCGTCCTCGTCGAGGACCGGAAGCCGAGAGATGCCGTTCTCGCGGAGGCGGTTGATCGCGCGCCCGACGCTGTCCTTCTCGTTGATCCCGATCACGTCCTCCGTCACGACCTGCCCGACGGTGATCGCGTCGAGGCTGTCGAGGACCGCTTCGAGTATCTGGTCAACCGTAACGATTCCGTAGAGCTTCTCGCCCTCGTACACGGGAGCGATCTTCACGTCGCCCTCTACGAGGAGACGGGCCGTCTCCCGCACGTCCTCGTAACGGTCGACAGAAGGCGCGGGCTTCATCACTGCCGACACTTTCGTGTCGTCTTCCATGCGTGAGCGCATGAGCTGCTTCTCCCCGACTACGCCGACGTATTCGCCGTCTTCGGTGACGATGATCCCCTTGGGATTCTCGCGCTCGAAGATGGACCGGACCTTGGCGAGTCGCTCGTCCACGTCGACCTCGACGTATTCCGACACCGCGATATCAACAATATTCATGGTCCAATCTCTAGGTTGGTCGCGCCGGGTATTGAAAGTGCGGGGGTCGTCATACGTGTTGAGACCGTTCCCGCGCCCACGGTGTCGAACACCACTGAAAGGCTTTTGCCGGTAACCCACGGAGAGGAGGGCGTGTACGACGCCGTCGTCCTCGACAAGGACGGTGTCCTCGTCGGTCGGACTCCGTTCGATACGCTCCGGGAGGCCGCCTGGGACGCGTTCGTGAGCCTCGGCGTCGAAGACCCGGACCTGGCCCACGTCGACGACGTCGCCATCGGCGTCGACCCCGCGACACTCGTCGATATCTGCGAGCGCTACGGGGTGGATCCGGTGGAGTTCTGGCGCGTCCGCGACGAGGTGGCCGCGACCGCGCAGCTCGACGCGGCCCGGAAGGGCCGAAAGACGCCGTACGATGACGTGGACGCGCTCCGCTACCTCGACGCGCCGCTCGCGGTGGTCTCGTCGAACCAACAGGCGACGGTCGACGCCGTCCTCGACCACTTCGACCTCGCCGGACAGTTCGAGGTGGCGTACGGCCGGGAACCCTCCATCGCCAGCCTCTCGCGGAAGAAGCCGTCGCCGTACTACCTCGAACGCGCCCTCGAGGACCTCGGCGCCGAGACGGCGCTGTTCGTCGGCGACAACGAATCCGACGTGCTCGCCGCCGACAACGCGGGCATCGACTCCGCGTTCGTCCGCCGACCGCACCGTCGCTCCACGGAGCTCTCGTGTCAGCCGACGTACGAGATCGACGACCTCCACGACCTCGTGAGCATCTGTGGGCGCGCGCCCGTGGACCCGGACGGCGGCACGCGTCGGTGAGCGACGGGGCGACGAGCGCGGGAAGCGGACGCTTTTTGTTCCGATCGGCGGACAGTCCGATATGAACCTCCCGCCCGTCGGGCTCGGCACGATGGGGATAGACGATCCCGAGACGGTCGCGACCGCGCTCTCGGTCGGCTACCGTCACCTGGACACCGCCCGAATCTACGGCAACGAGTCGGTCGTCGGCGAGGGACTCACCGCCTGGCTCGACAAGCGTGAGACGCCCGGCGACGCTGCCGGGGCCGACGCAGTGAGCCGCGAGGACGTGACGGTCGCGACGAAGCTGTGGATCGACGACCTCGGCGCGGACGACGTCGGCCCGACCGCTCGCGAGAGCGCCGACCTGCTCGGCGTCGAGACACTCGACCTGCTGTACGTCCACCGGCCGCGGGGCGCGTACGCTCCGGCCGAGACCCTCCCCGAACTCGATCGGCTGGTCGACGAGAGAGTCGTGCGGAACGTCGGCGTCTCGAACTTCGATCCGGAGCAACTGGACCGCGCTATCGACGTCCTCGACGCGCCACTGGCGGCCCATCAGACAGAGCTGCATCCGCTATTTTATAAGCCGGCGCTGCTGGACCACGCCCGAGAACACGGCTACACCGTCGTCGCGTACTCGCCGCTGGCCGGTGGTCGGGTGCGCGAGATCGACGCCGTTCGCGAGGTTGCAGCGGCGCACGACGCGACGCCGGAGGCGGTTGCGATCGCGTGGGCGACCGCGAAAGAGCCGGTCGTGACGATCCCGAAGGCGTCGAGCGAGCGCCACCTTCGGGCGAACCTCGCGGCCGCCGACCTCGAACTGACGGCCGACGAGACAGCCGCCATCGACGCCGTCGAGCGCGAGGAAGAGCTGTTCCCCGAGTAGGCTGTTCCCCGAGTAGCCGTTCTCGGTGCGTTCGATCCACGGGTACGGATCAAAAACAGGATTAGGAGGGTTCAATGACCACGATCCCGCGTCACTTTTACGTCGGCGACGACGACGGGCTGGCATGACCGAGATCATCGACGGGGAGTCCGTCGCGGCCGACGTGCGCGACGAGGTTACCGCACACGTCGAGACGCTGGAGGCGGCCGGCGTGACGCCCGGCCTCGCCACCGTCCTGATGAGCGACGACCCCGCAAGCGAGACGTACGTCTCGATGAAACAGCGCGACTGCGAGGAGGTCGGTATCGAAAGCGTCCACGTCGAGATCGATGCCGACGCGCCGGCCGCAGAGCTGTACGACACCATCGACGATCTCAACGATCGGGACGACGTCCACGGGATTCTGGTTCAGCTTCCCGTCCCGGACCACGTCGACAAGCGGAGCGTCCTCCGGCGGATCGATCCCGAGAAGGACGTGGACGGCTTCCATCCGGAGAACGTCGGCCGGCTCGTCGCCGGTGACGCCCGGTTTAAGCCCTGCACGCCGCACGGCGTCCAGAAACTCCTCGCGGCGTACGACGTGGAGACGGAGGGGGCGGACGCGGTCGTCGTCGGTCGATCGGACATCGTCGGGAAGCCCATGGCGAACCTCCTGATCCAGAAGGGGCCGGTCGGGAACGCGACCACGACCGTCTGTCACTCCCGGACGAGAGACCTCGAGGGGAAACTCGCGACCGCGGACATCGTCATCGCCGCCGCCGGCATCCCGGAGTTCATCGACGGCTCGATGCTGAAACCGGGCGCGGCGGTCGTCGACGTAGGGATCAACCGCGTCGACGCGGACACCGAGAAGGGGTACGAACTGGTGGGCGACGTCGACTACGAGTCGGCCGAAGCGGTCGCCGGCGCGATCACGCCGGTTCCCGGCGGCGTCGGCCCGATGACGCGGGCGATGCTCCTTTATAATACGGTGAAGGCGGCCGGACTCCAACACGACGTGGCGATCGATCTGGACTGAGACGGAGTCGTGGCGCGCGGCTCCGTCCGACACCTCGCCGGTCTCCGCGGCTGTCAGTCCGCCGCGTCCGGCTGTCCGACCGGTTTCGGTTCGTTCCCCGTCTCGATCGCACGCCGGACCGCCTCGTCGATTTCGACGAGGTGACAGAGGGGGTTACCCGGATAGACGACAGGGTTCTCGAGTAGCCCGATGAGCAGCCCGGTGAAGGGGGCCTCGACGGCGACCGCGTCCTCTTTGAAGGGGTTGGTGATCGTCGCGATCCGTTCGCCCTCGTGGACGAGCGAACCGCTTTCGTAGTGCGTGTCGACGATGCCCCCCGAGTCAGCGCGAAGCCACGTTTTCTCGCCCGCACCGGCGACGATCGTCCGCCAGCCGGGCCAGCGAACCATGTCTGTTTCGAGCAGTCCGTACTCGGCGAAGACGGAGTGGACGCCTTCGAGCGCGTCGTCGATGAGGGGCCGCTGGAAGCGGTGCGCCTCGCCCATCTCTATCGTGATCGTGGGGATACCGGCGGCCGTCGCCTCGCCTCGGAGGGTGCCGCTCGGTCCGTCGCTGTCGATGATCACCTTCGAGCCGAACGCCATGCCGAGCCGGTGGACGCCCGCGTCGGCCATGTCCGCTCGGACGTGGAGCATGTTCGTCCGACCACGGGTGGAGGTGTGGAAGTCGAGTCCGAAGTCGCAGGGCGCGATGAAGTTGGAGTAGATCTGGTTGGCCATGCGCTTCGAACTCGTCGAGCCGGCCTCGCCGGGGAACGAGCGGTTGAGGTCTCGGTCGTACACCGGGAGGTACCGCTGCTGTGCGATGAACCCGGGGACGTTGAGCACCGGGAGACAGACGAGCGTCCCGGCGAGGTTCGAGAGGTCCCACTCGTGGGCGACCTCCCGGACCACCTCGATCCCGTTGAGCTCGTCGCCATGTGCTGCCGCGGTGAGGAACACTGTCGGGCCGTCGCGTTCGCCGTTAACGATGGTCACGGGGATACGAACCGGGTCGCCGAGGTACGTCTCGCTGATACCGTATCGGATGTTCTGCGTCTCGCCGGGCGGCACCGACCCCCCGTTGTACGTGAACATCCGGTCGTCGCTCATGCTACGAGCGAGCAGGTGAGCGTGTTTATATATGACGACCCGGCTATCACCCGGCGAAACGCCCGACAACGGGATGCGTGAAACGCGAACCGGCACCGTTGACGTCGGCGGCGCCGAATCGGACCAACTTTTACAGCGGCACGCGCAGGTAGATCCATGAGTTCGGACCCAGTTCGCGTGGGAGTGCTGTCGCTGCACAACAGCAAGGAAACGAAAGCGATCTGCAACGCGGTCGAAGACCTCGGTCACGAGCCCGTCTGGCTCCGCGAGGAGAACGTCGCGATCAGCGTCGAGGACGGCGACGTCTCAGTCGAGCCGTCCGTCGACGTCATCGCGAACCGGCTGCTCCTTTCGAACACCGACCAGCCCGCAGAGCTGCTGGGGCTGGCGAAGACGTTCGAGCGGATCCGACCCATGCTAAACGAGCCGGACGCCGTGCTCGCGTCGATCCACAAGTTCGCGACGGCGGCGACGCTCGCCGACTGGAACATCCGCGTCCCCGACGCACTGCTCGCGCTGTCGAACGACAGGCTCAACGAGGGGCGCGAGCGCTTCGGTGAGGTCGGCGTGTACAAGACCGCCATCGGAACGCACGGCGGCGGCACGTGGAAGGTCGACCTCACCGAGCGGGTAAACCCGAAGGTCGGCAACCGGCAGGCGTTCCTCCAGAAGCTGATCGACCGCAACGACGAGAAGCACCGCGACCTGCGCGTCTACATCGTGGGCGACAAGATCGTCGGGTCGATGTACCGTTACGCCCCCGAGGGCGACTGGCGGACCAACGTCGCGCTCGGCGGCGCGGTCGAGGACGCGACCGACGACATGCCGGAAGAGGCCGCCGAGACCGCGTTGTACGCGGCCGACGTGATGGACCTCGACTACGCCGGCGTCGACCTCGTCGAGGGGTATGACGGCTGGTACGTGCTGGAAGTGAATCCGACGGCCGGGTTTAAAGGGCTCTACGAGGCGACCGGCACGAGCCCCGCGCCGCACATCGCCAAGCTCGCGATCGAGACCGTCGACGGTGAGGTTGACGACGACGACGTCGAGCGCATCGCCGCCACGCTGGACGACTCGCGGCCCTCCTGCGCGCCGCGGCCGAAGACGATCCCGACCGAACAGCCCGACATCGGCTACATCGAAAAGGTCGTCGTCACCGGCACCTCCGGCTCCACGCAGGCGCTTGCGAAGTCTGACACGGGCGCGACCCGCACCAGCATCGACACCAAACTCGCCGCCGACATCGGTGCCGGCCCGATCAAGAGCATGACTCGGGTCAAATCGGGCAGCGTGAAGGGCGGGAAGGCCCGCCCCGTCGTCGACCTCGTGATCGGCATCGGCGGCAACCAGCACACCGTCACCGCGAGCGTCGAGGACCGCGGCCATATGGAGTACCCCCTCCTCCTCGGCCGGGACATCCTCAGCGACTACCGCGTCGACGTCCGGCGGCGCGTCGACGCCGACGAAGCTGAGAGCGACGAGGCCAACGAGATCTTAGAAGAGGAGTAGCCGCTCCGAGAGCGCACCGGCTACGACTCGTACTCCGCCCAGACGTAGCGCGTCCCGTAGCTTCGGTAGGGACGCCACGTCTCGGCGATGTCGCGCATCTCCGCTCGCGACAGCGGTGCACCGTCGTTGTACACCTGTTCGATGCCTTTTCGCACCGCGAGGTCGCCGAGCGGCAACACGTCCTCGCGACCGAGCGCGAAGATCAGGTACATCCGCGCGGTCCACTCGCCGACGCCCCGAATCGTGGTGAGCGCCTCGACGACCGCCTCGTCGCTCGCGTCCGCCAACCCCTCGCGTGTCAGGTCGCGGTCGCCGTCCCGGAACGCGCCGGCGGCCTCGCGGAGGTACTCGACTTTCGTCCCGCTGAGCCCCGCCTCCCGCAAGGCGTCCTCGTCGGCCGCGAGCACGCGGTCGGGAGTCGGATCGCCGCCGAGGACTCCCACGAAACGCTCGTGGATGGCCGCCGCGGAGGCGGTCGAGAGCTGTTGGTTCACGATCGAGGTACAGAGGCGCGCGAACTCGTCGTCCGCAGCCTCGATCGGGAGCGGGCCGTGCCGGTCGATCAGCGCGGCCATCGTCGGATCCTCGCGGAGCGTCGCCGCGACGTGCTCGTTCATCGTGTCTTCCCACGAACCGAAGCCACCCGACCGTTTCGGTCGCGGCGGTGACCGCGCTTCGACCCCGCTCCCGCGCTTGATAAACTTACCGCGAGTTTCTCGTTTGGAAGATGGAAACGTTCAACCATGACGGTTCCGACCATTTCAGTATGCAACTCGAAGACGTCCAGCATGTGACGGTCCTCGGCGCCGGAAACATGGGGCACGGCATCGCGGAGGTGGCCGCGCTCGCCGGCTACGACGTAGCCCTGCGAGACATCAAATCGGAATTCGTCCAGAACGGCTACGATCAGATCGAGTGGTCGCTCGGAAAGCTCGCCGAGAAGGATCGCATCAGTGACGACGAGGCCGACGCAGCGCTCGACCGGGTCGAGGCCTTCGTTGACCTCGAAGACTCGCTCGCCGACGCCGACGTGGTCATCGAGGTCGTCCCCGAGAAGATGGCGATCAAGAAAGACGTGTACGACGAGGTCGTCGAGTACGCGCCCGACGAGGCCGTCTTCGTCACCAACACCTCCAGCCTCTCTATCACCGAACTCTCCGAGGTGACTGACCGCCCCGAGCGCTTCTGCGGCATGCACTTCTTCAACCCGCCGGTGCGGATGGACCTCGTCGAGGTCATCTCCGGGAAGCACACCTCGGAGGACACCCTCGAACTGGTAGAAGGGCTCGCGGAGTCGATGGGGAAGACCCCCGTCCGCGTTCGCAAGGACAGCCCCGGCTTCATCGTCAACCGCATTATCGTCCCGCTGATGAACGAGGCGGCGTGGATCGTCGAGTCCGGCGATGCCACGATGGAGGCGGTCGACTCCACGACGAAGTTCGACATGGGGCTCCCGATGGGCCTGTTCGAGCTCGCCGACCAGGTCGGCATCGACGTGGGGTACCACGTGCTCGACTACATGCACGAGGTGCTCGGCGAGGCGTATCGTCCCTGCCCGCTGCTCGTCGAGAAGGTCGACGCGGATGAGATCGGAAAAAAGACCGGCTCCGGGTTCTACGACTACGAGGACGGCGAGGGCGCACAGATTCCTTCGGACGCGATCGATGCGGACGTCAAGAAGCGACTGCTCGCCGTGATGGCCAACGAGGTCGCGGGGCTGATCGGCAACGACGTCGCCGACGCGCCCGCGATCGACCGCGCCGTGAAACTCGGCGCCGGCTTCCCTGACGGTCCCGCGAAGCTGGCCGACAACGAGGGGCTCGCCGACCTCGTCGACGTCCTCGACGACCTCCACGAGGCGACCGGCGAGGCGCGCTACGAGGCCACCGACTACCTCCGCGACGCCGCCGAGGCGGGCGGGTTCCACGGTGACGCCGAGGGCGGTGACGCCGGGACCGAGGACGACGCCCTCGCCGCGTACGACACGCTCAACGTCGCCGTCGAGAATCGCGTCGGCCACGTCGAGATCGACCGCCAGCACCGGATGAATGCGATCAACGGGGAGCTGCTCGACGAGCTTTCCGACGCGATCGACCGACTGGACGACGACGACGATGTACGGGCCCTCCTTCTCTCCGGCGCCGGCGACCGCGCCTTCTCGGCCGGCGCCGACTTACAGAGCATGGCCGCCGGCCGCGGGGACCCGATCAACTCCGTCGAGCTCTCGCGTCAGGGCCAGCAGACGTTCGGCAAGCTGGAGGACTCCGACAAGCCCGTGGTCGCGGCCATCGACGGCTACTGTTTCGGCGGCGCGATGGAGCTCGTGACCGCGGCCGACATGCGGGTCGCCTCCGAACGCTCGGAGCTCGGTCAGACCGAGCTCGAGCTCGGACTTCTCCCGGGCTGGGGCGGCACTCAGCGGCTCGCCCGGATCGTCGGCGAGGGACGCGCGAAGGAGATCATCTTCACCGCCGACCGCTACGAGGCCGAGACGCTGGAGGGGTACGGCTTCATCAATGAGGTCATCCCCAACGACGAGTTCGACGAGCGCGCGCGAGAGCTGGTCGAGGGGCTCGCCGCCGGCCCGCCGATCGCCCAGAAGTACACGAAGCGCGCGATGCACGCCGGCCGCACCGACGCCGAGGCCGGCCTCGAAGTGGAGGCGATGGGCTTCGGCCACGTGATGAACACCGACGACCTCATGGAGGGCGTCACGGCGTTCATGAGCGACGGCGAGCCGGAGTTCGAAGGAAAGTAGGGCCGCGGCCGTTCGGTCGCTCTCGTCTTCTTAAAAATCAGCGGCGTGCCGCCGCCGCTCGCTTCCGGACCGTTTCGAGCGTCTCCGTCTTCGGCGTCTCCGTCTAGACGTACCCTTCCTCGACGAGCAGTTCGCCGTTCAGCAGCGAGGCGCCCGCCGCGCCGCGGATCGTGTTGTGCGCGAGGCAGTTGTACTTCGCGCCGGCGTCGGTCGACTGCACGCCGCCGGCGACGATACCCATACCGTTCGCGTACGTGCGGTCGAGGCGGGGCTGCGGGCGCTCCGGCTCGTCGTCGCCGTAGACCTTGATGAGCTGGTCGGGAGAGCTCGGAAGCGAGCCGGCGCCCTCGAACGAGCGCATCGCCTCGCGAAGGTCGTCGGCGGAGGGGTCGTCGGCGAACTCGGCGAAGACGTTTTCGAGGTGTCCGTCGAGGGTGGGAATCCGGTTACAGGAGGCGGCGACGTCGGCGCCGTGGAGGTGGACCTCCGCGCCGTCGAACTCGCCGAGGAGCTTCCGCGACTCCGTCTCCATCTTCTCCTCCTCACCGCCGATGTGCGGGATGGCGTTGTCGATGATCTCCATCGAGGTGACGCCGGAGTAGCCCGCGCCCGAAACCGCCTGGAGCGTGGAGACGCGAACGCTCTCCAGTCCGAACTGGTCGATCGCCGCGAGGGTGGGAACCATCGTGATCGTCGAGCAGTTCGGGTTCTTCACGAGCGCGCCGTCCCAGCCGCGCTCGTCGCGTTGGACCTCGATGAGGTCGAGGTGGCCGGGGTTGATCTCGGGGATCGTGAGGGGGACGTCAGCCGCCATGCGATCGTTCGAGGAGTTCGAGG
The DNA here is from genome assembly GCF_051194135.1 of Halorubrum wangae. Taxonomy (NCBI): domain Archaea; kingdom Methanobacteriati; phylum Methanobacteriota; class Halobacteria; order Halobacteriales; family Haloferacaceae; genus Halorubrum; species Halorubrum wangae. The sequence continues at coordinate 215,653 of NZ_JBLZNH010000004.1, read as the reverse complement.
AGACGACGTACCCCTCGTCCAGGAACGCCGGCTCGACCTCGGCGGCGACCCCCGAGGGAAGCGACGAGAACAGGAGGTCGACGTCGGCGTCCGCGACTCCCGCGGGCGTCGTCTCCGCGACCTCCATCTCCGCGACGTCGTCAGGGATCGTCGTATTCACGCGCCACTTGGCGGCCTCGCGGTAGGTTTTCCCGGCGCTGTCCGCGCTCGCGGTGACGGCCGCGAGGTCGAACGTCGGGTGATCGTCGAGCAACTGGATGAACCGCTGACCCACGGCGCCGGTGGCACCGAGGATGCCGACTCGTACAGACATTGCGCGTGAGTCCGTCACAGGGACGTAAGTGCGTTCGGATACGCGTCGATTCCGCTGGCGACACCACTGACCGGTGACTCGCTCGCGGCCGACCGGGTCGCCGGTCAGCCCATTTTTATATGTCCGCCGGCTACCTCTCGATGCGCGCCCTCAGTCCCCGCCCGAGTACTCCCCGATGGGAGCGATGACAGCGCGGAGAACCCAGGCGCGTCACATATGGTCGCACACGCGATCCGCCCGTCGCCGCGCAGGCGACCGCCCGCCACGAGGGTTTCCCGGTCGACGCGGCACGCCGCCGGAGATGAGACCGGTCGTTAGTGTTGCGGGCGACATTTCACAATTGTCAGTAGAACTATTTATGAATAGTATTTAGAGTCCCGAATTCAACTACATTTTTCTACCCATGACGCGCCGATCTCAAGAGATAGTTGATGACTGAATAATTCCCGTCGTGATCGACGACTAGCAGTACTGCTAGAGTGTCACGTCGGCGACGTCGTTGACTGCGCCCTCGGCCGGGAGGTCAGTCCGGATCCGACTTCCCTTCGAGAACGGAACGTCAACGGACGAATCGAAATCCCCGCTGTGATCCATGTCCCTGTGGGGAACCGCAATCAACGTCTGGTCCTCCTCGAGTCGCTCCTGTTCCGCAACCTCCGGCAAAACGCCAGTATCAGCATCGAACAACTCGACGGTCTCGTTCAGATACTCCGTCCCCTTACCATTCTCCGCTTCAAGCAACCGTGACGCCCCAATTAGCGATCCAGCCCCGTCCTGCTGGGTAACCAAATCCCACGTGTGGATCGTGATGAACCCATCCTGTTCGACGTAGGTCCGGTCCACCGTGACGGAGGTTCCGTCCGACTGCTGATCGCTGAACGCGATTTCTGCGAAGTTTTTCTGTCCAGACTGTTTCTCATGGGGAGCGAGGTCGGTGCCACTTACCAGTCCCGCCACTGTCAGGCCGCCGATTCCACCCAGTACATCCCGTCTCAGAAACCCATCTAACTTTGTCATTTCTCTTGTCTCTGTCCGCGATTCATGTTCTATATATGGGGTGTATTAATATTTGCCATTCTCCATTTATCCGGGGTTATTTCCTGTATACATTCAATGATTACCGGTTGTTTTGCCATTATTTTATCTTCTATCAAGTACCACGTAAGAACATTCAATATGCAACATATGTAATTCGATGTACTGTTGACAACGCTGGCTCAACAGTTCAGTAACTAATGAGTAGTAGTTAGGATGACGCGACTGAATCTGCCTTCGTTCTGAAACGAACGATCACTAACGGTGTGTTGTCACTCTACCGAGCAATCAACTACTCGTCATTAACATTTATATATCAATCATAAATCAAAATAAAACATTGATTCTTGGGCTTTGAGCGTTGCTCCCCGGATTTCACTTTCACCGTGTCTGCTAGTAAAATCTCGCCTGATACTGTCGCAAGCGACATTCCCACGATTACGAGACCGGCCGCGCTCGGCTAGTCCCCGTCCCGTAACACCATTGGCCCGATGGCCAGCGTTCGCTTCGCGAGCGTCAGGATCCGGAGCACGTAGGAGACGAAAAGCGAGAAGGGGAGCAGCGTGACCGCGAACGCCGCTCCGACCGCGAGCGTGAGGTGGTCGAATCCGAGTGTCTGCCCCGGGAACGTCCCGCTGTCGACGGCGGCGACCATGACCCCCGCGACGACCAACGCCGGCACCGCGGCGTACAGGATCAGCCGCGAGAGGTCGATCAGCGCCCACTGGAAGTACAGCGTCTTCACGTGCTCGCGGGCCGGCGCGAACAGCGTCAGCGACTCTCGCAACTCGTCGAGCAAGTCGCGTTCGCGATCGGTTAGCCGCGCTCCGTATTCGTCCACGAGTCGCTCGATCCGGCCGAGCTTCCGACCGTAGTCGAAGTTCAGCGCCGCGGCGATAACGTCGAACGACCCGAACCGCGTGCCGTCGAGCAGGCTCCGTACCTTGTCGGCGTTCTCTGCGGTCCTGTCGGCGAACGCGTCGACGTCCTCTCGGAATTGGGCATCGACCTCGTTCTCCTCGTGTCGGTCGCGGACCGACTCTCGGAGGCGTTCCGCACGGTCCGACGACGCGTCGAGAATCGATGCGAGGAACGCGCTCGGATCCGTCGGCGCCGGCGCGCCGATCAGGTTCGCGACGGAATTCCGGACCTCCATCGAGCCGGTCATGCGCTCGCGCTGGTCGCCGAGGGGGCCGTTCTCCTGGGTGAGTACGAGTTGGCCGATCGTGACGACCAGCGTCGCGCCGGTGACGATGGCCGTGATCATCGCGGAGAACAGCGTCTCGATCGGGTCGCTCGCCCCGGCCTTCGCCGGGAGCGACGGCGAGAGGCCCGACGCGACTGCGACGAACGCGACGAAGACGGCGACCGTCAGGGCCCCGGCGACGACGAGCCGGTTCGCCCGCAACAGGAGCCAGAGCTTCAGTCGGTTCTCGCCGGCCCGCTCCCGCATCGTGTCGGCGGTGTCCGCGTCGGAGTCTCCTTCGACGGCGTCCGGGTGCGTCTCGCTCGGGTCTCCGTGGGCGCCGTCGTCCCGACTCATCGCGATTCGACGCGGACCGACAGATCGTCGACGTAGTGCGTCGCGTCCGCCTCCCAGATCACGGCCGTGCCGACGGCGAGGTAGAGCGTGTCGGTCGACAGCACCGGGGTAGTCCACTCGAAGGAGTACTCGCGCCAGCCGTCGGCGAGCCACAACGCGTCGCGGAGGCCGCCGTAGGGGGTCTCGCCGAGATCGGTCGTGTTCAGCCCCGGCTGGGGGAAGTCCTCTTCCGCCTCCGGGGGCTCCGGCCCCAGTCGCATCAGCGCGTGTCGAATGGTGTTGAACGACTCCGACTCGCTCCAGAACTGCCCGGTCACTTCGATCCGATAGGCTTCGTCGGCCTCGACCGGGACCGGGTGGACGGCCCAGGTGACGCCGTCGTCGTAGTCGCCCTGGTTCCAGATCCGGAGCGAGCGCTCGCCGGCGACCGCCTCCACGTCGGAGACGTCGACCTCCCAGTCGAAGTCGGCGAGTTCGACCTCCGGGCCGATCGCGGCGCCGCTCTCCCAGTCGCCGAGTCCGCTTTCGAACCCCTCTGTGAACGAGGGCTCGTCGCCGCCGGCCGCACAGCCAGCGACGCCGACCGTCCCGGCTGCGATTCCCGCGCGAATAAGATCCCGTCGTCTCACGGCGACCCACGTCCCTCCATGACGGTCGATACGACGGCCGACCGACACATAAGTACACGGTACGTTACGCAACCGGGGCGATGGCGTCCGGCCCAGTGGGTCGACTTTAATATCGTCTTTCGAGAACGATCGTGCACATGCTCGGAGGGACGACTGTCCAGATCGCTGTCATCGCGCTCACCATTATCGGCCTGTGGATCGGCGCCCGCGCGCTCGTGGACTCGACGGTCCGGATCGCCCGGCGGTTCGGCGTCAGCGAGCTAACGATCGGGCTGACGATCGTCGCGATGGGCACGTCGACGCCCGAACTGATCGTGACCGTCGACGCGGCGCTGGCGGGACTGGGAGATATCGGCGTCGGCAACGTCGTCGGCTCGAACGCCTACAACCTCGCGTTCATCCTCGGTGCGGTGTCACTGCTTCGGGTCATCCCGGTCGAGCGCTCGCTCGTCCACCGGGACGGCGTCGTGCTGGTGCTCTCGACGCTCGTGGGATTCGCAGCCCTGTTCGACCGGACCGTCACCGCCGTCGAGGGAGCGCTCCTCCTCGGCGCGTTCGTCGCGTACACGGTCTATCTGATACGCGACGAGGCGACGGCGCACTCGATCGAGACGGAGTACACGGACTCCCGGGTCACCGGCGTGATTCCGACGCGGTTCTCGCACCGCGCCCGCGACGCGCTGCTGCTCGTCGGCGGGCTGGCCGTCGTGCTTGTCAGCGGACATTTCATGGTCGAGGCCGCGTCGTCTCTGGCACGCGGCGTCGGCGTCTCGGACTGGGTGATCGGCGGGACGATCGTCGCGGCGGGCACGTCGACGCCGGAGCTCGCCGTCTCGCTCGTCGCCATGCGCCAGGGCCACGTCGGCATGTCGGTCGGCAACGTCGTCGGCAGCAACGTGTTCAACATTCTCGGTATCCTCGGGATCGCGTCGCTACTCCGGCCGCTCGCGGTCGGCGGCGCGGCGATCGAGACGCTCGTCTGGCTGACGGTCCTCACGGTGCTGATGGTCGCGGCGCTGTGGTCGGGACGACGGCTCTCGCGCTCGGAGGGAGCCCTCTTCGTCTGCTCTGAACTGGCCCGGTGGCTGCTCGGTCTCCTGCGAATCTTCGGCTGACTTCGCGTGCCGTTCGCGGGCGGCGATGGCGTCGCCGCCGACGCACAGGGCCGAGACGGCTCTCAGCCCCCTAGTCCAGAGCCGAGATTATCGTGAACCGCGAGGTCGGAGTTTCACGGCCCTAACCGGGTCCGATGACCACTTATATACGGCGAGGACGTGACCGTGAAAATGACATGGGAATTCTTGACGCGTTCGGTTCGATAGCGAGTGCATTGGTCGGTGGCATCGTCATGCTTGCGTTCGTCATCCTGAGCCTCTTCGTCACGGTGTTCGTCGTGGACGTCGCGGCGTCGATCGCCGGACTGAATCCGGATGACGGGTTCGTGACGCTCGGCGCCACGATCCTCGCCGGCAGCGCGATCCTGGCCGGCGGCGTGGGCTTCGCGACGCCCGAAGTGAGCCCGTAACGCGGAGTCTCTCCTCGCACTGATACTCAACCACAGCGAGCGATCGCGGCGCAAGTCACAACCTGTCGCCCGTCGAAGGGTCGCGTATGCCCACCACTGGGGTCAACGTCACTCTCGTTCGCAACGCCACGGTCCTCGCGACCGTCGGCAAAACGACTTTTCTCGTCGATCCGCTGTTCGCGCCGCAAGGCTCGCTTCCACCGATCGACGACACCCCGAACGACCGGAGGAATCCGCTCGTCCCGATGCCGGACGTCGACCTGTCACACGACGCCGTGATCGTCACCCACCGACATCCCGATCACTTCGACGAGGCGGCGAGGGAGAAACTGGACTCGGAGGTCCCGCTGTTCTGTCAGCCCGCCGAGGCAGAGGCGTTCGTCGACGAGGGGTTCACCGACGTGCGACCCGTCGAGGACGCGGTGTCGTTCGAGGGCGTCACGCTCCATCGGACGCCCGGCCGTCACGGTCACGGGGAGTTAGCCGAGCAGATGGGTCCCGTCTCTGGCTTCGTCCTCGTCGGCGACGATATCCTGTACCTCGCCGGCGACACGGTCTGGTACGATTCCGTCGCGGAGACGCTGGACCGGTTCGAGCCCGACGCGGTGGTCCTCAACGGCGGCGCTGCGCGGTTCAATCAGGGCGAGCCGATAACGATGGGTATCGAGGGCGTCTCCGCCGTCCGGGAGGCCACCGACGCCGCAGTCGCTGTGGTCCACATGGAGGCGATCAATCACTGTTTGCTCTCCCGCGAGGAACTCCGGTCGGAGACGGAAGACACGCTGGTGCCGGCGGACGGCGAGCAGATCGGTTTATAAGGCCGGCACTCGGTTCGGGTTCACTCACGGCGCTCTCTGCTTCGCTTCTCCGCGGAGCCTCGCGGCTCGCGGTGTTGCTCTTCGCGAGAAGGTCCGGGTGCGAGAATCGAACCCGCGTCTCAGCCTCCACAAGGCTGAAGGATAGTCCACTACCCTAACCCGGACACGCGTCGATATCTATCCCGCTTTGATAAATAACCGTTACGACTCCCGGACGGCCGTGTGACGCGGTGGCGTCCGTCGATCGGTCGCCTCGGTCGGAGTTCGATTCGGTCGGTTCACCTCGGTCTGCGTGAGTCGGGGCTCGCGCCGACGACCACGTCGTTTTTACTGCCAGCCGGCGTATCACAGACCACTCGTGGCGTTCACCGACAAGATATACGTGAAGAACCACCGGCAACTCGCCTCCCAACTGGAGACGAACATTCCCAAGGGGGCCTTCGCCGGGGCGACGCTCGACATGTTGTTCAGCGGTGACGGCCTCTCGAAACTCGACTCCACGACGCGCGATCGCATCCTCGATTTCGCCGAGGACTTCCTCGACTGCAGCTGTCAGGCGAACCCCTACTGCGGCTGTCCCGAGGAGAAGTTCATGCGCTACGTCCTCGAACTCCGCGCCGAGGGGCTCGGCCCGCAGGCGATCGTCGACGTGATGACGGACGACTACATGGTGTACGCCTACACCGGCGACGTGCTCTCGTTCCTCGACGACGCGGTCCGGAACTTGGAGGCCGTCGAGACCCTCGCTGACGTCGAGGGCAACGAGGAGATGTCCGAGCGCGCCCGCCGCGCGAAACGCGAGCTGTCGGGGTAGCACGCGTCACCGTCCGCGAGGTATGTTCGCGAGGTATGTCCGGGATAACTGAGCGACGCCGTCGGCGTCCGATCGCGACCGATCGCGACGTACGACCGGTCGCACCGCTTCCCACTCCCTTGGAGTGTCCGAACGGTCTAAGTGCGCTCGCACCCGTCTTCCGACAATGAGTCTTCGGCCCGCGTGGTTGACGTTCAGGCGGTACGCGGCGGCGACGACGGGGATGACGCTGACGCTGTTCGCGCTCGGCGTCTACACCGCGGCGACCGGCTCGGGGCTGGCGTGCGAGGCCCAGTGGCCGCTGTGTTCAGATCAGCTCATCCCCGCGATGACGATCAACCCGGACTTCATCGAGTGGTTCCACCGCGCGTGGGCCATGGTCACCGGGTTCCTCATCATCGGCACCGCCGCCTGGACGTGGCTCGGGAGCTTCGACCGGCGGACGCGCCTGGCCGCGACGCTCGCGGTGCTCATCCTCCCCCTCCAGATCACTGTCGGCGCGATCACGGTCACCGTCGGCGGGCTCGTCCCCGGCGGCTACACCGTCTCGACGCACGCGGCGCACCTGACCGTCGCGCTGATGATATTCACGCTGCTCGGACTGGCGACCATCTGGGGCGGCGGACGCGGGTCGGCGGGCCTGCTCCGGACCGCGACGACGATCGCCGTGGTCGGCGTCGTCGCCAGCGCGGTCTTCTCGCGAGCGGTCCCCTTCGTCACGTACTCGCCGGGCGCGCAGGCGGGCTTCTACGTGACCGGCCTCGCGGGACACCTCGGACTCGTCGCGACGGTGGCGTTCGCCACGGAAGCGGTCAGGTCCGGCTACGCGGGCGTGAGTGAGTCCACGGCCGCCACAGTCCGACTTCTCGCGGCCGGCGCGATGGCCGCCCTCGTCGTGACGCTGTTGTTGGGTCGGGACCTCGTGTTGTACACCGCGGTCTGGGAGCAGGCCAACCTCGTGGCGTTGGTCGTCGCGGCGGCGCTCGCGGCCGGCGCGGCGTGGGTCGCTCGCGGAGCCGACGGCGGCGAGCCCGCGACCGAGCCGATCGGCGGCGACTGAGCGCTCCCGCTGCAGGCGGACGGCTGCGTCACGTCCGGCGAGACGAATCGTGCGACGGCGGGCGAATAGGCCCGTCTGCGGTGGAAAGGTTGAAATCAGTCCCCGTTCACCCAAGAGTATGTCACGCCGCACGCAGACCGATATGAGCCGTCGGACGTATCTGAAGCTCACTGGCGCGTCGAGCGCCGCCGGGCTGGCCGGAGTCGCCGGCTGTCTCGGCGACGACAGCACCACGATCACGCCCGGTACCGCGCCCGGCTTCCCGCCGTTCGAGATGCGTCAGGACGGAGAGCTGGTCGGCTTCGACATCGACCTCTTGGAGGCCGTCGTCGCCGAGACCGAGTACGAGCTCGGCGAGTGGGCGACCTTCGAGTTCGACTCGCTTATCCCGGCGCTCACGCAGAACGAGGAGATCGACGTGATCGCGGCCGCGATGACGATCACCCCTGACCGGCAGGAGACGATCGCCTTCTCGGACCCCTACTGGGAGTCTGACCAGGCGATCCTCGTCAGCGAGGGCGGCGATTTCCAGCCGTCGGCGTGGGAAGACTTCGACGGCGCCCGCGTGGGCGCGCAGTCGGGGACGACCGGCGCCGACCAGGTACAGTCGAACCTCGTCGATCCCGGGATCATCCCCGAGGACAACTACTCTTCGTACGACAGCTACGTGTTCGCCGTCGAGGACCTCGAAAACGGCAACGTCGACGCCGTCGTCATCGACAATCCGGTCGCCGAGACGTTCGCAGCCAGCCGCGACGTAACGATCGCGTTTATCGAGGAGACCGGTGAGGAGTTCGGCTTCGGCATCCGTCAGGGCGAGTCTGAGTTCCAGTCGGCGCTCAACGACGGCCTCGCCGCCGTCCGCGAGGGCGGGACCTACGGGGAGATAACGAGCACCTGGTTCGGCCAGGAGTAACGACCGATGCCCCCAGCGGCGATCACCGCGCTCGCCGCGGTCGACAGCGCCGCGCTCGCCACCGAATTGGCGTCCGCGGCGACGCTTCAGATCGGTCAGCCCGAGGACTGGGAGTTCGTCCTCCGCAACACCGACTACCTCAGCGTTGGCGTCCTGCTGACCGTCGCGCTCACGGTCGCGTCGATTCTGCTCGGATTCGTCATCGGGTTCCCGGCCGGCGCGGTCGAGGTGTACGGTGACGGACTGCTCAAGCGAGTCGTGAGTACCACCGGAATCGTGCTGCGCGGGACCCCGATCGTCGTCATCCTCATAGTGATGTACTTCGTCGTCGGCGTCCCGCAGATCAACCTCGGCGTCGTCAGCATTTCTTCGGCGATGACCGCAGGGATACTGGGGCTCGGCCTGCGAAGCGCCGCGTACCAGTCGCAAATCTTCCGAGCGACCCTCGCGAGCGTCGACGACGGGCAGCTGGAAGCGGGGCGGTCGATCGGACTCTCGCGGTTCGAGGCGGTCCGGTACGTCGTCGTTCCGCAGGCGTTGCGCCGGTCGATTCCCGGCTTCCAAAACGAGTTCACCATTGTGCTGAAAGACACAAGCATCGTCTTCGCGATCGGCCTCGCGGAGCTACTCACCCGGGGATACGATCTGTTCTCGGAGCAGACGACCGCGGTACTCGAAGTCATCCTGTTCATCAGTGCAATCTACTTCGTCCTCACGTTCACGACGAACCGCGCGCTCGACCGCCTCGGTGACCACTACGCAATCCCGGAGGGGGAGTCGGCATGAGTGACGAGGACTTCCTTACGGTGACCGACGTGTCGAAGTGGTACGGTGACGAGCAGGTGCTCCACGACGTCTCCTTCGAGATGGACCGTGGCGACGTCACCGTCCTGATCGGCCCGTCCGGCTCCGGGAAATCGACGATGCTGCGCTGCGTCAACCGGCTCGCGGAGGCACAGGAGGGGTCGATCCGGCTCGATGGGGAGGAGGTGCTCTCGCCCGACCTCGACGTCGACGACCTCCGCCGTGAGGTCGGCATGGTGTTCCAGGGATTCAACCTGTTTGCGCACCTGACCGCGGTCGGCAACGTCGCGCTCGGTCCTCGGCGGGTTCTCGGGCTCTCGGAGACGCAGGCTCGCGAGCGCGCCAAGGAGAAGTTAGAGCGCGTCGGCCTCGCAGACCAGCTCGACTCGTACCCCGCGGAGCTGTCGGGGGGCCAACAGCAGCGCGTCGGGATCGCCCGTGCGCTGGCGATGGAGCCGAAGCTGATGCTGTTCGACGAGCCGACGAGCGCGCTGGACCCGGAGCTCATCGGTGAGGTGCTCGAAGTGATGCACGGGCTCGTCGACGATGGGATGACCATGCTCGTCGTCACCCACGAGATGAGCTTCGCCCGGGCCGTCGCTGACGAGATCGTGTTCCTCGACGGGGGTCACGTCATCGAGCGCGGCCCGCCGGAGCAGCTGTTCGAGCGACCCGAAAAAGAGCGGACCGGCCGCTTCCTCGAACGGATCGCGAGTCACGACTAATGGCGAGCGCGACGAGACCCACCACGATCCGGGAACGCGTGGCCGAGTCGGACCAGTCGGTCGGTCGGCTCCTCCTCGTCGCCGCCGGCGTGCTGTTCTGGGGCTGGCTCGTCGTCAGCTGGCTGAATCGGTGGCTCGGCGGCGTCGTCGTTCCGGTCGGCGATCCGCTCGTGTCGCCGGGAACCGTCGAGGCGGCGGTCGCCGCGCTCCCCGGACTCGCCGCCTACGCGGCCGACGCCGGGTTCGTCGTCGAACTCTCGCCGGAGCTCGCGCGGGGAACGTGGCTCACCGTCGTCATCACCGCCATGAGCCTCGTCCTCGGCTTTTTCATCGCCGTGCCGCTGGCGGTTGCCCGGGTGTACGGCCGGGTCTCCTCGTGGCTCTCGCTCGTGTACACGGAGCTACTTCGGGGGACGCCGCTGTTGGCGCAGTTGTTCGTCCTCTACTACGGGCTCAATCTCGCAAGCTACGTCCCCGGAGCGGTCTCCGGCGTCTTCCCCCGGGACGTGGTGTGGGTCGCGATTCTCGGATTCACGCTCAACGGGGCCGCGTACCAGGCGGAGTACATCCGTGGCGCCTTAGAGAGCGTCGACGAGGGGCAGATCACCGCCGGCCGGTCCATCGGGCTTTCGAAGCTGGAGACGATTTACTACGTGGTGCTCCCGCAGGGGCTCCGGTACGCCATCCCGTCGTGGACCAACGAGTTCGTCTACCTGATCAAGTACTCGTCGCTGGCGGCCTTTATCACGGTCCCTGAGCTGTACTACCGGGCGGACCAGATCGCCTCCGAGACGTTCCGGTACACGCTCATCTTCGTCGTGACCGGCGTGACGTACCTCGCGCTGGTGCTCACCGCCTCGAAGCTGATGGAGCACGTCGAGGGCGCGGTCGCGATCCCCGGACTGGGCGCCGATCGTGAGGAGTGAGGCCCCTCACTCCTCGAACTCGGTGACGACTTCCACGCCGTGTACGTCGTACTCGCCCAGCGCGGCGAGCCGGTCGGATACCGAAGTGAGGCCGATCTCGTCGCTCACGAGGGCACCGGGATCGACGTCGGTCGCCTCGATCAGCGCGAACAGGTCGTCGTAGCTCGTCGGTGGCATTCCCCGCGAACCGAGGAACGAAACCTCCCAGCGAGTCATCCAGTCAGTCGGGAGCGACACCTCGCCGCGCTCGGCCTCGGTGGTCAACCCCACCTGCACGTGAGTGCCGCGGGCGCGCACCGACCGGACGGAGTTTCGGCAGGTCTCGGCGATCCCCAGCGCGTCGACCGAGACGTCTGCGCCGCCGCTAGTGAGGTCCCTGACGCGCTCCGGGACGGACTCGTCGTCGGGGACCTCGCTCGGATTCACGGCCCCATCGGCGCCGAGGTCCGTCGCGAGCGAAAGCGCGTCGTCGTCGACATCGATCGCGACGACTCTGGCGCCGAGGGCGTCGCCGAGTTGGATCGCGGAGAGTCCGACGCCGCCGCAGCCGTGGACTGCGAGGCTCTCGCCGCCGCTCAGTCCCGCTCGTTCGGCGAGCGCGTGGTACGCGGTCATGTACCGACAGCCGAGCGCGGCCGCGGCGGTCGCGTCGAGCCACGCCGGTCGCTCGACGAGGTTGTAGTCGGCGTTCGGGACGGCCACCTGCTCCGCGAAGGCACCCGGGGCGTCCGGTTCGAAGCCGAGCGCGCGCCCGTCCGCACAGACGTTGCCGGCGCCACGTCGACAGTACGGACAGGTTCCGTCGCCGAGTGAGAAGGGGACGACGACACGGTCGCCCGGTTCAAATCGGTCGACAGACCGGCCGACCGCGACCACCTCTCCGGCGGGTTCGTGACCGAGCACCTGTCCCTTCGGGACGCGGTCGTCGGCCCACTCGCCGTGGCCCATCCAGGCGTGCCAGTCGCTCCGGCAGACGCCGCAGGCCTCCACGCGTATCACGGCTCCATCGGATCCGGGTTCCGGGGGAGCCACGTCGCGGATCGCCAGCGGTTCACCGTACTCGTGAAGGATCGCCGCGCGCATGGCCAGAGGAAGGGAGCGGAACGAGGTAAAACCCCTCGCGATCCGTGGCGTTCCGGTCCCTATCGCCGCGTCAGACATGGGTCTCGTTTGTGATAGGACAGATCGCAGTTTCGATTCGACAGCGCCCGATATAGGGTAGAGACGCTCTTTTCGTCGTTTTTAGGGTTGATTTCACGTAGATACGAGTTGATACCCACCGTCAGACAACTGATAGTTAGGTAAGGTTTAATATCGTACACGATAGCGATTGGGTCGTGTTTGCATCGATGGAGCGTCGACCGGGCGTCGCGTATCGGCGGCCGGACGGCGATCCGAACCGATTCGTCGTTGAGGCCGCCGGCGAGGCGCGACTGGACGTCGACGCCCTGCCGCGAACCGGCTGGTTGGAGGTCACGGCCGAGGCGGACCGAGAGCGTCTCCGGGCGGCGTTCGACGGCGACGTTATCGACGTCACCTATCGGCTCGAGATCGGTGACGAGCCGACCTGGGTTCGGGAGTGCGGGCGCTGGGAAGCGGGCGGCGACGTCGTCGGCTACCTCCTCCCGGCGAGCGATCGGGTCGAACGCCGTCGTCGCGTGGAGCGACAGCGAGAGCGCCTGAACGAGTTCGCCAACGTCGTCTCACACGACCTGCGAAACCCGCTCTCGGTCGCCGTCGGCAACGTCAAACTGGCGAAGGAGTCGCAGGGTGAGTCGAACGACGAGCGACTCGACCGCGCCCACGAGGCGCTGGACTGGATGGACGACCTCATCTCTGACCTCCTGGCACTCGCCCGTGAGGGGCGGTCCGTCGAGGAGACCGCGTCGGTCGACCTCCGCCCAATCGTCGAGGCCGCGTGGCGAACCGCCGGGGCCGACGCCGCCGCCGAACTGGTGGTGGACGATCGGCTCCCGACGGTCGAGTGCGATCGGCGCCGGCTCCGCCAGGCCCTGGAGAACCTCTTTCGGAACGCTATCGAACACGGCGCCCCCGACGAGTCCTCATCGGGCGGTCGGCACGGCGGCTTCGAGGCGGACGAGACCGGGAGCGACGGCAAGCCGCCGGACGGCGCGCCGCTCCGAGTCTTCGTCGGGTCCCTGCCCGACGGCTTCTACGTCGCCGACGACGGGACGGGTATCGACCCAGCGGAGCGCGAGTCGGTGTTCGACCCCGGCCACACCACCGCGGACAACGGGACCGGGTTCGGACTCGCTATCGTCGAGCGCATCGCCCAAGCGCACGGCTGGTCGGTGTCGGTGACGGAGAGCCGGGCAGGCGGTGCGCAGTTTGAGTTCGAGGGCACCGACGACGGTGCTGACGTCGATTGCGAGGGACCGGAGTCCGGCAGCACCGAGACCGACTCGGCCGACCGTTGATGGAGTACCGCCGCAGTGGTGCGGTGTGCCGGTCTTAGATGAAATCGCTCAACCCGGACTGTCCGTCGTCTTCGGCGTCTTCGGCATCTTCGGCGTCTTCGCCGGTCCCGTCGTCGGTGTCGCCAGCGCTTTCGTGCGTACCGTTCTCGTCGGTAGCCGGCGCTTCGGCAGCGCCGTCGTCCGGAGCGTCAATCGCCCGGGAACCGCCGGCGAACGCGCCTTCGGCGTGGTCCTCCATGCGCTCGTCTCGAAGCGCCTGCGCGTCCTCGACGACCGACTCGACCTTGTTGGTTGACTCGCCGGAGCCGGTGACGAAGGCGACGCCGGCCTCGTCGAGGTCGTAGGCGGCCGCCATCGCGACCGTCAGCTCTCGGGGCTTGCAGTGGTGCGTGACGGTTTTGAGGAACGGCAACACCTCGCGGCGAGCGGTGGCGATGCTACAGCCGCTGGCGGCGGCGATCCGTCCGACGACCTCGTCGGCGGTCGCGTCCGAGGAGCCCCAGAACTGCGGGCGACTGTACCGCGTCCACCCGCCCTTCCCTCCGTCGCGGGCGGCGGCGACCCCGGCGGCCGCGTTGTCGGTCGCGTAGCGCCAGTAGGTGTAGTTCTGCGTGGCGCGAACGCGGCCGAGCCACACGTCGGCGTTCGCGAGGAAGTCGTACGCCCGAAGCGCCTCGTTCGGGTCGTACACGTCGAGGACGTTGTTCTCGATCCACTTCGTGAGATCGTCGGGCGTCTCGTCGACGGCGTACGCGGACTGAAGCGCCTCCTGTGCCGACTCTTCTTTCAACACCGCGTCGAGGAACGGGAAGAGCCCGAGCGCCTTGTCGCGGTCGCCGGTGACCACGTCCTCGACCGTGATCGAGTCCCGGCCTTCCGTGGCGGCCTGCAGGTCGTTGATCGCGCCGCGGAGGTCTCCTCGATTGCGTTCGGCGATCTGCTGGAGGGCGTCGGACTCGAACTCGATTCCCTCCTTCCGACAGACGTCGCGGAGGACGGGGACGATGGAGCGGGCGGAGACGTCGCGGAACTCGATCTCCTGTGTCGCGTTGCGGAGTCCCCGGGACATGTCGTAGAACTCGTTGGCGATGAGGACGATGGGCTGGCCCGACTCCTTGACCAGTTTCGTGATCGCCGAGGCGCCGCCACGGTCGTAGTTGCCGTGGATGTTGTCGGCCTCGTCCAAGATGACGAGTTGGCGGGAGGCCGTGTCGCCGCCGGCCGCCCCGCCGCCGTTCGCGCTCCCGCCGAGCGTGGCGTTGCGGGCGGCCCGGCCCGCGAAGCGCTCGATGACGTCGGCCGTGCGCTGGTCCGAGGCGTTCAGCTCGACCGTCTCCCAGCCCATGTCGTTCGCGAGCGCGTGAGCCGCGCTCGTCTTCCCCACGCCCGGGCTCCCGTGGAGGACGACGGCCTCGTGGTGGTCGTCCCACGAGCGCGCCCACTCCGCGAACGCGTCGCGGGCCTTGTCGTTTCCGCGGACCTCCGAGAGGGTGCTCGGGCGGTACTTTTCCGTCCAGTCAGCCATTACCCGCGGTAGGGTGGTGCGGCGTTTAGTGGTTCCGGAGCGGGAGGCGCCGTCGCCCTCGATCACCGGTCGATCTTATAAACGAGTGCGTCGGCATCGAACGAAGTGAAAATCGAAGTGGGACCGCTGAGAGTCGAACTCAGGTCATACGGACCCCATCCGCATAGGATACCACTACCCCACGGTCCCTGTCTGCACGCGAAAAAATGAGAGTGCGGTAATTAAGGACTTCGCTTCACACCTCGTCCTCGCGCGGAACCGCGAGGCGCCGTCGACGCCCCAGCGAGACCCTCATTCGGGCCGTCACTGACGACGGCGACCCGCGACGACGCGATTATAAAAGGACGCGTTCCAGCGAGACGACGACGCCGGAGTCGGCGTCCGGGTCGCCGACGAGCCGACCGAGACACACCGCGACGCCGTCGGGCGTGTGGCACGCAATGAGCGGTCGGTCGTCGCCCCTCGCGGACGCGTCGATCGATCGGGCCTCCGGGTCCGCGTCGATGACGCCGGGCGCGTACACCGGCGCGCCGGTGGCGACGTTGCGCGCGGCCGAGGGAGCGACCGTGACCGAGGGGAGATGTACCAGCGCGTCCTCCGCGGGCCGAACGACCTCGCGGAGCAGCGACTCGTCGCCGTCGAGCGCCCACGTGAGTCCGTCCACGAGGTCCTGTAACGTGTGGAGGTCGCCGTCGTCGAACGGGTCGGTCGCGGTGCGCCGGAGGTGTCCCATGTGGGCGCCCACGCCCGTCGCGAGGCCGATATCGTGACACAGCTTTCGGATGTACGTCCCCGATTCACACCGAATCCGGAGGAGGGCCTGGCGGTCGGTCACTTCCAGCACGTCGAGGGCGTGGATCGTGCGGGTCCTGAGCCGGCGGGTCACGGCGCTTTTCCGCGGCGGCTTCTGGTATATCTCCGCCTCGAACTCGCCGACGACCTCGCGGAAGTCGCCCGGGGGCGACCCGTGGAGTTCGAGGACCGCGACGTACTCCTTGCCACCCTCTAGGAAGACCTGCGCCGCCCGGGTCGCGTCGCCGGTGAGCGTCGGGAGACAGCCGGTGACCTTCGGATCGAGGGTGCCGGCGTGGGCGACGCCATCGATCGGTTCGCCCTCCGGGTCGAACTCGTCGAGCGCGTCGTTGATCGCGTCGCGAACCCACGCGGAGAGCTGGTGGGAGGAGGGGCCGGCGGGCTTGTCGACGTTGACGACGCCGAAGCGGAGCAGTTCGGGGACCGACCGCTCGCCGGGCGGGGCACGGAGCGGGTCGTCCGCGGGTTCGGGAACGTCGTCGGCTGTGTCGGTCATGTGGGACACCGTGTGGTCTGTATCTCAGAAGTCGTAGCGCACGCCTTCGACCGGCGCCTTCCCCTCGTCGGTCGTGGGGTCGTACGCCTCGACGGTCGCGACGAGCACGTCGAGGAAACGGTCCGGGCTCCAGCGAGCCGTGTTGTACGCCGCGTCGTAGATGGAGAGGTCGTCGATGTCGATGTCGTACAGCTCGTCGTACCGCTTCCCCTCGGAGTCCTCGCGGCGCTTGGTCTCGGCTCGCGCGCGGTCGACGGGTTTCTCCTCTCGCTCGGCGATCCGCTCGGCACGGACCGAGAGCGGGGCGTCGAACCAGAAGCGGAAGTCGGCCTGCTCGGCCGCGAGCCACCCCGCGAGTCGCGACTCCAGGACGAGGCCGTCGCGGGTCGTGGCGATCTCGCGGAGGCGACGGTCGAGCTTACGATCGAACTGGGGGTCCTCCTCGGCGAACTCGTTGAACTCGACCGGCGTCATGTCGCGTTCGGCAGCCATCTCGCGGAAGATGTCGCCCCCGGAGACGTGATCCATGCCGAGCCGATCGGCGAGCCCCGCGGCGTTCGTGCTCTTCCCGCTTCCCGGCGGGCCGGAGACGGTAATCAACATATCGCTACTGCGCGGGTGTCGTTCAAAACGGTTGTCGTTCGGCGCTCCAGTCGGCGACCGGCGGCGAACGGTCCGGGGCTGAGCCGCCGCCCTCGCTACCGGTCCCGCGTGGCCGCGGTCATCGACCAGACGGCGACGAGACCGAGGAGGACTGCGGGGACGAGCGGGAGCGCGAGGTACGTGGCGAAGAAGGGGAGCCCGAACCAGCCCGCGGCGTAGGGGTTGAGGTAGATGATCCCGGGGATGACGAGGACGCAGGTGAACAGCACTGCCGTCAGCGCCCACCCTCTCCGACCGAAGCCGTCGGTGGTCGACTCCTCGGTGACCGAACGCTCGCCGTCGTCTCCCCCCGGGACGTGGACGTAGCCACCGTCGGTAGTCCCGTCGGCGTCGGTCTCAGAACTCACTATCGGGTTTAACCACTACCTTGCCAAAGCCCTCACGGTTCTCAATCATCTCGTGGGCGCGCGCGGCCTCGCTCATCGGGAGCGTCTCGCGGACGCGCGGTTCGAACGTGCCGTCCCAGACCAGTTCGAGGACGTCGTCGACCTCGCCGGGCGTCGCCATCGTCGACCCGATGACGGACAGTTGGTTCCAGAAGATACGGTTGAGTCCCGCGTCGGGATTGGGGCCGGTAGTCGCCCCGCAGGTGACGAGTCGTCCGCCCTTCACCATCGACTTCAGCGAGTTCGGGTACGTCGCCGCGCCGACGTGGTCGACCACGACGTCGACGCCGCGCTTCCCGGTGAGTTCGGCGACCTCCTCGGCGAAGTCGTTCGTCTCGTAGTCGATGACGTGGTCTGCGCCGCAGGACTCGGCGTGCGAGAGCTTCTCCTCAGTGGAGGCGGTCGCGAACACCTCACAGCCGGCGTGGTCGGCGATCTGGACGGCCGCGTGACCGACGCCTCCGGAGGCGCCGAGCACGAGGACCTTCTCGCCCGCCTCGATGTCGGCGCGGGTCTGGAGCATTCGCCACGCGGTCTGGAAGACAAGCGAGGCGGAGCCGGCGACTTCCCAGTCGACGCCCGCGGGGACCGTGACGAGATTTTCTGCCGAGACGGCCGCCTTCTCTGCGTGGACCCCGCGCACGTGTTCGCCGATGATGTGGAACGACTGACACAGCGTCTCCTCGCCGTGGCGACAGAACTCGCACTCGCCGCAGGAGACGCCGGCGCTCACGGCGACACGGTCGCCGGGCGCGAATCGCGTCACGCCCTCGCCCACGCTCTCGACGATGCCGGCCGCGTCACTACCGGGGATGTGAGGCATCTCCAGGTCGATTCCGGGCATCCCGCGACGCGTCCAGATGTCGAGATGGTTCAGCGCGCCCGCCTTGACATCGATGACGACTTCACCGCGACTCGGTTCGGGATCAGGGAACTCGTCGTATTCGATGACGTCGCGATCGCCGTGAGAATCGAACTGGACTGCTTTCATGAGTCGGACCTCCCGCGGCACCAACTAAACAGTACGGAAAACGGAACCTCTATGAAAGTCCGGTTTTCTCCACGTTACCCGCTGACACCCGTGCGAACGGACCACACTCGCCCGAGCCTTCCGTGATGTTTAAGTAGCGAAAGCGGAACCGTACTGATGCACGAACTGCAGGGGCGTCGGGTCCCGAGTCCACGAGGGCGATGATACAACGCGGGTTGCGGTAGCCAAGCCTGGCCCAAGGCGCAGGGTTGCTAACTCTGTGGCGTCACTGCCTCCGGGGTTCGAATCCCCGCCGCAACGCTCGAACGGACCGAGTACCGCCGGATTCGCGCCGGTAGGACTCACCACAACCAACACATGAGCACGGAAGAATCACAGGACGACTCGCCGGAGGAGGAGGAAGACCTCCAATACTTCGTCCGGATCGGGGGCGCTGACCTCGACGGGACGAAGACGGTCGAGCGAAGCCTGTCCGAACTCGACGGCATCGGCACGCGCACGGCGCGGCTGGTCGCCGAGAAGGCCGACGTGGACCGCAATTCTACGTTCGGTCTCCTCGACGAGGATGACATCGACGCGGTGGTTGACATCGCCGAGAACCTCGAAGACCACGTCCCGTCGTGGATGACGAACAGACAGAACGACTTCTACTCCGGAGAGACGACGCACCTCGTCGGCACCGACGTCAACGAGAAGCGCCGCCACGACATCAACCGGATGAAGGTCATCGAATCGTACAAAGGCGTTCGCCACAAGCGCGGCCAGAAGGTACGCGGCCAGCGCACGAAGTCCACGGGACGGTCCGAGGGCACCATCGGCGTCAATGTCGAGGAGATCCGCGAGGAGATGGCGGAAGAAGCGGAGGCTGACGACGAATGAGTACCGGTAAGAACACGAAGGGCTACGAGACGCCGAACCATCCGTACCAGGGCGAGCGCATCGCCGAGGAGTCCGACCTCCTCTCGCGGTACGGCCTGAAAAACAAAGAGGAATTCTGGCGCGCCCAGTCCGAGCTGCGTAGCATGCGACGCGAGGCGCGTCGCCTGCTCGGCGAGGCCCAGGGTGACGTCGACGCCGCCCAGGAGGCCGGCGCGGAGTTCGTCGCGCGACTTCGCCGCATCGGCATCCTCGGCGACAACGACGACATCTCCGCGGTCCTCTCGCTGGACGTGACCGACCTGCTCGAGCGCCGTCTTCAGACGGTCGCCTACCGGCAGGGATTCGCGTCCTCGACCCAACAGGCCCGCCAGTTCATCGTTCACGGCCACATCACCGTCAACGGCGCACGCGTCACGCGCCCCTCGGTGAAGGTCGACGTGGACGACGAAGGCGCCATCGCCTTCGACGAGACGAGCCCGCTCGCGGACGATCTCCACCCCGAGCGCGCGGAGTCACAGGAGTAACCAACCATGAGTGAATCCGAGGACGGAAAGTGGGGCATCGCCCACGTGTACGCGTCGTTCAACAACACGCTCATCACGGTCACCGACGAGACGGGCGCCGAGACGATCGCCAAGTCGTCCGGCGGCACCGTGGTGAAGCAGAACCGCGACGAGGCGTCGCCGTACGCCGCCATGCAGATGGCGGAGGTCGTCGCCGAGCGCGTCAAGGATGCCGGTCTGGAGGGCGTGCACGTTCGCGTGCGCGGCCCCGGCGGCAACCTCAACAAGTCCACCGGCCCCGGTGCACAGGCGACGATCCGCGCGCTCTCGCGTGCGGGCGTCGAGATTGGCCGGATCGAGGACGTCACGCCCATCCCGCACGACGGGACGAAGGCGCCCAAGAACAAGCGAGTCTGACATGACGGAAGACGAATTCGACGTCCAGTACGTCGAACGGGACGAACGCAGCGCGCGGGTGCTGATCCGTGGGCTCACGCCGGCGTTCGCGAACGGCATCCGCCGTGCGATGATCGCCGACGTCCCGACGTTCTCGATCGACACCGTCCGGTTCGTCGAGAACTCCTCCGTCATGTTCGACGAGATGATCGGCCTTCGGCTGGGGCTCGTTCCCCTGACGACGCCGCTCGACGACTTCGAGGTCGGCGACGAGGTTACCCTCGCGCTCGACGTCGAAGGACCGGCGACGGCGTACTCCGGCGACATCGAGAGCTCCGACCCGATCGTCGAAGTCGCTGACGACAACGTGCCGATCATCGAGCTGAAAGAGGGACAGCGGCTGGAGTTCGAGGCGGACGCGGTGCTGAACACCGGCAAGGAGCACGCCAAACATCAGGGCGGCGTCTCCGTCGGGTACCGTCACCTCCAGCGCGTCTCGGTCGAGGGAGACCTCGGCGAGTTCGACGACGACGAACCGCGGATCCTCCGCGGTGTCATCGAGACGCCCGACGGTTCGATAGAGCTCACAGACGAGTTCGACAACGACCTCTCGGAACGGTTCCCCGGGAAGGAGGTCAGCGTCGAGGATGTCCCCGGCGCGTTCGTCTTCCACATCGAGACGGACGGGTCGTTCAGCGTCGAGGAACTGCTGCTCCGCGCGATCGAGTCCATCGAGGAGCGCGCGGACGAACTACAGACGAAAGTCGCGGTCTAACGTAATGACGGACCTTCAAATCACGCGACCGGCGCTCGCCCCTGCACGGAGCCGCGGCGCCGGACCCCGATCCGACGCCGCGTCGGGTCGCCCCGCCGACGGCGGGACCGAAAGTGGTTTGAAGGGAGCCGGATTACCCAGGAGTGCACGCAGGGATAGCCAAGTCAGGCCAACGGCGCAGCGTTCAGGGCGCTGTCCTGTAGAGGTCCGCAGGTTCAAATCCTGCTCCCTGCACTCCGTTTTTACTAACTCTCCAACACAGGAGGGACAGCTATGAGTAGCAAGACGAATCCGAAACTACAGAATCTCATCGCCGATCTGAAGTCGGTCTCGCGTGATTCCGGTGCCAACGTATGGCTGGATATCGCCGACCGACTGGAGAAGCCACGGCGCACGCACGCTGAGGTCAACCTGGGCCGCATCGAACGGTACGCTCAGGAAGACGAGACGGTCGTCGTCCCCGGCAAGGTGCTGGGCAGCGGTGTGCTCGAAAAGAACGTCACCGTCGCCGCCGTCGACTTCTCGGGAACCGCCCGCACGAAGATCGACCAGGCCGGCGAAGCGGTGACGCTTGAACAGTACGTTGAACAGAACCCCGAAGGGAGCAACGTCCGGGTGATTCGATGAGTCTCGCGAAGATTGACGCGGACGTCGTCGTCGACGCCCGCGACTGCATCCTCGGTCGCGTCTCGTCGAAGGTCGCCCAGCGCGTCCTCGACGGCGAAACGATCGCCGTCGTCAACGCCGAGCACGCGGTCATCACCGGTAACGAGGAGGCGACGATGGACACGTACCACACCCGCGCGGAGCTCGGCTCCGACAGCGGGCCGTACTACCCCAAGCGCCCCGACCGGATCTTCAAGCGTGCCATCCGCGGCATGCTGCCGTACAAGACTGAGGACGGCCGCGAGGCATTCTCGAACGTCCGCGTCTACGTGGGCAACCCCTACGAGCGCGACGAGGACGCCGAAAGCGTCGTCCTCGACGGCACCTCGCTCGACCGCCTCTCGAACATCAAGTTCACGACGCTCGGGGAGATCTCCGAGTCACTGGGAGCCAACGTCACATGGTAACTAACACCTCAGGCAAGAAGAAGACGGCCGTCGCCCGCGCAACCGTGCGCGACGGCGAGGGTCGCGTTCGCATCAACTCCCAGCCAGTCGAGCTGGTCGAACCGGAGCAGGCACGACTCAAGATGCTGGAGCCGTTCCGCATCGCGGGCGAGGAGCTCCGCGACGGCGTCGATATCGACATCAACGTCGAGGGTGGCGGCTTCAGTGGTCAGGCCGACGCGACGCGGACCGCCATCGCGCGCGGTCTCGTCCAGCACCTCAGCGACGCCGAGCTGCGCGACGCGTACATGAACTTCGACCGCACGCTGCTGGTCAACGACGTGCGCCAGTCCGAACCCAAGAAGTGGGGCGGACCTGGCGCGCGCGCTCGTTACCAGAAATCCTACCGCTGAGGTGATTCAGTCATGATGATCCCCGTCCGGTGTTTCACGTGCGGCAACGTCATCGGTGAACACTGGGAGGAGTTCAAGGAGCGCGCCCGCGAGGGCGACGAGGACCCGGGCGAAGTGCTCGACGACCTCGGGGTCGACCGGCACTGCTGCCGCCGGATGATGGTCAGCCATCGCGACCTCGTCGACGTCGTCTCACCGTACCAGTAACAATGTCAGAACAGCGATACAATCGATACGAGAAGGCACGCATTCTCGGCGCACGAGCGCTGCAGGTGTCCTACGGGGCGCCCGTGCTGATCGAGACGGACGAAACGGAGCCCATCCTCGTCGCCGCCGAAGAGTACGACGCGGGCGTGCTTCCGTTCACGGTCCGGAGGGAGTCCAACTGAATGACGCGAATCACCAGCGTCTCGCTGCGTCGCGTGCTCGACTCCCGCGGGAATCCGACGGTCGAGGCCGACGTGTTGACCGAGTCCGGCGGGTTCGGCCGCGGGGCGGCGCCCAGCGGGGCGTCGACCGGGGAGTACGAGGCGATCGAACTGCCCGCCAGCGAGTCCATCGCGAAGGCCCGCGAACACGCCGTTCCACGGCTTGAAGGGCTGTACGCCGGCGACCAGCGCGCCGTCGACAACACCCTTCGGGCGGCCGACGGGACGGACGACTTCTCCGCGATCGGCGCCAACAGCGCCGTCGCCATCTCGATGGCGGCCTCGAAGGCCGCCGCCGACGTGCTCGGTGCCCCGCTGTACCAGCACCTCGGGGGCGCGTTCCGCGGTGAGAACTTCCCGATCCCGCTCGGCAACGTCGTCGGCGGCGGGGAGCACGCCAAGGAAGCGACCCACATCCAGGAGTTCCTCGCGGCGCCGGTCGGCGCGCCGAGCGTCTCGGAGGCCGTCTTCGCGAACGCCGCAGTTCACGCGGCGGTCGCGGACGTGCTCGACGAGCGCGGCGTGCCGGCCGCGAAGGGCGACGAGGGCGCGTGGGCGCCCCCGATCTCCGACGCGGAAGCGTTCGAGGTCGTCGAGGAGGCGGTCGAATTGGTCGAAGACGAGGTGGGTTTCGAGATCCGCTTCGGGCTCGACATGGCCGCCGCCGAACTGTACGACGACGACGAGGAAGCGTACGTGTACGGCGACGAGACCAAGTCGACCGACGAGCAGATCGAGTACGTCGCCGGCCTCGTCGACGAGTACGACCTCGCGTACGTCGAGGACCCGCTCGACGAGAACGACTACGAGGCGTTCGCGGAGCTGACCGACCGGGTCGGCGACCGGACGCTCATCTGCGGCGACGACCTGTTCGTCACCAACGTCGAGCGTCTCCGCGAGGGGATCGACGTCGGCGCGGCCAACAGCATCCTGATCAAGCCGAACCAGATCGGGACGCTGTCGGACGCGTTCGACGCGGTCGAACTCGCCGCCCGCAACGGGTACGAGACGGTTATCTCGCACCGGTCGGGGGAGACAGAGGACACCACCATCGCACACCTCGCCGTGGCGACCGATGCCGGGTTCATCAAGACCGGCACGGTCGGCGGCGAGCGCACTGCCAAGCTGAACGAACTGATCCGCATCGCGGACGACGCGGTATGACGGACCCACACCACGCATGAGCGAAGACAACGACGCGGTCGAACTCGACGACGACGCGGAGACCGAGGCGGTCGACGCGGCGGTCGAGGAGGAGGCCGACACGACCGAGGAACCGACCGCCGACGCGGCTGCCGAGGAGGCACCCGCCGACGCCGAACCCGACGAGGCGACCGCCGAGGGCGACGACGCCGAGGACGAGGAGGAGGCCTCCCCGTTCGACGACGACGTCATGCCCGACGACGACGTCGACCTGCTGATTCCGGTCGAGGACTACCTCTCCGCCGGGGTCCACATCGGGACCCAGCAGAAGACGAAGGACATGGAGCGGTTCATCCACCGCGTTCGCGACGACGGCCTGTACGTGCTCGACGTGAGCACGACGGACCAGCGGATCCGCACCGCGGCGGACTTCCTCTCCAACTACAACCCCGAGCAGATTCTCGTCACGTCCTCGCGGCAGTACGGCCGGTTCCCGGCCGAGAAGTTCGCGGACGCCATCGGCGCCCGCGCCCGCACGGGTCGCTTCATCCCCGGCACGCTGACGAATCCCGACTACGCCGGCTACATCGAGCCGGACGTCGTCGTGGTGACCGACCCCATCGGCGACGCGCAGGCCGTCAAGGAGGCCATCACCGTGGGCATCCCGGTCATCGCGATGTGCGACTCCAACAACCAGCTGTCGAACGTTGACCTCGTCATCCCGACGAACAACAAGGGTCGACGCGCGCTGTCGGTCGTCTACTGGCTCCTCGCCAACGAGACGCTCGACCGCCGCGGCACCGACACCGTCTTCGCCCTCGACGACTTCGAGGACGAACTGTAACGGCCCTCGACGTCGAGTTCGACTTTTCGCGACTCATACCCAGAGAATCCGGTTCAGAGCGGTGCGCATACCACGCGCGTATTAAGAGTTCGCGAGCGGCGGTACCGAGTCGCCGGATGCGTCCGCTACGCGCCGTCCGATCAGATGATGTCGGGCGTGTACGGGTACTTGTACACCTCTCCGTCGTTGGCTTTCACGGTCGCAATCAGGACCAACACGAGGTCTATCACGCCGATTATGGGAAGCAGGAGGAAGCCGACGAGCACGACGGTCAACAGGCCGGATATCACGA
Organism: Halorubrum wangae; assembly: GCF_051194135.1. Lineage (NCBI taxonomy): Archaea > Methanobacteriati > Methanobacteriota > Halobacteria > Halobacteriales > Haloferacaceae > Halorubrum > Halorubrum wangae. Next base: position 190,508 of record NZ_JBLZNH010000004.1, on the reverse strand, counting down.
GCGCTACGAACACGACTATCTGGAAGTTGAGCGCGTTCTTGGCGTTCTGTTTGACGAGTTCGTCGTCGTCATCGGCGAGTATCAGAAAGAGGATTGGTCCTAAAAAGGACGCGAAGAGCGAGGAGGCGTGCGCTAACGCCGCGAGCGTCCTGTCGCCCTCGACTGTCGTCTCCGTGGGGTCCGCGTCTTCCCCCGTCGTCCTCGCGGGATCTGCGTCTTCCCCCGTCATCTCCGCGGGATCCACCTCTTCCACCGTCGATTCCTCATCGGTGTCGATACTGTCAGACATGTTTGTCAGCTTTCATTCTGCCGTAATAAATGTTTGGTGAACGAGGGATCCCAGATCCCGAGTCCTCACGCCGCCTCGTTGTCGGGTTTATCGTACGTCCACCGCCCTTCGATCTCGCGATTAGCGAGCACGATGCGGTCGCCGGCGTCCGTGTCGATCCGCGTCTTCCGGAGTTCGATGGCGGCGACCGTTCCGGTCACGCCCTTCGCTTCGACGCGATAGCCCGGGTTGAAGTCCGGGTCGCGGAGGAGATACACGCCGGCCACCGTGTCCTCGATCATCTCGGAGAGCGCGTACGAGACGCCCAACGCGATGAAGCCGACGGCGGTGCCGAGACTCGCCGCGATATCTCCCATCCCGACGATCTTCAGGAACGTCAGCGCGACGCCGAACCACAGGAAAATCGCCACGAGCGTGACGATGAGGTCCCCGACGAGCTCCCGGTCCCCGACGTACATCCGCCGAATCGAGCCCCGAACCAGCGCGAGAACGATCCGGACCGTCACGTACGCCAGCGCGATGAAGACGATCCCTGAGAGCAGTCGCGGGATGGCGACCGAAACGCTCTGAACGAAGTTCGTGATCGACCCCTCGAGCAGCGACGACAGCTGAGTCATGACACACGCGACGAGGGCCGACATGGAAAAGCTGGGGATCGACCAGCCGATAAGCGCAACGCCTGTAAGCCCGCGGAGAGAGGAGGGTCGTATGACTGTCTGTGAAGCGCCGGGGAAGGTGTATCTCTTCGGCGAACACGCCGTCGTGTACGGCGAGCCGGCGGTGCCGGCCGCGATCGAGCGGCGCGCAACCGTGACCGCCGAACCGCGGGCCGACGACCACGTCCGCGTCGCGGCCGAAGACCTCTCACTCGACGGATTCACCGTGGAGTACTCCGGCGGGACTGGCGACCGGCCCGACGTCGACGTGCCGACACCGCTGGTCGAGGCCGCGATGGGGTACGTCGACGCCGCGGTGCGGCAGGCGCGGGCGGCGGCCGACGCGCCGAACGCCGGATTCGACATCACCGTCGAGAGCGACATTCCGCTTGGCGCGGGGCTCGGCTCGTCGGCGGCCGTCGTCGTCGCGGGAATCGACGCGGCGACGCGGGCGCTCGGAGAGCCGCTCGACCGACGCGAACTTGCCGACCGCGCGTACCGCGCCGAGTTCGAGGTACAGGACGGGCAGGCCTCCCGAGCCGACACGTTCTGCTCGACGATGGGCGGCGCGGTCCGCGTCGAGGGCGACGACTGCGAGCCGATCGAGGCGCCGAACCTCCCGTTCGTCGTCGGCTTCGACGGCGGCGCCGGCGACACCGGCGAACTAGTGGCCGGCGTCGGCGAACTCCGCGAGGAGTACGGATTCGCGGCGGACACGGTCAAGTCGATTGGCGACGTCGTCCGGACCGGTGAGGCCCTGCTGGAAGATGCCGCCCCCGAAGCGGAGCCGTCACCTGAGCTGCTCGACGAGCTCGGCGAACTGATGGATTTCAACCACGGATTGCTCGCCGCGCTGGGCGTCTCGGCGCGGTCGCTCGACGCGATGGTGTGGGCCGCTCGGGATGCGGGCGCTCACGGCGCGAAGCTCACGGGCGCCGGCGGCGGCGGCTGCATCGTCGCGCTCGACGCGAGCGATGCGACCGAGACCGCGCTCTCGTTCACCCAGTGCTGCGAGGACGCCTTCCGCGCCGAGCTGGCGACCGAGGGCGTCCGGGTGGTGGAGTCGTGACCGCCGACCGCGGGGCGGACGGAGAAGACGACCCCGCTCCTCCGGTCGTGCTCAAACTCGGCGGGAGCCTGATCACTGAGAAATCACGGCCCGAAACGCTCGACGAGGACGCTCTCGACGCCGCCTGCGACGCGATAGCGGCGGCCCTCGCCGAGGGGACGGTCGATCGACTCGTCGTCGTCCACGGCGGCGGGAGCTTCGGCCACCACCACGCGAGCGAGCACGGCGTGTCGACGAGCGCGGGGACTCACGACCCGGCGGCCGTGATGGACGTTCACACGGCGATGACGGCGCTGAACCGGGCTGTCCTCGACCGGCTCCACGACCGGGACGTGCCCGCGGTTCCGGTTCATCCGCTGTCGCTCTCGGCTCGTCCGGACGGGGCCGAGGGTGACCTCGACCTGCCGCTCTCCTCGACGGCGACGATGCTCGAAGAGGGGTTCGTCCCGGTGCTCCACGGCGACGGCGTCGCGACCGCGGACGCGGGCGTCACCGTCGTCTCCGGCGACGAGTTGGTCGTCGAACTCGCTGCCGGGCTCGGCGCGCGACGGGTCGGCGTCTGCTCGACCGTGTCGGGCGTCCTCGACGTCGACGGCGACGTGATCCCCGCCATCGACTCGTTCGACGCGGTCGCTGAGGCGCTCGGCGCGAGCGACGCGACCGACGTCTCCGGCGGGATGGCGGCGAAGGTGCGGGAGCTCTTGGCGCTCGACGCGCCGGCGTACGTGTTCGGCGCCGCGGGGCTCGAATCGTTCCTACGGGGGGAGGCCGCGGGCACGCGAATCGACTGACCGGCTGACCGAACCCTTATTCGCCCCACCGCCCTCCCTCCGGATATGAACGAAGCGGACGTGCGAGAGCGGCTCGCGAACGTGCAGGACCCCGACCTCGGGGGCGATATCGTCTCGCTCGGGCTGGTGAACGACGTCGAGGTCGACGAGGGCGCGGGCGAGGTCCGCGTGTCGCTCGCGCTCGGCGCCCCGTTCTCGCCACACGAGTCCGCAATCGCCGAGGACGTCCGGGACGCGCTCGCCGACACCGGCCTCGACGTGTCGCTCTCGGCGTCGATCCCGGACGGGTTAGACGCGGACGAGCAGGTCCTCCCGGGCGTCAAAAACGTGATCGCGGTCGCCTCCGGGAAGGGCGGCGTCGGGAAGTCGACGATGGCCGTGAACATCGCCGCTGGGCTCTCGGAACTCGGCGCGCGCGTCGGGCTCTTCGACGCCGACGTGTACGGCCCGAACGTCCCACGAATGGTGTCGGCAGAAGAGCGCCCGAAGACCGACGGCGAGACCATCGTCCCGCCCGAACGTTTCGGCGTGAAGCTGATGAGCATGGACTTCCTCACCGGCGAGGACGACCCTGTCATCTGGCGCGGACCGATGGTCCACAAGATCATCACCCAACTCGTCGAGGACGTGGAGTGGGGCGAGCTGGACTACCTCGTGATGGACCTCCCGCCGGGGACGGGCGACACCCAACTCACAATCCTCCAGACGCTCCCATTGACGGGTGCCGTGATCGTCACCACCCCCCAGCAAGTCGCGCTCGACGACGCGGTGAAGGGGCTCCGGATGTTCGGCAAACACGACACGAACGTGCTCGGTATCGCCGAGAACATGGCCGGGTTCCGATGCCCCGACTGCGGTGGCTTCCACGAGATATTCGGCTCCGGTGGCGGGAAGGCGCTGGCGCAGGAGCACGAACTTCCGTTCCTGGGCGGCGTGCCCCTCGATCCCGCGGTCCGGAGCGGCGGCGACGACGGCGAGCCGGTGGTGCTCGACGAGGGCGAGACTGCCGACGCGTTCCGCGTGATCGTCGAGAACGTCGCGAACAACGCCGGCGTGGTGCGCCGCCGTAGCGTGAGCGAGGAGCGATGAGCGAGGACCGCGATAGCGACGGCGGTGACTGTGGCGACGACGGCCCCGCGGACCCCCTCGCCGCCGCCGGCGTCGACCCCGCCGTTCCGGAATCAGCCGCGGACGCGGCCGGAGAGGCGTTCGCCGCGGACGACGAGGTCCGAGCGTTCCTCCGCGACGTTGCGGCCGACGTCCGCGGTGACAGCTCCGAGAGCAAACAGCTCTCGGCGATCCTCTACCGCGTGTCGGACCTGTACGACCCCGACGAGCAGACCTCGCCCGAGGAGATCTACTTGAACGTCCGGCATATCATGCAGATCAAAGCGCAGGGCGGCATCGAGCGCTGACTCGCGGTCGGCTCACGTCGCCTCGTCGAGTACCGTCTCGTCGCCGCGCCGGAATGACCACGGTCGAAACGAGGGCTCAGCGGCGCAGAGGAGAGTGCGGTCCGGCCGTCGGGGAACATTTTGTGGCTGAAGACCCACCCGATCGATCGTTTCATACTGGTGGCACGTCTCACGGTAACACGTATGAGTGACGACGACCGGATTCCCGTCACCGTCCTCAGCGGGTACCTCGGCGCCGGGAAGACGACGATGGTGAACCACCTGCTTGCGAACCCGGGTGACCGGCGGATCGCCGTCATCCTGAACGATATGGGAGAGGTGAACGTCGACGCCGAACTCGTCGCGCGCGAGAACGAAGAGGAGGGAATCGTCGACCTCTCGAACGGCTGTATCTGCTGTCGGCTGCAAGACGACCTGCTGAGCGAGGCGGCCGCGCTCGCGGAGTCGCGCGACTTCGATTACCTTCTCGTGGAGTCGTCGGGCATCTCCGAGCCGATCCCGATCGCGCGGGCGTTCACGGAGGGAACCGAGGACTCCGAGGTCGACCCGACTGACCGCTTCCGGCTCGACACGATGGTGACGGTGCTGGACACCTACGGCTTCTGGAAAGAGTTCGACGCCGGCGAGTCGCTCCCGGGAGACGGGGAGCCGGCGGAAGACCGCCCGCTCGCGGACGTGCTCGTCGAAGGGATCGAGTTCTGTGACGTGCTCGTGATGAACAAGACGGATATGGTGCCCGACGACGTGCTCGACGAGATAGAGTCGGTCGCCGAGCGCCTCGGTCCGCGGGCGAAGCGAATCCGCACCAGTTACTCCGAGGTCGCCCCAGACGCCGTGCTCGACACTGGCCTGTTCGACTTCGAGGAGGCCTCGCGGTCGCCGGGGTGGAAACGAGCGATAGTCGAGAGCGAGGGCGACGAACACGGCCACGACCACGCCGAGGGAGCCGCCGCGGCTCACGGCGTCGACTCGTTCGTCTACCGCTCCGCGGACGCCCTCGATCCGGGGCCGTTCGCCGACTGGCTCGACGACTGGGACGGCGACATCATCCGGGCCAAGGGCGTCGCGAACGTCGCCGGCACGGACGAGGTCATCGGCGTCAGTCAGGCCGGACCCGCGGTGCAGGCCGGACCGATCGGCGAGTGGGGGCCGGACGACGACCGGCGCACACGACTCGTGTTCATCGGCAGCGAGATGGACGAGACGCGGATTCGACGGGAGCTCGACGAGCTGGCAGTGGCCGATCCGAGTGAGGCCTCGGCGGCCGACGTCTTCCCGCTCTGACTCAGATGCCGAGCTCCGCCTGGAGGTCGTCCCAGTCCTCGTGGAACCCGTGGGTGGACTCGGTCTCGGCGCCGACCGCCGACTGATACACGTCGTCGTACTTCAACAGCTCGCCCCACCCGTCGTGGAACGCCCAGTTACAGTACTTGCACATACGGGGCGAAACGCGCGGAACCGACATACCGGTTTCGGCGGGCCAGTCGGGTTCGGAAGCTCGAACGCGCCCGAGCGGCAGGATATGGGAGCGCCGATAGAGTGAACAGTGTTCGTGACGTATGGTATCCATCGACGTGGACGGCCGCGGCGGTATTACACAATGGTAGTATACAGGCGGGGGGGACACGTGCGAAGCGACGACGAAGGGGTCGAGCGACTCTGCGAACACTGCGGTTGGCACTGCGTTGCAGACGGGTATCCGGAACTTATCACGCAGTATCAGTCACATCTTCGGGTCGAACACCCGAAGGCGTGGCTCCGAACCTAAGCATCGACGCGGGTGAAAAAAGCCGGAGCCGGGGACAGCGAGGCGGAGCCTCGGCGGATCAGGGCTCGAGCAGGACTTTCGTCACGCCCTCCTCGCGGGCGTCGAACGCTTCGTACATCTCCGGCGCCTCGTCGAGGCTGACGCGGTGAGAGACGACCCAACTCGGGTCGGCCCGTCCCTCGATGATCATGTCGCGGAGGTAGCGGTTGTACGACTTCACGTTACACTGCCCGGTGCCGCACTTCAGTCCCTTCTCGAAGAACTTCCCGAAGTCGATACCGAGCCGCCCCTGCGCGGCCATCTCGTCCGGGGCACCCGGGTCCTCCGGCACGTAGAGGCCGGGGATGCCGAGCTGGCCCGTCGGCCGGACGACGCGAATGAGGTTGTTGATCACGACCGCCGGGTTCTCCTTGGCGGGGTCGTACGAGTAGTCCTCCGTCTCCGTGTCGACGTCTTTGGGGTCGGTCGCCTGATACCCGACCGCGTCGACGCCCTTATCGACCATCCCGCCGTGTGTCTCGATGATCTGATCGACCGGATCGCCCTCGGAGAAGTCGATGGCGGTGGCGTCGCAGTTCTCCTCGGCCAACTCCAGTCGGCTCGGAACCTGGTCGACGACGTATATCTCGGCCGCGCCCTTGATCTTCGCACTGTACGCGGCCATCAGGCCGACCGGGCCGGCCCCGAAGATGGCCACCGACTCGCCCGGCTGGAGGTCAGCCAGCTCCGTGCCGTGCCAGCCGGTCGGGAAGATGTCCGCGAGCAGTGAGAACGAGTCTTCGTGTTCGCGCCCTTCGGGCAGTTTCAGCGCGTTGTGGTCCGCGTACGGAACGCGGAGTTTCTCCGCCTGTCCGCCCGGATACGGACCCATGGCGACGTAGCCGTACGCTCCGCCCGCGAAGCCGGGGTTGACGTTGGTACAGAAGCCGGTGTACCCCTCCTCGCAGTTCTGACAGAATCCACAGGAGACGTTGAACGGCATCACCACGCGGTCGCCCTCCTCGAGCGTCGACACCGCCTCGCCGACCTCACTCACGACGCCCATGTTCTCGTGACCGAACACGATTCCTTCCTCCGCGGCCGTCCGACCCTCGTACATGTGGAGGTCGGACCCGCAGATACACGACGTCGTGATGTCGACGACGATGTCGTTCGGGTGTTCGAGTTGTGGGTCATCTACCTCTTCTACGGCTACCTCGTACGGCCCTTGGTAAACTACTGCTTTCATAGTGTGGTCCATTTGAACTGTCCGCCGCGTTTATCCTAAATGTTTTTCAATTATATATACCGTTAATAAATCGTGGTACAATTCAATTAATAGTCATTTTGTGTAGTTCTATGCGTCCGGCGGCGCCGCGAGCGATCAAGCCCCCACGCCGAGGGACGCGGCCGCGCGTTCGTCGGAGCGCAACGACTTTCCTGTGGCACCGTAAACGAGGGGTATGGACTGGCCACACGACCCCGACGGCGAGCAGGGAAGCGAGGGTATGCGGCAGTACGGCCACGCCGTGCTCGCGAAGAAGATCAACGAGGAGGAGGACTTTCCCCTGACGGCCGCGGAGTACGTCGAGCAGTACGGTGACCACCCGATTCGGATCGACTTCGAGACGGTCGTCTCCGTCGCAGAAATCTTCGAGGGCGTCGAGAAAGAGGAGTTCGCCGACTTCGTCGAGTTCCACCAGGAGCTCGGCCGCGCGATGCGCGAGAACGGCTACTGGTTTTACGAGGGCGCCGACAAGTTCGTCGACGGCAGCGCCTAACGCGAGGCCAACGTCTCGTTCCGACGCCGCGACTCGTCTGACTATCTCACCGGGGCCGGTTCGCCCCGCCGATCTGCCCCGACTCTTTTATCACCCGTCGGAGAGAGCGCTGGGACATGAGCGACGAACGGATCGTCATCCTCGCCCACGAAAAGTTCCCAGACCAAGCGAAGACCGCACTCGGCGTGATGCGCTACGGCGACCAGACGGTACAGGCCGTCCTCGACCGCGACTGTGCCGGCGACCGCGTGCACGATCACGTCCCTGACGTGGCGGACGCGCCGATCGTCGAATCGTTCGAGGAGGCGCGCGCGGCCGCCGACGGCGACGTCGACGCCCTCTACATCGGGATCGCCCCGATCGGCGGCGGCTTCGACGAGTCGTGGCGCGACGACGTCGAGGCAGCGATCACGGCCGGCTGCGACGTGATCAGCGGACTCCACTACTTCCTCAACGAGGACGAGGACCTCGCCGCGCTGGCCGCCGAACACGGCGTCAACCTCGTCGACGTGCGCGAGCCGGACGACGACCTGACGGTGGCGACGGGCGCCTCCGGCGACGTCGACGCCGACGTGGTGCTCACGGTCGGCACCGACTGTTCGGTCGGCAAGATGACGGCTTCACTGGAGATTGTCGCGGCAGCGCGCGAACGGGGGATCGACGCGGCGTTCGTCCCGACGGGCCAGACCGGTATCATGATCGCCGGTTGGGGGAACCCGATCGACCGCGTCATCTCCGACTTCACCGCCGGCGCGGTCGAGGACATGCTCCTCGAGATCGGCGACGACCACGACCTCCTCGTCGTCGAGGGGCAGGGGAGCATCATCCACCCCGCCTACTCGGCGGTCACCTGCGGCATCCTCCACGGATCGATGGCGGACGGCCTCGTCCTCTGTCACGCCGCTGGACGCGAGGCGGTCCACGGCTACGAGTCGTTCTCGCTCCCCCCGTTCTCCGACTACGTGGACCTCTACGAGGGGCTCTCGGCACCGGTTCGGGAGGCGAGTATCGTGGCCGGGGCGCTCAACACCAAGGACGTCGCCGACGATGCGACCGCCGCCGACGTGGTCACGGAGTTCGGCGACTCGGTCGGTGTGCCCGCGGCCGATCCGGTCCGGGACGGCGCCGATGCGATCGTCGACGGCATCGTCGACGCGGGGCTGGGTGAGCCGACCGCGGCCGCCGACGGGGGAGCCGCCGGCGAATGAGCCTCGAAACCGAGTTCGAGCGGGTCTCGCTCCCGCTCGAGAACGCGTTCACCATCTCCCGCGGGACCCAGACCGAAGCGGAAAACGTGATCGTTCGGATCACGGACGAGGGCGGCATGACCGGCGTCGGCGGCGCCGCGCCCGCGAGCCACTACGGCGAGACGGCCGCGACGGTCGAGGCGGTGCTTCCTGAGTTGCTCTCGGCCGTCGAATCGGTCGCCGACCCGCACGCGATCCACGAGATCGAATCTCGGATGGCCGGTGTCATCGGCGACAACCCGGCCGCCCGGGCCGCCGTCTCCATCGCCGTTCACGACCTCGCCGCCAAGCGACTCGGCGTCCCGCTCCACCGCTTGTGGGGGCTCGACCCCTCTAAGGCGCCCGCGACCTCCTACACGATCGGGCTCGACGAGACGGCTCGCGTCCGCGAGAAGGCTGCGGCGGCGGTCGAGGCCGGCTATCCCGTACTCAAGATCAAGCTCGGCACCGACCGGGACCGCGAACTGATCGACGCCGTCCGCGAGGCCGCGCCGGACGCTCGCCTCCGCGTCGACGCCAACGAGGCCTGGACCCCGCACGAGGCGGTCGCGAAGAGCGAGTGGCTCGCCGACCGCGACGTGGAGTTCGTCGAGCAGCCGGTCCCCGCCGAGGACCCGGAGGGCCTCCGGTTCGTCTATGAACGCTCGGCGCTCCCGATCGCGGCGGACGAGTCGTGTATCACGCTGTCGGACATCCCTGCGATCGCCGACCGCTGTGACATCGCGAACCTGAAGCTGATGAAGACGGGCGGACTGCTGGAGGCGAGGCGGATGATCGCCGCGGCTCGCGCCCACGGACTGGAAGTGATGTGCGGCTGCATGATCGAATCGAACGCGTCAATCGCGGCGGCTGCGGCGCTCGCACCGCTCCTCGATTACGCCGACCTCGACGGCTCCCTGCTGCTCGCCGAGGACCCGTACGACGGGGTCGACATGGCGGGCGGCGAGATTCGGCTCGGAGAACAGGACCGGACGGGAACCGGCGCCCGGCAGCGTACAGACAAGTAACGCGGACCGTTGTAAGGCGTCAGTTCCGTGGCTCGTCCGCGTTGACTTCTGAATCCTCAAGTTCGACGTCGAGGTCCTCGTCGGCCTCGCTGTCGAGTTCGGCTTCGAGGTCGTCGGAGTCGATCTCCGTCTCGATATCTTCCAGTTCGGCGTCGATCTCCTCGTCGGTCGCGCCGTCGTCCGTGTCGCTCGCCGGCTCGCTTTTCCCGAGTTCGCCCTTGAGCGTCTCCAGCTCAGCGTCGACCTCGCTGTCCGTCGAGAGGCTCTCCAACTCTCGGTCGATGCTGTCCTTGTCCGAGAGCGCGTCCTCGAAGGCGCCGGAGTCCTCCAGTTCGTCCATCGCCTCCGCGCGTGCCTCCATCTCCTCGGTGCGCTCCTCGGCGCGCTCGATCGAACGGGCCACGTCCTCCATCTCGTCGCCGACGCCGGTCATCGCCTCCGAGACGCGCGACGACGCCTCCGCGGCCTCGTAGCGGGCCTTCATCGTCTCCTTCTTCGTGCGGAACTCCTCGATACGACTCTGGAGCTTGTTCTTCTTCTCGACGAGCTGTTCTTGGGTGTTGTTCAGGGAGGCGATCTGGCCCTCAAGCTCCTCTATCTGGGCCATCTTCGACTTTTTCTTCTCGAGGGCCTTCCGCGCGAGGTCGTCGCGGTCCTGCTGGACCGCCTCGCGGGCCTGTCGGTTGTGCTTCTCGACGTTCTCGTCGAGCTTGCGCTTTTGAATCTCCAACCGCTTCTTCTGGGTCGTCAGATCGGCGATCCCTTGTTTGACGTCCTGGAGTTCGTCGCGCATCTGTTCGTACGAGTAGTCGAGCGACTCCGTCGGGTCCTCCGCTCGATTCAGGAGGGCGTTCAGCTTCGAGCGAATAACGTAGGAGGCGCGCGAGAGGATTCCCATACCCCGGCATACGCGTTCCACCCGTTAAAACCTCATGTGGTTTAGGGACCCCACACCCGACCGAAACGCCACAGCCGACCCCTCCACCCCTCGAAACGATCGCGAGGACCGTCCCGTTGCGGCGTTCGATCGAACCGACTCGGGCGCGACCGGCTGAGCTGACCCGAACGCGATCCCGGTCGGTGTGGGTTGATGGGTTGTGTGGCCCGAACGCGACCGCAACGCTGAGACGTTCCTGAAGATTTATTCGGGATGTTGTACACTCTTTACGCATGGACATCGGCGTGCTGACGGTTCCCTTGGGCGGAGAATCGATCGAAGACACGGCTGCGTACCTCGAATCCATCGGGGTGAACGCGGTCGAACTGGGCGTCGGCGGCTGGCCGGGCGAGGAGCACGTCGACCGCGAGGCCCATCTCGACGACGAGGCCGAGCGAGAGGTCCTCCTCGGTCTCCTCGACGAGCACGACCTCCGAGTCTCGGCGCTGGCGACCCACAACAACCCACTTCACCCGGACGAGGAGCGCGCCGCGGCGGCCGACAGAGAACTCCGGGAGGCGATCGAACTGGCCGACTTACTCGGTGTCGACACCGTCACCTGCTTCTCGGGGCTGCCCGCGGGCGCGCCCGGCGATTCGACGCCGAACTGGATCACGGCTCCCTGGCCGAGCGAGCACGCCGACGCACACGAGTACCAGTGGGACGAGGTCGCGATCCCGTACTGGCGGGAGTTGGCGAAACACGCCGACCACCACGGCGTCGACGTCGCCATCGAGATGCATCCGAACATGCTCGTCTACGAACCGACTGGGATGCTCGCGCTGCGGGAGGCGACCAACGAGCGGATCGGCGCCAACTTCGACCCCTCGCACCTCTACTGGCAGGGGATCGACGTGACCGAGGCGATCCGTTTTCTGGGAGAGCGCGACGCGATCCACCACGTCCACGCCAAGGACACGAAGGTGTACGACGCGAACGCCCGCGTGAAGGGCGTCCTCGACACGACGAGCTACACCGACGAGCCCGACCGGTCGTGGCTGTTCCGCTCCATCGGCTACGGCCACGACGAGGGCCACTGGAAGGACGTGGTCTCGACGCTCCGGATGGTCGGTTACGAGGGCGCGCTCTCAATCGAACACGAGGACTCGCTCACCTCCTCGCGCGAGGGATTAGAGAAGGCCGTCGACGTGCTCGACCGAGCGGTCTTCGCGACCGAACCGGGCGACGCCTACTGGGCGGAGTGAGACGGAGGACGAGATCATGACACAGGAACCACTCAAGATCGGCGTGCTGGGGTATCGATTCATGGGTAAGGCGCACGCGAACGCGCTGGCGCGGCTGCCGATGTTCTTCGCGGACGCGCCCACGGTCGAGCGGCACACGCTCGTCGGGCGTGACGAGGCGGCCCTCGCGGACGCCGCGGAGCGCTTCGGCTTCGCGCACACCGCAACGGACTGGGAAGACGCCCTCGACGAGGTGGACGTCTTTTACAATCTCGGGCCGAATCACGTCCACGCGGAGCCGTCGATCGCAGCCCTCGAGGCGGGCGTTCCAGTCCTCTGCGAGAAACCGCTCGCGCCGACGCTCGACGAGGCGGCGGCCATGCGCGACGCCGCTGCGGCGGCCGACGTCCCCGCCGGCACCGCGTTCAACTACCGGTTCGTCCCGGCGATTCGCTACGCGAAGGGACTGATCGAGGACGGCGACCTCGGCGAGATCCGACAGATTCGCGGGCGGTATCTGCAGGACTGGCTCGTCGATCCGGAGGCGCCGTGGGCGTGGCGGATGGACGCCGACATGGCCGGCTCTGGTGCGCTCGGCGACCTCGGCGCGCACACAATCGATCTCGCGAACTACCTCGTCGGCGACGAGGTCGGCGGGATCGACCGCGTCTCCGGACACCTGCAGACGTTCGTCGACGAGCGTCCGGTGTACGACGACGACGGCGACGTGGCCGAGTACCGCGACGTGACCGTCGACGACGCCTACTCCGCGCAGGTCGCCTACGACTCCGGCGCGATGGGAAGCTTCGAGGCGAGCCGCTTCGCGAGCGGCCACAAGAACGACCACACGATCGAGGTGCACGGTTCGACGGGCAGCCTGAAGTTCTCCTTAGAGCGGCTCAACGAACTGGAGGTGCTCCGGGAGGGCGACCGTGGCTACCAGACGGTCCTCGTCACCGACGAGACGGACCCGTACGTCGACCGGTGGTGGCCCCCCGGACACGTCATCGGGTGGGAACACACCTTCGTCCACGAGAACTACGAGTTCCTCTCGGCGGTCGCCGAGGGGGGCGAGTTCTCGCCGTCGTTCGCGGAGGGGTACGCGGTGCAGACGGCCCTCAGCGCGATCGAGCGCGCCGACGAGCGCGGCGAGTGGGTGTCGGTGGAGTAGCCGTCCTCGTTAGAACCCGCCGCCACCGCCGAGCGGGTCCCGTCTCGATCCCTCCTCCGTCCATTCACCGATAGCCGAGTTCTCGCCGTCGTAGCTGCCGAGCGTCTCGCGCGTGTCGAACGCCACGGGCTCCCAGATCACGTCGAACTGCTCGTTGCCGGTCGCGTTGGGGACGGTCACGCGGTCGCCCGGCTCGACGACCCCGCCGCCCGGCCACGCGCCGAACTCGACCTTGCCATCGGGGTCCTCACCGCGGACGTACAGCTCTTCGGCGGCGACGGGCTCGGGGCCGGCGGCGATGATAACGAGGTCGCCGCCTTCGGTCTCGACCTGGAACTCCGCGTCCGGAGGTGCGACGCCGTCGATCAGGCCGAACATCGCGGCCCCAACGATGGCCAGCAGGAGGACGACGATACCGACCAGCAGTCCCGTGCCGGCTATCGGGGTAAACCCACGCTGGTCGTTCCGAAACCCACTCATTCGAATCCTCCTCCGAGTGCAGTCTTATAAGCGTTTACCCGCCGCTTATCAGACGGGAGAACGACCGGCTCGTGGTCGAGGGCGTCGCGTCAGCGAACCGGAGCCGTTCGTTCGGCGCGAACCGGAACCCCGTTATTCCACCCGCCCGAAGGGAGTCCGTGACATCGTGGATCGAGGACCCGGCAGGCGGGCGGGAGCGAGGCGCCCGCGGACTCGCCCGCGCCTGGGTCGAGACCCTCGTGCGACCGCGTCGCCTCTTCGCGAACGGGGTTGGACCCGGCGATCAAGCGCCTGCGCTGACGTTCGCCGTCGCCGTCGCCGCCGCGTTTACGCTCGGCTGGCTGATCGCGGACCCCGCCGTCGTCCCCGGCATCGTTTCGTCGGTTCCGGTCTCTGCACTCGTCGTGCTCCTCGTCGTGATCGCGCTCGCGGCCCCGGTCGGACTCCACCTGACCGCGGCGGTCGCGACGGTGAGCGTCATCGTCGCCAGCGTCGAGTACGACGACGGTCTCCGCCTGCGCGACCGCGGCGGGGTCAGCGAGACCGTGCAGGTCGTTGCGTACGCGAGTTCGCCGATGGCGCTCGCAGGGCCGCCGATACCGGCGCTGCGCGTCGCCTGCGGCGCGTACGCGGTCGTGCTGCTGTTGATCGGCTTCCGGGTCGTTCACCGGACGTCGCCGCTTCGGACGCTCGTCGCCGGGATTCCGCCGGCGCTGCTCGGCTACGGCGTCGGCTACCGCGTGATCGCGTCAGTTCGACTCCTCCTCGGGTGACACCGCGCGGCCGGTGCGGCAGTCGCCGGGGAGACACCGGGTGGCCATTGCCGCTCTGTGCCCGCGGTTCTGATTCGGTCGCTCCCGACGCGGAGGATCGCGCGGGGCTTTCGACAACCGTTTTAGGCCTGAAGCTCTCGGTGTACTCAAATGGGATCCTGTATCATCTGTGGCGTCGACGTCGACGGTGGCGGTCGCATCTGCGATCCGCACCAGGAGGACGTCGTGTTCGACTTCCGCGGGAATGCTCCCGATCAGCTCGTGCCCGACCGATTCTACCGCGGCGTCGTCGACGGCTACGCCGAATTCGGCGTGTTCATCGACCTCTCACCCGGCGTGACCGGACTGCTCCACCGCTCCGAACTTGACCGTCGGCTCGAAAGCCTCGACTGGGAGTCGGGCGACGAGGTGTTCGTGCAGGTAAAAGGCGTGCGCGACAACGGGAACATCGACCTCGCGTGGTCGATCCGACAGGCGGACCGCGAGTTCCGCGGCGTGCTCGTGCAGGACGGCGACACCGAACGCCTGCCCGAGGAAGCGGATGCAGACGAGGACGACGACGACACGGCGGCCGAACCAGCCGAATCGGCCGAGCCGGACGTGCCCGACGAGGACGATGAGGACGACGAAGACGACGGAGCGACCGGGGCGGACGAGACGACCGAAGAAGATGACTCGTCCGTTGAAGACGACGCGGCCGTTGAAGACGACGCGACGGCGGCCGACTCGTCGTCCGACGAGAGCGAGCCGAACGACGTAGACCGCTCGACGCCCTCGGCCGAGGGCGATGTCGCCGACGTGACGACGGACGACGGACCGACCGACGCCGAGAGCGACATCGACGGCGGCGAGTCCGACGCCGCCGATGACTCCGACGACCTCGACGACGACCGCGAGCGCGTCGAGATCGGTGCGCTCTCCGAACTCGTCGACGATGAGGTACAGATCGACGGCGAAGTCGTCGGCGTCCGGCAGACCGGCGGCCCCACGGTCTTCGAGGTACGCGACGAGACCGGTGTGGTCGACGTCGCCGCATTCATCGAGCCGGGCGCCCGCGCGTACCCGACCATCGAGGTCGGCGATGTGGTGCGGATCGACGGCGAGGTCGAGAGTCACCGAGGCGACGTGCAGGTCGAGTCTTCGGCCCTCGTCCTCCTCGAAGACGCGGACGCCGACGCGGTCCGCCGCCGGCTCGCCGAGGCGCTCACCGACGAGGCGCGTCCGGACGGGCTGCAGCCGCTCGCAGGCGACGAGACGGTCGCGCAGCTCGCCGACGGCCTGCTCGACGCCGCGGAGGCGATCCGTCGCGCGGTCCTCGAATCGCGTCCGATCGTCGTGCGTCACGCCGCCACCGCCGACGGCTACGTCGCCGGCGCGGCAGTCGAGCGCGCCGTGCTCCCGCTGATCCGCGACGAGCACGCCAAGAGCGACGCCGAGTACCACTACTTCACCCGCCGCCCGCTCGACGAGCCGGTGTACGGGATGGATGCGGCGACGAACGACGCGACCCGCATGCTGCAGGACCGCGACCGCCACGACGAGAAGCTCCCGCTGTTCCTGCTCGTCGGCACCGGCTCGACGGTCGAGTCCGCCGACGGCATCGAGCTGCTCTCCGTCTACGGCGTCGACGCCGTCGTCGTCGACGCGGAGGTCGCCGACCCCGAGACCCGCGAGGCCGTCGACACGCTCGTCTCCCCGGAGATCGAATCGGTAGAGGGCGACCTTTCGACGGGCGCACTGGTCGCGTCGCTGGCCTCTGCGGTCAACGACGATATCCGCGACGACCTACGGCACCTCCCGGCTGTGAGCTACTGGGCGGACACGCCCGACCGCTACGTCGACCTCGCCCGTGACGCGGGCTACGACGTCGAGCGCGTCGCGGAGCTCCGTGAAGCGGTGGCCCTCGAGGCGTACTACCAGTCGTACCAGGACAAACGCGAGCTCGTCGCCGACCTCCTCTTCGAGGACAGCGGCAACCTCGCGGCGCACGTCTCTGAGCAGTTCCGCGAGAAGCTGGAGACCGAAATCGAGACCGCGACCGCGAACGTCGTCACCGAGGCGGTCGACGGCGTCGAGTTCGACGTCCTCGACACCGACGGCTACACCCACCGCTACGACTTCCCGCCGACGCCGCTCCTGCTCGACGACCTCCACCGCCGGCGGACGAACGGCGAGGCGCACGCGACCGTTGGCATCGGAATGGACGAGCTGTACATCCGCACGAGCGCGAACGTCTCCGTTCGCGGCGTTGCCGAGCGCACGGCCGAACTCGCGCCCGCCGCCGACGTGGCGACGGCCGGGCTCCGCGAGGGCAAAATCGAGTTCCTCTCGGGCGAGCGCGACGCGGTCGAAGACGCTGTCGTCGCCGCCATCGCCGAAGCGTTCTGAGACGCGAGAGTAATTTTCGGGAGACTTCCGAGAACTCCCGCGCATTGGGTTCACCGATAAGCTATTGTTGCCTCGTTGACTTCTTAGTGTGGGTGATGGTGACATGGCAACACAGCCGTCGGAACGAACGCTCCGCTCGGAGCTACTGGGAAACGAGGTAACATTCAACTACTCGGAGACGTGGCTCGCGTACTCCATGCTCGGCCTCCGCGTGGTGATGGCGTGGGTATTCCTGCAGGCCGGTCTATCGAAGCTGTTCGAAGGCGGACTCGCCGACCCGTTGGCGTGGAGTTCGGCCGGCTTCCTCCAGAATGCGATTGCGGAAGCGAACCCGCTTCGAGGGTTGTTCCTCTTCTTCGCCGACTACGCGGCGATCGTCGACCCACTGGTAGTGTTCGGACAGATTCTGATCGGGCTGGCGCTCCTGTTCGGCGTCCTCTTCAGATTCGCCGCGCTGATGGGTGCAATCCAACTATCGCTGTTCTGGACCGCGGCGTGGCAGGGCGGCCTCATGGACGGCTTCCCGGTGGCGCACGGCTACTTCGTCGACAGCTCGTTCGTCTACATGCTGCTCCTGTTCGGACTCGGCGCGTGGGGCGCGGGCCGGATACTCGGCGTAGACCGCGTGCTTGAAGAGACGGAACTGGTCAAGAACACGCCGTGGCTCCGCTACTTCCTCGGGTAGGCGACCGCGAGGTCGCCGCGTCAGTTTATACAGCAACTCGATAGCCGCGTCAGATCAGCGTCGCGTGAACGGTCCGGGCGGGAGGATGAGGTCGTCGAGTTTCGCGAGGTGTTTCACGTTGAACACGACTTGTAGCTCGTCGCTCAGCGGATAGCCGCTACACGAGAGTCGGAACCCGTCTTCGGTGAGTTCGTCGGGCATGATGTGGTTCGCCGGCTGCGAGAGCTCACCGTCGACGAGGTACACCGCGCAGTTCGCACAGGCTCCGCCGCGACAGGAAAACGGCCACCCGAACCCGCGGTTCTCGGCCGCTTCCAAGAGGCTCTCGTCGGGCTGGACGAGCAGTCGGCCGTGCGCCGCCGCGTCGAGGTCGGCGTGCGACGCTTTCGTAAATAGATCCTCGTCGTCGAGCGACCAGCCGTAGTCGGCGAGCACGTCGTAATCGAGGAACTCGACGCGGACCGGCTCCACCTCCGCGGCGTCGCCGTCGTCGTCGCCCAGATCGACGTCGGTGACCGTACCGTCGGCGTCGCCTCCGTTCGCGGTCTGCTCGTCGATTTCGCGATAGGCGCGCCTGACGAGTTGGAACTCCTCGACCGTCCCGCCTTGATCCGGGTGCGCCTCTTTTACCCGGTCGCGGTAGGCCCGCTCTATCGTCGCCTCGTCGGCGTCTTCGTCTATCTCCAACACCTCGAACGGCGAGACCATTCGCTGGTGTACCGTAGCGGTCTGACGCACATAAACGCCACACAAGCCGGCAGCGGGGGACGGTGGTTCGCGGACGGGCGAACGAGTCGATGGTTTAAGAGCCGCGACGCTAACCGATCGGGTAATGGGAAACGCGGACCTACGCGACCTCGCGGCGATCCGGGACGTCGCGTTCGATGAGATCGAGGGAAGCGTCGTCGCCGTCGACGCGCACAACTGGCTGTACCGGTACCTCACGACGACGGTCAAGTGGACGACCGACGAGAAGTACACGACCGCCGACGGCGTCGAGGTCGCGAACCTGATCGGCGTCGTTCAGGGGCTCCCGAAGTTCTTCGAACACGACCTGATCCCCGTGATGGTGTTCGACGGGGCCGTCACCGACCTGAAGGCCGACGAGGTAGCGGACCGGCGCGAGAAGCGCGAACAAGCCGAGGAGCGGCGCGCAGCCGCCGAGGACCGCGGTGACGCCGTCGAAGCCGCACGGCTGGAGGCCCGCACCCAGCGGCTCACGGAGACGATCCAGGAGACGACCCGCGAGCTACTCAGGCTGCTCGACGTCCCGATCGTCGAGGCCCCGGCCGAGGGGGAGGCCCAGTGCGCGCACATGGCCGCGACCGGAACGGTCGATCACGCCGGCAGCGAGGATTACGACACCCTGTTGTTCGGCGCCCCGACGACGCTTCGCCAGCTCACGAGCAAGGGCAATCCGGAGCTGATGGATCTCGCGGCGACGCTGGAAGCCCTCGAACTCGACCGACAGGGGCTCGTCGACGTCGCCATGCTCTGCGGCACCGATTTCAACGAGGGCGTTCACGGCGTCGGGCCGAAGACCGCGGTGAAGGAGGTGAAGGAACACGGCGACCTATGGGGCGTCCTCGACGCGCGCGGTACCGAGATCCCGAACGCAGCGGAGATCCGAGAACTGTTCATGGACCCGCCGGCGACCGACGTTGACGTCGACACCGACGTGAACCCCGACGTGGCGGCCGCTCGGGCGTACGTGGTCGACGAGTGGGGCGTCGACGCCGACGAGGTCGAGCGGGGCTTCGAGCGTATTAGCGAGTCGCAGGTCCAGACCGGCCTCGATCGCTGGTCGTGAGCGTCGACCTCCGGGCGTGAGACGGCCGGTGCGACACGAAGGGGTGCCGCGAACATACCTTTTATTTCCCCTTCGTGGGAAGGATACGCTACACGTGTCGTGGACCATCTCTCGACGGCGGATTCCGTCGGTCGTCGCCCCCCGAACGCGGGCCGATCGACGCCGCGTGAACCGGCGGTGCGCGTCCGCCGGGCCGCGCCCGCTTCGAGCGTTCCACGACGATCCCTTTCACAAATGAGCTTCGAAGTTCCCGACGAGTTACGGTACCTAGAATCGCACGAGTGGACCACGACCGACGGCGACACCGTCCGCGTCGGTGTCTCTGATTTCGCCCAGGACGAACTCGGCGACGTCGTCTTCGTCGAGCTTCCCGAGGTCGGCGACGAGATCACCGCCGGGGAGCCGTTCGGCGTCGTCGAGTCGATCAAGGCCGTCTCTGATCTGTACGCCCCCGTCTCCGGCGAGGTCGTCGCGGTCAACGAGTCGCTGTTCGACCGGCCGGAACTCGTCAACGAGGATCCGTACGGCGACGGGTGGATGCTCGAAGTCGACCTGGCCGACGGCGGCGACGCCGATGGCCTCCTCGACGCCGACGAGTACGACGCACAGATCGCGTAGCGAACGCGGAGCGCGTCCGAACCGAAGCCCGGACGCGGCGCACACCAAGGGCCACATGACAACGACAACCCCACCCTTCGACGGACGACCCGGTACCGGACGACAGAGCGACGGCGGACGCGCGGAAGCGAGCCGACGCGCGGGGGCGATCCGATGAGCGGGACGGGCGGCTCTCCGTACGCGCCGCACACGGACGCCGAGACGGCGGCGATGCTCTCGGCAATCGGCGTCGACGACGAGGAGGCGCTGTTCGACATCCCCGACGACGTCGCCTTCGACGGCGAGTTCGGGATCGAGCCGCGGACGGAGCGGGAGATCCGCGCGGAGTGCGGGCACATCTTCGGTCGGAACGACGACCTGACGGAGTTCCTCGGACGCGGTCACTACGGCCACTACGTCCCGAGCGTGGTGGACCACCTCTCGGACCGCGCGGAGTTCCTCACCAGCTACACCCAGTACCAGCCGGAGATCTCACAGGGGTTCCTCCAGGCGCTGTTCGAGTACCAGTCGATGCTCGTCGAACTCACCGGGCTCCCGGTCGCGAACTGCTCGATGTACGACGCCGCGACCGCGCTCGGTGAGGCGGCGACGCTCGCGGACCGTGTCCGGTCGACCTCGGGCGATACCGTCCTCGTCCCCGAGCAGCTCCGCGAGGGCAAGCGCGAGGTGCTCGCGAACTACTGCGGCGGCGCCGACCTGACAGTCGAGTCGTACCCGATGACCGACGGCAACGCCGACGTCGACGCCCTCGCCGAGCGCGTCGGCGACGACGTCGTCATGGTGTACGCCGAGAACCCAACGGTCCGCGGCTGCGTCGAGGAACGACTCGCGGCGGTCGGCGACCTCGCGGCCGACGCCGAGGCCCTGTTCGTCCTCGGGTCGGACATCGTCTCGCTCGCGGTGTTGGAGGAACCGGCGAGCGTCGGCGCCGACGTCGTCGTCGGCGAGGCCGGGTCGCTCGGGCTCCCGACCGCCTACGGGATGGGGCTCGGACTCTTCGCCTGCAGCGACGAGTTCCTCCGGCAGGTGCCTGGGCGGCTCGTCGGCGCGAGCGAGGACGCCGACGGCGACCGAGCGTTCACGCTTACGCTCCAGACCCGCGAACAGCACATCCGGAAGGAGCGGGCGACCTCCAACATCTGCACCAACCAGGCGTGGGTCGCGCTCCGCGCGGCGATCCACGCGGCAGTGCTCGGCCCGGACGGCCTCGTCGGCCTCGCGAACGAATCCGTCCGGGCGGCCGCCACGCTCGCCGACCGAATAGATGCGCTGGACGGCGCCATCTCGCCCGTCCACGACCGCCACCACGTCCGAGAGTTCGCCGTGCGCGTCGACCAACCGGCCGAAGCGATCGCCGAGGACTTGGAGGCCGCGGGGTTC
This sequence comes from Halorubrum wangae, assembly GCF_051194135.1. Taxonomy (NCBI): domain Archaea; kingdom Methanobacteriati; phylum Methanobacteriota; class Halobacteria; order Halobacteriales; family Haloferacaceae; genus Halorubrum; species Halorubrum wangae. The sequence continues at coordinate 169,080 of NZ_JBLZNH010000004.1, read as the reverse complement.
GCGGTCCACGTCGTCGGCGAGCATCTCCTCCAGGTGTGCGTGACGGACCTGAATGCGGCGCGGACGGACGACCTCGTGGCTGCGTTTCAGGAGGTGATCTGAATGATTCACGATCAGGCAAACTACGAGCGCGACGGCGAGAACGTCCGTGAGCCCCTGCTCTCCGAGAAGGGGGAGACGACGGTCGACGTCGGCGAGCGGTCGCCGCTTCCCGAGGATCTGACGCGCGACGAGCTCACCCTGCCGTCGCCGTCAGAGCCGGAGATCGCCCGACACTACACTCGACTCTCCCAGATGAACTGGGCGATCGACTCCGGGCCGTACCCCCTCGGAAGCTGTACGATGAAGTACAACCCGAAGTTCACCGAGGACGTCGCCGCCGACCCGAACGCGGCGGTTCACCCGGACCGCTCCGAACGGTCCGTGCAGGGGAACCTCGAACTCCAGTACCGCCTGCAAGAGTTCCTCGCCAAGATCGGCGGGATGGACGCCGTGACGCTCCAGCCGCCGGCGGGCGCGGCCGGCGAACTCACCGGAATCCTCATCGCGAAGGCGTACCACGAGCACCACGGCAACGACCGGTCGGAGGTCGTGATCCCGGCGTCGGCGCACGGGACGAACTTCGCGACCGCCGCGACCGCCGGCTACGACGTGGTAGAGCTCCCGTCTGGGGAGGACGGGCGCGTCGACGTCGAGGCGCTGGAGGCGGCCGTCGGCGACGATACGGCCGCCTTGATGTTGACCAACCCGAACACCGTCGGGCTCTTCGAGCGCGATATCACCGAGATCGCCGACATCGTCCACGATGCGGGCGGGTTGCTCTACTATGACGGGGCGAACCTCAACGCCCTGCTCGGCCGCGGCCGGCCCGGCGACATGGGGTTCGACGTGATGCATTACAACGTCCACAAGACGTTCGCGACGCCGCACGGCGGCGGCGGTCCCGGCGCCGGACCGGTCGGCGTCGTCGACGAACTGTCGGAGTTCCTCCCCGCGCCGCAGGTCCGCGAGAACGAGACCGGAAGCGGGTACGAGCGCGTCGAGCCCGATCGCACCATCGGGAAGGTCCACGGGTTCACCGGTAACTGGCTCGTCCTCGTCAAGACGTACGCGTACATCGCCCGACTCGGAGACGAGGGACTCGCCGACGCGGCAGCGAAGGCCGTGTTAAACGCGAACTACCTCGCCGAGGGGATCGACCTGGACGTGCCGCACGGTCCCTTCCACCACGAGTTCGCGGCGACGGCGGGCGAGCGCGACGCCGCCGACGTCGCCAAGCGAATGCTCGACTTCGGCGTCCACCCGCCGACGACGAAGTGGCCAGAGATGGTTCCCGAGGCGATGCTGACGGAGCCGACAGAAATCGAGGGGCAGTCGTCGCTCGACGACCTCGCGGAGGCGTTCAACCTCGCGTACGCCGACACCGACGAGGCGCTCGACGCGGCCCCGAACCGGACCGCCGCGAGCCGAATCGACCAGGTCTCCGCGGCGCGGAACCCTCGGCTCTCTTGGCAGGCGCTCGACGGGGAGTAGGGGGGACCGGGCCCCTCGACTCGCCGACCGTCGTGTCCTCACCGCTGCACCGCTCGCCCGCCCGAACCGGAACCACTACGGCGAGCGGTCGCTACCCCTCGCGCATGGAACTCGGCGTCATCGGACTCGGACGGATGGGGCAGATCGTCGTGAATCGGTCGCTGGAGGCGGGACACGACGTGGTCGCTTTCGACCTCTCGGCTGAGGCGACGGCGACCGCGGCGGAGGCGGGCGCGACGCCGGCCGACTCGGTCGGCGACCTCTGCGACCGGTTGGACGACGGCGAGGGGGGCAAGCGAATCTGGCTTATGGTGCCCGCGGGCGACGCGGTCGACGCCACGCTCGGAGAACTGGAGCCCCGTCTCGACGGCGACGACGTGGTCGTCGACGGCGGCAACTCGCGGTTTCACGAATCGGTCCGGCGCGCCGAGGAGACGGCTGCCGCCTACCTCGACTGCGGCACCTCGGGCGGCCCGGCCAGCGCGGAGGCGGGCTTCTCGCTGATGATCGGCGGCCCCGAGTGGGCCTACGAGGCGCTGGTGCCGGTGTTCGACGCGGTCGCAACCGGCCCCGACGGCCACGACCGGATGGGCGAGTCGGGGTCGGGCCACTACGTGAAGATGGTGCACAATGGCGTGGAGTACGCGCTGATGCAGGCGTACGGCGAGGGGTTCGAACTGCTCGCCGAGGGACGGTACGACCTCGACATGGAGTCCGTCGCGCGGACGTGGAACAACGGCGCCGTCATCCGATCGTGGCTCCTCGAACTCTGCGAGGAGGCGTTCCACGAGGAGGGGTCCGATCTGGGAGACGTCGCGGACCACGTCGCCGGCGGGTCCACCGGCACGTGGACGGTCGAGGAGGCGCTCGAGCAGGAGGTTCCGGTCCCCCTCATCTATCAGGCGCTGGCGGAGCGGTTCGACTCGCGGAACGAAGGACGGTTCTCGCGTCGACTCGCGAACCGATTGCGGTACGGTTTCGGTCGTCACGAGGTCGCGCGGCGGTCTGACGAGGCGTAGCAACCGGTTTTTCGCGGATTGGACGCCCGTCGCCCCCGATTATCAGTCGAACGCGTGTTCCGAGTAACGCTTAAATACTGTCGTGGTAGAGATTCACATGCACAGTATGTTCGAGCGATTCTCGAGCGGATACTACCTGGGGGAACTGTACGTCGAGCCCCACGACGGCGACCGCGCCGTCATCCAGCGGGCCGACCACGAACACGTCAACGAGCAGCTGTATGCGGACGGCGAGGGCGTCGAGCGACTCGACGCGCCCCTCGTAATGAAGCTGGGAAGCGGCCACATCCCCGTCGGTGGCGACGAGGACATCCCGAGTGGCACGCTCGCTATTCCGCTCGAGATCGCCGACGAGACGCTTCCGGACCGGAAGAACGTCCTGCTGGCGGACGCCGACCGCGCCGAGAACCTGCTGCGGTGGGAGGGGTGGGAACCGTTCGTGAACGCGTAGGATTGGACCGCCGTCGTTCAGTTATCAGTTGTCTTGCTCATTTAAAAGCCGTCCCGCACTCGTCGGCGTCGCAGACGCACCTTTTAGGTCACCGGCGGTCGCGGATTCGGTATGATCGACAGGCTGCTCGGGCGCGCGACGCTGAAAGAGCGGATCGCGGAGTTGGAAGAGGAGAAGCACCACCTCGAACGCCGCGCCGAGGCCGAGGAGGAGCGCCGCTCTGACGCGGTCGCCGACCGTCAGCGCGCCGAGGAGCGCGTCAACGACCTCGAACACCGGATCGAGTCGCTAGAGGAACGGCTGAGTCACGCCGGAACCGGGGAAGTCGCGGTCGATTTCCGGCGCGTGAGCGACGCCCGAGGGGAGCGCCTGGCCGACCTCCTCGACCGCTTCGGAGCCATCGAGAGCGCCGATCCGGAGGGGCTGCTCACCGCGTTCGTTCCGGACGACAACGCAGTGCCGACGAGCGTCTCGGACTGGTTTGGCGACCGGACGCGACTCGTTCGTCGGGCCGCGCCCGCGGTCGTCCTCGCCGACGACTCGGGCGCTGTGAGCGCGGCGATCACGCCGGCGATTGTACCCACGCCCTTCGACGAGTGGGACGACACCTTTCGACTGTCGGACGAGTGGTTTCGTCCGACCGGTCGGTTCGCTTTCGCGGTGGTCCGTTCGGACATGTTCGCGCTCGGCACGTACGAGGGCGCCGAACGCGTCGCCTTCGAGGGGTTTACCTCCGCCGTGAAGGAGGCGCACTCGAAGGGCGGCTTCTCGCAGGGGCGCTTCGAGCGCCGGCGAGAGGGGCAGATAGACAATCACCTGCAGAAGGCGAACCGCGCGCTGGCCGCCGTCGCCGACGCGGACGACGTGCACCGCGTGATCGTCGTCGGCGAGCGGAGCGTGCTCGGGGAGGTCCGCGACCACGCCGACGTCACCGACGTCTCCGACGCGACGGGAAAGCCGCGGGCCGCCATCGAAGACGCGTTTCGCGACTTCTGGACCGCTCGAGTCCACGCGATCTGAGCGAACGGCTGCACTGAACGAATTTCGACCGTATCTCGATGCTAGGCGGTCTATAACTATACTTTGAACGTGCAATCCCCGAGTGGAGGGACGTCGCACACTCCCTCTCCCCCCCTCTCGTCGACCCTTTTTTGAACGGCATGCAGGGATTCCGGCAGCCGACGCTCGTTCTCCCCGAGGGCGGCCTCGATGACCGCCGCTCCGAGGAACAGGCCTTTATCCGCGTCGAACGGCTGTCGATCCATGACACGGTCGGGTTCGGATCGTGGGAGTCGATCCGTCGTCGCGCTGGTCGCCGCGTTGCTGCTTGTCACCGCGCTCGGGGTTGCCGCACCGGGGGTCGCCGGAGACGCGTCGCTCGCTGGCGAGGCGGCGACCCCCGGAGCGGACACCACCCTCTCCGACGAGCGCACGACGCTCGGAGAGACTCCTTTCCGCGGATCAGTTGCCCCCGACGACTCCGCGGGCAGCGGGACCGGTGACACGAAACAGGTGGAGGAGGACACGATCCGTCTGCGAAACGAGCTGTTCGACGTCGAAGAGCACGGAACGGTCGGCGTCACGATGCGGGCGGACATCCCGGACCGGGTGACGAACTTCCGGGTGGTCCTCCTCAGCGCGAACGACGCCGCGGTCGAGGCCGACGGATTCGACCCGGCCGACACCGACGACCCCGACGCCTCGGCGTGGGAGTGGGACGGCGCGACGGCGAACCCCACGCTCACCTATGCAATGGATGCCAACGACACCGTCACCGAGGCGGGACCGCTCGGCGCCAGCGGTTCCTACCGCTTCGTCGACGCCGGCGATTGGGCGCTGGTCCGGACACCGCGGACGAGCGCGAGCTGGTCGTACACTGGGCGGTACGACGGGCAAGTCCGACTGACGCGCGAAAACGCCGTCGACGGCGAGGGTGTCGCCTCGCAGGCCGTGGCGTTTCTCGGGCCGTACGAGGAGCACGTCCGGGAGGCCGGCGGCCAGCGCTACCGCCTGATCGTCCCCGAAGCGGCCGATCTTGAGGCGACTCCCGAGGAGGTGTTTGACGTCTTCGAGTCGGCGTCGGCCGCGCTGCCGGTCGGCGCGCGCGATGAGACGGTGTTCGCCGTCGCCGCGCCCACGGATGACGAGGAGTGGGGCGTCCGCGGGCTTCAGATCGGCGATGCCGACCTGTGGGTCCGAGACGTCGAGCCGGCGGGGACTGCCAGCGACGTCTGGACCCACGAGTACGTTCACACGCGGCAGGCCTACCGCACCGAGGCGAGCGGCGCCTGGTTCACCGAAGCGAGCGCAACCTACTACGCCGCGCTGTTCGCGCTCGCCCGCGGCGACGCCGACTTCGACGAATTCGAGCGAACCCTGGCCCGCGGCGAGCGTGCCCCCGACGCCTCGTCGGTGCTCGCCGACCCCGGCACGTGGGAGGGCAACGCCGACTACACGAAGGGGACGCTCGTGGCCGGCGAAATCGACCGTCGGCTCCGGGTTGCGACCGACGGTGGCGCCTCGCTCGCGACGGTCCTTCGCGAGTTGAACGCGGCGTCGGAACCCGTCTCGAACGAGGACATCCTCGACGCGGTCGAGGCGGCCGCGGCCAGCGGGGCCGACGCCGAAACCGCGGCCGCAGTCCGCGACGAGGCCGAGCGACTGACGACCACGCGCGAGACGGCCGAGACGTGGGATCGCTCGACACACGCCGAGGCCTTCGGCGAGGCGCCGGCGCAGGTCGGTTACACCCTCCCCGCCGACGGCGTTCGAGCGACGGGCGAATACCGCGACCGCACGGTCGATCGCGACCCGGTCGAACTCGTGACGAACGAGACGCTCGCGCTGACCGTCGGCGTCACGAACACGGGCGGCGTCGCGGGGGAGTACGCCCTCTCGCTGACTGTCGACGGAGAACCGGTCGCGACACGGAACGGCTCGGTCGATCCGGGGGCGGAGACCGCGGTACGCGTCGAACGCACGTTCTCGGAACCGGGAGAGTACACGGTCGGGATCGGTGGCGAGCGCCTCCGGGTCGTCGTCTCGGAGCCGGCGCCGCCGTCGGTCCGCGGCGTCTCAGTCGATGCGAACCGCGTGACCGCCGGCGAGTCGGTTCGCGTCGTCGCGACCGTCGGCAACGGTGCCGGACTCCCGGCCGGGTCCGAGGTGGCGTTCCGCGTCGACGGCGAGACGGTCGCGACGGCCCCCGTCAGACTCGACGCCGGCGAAGAGGCGAACATAGCGCGGACCGTCACGCTCGGTGAGTCGGGCGGTTCGGACTGGATCGACGGCGAACGGACGGTGACCGTCAGCGTCGTCGGCCCGGACGACGAGGTCTCGACGACCGTCACTGTCTCGGGGACCGGCCCGCTCGCCGGTGACGACGGCGCTCCCGACGGCGGTGTAACCGACGACAGCGCGCCCGGGTTCGGGGGTGTCGCTGCGGTTGTCGCGCTGTTCGTGGCCGCCGGAACGTTTGGCAGACGCTCGCGCGACCGCTGATCAGAACGGGGCCTCGGGGCCCTCGTCGACCTCGACGTCTCGTTCGTCCGCCGCCGTCGCCACCAGTTCGTCGACGTCGCGCTGCCACGCCTCGATGCCCCCGCGAAGGCTCTCGACGCGGGCGTCGTCGATGCCGGCGTAGCTCCCGATCAGTTGGGCGGCCTGTCGGCTGGAGATCCCGTGGGGGCAGACGGTGACGATCCGCGAGGCTTCGTCGAGTTCTCCCACGCGAGTCGTCAGCTCCGGGAACGGGATACACTCGCTGCCCGGGAGGTGGCCGCGGTCGAATGCCCGCCGGTCGCGGATGTCGACGATCCGGAGGCCGCCGTCGGTCTCACGGTCGAGGAGTTCAGCCAGGTCGTCGGGATCGATCTCGCCGTCCATCAGGGGAGGGGGCAGAGGCTCGCCGTGAGCACGGCTCGCTCGTCCGCGTCGTTTCGAGCACCGTGGACCGCGCCGCGCTCGTTCAGGACCACCGCGGGCGCCGAGAGCGTCTCCTCGGTGTCGTCTCTCACGACGGTCGGCTCGCCCTCGAGAACGTGGAAGACGTTGGTCGCGTCGACGTGCTCGTGCGGGTCGACCGCGGCGTTCGGACCGAGGACGAACGCTTTGACGAGCACGTCGTCGGTGACGACGAGTTCGGCCGTCTCCACCTCGCCCGGTTCGGGGTCGAGATCGTCGACGGCGGCCGCGTACGTGTCGAGCGTCATATCACATCGTGGTGGCCGTCGGTACTAAACGGATTCGGCGCTCACTCCCGAGCGCCCGGTGGAAGGGGGTCGGCGTGGTCGGCAATCGCCGTCGCGACGCGATGTGGCTCCTCGTGGACGACCCAGTGGGTCGCGGTGTCGAGCGTCAGGAGCCGACCCTCGGCGCAGTGGTCGACGCTTCGGCCCGCCATCCGCTTCGTGAGAAATCTATCCCTTGCACCCCAGATCACCAGTGTCGGAACCTCGACGAGGGTGCGCTCTGGCGTCGGACGGTCGCGGACCATCGCCCGGTACCAGTTCACCATCGCCTCGAAGGCGCCCTCTCGATTCCACGCGCGGCGGTAGCGTCGGATGTCCTCGTCGCCGAACGTGCCGGGGGAACTGGACTCACGGAGCCCGCGGACGGCCAGCCGCCAGTTGCCCGCGCTGGCGACGACCTCCGGAAGCTTCGGGAGCTGGAACGCGAGCATGTACCAGCTCTTGAGCCGCTGGTCCCACGAGGTCCGGAGCGCCTCCTCGAAGACGGTCGGATGCGGGACGTTGACCGCGACGAACTCGGAGACGCGGTCTGCGTGGTGGAGCGCGAGCCACCAGCCGACGGCCGCACCCCAGTCGTGGCCGGCGACGGCGGCCGTCTCCCGTCCGTAAGCGTCGACGATGCCGACGATGTCTCTGGCGAGTTCGCCGATCCGATAGTCGCGCACGGCCGGCGGCTTCTCCGAGAGGTTGTAGCCGCGCTGGTCCGGGACGACGACGCGGTACCCCGCGTCGGCGAGCGTCGCGATCGTCTCGTGCCAGCCGTACCAGAACTCGGGGAAGCCGTGGAGCAACACGAGCAGTTTCCCGTCGGCCGGACCCGCCTCGACGACGTGGAGTCGGACGCCGTTCGTCTCCACTGCCCGCGACTCGGCCGGCACCGAGTCGGGGATCTCGTCGTCCGGGACGTCCGCGTCGAGGGCGTCGACGCCCCGAACGGCTTCGGTCGCCGTGTCGTTCATACAACGTTGTTCGTGCGCGCCCGGCAAATAGCTACGCTCGCCGCCGTCTCTGAGATCGAAATCCTCAAGCCGGTGGCAAGCGGCATTCAGGGCACACTCGTGTTTCTGACGCGCGGCTCGATGAGGTGGAGGGCTCTGTCGGGCCGTCTCTCTCGACGGGCGACTGCGTCCCGTTCGGACCGCACCGGGCGCACGCCCCGATCGCTCGGGTCGTTTCGCGGTATCGCGGCGTCGGAGACACCCATCGCATAATATGGACTCGGACACGTCACACCCGGACGAGCCGGCCGAAAACTCGTCCACGGCGGAGGAATCGCAGTCGCCCCGCGCGAAGCGCGAGGTTACGAACGTCGTCCTCGTCACGATCGACTCGCTACGAGCGGACGCGATCGGTCCGTACGACGACGATCGGAGTTCGCCCGTGCTCGACGACCTCGCCGCCGACGGGACGACCTTCGACAGGGCATTCGCCACGGGGAACTGGACTCCGTTCTCGTTCCCCTCGATCCTCGCATCAGAGCCCGTCTTCACCCGGAACGGCGACATCGGCGTGACCGACTCACGGACGCTCGCCTCCGTGCTCTCCGACGCGGGAATCGCCACCGGCGGCTTCAACGCCGCCAACGGCTTCCTCACCTCCCACTGGGGGTATCCCGCGGGGTTCGACGAGTACGAGTCGTTCGTCACCAGCGTCGGCTCCAGCGTATACAGCCGCTACCTCGCCGCGCACCCGACGGTCGAGGCGTGGATCCAGCTCCTGGCCTCGCCGTTCCGACGCCTCGGCTCCAAGCTCCGTGGCCGGAGCGACGAGCGCCCGTTCCTCGACGCGTCGCGAATGTTCGACGTCGAGGACGCCGCGACCGAGTTCGTCGAGGAAACGGACGGTCCATTCTTCCTGTGGACTCACTACATGGACACGCACACGCCGTACGTCCCTGCCCCGCGGTACATCCGTGAGGTGTCGGACGGGATTATCGGGACCCACCGGATGCTCCACGCGCACACCCGCACGAGCCTCGGGCTGGAGGTCGGTGAGCGGACTCTCAGAGACCTGCGAACGCTGTACCAGGCGACCGTACGGCAGGTCGACGCGAGCGTGGGGCGGGTTCTCGAATCGCTGGAGGCGGCCGGCGTCGCCGACGAGACCGCCATCGTGGTCGCCGGCGACCACGGCGAGGAGTTCCAAGAGCACGGGCACCTCGCGCACTATCCGAAGCTGTACGACGAGCTGATCCACGTGCCGTTCATCGTGAACGTGCCGGGCGAAGACGGCGGTCGGGTCTCCGAGCACGTCGGACTCGACGCGATTCCGCCGACCGTCGCCGACCTGCTCGGCGTCGAGTCGCCGCCGGAGTGGCGAGGGAAGTCGGTGGCCCCCGCGGTCCGGGGCGACGAGGACCCCGATCAGGACCCCGTCGTCTCCGTGACTGTTCGGGGCGAGGAAGTGACCGAACAACCGATTCCGCGGTCATTGGACGACGGCGACCTCCTCGTGAGCGTTCGGGACGCGGAGTGGACCTACATCGAGAACGCGGATACCGGGGAGACGGAGCTGTACCACCGCCCCTCGGACCCGACTCAGCAGGAGGACCTCTCGGCGGACCCGACCGACGAGGAGTTGGCCGTCGTCGAGCGGTTCGCGCCCGTCGCCGCCGAGCACGTCGCAGAGCTTCGCGACCGGAAAACCGACGTCGACGGGAGCGAGGAGGTCGACGAGGACCTCGAGGCCCGGCTTGAGGCGCTTGGTTATCGGTGATGATCCGGGCGATTCTCCGCGATTTTACCAGCGGACCGATCGCCGTTCAACTTCGCCGGTTCGTCGTCGTCGGTGCACTCACAGCCGGCATCCAGATGGCGCTGCTCTGGCTGTTCGTCGACGCCGCCGGGATCAACTACCTCATCGGCGCGACGGTCGCCATCGAGATCACGATCATCCTGTCGTACGTGTTCAACAACGCGTGGACGTTTCAGGCGAGTCAGAACACGGGCACGATGGAGTACCTCACCGGGCTTGCGAAGACGAACCTCATCCGCGGGACCGCGATCCCGATCCAGTTGAGCGTTCTCTACGCGCTCGTCGAATGGGGCGGGATCATGTACCTCGTCTCCAACGCGATCGCCATCTTCCTCAGTGGACTGTATCGTTTCGTGCTCGACCGACGGTGGACCTGGGGATGACCCCGAACGCGCGGGCGTCTATTTAAAAGGAGAACCGCGACTCCATCCGCGCGACGATATCGCGGATCGCTTCCTGCTTGTAGTAGCCGACCACGGAGGCGAGGACGACGGCGAGGATGAGCGCAATGCCGGAGAAGAACCGCCCATTCGCGAGTTCACCGCCAGCGTATACCGTGAACACGTAGGCGGGGAGGCGACCCACGCTGATCACGGCGATGAACGTGGGGAGCCTCCACTTCGTGAGGCCGCTCAAAAAGCAGATGGCGTCGTCGGGGAGTCCAGGGATGATGACGAACGCAAACAGACCGGGCACGCCGACGGTGTCGACGAACTCGTCGAAGCGGGAGACCACGTCCTCGTGAAGGACGTCCTCGACGAACGAGCGACCGTATCGCTTCGCGAGCGAGAAGGCGATTGCGCTCCCGAGGAGCACCCCCGTGAGGCTGTAGACGGTGCCCCAGAACGGCCCGAAGAGGTAGCCCGCGACGAGGGCGACAACCTGTCCCGGAATCGGAGCGATGATCACTTGAAGCGTCTGGATGGCGATGAACACGAGGGGCGCGAGGACGCCGAACTGGCGGAGCCACACCCGCAGGGCCTCGGCGTCCGTGATGAACGCCGCGTACTCCCGGACGAAGAAGTAGAGTCCGACGAACCCGATCGCGACGGCGACGACCGCGAGGATCCCCCGCCGCCGGTCTGACGCCGAGGCGAAGAGCTTCATTTGTGTTACACCCGGCCAGCAGTGGACTTGAACCTTGCCAAAGGAGGGTTTCGGACACGCGGGGCGACGACAGGGGCAGGCCGGACCGGGCTACGCGTCGAAATAAACTATTTCCGTCGGACGCTCGCACGTGTGATCTGTGGCAAGTAGTAAGTCGGTCGTGCTCGCTGCTCTCGTTGCGAACGGGGCTATCGCCGTCCTGAAATTCGTTGGCTTCGTGCTCACGCAGAGTCCCGCGATGCTCTCCGAGACGTATCACTCCATCTCCGACACCGGCAATCAGGTGTTCCTGCTGATCGGCATCCGATACGGGAACAAGTCGGCGTCGCGCGCCCATCCGTTCGGGTACGGGAAAGCCCAGTTCTTCTACAGCTTCCTCGTCTCGGTGTTGCTGTTCGGCATCGCGGGATGGGAGAGCGCGAAACACGGGTACACCGCCGTCCTCCACCACGAGACGGCCGCACTGGCCGGGCAGGTCACCCAGTTCGGGGTCACCTTCCCCGGAATCTGGGTGAACTACACCGTCCTCCTCGGCGGAATACTGTTCGAGGGATGGGCATTCTCGAAGGCGTACGCCGGGATGCGCGCCGACATCGACGATCACGGCTGGAGCGGATTGGTCGAGGCGTTCCGAAAGACGTCGAACGTGACGACGCTCACGGCGTTCACCGAGGATACCATCGCGCTGATCGGGTTGGTCCTGGCACTCGTGGGCGTGTTCCTCACCGACGTCACCGGCAACGCGATATACGACGCGACGGCCGCCCTGCTTATCGGGCTCATGTTGATGGGGTTCGCCATCGCGTTGGCGTGGGAGAACAAGCGGCTGCTGTTGGGCGAAAGCCTCCCGATGTCCGAGGAACAGCGGCTTCGGAACATCATCAACCAATCGGACGACGTGACGGAGATAATAGACTTTCGGACCGTCTACTTCGGCCCCGAGAACGTGCTCGTCGCGGGCGACGTGGCGTTCGATCCCGGCCTCGAAACCGAGCAGATAGACGCCCGGATCTCCGAGATCGAAGCCGCTCTCAAGGAGGCGGCCCCGGACGTTCGGAAGGTGTATCTCGAGCCCGAACTGGAATCCGAATGAACCGCTCGCCGCTTCGGACCAGACGACGGTAGGCGGCGTCCTCGCACCGCGGTCCCGTTTTTCGAGACGTCCGCTCTCCGACCGATGGACGCCACGAGCGACGGACCAGTCTCAGAGCCGCAGTTCAGTCCCTCGAACGCTCGCGTCGCTTCTCTCCTTCGTGTGCCACGAGTCCGTTTCGGCGCTCACGTCGAAGCGGGACTTTCAGAACTCCGGCCGTAACGACTCTGAGAAAACCGAATGCGGGAGAAGTGGGCCGGCACGAATTTGAATCGTGGTTACGGCCACCCGAAGGCCGAAGGATACCAAGCTACCCCACCGGCCCGCATGTGACAGAAGGCCATTCGTTCTTTTAACCTTTCCGAAAGGCGGAAACGGACCCCCTCGTCGCGTTCGATTGGTGCTCGCCGTCCGGCGTTCAGTAGGACTCGTAGCCGTCGGTGTCCACCCAGTTGTGGACGACGGACACGGTGTGGTCGGCGTGGAGTAGTTCGGGGCCGACGCGGACGCGACGCTCTGCGCGCTCCGCGAGCAGCGACGCTTCGGCCTCGGTGAAATCACGGTGATCCGAGAGCACGAACACGGGATTCTCGGGGGGCGCGGCGTCGACGAGGGGGTCGCCGTCCTCGTGAAGCTGCACGAGCGTCGGGTCGGCTGGCGTCCCTGCCCCTCCGTCGTCGAGCAGTCGGTCGAGCGTCGCTTCGAGCCCCATCCGCCGGAGTTCGACGCCCGGTGAGACGTCGGCGGGCATGTGACCGATGGCGTCCGCCTTCGCGGCGAGCGCGTCGCGCACCCGCGCGGCGACGTTGCGCTCGTCCGGGTGGAGGTGGCGAAGGCTGTCCGAATCGAAGGTGACCGTGAGATCGTCCGCGATGACGAGGTGCACCCGCACGGACTCGCGGATCCCGTGCGAGAGGAAGACGCCGGTCGCGACGCACCGACAGAGCAGGTCGAGTCGGCCCGCACCGGGGAGGTCCGACAGGGAAATCTCGTCCGGATCGGTGGACGCCTCGTGACCGACGACGACGAACTGGCGCATACGCTCGGGTCGACCCGGGTCCTGATAAGGCACGCGACCGAAGAAGGGATATGAGCGTTTCCGGACTCTGTCAGGTGTGCGAGGCGGCGACGGCCCGTCACGCCTGTTCCCGGTGCGGGCGCGCCGTCTGCGACGACCACTGGAACGACGCTGTAGGCGCCTGCACGGCCTGTGTACAGGGCCGTCAGCAGTAGCGGAGACCAGCAGTAGCGGGGATGCCGGCTGTGGCTCGGTTCGAATCGCCTACCGGTGCCGATTGAGCCGCTTCTTGAGACGCTTCGCGGCGTCGCCGGCAGCGCCGAAGTAGGTCGCCTCGTCGTCGGGACGGCTCGACTCCTCGCCGGCGAAGATGATCCCGCGAGAGGAGTTGACGAGTCCCACGTCGACCGCGGCGTCGGGACGGGCGGCGAGGCCGTGCTCGACTGCGGCTTCCGCGTCGCCGCCCTGCGCGCCCACGCCGGGAACGAGGAAGGGGATCTCGGGGACGATCTCGCGGACCTCGGCCAGCTCCTCGGGGGCGGTCGCACCGACGACGAGCCCGACGTTGTCGTTCGCATTCCACACGTCCGCGAGCGCCGCGACGCGCTCGTAGAGGGGTTCGCCGGAGGCGAGTTCGAGGTCCTGGAGGTCACTCCCACCGGGGTTCGACGTTCGGCAGAGGACGAAGACTCCTTTCTCGGCGCGGTCGAGGAACGGCTGGAGGGAGTCGCGGCCGAGGTACGGGTTCACCGTGATCGCGTCGGCGTGGTCGAGGGCCGCGGCGTACTGCCGAGTCGTGTTGCCGATGTCGGCGCGCTTGGCGTCGAGGAGGACTGGGACGTCCTTCCCGTGGGCGTAAGCGATCGTCTCCCGGAGCGCGCGCCAGCCGTCGGCGTCCTCGTAGAAGGCGGCGTTCGGCTTGTAGCAGGCGGCGTGCTCGTGCGTCGCGTCGATGATCCGTCGGTTGAACGCCCAGCGGGGCAGGTCGGCGTCGGCGACGAACTCGGGGAGTCGGTTCGGATCCGGGTCGAGCCCGACCGAGACGACGCTGTCCGTCGACTCGATACGGGCCGCCAGCGTCTCGAAGAAGCGCATGCCCGCCACTGCGTCCGGGGGCGCGCTAAACGTTGCGTTCCGCCCCGCGGCTCACCCGTTTCTGCCGTCCGCGAACCCGTGTCCGGCGCACGTCGTTATCGTGCCGAACAGGTACCGCTCCTCCGTCACCGTCTCCGCGCGCTCCTCCAGTGCCCGCCTCGCGGCCGCCGTCCGCTCGTCGAGTCGGTCGAGCGGATCGCTGCCTTCGACGTCGAACAGCCGCCTGTTCAGGCGGGCGAACGCGGCGAGGGCGGCGTTCGCGGGACGGCTCCCTCGGGGCGCGAACGCAGCGATAACCACGGTATCGGCCAGCTCACACCAGTCGCTCACGACCGTGTACGGGTCCGGAAACAGCGACGTGACGAACGTCGCGAGCACCGCGTCGGCTGAACGGATCGGCGCGTCGGTCGCGTCGCCGCGCACGAATTCGACGTTCTGCCACCCGCGACGCTGCGCGAGCCCTCGCGCTCGGTCGAGCATCGCGCCGGTGAGGTCGACGCCCACGACGCGCCCAGTCGGGCCCACAGCCTCGCGGAGCGCCGAGACGTTGACGCCGGGGCCGCAGCCGAACTCGACGACCGTGTCGCCCGGATCGAGGTCGAGCGCCCGGACGCAACCCGCGCGCACGCCCCCGACCGAGGCGGTCGCACGCGCGAACCAGTCGTACGTCCGCGCCCAGGCGGCGTAGCCGCGCTGTATGCGGTGCGCCGCGGACTTCTCGTCGCTCGCCGCCGGCGACGGATCTCCCGAACGCCGCCGCGACGAGTTCGGTCTCGCTCGCGGATGCCGGCGAGGACGGGTCACGATCGGGCACGGACCGCAGCGGGCGGGGTCTTCGGCCACCACTGCTCAGGGCCGTCGCGCGCGACGGTGGAGTAACACCGCTCGCTACCGTCGCAGTCCCGCGGCCGCTGATAGTCGATCCCCCGCCCCGCGAGATACGTCACGTAGCCATCGTCGACGCGGTCGAGCTTCTCGTGGCACACCCACTTCTCGCCGTACAACCGCGCGCCCACGGTGCGGTACGGACAGGTGAACTCCGTTCGCTCCGCGCCGGCCTCGCTCTCCGTCTCGTCGATGTCGACGCCCACGGAGCGGTAGACAAGCCTGAGCCGCCGAACGACGCGTTCAGGCGACCGCGCGCCGAGAAACAGCCCGTGCGCGAGGACGTAGCCGAAGTCGTGGAGCAGGCGCTCCACCCGAGTCAGGTCGTCCGGATTGTCGTCGAGCATCGACCGCAGCGTCGCGTACCATCCCGCGATCTCGGTCACCGCGTCGGTCGTCTCGTCGGCCCTCGCGAGCGCCCGTCGCTTCGTCGGAAGCGGTGCCGCGCCGTCGGAGAGACGGAACGAGGGGACCGCCTCGACGTGTTCGAGCACGTCCTCCCGGAGGATGTCGCCCGCGGCGTACGCGTCGGTCAGTTCACCGAGCTCCGGGTACCAGTCGCGTCGCAGTCGTTCGTACGTACCGTCGAGGAGGTCGTCGACGCGGCCGGCGCCCTCGACGTCGGTCGCCGCGGGGAACGCGTCGACGACCCGCCGCAGTTCGGCGGGGTCCGGTCCTGCCATACTCTCTCATGGTGTGCGACGGTCTTGAATCCGCAGGTCGGTCGCGCCGGTTCCGCCGTCGTCCGGGTGATCTGCGCCCGAGGCGCTTTCTGAGCCGTCACTTCGCCGAGTCAGCGGCCGCCTCCGTCGCCCCGGGGCCGGCCTCGTCTTCGGAGATCATCTCGATGATCTCGAGGAGGAGCGACACCACGAGCGGCCCGACGATGACGCCGATCGCACCGACGGTGAGGATCCCGCCGACGAAGCCGACGAAGTAGAGGCCGGGCGATATTTTTCCGGTCCAGTCGGCCAGTTGCGTCCGGATCACCGCGTCCGGGATGAAGGCCACGACGCCGAGGCCGAACACGAGCACGAGAATCGCCCTGGCCGTCTCGCCGAGCAGGAGGTCGCCCACCCCCAGCGTAACGATGAGCACGCTTGGACCGACGACCGGGATGAACTGGAGGACGCCCGCGATCACCGCCAACAGGATCGGCGACTGATACCCGAGGAGCGAGAACAGCGGGTACGCGAGCACGAAGGTCGCGGCGGCCGTGGCCGCCTGCAGAATGTAGATCGAGTACAGGGTCGTTCGAGTCCGGCGGTGCAGTCGGACCGGGATGTCGCTGAACTCTTCGGGAACTATCTTGAACACGACGTCGCCGACCGCGTCCGGACGAAGGAGGAGTCCGTACACGAGGAACGAGAAGACGATGAGTTCGAGTGCGAGCGTCGGCGTCGCGGCGGTGATCGCGAGCGCGAGGTTCCGGAGCGCGATCCGCGCAGACGACACCAGCGGCGCCATCTCGATCGGGAGGGCGTACCCAAACCCGTCGATGACGACGACCTCGGGTATCTGCCCGAGGATCTCGATGAGGCGCGCCCGCTGGCGATAGAGGACGTACAGCAGCGGGATCACGAGGAGCGCGGCGCCGAGAAACGCGACGACGGTCGCCGCCGCGCAGGCGAGGCGTACCGACATCCCCCGGGCGACGAGTCGTCTGCGGAGCGGGTACAACACGTACGCGACGGTGATCGAAAACACGACGGTCTGGAGGACGTCCGCCAACACGACCGCCGCGAGCGCGGCCATCGCGACCAGTAAGGCGGCGAGAATCCGAGAACGAGAGAGTATCATGCCATCTCATACCAATGGCCGGTGAAAGTTGTTCCGCAACCGAGGCGCGATGACCAGGGGTGCCGAAATCGGACCGCAACCCGCGAGAGACCGTAGCACCTAACCTCGCGCCACTCTCATCTGCGGTATGCGCATCGACCCGTTCGGCCTCGAACGCTGGTTCGCGGAGTACGAACACGAGGCCGACATCATGTTGGCCGAGAGCGGGATCCGCTCGCTCGACGCGAGTCGGTTCGAACTCGATCCCGGCCGACTCGACTACGTCATCCCGACGAACGGCGACCCCGAGTTCCGCGCGTCGGTCGGTGACCGTTACGGCCTGAGCGCCGACGAGGTGCTCTTCACCTGCGGTACGCAGGAGGCGAACTTCCTCGCGTTCCTCTCGCTGCTCGGCGACGACCAGGGGCTCGGCGGTGCCCCCGACGACACCGAATCGAGCGACGAAGCGATCGGCTCCGGATCCCACGCGGTCGTGGTCACACCCACGTACCAGGCGCTCCACGCGGTCCCGGACGCCTTCGGCGACGTGACGCGCGTCGAACTGGAGCCGCCGGAGTGGGAGTTGGACGCCGACGCGATCGCCGACGCGGCCCGCGACGACACCGCCGTGATCGTCGTGAACAACCCCAACAACCCCACCGGGCGGTATCACGACGAGGCGGCGATGCGGGCGGCGTACGACGTCGCCGTCGACCGCGACGCGTACCTCCTCTGTGACGAGGTCTACCGACTGCTCGCGGCGGAGCCGCAGCCCCCTGTCGCGAGCTTCGGCCGCCACGGGATATCGACGACGAGCCTCACGAAGGCGTACGGACTCGCTGGGCTCCGATTCGGCTGGATCGCCGGCCCCGAAGCGGTCGTGGAGCGTGCGTGGCGGTGGAAGGATTACACCACCATCTCGCCGTCGCTGTTCGGCCAGCACGTCGCCAAGCAGGCGCTCGGGCGGCGCGAGCCGCGTATCTTGACGGAGAATCGCGAACTGGCGGAGAAGCACCGCGCCATCGTCGCCGACTGGATCGAGCACCACGGACTCGACTGGCACGACCCCGTCGGCGTCAACGGGTTCGTGACGGTGCCCGGCGGCTTCGAGGACGCCGAGTCGTTCTGCCGGACCGTCGTCGAGACGGAAAGCGTCGTGCTCGCGCCCGGCGGGCTGTTCGGCTTCCCGGACCGGTTCCGGATCGGGTTCGGTCTGCCGACGAAGGAACTCAGAGAGGGACTCGACCGCGTGAGCCGCGTCATCGAGGACGCCGACGACGGAGGTGCCTGAGATGGGATTCTTCGGCGAACTCAAGGACGACGTCGTCGGCTTCGTCCGCGACCCGACCGACGAACAGAAAGCGCTGCTGGCGGCCGTCGTCGTGATGATGATCGCCGACCGCGTCCTTTGGTGGGTCGACTTCCCGTTCGTCGTGCGCACCACCGCGGCGGTCGGCATCGGCTTCATCGGCCTCTTCGTCGCCAGCTACCTCATCACCGGACAGTTCGTGCCGCCGGACGGAAACGTAGACGACGAGGACGAGCACGAGGAGTACGTCGACGAGATGGATCCGTAGCTCCGGACCGTTGCCGGTGACCGTTCACTGGGTCGGTGGCGCCCCAGCGTGACCCGCGCGTCGGTCGCCGCCCCGAACGCCGGCGTCGGCACCGTTCCAAACCGTTTATACCCGCGCCGGAAAAAGAACCTCGCATGCCGAGAGAGCAGAAGCAGGTTCGCGAACTCCAGGAGGGAAGCTACGTGATGATGGACGACTCGCCCTGCAAGATCAACCACTACAGCACCGCGAAACCCGGCAAACACGGGAGCGCAAAGGCGCGCGTCGAAGGCAAGGGCGTCTTCGACGAGAAGAAGCGCTCGCTCTCCCAGCCAGTCGACGCGAAGGTATGGGTCCCGATCATCGAGCGAAAGCAGGGGCAGGTCGTCTCCGTCTCCGGGAACGACGCCCAAGTCATGGACCTCGACACCTATGAGACGTTCACGATGCGCATCCCCGAGGGCGAGGACTTCACCTCGGACGACAACATCGAGTACCTCGAGTACGAGGGCCAGCGTAAGGTCCTCGGGTAGTCGAGGCCATGTTCCCCGGAGCGACGACCGACCGCGAAGCTGCTTCCTACGTGGTCGTCGGCGCTCCCCTCGACGCCACGACCACGTTTCAGCCGGGCACTCGGTTCGGACCGGACCGAGTCCGGCAATTCGCAGAGACGTACGACGACTACGATCACACCACTGAGAGCTACTTCTCCGCTCTGGGCGTTCACGACGCCGGCAACGTTGCTCCGTGGGACGACGTCGAGGCGTACCTCGACCATCTCGCGGCCGAACTGCGCAGCGTCACCATCGACGACGCCGTGCCCCTCACCATCGGCGGCGAACACACCGTCACCTACGGAGGCGTCAGCGCGGTCGACCCAGACGTGCTCGTCGTCTGCGACGCCCACCTCGACCTCCGCGACGCCTACGACGGTAATCCGTGGAGTCACGCGTGCGTGATACGCCGGTGTCTCGACGACCTGGGTGTCGACCGGGCCGTGATCGTCGGCGCACGAACCGGTTCCGAGGAGGAGTGGGACCGCGCCGCCGCCGCCGACGTCGAGGTTGTGCCGCCGGCGGAGGCCCGCGAGTGGCTCGACGAGACCACCGGCGGAGACGAGGATCCCTTCGCTGGCGAGTCGGTGTATTGCTCCGTCGACGTCGACGGGCTCGACCCCGGGTTCGCGCCGGGAACGGGGACGATGGAGCCGTTCGGACTCGCGCCGCGCGAGGCGCGTGACCTCGTCCGAGCGGTCGCGCCCCGCGCCGACGGATTCGACGTCGTCGAGGTAAACGACCGCGACGACGGTCAGGCCGCCGCGGTGGCGGGGAAACTGCTCCGGGAGTTCGTTCAGACTCACGCGCAAGCGCACCGCGACTGATCGAACCGGGCACCGCCAGTCAGTCTGCGGGTCGCGGGCTCAGGAGAGTTCGGCGAGCCGCTGTCGGGCCGCGGTGACGGCCGCCATCGATTCGATGTACTCGCGGGGATCGGTACACCAGATCCGGTCACCTTCGACGCTGACGCAGAACACCGAGTCGGCGGAGGGGCGGAGGGTTACCCCGTCGACGTCCGAGCGGTCGCCGAGATACGAGTCGATCAGGCGTCGGGCCGTCTCCGCCTCCGGCTGGAGGCGACTGCCGGCCGCGTACTCGATAGCTATCTCTGCCATGGCCAAACGTACGAACTACATGATTAATAACTACGCTTTCCTGGCAGCGCTTGCGGGGTTCTCGACCCGAACGATCGCGGTATCGTTCGCGGTCGTCGGCGAGCCGACGCGCCCGCTCAACGCCCGTCGTACACGACCTCGCCGTCCACGACGGTCAGCACGGGATCGATATCGCTGATCTCGTCGGACCGCTCCCACGGAGAGGCGTCGAGCGCAACGAGGTCGGCGCGCTTGCCGACGGCGACCGTGCCGAGTCGGTCCTCGTCGAAGCCCGCGTACGCTGCGCCGCGGGTGTACGCACGCAGCGCCTCGGTCACGGTCAGGCGCTGCGCTTCCGCGGGAGCGGTCACCGCGTGATGGACGCCGAGCAGGGGGTCCATCGGCATCCCGTCCGAGCCGAACGCGAGGTTCACGCCGGCGTCGAGCATGTCTCGATAGCGGTTCGTCGCGGCGGTCCGCTCGTCCCCAAGTCGCGCCTCGTAGAGCCCCTCTTCGCCCGCCCACTTGAGGAAGTTCGGCTGGACGCTGGCGACGACCCCCGACTCGGCGAGTCGTTCGATCGCCGCGTCGTCGGCGAGTTCGACGTGTTCGACCCGGTGACGCGCCTCGCCGGGATCGTTCCGGGAGTCTCCCTCGTAAGCGTCGAGAACGGCCTCGACGGCCTCGTCGCCGATGGCGTGCGCGGTGAACTGGTAGCCCGCCTCGGTCGCCGCCGCGACCGTCTCCGCCAGTTCCTCGGGACCGACGACCCACTGGCCTCGCTCCTCCGGGTCGTCCGCGTACGGCTCGGAGAGCCGCGCGGTCCGCCCCCCGAAGCTCCCGTCCGTGTACGACTTGATCGCGCCCGCTTCGACCATGTCGTTCCCGTGGCCAGTGCCGAGGCCGACCTCGCGCAGCGCGTCGAGGTGGTCGCTCCAGTAGTTGATCCGGACGCGCGCGGTCAGCTCCCCCTCGGCGTCGAGTTCTCGGTAGGCTCGCGGTGCGTGCGAGTTCCGCACCATGTCGTGGAAGCCGGTGATCCCCTTCGCGGCGCAGTCGGCCAGCGCGGCCTCGACGATGTCCCGCGTCTCGGCCGGACCGGACTCGAACGCCTCGTAGATCGGGTCGATCGCGCTCTCCAACAGGACGCCGGTCGGGTCGCCGCTCTCGTCGGTCGGTACCGTCTCGTCCGGCGCCGCGGCGAGCGCGTCGGCGAACCGATCGAGCGCGACCCCGTTGACGGCCGCGACGTGCATATCCTCGCGGAACGCGGCGACGGGCCGTTCCGTCGAGACGCGGTCGAGGTCCGCCCGCGTCAGATACCGCTCCTCCTCCCACGTCGACTCGTCGTAACCGTAGCCGAGAACGGGGTCGTCGGAGGTCGCCGACCCTGCCGCCCCGGCGCGCTCGTCCGCCAATTCCGTGGCCCGTTCAGCCAACAGATTCACCGCCTCGTCCGGCGAATCGGCGGTCGAGAGGTCTGCGTGGACGAGGTAGCGCCCGACCGTCGTCAGGTGCGTGTGCGCGTCGACGAATCCGGGCAGGAGGACGCGACCGTCGAGGTCGACGACGTCGGTGTCGACTCCCTCGAGGAACTCGACCTCGCGAGTGCTGTCGAGCCGGACGATCGCGCCGTCCCGGACCGCGACCGCCTCGTACGTCTCGTCGGGCGCCGCGAGCGTGTGGATCTCCCCGTTCACGAACAGTCGGTCCGCAGCCTCGGTCATGGACAGTTCGGCGCGTGGCAGCGTGTTAATCGTTCGGGAAACGGTGACCGATCCCGTGAGAACCGTCGACCAATTTATTCGGTGACCTCCCGAATCGTGCGGTATGTACGACCGAATACTCCTCCCCACGGACGGAACCGAAGGCGTCGACCGCGCTATCGATCACGCCGTCGACGCCGCGGACCGATACGACGCGACCCTCCACGTGCTGTACGTCGTCGACAGCGACATCGTCAACGCGTACTCCGGCGACGAGTTCGTCGACGGGTCGGAGGGCGCCGCGGAGACCCTCGAGGATCGGGGCCGAGACGCGCTCGACGCGGTGGCGGCACACGCCGCCGACGCCGGCGTCGACACCGTCACCACTCTCGTGTACGGAGTTCCCCACGAGGAGATCCTCCGGTACATCGACGAGGAGGACATCGACCTGACCGTGATGGGGTCGAAGAGGCGCTCCGGAAACTACCGGCGGATGCTCGGATCGGTCACGGAGCGCGTCTCCCGTCGGTCCGTCTCGCCGGTCAGCATCGTGAAAACCACCGTCTCGGGGTGATCGGCGGGGCGTTGATCGCTCGATGAGCGATCGGAGTAATCGGCGCAGTTAACGCGGTTAGCGCGGTTAGCGCGGTTAGCGCGGTTAGAGCAGTCAGAGCGATCGGACGAACGGAATCCCGACGGCGTCGGTCACGCCGGCGAACGGCAGCACGGCGAGCACGAATATCGCCGCGGCCCATGCGACGAAGCCGATGACCCCCGCGTGTACCCACGAGACGTCGTAGCGCCGACGAATCAGCCACACCCAGGCGAGAAGCGGCATGAAATCGCCGATCAGCGGGAGCCACGAGAGGAAGAAGGCCGCGAGCGCCCAGACGATGGCGCCGAACAGTGCCGTGAACACGGCGTGCCCGTAGTCGCGCGTTCCGGTAACGACCGCGGCGGCGACGAAAATCGCCAGTCCGCCGACGAGCAGACCGACGACGAAGGTTACCGCGGAGCCGATAAGTGTCATACAGATCATTTCTCGGCGATCCACTTGGAGGCGTCGCCGGGCGACGCGAGGCGACCGACCCGCTACAGTCGCTCGCGAACGTCGTCCGCGACCGCCGAGAGTGCCTCCTCCGCGTCGGCGACGCGGTCGCTGAGGCTGCAGAACCCGTGGGCCATGGCCGGGTAGTGCCGGTGTTCGACCGGCGTTCCCTCGTCCGCGAACCGCTTCGCGAGCGCGACGCCGTCGTCTCGAAGCGGGTCGAACCCGGCGGTGACGACCGTCGCGGGTGGGAGTCCACCGAGGTCGCTCGCGCGGAGCGGCACCGCGAACGGGTTGTGCGCGTCCACCGGACTCCGGAGGTACCGGTCGAAGAACCATCGCATGTCGGCGCGGGTGAGCAGGGGGCCGTCGGCGTTCTCGCGGTACGACTCGGTCTCGAAGTCGTCGCCAGCGATCGGATACAGGAGGAACTGAGCGGCGATTTCGGCTGCGGCGGGCTCTATCTCGCGTCCGTGCAGACACGCGGCGAGCGCGAGCGTCGCCCCCGCGCTGGTGCCGGACACGCCCACTCGACTCGGGTCGCCGCCGAAGGCCGAGGCGGTCTCCGCGACCCACGCGACGGTCGCGGCCGCCTCGTCGACCGCGACGGGGAACGGGTGGTCGGGCGCGAGCCGATAGTCCACGGAAACGACGACCGCGTCGGCGCGAGTCGCCAGTTCGCGGCACGGTCCGTCGATGGAGTCGAGCGTGCCGAGCGTCCAACCGCCCCCGTGGAAGTGGACGAGGGTGCGGACGCCGTCGGCGCCGCCGCTGGCGGCCTCGACCGCAGGCTTCGGTCGGTACACGCGCACCGGGACCTCGCCGTGGGGGCCGTCGAACGTGAGGTTCCGAACGTCGGCGACGGCGGGCGTCCGATCGCCGGAGAACACCTCATCTTCGACGCGTCGCGCGGCGTCGACCGAGAGTTCGTGCCACTCGGGGAGCCCGAGCGCGTCGACCTCCTCGACGACGGCAGCGAGTTCGGGGTCGAGTTCGTCAGTGCGCATAGCGGGCGGAGGCGGTGCCCCTTTGTAAGTCGGTCGGCAACGTCCGGCGATGAACGTCCGGCTGACCTACGAAAACGGTACCATCCGCGTCGACGCTGCGGGGTCTGTTGTCGACGGGGACGGGTCGGCCGACGCCGAGGCGTCGCTCCCGCCGCTGCCGGGGGTCGAGTTCGATCCCCGATCGGGGACCGGCCGGGCTCCCGCCTACCGCTACGCCGACATCCGGCGGGCGCTGGAAGTCGCGGGCGCGAGCGTCGAGGACCGCGTGTTGGACGCGAGCGACCGCGCCGCGCGCGAGGCCGGGCTTCCGAACGCGCTCGGGACCGACTACGACCTGCGGGAGTACCAGCGGACGGCGCTCGACGCGTGGCGCGACGCAGGCGACCGAGGGGTGCTCGAACTCCCCACCGGGGCTGGCAAGACCGTGATCGCGATCCGCGCGATGGTCGAACTAGGCGTCCCGACGCTCGTGGTCGTCCCCACGGTCGACCTCCTCGACCAGTGGCAGCGGGAGTTAGAGCGCGAGTTCGACGTTCCGATCGGTCGGTTCGGCGGGGGCGAGCAGCGCCGCGAGGCGATCACGGTGTCGACGTACGACTCGGCGTACCTGAAAGCCGACGGCGTGGGCGACGCCTTCGAATTCGTGATCTTCGACGAGGTCCACCACCTCGGCGGGGAGGGGTACCGCGACGTCGCGCGACTGCTTGCAGCGCCCGCGCGACTGGGGCTGACCGCCACCTTCGAGCGGCCCGACGGCGCTCACGAGACGGTCGCAGAACTGATCGGCGACCGCGTCTACGCGCTCGACGTCGACGACCTCGCCGGGGACCACCTCGCCCCCTACGACATCCGGCGAATCGAGGTCGAACTGACCCCCGACGAGCGCGAGCGGTACGACCAGAAGCAGGGCACCTTCGTCGAGTACGTCCGCGACGCGGGGATCACGTTCACGAGCGGGAGCGACTACCGGGAACTGGTCAAACGCTCGGGCAACGACCCGGCCGCCCGCGAGGCCCTCCTGGCGAAACAGGAGGCCCGCGAGATCATGATGAACGCGCGTCGGAAGGTCGATCGCTTGGAGTCGATCCTCGACCGTCACCGGGAGGACCGCGTGATCGTGTTCACCGCTCACACCGATCTCGTCTACCGGCTCTCCGAACGCTTCCTCCTGCCCGCTATCACCGCCGAGACGGGAGTGGAGGAGCGCCGCGAGATACTGGAACGCTTCCGCGACGGGACGTACGGCCGGGTCGTCGCCGCGAACGTCCTCGACGAGGGCGTCGACGTGCCGGACGCGAACGTGGCGGTCGTACTCTCGGGGTCGGGGAGCGAGCGAGAGTTTACCCAGCGGCTCGGACGGGTGTTGCGTCCCAAAGAAGACGGCGGGCGAGCGATCCTCTACGAGGTCGTCAGCACGGAAACGGCGGAAGAGCGGGTGGCGAGTCGGCGGCGCTGATATCGAGGGTTCTTGACAGACGACAGTGATCCTCAGTCCGAACGACCGCGGCGTTCGCTTATAAATCCGCGCGGGTACCGGTGCACGAGCGGTACTCGGGTGGGTGCACCTACTGCACCGGCTGATTCAATCGTCGTCGTCCATATCGAGCGAGCGCTTCTCCCCGAGTTCCTCCTCTAAGCTGCCGCGTTCCCAGCTCCGGACCGCTTCACCCTCGACCTCGGCGCGGAGTTTCTCTTCGAGGAGGTTCACGGCGACGCTGTTGGCGCCCTCGGGGATGATCACGTCAGCGTGCTTCTTCGAGGGTTCGATGAACTGCTCGTGCATCGGCTTCACCGTCGAGAGGTACTGGTCGATGACCCCTTCCAGGTCGCGGCCGCGTTCGATGACGTCTCGACGGATCCGGCGGAGGATGCGGACGTCGGCGTCGGTTTCGACGAACAGCCGGAGATCCATCATGTCGTTTATCTCCTCGTCGTACAGCGCGAGGATCCCTTCGAGCACGATGACGTCGGTGGGCTCCACCGTCACGCGCTCCGCCTTCCGGTTGTGGATCTCGAAATCGTACTGCGGCATCTGGACCGTCTGGCCCTCCAGCAGCGCTTCGAGGTGCTCGCGGAGGAGTTCCCACTCGAACGCCGAGGGGTGGTCGTAGTTGACCGACTGTCGCTCCTCGAAGTCCAAATGCGAGAGGTCCTCGTAGTAGTTGTCCAGCGGGATGCGGGTGACGCTGTCACCGAGGTCGCGGGTGACGAGCCGGGAGACGGTCGTCTTCCCCGCGCCGGTCCCTCCCGCGATCCCGATCACGAACGAGGGAATGGTCATACGTTCGCTCGAACGCCGGAGGGTTTGAACCCTCCTTTTCGCGTCCGGATCGGTCCGGCGCGGGCCTTGCTCTCGCCTCGAACCCCCTCGTTTCGGAACCGATCGCTTGGCTACGCTCGGAGTCGGTATAACGGTACCGGGGGCATCTTTTAGGCTGTCCCTGCAGATCCACGTGTTATGCGAACAGACACCACGGTTCGTGACGTGATGCATCGCGAGTTCCTCGGCGTGAGCGAGTCGGACCCGCTGGCGGACGCGGCCAGTCTGCTGGTCGACGAGGGGACCACCTGTCTCGTCGTCCTCCGGGGTGGCGAGCCGGTCGGACGGCTCGACTGCCGGAGCGCACTCGGGGCGCTCCTCGACGCGGACGGCTGGACCCCCGGCGACGACGGTCCGACGGTCGGTTCGGTGATGTCACCGCCCCTCCCGACCGTGACGCCGGAGGACTCGCTCGCGGCCGTCGAAGAGCGTCTCGTCTCCGAAGGGGTCGACAGCGTCGTGGCGGTCGAGGGCGGCGAGGCGGTCGGCGTCGTCACCGCCGGCGACGCGCTCGCCGCGGGTGCGCCGCGTAGCGGCGACGGCGTTCGAGAGCCGCTCGACGAGGATTCTATCCGCGGAGCGCGACGCGGAAACGAGGGACTGGTGGGGTCCGACGGCGGCGTCAACCCCGCGAGCGAAGCCGTCACGACGGAGGCGCCCGAGTCGACGACGCAGGGAGTGTGCGAGAGCTGCGGGGCGCTCGTCCCGGACCTGGTGAGCGCGAACGGGCAGGCCGTCTGTCCGGAATGTCGCGAGGTGTGACGCCGACTGCCGGCAGGTTCGCGTCCACGCTCCGAGAGTTCTCGCCCTCGTCGGGGGCGGATCTCTCCCGTCGGTACCCTCTTGCTTCGTGGCGTCGAACGACCGACCGACATGCCCGACGGTGAGCGGCCGACGGTCGAGGCGGCGGTAGTCGACGACATCGACGACGTCACCGACCTGTGGGTCGCGCTCGCTGCGGGACAGCGCCGACACGGATCGACGCTGCTGGCGGCGCAAAATCGTGCAACCGTGCGCGAGTGGGTCGCTCGGTCGGTCGTCACCGGGGAGCTACTCGTCGCCCGCGAGGCCGACGGGGACCCGGTCGGCTTCGTCGGCTTCGCGCTCGATCGGGAGGGGTACGAGCGCGACTGCGTCCGCGGTACGGTGAGTAACCTCTTCGTGATCCCCGACCGCCGCGGAGAGGGGATCGGTGCCGACCTGCTGGACGCGGCCGAAGGCGAACTCGCGGCGGCAGGCGCCGAACGCGTCGCGCTGGAGGCGCTCGCCGACAACGAGCGGGCACGCGCCTTTTATGCGGAGCGGGGATACGACCTCCACCGCGTCGAACTGACGAAATCGCTACCCGATTCCGCGGCAGACGAGCCCGACGACGGACCGGCGGGCGAGTTCGACTGAGCCCGAATGACCGGCGCGCTTTTCTGAGAAACCGACAGGCGTCAGCCTCGCCGAAAGCGACACGCACTCATATGAGGCCCGAGTAACCCAGCGTGCGCCAGGGGAGCATGGGCGGTTCATGCACTCGACTTGTAATCGAGACTTCCGGGGTTCAAATCCCTGCCCTGGCTCTATCAAAAATCTGAACAATCCAACGCCGGATCACCGGACGTAGGGTCTCAGATTTCTGTCGAAAGTCAGAGTGTTACACCGTATTCCGCAATAGCGACCCCACAAGTAGCCGCGGAAACGGGGGTGAGCGCGTGAGATGGCGGTCGTCTACGCCGGACAGGTTCGGACGACTCTCAAGGAAATCGCCCGGCGGACCGACGGCGCCGTCACCCGTGCCGAACTCATTGAGAGCGCCACGCTTGAACTCGGCATCGACCAAGAGCGCGTTGTCGAGCAGCTCGACTCACTTGACCGGCGAGGGCAGGTGTATCATGTCGGTGACGGCGCCGACGCGGAGGTGCGTCTCCCATGACGGGGATCGTTGACCGCGACGAGCCATGCCGCCATTGTGGCGCTATCGCCGGGCGTGAGCTCGCCGACGGTGCCATCGAGTGTGTCACCTGCGGCAGCGTCGCGCCTGACCCGTTCGTCGTTGCGAAGCGGTCACTGGGGGTGTCGTCGCGATGAGCGAGGCATCCGAGGCGCTGGATCACGCTGCGTTCAAGCAGCTTGTCTGGGCGCTCGCCCCCGGCGAGCCCGAAGACTACGAGACCATCGTCGACGGTGTCCAGGCCGCGATCGAGGAGCACCGCGAGCTCCAGGAGCGCGTTGACGACCTCGAGCAGCGCCTCGAGATGATCGGCGACATCGGCACCGAGAAGACCAACAAGGAGCAGAAGGTCGCCGCGATCGTCACCTACGCCTCCCAGAAGGATTCCGGGATGAAGGGGACGGTCGTGAAGCCGAAGGAGATCGCCGGCGTCGCGAACGTCTCTGAGCGCTACGCGTACGACCTCATCGACGATATCGTCAACGGAGATGGCGAGGACGGCTCACTCCACGATGACGGCTATCCGTGGGCGCTCGATGCTGCCGCCCAGACGTCGGTCGATAAGGATGCTCCAGGACGTGGCCTCATCGTCGACTTTGATCGACTTCACGAGGATACGGAGGCGTTGAACAAGTTCATCAACGGAACTGCCGCTGAGGGGGGTCGCTGACGATGATCTTCCATCCCCCAAAACCACCCCCGTTGTTGTCGTCTAAACTTCGGTTGTGGGAGGTGGTGTAAGCAAGGACGCGTTAGCAACGGGTACGTTCGCTGAAGCGACGCGAAGCGACGTGATCGACGGCGCTCGCGGCGGTTCAACGCGGCCGAATCCGTTGATGAACAAGTTCAACGGCTCAGATCAGATGCACAACACACACGGTACGGACGAGACGGACAGCACGGACGGCTACAGGGACGATACGGGGCTGGCCGGGATAGCGGTCGGCCTCCCCCGTGTCGACGGCACCGAGACGCCGGGGATCGTCCGCGGCACACACGATGTCCAGCTGGACGAGGAGACCCTCGCGACGCGCGTTCTCGTCGACCTCGAGGAGACCGACCACGTCGTTGACACGGCGGCCGATCGAATCGAGGTGATCTAAGATGGGCACGATGATCTACCATTGTCGCGACTGTCAGCGCAACGGGATGATCGCCGGGCTTGCGATGCAGCATGAACTGCGCACGGGGCACGAGACCTATGAACGACACCACTGATCTATCTGAGTCTGAACTCGCCACGAACCTCGTTGGCGGCGTTGCAGCTGCCACCCTCCTGGACGAGTACGCCTACGGCCGTGGAGCGCTCTGGGATCCGGTGTATTCACACCACCGCACACCACGGCGGTGCCCGTTCTGCGGCGAGGCCTACTACGTTCACGCCGGCTTCACCGACCATCGTGATCACTGCGACAACGGGTCGAATCCCAGCGCGAACCCGCTGGGGTACGCAAACGGAGGTGACGATGACTGACACCACGCTCGGCGATCTTGATCGGCGCACTCGTGAACGACTCGCCGACCTCCCGCCGACGGCGTCGCTCGTCTTTCTGGAGCTCCGAAACACCGACGGGTCGCGAACCCTTCGTCAACTGACCCATCGCATGGCTCGTCCGGAGACATCTATCCACCGAGCGCTTCGCCAACTCCACGATGCGAAGCTTGTCTCGTGCTCGCCGCGACCTACTGATCCCTCCCAGTCAGAATGGGGTTTTGACGGGTAACTCGGGTTTTCTACTACTCGCTAATTTATCGAAACACGATCTGACCATTCTCTGAAAGTTGTTTCCTTACAATATTACATACTGGCTCTATTGAATCCTTCACCCGGTAATAGGTCCTGACCCGGTTGCGGTCAATACAGGCAACCCACATACCGACTTCGAGCGCCACTTACCGATATAATGTCAAAAATGACGTGCGAGATACAGAGGATGTAGTTATCACTGCGAATTTTCCGTTTCGGTTGGTTTGTGCTGAATTAGATGGGCTATCGACGGGCCTCTACATCAGTTACCTCTACGATTCGCTTTAGCGGCCCATCGTGATCTCACCGTCTCTGATCGTGAACCGAGGCTCAAAGCCGTCATCCAACTGCTTTGTTTCTGAATATTTCACTTCACCGTTGAGCACAATCTCAATGACAAAATCGGGAGCGTAGTCGATAGTCGGGATTAACTCTTCAAAAGTCGCCTCTAACCCCGGAGAGAGAGATTGTGTCCCCGCATGACCGCCAATGTCGTCACCAATCACCGAGACGATAGTTCGATAGCGAGTACTATCGAGGTTGTGTACAATAACATCCACAGCCTCATTGTCTGGATTCCCCATACAGCCTGCTCCCAGAATCATCGTGACCGTGGCAGCGAGGACTGTCCGACGATTTACATTATCACTCATAAGAAGCAGTCATTATATGTGGATATATCTCTATTGGTCTTGATATTTCAGGTAACTGCTAATCGCGGATTCTACTACAGTTCTCTCGGAGATTCGCGCCTTGTATGCAACAAGGCTTCTGTGAGCTACCGAGTTGCTGTCAGAACCCGCGTGCTGCAGTACAGAGGATGTATTCAGAAAGTGCTCACGTAATTACGGGACACGCGCGACCATACCACGACACTCGCGTACCCTTTCTACTCTCCGCTGTAGCGATTGCCGAAAGTTTCAAAATGGTTGATCATCGCCTCCGCAGTCTCCTCGATTTCTGTCTTTGAGCTCACGTGGCGATAGAATACTGTGTTGTCACCGAACGGGTCAGGAGCCGTGTCGAGCATCGAATTGTCACCCATCGCTTGAATCACCTCGGTGTCCGTTTCTGTGGACGCGCCCTTGATTTTGTATCCGAACGCTCGAAGTGCCCCATCCACGTCGTGACGGTCGTATTCGGTGGGAGAGATCCAGTATAGGTGGACGTTCAGGTGCTGCTGTTGACCGGCGGGGGTCCGGTTGGGATCCATCTCGTAGTCCACGCGGGCCCAGCTCTTGGACGAGAATGGCTTCCGTCTGAGTCTCACGTCCCCCTCGACACCCTCTATGAATAAATCGGGCTGGCATTTCATCATCCGTTGGCCGATGTCTCGGATGGTCGCCTTGATCTCCTCGTCGAACTGCTCAAGCAGCTCTATCGCCTTCAGATAGCGGTCCTTGCGCAACCCCATCGTCAGGAAGTCCTCGGTCATGTGTCCACTGTTAGCTTCAAGTGTGTTAGCTGTTCGTCCAGTGTCGCCCCTAATTGAATCGGACGAGTGGTGTCCGTGACCCGTTCTGCGTCAGCCATGCGTTGGATCACAGGTAACGGTTGAAAATTCAGTAGTCGCTGTTCGACGAGCCCACAGAACAAATATGCCGCTGCGTTCCACTGGTCGTCCTTAATGAGACCGTCTCGAAGCAGCTGCCGTGCCGCAGTCGTGATATCTCGCCAGTAGATGACTTGAACTGGCTGTGATTTGTCCCACATGAGATATTCGAAACCACAATCGACCGGCTCAATTGGGACATCGACGCCAGCCACGAGCGCCCCCCGCTGTGACTTCGGCAGGACAAGAGAGTGGGACCACTCAAGATGCGGGGCGTCATCTTCGACAAGCCCAGCCGTCTCCGCGGTTTTTCTGTAATTGGTGTCGAGCAGCTTGACCTCAATCGAGGCACCAATTCCACTTTGTCGGAGCACAATGTCAGCTCGACGGCTGCCATCTGTGTTTTCCCGGTCGTAGCTTTCCTCGCGAGCTACCCTGATGTGCTCGTCGGAGAACGTGCGTCCGAATACTCGCTCTGCGAACGCAGGTACGCGTAGGAGTTCCGCGAGCCAGTACGACCACTGAAGCTCGTTAGTGGGTTGGAGTGGTCCGAGAAGCGACCGCTCCGTCGCGACGTCGGTCGCAAGCGGATCAGTATTGAATGGACCTCGTCCGGTAGCCCAGCGCTCGTTCGACGCTTCGATAAGGTCACGTATCGCAATGGCCGTCTCGTGGCCTGTCTCAGTATAAACATCCCACCACGCGTCAAGCTCCCGCCACACCTGCGCCAGCCGTGCTGTATTCAGAACCGTGTTGCGCACGCTAATGCCATGCGGCATCGTTCGGTTCGCGAAAGTGGTCCACCAAGGATCGAGTATCTCCCACTCCGATTCCTTCACGGTATCACGCATTAAGGGAAATATGAGAGGGCTGGTAGTTAGCGGTATGGGTGAAAAATAATTGAATAGTTGGCCTGTAGGCGTGATTTTCAGTACCCTGCATATTGTATTCCACTTCGATCAATCAGGAAACGCCGTTCGGGCATCGGCATTCACGGGCCTTGACTGGGACGGGCCCCGCATCCAGCAGTCGCTTGTAGAACTACTAGATTTTACTCAGATCTACCGTGCTGCATACAGAGCTTACATTCATCAGATGATCGAATGTCTCTATTGACCTACATTGAGTATTCTACTGCGATCGATTAGCGAATTGTTTCGTGTGTTTTGCATACGATTTAGCGCCTCTTCTTGATGATTGATGACCTCATCAATTCGTTCGATCGGTGTGGGGGCGTCTTTTGGTGGGATCTTCATCACGAACCCACCAAACATGAAGAGTGCGCGTTCGTACTCACGAGCCACCCCATCGGGACAGGTTTGTTCGAATCGATGACAGAATTCGGCGTACTGAGCTGAACTCTGGCTCGCCTGTCTGTACAGCTGTTGGCCTTTTCCCCGGATTCTCCAGAGATAGATGTACGCATTCCACACTCTGCGGTCGTAAATCGGGAATGTCACCGAATA
This sequence comes from Halorubrum wangae, assembly GCF_051194135.1. Lineage (NCBI taxonomy): Archaea > Methanobacteriati > Methanobacteriota > Halobacteria > Halobacteriales > Haloferacaceae > Halorubrum > Halorubrum wangae. Next base: position 136,104 of record NZ_JBLZNH010000004.1, on the reverse strand, counting down.
CTGGTCCGGCCCACTTGCCATCAGATGGAGCAGAAAAGCTGACGTGACGACGCTGCTCGATTCGACGACCTCTTCTTCGAGTAAATGGTCTGATAGCGTTTCAATCGCCTCTTGTGGCTCCAGAGTAATGTAGTCATCTCGATCGAGTTGCTTGAGTACGGGGGCAATTGTTTCGAATGGGATACTTCTGTTCAGTCCCTTCCAGTCCCAGAACCGTTCTGCTCGATCTACTAGGCGAGTGGCGTTCATCGCCTGCTCGTATTCGTCAGCATAGTCCGTATAGACGGGATATAGGGAGGCCCAGTATGCAATATTGAGCGGCGGGTCAGACATACACCCATCAGGTCTCCGCATGGGTTATATTTTTTCAGAATCATCTCCATGCCTTCTGCTTAACCGACTCCTGCAAGACTCGCGCCCTGTATGCAGCATACTACTTGAGAGCTACCGAAGTTTTGTACCAAATTTCCGCGCTAAAATCTGGGTGAACCTTAGCGAAATCCAACTCCCAAAATGGGAATCTCACGATGACTTAAGCGTACAGCCAAGCAAGGGTCGGGTGACGACACCGGGCGACCGGCGGCCTCACGCCTCGCATGCGGAGGTCGAGACGACCGGGCCGGAGAGACGGCCGCCGAGGAGTCTGTTGCAACCATGCCTGAGACACCCGCTTACCACGAGCACCTGCTCGATGCATCCGACGTGTGCAACTCCTGTCACAGAATCATCCGCGTGGAGCGAATCGAGCCGACACGAGAGGGGCTCGGTCGGGAGTTCGAGTCAGTGTACGAGCGCCGACGGGAGACCACTGAGATCGGCTACGGGCCCGCTCGTTCTGTGAGTGAGGAGAAGGGTGTGTTCTGCGACCGGTGTGGCACCGAGTCGCCTTACGATCGCATCTGGGACGATGCTGAGAAAGACATCTCCTACGAGCGCTTTCGCGAGATCATTCAGGCGACCATTCGGACGCTCGAGTTCAAGGGCGTCACCATTTCCCGCGAGGACTTCGCGCAGCACGCCCTCCAGCACCGCCTCGACGGCAACCACGTGGACGACTGCCTCGGCGCCGCGACTGAGGCGGCGATCGTCGCCGCAATCAACCGGACCGACGCTGATCAGGAGGGGCGGCGGGAGGCAACAGTATGAGCCTCTCGCAATACGACCGAGTCCAGTTCGCGTTCGGGGACCAACATCTCGTCGGAGACGCCGTCGACTTCGTTCCTGCTGGCGACGTCTCCGGGCCCGATGGCCTCCTGATCGTGGACGTCAACGGCCTCGAGTACCGTGTGGCGGAGTCCGATGCTGAGCGGTTGGACCAGTAGCTCGGTGGGAGTACGCGACACTGACGCCGTCGCGTGCCGCGGTTCGAATCCGCGCTGGTTCATCTCCCAACGGCGTGATCTCTCCGCTTTCTTCGGGGATCACAAGCGCCCGAGGGAGAGCACCGACTCACGAGCGGCCGGCACTCCCCACTGTGATATGCCACGTCCCAAGCGTGAGGAGCCTCGTGTCGATCGTTCCTGTGGTTCGACCCTTGTCAAGTCCGGCCGCCTTGCCGTGCCTGTGGAGGTGACAGACGCCTCTATTGGGAGTGGCGAGATCCAAGCCCTCTACGGGGCCATCCTGTCCGGGGTTCGACTCCCCGCACGGCCTTGCGACACACTGACACACCCCTCCGTTTCCACTCCAGATCGAATCAAATACATCTGACCTCGCCGACACACCTCGTCTCCGCGAGTACCATAGCCCATGAGCTACACAGACAACGCCGTCCCACGACCGTCGACGTACCGTCCAAATCGCTGCCCTGAGTGGCGGTGCCGACTCGACTCCGAGCGACAGTGTGACTGCCAGTCCCTCATGGATGTCTCATGATGACTGCGCAACACTCGCGACCGTGGTACTGTCGCGACGGAGTTGTCGACGAGTACAAAACCACCCTCCAGGATGATGGTGAGAGACTCCCGATGCTGAAGACGCTCAAGATCATCCGCGCGATCATCGTCAACGTTGGCGTGATCGGAATCGGGTTGTACTCCATCTCCCGCGGTGGTGACCCGACGGTCCTCGGCGGGCTGGCGCTTGGTGTTCTCGGCGCGTACAACGGGCTCGAACTCTCCGACTACGCAGCACTTCTTCAGGCGTACAAAGAGGTCCAGGTCGACTCTAACGACGAGGAGTAATGGCGATTTGCGACGTGCGCTGACTGTCTGATCTATTCTACACCATGAGCGACGACCCCACGGCGGACGCAGACCCCAAGGCGGATTCAGACCGGTGTACTGCGACCGCGAAGTCAACGGGTGACCGATGCAAGCAGCCGGCGGTCCCAGGTGGGAACGTCTGCCGCTTCCACGGTGGGTCCGCGGAGCAAGTCCAAAAGAAGGCTCAGGAACGGCTCGACGAGATGGCCGACGCGACGACCGCCAAGCTCCAGTCGCGCCTCGACGGCGTCTTCGGCCGTCTCGACGAGGCCGAGGACCACGATCAGTTCGTGAAGTTACTCCGCGAGGTCCGCCAGCTGACGACGAACATTCTCGATCGTACTGATCACGGGCCGACAGAGACGCGAGAGGTCACTGGCGACGGTGGCGGGCCGGTTGAGGTCACCTTCGACGAGGAGATCGTCGAGACGCCATGGAACCCTGACGAGGATACCGAATGAGCGCAGCTGCATCGACCACCGTCGAGTACCAGTGGACGAACTACCAGGCGCACGTCCGCGATACGCTCGAGGCGGGTGATGTCGATCTCGTCGTCCTTCGCACGGGCTACGGCGGTGGGAAGTCCCGCTGTGGCGGACAATGGATCCACCGCGGGGCCATCGCCGATACCGAGGGCGTCGGTGAAAGCCTCGTCCTCGCTCAGGACTACCAGAAGGGGAAGTCGACGACGTACTCGGTCTTTTTCAAGATCCTCCCCGGCCAAGATACGAATCCGTTTAAGGACGGCGACCCGGAAAACAGCCCGATCGTCGACACGTGGCACTCGAACGACAAGCGCCTCGTGTACGTCACGGGGCATGTCGCGTGGCTCGGTGGCGCGGACAAGTGGAACCGGTTCGCCGGGGGCGAGTACTGTCGAATCTGGTGTGACGAGGTCGGCCACTACCCGCCGAACACCGACCTCTATGACCTCCACGAGATGCTGATCACGCGGCAGCGAACCGAAATCGGCCCGAACACGACACTGTGGACGTCAACGGGCAACGGGTTTAACCAGTTCTACGACATTACCGAGCGCCAAGTCGACGCCGACGAGCAGCCTCTCCCGTGGGCCGACCGCATGGAGGTGATCGTCGCGTCCACGGAGCACAACACGCTGCTCCCGCCAGACGGTCTCGATAAGATCCGGCGTCAGTTCAAGGGGACGGCACGCGAGGATCAGGGCCTTCACGGTGGGTTCGCAGCGGCCGAAGGGCTGGTGTACGAGGGCATCACACGTCAGCAGCACGTCATCCCCGACGGCGAGGCGCACGACCGTGTCGACGACTGGCGCATGTACGGATACGACGCCGGGTGGAAGGATCCGCGCGTCCTACTAGATATTGGGCGCACCCCACACGGCCAGCTCGTTGTCGTCGACATGCTCTATCAGTCGGGCATCCACGTCGGTGACCCGGCGGACCCTAACAAGGGTACCGCGCTTGACTGGCTGGTCGGCCGGCCCAATGGGAAGGTTTACTGCGAGCACGCGCCGGCGGACATCGACGCGTTCCGCAAGGCGGGCTGGCCGGCGGTCAAGGCCGAGAAGGACATCGATGGGGGGATCGACCACGTCCGCGAGCGCCTGGAGACGGACGATGGGCGGCCAGGCCTGCTCGTCGCCGAGTCGTGCGTCCCGCTGATTCAGGAATTCCTCTCATACAAGGAGGACGATGTCGGCGGGAGCGACGTCGACGATCACGCACTCGACGCGTTGCGCTATGCCGTCTTCACCGAGTCGGTCCGCTCCGGCGACGGTGGCGGCAGCTCGTTCGCCCGGAGTTTCTGACTCATGATCCAGACCGAACACAGTTGCTCAGAATGCGGGGAACCACTCGACAACCCGCTCGCGAAGGCGCGTGGTCAGCATCGCAACTGTGACACCAGCGAGGTGAGTAAGTAGATGCCTGACGATGGCACTCCCGATCCCACGCTCGACGCCAGCGTACCCGAAGACTCTGAGGTGATCGGCACCGTCGGCGGCAGCGACGGCGGCGACGCCTGGGACGCGCTCAACGACGACGGCTTCGGCGGGGACCGCACCAGTACGAACATCGAGAAGGCAGAGGGCAGCCAGCAGCACGACCTCGACGACCCGCACGGCGAGCCCGATTACTACGACCCGCCATACAACCCCTCGAACCTCGCACTCCTTCAGGAGCGATCGGAGACACACGCCGCCTGTGTCCACGCGAAGTCCCAGGCCGTCGCCGGGCATGGCTTCGATCTCGTCCCGGCGGAGGACGCCGACAGCGACACCCCGCCCGGCGAGGACACCGTCCGCGACTTTTGGTTCGGCGCTGATTCGACGTGGCAGCTCGGCCCGGATCGGCTCCCCGCGACCCCCGCCGAGGTGCTAGAGACGGCGTGGGACGACTACGAGGGCATCGGCTGGCTCGCGATCGAGATCCTCGTCAACGACATGACGGGCGAGCCGACCGGGATAGCGCACGTTCCTGCCCACTCAATTCGGAAGCGGACGGATCGGGCGGGCTACATCCAGATCGACCCCGGCACGAACATTATTGAGGGCTACTACGGCGCGGCCGGCGACCGTTACGGTGACGACCAGACGTTCGTCGACTCCGAGGACGGCACCGTCGCTGACTCGATGGCCGGCGTCGACACGCCCGCCAACGAGTTGCTCGTCATCCGCAACTACTCGGCGCTCGCTCCGCACTACGGCATCCCGGATATCATCCCCGCGATGGAGACGCTGACTGGCGACGTCGCCTCGCGCACCTACAATAGGAGATTCTTCGAGAACGATGCTGTCCCGCGCTTCGCCGTCATCGTCGAAGGCGGGGAGCTCACCGACCAAGCGTGGACGGAACTCGAAGAGAAGTTCGCCGAGCTCAAGGACAACGACGAGTCGCATCGGGGCGTAATTCTGGAGGCGGTCTCCGGCATCGCCTCGTCATTCGAGGACGCCCACGACGTCTCGCTCCGTATCGAGCCGCTGACGGTCGGGGTCGAAGAGGATGCCTCGTTTATCGAGTATCGGCGCGAAAATGAGCATGACATCGCCAAAGCTCACAGCGTTCCACCGGTCATCTACAGCCGCACGAAGAAGATCAATCGGGCGAACGCCGACGCCCAGCGCCGCCACTTCGCCAGCGAGACGATCCAGCCCAAACAGGAGAAGTTCGCCGCGCGGCTACGCAGTCTCGTCCATCAGACGATGCTCGACGTCGACGACTGGGCAATCGAGTTCCGCTTGCGTGGCGCCGAAAACGAGAAGCGACAGGCCGAGATCGCGAAGTTGGAGATCGAAGGCACGGCGGGCGTCCTCACCGTCAATGAGGCACGCGAGAAGGTGGGGCTCGACCCGCTGGAAGGGCCGGAGGGCAACATGCTCATCGCCGAGTTATCCCAGATGTCCGGTGCGGGCGGCGCCGGCGGACCGTCGTCAGGTGGCGGCGAGGCTGGTGACGTGGCGGCAGCACGGCGTGCTGAGCGGGCCAAGGCCTACGGCTACAGCATTACGGACCGTGTCAGCGCTGACGCCGACGACTGATGTGTCGCTGCTGCCCCGACGGCGGCCGCTCAGTACTCTTGGCGAAGGACTCGCCGAAAGAGCGGTCCGTTATCGAGACCTTCATCGAGGAGTTTGTCACCGTCCTTCGGCGGTGGCACGCTGACATCCTCGGTGGGCTCCGCACGGGTGACATCGCCCGGGCAAGCGAAGCGGCGACTCGGCGCACTATCGCCCGCGTGCTCGACGAGCATCGCGACGCCGTCACGGCGGCGTTCGACACGCTGTATCAGGACGGCGCCGAGGCTGGCCGCGCGGCCGCGATCCGCCGGTACGACCTCGACGTCGGCCCGAGAGTGAGCGATCGCGTCACGCGGGAGCTCTACGAGTACGCCGTCGACGCCAGCGACGAGGTCGGCCAGCGCATGACCGACGACATCGCGACGGCGCTGCGGGAGGCGTGGGACGACGGCCTCGGCCAACCCGAGATCGAGCGCATCCTCTCGAAAGAAGTGTTTCCCCAAATGGAGTCGTGGGAAGCCGAACGGGCGGCCCGAACTGAGGGAACGGCGGCGGCCGGCCGCGGGCAGGTGTCCTCGTTCCAAGACGCCGGCGTGCCGGGGAAGCGGTGGTTAGCCGAGGACGACACGCGAACACGCACCTCGCATCGCGAAGCGGATGGCCAGGTCGTCCCGGTCGGCGCGAGCTTCGAGGTGGATGGGCACGCTGCCCGCTGGCCGGGCGACCCGCGGCTGCCCATTAGCGAACGGGCCAACTGCCGTTGCGGTTCGGCGCCTGTGTGGAAGTTGTAATTTACGAGAGCCATGTCAGAAACAGCACTACCAAGAGATGCATCGTCCGAGGACGGTGACTTCGAGAAGCGGGTTGAAGTCCTCGAAAAAGATGACACCGAGCAGATCGCCCGCGGGGCGGTTTTAGCCCCTGACAAACTGGACCATCAAGGAGATTTCCTCCGCGCCGACACCATCAGCGACCTCCGGGAGAACTGGACGCAGCGCGTTGAATCCGGCGATGCGCTCCCGGGTGTCATGCATGCCGTCTTCCCACGGGACGCAATGAACCTCGTCGAGGACCGCCAGCTCGACGCGCCCGAAACGATCGGCGACAAGACCCTCCCCGCCGGCACGTGGATACAGGGCTGGCGGTATGATGACGAGAAGCTCTGGGAGTTGGTCGCCGACGGCGTCCTTGGCGGGTTCTCTATCGGCGGCACGGCGAAGGGCCGCGTCTACGAGGCCGGCGAACTCCCTGACGATGTCTCCATTCCCGACGAAGTGCAGGCCGAGCTTGACGAGGCGGACGTCACCCGCGACGAGATTCGCGCTCGGGAGATCACGTCGGGGCGCATCATGGAGACATCGACCGTGGACAGGCCCGCCGTGCCACTGGCCGTGCATGCTGAGACGAAGGGGCTCGCGAAAGCGGCGCCCGCCCTAACAGAAAACATCGTCCAGGCACGACTCTACCTGGAGGCGCGCGGGCACGACCCAGATGACGCCAAGCGACTCGCGGAGTTCCTTCAGACCCACAAGGCTACGGAGGCTGACGCGCCGTCGGGATTTCTCGGCAAGGCACGGTCGTGGCTGGGTGGCGGGCGTGACGAACCGACCGATGCGTCCACCACCAAGGACGGTCGGACGCTCTCGGCGGAGAATGTCGAGAGCGCGAAGGCCGTTCATGACGCCGCGCTGGACCTGCTGAACCGGTCGGACGTCGATCACGGCCGACGCCGGTTCACGGATGATCGTACCGACGAGTTCTCCATCGGGGCCTACGGCCGGGACGTCGAATCCAGTGCTGGAGGCCCAGTGGAGTCCGACGCCGGGACCGACACCACAGACAACTCGACTACCGACCCGTCTGACGCAGACAACGACGATTCAAATTCTACGACAGAGACTACGACAATGAGCGACAACATCGAGGAGACGCTGGGTGAGATCACCGAGCGGCTCGACGACATCGAAGCACAGCTCGACGACGGTGACGCCGACGCCGAGACCGAGGAAAAGACGACTGACGACGGCGACATCGACGACGGTCCGTCCACCGAGGAGAAAGTCGACGAACTCGCGGGCGCCATCGCCCAGATGGGCGAGCAGGTTGAACAGATGGCGAACGCGCAGGGCGTCAGCCAGCAGGCCGACCCCGGCGAGAGCGCTGACGAGAAAGAGAGCACGTGGGCCAACAGCCCTTTCGCACCGGCGGGGTGGTAGCTGATGTCCGCACGCCAGCAGAACGCGACCGCGCTCGAAAAGGTCTCCGAGAGCGACTTCGCGGCGGGCTCGCAGCTCGACCCCGAGCAGTTTGAGGAGTTCATGCTCAATGTCGAAAACCAGTCGAGCGTCCTCCAGCGTGCCAACCAGCTCACGCCCACGGCTGAGTCGGGGAACATCCCGCGGCTGGGCGTCGGCACGGAGCTGTTCCAGCAGGTCGGCGAGGGCAACAGCGTCTCGCTTCAGAACATCGACTCGCAGGACGTCCCGTTCTCGACCACCAAGGTCTCGCTGCCGTTCGAGCAGACCTGGGAAGCGAACAACGAGATTATCGCCAACCCCGAGCAGACCATCCGGCAGCTGTTCGTCCGACAGTTCGGCCGCGACCTCGAGATCCTCGCCTCCGTCGGCGACACCACCACCTCGGGCTTTTCCGCCATCGAGGACGGCTGGCTCAAGGTGTGTGACGACTCCTCGGACCCGGGCACCTACGACCACAGCGGCGCCTCGATCGACAAGTCGCTGTTCGAACAGATGCGCACCACGATGCCCGAGCGGTACAAGAAGACGCAGAACCTGGTTTTCCTGACCTCCTACGAGCAGAAGGACGCCTACCAGGAGTACCTGACCGACCGTTCGACGGACGGCGGTGATGCCATGCTGATGAACGGCGACGAACCGACGCCCTACGGCTTCGAGATCGCGACGCCGCTGGGGTGGCCCGACGACCGCGCGATGCTCACGAGCATGGAGAACCTCCTGTACATCGTGCAGGACTCGCTGCGCGTCAAGCGCACCGAGGACGCCGAGCGGAACGTCCTCAACGACATCGAGACCATCTACAACATGCTCGCGAAGATCGACTACGAGGTCATGGAGAAGACTGGCGTGGTCACCGCCTCGAACATCGCGGCCCCCTGAGGTGACCTGACATGGGAATCTCATGGACCCGCGACGAGAGTGACTGGGACGGCGGCCACCAGCGCCGCGAGCGTCTGACCGGTGCCTTCGACAGCTCCTACACCGGCGGCGGTGAGCCGCTCACACCGGCCGATGCAGGGCTGGACCACATCGAGTCCGTCTCGGTACTCTCGCCCGCTACGGAGTCGGGCTACGTGGTTCGGTATGACCACGACACCGATACGGTGTTGCTGTTCGAGGAGGATGCCAGCGCCGGCCCGCTCGCAGAGGTGGCCGACGCCACTGACGTCTCGACGGAGACGGTCGACATCGAGGTGCGGGGGCGGTCGTGAATGGGTGACTCGGTCGAGCCGCACGTCATCCGCCTCCGCGAAGATGCGGCAGGCTGGCGCGAGGTCGACGGTCCGCGACTCACGCCCGACGAGCCGTTTCTGACCGGGCTCTCCGCGGAGCGCGCGGAGTCGCTGGTGGGGTCAAACTGGGCACTCCGCCCCTCCGACGTCGACGAGGCAACAGCCTATCGACAGGGTGCGGAGACACCACCGTTCGACCCCGGCGAGTACACCATCGACGAGCTCACAGCCGCATTGGCCGACGCCGAGTACGACGCCGCCGCCTTGGACGCCCTCTACGACGCTGAAGCCGACGGGAAGGACCGCACCGGAGCGCTGGACGTGATCGACGCCGCCCGAGGTAAGGAGTGATGCCGGATCATACCCGCAAGGTCGATGACGACCACGCGACGTGGACGCAGACGCTCGATGATGTCGATGCCGACCTGACGACTGTCTCGGGGATCGATCTCTACGTGGAAGCGCCGGACGGCTCGATCGCCGTCTCGGGCGCGGCCGCGACGGTCGTTGACGCGGACACGGTGAGTTACACGTTCGCGGCGGGCGACCTGAGTCAGTCTGGCTCGCACAACGCCGAGTTCCATGTCAACTACTCGGACGGCTCGGTTGAGATCGCTCCGCAGGACGACTACTTCACGGTACAGGTCGTCAATGACCTGAACTAACCCGATGCCCACGACCAGTAGTGGCGCGACGGTGTACGCCGAACCCGAGGCACTGGAGGCATACGTCCAGCAGGACCCCGACACGTTCGGTTTGTCCGATAGCTTTGACGACCCGACCGAGTGGCGCACCTTCTTGGAGGCGCGGCAGGTCGAAGCGAAGGCCCGAATCGACGAGTACGTCGGCCGCGACTTCGAGGACCACCCCGGCGATACGATCGCCCTGGATGTCGGGCCGACGAGCACACGCTTCCTCTCGCTGCCGACGCCCATCCGCACGGTGTCGGAGGTGCGCGTCGACGGCGAGGCGCTCCCGGCCGACCAGTACCTCGTCCGCGACGGCCAGCTCGTTCGCCTCGCCGCCGCCGACGGCGATCCCGAGCACTGGCCAGGTGGCTACGACAACGTGGTGGTCGATCTCGACTGGGGGTATCAGACGCCGCCTGCCGATGTCGCCGAAGCTGAGAAGAAACTCGTCAACCACACGCTGTCGGGACTCGCGCAGATGCGCGAGGGCGTCATCGTCCAGCAGGACGACGTCGATGTGACGGTCCAACTCCCGTCGACCATGACCAGCGAGGTGCGGGGGATGCTCAAAGCCCACCGCGAGTCCGGGCGGACGGCCGGAGTGATCTAAGATGGCCGGCATCAGCGGCGGATTCCGTCTCGATGAGGACCTCCAGCAGAAATTCGAGCGGATTGACGAGAACTGGCCGCGCCACCGGAGTGCGATCCTCCGGGCGCTGGGTGAGGACCTCGTCGGCAACATTAAACGCGAGATCCCCACCTCGTCGGGCACGGCCAAGTCCACAGTCCGCACTATCGACACTGAGGGCCCGGGACCGGGACGCGTCGTCGCCGGTGGGAAGCGCGGCGTCGACTACATCAAGCCACTGCTCGAGGGGGCGGAGCCGCACGCCCCCGGGCCATATGACGCGAGTCAGAACTCGCTGGCGCGGTGGGCGCGCCGGAACGGCTACCCCGGCGGGTTCGAATCCATCTACTGGTCGATCTATCACTACGGCACCGAACCCCACGACTTCGTGACCGAGCCGGTCACTCAGACACAGGCACAGGCCGGCACCATCGGCGAGTGCGTGCTCGAACGCTGCGGGGTGTTCGACAGATGAGCATCGAGTGGGGGCCGTGGTATCGAGAGACACTCGACGGACTCACGGCGACGCTGGAAGCCGCTGCCGTCGACTGGGCGACCAACAGCCAGCGCGACCCGTGGATCATCCTCGGGCAAAAGCGCCCCAGCGGGATCGAGTACCCACACGCGATGGTGCTGTCGTTCTCGCGGCGGCGCGACGCCGTCGAGTCGTCACGTTCACACGAACTCCACCGCATCGACACGGATATTGCCGTCTTTCAGCAGGGTGACGCGCTCGAACCCGAAGAGATGCTCCTGTCGACACTAGAGGAGATGGCTGCCGTCGAGTCGGCGCTGGATGCCGACCGGACGCTCGGCGGCACCGTCGAGCATACCAGCATCGACCAGGCCGACGCATTCGAGTTGGAGACCAACATCGGTCGCGAACTCGTCGGCAACCTGCAGCTCACCATCACGAAAGAGGCTCGCCTACTCGAATAACGCCTCCGTTCGCCGTCTCGCTCACTGACCGCACGCAGACCCATCCTCACACCCACACACATCCATGCCAGACAGCATCGTTGGCGACATCATCGAGATCGAACATACGGACGATCACACCGCATCGAGCCCGACGTGGAACCTCGTCGGGAAGACCAAGGACACTGTCGAGATGTCCGCTGAGACAGAGGTGACGGATGCCCGTCACCACGAGGCGTTCCACCGCGACAAGACCGCGACCAGCGAGGCGTGGGAGCTCTCCTTCTCGGCGGACATCGTCACCGGCACGGCACAGCTGGAGACGCTGGGACTTATCGACACGAACACCTACGAACTCCGCGGCCACGTCGACAGCGACGAGACCGGCAACGCGAACGACGCGGTGTCGATCACCGTCTACGACACCGAGGCTGACCGCGACGCCGGCACCGTCAAGTGGGAAGTTGCCACCGACGACTACGTGATCGTCGTCGACTCCGGCGAGGTTGCGACGGAGGACTACTCGACCCGCGAGTTCGTCATTCACAGCCGGCGGCGTCCGGTCCGCCTTGACGCCGGAGGCTCGCTGTAATCCATGTCCGAGAGTACCGCTGTCGACGGCGACACTGCCGACCCAATGCAGGACGCCGACGCCTGGAGCGACCTCGACCGCGAGGAACAGAGCGATATCCTGGACGAGGCACTCGCCGACCTTGCGGGTGACCACGGCGAGGGCCACTGGCGACACTTGTCTGCCCGCGCGAAGCGCGAGACGCTTGACGCCATCGAGGGTCGCACCGGTCCGGGCGCCGAGCTGGACACCGAGGAGTTGTCCGAGGCCGAGGCGGCGATGCAGGCGGCGCTCGACCAGACGTGGACGGCCGATCTGTGGGCACACACCGATGACGTGCCGACGGTGCCCATCGAGTGTCGCGAGCTCTCCGACCAGGAGCAGGACATCATGACCGATGGCTTCCGGCTGATGGCCGCGCTCGACGAGCAGGCCGCCGACGTCGACGACATCGATGACGTCACCTTCGACAGCGAGTTCTTCGACTCGCTCGCCCAGTTCGAGCGCTGGCTGTTTGCGTTCCTCGCGGACGTCACCACCGAGGAGACCTTCGACGACGATCGCTTCCGGACCGGCCATCGCCTCCGGTCGGGCACGCGACAGGAGCTCCTATCGGAGGTGTTCTTCCGCTACGAAGAGGAGGCGCGCAACGCCCAGAAGTTTCGGCAGGAGTAAGGACGGCAAGGCATTCGCGCAGTTCTGCCAGTTCTGGGGGTGTCTCCCTCACGACCTCCCGCCCCGCGGGTCTGCGGAACGACGATATATGTACGAGGCATACAATCAGATCCAGCAGGACAAGTCGGACAGCGGCGGCACCGGCGCTGCCAACCCGCCAGGAGGGTGGTCGTAGATGGCGCAGGGTGAGATCCTCGCCGAGATCGTCCTCGAGGGCGACCAGAAGTTTCGCGCCGCTGTCAAGCGCGCCGGCGAGTCGATGGAGAGTGCCGGCGACGACGCGACGGGGCTGTCCGCCCGGCTCGGTCGCGTCGCCGAGCAGATGTCGGATTTGGTCGCGCCGGCGACGCTGGCGAGTAACCGCGTCGACAACCTCGGTGACCAACTCAACCAGACTGGAAGGAAGGCGGTCGCCGCGACGGCTGGGGTTGTCGGTTACTCGTCAGCGTCCTCGGCGGCGGCGGGGTCGTCGGCGACGTGGTCGGCAGTCATGTCGGCGTCGCTCATCCCAGCGCTGGGCGCGCTGTCGCTCACGCTCGGGCCGCTCGTCGCGACGATCGGCGCCGTCGCCGTCGGCGCAGGGGCGCTGGCGGCCGCATTCGGCACCGTCGTCGCGAGCGGGTTCCTCGCCTACGGCCGCCAGCTCGCCACCAGGATGGACGATATCGAAAAGCCGACAGAGGCACTCGCCAAGCGGTTCGCCCAACTCCGGACGCGGATTGCCAACATCATCGCGCCGCTGGGCCAGCAGTTTGTTCCGTTGATACGTGACGTCTTGAACGCCCTGCCGGGGCTGGTACAGTCAGTCGTCAACAGTCTCGGCCCGCTCGATCAGTTCGCGCAGACTCTCCGGTCGATGGGACAGACGGCGATGCGCGTCATCCCGCAGATCACGGGTGCACTGTTCGACCTCGCCCGCCGCGCGCTTCCGGTGTTCGAGCACCTAACGTCGTTCCTCGCGACACAGGGGCCGGCCGCGTTCGACCTCCTCGTCGAGTCGTTCCGTGTGGCCCGCGACGAGTTTCGCCTCCTGCTGGGCGCGACTTTTTCGGCACTCCCACCGCTGCTGCGCCTGGGGAACACCGTCACGCAGGTGCTCGTCCCGGCAGTTGCGGACATCATCGGGGCCCTAGGTCGGGCGGTCGAGCGATTCAACCAACTCCCCGAGCCACTGCGGCGCGGCGCCGTCGCGGCCGGGCTGCTCGGCTCGGCCTTCGTCGTCGCCGTACCCGCGATCACAGCGATCGCCGGCGCCGTCTCGGCGCTGCTCGGCCCGCTGGGAGCTCTCGTCATCGCGGTCTCGACGCTCGTCGGGGCGTGGGTCGCCGACATCGGCGGCATGCGCGAGGCGACGACGCACGTCTTCGGCGCGATCCAAACAGAGCTCACCAAGACATTCCGAACACTCGACTCCGCCACGAACGGCGCGCTTGGCCGTGTCGGCAACACCATCCGCGGGTTCGTCACCAAAGCTCAGACCAACCTCAGCGGGATTATCCGCTACATCTCCGGCCAGTTTGTCGCGGGTATCCGGGCCATCGGGGCCACCGTTCGAGGCGCACTGCTGACGGCGTCGAAGATCTGGGATCGACACAGCGGCCGTGTCAAAGACACCATCCGCGACCTGACTGGATTCATCAAACAGAATCCGCGGGAGACGCTGGCCACGCTCGCGACGGTTATCATCCCCGGTCCGCTAGGACTCATCGTCGAAGCGTTCAAGCGCAATTGGAACGAGATCAAGCGGACGGTCCGAACGGCGTTGAACGTCATCACTGACATCGCTCGAACGACGATGCAGTCGTTCAAGGAGCAGATCATCCAGCCCGCGAGGAACGCGAGATCGGAGTTCGGTCGCAGCATCTACCAAATGTTGACGGAGGGACGCCAGACCTTCCGGATGATCCGAGATGTCATCAGGCGCGTGATGGGGGTCGTCCTCACCAATATCCGGGAGCGCCTCAACGCGATCAGGCGTATCTGGAAGGCTAACCTCTCGGGGTCGAACGGCATCCTCGCGAACGCACGGACGGCGTTCAACTCGCTGTGGAACAACATCATCAAGCCGACGCTCGATCTCATTCAGTCCGCGTGGAAGGTGTTCGGCGACGACCTCATCCGCATCTTCGACGGCGTCCTCGGGACGATCAATCTCATTAGTGAGACAGGACTCGACCTACTGCTGACGACGGTCAACGTTATCCTGGACCTCATCAGTGGCGACTGGGAAGGCGCCTGGACCAACATCAAGGACTTCTTCCAGCGCACGTGGAATCGCATCGTCGACTGGGCGAAAACCGATGGGAAACAGCTCCTCTCGGGAGCGTTGAACATCATTATCGACGCGGCGAAGAGCATCTTCAACGCCTTCTACGACTGGCTCATCGGCAACTCGTTCTTCCCAGACCTCATCAACGCAGTCGCCAACTGGCTGGAAAACACCGGGAAGTCGCTCGTCACAGGTGCGTTCGACAGCATCGTCGACGGGATCGAAAGCGTACTGAATAGTATCGACGTGTCGGGTGCAACCTCAGCGATTCAGGACATCATCGACAAAGCGGGGGCGGCGATCGACAAGATCGGCTCTATCCCTGACGTGCCCGATGTGCCGGACATCGACTTCGGCGGCGGTAGCAGTGGTGGTGGCGGCGACGATGATGACGGCGGTGACGGCGGTGGCGATGGCAGCGGTGGCGGTGGAAGCGTTAGTAGTGGCTACGTCGGCGGCCCCACCACCTCAACCGGCTTCGCCTCCGGCGGGATCGTCGACGCGCCACAGTCGGGGATGCCCGCGGAACTCCACGGCCGAGAGGCCGTCATGCCGCTTGACCGCCTGCCGGAGATGATGGCCGACACGCTTGCCGAACTGGACGACGGCGGCGGCGAGACGGTCATCATCGAGGAGAACGCCATCCAGATCGATGCGCAGGGCGCCGACGCACAGACTGTCGCCGAGGAACTCGACCGCCAGCTCGAACGCCTGCTCACACGCTAATTCATGACCTATCGACACGGCTTCGTCCGCCACGGGCACCATCGCTACGGCAAGGGCGATCCGACCTACACGAACAGCAACGTCCCGTGGTATCTCACAGTCGACGGCAGCCTGGGCGCGAACATCCGTGCCGAGGCGCTCACCACGGACACGCGCCCGTCGCCGATCCAGCCCGGTCGGGAGGTCACTTACACGTTCGTTTTCCAGCCGCAGACGGGTCGGGGCTTCCGCGTCAGCGAACACGTCGAGCGCTTCCGGCGCGCCCGGAAGCTCCTCGTCCGGTCTGACGACGTCGTCGTCTACGGCGACGTCCCTGGCGACACGGTCCGGTATCGCGAGCAGCACGGCGGCCCGGATGGCACGCAACTCGTCCGCATCGGTCCACTTGAATCGACGAGTGATGCCGGCGCGCCGGCAGGCGAGGCGCCACCCGGCCGTGACTCACTGCACGAGCCGCGCTGGGCGGTCGTGACGGGCGGTGAGGCCGCCAGCCCGCAACCGGCCGACCAGACGACGCGCGCCACACTTACGCTTGAAACGACGACGATCGCGCCGGCGAGCGCGTTCACGACTCGGACCGCGGTGCGGGCCGCCCGCGAGGTCAACGGGTTATAATTCACATTCATGCCACAGCGACTCAGTCTGGACGACGGAGCAACTGCACTGCCGTTGAACGCCCTCTTCCGCCTCGGCGAAGGGTATGGCTGGCTCTCGGGCGGTGGCGTCACGCTCGCGTCGTCGAGCTCGAGCATCGACGTGACCGTCAACTCGGGAACGGTCCGCGTCGACGGGGCACGCGTCGATTTCCCGCAGGCGACGCTCACGCTCCCGGATGGCGCGCCGAACAACCCGCGGCGCGACCTCGTCTACGTCGATCATCGCGGGCAGGCCGGCTTTATCCAGGGCGAGCCAGCCGAGACCGTGCCGGAACTCACGCCCAACGACCGGTTCCAGAATCCGGTACCGGCACCGCCGAGCGCACAGGCGCTGGACGGTGTCCCGCTCGCGGAGGTATGGATTCCGCCGGAGACGACCGGCAGCGACGAACTCGACCCGGGCGACCTCAACGACACCCGCGTGTCGGACGTCGGCGGCCTCGGCATCGTCCCCGTGTTATCGGCGGACCCGCCCGAAGAGGACCTGACGCAGACGCGACTGTGGCGCAACACTAACGCCGGCGAGTTCCGCGCCTACGTGGATGATGCCGACGCCATCGTCTCGTTTTCCACGTCGATCGTGACCTCGTTCTCGGGGGCGACCACCCGCCTCGTCGAGGACTTCGAGAACTCGATCAAGGACAACTGGCGTGGCGGTGACTCCGAGTTCACGTACACCACACCTGCGTTCGAGGCCAGCACGGCCGCCTTCTGGGACAAGTCCACGCGAACGACGGACTACTCGCTGCCGGGTGATGGGCTGGACTACTATCCGGAGTCGGGCGACACGGTCGCGGTGGCTGTCTACGCCGAATCAGGGAACGACCGCATCGATATGGCGTTCGGAAAAGACGTCGACGACTACACCGGCGACAACCGGGCCCGGGTCGACGTGCCGAATAACGAACTTACGCTGCTGTCGACGGACGACGACGGCGTCTCACGCACGCTCGGGTCGACAAGCGTCAGCCTTACACTCGACACGTGGTACATCATCGAAGCCGACTACGACGGCGGCGGAACGGGCGTTCATCCGACGCGCATCTACTCGACCGATACGTCGACGGACCCTGGGACACGCGACACGGAGCTAGCGAGTATCTCGTCGCCGGACGCGGACACCACCCACCAGGGCCGCGGTGTCGGGTTGGCCGTCGTCGGCAGTGGGGGTATCGACTACCTGCACTCGCTCGACTAAGCTGGAGGACTTCCTGAGTTCATGCCCGACGCGAGTCTCACGTTTATCTACGGCGCGACGCGTCCGGCAACGTACGGTGGCACGCTCCCCGGCACCTACGGCGCCGTCCCGGAGAGCCAGTATCGCCTCCGCTTGCGGGCGCCCAACGGCCGGCAGATCCTCACGACCGCGTTGCTGTCGGTCGACGTCACGCTGGAACACTCGGCCGTGTCGACGCTGACGACCGAGATTCCGCCGTTCGACCGACTGGAGGACTTCATCCTCGGCCACGCCGTGCTGGAATTCCGCGGCGAGCGGCTGTTCCGTGGTCGGATCCTCGGTCTGCCCGGCCCAACGACCGGTGACACCGCGACCATCGAGATCTCCGGCCCGGCGCGCACACTCACCCGAGGCGCTATGTCCGCGGGACCGTTCAGCGGTTACGCGTACGAGGCGATCGCCAGCGTGTGGAATCAGTACACGCGCTTCGATGCGACGGTCCTAGTGCCCGACTCGCCGACGTCACTCTCGGAGTACAGTCCCGACGGGACGCCGATGGAGGTCCTCCAAGACCTGCATGAATTGGCGGGGATGCGCTTCACGGTTAGCCATCAGCAGACCGGACCGCGCGTCGAGTCCTACGTGCCTGAGGAACACGTCAAGAGTGGTGACTGGGCGTCGACCGACTGGGACAGCAGCCTCGATGCAACGGACTACGCGAACGCCGTGGAAGTCTACGGTGGCGAGACCAGCGACGGCTCGCGAGCCTTTGCCCGTGCGGCCGACCAGGACGAGATCGACCGTCTCGGTAACGAGGTGCTCGTCCGCATCGACGACGCGACGCTCACGACGGACGCGGACTGCCAGGCGCGGGCCGATAGCGAACTCACAGATCGATTGGCCGAGGACGACTTGTCGGGGTCGGTCGAGATCATTCCGCAGGTCGTTCTCCCCGGATATCACTACACTATCGACGAGTTCGACACTGGCGACGGCGCGCCGGAACTCCCGGTCGAACAGACCCGGCTGCGAGAGGCGCAAGGCGAGGCGCGCGCGACGCTGGAAGTGAACGACAGTGGCAGCGGCGTCATCGACACGATTGTCGACTTGCGTCGCGAGACGGCGCAACTGAATCAACCCTAACACACTCCAGGCATGACTAGCTTCACCATCGGCGATGGCACCGGCGGCGCAGCACTCGACGAGAACCAGCAGCAGTATCGCGGCGACGGCGTCGGTGTGCTCGACCCGGACGGGGGCGACCTCGCTGTTTCGGTCAACACGGGAGCACTCGGGAGCACCGACACGCTGTCGGTGGCGGCCGGCGACGCCTACATCCAAGGGACGACCCACACGATCACCTCCCAGACCATCGGTATCGACGGCGCGAACGGGACGGATCCGCGCCGCGATGTCATCTACGTCGACACATCGGGGACCATCCAAGTCGTTAACGGCACGCCGGAGCCGCGCGACCCCGACAACGAGAACCTCTCCCGGTTCGAGTACTTCCGACCGGCGCCGGCAGCCCTTGACGGCACGGTGGCATGCGTCCTCGCAGAGGTGTGGATACCGGCGGGCGCCACGTCAGTCACCTCATCGGACCTACGCGACCGGCGTGTTCGCGCGCTTCAGGCCGACATCGTGGTCGAAGATCTGACGACACAAACCGAGCTCAACAACCACGCCGGCAGCTCGGATATCCACCACACGCGCCCTACGGCGGGCGACGGGCTCATCGACGCCAGCGGCACGTTTGATATTGAGCCGGCGGACTTCGCGGGCGCCGGCGTCACCGACGATGAGAGTGACAACCTTGGTGTCCAAGAGCGCGTCCACTACGAACC
The DNA here is from genome assembly GCF_051194135.1 of Halorubrum wangae. NCBI lineage: Archaea > Methanobacteriati > Methanobacteriota > Halobacteria > Halobacteriales > Haloferacaceae > Halorubrum > Halorubrum wangae. The sequence goes on along the minus strand of NZ_JBLZNH010000004.1, from coordinate 116,758 downwards.
CGGACACACGGAGATCCCCGACGGCCAGGACGATGTCGAATATCACCGGCTTGTCCCGCCGACCGGCGGTACCGTCACCATCACGACGATGCAGTTCCGCGAGCAGGGCGGCGGGTCGTCGACGAGCGTAACGCTTGACGTCTACGACGTGGACGCGTCGGCAGTCGTCAATCAGATCACGCTCGGCAGCGCTGACCGCACGACTCACACCGCCGGGCAGGGCAACACGGTGCTCGTCCGGATGAGCAACAGCACCGGCGGTGTCATGAACGCGGCGCCGACCATCGACGGCTACATCGGTTCCTAAGATGCCGGGGTTTCGCCAGACCACTAGCGGGATCGTCCTCACGAGCGGCGGCGTGAACAGAACGACACCGCCTGTCCTCGATTATACTACGATCGAGGACTTCGAGGACGGAACGGGTGAGAACAGTCTCAGTAATAACAGCATCAACTGGGACGGCAACTCGAGTCGCCCGGAGTACGATACTGACTGGGCGGCCGACGGCAGCCTCTCGGTTGAGATCGCCGGCAACGGCTTCTCCGTTTATAACTACTCCCGTCCTGGGGACGGGCTTCCCACGTACCCGGCCAACGACTGCACGTACCGCGTTGCCGCATATCAGGTGACGGATAGTTCAAGTGGGTTGTTCAGACTCTGGTGGGGGATGGATTCGGCCGATACGGATCCGAACACCAACTCGTACAAACTCGAGGGTGGGCCACAAGCTGATGACGGCTCATCGACGGGCAACACTGCCGTCGTCAAATACAGCGGTGGGTCCAAAACGCTGCTCGCTGAATCATCCACGATCCTCACCGAGCGAAACCTATACGATGTCGCAGTCACTTTTCGAGAGACTAACGACGAAGCGGTGAGCGATATCGCGATTTATCAGTGGGACGACGGTAACTCCGAGTGGACTCAGTACCTGAGCCTCACAGCGACGGACACGGCCGGCGACAACCTCAATCAGGGAGGCATCGCGTTTGGCTCTGACAATCACGGGAACAACTCCGAGTATACGTACTTCGACTTGTTCCGCACCGTATCGACGCCTGGTGGGCACACGGATACCCCACAATACACACCGCCAATCTATCCGGCCGTTTCAGCATGAGCTCTGAGACGCGTTGGTACCGGACGCCAGCAGTTGACGATACCGGCATCAAGCGGTGGGGAATCGACATGAGCACGATTGACTCGAACGGGTACCTGACCGAGGACGTTTCAGAGAATACAGGTCCGTTCGTTGTGAGTATTGTTTGGGCACAGGCAGTTCACACCACGATCGGCGACCAGTCGGGCGTCATCGATCTCATCGAACCGAACATCGCGGAGACCGGCCTCGACCTCGAGCGGCTGCTGGACGGTCTGATCCTCAGATACTTGTTGATTTGATAATCTTGCTGACAAAATACCATTGGCACCACCAGACAAAATTCATTGCCCGTGATTTATAGCAGAAGCTCAGGCTCACATATAGAGTGATGTCGCTGACATCGATCGCTACCGCTCGTCGACGAGCTCTCTTTGGCTCTTGAACAACTCACGCAGTGACCGAGACTACAAATCATTCTCAGACGCTTCACCGAGTCTGTCGCCTGGAACAACATGGTTACCTGACCCTGATCTTATTCCCAGACTTGTTCATACTGCCCCACAGCGAGGAAATACGCCTGATCGTCGACTATCGGCTTGGGAATCACCCCGTCATCGAAGTCACGAAGGTGACCAAGATGGATCGGTAAGTGGCCATCAGCTGGATCCTCACTCTGGCTGGTCGCGACTAACCGTCGATTAACCAGACGGAGGGTCGTTGCGTCGCCGCGTGATTCGGCGTTCGATTTCCACGTTGTGATCGCCTCGCCGATTTCGGCTTGTCTGTCTGGTAACACGTCATTGTGCGGCACGTTGACCCACACGTGACCGTGTTCAGTGATGTACAGGCGGCCCGGGTTTGGTCGGTATGCTGCGTACTGCTCTACCAGGTCAGAGTGATCGAAGGCCGACGCAAATCGGTAGTCACGCCAGTTCCACACCAGCTCACCGTCACTACTGACGGACCACCGCTCGCCGTGACTAAACGGGAAGCTGGTCCACACTTTCACTCCGTTTGTTGGTGGTTTGGGATCGATATCCACGCTTCCGAAATCAATCTCCCCGCGACATTTCCCCAGGTACACTGGCACCCATCCCTCTGAGACGGGCGCGCTATCGATGTTGTCGTACGCGCTCGCCTCAACTTTCGTGAGGACCTCTCCATCCGCTGTGATCCGGAAGCTCCCAAGCCCCTGGCTCTTTCCGACAAGCACCATCGCTTGCCGCAGCTTGTTCGGTGCCGCCGCAAAAATCGAGAGATCGCGGTGCTTCCATTTCAAGACAGCATGGTCATCGAAACTGTCGTCCATGACGATGCTGTATCGCGATCCCCGATACGCGGACGGCCAAGGCTGGTTGCGTTCGACGGTGACTGATTGGTTGCCGGCGATCGGCACTTCCGCGGGGTCGTCAATAAATTCGAAGTTCATGAGTCATCTTCCTCGAGGTTGCTCGCAAAGCGATCGAACGCGCCGAAGTCGCCATCATCGCTCGGATCAGCGTACAGCGTCCCCTGCTTGCCAGGCTGTGGCATCTCATCGCGGATCGGCATCGCCTGTTTGATGTGGCCGGTCAGATCGGCCGTGGTGTCCGCATCGATCGAGGACAGCTGGCGGCTCACGTCTAGTGGGTCTCGGTTTGCAACGACGTCCGGCATCGGCTCCAGTTCTGAAATGAGATGCTCGAGCTCGTTGTACGCAGCACTTTCCGCCTCTAAGACTCGGCCTACTAATTCCGGCGAGAGTTGAACATCGTGGAACCATCGGCGGAGGAGATCAGCGTCAACAACGGCAATGTCGTGATCCGCAGCGAGCGAGCGTGCCGTGGCAGTGACCTTTGCCGGCCCGACCACCGCAAGTTGTGACAGCGATCGCCCGGATCCTGTCTCGGTGTTTCCTTCGATGAGCGAGTTTACGTGCTCAACAGCGAGTGGCTCTCGTGTCGGGCGCGGCACCACATGTAAGCCGACAGTCGTATGTTGTTTGTTCCACAGCAGGTCGATGACACTGTCGGCGTCCGGATCAGCCACGGAAAAACTCCCTGAGTAGCGACTGAGTGTGATGCCGAGGATCGTCGCGAGATCTCGATGCCCCAGATAGGTAGCGTCACTGACGTCGAAGACGCGAGCCTGCACCGATCGTGGCTCCGCGAGAGTGTCATCACGTTTTCTGCGTGTGGCGTTGCGCTCGGTGATCCGCTCGCGGGTCGACTCAACCAGCGTTCGGATACGGCTCCGTGGGGCATCGATCTCGTGTGCCTGCAACACGTCGATGATGTGCTCGAGATAGACCTCCGAGTCGGTTGTGGCGGCTTCAATGGAAGCTGGGATATCGCCGGGCGTATACCACGACGGGCCCGTCTGATCGCTCATTTGAGCCACCTCCGGAGCCGCTCTATCATGCTGACGTTTCGATGCAGGATCTCGTCGTTATCGCCGCGCTCAAGCACGATGAGCTGGTCCGAACCGAACAACCGGGCGCCGTAAATCACGATGTAGTCGTCGTTGGCGGCTACCCGAGCGGTGCGGAACTCATCGCCGATGTGGTCTGGCGGTGCAGTCTCACTTTCGGCCAACTCGTGACACGTCTTGCAGGTACCTTCTTCAATTGCATGTGGTGCATAGGACTGGTGACAGAACGAGCACTGCACCATGTGGTCCTGACAGATCGGGTCACCGCTGATCGGACCGAGTTCAGTGTGAGACCAACAGAGCGTCTTCTCATCGACAATACACTGTAACCGGTGCCGTTGACAGATGCCGCCGCGTTGATCGGACGCATCAGGACAGACGTCACAGGGCTCCAGGTGGTCCGCACAGTGTGTATCTCCTCCATGATCGCAGGCAACTGCATGCTCCGTACAGAGACTCTCACCGCATGTCTCACAGGTCTCTCGGTGAGCTTGACACAGCTGTGTGCCACAGATCGTACATGCTGCGATATGGCTCTCCCCGAAGCGGTCGCCACAGGCTGCACACTCCACGCCGTGGTCGGTACAGACGGTCCCGAGACATCCCTCACAGTCCACCGTATGCGTTTCACAAACGGCGTCACTGCACTCGTGACACCGAGCGGTATGGGTCTCACAGGAGTGGCTTTCACAGATCGAACAGGTCGTTGAGTGGGTGCCACAGAGGACCGACGCACATGTTTCGCAGGTATCCGCATGCGTCGCGCACAGCGGATCCCCACACTCGCTACACGGGGCGATGTGGTTGTCACAGTACTCGCTATCACATGCGGTGCAAGTAGTGACGTGATTCGCACAGAGACCTGCATTACACTCGTCACAGGTATGGGTATGGGCCGGACAGACGGCATCGCCACAGGCGTGACACGCAGTAGTATGCGCGTCACAGAATTGGTCGTCACACTTCGCACATTCAGTGATGTGGGCGACACAGTGAACCTCTTCGCAGTGCGCACACGCAGCTGAATGGATCGGGCAGACGGCATCGCCACAGGCGTCACACGACCGGAGATGGTCGGCACAGATCGGCGCATCGTCGATCGCACACTCGTGGATGTGTTCGGTGCAGTAGTCCTCGTCACCGTATGCACAGGCGGTCGCGTGGTCGGGGCAGAGCCTGTCACCGCAGTCGGCACACGCCGTCGCGTGGGTGGAACAGTGGGTCGTCTCACAGACGGAACACTCAACGAGATCGGCCACACACACGGATTCCTCACAGGTCTGACAGTGCCTGAGATCAGACGCGCAAAACGTCGATCCACAGTCGGTACAGGTGTCCACGTCATCAGTGCAGTACAACAGATCACAGTCGCCACATGTGTGTTGGTGAGTTGGACAGACCTCCGCATCACAGGCAGTACACGTCTCGACGTGAGCCGTTCCGACACTCTCGTTGCACACCCCACAGGTGGTCACATGCGCCTCACAGTGAGCGCCGTCACACGAGACACACGGTTCGGAATGGTCGGTACAGACGTGATCACCGCATGTCTTACACTGGGCGTGATGGGTTTCACAGATCAAGCGATCACCGATCGCACACACAGCAGAGTGTGATTCACACACTGTTTCAGTGCAGATCTCACACGTCACGAGCGAGTCAGCACGATGGTGACCGTCACAGTGCTTACAGTAGCCGGCGTGGGGGAGACAGAGCGTCCCGTCTTCGGTTGCCGACGCAACGCGGTCGTCAACGCAGAAGCCTCCATCACAGACGAGACACGACTCAATATGGTCGGTACAGATGGTGTCGTTACAGTAATCACACCGGTCCGTATGGGTGTGACAGTGTCGCGTCTCCCCGGTCGCACACACCACGAGATGGCGATCGCAGTTGTAGCTCCCGCAAGTTGCACAGGACTCGCCACAGAGCGTACACGTAACGTCACCGCCTTCACCACAGGGGTCTCGATGTGCCGTACAGACGGCGTGATCACAGGTGGCACAGGTGCTCCGACAGGCACGGCATTCTACCGTTTCACAGTACGCACACGCGCTGTACGCATCGGCAGCACACACGAGCGCTCCACACGCGGTACATTTCTCTCGGCAGGCGGGACAGACCACGTGTGAATCGTCACAGAGCACGGGTGGCCGCGTTGGAGTAAACGCGGCGCCACAGTCCCCACAGCCGAACGTCCCGAACGCGTCGGTCGCTGGCGTGTACGGGACCGTTGTCGTTCCGACCCGATCGCCGTCATCGATCTCGACGGTGAGCTCGCCGATGTCGTACGTGAGTATCGTCGTCGCAATCGAGCTAATATCGACGCTCACGGCGTGTCGGGCGGCCACCTCGTCGATCTGAGCGGCTTCCTCTCGATCGAGTTGGGATCGCTTGTCGGCGATCGTCGCCTCGAGTTGCTCCAGTTCTCGGGATGCTTGCTGACGCTCCGAGATGTACCGACTCCGTGTGTCGTTCGACCGAGCCCGCTCGATCTTTTCATTCCATTCATCGATCTCGTTCTGCTTTGCCGTGAGCTTGGTTTCGAGCTCGGCGCGGCGCTGTTGATACAGCTCCTCGATTTCCGCGCGGCGTTCGCCGGCTGCCGCACCCGACCGCTCTTGGATCTCATTGATCTCGGCTTGGAGCCGGTCTTGGACCGTTCTGACTGCCGAATCATAGCGGTCCTCGAGCCTATCCGCACCGACGTCGACAGTGTCTGCAGCCGTTGGCTCGTCGACCAGTGAACTGAGGTGCTCGCCTAACCGCTCGGTCAGCGCCGGGAGCGTGCGACCGCTCTCGAGATCGAGCGTCACTGTCTCCATCCGCTCCCGATTGTATGACTGGATTCCTTGAAGTTGGATGTAGAAATGAAACGCAACCGCGACGTTCACATCGGTTGCGTCGAATCCCGTGACACGCGCCTCAGGATCCAGGACGTCGAGCAATGGGGGTGCATGTAGCTGCAGGTCGGAACTGGACAGCCGCAGCTGGGCGACGTGATCGCCCTGCCGTGCAAGATCGAGCAGTGAGTTAAAAAACGGCGTTCCCGGCCGCACGACGGTTGCTTCTGTCTCGGCCGGCACAGCCTGCCTATCGAACACCAAGGGCGTATCAGGCGCATCGCGACTCTCATCTGTCGTTGAGTCGAGATCCGCCGCGATCGCATCTAACGCCGAATTGCTCGTGTCGCCACCGGTGATCGATCCGGTCTCCGGCTCCGAGGTGAGCGCCGACGGGAGCGAAACGAGCCAGCGGTCCGGTGACGTCTTATCGACCGTGCCACCGTTTGTCGTGATCGTTGCCTCAGTGAGCCGTTTGATGCTCAACCGGTTCAACACGTCCGTCTCCATCCCGCTCACTTCGCATCCCCTCCGAGCTCGAACCCGCTGAAGACTTTCTTGTTGAACTCTCCCATCTTTTCAGCGGCCTGTTGATTCGATTCGAGATCAACCGCCATCTCGTCGAAGTTGTTCTCCATCTCGACACGATCGTCTGCGGTGCGAAGCCGATCAAAGACCTCCTTTTCGAAGTCCACTCCCGATTTTTCCATCCGAGAGAGGATCTCGCGTAAGCCGCCGACGGACTGGGTAAAGAGGTTTATTTTCGAGTAGAGCTTATCGAGCACGTGCTCTTCGACGGTGCCGGACAGCGCCAGGTTGAAGACGTGGACCTCCCGTTCCTGGCCGATCCGGTCGATGCGGCCGATGCGCTGTTCGACTTTCATCGGATTCCACGGCAGATCGTAGTTCACCATCACGTTACAGAACTGTAGATTCCGCCCCTCGCTGATCGCATCTGTCGCGACGAGAATACCGCCTTCTTCCTCGAACTCGGCGACGACGGCTTCCTTCTCAACGCTCGAGAGGTCGCCGTTCACCACGTGAACCGCTTGATCGAGCGCACGCGCACTGGCGGCGATCTCGTCTTGTGTTGGCCGAAACTGCGTGAAGACGATCACACGCGTCTCCTCGAGCCGGTCGTGGACGGTTTCGATAACCTCCCGCAATCGCTCTTGTTTCGTCGTCGTTGTGACCGCCTCCGCGAGCGTTTTGATCGTTTGGAGCTGTTCTTTCTCATCGGGGCTGATCGTCGCGGCACCGTCGCCGCGGAGCCACTTGTCGATCGTTCCAAGCACCGCGCTGGGACTGCTGACGACCTCTTTTTGCAACAGGAGTAACACGAGGTGTTTGGCGTCCTGACTGGAGTAGTTCGAACGAACGTAGTCGGTGACTGCCTCGTACAGCTCGGCTTCTTCGGTCGCCGGCTCGAACGTGTTCGTTCTCACGTTTCGGTTCGTGAAGTCGATATCCGTTTCCTCCCGCTGATTGCGGATCATCACCCGATTGAGCTTGCGTTGGAGCTCGTCAGCGTTCTTGATCTGGGTTCCTTCCCCATCGACCATATGTTGGGTTTTGAACTCGCTTCGAGTCCCGAGTAATCCCGGTCGGATCAGGTTGACGATGTTGTACAGGTCAGTGATATCGTTCTGGATGGGTGTCGCCGTCGCGAAAAACCCCTCTCGGTACTCGATCTGCTCGAGCAGCTCGTACCGTTTCGTGCCTTCGTTCCGGACGTAGTGGGCTTCATCAAGCACGAGGACGTCCCACTCTCGACTAAGCACGTCTTCCCGGAAGCGAGCGCTTTTGGCGGTGTCGACACTGGCAATGATCCGATCGTGAGCGGCGAACCCTTCGAACGCGTCGTCGTAGTTACAGACGAAGTCGAGATCGAACTTCTCAGCCATCTCCCCTTGCCACTGTGGGGCGAGTTGAGCGGGTGTTAACACGAGAAACGTGTTATGGGTGTCGCGGAGATCCATCTCCTTGAGCACCATCCCGACCTCGATGGTCTTCCCTAATCCGACCTCGTCGGCAAAGAGTGTGCCCCGCCCCATACTGGTGATCGCCTGATGGGCGGCGGTCAGCTGGTGGTCAAGCAGCTTGACTTTGTCTTTGATCTCTTCGACGGCGAGCAGGTCCTGTTCGCTTTGGATGGCCGCAAACTGGTGGGCTAAGACGGATTGGAGGTGCGATGAGACGGTCGCAGTATCCGTCACCCCGGGTTCGGTGGATGACGGCGGATCATCGATCGACCAGTCGATAGCCGAGGATTGGTGATCCTCGTCTCGTGATGACATTCACATAAACAATAATATCCAGCTGATAAATCAGTTTTGCTATCTTTTCTGAAGCATTTCTTCCTGCATATATTCCATGATAATATCCTAATATTGTCTTAATCATCAGTTCGGCGATCAACCTCCGAACTCGGAGCCGAACAACGCGGATGAGTCCATCACTGGTCCGACTGTTACCCGTCGATCTCCGCCGATCGGTCCCAGATGGCTGCCCGGATCTCATCGTAGAACGTGTGCACCTCTGAGGGTGGCCACATCGTTTCCCACGCCGTATCCAGTGCGGTGAACACCAGTGAGACCCGGACACGCCGATCGGAGTCCTGTTGGTTTAACGCGATCGCGTACGCCTTCAGTTGCGTCTCGTAATAGTCTGCTTCGGCGGCTAGCGTCTCCTGAGTCATCGCCCCCGTTTTGTAATCGATGACGTGGTAGGCGTCCGGCGTGACGATGAGATGGTCGATGAATCCGGAGATCTCGCCTCGGTCGAACTCCGCAGTGATGTACAGCTCGTCGTACTGCTGGTCGACCACTCCGGATGCCGCTTGTGTATTAACGTACTCGATGCCACGCCGAGCGTGTGTTTCCACCCGGTCGAGGAGATCCGACGTCAAGTTGCCCGCAATACTCTCATCGACCAGTGTTTGATGAATGAGATCCGGCCATTTAGACTCGGGTGGCCGAAGCTCGCAGAGTCGGTGGACAACCTCCCCGAACACGCGGGCATCGACTGACGCAGTCGGCGAGACGGAGCCGTCGGTGTCTGACGACGTCTCCGGACTCCGCGTGGACGCAGATGCATCCGTTACGGCCTCCGTCTCCTGACTCATGTCGTGCTCCGCATCGGCTGTGACGTACAGCGTTTGCGTCGCCGCGTCACACTGGAGCGTCCCACGGTCGCCGAGCAGCGCGGCGAGATCGGTCGCCGATATCGCGAAGCTGCGCGGCGGCGTTGGTGGGTGCGGCGAAAGCGCCATCGCCGGCTCGTGGTCGGTGGTCGGCTGGGATCGTTGTGCTGGTGGGGTTGGGATCGACACCGTGTACGTGCCATCGCCGAGCGCTCGCTCGACATGGGAGGTGGTATCGAGGGTGGCACAGACGTCCTCGGAGAGGAGTTCTGGTTGCACCCAATCACGCCAGCTCGACGGCTCCGCCGGATCGGCCTCCTCCAGATCCCTAAACGTCGGCTCGGTTGCCTCATCCGCCGTCTCATGGAGACCGCTCAACAGGAGGTGATCCCGGGCCCGCGTACAGGCTACGTAGAGCACCCGCTTTTCCTCGGCGCGCTCCTCGGCACGTCGTCGGTCGCGGATCGTCTCCCGTGCCATCGTGTCTCCCAGCTCGAAGGGGTCGTCCGGGCTGGGCGCTTTCATGCCGACGGCGTACTGATCGCCGATCCGCTCGAATTCGACTTGGCCGTCCCCGATCGCCGCATCGTCTTTGAACGGCCGACTGATCTGCGGGACGACGACGAACGGGAACTCCATCCCCTTCGCGTCGTGGATCGTGAGGATCTGAACGCCCTCATCGGTGGTCTCGGCTTCACTCTCACGGCCGCCCAACTCGACGCGGCGTTCGATGCGGCTCACCAGCGTGGTGAGACTCTGAACGCCGTCATCGCTGAAGCCACGAAGCTGTTCTCGAAACTTCTCGACGTTGGCGACTGCCTGTTGCCCCCGATCGCCAGCACTCACGCTGACGAGATAGCCTGTCGCGTCAATGATCTCTGTGAGGTACGCCGCCCACGAGCCATCAACTGTCGCTGCCGACGGCTCCGTGACGCCGGCGCGCTCGCGCCACGTTGTGAGCATCTCATACGCGGTCTGTATCTCAGCAGCATCTGCATCAGCGAGCGCCGCCCATAGCGTGTCATCATCTGTTTTGAGCGCCGCCAGCGTGTCGTCAGTGAATCCAAAGAGCGGCGAACGCAATGTGGCGTACAACGCTCGCTCATCGTGCGGATCCGCGAGGGCCCGAAACAGATTCAGGAGGGCGGTTATCTCGGTTGTCTCATAGAACCCAATACCGGAGGCAATCGAATACGGGACTCCAGCGTCTTCGAAGGCCCGCTCGAAGGTCTTGAGGTGTGTCCGGCTGCGCAACAGTACCGCGATATCTTTTGGCTCGATCGCCCGCGAATCATCAGCCGCTTGCTCTTCGTCCTCTTCGGGATACACCTGATACGGCTCGGCGAGCACTTGTGAGAGCCGTGCTGCCAGCGCCATCGCCTCCAGTTCAACCTCATGTTCGGGATCGGCCGTGGCGAAGGCATCATACTGGGCACACCGATCGGCTCGAAGCTCCGGATCCGTCGGGACTGCAAGGTACTCTGTGCTTCCGAGGTCCGCTGGATCCGAACGGGCTGGGGTGAGCGGTTGTGGCGTCGCCTCGTACGGTTCGCCGTCCGCATCGAACACCGCGTCGAACAATTCGTTGATCGGGTCGAGCACTGCGGGGAGCGTCCGAAAGTTCGTGGAGAGCTGATCGGCCGCTCCTGTGTCCTCGTCCGTGGTCTCGGCAGCTGGCCCTGCGGCGGCGAGCATGTCTGTAATCTCTTTGAATTGGGTAACGTCGGCATTCCGGAACCGATAGATGCTCTGTTTGACGTCTCCGACGACGAAGATATTGTCCGCATCGAAGTTGCCCTGTGGTGAGGTAGTGAGCAACCGAATCAGATCCCACTGTCTGGGGTCGGTATCTTGGAACTCGTCTAACATTACGTACTCGAACTGAGCCTGTAGCTCCTGGCGGATGTGTGCGTTTTCAGGTGCAGCCAGGAAATCAACCGTGTACGAAACCAGATCCGTGAAATCGGCGGCGTTCTGCTGTTGTTTGCGCTCTGCATAGGTTTTGCCGGCGATCTGGGTAAGCTCGGCAAGCGCCGTCACGAACGGGTAGCTTTGCCGATCGCGCTCTAGATCCACCTCCACAGCGTAGGTTTCCGGCTCAAGTGTGGCGACAAGCTGCTCGATGGCTGTATCGAACGTTGCCTTCTGTGGATGATTGTCCCAGTGGGTTGCGGCACCAGTGTAACTCGCATACTGGGCTCCAGCCGCCGTGGTTAACGCGCTGCTGAGCTGCGCGATGAGAGTTTGCTTGGCCCGTGAGGGGACGCCATCATCGTACCCGCCTTCCAACAATTCCACCACTGTGACCGCGCGTTGCCATGCTGTGCCCTCCGTCGAGATGGCCGGTGGGTCCGCCACCAGCTCCTGTAGCGTTGTGAGCGCATCGACGACGGTCGGATCGGCCAAGCGGGCAGCCGCCTCATCCGGATCGATCGGATGGAGTTCGGTTTCAACGAAGGAGAGATACGCCTGTTCGCTAGCGTCTGCCCACCGCTGTGCCCACGTGAGACTTGCCGGCCGCTCACTCAATAGATCGGTGAGCACGTCATGGAGCTGTGCCCGCGAAAATCGTCGGGCAAGCGTTTGCGTCGCCGGGTGTGTTTCGTGCTCACGGAGCGTTGTCTCGACGACATCGTGGAGCATCGCGGTCGTCTCGTTTTCATCAAGCGTCGTGAACCCCGGATCGAGCGGCTCGAGCCGCAGCGTGTGTTCGCGCAACAGGCGGGCACAGAATCCGTGAAGCGTGTGAATGTAGCCGTGCTCGAGCTCGTCGGCAACGCGACGCCATGCAGGGAACTCCTCGGCATCAAGCGTGGCGATACGCTCTGTAATCTCTGTCCGAATGCTGCTTTCCAGTTCGTTTGCGGCCCGCTCGGTGAACGTCGTCGTGAGGATCTGTTCTGGGAGGAGCAGATCGCTGGCTGGATCGTCGCTCGCCGCAATCCCCGATTCGATCATCTTGAGATATCGCGCCGTGAGCGTTGTCGTCTTCCCCGTTCCGGCGCCAGCGGTCAGCGTGACGTTCCGATCGAGTGCGTCAACGGCTCGTTGTTGCTCGTCCGTGAGGCGATCGTACTCAACCATCGTTAGTTCACCTCCACAACGTCTTCCGGCGAGAGACCGCGTGCGGCAGGCGGCACATAGGTGGGAATCCCCTCCGTGTCGATCGTCTCGATCGTCGTCTGTCGGTGGTGGTGGCGCACGTCACACACATGTGCGTAGTCACAGTGGCGACAGCCGGCATCCCCTGGCTCAAGCAGTGTCGGCTGGAAATGCCCGCCAGCAATACCTGCTGTAAGCTCGCCCAGTCGAGCTGGTGTCTCCTCAGTGAGGAACTTCCGGAACGCAGTGTGCGTTTCAAAATGCGGGTACGAGTGGCGCAAAAGTGGCGTCGATACCTCGTCGTCGCCGTGGTAGACGGCCATCTCCTGTGAGGTGACGAGGCCACGCCGTGACGAGACCGCCGTGGGTGGGGCCATCTGGTAGTAGGCCGCTCCCACCGTCTCAAGCTTCGGCAACGCGTCCTCAATCATGAGCGCATACAGCGGGAGTTGAAAATGGAGGCCGAGCAGCGCATCGCTTGCGCTTGGAATCGAGGAGCCGGTTTTGTAGTCCCGCATGACCGCCTGTGTCGGGGTCGTTCCTGGGACGGTATCAACACGGTCAACCAGGCCATGCAGTGTCACCTCGCCCGTCGGAGTCTGGATGACGGCTGGGCCGTCTCCAACTGGTGTTCCTCCGGGATGCGGATCCCCGATGCGTGCTTCAAGCCATGTTGGGCGGGCGGTCGTTTTGGCTGGCTCGGCAAACTCGTGTTCGAGGAAGCGATAGAGCAGTCCCTTCGCGGCTGGTTCGTCGTCTTCCGTGGCTGTCGGCCCGTAATAGGGGTTCTCGGCTGGGGTACCGAGCCCCGCGAACACACCGGTGAGCCACTCCTCCTGGAACGCCGTAGCGGCGTACCCGTTGAAAGCGTCCGCTAGCCGTTCGCGGGCGACCGTTAGCAGCGTTGCCTGCCGGGCCTGAAAGTCGCCACCCGGATCGACCGGCTCGCCCACATCTGATTGGACCGTTCGGTAGTAATGTTCGAGCACATCATGGATGTACGAACCCCGAAGCCCTGCGTGTGGCTCGCGTGTGAGCGGCTCGGGCGCGTCGATCTCAAGCACCCGCTGCAGGTAGTATTTGAACCCGCAGGCGGCGTACGTTTCGAGGCGACTTGCACTGTAGGGTTCTCGCACAGTCTCTGGATGCAGCTGGGCGACCATCTCGGGGGATAGCTGGCCATCGTACGCTGAGAGCCGATCCGGATCAGCACGGCCAGTCGCACAGGCGGCGCCGGCATGCATCCGATCGCCGATCGCCTCATTGAACGTTCCGGCCGCGACCGCGGCGTCAATGTAGGGTTGCGGCTCTGGCTCGTCTCTAGCAGTGACAGCCGTACTGATTGCCGTCTGGACGTCTTCGCGTGTGCCTGGCTTTTCCTCCGGACTGGTCGTGATCGCATCACACTCGATGACACGCCGGAGCTCGGTGAGGAAATCTGGGGGAACGTGGGGCTCGCCGCTGAGGGTACGTTGGGGCGCCGACAGCCGTAGCGTGGCGTCACTACGGAGCAGCGTTCCGAGGTGGTAGCGTGCCTCCAGAGAGATATCTTGCTGTGCGAAATCCTGATGGGCATCGTAGATGGGCTGGGCAAACGCCATATGCTCGAGATCCGACGGCAGATGCGCGGCGGTCAGCCCAAGCACGTACACATGATCCCACTCTCGAGCGTGCGCATCGGAGAGCCCACAGATAACGACGCTTTGTGTCTCGGTCGCTGCGGGTGCCGTGACGGTTCCGTACGTGATGGCCCGCTCAAGGCGTTCCATAACGGTGCCCTGGTCATGGTCGGCGACTGCATCGGTCATCGCAAGCGTCTCGCTGATGCGGTCAAGGCGGTCGGCAGCACGTGTCTCCTGGGCAAGGTTTAGCTCGGTGTCGTCCGCGGCGGCCGACAGCGTGGCTGTGATCCCCAGCTGGTCTAACAGTGTGGTGAGACGTGTCGGCAGGTCTGCGAGCGGACTCTGTGCAACGGCGTCAATATCGGCAATGAGCGCTTCAATGGCCGCTGTCGTCTCCGGGTCGAGATATTCTACCACCGGAGCGAGCGCCGCTGTGTCTGTGCGGCTCGCCACCCGCGCCAACGACTGGTGATCAATTGGGTCCTCTGTGTCCGTAGCTGCCACGAGCGGGTTCGTGAGCAGGTCCAGTAGTGTTTCGACGGAGCGTGACTCAGTCGCAAGCTGACAGACAGCTTCGATGGCGTTGCCGATGGCAGTTTCGGCGAGGGGTCGCTCCGTCTGCAGTGCAAACGGGATCTCATAGGTATCAAAAACCTCGCGAACTGTATCGCTGTACTCGGTCGGACTCGTGAGCACGACGCCGATGGTTGCTGGATCGGTGCCAGCTGCCAGCTGCTGCCGAATCGCTCGTGCGGTCGCTCGGACTTCCTCTGGGAGTGTCTCAGCGTCGGTGATCGTGAGCGCAAGCGCGCTCGGATCGATGTCACCAACGGCCGGTGACTCGTCCGGATGCCGGTACAGGTTCTGTGTCACTCTCCGTCGGTTGGCGATCGTCGGGCGTGCGTCCGTCGGGACCGGTGTTGGCGTAAAGCCAAGCGCCTCAAACGTCTCAGCCGCGGGCCGGGCGCCAGCATCAACACCGGCCGGCTCCTCAGATACGTATTGGGACGGGAGCAGTGCCACGGTTGGCCACGTCTCAGTGATTCGTGTGAGTAGTTGGCGTTCGAGCGCGTCAAAGCGAGTGAACCCGCCAATCACGACGGCATCAACAGCCGGGAGTAGCTCCTCGAGCGGCGTTGTTGTCGTCGTGAGCTCGTGCATCCGCTCGGTCTGATATGTGTCTGGGAGTTCGTCAGCCAACATGGTCTCACGGACCTCATCGATCGCAGTCGCGAGGGCCGCCACGGCTGTGGCGCGATCCGAGAGACCAAGCTCGGAGAGTCGTGTTTCCATCGCGTCCGCCGACAGCAGGCCTCCACGTTCTAGCGCCGTGTACAGCTGTTCGGCCTCTTGAACCAGCCCTGCACGTGGTAGCCGCCCATCTGTTGCAAACGGATTTGACGCCTCCAACTGCTCGATACCGGCCTCGACAAGCCGGTACAGCAAGGGCTGATCGATGTGGGTGACCTCCCCTTTGTACTGGTCACGCTCATAACACGCCGAGACGAGTCGGTCGAATGTCTCGACACGCAGACACGCCGCAGGACCGTGCTGAGCCCACCGCTGGCGCGTGGTGTTATCGGAGCGAACACGTTGGGTGAGATATAAGACGCTATTCGGCTGGTCGCCAACCTGTGCGGCAAGTTGATCGAACGCCTCGAGATCAAGCAAAGAGAGATGAGACCCCACCAGCAAATCCTGCGTTGACATATGCATCCTGTCCCGGGAGGTACATATGAACCTTCGGCATAGCTTGAGGCCAACTCTTGTGGGTGGATCTGATTGCGGGAATCGCTGAGACTCAGATTATACCCAGAATCTCAGATATCTCATCAGACACATGGGTTTTTTGTCATAAGGTTCCAAAACGTTTGATATGACGGACAAGAGTGATTCCGAGATCTCGGTGGTCAACACATTCGACTGTGAGAGCTGCGGTGAGGAGATACAACTTCTCCATCTGAGAGGGAAATATCTGACTGTCAAAAGTATGGCCGTCCCCGCGTTATTCGGTGCCGGCGGCTACTCACTCGGCGGGTCAGCGGGGATCGCGGCGCTGGGGACGGCCACCGCAGCAAGCTGGCCGCTTGCAGCTGTTGGCGCGCTTGTTGGCGGCAGCGCAATCTACGTCGCCGGCGCCACGAAAGACTCGCTGCAATGTCCTGAGTGTGAATCCGATATCGAGCTCTGACTGAGGAAGTTGAGGCCGCTACTCGCAGCGGTTGATTTTCAGGATCGGTTGCTATCGTATTCGAAAAAATCCCCGCCAGCGCGCAACGTCGGGTGTAAGAAGCTTACTACCCACCACCTGCTCTGACGGCACGCTCTCGACGGACCACACGGGGACCGTTTGATCCTACCCTCGCTCGTAGCTTGCTTGGGGGGACAGTCCGTGCATGTCCGTTGGTTCACGCTTGATGAGGCATCAAAGTACTACTCGTCGTGCTGCTGACTGCCACTGATTATATGTGCCGGGGGTCGAATCCTTGC
Organism: Halorubrum wangae; assembly: GCF_051194135.1. Classification (NCBI taxonomy): domain Archaea; kingdom Methanobacteriati; phylum Methanobacteriota; class Halobacteria; order Halobacteriales; family Haloferacaceae; genus Halorubrum; species Halorubrum wangae. The sequence goes on along the minus strand of NZ_JBLZNH010000004.1, from coordinate 100,047 downwards.
ATATGACGAATGACAGGACAACCGCTGGGGATGCAGAGGCCCCTTCCGCGCCCGGTGAGAGCTGGGCACACTACTATCGGGGGTACAGCTTCAGCGTGAACGCAGAGGGAGAGGTATGGTGGCAGGCGTACAACGGAACGGATCGACTCCGTCTCGATCCCGTACCAGATGATGTCGTCGAGAATCTCCTCGGGATCAAACGCCAAGGGGGGCGCATTCGGATCACGGAAGCGGGTAATGTACTTACCCGGACTGAAATTGCGGGTGCCGATGACGCGTATGAAGCACTCTACGTTGGATCCACCGATATCGACGGTCGGCTTGTGCCGCCGGACGATCCTTCACACTCCGTCGCACTGAGCCCGACAGGGCTCCAACCGGGGAATCTGTGGAGCAGCGTGTACGACGGTGCCAAGTACTCATTCGCTGGCGACCAGTTTTGGTGGCACAATGCTGAGAACAAGCTGCGCCACCCGTTTGCCGACTCGTTGCCGGACCCGATCGTGACCGAACTCCGGCGTCTCCGGCCGCAGGGAGGCTCCTTCCGCGTGACGCCGCAAGGCGATGTCCTCACACAAATCCCAACCGATCGATCACCGTCGGACGTGCGCGAACAGTTCCGGGAGCTGCCTCGTCCGGTCAAACGAGTGTTGCAGCTCCGTCGTAACCGCGGTGACGTCGATATGATACCGGTGTACGTTGGCACACTCGATGCGGCGAGTCGGCCGATCCAGGTTGAGGAACCAACCCGGCTGACGGATCCCCTTACGGAGGAAGAACAGGCCTCACTTGAAGGCTGGGCGGCCGCAGTTGACTCCTACGAGAGCAAGAAGCTGTCACCGGATGACCACCGTGTCGATCCTGGAGACAACGCATGACGGACAGATCGCCTGCGGCATCGCTAACAGCCGAACCGACTGAGGTACCCGTGGCTGCCGATCGGCAGGTGACGGTCACGCCGGCTGATCCGTGGCCCTCTGCGTACCGCGGCTCCCGCTACAGTGTTGTCTCCTCACAGTCGTACGACACCGCCCTGCGCTGGAGCCACCGCGGCGAGATTCAGGCGCTCCGGAGCGTCCCCGATGGGCTCCATGAGATGCTTCATGATGTGGGAAAACCGGATGGATATGGAAGCGTCCGTCTCACTGCCAGTGGTGAAGTGCTCACTAAGGTGCCTGCAGACACCTACGATCAGGTCGGCGCTGCAGAAGTGAATTCGGGATATGTCCCCGTGTATCTTGGCCAGATCGGTGGCACCTTCGATTTCTCCGACTTCTCGAATGATCCCGACCTCCTCACAACTCAATCAGCGATCCGTGTGTGGACTGGGCTTCCGTTCCATCACGGGGAGTCGTGGAGTGTCTGTTCTGATGGCGTCTTACGCTGGCGCTGGCAGGACTATCAGTTTGAGTCGGTCTTCGATCATGACGAGCTCGTCGCTAAGTACACCCGGTTCCGGCCAGAGGGCGGCCGCCTATACATCAACGAACACGGCCACATCTGGGGGAATCTCAATCGGCGAACCGTGCCAGGTGACATGGAATCAGAAGTGATGGAGACGTATCGAACCTGGCGCGAGACCACAGACCCTGCTGCCCAACGGTTAGTGACGCGGCGGCTCCAGCACACTGAGAGTGAGGATGCTCCCGACGGCCTGTTGCCGGTATATCTCGGGCATCTCAGCCAGTTCGATCAGGGAGCCGCTCCCAAACCAGTCGTCTCGGATCGGCGATACTTCGTGGCTGCAGCCCGCGACGCAGACCAATAACCTGCTCACACTTTTCCCAAGAGAATTATGTCAGTTGTTGAGCGACTATGGCAACTTGCTCAACTCTATCGAGAGTCCGGAGTCGAAGGCTGATTGGGAACAGTCAAGCTCCGAATTAGATGTAGTCGTCGGAGATTGAGATCCCAACGTCGTTCGTTCTCTCTAGTTCTTTGATTTGAGATTTCAGTCTGAAAATATTTCTATGCGGTGTCTGAGACTCAAGTAATGTATCGGTTCACCCCGGATGAGATCGACCACGAACGAGCTCACCACCAAGCGGTCATTCAGGGAGCTGACGATCTGGATGTCAAGCGGATCGGCAACCTTGGCGAGCTCGCGTTCGAGCAGTTCTGTCGCGAGTATCTCCCCGTCGAGATGTGGGAGTGGGAAAACGAGGAGGCGATCCGACGGTGTAACTCTGAGAGCTTCTCCGGACACGACTTTGAGGTGTTCGGCTACACGGTCGACGTGAAGTCCTCTCGGGACGTTTCCGCATTTCTCCCTGAGTCTCTGGTTGAACGAGATCCTGACGACGACATCGTGGTGATGGTCTGGCACCGGGATAACGAGGACAGTCTGATGCTGCTCGGGTGGGAGCGCCTCGAGACGCTGAAGTCGAAGGTCGAAACCGAGGAGGCCTTCTCGGGCGACTCTCCGGAGAAGCTCGACCACCTCGCGGCCCGACCGATGAACGAGCTGCTCGATCTCGGGCCCAATACCGCCCACATGAATCAGAAGCCGGAGAATCCGTTTTCGCCAGGAGATCGAGTGGTGAAGGCTGGCGACTCGGAGCCATCGGTAGGGATCGTCGTCGAGGTGCTGCCGCCGGAGCAGAATACCGGTGCGTTCGGACACAAAATGGACGGGGAAGCGGTGCGGGTCGCATTCCCCAGTTCGCTCGATAAAGGACCAGGTGCGTGGCGAGACTACCACCCTGCGATCCTCGCGTCATATTGTGACGACCAGGACGTTAAACTCTGGACCTACAAACACGAGAACCTCGCGTTCGCAGAGAACCCGTACGTGCCGGGGGATCAGGTTGTCAAGACTAGCCACAGCGATCCAGACACGGCGGTCGTGGTCGAGAGCCCGGATGGGAGTAATGAGGTGACCGTCGCGTTTTTCGCTGACTACGAGGAAATTGATGTGCTTCCGACGGGATTAGTAGACTACTGTGAGGACAATGGCATCAAGTGCTACACGTACGAGTACCCGGAAATTGAGTTCTCCGTAGGAACGAACTGAAGCTGTCGACGCCGGGGATGGACAGACCGCCGTTTCTTCCGCTACAGTGACGTCTTTTTTCATAGTTTTCCTGCATTCTGCATCCGTTACTGGGCCATCTTGTGCTACTGACGATAATCTCAGAAAACCAGTTTGAGACATCACCAGACCAGCTGTTCTACGCTCTACAACGAGAGTCGGTCACTACACTTTCTGTAGATTAGACAGATTACTGACATCGAATCGGCGACAAAGTACGTCGAAAAGCGATTTGATGAGCCTCTGTACGTGGGTATGCGGGAGGCGTCTGCAGAACTCGTAGAGGACAATAGCCCAACATTGATGACGGCCGGGGGCAGGGTAGAATACATCAATGGCTTCGGGGAATTCTGCGGCGCGGCAGGCCCAATTGGACAAGGCTGAACGAGAGCATCTCGAGGACGTCGTTACTGGGCTTCGCGAGCTCGTCGAGCGCGAGATCGAGTACGAGCTGGAACAGCAGTATGACCTGACGTCGCGGGAAGGCGGTGAGGAGCTATCGACAGAGCAGCAGTCGACACGGGAGGCGTTGGTCGAGGCGATCGACCACGAGAATCCGGGCGAGAAATCGTGGCAGTGGTGCTACGAGCAGTACGTCAACGGAGTAGGATATACGCTCATCAACCGGCTCGCCGCGCTGCGGTGTATGGAAGTTCGGGGCTTTATTGACCAACCCGTCACCCAAATCGGCGAGTCGGGGCTGACGCCGGCTGCAGAACAGGTGTTGGGCGAGCGGTTCGATGTCGGGCCCGACGAAGCGCTCATCGTCGCCTTCGAGGAGGCGTGCGAGCGGTTCGACGATGAGATCGAGCTCCTCTTTGACACCAACTCGCCGTATACGGTGCTTGATATCGATCCGGACCTGTTCGAGGAAGCCGCTGAGCAATTAGATGACGTTCCGGATGCAGTCTGGCGCGCCGATGACGTGCTTGGCTGGGTGTACGAGTACTACAACGTCGGGCTGCTCGATGATCTACGACGGAAAGGGAATTATGAAGGGTTGGAGCCGGAGGACGTTCCAGCAGCGAACCAGTTCTACACGCCCCATTGGGTCGTCCGGATGCTGACTGACAATTCGCTGGGGAAGCTATATCTGGAGGATACGGGAGAGTTAGATGACGTCGTTACACAGCAGGAGTCGCTGAGTTCGGAAGAGCGTAAACAGCGACCGTTGTCGCCAGATGAGTCGCCCGATATCGCAGACTTCTGTACGTATCTGGTTTCTTCTGAGGAGGATGGTGAGCCGACCGACTTTGACCATCCCTCCGAGCTGCGGGTGATCGATCCCGCTTGTGGAAGTGGGCATTTCCTGCTGTATGCTTTCGACGTCTTAGAGCGGATTTGGCGGGCCGAGACGGAAGTGGATAGGGCAGAGATTCCGCGGCAGGTGTTAAAGCACAATCTGTATGGCGTAGATCTAGATATGCGAGCCTGTCAGCTCGCGGCATTCAATCTGTATCTGAAAGGACGGACGCGGGCCGAGGTAGAGGGCGCCAATGGCTTCGACATGCCCGAGGTGGGGGTTGTCTGTGCGGATGCCAAAGTCGCTGAAGTCGAGGGTGTGGAGGCGGTATTCGAGGAGGTTGCTGGTAATGACGAAGACGTTGCGGCGGCGTTGCAGAAGATTTTGGATGCGTTCGAGGAAGTGCATGGGCTGGGGAGTCTGCTGGACGTTCGCGGGACACTAGGTGATCTGTTTGAGGACGACACCGATATCGGTGGGATGCAGCTGACGCTGGGTGATGATCCACGTGAGAGTCATACGCTTGGGCAAGTGCTGCACAGTCTACGGGAGGCCATCGAAGAGCACCGGGAGGAAGAGTCGTTCCTTGCACAGGATCTGCGGAGCTTTGTGAGACTACTGGATATTCTAGCCCAAGATTACGACGTGGCGCTGATGAACCCGCCGTATGGATCTCGTAATCGGATGCCCAATTCAATTAAAAAATATATCGAAGATAATTATCGATATCCGAAAGAATTCTATATCAATTTCTTTGAACTTGGACAGAATATTACAGTAGATAATGGAAGAATTGGAATGCTTGTTCCTCGAACCTTCATGTTCAAGCATCGGTTTGAGGAATTTAGAAAGGATTTCCTCGGAGAACTGAGCAGTTTCGACTTTCTCGCAGAGTTTGGAATTGGAGTTCTCGACAATGCAACTGTTCGTACGGCAGGTACTGTCGTCCGAAGTGGAGGTGATCCTCGTTCCACTGGCAGCTTCATGCGATTATATGACATTGGAACCCACTCGAAAGAGTCTGTATTTACCGAAACGATTTCTGGGGAAATAGATGATATACAGCGTTTATTTAATGTTGAATTATCTAACTTTAGAACAATACCAGGAACACCAATTTGTTATTCAACACCAGAACAGGTGCGTCAATTGCATCAGACTAATAAGAAGTTGGACGCGGGGCAGGCTGGTGTTGAGGGGGAGTCCGTTGGTTTGGCCCGTCAGGGTTTAGCAACCGCGAATGATGAAAGATTCTACCGAAAGTATTGGGAAACAAAGAATTCTGAATTATTCAAGCTAATAGCAACTGGTGGGTCTGATGCGTGGATTACGCCGCATATAAACCAGGTGGTAGAGTGGGGGGAGTCGGGAAAGGTAATCAAACGATATAGTCCAACGGTCAGAACACCAAACGAAGAATTATATGGCGAACGCGGTCTGGCTTGGAATTATATCAAAGAGACTGGGCGCCGGTTCGGTTACCAGCCACCAGACCGTCTCTTCAGCGCGACGGGATACTTGTTTGTTCCAAACGATGATCAAGCTATTTGGCAGATAATGGCGGCGCTCAATTCTAATCTATATCATTCGCTAATCCTATCGATCACGATTAGCCGGAATTGGACCGCTGGCTATGTCGGCAGCTTACCATGGTACAAATCACTCACCAAAAATGAAGAATTGTCAGAGATAGCTAAAGAACAGTATAATATTAAAACAATTGATAGGGCAACTGACCCAACGAGTCCACTGTACAGAGGCCCACCTCTAGTATTAGATTCCTCGATAGGTTTCTTCTATGATAATACTGATGTTGAAGGCACAATTGAAGACATAGAAATTCTATCCGAACATCATGAATCAGAACAAGATGTCCGAACACTGTGTAGGGATGTTGAGAGGAACCGTCTACAAAGGCAAGAGAAGCTGGAAGACCTATCAAATCGTGTAGATGAGATACTATACGAAGAATTCGGTATTCCTGAAGAGACCCAGAAGCAAATCCGCCAGGAGATTTTCCTCCGAACCTCTGAATCCCCCGAAGACCGCGAAGTCCCCGATCCCGAATCGGTCCCCGAAGTCCCCGACAACATCGACGAGCAGGTCAAAGACCTTGTCCATCACTTCGCGATGGAGGCCGTCCGCGAGGAGGACGACGGTATTATCCCGGTGTCTCAGATTGATGACCAGCCCGACATGCTCGATCGAATCGTCGAGCGCTTCGAGGATGCCTATGGTGAGCACGCCGACGATCGCCTCCGCGAAGTTGACGAGATACTCGGATCCAAGTCCGCCGCCGAGGAGGCGTACCCCAATCTCCGGAACTTCATCGCCGAGGACCTGTTCGACTACCACGTCGATCGGATGGAAAACACGCCGATCCTCTGGGAGCTCAGCACCGACAGACTCGTCGCCGACGTGAACGAGACCGGCTTTGCGTGTTTCGTCGACTATCACCAGCTCGATTCAGGCCTGTTCGACCGACTCACGACCCAGTATCTCGACCCACGGAAAGACGAGCTCCGAAACCGGCAGTCGACGGCAAACCAACGCCGGAACAATGAGTCCCTGTCATCGACTGAACGCTCCGAGGCTGCGAACACGTTCGAACAGACAACCAACATGCTCGGCCAGATCAACGAGTTAGAAAACGCGATGCAGGAGCTTGGAAGCGTGAGTGAACGCGAGTTCAGTCAGGAGCGCCGCGAGGAAGTTGAAGCACTCGCACCGAAGGTAGCGGTCTTCCGAGCGGAGACGAAAGAGCGCCTCGACGCCCTCGCTGAACTCCGGGAAGAGAAAGGCCAAGACTGGTTCCAAGATACTTTCTCGGACGGATTCTGGGAGAAAGTCCAGGAGTGGGAGGATGAATGGCTCGATGCACTGGATGAGCTTGAGCACGCGTGTGAGGCCTACGCCAAGCCGAACGACCAGCCGGTCGAGGCACATCTCGCAGATCTGTTCGACTATTTCAACTGGCGGCTCAAGGGCTCCGATCACTACTCGAGTTCGGGGATTCTGTTCATGACCTACTACTTTGAGCGGGAAGGAAGCGAGCTTCTCGACGATGATGGGGAACCATATGAGCACCTGACCGATGATGAGCAGCTGCTCGCGTCGCTTGCTACAGGGTTGGACGACCCATCCGTATTGGATGCTAGCTACGTCGACGAGGTCTGGGACGAAGACGGCGAGCCGCCGGCGCTCGTAGAGTTCAAAGCGCTTACCGAAGAGATCGACGACCGCTGTCAGGCCGTGCACCGCGAGATTCCCTCCGACTGGGCCGACCGAGCGCTCTCGGAGATCACCACTGCCGGGTACCAGCCTAACCACAAACACGGGGTGGCGATCAACATCAGACCTCTCGCCGACCAGCACATCGTTCCGGAGATCGTCGACGACAAAGTGCTGTAGCCGGGGAACAGTGGTAGAATGAGAATTCGCTCTTATGTAGAAATGCGGAAAGAGGTCGTTTATTTGTACCCTGCAGCGAATTAAGTACGCTAACTGGGACTCAGATCGCCGGACGCCAGCAGGTGTTCAAAATGTCAAATCGTCTTTCCGCAGCTCTACACAAGAGCGTGAGAATTTAACCAACAAATTTGGGCGTCTCGTTGGTTAAAGAGAGTGTCGACGAGTCCATCAGGTGGCACTTGGAAATATTCAGAGCGCACCGAACCGCTCTCAGAGAAGTCGCTCCTCAACGAATAGACCAGCTACGCTGGGTCCACGCTATTCAACCGGCAGTGTTAGACAGTACCCTTCGACCTCCGGGGCGAGTGAGATAACCTGTCGGCGCCGCTTGAGCTCGCCCTTCCGATCTTCCACACGCTCGTCCAGCTGCTCCAACCGTTGTCGCTGCCCCCGGATAGATATCTCCATGTCCCGTCCGGCCGCAGCCTGCTGTTGGTACTCGTCGATAAACGCTTCAAGCCGTTCGCGCTCTGCCTCGGCATACGCCTCCAGATTCTCCCGTTCTTGCTCGACCTCGGCTTCCCGGTCGGTGTTAAGCTCTTGCTTTATTGTCGTCAACACATTCGCCACATATCCCTCGGCGGCGGTCTCAAGTTCTTCTCGGCTCTCAAGTAACTCCCGAACTGTCCCCGCATCGGGCTTGGCACGAATCGTGTCGGCTTCAAGCACCTGCTCACCAACTGGTCGTCGTGGACTCTGACTGCCCAGATCCACATAGACGGGAACCAGCTCCTCTCGAATCGTTTCTCCAGTTCCATCCTCGAAGCCGATCTTGTAGATAAACGTAATACCGGGATTCTCGACGAAGGGGAGCAACTTCAGTCCGACCGTCCCCTCCTCACCACTCAACAAGCGCCGGCGTAGCCGCGTCACAAGCGCGTCGTCGGGTGAGAGATACTCGATCCCCTCGTGGTCCATCGCGAACTCACGAGAGAACGTTACGGGGCCACGTTCCGTTGCGACACCCGACTCTGAGAGCGATGCCGGAACGTGAGCGTCGTACAGCTGAGACCCACGCTTCTCGAGTCGCCCGCCGACCGTCTCCAACCCACGATCGACGAATGCCCGAATATCGGCCTCTGTCCCGAAGACGTCCGCCGAGTCATCGATCACATCCTGAATTCGCTGTCGGCTCTCTGCGTCGAACGTGCTTGGGTCGATCAGACTTCGGTCGTACCATTCGAGCAGCGTCTGCTCGCGCTCCTCCATGAGCGACTCAAGCTCAGCGGCCGTTGCTTCGGGCGGCTCCTCGTTCTGGACGGACCGCATGATCAGGTCGTCGATGTTGATATCGTCCAGCATCCCCAGGACGTCGGCCGTCGAGCCGACCTTCGAGCGGATGTTCTCGACTTTCTCTTCGAGGAGTTCGAAAATCTCGCTCTCGCGAGTTCCCTCGAACTGAAAGTTCCAGACTTTGACCTCCTTCTCCTGTCCATACCGGTGGATCCGCCCGATCCGCTGTTCTAACCGGTTCGGGTTCCACGGCAGCTCGTAGTTGATCATGATGTGGCAGCTGTGCTGAAGGTCGATCCCCTCACTGGCTGCATCAGTCGCAAACAGCAGCCGCGGCTCACCGTGGTTGAACTGGTCTTCGATCTGCTGGCGGTCCTCTTTGTCGACGTCGCCGTGAATCGTGAGAATCTCGTCGGCCCAGGGTTGGTCAGAGACTTCCTCCAAGAGATAATCGAGCGTATCGCGATACTCCGTGAACAGCAACAGCTTCTCTTGGGGGTTCTCCTCCAGCAGTTGTTGGATATAGCGTTTGACCTGCTGGGCCTTCGTGTCGACCGGAATCGACTCGGCCTGCCCAACCAAATCCTGCAACATCTCGATCTCTGTCCGCAGAGCCTCGTCGCCCTGCACAACGGTCAACTGTTCGAGCTCCTGCTCGGCGGCCTCCTGATCGGCCTCCTCGAGATCCTGCCCGTCGAGATACGCCTCCGCTTCGGTCGACAGGTCACGATCGGCACTGCCCTCTTCTAAGAGCCCTTGGAGCCGTCGACGGAGCGTTTCTCGAATCGCCCCGACGCTGGAGACCAGTCGTTTCTGCATTAGCGCCATCGCGAAGCCCACAGCGGGCTCGTTGAGCTGCTCCGAGCGGTTGTACACCTCCTGGACGTACTCAGTCACGCCGTCGTACAGCTGCTCTTCGGCGGGCGTCATCGACACCGACATCGTCTTGACTTCTCGATTGGGGAAGATCCGCTCGCCGTTATCGTCGTAGATGGTCTGTTTCCCACGCCGGATCATCACCTGCTCGACGGTTTCCCGGCTCAGCTCCTGGTCTTCGGCGACGAGCAGCGGGTCGAGATAGCTGATGAGTGAGCGAAAGCCCTCGCCCTTGCCGTCGTGGGGCGTCGCACTCAACAGCAGTGCCGACTCGGAGTTGCGGGTGACGCGTTCGGCCATCTGGGACGTGACTGACGGACTATCTCCCCGCTTGCCAGCCTTGTGTGCCTCGTCGATGATGACGACGTCCCGGAACGCATCCTCTAAGGCGGGTTGGAACTCGTCTTGACGGAGGAAGGCCATGCTCGTGATGAGTTGGACATCATCCTGGTCCCAGATGTTGGCCGCGTCGCCTAGGCGACGTCGCTCGCCCTCCACCCAGGCTCGGTCGGCGAGGGTCAGATCGATATCGAAAAAGCGGTCCATATCCCGGACCCACTTCTTCTGCAGGTGAGCCGGAACGACAAACAGGACGCTGTTAGCACGGTTTCGGGCTTGGAGCTCCTTGAGAATCAACCCCGCCTCGATCGTCTTCCCGAGCCCCACGTCGTCGGCGATAAGCGCTCGCTGGCGAAGTGACTCCATTACCTGATTCACGCAGGCCAGTTGGTACGGTTCCAGCCGGACCAGCGAGTTCGAGATAGAGAGGAGTTGGCCCTGCTCGTGGGCGATCGTCAGGTTCAGCGCCTCCATCCGGAGGTCGAACCGGTCGGCGTCGACGGCCTCGTGGTCGGGGTGGAACTGATCGACGTTTTCCGGGAGAGTCTCTACCTGACTGTCGATCGGCGTGATATCGACGTCAGCGATAGAGACGGTCTTCGGGCCGACGCCTTCGATATAGGCGCGGAGATATTCGATGTCGCCGACGCTGTCGGTGCGGATCACCTCCGCGGGCTGGTCGTTGATCCGAACGCGGTCTCCGGGTTCGTACATCGCTTGTTATAGGACATCGTCGTCGACGGTCTTCGGGACGATCTGCTGCTCTGCGAGTGGCGTGATGTTGATCGCGACGCCGTGTTTGTGGTTGGGCTGGTATCCTGCGGTCGTGATCTCCGAGAGGGCACGGTCTGCCCAGTCGGCGGGGATCTCTGAGGAGACTTCCGTACAGTCCTCATTGATGGCTTCACCGAGCTCGATGTACTCTTCTAAGTCGCTCGCAAGCTGGGAGATCAGTCGCTGTTGTTGGAACTCTTCATCATTCTCGAGCTGGGATTGATCGACCTGCCCCAGCTTGTCGAAGTAGTAGGTCATGTAAAGAATCCCGTTGCTCGCGAAGTGCGAGCTCCCGAGGAGGTCGTCAGTATAGTATTCAAACAGGTCGTACAGGTGCGCTTCCACAGGCTCGTCTGGGTCGGCAGCGTAGGCGTCGAACGCCGTTTCGAGATCCTCTAGCCCGTCGATCCACTCCTCACGCTGATTTTCGACTTTCTCGTAGAAGTTCCCGGTGAACAGTTCGGCTAAGTCCACGTCCTCCATGGCGGCGAGCTCGTCGACGTCGTCGAGCCGTTCCTCGGTGAGTGCCCTGAACTCAGAAACGCGATCGGCTGCAGCGGCGGCAAGATCCTGCTTGTCCTCGGGCCACTCCCGGAGAGACTGTTGCGCGAGTTCGGCCATGTTGTCCTCAAATTCCGCAATCTGCTCGAGGCAACTCTGGTAACGGGTGTACTCCTCAGCAGCCTCGGCCTGTTCGCTTGTCGACAGGGAGTCGTTGCTCCGACGGCGGTCCGCGGTGTTCCGCCGCTCACGCAGAAGCTCCTTCCGCGGGTCGAGGTAGCGATTCTGGAGGCGGTCGAAGATGCCCTCGTCTAATTGGTGATAGTCGACCAGACAGCCGAACCCTTCTCCTTCCGGGTCTGAGACGAGCCGCGTTGTCGTGAACCGCCACAGGATCGGTGTCCGGTCGAACGTCGCGACGTGGTAGTCGAAGAGGTCGTCTTCGAGCCACGCCTGGAGGTTCGGGTACGCCTCCTCGGCGGCGCTCCTGCCGCCGAGCACGTCGTCGACCTCGGCGAGTCGATCGGCGGCGTGGTCGCCCCAGACGCGTTCAAATTTCTCTTCAATTCGGTTCAAGAGTCCATCACTCCCCTCGACTGACGATAATGGAACAATTCCATCGTTGCTTTCTCTGACAACATCCATCGTGAACTGGAGAAGGAGATTCTGGACAAATTCAGTTAGAGAAATGGATGGGGCGTCCTCGCGTTCCGAATCGACCTGATCCCACTCGGTCAGCGGATCATCTATCGTCCGTAGCTCTACCTCTTGAAGAATTTCTCGTCGGAGATCCTCACTCAAGTTTAGTCGATCGAAGAGTAGCTGATCCGTCTTTCGCGCGCTCTGTTCTAGCTCCCGATCAAGGCGTTTTAGATAGTCTTCACCGGATCTTGCTAGTTCCTTGATACTCGTTTTTCGATCCATCTTCGGTGGCGTTTCCCAGTCTATTTCTTCCAAGAGAGTCCGATGTGGATGATCCGGTGGGTTCGGATTGCCATATCCGAGCATCTGCGCAGCGAGGGTCCCTGAAAAGTGTGGAGAGGTGAATTCAGTACTACGACGTCCAAGTACCTTCCCAAACTGTGACTTTGCCGATTCGGCGAGTACTTCTGAGTTTTCAAAGACAACTTCTGAGACAGGAAGACGAGAAACGGTTCCGGTTTCCCACTTCCGTTCGAATGTCTGTGCCAACTTAAGATAGGTCACTAGGCGACTGTTAAGGTACGAAATTATCGTCCATGTATTCATCTCCTCTGGGAAAATTGCTGTCCCTGACTCGGTGAATATTGACTCAGCATGCATGAAGCCGAAGTGACGCCCACTTCGTTTACGCCGATTGAATGTGATTCCCTCATTGAAATACAAGTGCGGGCTGCGGAGGTATGATCCAGAGTAGCGACGAACGTCATCTCCATTATTTTCCCACTGAATCGTCTGGGTGTTTTTCGGGAGAAGCCAGGTATCTGACCCCCCGTTAGATACGGGGGGGAATTGGTCAAGAATTCCCAATACCTCCCAGTAGAACGGGAGAAAACGCCCATCATCTCCACTTTGTAGCCCCACTTTGACGCTCCCAATACTCTCTTTTTTGGGAAGCTCAGCGTTATCTGCGTCTAAAACGGTCTCTGCGTTATACAGATCACGAAGTTCACGTGGAACCCAGTAGGAAATGGGGGCACCGGGTATGATGGAAAAATCCTCGGCACTTCGAGTGTATCGTCGTTTGATTTCATCGTCAAATTCACTGACGAATGCTGACGAAAGGAACGTTGTTTCCTTGTCTGCCTTCGGTACGTCGTGAAGGCGGATGAACTGTCCGTCATCGATCTCATCAGGAGCAGTTCGAACAACTGTCCCCACAGTTCCTACCATCGCGTTGTCGAGGACGTCGTAGCCGAATTCAGCAAGGAAATCAAACGCACGGTCTTGGCTGACAAAATCGACCCGGAAACTCTCGAAAACCTTCCGAAACATGAACGACCAAGGGACGAGCATACCCACTCGTCCGTTCCGCTTCGAAAGTCGTTCACAGACCTCAAAGAAATTCACATAGTAGTCTTGATGGTAATCGTAACGCTCAGAGACATACTCTTGAACAGCATCTGGCATTCGCCCACGCATTCCATACGGCGGATTCATCAACGCCGTGTCGTACTCCTGCGTCAACACCACCAGCAGATGTAGGAAACTCCGAAGATTCTGCTCGCCGAACGAGTCACCGGTTTGGTCGTCGACGGCTCGGCGGAGCGCTTTTAAAAACGAGTTGAGCGACTGGTGTGTTCCGCCGTTGTAGTCGCCGAGTTCAGTCTGCGTCTTGCTCGCGTCGAACGCCGCTTCGAGGGTCCCGCTCACGTCCAGCAGGCTTCCGAGCGCCTCAGTGTGCTGGAACGTCTCGATCACGTCGTCCAGCGCTTCCCGCAGATCGCTCCCCTCGCCGGTGATCTCGTCGAGCACGTCGGTCGCCTCCTCCACCTCCGCGATCGATGCGTCCGCACAGACGATCCCGACGTTGGGCATCTCGAACGCGCCGTCTTCCGCTTCGGCCCGCGTTCGGGCTTTTAAATAGAGATTGAATGCCGAGAGCTGACAGGAGCGCAGGTCGATGTCGACGCCGTAGAGGTTGTGTTCGAGGACCTTCGCGGGAATCTCCGCGCGGTCGAGTTCCGTCTCCGCCCACCAGATGCGCTCTAAAATGTCGAACGCGTAGAGAAGGAAGTGGCCGCTGCCACAGGCCGGATCGATGACGCGCAGCTCGCGCGGGTGGTCGAACTCCGGCGCGTCACCGGGCTCCTCATCGGGAATGAGGTAGGTACAGAGTTCCGGGATGTTGGGAGAGTCTTCCGGCGTGACGAGGCGGTTCTTCCGCTCGTCGGGAGAGAGCGCCTCGGGATCGGGGATGGAGTCTTCTCGATCGGTCGCTTCAAGATAGAGCTTCCCCAGCGAGTTGTCCGCGAGCATACGCACGACCCAGTGTGGCGTGTAGAACTGATTCGCCGGCCCTACGTCCTCGGGTTCGAGCGAGTTTTTGGCATCGAGCGCCTCGACGACCGGGCGGTTGTAGTACTCGTACACCCACCCGAGGACGTCGTCGGCGCGCCACACTGCCTCTGGAATCTCGTCTAATTCCGCCACCGCATCTTCGAAGAGATCCGGCTCGATATCCAACACCGTGTACGGCGAGTTGGTATCGAAAAGGATCTCAATTTCGTCGTCGAGCTGCTCACACGCCTCTTGGAAGGCGACGATGAGCGCTTCGTCGGGCCCGACATCGAACCGCTCGCCAAGAACTTGCTCCGCAGCCGGCGTCAGCCCAGAGTCACCGATCTGTGTCACCGGTTGGTCGAGAAAGCCACGGACCTCCATACATCGCAGCGCCGCGAGCCGATTCACGAGCGTGTAGCCGACGCCGGTCACGTACTGGTCGTACGCCCACTGCCAGGACTTCTCGCCCGGATTTTCGTACTCGATCGCCTCGACCAACTTCTTCCGAATTGCCTCCTCCTCTGTAGAGAGTCCCTCACCACCCTCCCTCGATGTTAACTCATACTGATGTTCGAGCTCGTACTCGATCTCACGCTCAACGAGCTCCCGAAGATCAGTAACGACATCTTCGAGGTGCTCGCGCTCGGCCTTGTCGAGTTGGGCTTTCCGCTGAGTTGAATCGGACCCAGACACAATTGTATACAACCCTCAACGCAGGCTACATGAACCTTCGCATGGCAGGAGGGCGGGTAGTTTCTGATTTCTAAAATGAGTTAGGACAAGAACATCTAAGTGGGGACCTCCCTCCTCTCTGCCCATGGCAAACGGCCGGCCGGCGAGGGACGATCACGAAATTCGATCCCTGAATGGCCAATTCAGCCAGGACGAGACACATATCGGGCTCGTCGCTGCCAGCCTCGACCTCGAACAGACCCGTGCCATCATAGACCTATACAACGAATGTGGGGACTGGACGACGGCAAGCGAGCAGTGGCTCGAACGACGAGAGGCAGAGCGCCTCACCGTTGAGGGCTCTCGTCGCTCGTTCAACGCGATCAAGCCCCGACTACAGGAGGCCGGCGGCGGGCTCCCGCCACTCCAGTATCTTCCGGATATCCTCGATACGTGCCGCAAAGAGCGGGACCAACTGCAGGTGCTGTACTGCTACCTTGTCGCCGAGGACACGGTTGTACAGTACGTCCTGCATGAGTATCTTCAGCAACTCCAACGCCGGAGTGTCAGCGCCCTCGATTTCTCGAACGAGCAGATTATCGAGTTCCTCGATGAGTTCCAGCATACTGACGGCTCCCCGTTAGACTTCTCAGAGTCGACCAAGGACCGCTGGGGGACGAACTTCCGCGGTGTCCTTCGATCGATCGGCGTGATTCAATCCAAACAGGGAACCGACGGCGATGTCCCGAACATCGGTGACGTTCCCTTGGAAGTGGCTGCATACTGGTCCTGGCAACAGCTGGACGACGAGTGGCTCATGAACCCACTCGGATGGCGGTACCTCTTCCAGCCCGAATCGTTCTGGAGCCCGCAGAGCAACCGGCTCGCGGAATCCACCCGCTGGTCCACGCATGAGTCCCACGGGCGACTGTGGTACGAACCAGTCGACGATTTCTACGCTAAACTTGGAGAGACAGGATGATCGACGACGACCACCTATTCGAAGACCCTGACCCGCAGTTCGAGGAATCGATCCGGATCGACCGGGATTTCGAGATTGACGACCAGGCAGAGCGGCGTGAAGAACTCTATCGTCGCTATCTCGATGATTATCACCTGACAGAGGCCACCGGAACCTTCCTCGAGGATCTATTCCGCCACTTCCACGAGGAGACCCCTGACGCCGACGAACGGAACCACTGGCTCTATGGCTACTACGGCAGCGGGAAGAGCCACCTCTTGACTGCGCTGGATCTCCTGCTCGACACCGAACAGGTAGAAGCTGCGGGACCGGAGGCCGTGTGGGGTCGGTTCGACAGCAACGACGCCGAGTCGGAGCTGGGCGAGGCCTGGCAGGCCCTCCACGAGGACACCGTCGTTGTCCCGCTGTCGATCAACCTCCTCCAGTACCAGGGCGTCCGCGAGCAGAGCTTCAGCGAGATCGTCCTCCAAGCGGTCTACAACCAGCGCGGCTTCGCCGACCGGCTCGATGTCGCTTTCTTCGAAGAGGAGTTCAATCGGGCGGGCGGCATGTTCGATACCCGTGAGGTGTGGGACCAGCGCGAGACACTGCTGAACGAGGTTCTCGTCGACGAAGGGGTCCCGAACCCCAACTATACCTGGGATGACGTTCGCCAGTACCAGATCCTCTCGGATATCGTCCTCCCGGACCTGACTGAGCGCGCCACGGGGATGGTCGATAATCTGGGCGACATCCAAAACAAGAAGATCGGACAGGAACTCGCCGTCCAGAAGATCGAGTCGTACCGCCAAGAGCTTGAACAACAGTTCGATCGCCCAGTGAAGATCGCGCTCCTGATGGACGAGGTGACGCTCTTTATTGGGGGGAACTACCAGCGGCTCTCAGAACTGAACGCCCTCGCAGAGGGTATCAAAGACGTTGGCCAGGGCAACATCATCTCCGTCGTGACGGCCCAGTCGAATATTGAAGATGTCCAACCCGGACTCGCTGTCAAACAGCTCAACTTCGGGATTCTCAAAGACAGGTTCCCACAACAGTACGAGCTCCCCAGTCGCCACGTCGGAGAGATTGTCCAGCAGCGCCTCCTCGCGAAATCCGATCAGGGGCGACAGTGGATCGAGAATCACGCCCTCACGGCGACGGTTGACCCGGAGATTATGCTCACCTATCGGGAGGTGACCCAGAACACGGCGCCGGGCCTTGACGAGCTTGACCAAGAGCAGTTTATTCAGTACTATCCACTGCTTCCCTACCAACCGGCGCTGTTCATGGAGATCCTCTCGAACCTGCGGAACCAACTGTCGGACGCGACAAAATCAATTTTCTCCGGAACGGCACGAGCGGTTCTGTCGATTGTTGCCGGCCTCCGCGCCGAATGGGCTGAGAAAGATGGCGAAAAGCCGATCATCAGCCTCGTCGATTTCTACGATCTAGTCCAGTACGAGCTTGAAGACATCATCCCGGACAAAACGGATGTCATCGAGGACATCAAGACGGATCCCGAAACGACGGCCTTTGACGTGAAAGTCGCCAAAGCGGTCCTGCTGCTGTCCTACGTCCCTGAGATGGTTCCACAGAGTGATTCCAACCTCGCGACGGCGGTTATGGATGACCTCGAGGGAGAGATCCGATCTAACGTCCAAACACAGGTGCGGAACTCTCTGGAAGGGAACCTCGAAAAGTACATCCGCCCCGACACCAGCACGGACGGAGCCGACCTGCGACTGACCGATCGAGAGGAACAGCGACTCATCTCTAACGCCCGCGAGTTCGAAACCGATCCTGACTGGGATGAGATTATCGAGACGCTCGACCAGCAGCTCTGGAGCGACATTATCGCTGAGTTAGACCTGCCAGGGAGCTACGACTGGGGAACCGACGACGGTGAGACCACTGCTTACCCGGCCGGCTATTCGTTCCACATCGACGGGACACACCTGGAGACCGGATATTCCGAAGAGGAGAACACCGTCTTTGACGTCGATGTGGTTGTCCGGGGGCTGCGACCGGACGTGGATACTGACCGGATTGCACGGGATAAGCTCTACTGGATGTTGGAGACCGAGGGACTTGACGAGCTCCGGACGCAACTGACCGAATGGTGGGCCCTCGAGAAGGCAACTCGACGGACGAACCCGCCAGAATCTGTCGTCCGTGATCGGAATGATGCCGCCAATCGCGTCGCTGATAAACTCCGATCTGCGCTGTCAAACGGGACGTATACTGTCCAAGCCGATGAGTTTGCGACGTTCCCGAACGCCTTAACGGAGTATATCACCGAGACATACCCGGACTACTTCCACCCGTTGCTTGCCCGGATCTCAGACTCGCACTTAGACGAGCTGCGCCAGCTTGACGACGATGACGATGCCCTCCCGAGTTGGGCCGAGACGATTGGTGTGCCTGCAGATAAAACGGGGAATTACGCGACGTACAGTGATATTGCACTCGAGGTCCGTCGGTTGGTTGGGACCCAAATCGAGAACAGCGAAGCGGGGGTAGACGTCGCCACCATTCTAGACCGGGCCATCGATGAGGAGCCGCTATTCAGTGTTGCCACCGATTCCGGACAGGATCCGTCGCCCGCCCTGCTCGCTGTCCTCTGGGGCCTCTGCCGGGCTGGCGTGTTCAGAGTCACGACAGTCGATGAGGACCCAGTCGAGCTCGACGCCTTACTCAGCCCGCGTCGGCACACTGACCTCACCCTTGCGACAGTTCCGCCAGGGAAGCGAGCAAAAGACGTCTTCGTTGAGCACGATCTCATCGAGCCAACTGAAAGCGAAAATCAGGGGTACATCAACTTCGCGGACTGGCTCGGAGATGTCGAGACTCGGGCAAACGCTCTTGCAAGTAATGCTGGAGTCAAAGCGGACACCACATTTGAGACGGCGGTAGAGACGCTTGTCCGGCGGCTCGCAACGCAGGCCGAAGCCATCGCGGACGCAACCGCAGAACGACAAAATCGAGCCACGACGTCCGACACCAAGGACTTACGAGAGATGATCGAAGCGACGGAGACGGAAGCGACCATCCTGACGATGGCCGAGACACAGTGGGACGAGCGCCTTCCCTTCCTCCTCCAGCTGGAAGGCCTCACCCGATCTGAACTGAGCGAAGTCGGATGGTTCGGCGACGATGTCCGCGACCAACTACAAACCCTGACTGACCAAGTCGAAGGTGCCACCGAGATGGACTGGTGGACAGATGACGGATGGCCCGAATTTGTCGACGAACTCGATGCGCGCCAGCCAGCTATTGACGCACTCGAGGAGGCATGGGCCGAGCAACAGGCCACCACAGCAGTCGAGTCGCTTCTGGCAGAGTTGGAGGACCATCCATGGCTGATCGAGCCAACGGAGCTCACCATGGTCCAGGACGGATTCATGACCACATACCTCAACCCCCTCCGAACCTTCCGGAACACCGTTGAGCACAGTACGACAGCACTGGAAGGTCTAACCGACCCCGAGCCAGGAGCCGCCGATTCAAGCGTGTTGACGACGATATTGGGGCGGCTCAACGGGCGACTCGACTGGGACGCGCTTTCAGAAGAAACGGTCGCCCAGCGTCGAGAGCAGCTCGCGACGATCGATCGACTGCTCGATGGCAAGACGCCGCGTGAGGTGAACAGAGTCGGCCTGTTGCATGCGGATGCGGAGACGCTCCGAGCCCAAATCGAGTCGCTCGAAGACAGCGGGATAGATCTTGATCTCGTCGATGTTGACGGCGGGGTGATCGTCCGATGAGTGAGACAACAAAGAACCCGCTTGTCGCATTCACCGACGAGTTGGTTGATTTCGCCCGCGGCGAGCGCCGCGGGATTCGGAACCCCTTCGTGATGGTGCCCGTCGAGCCACGGATCGAACACCGGGTGACGAATCGACTTGAGGCATGGGCAAGCGCACCTGAGGGGCGACTCGCCGATTGGGAGGACGTTACCGACACCAGTGGCACCGCGGTGAGAATTACAAGTGTCCGTCTGGATGCACTCTTGCCCCAGACGACAGCCTTCGAGACCAGTATCGATCTGGGACCACTAGAACGGGTTGAAACGGCGGCTGTCGAAGATACCTTGGAGCGAAACCTTGCCTCAGAACTCGTTGAGACGCTCATTAGCGAACATATCTCTGGTGGCAGTGTCACCAACGATCGCTCGTCGGTGCTGGTCCTCCTCGGTCTCGGGAGCCTGTATCCGTTTACCAGAGCATCCGAGTTACTCGACGAACTCGACCGCAAAAACGTCAATACAACCGTCGGGATCCCGTTCCCGGGATCCGTTGTGGGCGGTCGGCTGAGCTTCTTCAACGAACGTGCGCGCCACTACTACCCGGCCCATCGGATCGGCAACAAAGTGACTGAGGGGTACATGACCGATGTCTGAATTTAACACACTCTCCGATTTGTTCCCGGCGGATCGCCAACCGACTCGTGAGCTCGAACCGATCCAGAAGGTGGACCGGACCGACCAGATCGAGCGCGACATCGACGAGTTCTACGAAACCGCGAGCGCAAGGCGTGTGCTCCGAGAAACAGCCGCAATTGTTGCTAACACCGATGTCGATCACCGCTTCCGGTACGTCCACGCGACCTTCGGGTCGGGGAAGTCCCATCTACTGAAGCTCATCGGCGTCGCGACGGGCGAGATGGAGGGGTTGGAGTCATATGCTCACGATCTCGCAAACACCACGACAGGGTTCAAACAGTTCCGGGATGCGATCGCTGATGGCAACATCGACCACCTCCAGCCGCTGTTCTTGAATCTCCTTGACCGCGATCGGGACGATACGAAGCTTCCATTAATCTTGTATGAAGAGCTCGGGCGCCGCCGAGGCTACCATACTGAACTCCCTTGGCTGCTCGAGTTCTGCTGGCGGCTCGATATCGAACACGACCTCTGGGAGCCACTCACGACCATCGAGCACAAAGATCTGCAGCTAGCGGATGTCGTCGACCGTCCTGCCTCCCTTCGCCCGTGGCTCCAAGCGGCGATTCCCCAGCTCGATGGGGCTGCCGCAGCCGGACTGGACTCTGCTGCAGCCGTCGACGCCCAAATTGACGCTGCTGAGGAAGCGATCGATCCCGCATCCTTCAGTCCGGACGACCTCGTCGAGCGACTTCATCGGACAAAACGCCATCTCGAGCAGGACGGCGACACCTATCAATACCTGATCGGGCTTGACGAAATCGCGATCTACGTCGGTGATCAGCAGCGGCGGTACGAAGAGGTAATTGAAACGGTGACCGCCCTCATCGATGGCCTTAATCCGCCGATCTTGGGCACCGGTCAATGGCCGATGCGGGACATGCAGCAGAACTTCATCGGTGACGTCGATGAGGAAGCCTGGTACGCACAGGAGATTAAACTGGAAGGCGCCGACACCGAAACCATCGTTCGAAAGCGCTGGCTCCAGAAATCAGGGACGGGCGCGGACTACATCGAATCAGAACTCCTCACCGACGCTCCGGAGTTAGCACCGACACTTACTGAAGATGCCAACCCACCGGACCACAACAACCCAGTCGAAGCGTACCCGTTCCGCGATCTGGACCTGTGGCTCCTCCGTGAATCGATGCAGGGGCTGATCGAGGGAGATCGAGATACTGACCGGGAGTACATCCAGGGCCGAGCACTGCTGGCACGCGTTCGGTCGCTGTTCGTGACGCATGGCTGGGCGGCTCGCCAGCCCGGTGTTGTCGTCGCCTGGGACACGATCTTCGACATCATCGACGCCGATACGGAACTCATCTCGAGCTGGGCAACGGGACTGATCACTCGGGTGGAGAACACGCTCGAAAACGAAACAACAACCAGAACGGCCAAAGCGCTCTTTCTGCTCAGCCAGGTGGAGACCGTCCCACGGACTGCCGAAAATATGGCTCGCCTGCTGGTGCGTGATGTCGGAACAGACGTCGATGAACTGACTGAAGAGGTCCGAACCCAGCTGGAAGCGATGGCTCAGCGCAATCTGATCCGAAAGAGTACGGACACTGCAGAGCCGACGTATACCATTCTCTCTGAGGAAGACATCCAGTTCTGGCAGGAAGTCCAGCAGGAGGCCACCGAGCTTCCTGAACACCAAGTCCAGAACAACATCCAGCAGTTCATTCAGGAAGCCGATCCAACGCGATTACCGGCTCATGAGGGGACTCAAACGGGGGCCTTTGGCGAGCTCGATGGGATCAGCTACACCGTTCGGTACTCGATTGACCGGTCGATCCCAGACTCTGTCACGGAGGAGTACGATACGATTGTTATCCGGCTGTTGGTCCACGACGAAGCAACGATCAGCACCCAGCGCAAGCAGTGGCAGGAAGCTCACAGCGGACCTACCGGCCGTGAAGACGTGCTAGTCACCGCCGAGCTCACAGAGACAATCCGACGGCAAGTTCGGGAACTCATCGGCATGCAGCTCGTGTTGAAGGGGATGGCCGACCCGGATCCGGATTACCGGCTCCAACGCCAATCGATGCAGGAGGACGTCGAAGACGAACTCCGGACTCGTCTTAATGAGGCGGCGGTGTACCTGCCGCAGCGGGCGACAGCCTACGGAAGCTACCTCGAAGATCTCGATAGTGTGGTCACGACTGCCGTCAATGAGAAGTTCCCTAACCGAAAGAACATCGACCACACCCTCCAGATGGAGGATCTCCAGGAGCTTATCGACTTCTTCCAAGACAACGGAGCCTGGCCTCTGAGCACAACGGACGCCGATCGACTGGGTGTAAATCGTGTGCCACGGACGATCAGTAACGGTTGGGCCGAAGAGTTCCTCGATCTAGACCGATTCGATAATGATAAGCGAGTCAGTGGAGAGCGGGTGCTGGAGACGATCAACGCTCGTGGAGGAGCGTTCCTCGGGACTCCGACTGAGGCGCTACAGACGCTCCTGTTCGTTCTTGTGGCTGCAAACCGGATCGCCCTCCGAGTCGATGGAGACCGGGTGACTGATACCCGGACGATCGCTCGTACGATCACCAGCACAACGAAGTTCACCGACGCGATCGTCGTGTTCGACCCCTCGCCCCCACCGGAGGACCTCACTGACGTCTATGCGGCGCTCGTTGGCGAGGAACCGGAAACTGATGATCCTCACGAGCTGCTCGACGGGCTCAACAAGTGGGCGACCCAGCATACGGAGGCGTTCAACACGGTCGTCTCGCGAACGAATCTCGAGTTCGATACTCGCCTCACGCTGGGGGATCTGGACGATGCCCTCAGCCCAGCGTTCTCCGGCGGTGAACTGGATGCTGATCTTCTGACGAATGAGAGCGTCGTCGAACAGGCCGAACGGTTTGCGAAGGTTGCACCGTTGTTCCTCACAGAGAGTGATGAGGATGAGCCGCTGTGGGACCAGGTTACCGCTGTTTCAGATTGGCTCACAGAATACTATCCCAAGGCGACGGTCACGGGACAGCTGAGCACGGCCACCAACGGCTCAAAGATCCCGAGCGTCGATATACTGGAATCGCAACTTCACGAAGCGAGCCAATTCCGGGTTGAGACGCTACAAGAGCTGTATCAACAGATCGCAGGGCAGTCGATGACGACCGACGATATCGACGCCCTCCGGGCGGAACTCACCGACAGACTCGTGAGTCGAGATCTTGCCGCAGATATCGAACAGGTCACCGAGACGTATCCACAGGTGAACCTGGAGGCGCTTCAAGAGGCAATCGATGACGCGAACAACGCAGACGAGCCACTCTCGGAAGAGGCGTTTGCCAATTCAGCGTTGCGGAATAACATCGAAACCCTTGCGAATGGACGCACACTCCTCGAGACACCGGACGACGGTGACTCACTACATACCCAGCTCGAGGC
Organism: Halorubrum wangae; assembly: GCF_051194135.1. Lineage (NCBI taxonomy): Archaea > Methanobacteriati > Methanobacteriota > Halobacteria > Halobacteriales > Haloferacaceae > Halorubrum > Halorubrum wangae. The sequence continues at coordinate 76,121 of NZ_JBLZNH010000004.1, read as the reverse complement.
CGTCAATACTGAGCTGCCCGCCAGCCCTGATGGATTCGTCGCCCAGCAAATCGCCAAGGCTGTGTCCGGCGCGACGATTCCGACACCAGATCGCGCCAAACAGCTTCTCGAGCAGGGACGAGCGATTCTCGCTGGTGACGACGAGGATGATGGTGGAGAAACAGACACCCAACTCTGGCAACAGCTATCGGAGTACGACGACGGAACAATCGTCGTCATCGAGACGGAGGCCGACAAATGATTCAGCAGCCCAAACGATCACTGACTGACGAAGCACAACAGCGGCTCCAACAAGCGTTCCCAGAGAGCCACACGAGCACCGTGCGGGTCGTGTGGTGGGACGACGGCGGCTATCTTCGAGAGATTGTTGAAGCCGCCACAGAGGAGATGGATATCGGCTTTCGCGCCGCGGACGGGTTCCCGCTTGGACTGCGTACCGACGCCCTCGCTGAAGAACGCGAGATGGACCGACCGGTTGTATGGTATATCGCTGACGACAAGGATGGCCGAGATTGGTTTCGAGACATTCGCGAGACGGGTGGTGAAGTCGCCTGTAGCATCGAAGAGCTCACTGCCGACCTCTATGAGGTCAACCCCTGGGATATCTTCGACGTTGAGCGCCATGACGACGTTATTCGAGAGCGGGTAGCTGACTTAATCAAAGCGAAGTTCGAAACACGGGGCACTCCCCAGTACGACAGTCTCCGAGAAGAGATCATCACGCGTGGAGGTGGAAAGTTGATCGACCACCTTCTGCGGGATGGCTGGCCGGAGATTAGTCGAGATCCGGCGACAGTCGCTGACGTCCGCAACAGGCTCGATGACGACATCCCGATTCCGCCCGGTGCCGGCCCGGCAGAGATTACAGAGACGGTTCGTCGGTGGGCAGTCGCCCAATCGCTACACGACACGGGTGTCGACGGCTCACTCTTTCCCGAGGGGTACGGCGAATCCACGCACAGCCCCTTAACGACGCTACTCAATATGGGTGGAACTAGAGCCCGGGCCGAAGAATATCTGAGCGTTGAGTTCTGGCCAGACATCATTCGCCGTCTCGACGATGTCTGGGAGTATGCTGCGTGTCCAGTGGATCGCGCACTAGATGATGCGCTCTGGGAAGCCTGGATCGACCGATTCGAGGCCGGGGAGCTGGCTACGTGTATTGACCATGCACAGACTCGGCAATCAGCATTAGCGGTCTATCCCGAAAGTACCGGCTGGCGTGACCTCTGGGCCCAGTGTGAACACCTGGCTCGGCTACAACAACAGTTCGACGCATGGGAGAGCCAAGAGGGAACAGACGACCCGTTTACGGCCTATGCTGACGTTGAAGATGGGAGTTGGCAGATCGACAACGAAGTGCTCCACATCCAACTCACTGGGACACCGGAAAGTGAGATACCCGCAGCCCACCCGGCGACGGAGCGACTCCCAGAAGTTCGCAAGGAAATGCTGACAACTCGGTATCGCGAATATCTGGAGACATTAGCCAGCGACGTTGAGGCTGCCATGCAAGTCGGCAATCCCCTTGCGGACAAAGCGCCGGCTCATGAGTGGTGGACCGATCACGAAAGCGAATTTGAAAAAGCCGGGACCGTCGCAATCCTGTTGATCGACGCTTTGCGGTTCGACCTTGCCCAACGTCTCGCCGAGACGCTCGGCGATTCGTTCGATGTCACGCGTGAAACGCGGCTATCGACGTTACCTTCTGAGACAAAATTTGGTATGGCCGCGCTCACTCCGGGCCGGGCGTTCAGATTTTCGGTCGACATGCGGAATGAGACGCTTACGCCCTCGCAGGGTGAACGCTCGCTATCGAACAAACAGCAGCGCATCGCGTTCCTCAGCGATGAAGGCTGGGCTGTCCCCGAAGATCGAGAGTCGGGCTGGGGGCAGAGTCGAATCGCCTATTACGATAAGGAAATCGATGAGGTTGGCGAAGGTGAAATCGGCGAAATGGAACACCATTTCGACAATTACCTCTCCGATCTTGCTGAGACGATCCGGCAGAAGTTGGATGACGAAAACTGGGATCGGATTTACGTTACCACAGACCATGGATTCGTCCTCCTGCCCGAGGGGACGACAACGGAAGCTGTCCCGTCAGATGCACCAGGCGGTGAAGTCAAGTACCGGCGCGTTGCTGGCGGTGACCTGAACGGACTGTCCAACGGTGTACAGGTGTCACCGAACACGACCGGCTTGAACTACTTAGATACGGACCTCCAGCTTCTCGTCGATCCGCGTCAGTACTTCAGCAAGCAGGGCTACAGTGGTGATCGCTACTACCACGGTGGGCTTCTTCCACAGGAGTGTATGCTCTCATTTTTGGAGATTACACAGTAGCACGCACCGCCACATAGATCTCTCAAGTAAAATCCACTCTGTCTGTTGGTATCACAAGAACTCAGAGCTTTGTTGGCACGCTTGATAAAATCGGTTATGACTATCCACTAGTTGTCTCTTGATTACATCACCCGGTACTATACCAGGAAAACCCTCACTAAGTCTATGACCAAGAAAAACAACTACCTGCAGCTCGCTCAGAGTGACTCACAATGACAGATGAGGTGCTCATCCGACGGTTCCCTCCACCCGTTCCTGGATTACCAAACGAGCAAGAACGGTACGAAACAGTCCTCTCGACGTTAGCTGAGCTGTCCGAGCCACCGACAAAATCTGAATTCGTTGAGCCCTGTCAAGCTGCGATTGAACGACGCCACGCGGATACGCTGAGCGACTCATGGACCCGTCACATCATCACTGATCTCATTCGCTCGGGGTTCATCCGAGAATCGGCTGAGATCGGATCAGGGAGTGACAAACGGCTCCGAGTCGAGAACGACGCTCAACGGTGGCTCGAGGGTGAAATCGAATTCAGTGACTGCGTGTACAAAGCACTCAAACGCGGATGGGTTCTCCGGGCAGAGCATCCAGAAGGCTTTGAAGCCCTTGAGCGGGTGTATCATGCGATCACCTACGAATGTATCCAGCCAGCGAGTTCACGCAGCATCAAGACTACTTTACAGACTGAGTACGGCTATCAGTTTAGCCAACAGGGGCTTCGCGGATACCCAGAACTCCTCTGCCATATGGGCTACTTAGAGGAGACAGATAATGGGTATCAGATTCCCGTATCTGTTGATGCTGAGAAGGCGCTCACCCGTCTTCGGAACCCAGATCTGTTTCGAAAATATGAGAACTATCTCAAGCGTGAGGGAGTGCTAGCGGATTATCCACCCAAGAAGGCGAAACAAGCCCTGATGAAGTACTACATGTACCGCGAATCAGGTGGGTGGTCTAAACGAAAACAGTGGTACAGACAGTTCTGGCAGTCGTATCTGAAGCCCAGTGCTCGTCATGCAACGAACCGCAATCCCGAGTTGCAGCGAAACGACGAGTTTGTTGAAGTGAAAAATAAGCGGAAACAGCTACGCACTCAGATTAACGCGGACTTCGGGATCGAGACCGCCCGACTCAGAAATCTTTCTGTCGATGATCTCCAGCGGATCCAGGGTACGGAGTCCCCTGATGAGGCCCGTCGCGAACTCATTAAATGTGGAAGTGGTCTCACACGGGCTGATCTCTCCGAGTTCGTTGGGAACAAATCCTACACGTTCCAGGACGATTTCACGCTGTACGATTGGCAAGCAGACGCGGCCAACACCTGGTTCACGGGAACCGCCCAAACCGACCCCCAGGAAGGGATTGCAGAGGTCGTAACTGGCGCTGGAAAGACAGTTATGGCCCTTGAAGTCATCCGGCGATGGCTCGATGAAACTGATGACGGCGTTGTCACCATTGTTGTTCCGACGAAGGTGTTGATGTATCAGTGGCTCACCGAACTGACTCAAAAGCTCAACGTTCCGCTTGAGGATCTGGGCTGGGCAGGCGACGGCCACCGCGATTCGTTCGACGGTGATGAGATCAGGATTTTAGTTACCATTGTTAACACGGCTGTCAAAGACGACTACCTAGCTACCTGTCTCGATGACATCGGGTTCCCACCCCATCTGCTCGTCGCCGACGAGTGTCACAACTATACCGGTGATGTCCACTCGAATGTCCTTGGGTATCACAACACTGCAACGCTTGGTCTATCTGCGACACCGACAGAAAAACCACAGAGTGAGCGTGATCTCACCGAGACTGAAGAGCAGTTATTCACCTACCTCGGGAAACCGTTCTACACGCTCACCTACAGCGAAGCGATCGAACAGGAGTTGATTCCGAGCTTCAAAATTAACTACGTCGGGTTCGATCTCGCGCCAGCCGAGCGACAAAAGTACGAAAGCCTCAGCCGGGAGATCACAGATGCACTCAAAGAGATCCGGACGCGGTACGCTAATCGACTGTATCAGTTGAATGGCAATCTCCATCAAAAGCTGAATACGATTCTGAACTCCGATGAGTCGCCTCACCCGTCGGTGGGGCAGTTCTTCACGCTTACTCAGCGGCGTCGTTACCTCGTTCAGAATGCGGTCGCACGGCAGGCGATCACGCTCCGACTGTTAGAGGGGATCGACACTGATGAGAAGGCGATCGTGTTTCAAGAACGGATTGAGCAGTTGAAACAGCTGATTGCCCCCTGGGAACGACTCGGGCAAACGCGAGAGGGCGAAATTTCAGCCGAAAGCGCGAGTGGCTACCGTTCCCAGCTTTACGATGAGTTCCCAGAGCTTGAGGAAGTCGACCAAGCGGTTGAGGAGCTATTTGCCCGCCCGGATTACTGGCCAGTTATGTATCATTCAGGACATCGGCGTGAGATATGGAACGAGTTCGCGATGGAGTGGTTCCGCGCCGACGACCACGCGAACGTCATGCTCAGTGTCAAAGCCCTGATCGAGGGTGTTGACGTGCCAGATGCCGACACCGGTATTATTCGGGTTTCGAGCGGCAGCGTTCGCCAACGTATCCAGACGCTTGGGCGGATCCTCCGAACTGGGGATAACCCGGATCGGCAGTCGGAACTGTACGTCTTGTATGCGCGCGACACTGTTGATGAGAACATCTTCCGCGAATACGACTGGGAAGAGCAACTCGGCAACGCAGACGTTGAGCACCTCCACTGGGAAGTTGAGGAGTCGGTGTTAGAGGGCGAACTCGTCGACGGCCATCGACCAGACGTTCAAGAATACACCGAGCCATCGTTCCCAGACGTAACCGATCTCGAGCCGGGTGAGCCGTATGAGGGACCGACCCACGGCTACAAGATCAGTGTTGACGCCGAGGGACGTCCGTTCGAACGCACCGGATCAAGCCGATCGTTCATCACCAACGAGGAAGTCAAAGAGGCCGCTCAGATCGTCTATCGACTGAAAAGCGGTGGGACGATCCATATCAACGAGCGTGGCCACATGACGACCAGAACTGACGAGGAAACGGTCTATCTCGGCCAGACGGCGGGCCCGGATTCGTTCAATCACGAGGAAACGACACACGACCAGCCCACTGGTGACCCACCAGAGTTTGATGACCTCTTCGGCGATGACGCTACCTGAACGACGCGTCCACCGCGGAGGTTCGTGAGCGCCTCTACCATAGATTGTGCTCTGAGTCTTCTCACCTCATAGATCCGAATTGTGACAGATTATTTTGTTGATATTTCTGCGCAGTCAATTCAAGGCGTAAAGGATAGTACGGTGGGGTCTGAAAACAATACTCAACAATGGGGACTCGTAGTGTAGAAGAAAGCGATCGTCGGGCGGATGATCAAGAGTCCGTTGCCGATCTTCTTGACTCCTCCCCAACGTATGAGACGGAACTCGGCGCCGCGTTCCAAGGCGATAGCCGCGAACTGCTGAAGGAGCTACCCGACAATTCGATTGACCTGATCGTTACGTCGCCACCGTTCGCACTCCAGAACGAGAAGGAGTACGGGAATAAGGATCAGGACTCATACAACGAGTGGTTCATGGAGTTCATCCCAGAAGTTCGGCGGGTGCTCCAACCGCACGGGAGCTTCATCGTCGAGATCGGTGGCGCGTTCAAGAAAGGGATGCCGGAGCGCTCTCTGTACCAGTGGAAGCTCCTGACGCGCATCGTCGAGGAGGGCAACCTGAAGTTTGCCCAGGACTGGTACTGGTACAATCCGAACAAGCTCCCGAGCCCGATCGAGTGGGTGAACGTCCGGAAACTCCGCGGCGTCGACGCCGTGACGCAAATGTGGTGGTTCTCGAAAGAGCTCAACAAGGAGCCTGCCTACACGCAGGATCTGCAAGACAAAGTCGAGACCATTGAGACGATCCGCGATGAGTTTGGAGACCGCCTCACCGACGACGAACTGCTGGATGTCGTCGAGGCGATTCTCTACGGCGAGGCTGAACTACCCTCACAGAAAACTACCGACGATGGGACGGACCAGACGACTCTAAACACTGCAGCTGAAGAGGAAGACGAAATCGTCGAGGAGCCTGATGATCGCCTTTCGGTCGCGTACGTTCTTGATCTTCTCGCCGAGGTGAGTTCGTCAGATCCGGAAACGTGGTCCGCCGAGACCGACCTTACCCGCGCGGATTTAGAGCGCGTCTTCGAGGTCCTCGAACCGAACAACGATGAGCGGTACGACGAGGACGTACGGGAGACGCTCTTAGCGAACATTTCTCCGTACTGGACGCTCTACGTCCATAGCCTCATTCTTGGCACAAACAAGGCGCCACGAGTCTATGGGGAAAAAGTACTTGCCCACATCAAAAACGGAGAAGAAATCCGACGGCCATACCCCAAACCCGAGGTAAACAACCAGCGCAACTCGCAGGTGCTGAAGACGTACAGTGAGAGCCAAGAAGAGCTCATCGAGACCGGTGAATACAACGAAGGAAAGCGCAGTTCGGGGCATGATATCGGCTCAGACTCGTTTTCGAACGACAACGATGGAGCGATTCCGAAGAACTTCATCAAAACACCGAACACGGCAAGCAACACGCACTATCAGCGGATGTGTCGTAAATACGGGTTTGATCGACACCCTGCCCGCTTCCCGGAGAAGTTACCGCAGTTCTTCGTGAACCTGCTGACTCCCGACCCGCCTTACGACGGGTGGGAACGTGGCGATCAGACGTCGCCAGGATACCTCGATCGCCCGATCGTGCTCGACATCTTCGGTGGGTCAAACTGGACCGGGAAGACCGCCGAGGACGCTGATCGCCATTGGCTGACTTTCGAGCGCAACGAGGAGTACATTCGTACTTCAGAGATACGGTTCCTCGAAGAGGAGAAGCTTCAAGAACGATTAAAGAGCGGTGACCCACTGAACGAGTTTCGAGAAGAGGAGTGAGCAGCCCAGTCGTAGAGAGATCCGGATTGTCGTTGACATCCTCCGCGTGAACGCAGAGGAATCCGGTGCGGTGGGAGTTTGAGGTTTGCAATCCAGTTACCGGACTGCCAATCCTTTTGAGCGCGGGTAGTCTCACACCGTCGGACGGGTGGACTGCTGGTCATGTCAAGCGGCCGTTACTCCTATCCTCACCGCGAGGACTCGGAGTTATCTTCTGACGCATATTCTCTACCTCGTTGCAATCTTCGTTCCCGATCAATTTACACGACTGACACGCGTACAAGCCACGGTGCTTGCGGTTAGACTGTGTATTGTCACCACGCCGCGAACAGGTCTTCGACGTGTTCCAGTCGTTTTCGGGGGTCAAGACACGCTCTTAGCGAACAGTTGGTCCAGAGTCCCCAGTGATTTTGGGTAGTATCAAACGAATGCATCTGACGCACGATTACGTGCTATTAGCCTCGGGAAGCTGTTGTGTCAGCGGGCGGATCCAGTCCGGTTGCTGTGAACTGGCGCTGTCGTTAGCAAGAAGGTCACTGCCGTTGCAATGGACGAGACGATCGCTTGTTCCACTTGTTGTGATCCCATTAGTAATGAGCAGCCCGGCCACAGAAATATCGGGGTTGTCGAGAAGAGACACGTCATCGGCGGTCCCAAAGCGACGGTACGTGAGGAGTTCCGCAAGGCCTCGCTTGAAAGTCTGTTTCGCATCCGAATACTTGACTTCGCCGATGAGTACGGTCAGCAGTTCATCTTGGCTGGTAGTGTCATACAGCTCAATAATAAGGTCGGGACGCCCGTTGTATAAGACGGGCTCGTGGGAACTCCCGGTGAGTGTTTCGAGGGTTGTCGCGTAGTCGGTGAGCGCGTCGTGATAGCGCGCGAACTGCGGATGGGTCGGTCTATCTCCATCTAGCGGCTCGTAGAAGCTGAGCGTCCCGGTGCGGTCATGATACACGTCAATACGACGATCATCAGATTTGAAGCGCGCAAGTGCGTCAGTATCCCCATCAATCGGCTGCAGTCTGAAGCCAGGGGTGTGAGCGTTGAGGGTACGAATCACGCGAAAACAACAAAACAACTCATAGAGTTGCGGCGCACGCGTCGGAATAACAAGCGTGTTCGCCAGTAGCTCGGTGATATCGGGATCAAACGTGTCGGCTTGGAGGCGTTGATACGCATCGTACAGCTCATAGGCGTCGGTGTACAGCGACAGACGGGAGCGACGTGCGGTAGTCATATCCTGGCTGGTGACACTGAGAGATTGCCCATCGCTGATGCGATTGAGATGGACATTCTGGCGGTACAGGCGGATGAAATCTCTGATCTGGTCGTCGCTCCAGTACTCGTGGCGCCAGTCGTACTCAATGGGCTCGAGATCGGTGCTGACTGTACGGTGAATCACCCATAGGAGCCGTTTCAACACGCGATTCTCAGGGATGTCGTATTCGGTGTACGGCGTGTTACAAACGAACCGGCTCTGGTCAACGTATCCGCTTTCAGCACGGGTTCGGAGTGTCGCGCTCCAGTCGATCGCGCCGCGGACTTCCCCGCGTGTAGGACGTTGGTCGCGTTGGTGTTCGGTTTTGATCCGTCGAACACGGTCTGGGAGCTGCGTGATAAACTTACGGACCGGCGTTGAGAGACAGAAATGAATGCGTTTGACACGCTCCCAGTCGTCGATATCGAGCCCCTCGTACGCAAGTGAGTCAGCCAATGCGTGGGTGTTGAGGGTGCCACTTCGGAGGTAGGTGCTTAGCTCCGCGGCGGTGGCGTCGAGAAGTTCCGCTTCAGTGAGGCTACGCGCCATCTTCAAATGCAATTCCGAAGAAATCGGCGGCTTTCTGCTGGAGTATTGTCCCATCAAGATCGAGTGCGACTGTGCCATGTTCGGTCGCGACGGTCTGGCCCGTGAGCGACCGAATCAGCTGTTTCTGCTGGGCAGGTCGCATCCCCTCAAGTTGTGGGTAGACAAGCGAAATTACCGCAGACGTCAACGCATCAGCTTGCGTGCCACCACTGTCAGTGTAGGCGTCCAGATACCGAATAATATCGTAGACAATAGAGGGGCCGATGGTGCGGTGTTCGTTAATGCGCTGCCACAGCACAGTCACAACCTGGAAGTTCTCCTCGAGAACAGACTCCAACATCTTGTTATCGGTGAGCCACGCGGTCGCATAGTTGGTCGTCCCGTGAGGATCAAGCAGTGAACTGCGGACACTCTCGTCGTCGGTCGTCAGCGGAGGAACGCCGACGTGAATGAAGTTGAACCGCCGCATGAACGCGTACGACATCTCGTACAGTGAAGTTTTATCATAGGTGTTCATCGTCGCGAGTAACCGCCACGAGGGGGTGACTGGGAAAGCATCCGGATTCTCAATGATGGCAGCGAGCTCCTCGTCGGTCGTTGTGCCCGAAAGTGATCGGAGCTCGACGGTCCGATCGCGTTCATACGGGAGCTCGGTTGAGTCGCCGGAAAGCACAGAGAACAGCTGGCCGAAGGCTTTGTCGATGTCTGCGCGGTTGATCTCGTCGATGATGAGCCACTCGTTGACGATCTGGTCTTGTCGGAAGCAGTTGAGAAAGAGTCGTGGCTCGAATAGCAGCTGTTGGCCACCGTCGCCTGTGGAGGGGACGTAGCCGCCGATGGTGTCGAACGCGGTCCACTCAGACGTTGCTGTCGTAAACCGGTAATCATCGACTTGGTCGTACGTCGTAGCGGTCTCCGCGATCGCTTTTGCGAGCTTGGTTTTCCCGGTGCCAGGCGGGCCGGTGAAGATGATATGTTTCCCGGAGCGGAGCGACGCTTCAATCTCGCGGCGTAGTCGATCCGCATCATCGAAATACAGCGTGTCGGGGATCGAGACGGCAATTTCAGGCGAAGTGAGTTTCGCTGCGAGCGCATCAACGGCCTCCTGTGACACATCGTCGGTACGGGGCGCTTCTAAGGCGAGAATCGACTCAAATTCGTCTTCGGTGAGCGTAAAGAGACTACCCTGTGCCCGGTTTTTCACCGGTGATGAGTTCTCAATAGCGGGAACTGCAGTGAGCTGCTCCCATGTGATTTTCTCAACTGCTCGTGTGTATTCGATCGTGATTCCTGCAACTGGTTCATCATAGTCATCATGTTCACTCGTGTGAAGACCTTCGACGATCTGCCCTTTTGCGACGATCGCTTGGACCGGCTGTGACTCATAAAAGACCACTTCATCACCAGGACTGGCTTTTTCAAAGGCATCAAATATCCGGCGTTTGTTCCCGTTGCGGTTGTATGCAGTATAAAATACCTCTCCGTGGTCGGCGATACTCTCAACGGACCAGATCGCGGGATTCGCCGTGATCCAGAAGTAGTTGGTTGACTCTGTCGGATCTACGTCCGGGACGTCGATATCTGCTTTCCTGAGTAGATACTGTCCGGCGTCATCAGTAAGATGACAGAGGTACGCCTGAATGACGTTGCCGTTCTTATCGAGCGGGTAGCGACGTTTGTTTTGTTTGTACTCGGGGGTCTGAAGTTGGTCCTGAATCACTGATAGTGGGAGCGGCGAGTCAAGCTGGGTCGTCGAGACATCAACCCGATAGTATTCGTCGTCCTCGAGGGCCGTTCGATATGCGCCACCAGTGGCGACCGAACAGGCTCGGATCGCTTGGTCCGTGTAATGAAAGATAACATCGCCTCGTTCGATGACTGTCAGATCTCGCTGCCACTTCGTATCGCTTGAACGAAGATATTCGCCCTCAAGCTCGATGTCTCGCTTCTGGTTCACCCAATAATACGATCTATCGGACTCCTCTGTTGGCGGGTCGCTGGTGGTAATTAGTTCCCCAAGGTCGCGATCAATTGATTCCCCGGTGAGATACTCAAAGAGAACGTTCCAGTTGTTTGTGCGGCTCTGAAAGGGAGCTGCGTATTGGCCCGGTCCGTCACTCTCGATCGTTAGATCGCCGGTCTCGCTTGCCTCATTTTCAAGGAGATCCTGTGAGAGGAAGATGAAGTGATCGTGTGCCGGATCGAAGCGTGATCGGTCCTGAACGTCAAGTTGGATCGCAAACACCCGCTCATCACGCTTGTCGTTGAGCCGTTCGATTTCTCGATCATATCGCTGCCAAATGGCGGGCTGATCACGCGTTCCATAGGTGGAGGTCCGTACCTTGCCCACGGCAGGCGATGCTGTGTCCGACGTAATCTGGAAGATATCTGTCGGTGAGAGATCCACTTGCACGTCAACCGCGTTAGCGATTGTTTCAAAATACGAAAGCCACTGCTTTGCAGCTTGCGACGCCATTGCTATGACTAACTGATAACAACCATATAAATTTCTACCATCAACTGAACTCCAGTTATCACATAGCTATGATATTCATATTATTCCATCTTATTATCAATGTGATCAGGATGAGGGATGCTGCCAAGAATAGGTCGTGTGCTACTTTCCGAAGGTATTCTGTTTCGATGATGTAGTAAGTAAATTAAGGAAAGGTTGATATTTGACGAGCATATGCCCTCGTCATCGAAACTCGAACCCCTCAGCAACGACGACCTCGACGACAACCTCGGCTTCACGCCAGGTCAGCGGTACGATCGAAAAGCGCTCCACGATATCTACGGTGGACAGCGCTACCGCGGGATCGCCACGCCCACCGAGTATTCGGCCGTATTCCTCTTCACCGGCGACTCGGGTGAGACATATGGGTACGAAGACGAGTTCCTCGACGATGGAACTTTCCTCTACACCGGTGAGGGCACCGAAGGTGACATGGAGATGAATGAGGGTAACGCGGCAATCAACTCCCACAAGCGGACCGAGACGTCGCTCCACTTGTTCGAGAACACCGACGAAGCGTGGGTCGTCACCTACGTCGGCGAGTTCGAATGTACCGGCGTTCGGGAGGCCCGACTCAAAGACAAAAACGACGAGTACCGCGATGCGTTCCGTTTCGAGCTTGAACCCGTTGGCGGCGAAGAGGTAGAGCTCGACGACACTGGCGGTGACAATCTCCAAAGCCTCTACGAACGCGCGAAAGCGAGCAGCCCGCGGTCCGGTTCTGGCGGCAACTCCGGCGGATCGTCGACGTCAAAACGGAAGCGGTACTCTCGATCGCAAGCTGTCCGAGACTACGCGCTTGCGCACGCCGACGGCGTCTGTCAAGGCTGTGAGGAGGACGCCCCGTTCATCACTAAGAGCGGCGATCCCTACCTCGAAGTCCACCACCTCTATCGACGGGCCGACGGCGGCGCTGACGAGCCCGAGAATGTGATCGCACTCTGTGCAAACTGCCACCGTCGGGTTCACGAAGGAGAGGATAGAGACGCGTTCAATGAGGAACTGATCAAAAAAGCAGAGCAGCGACATTACCCGTTGAACTAAGCGAAATAGCCTCTTGGCCAACGTCAATCAGAACTGCTCTCGCGGCGCCTCTTTAGTCGCCAGCCAGTGTGCGCCGATCAGGTCGGTCTCGACCTGTTCCCGCTTGTGCTTCTCATCGCCCTCACGGAGAATCGCATAGCTAAACACCAGCTCCGCGTCGCGATTCCGACGATGCTGATAGAGCCGACTCTTCAGGTTCCCACTCTGCCCGATGTACTCCAGTGGTTCCGGTTCATCTTGGTCCCAGATTCGATACACACCGGGATCGGTCGGGAGTCCGTAGGCGTTCGCGAGCGGCTCCGGTGCCGTCCAGTCGAGCCCCATCCACGATCGACTCGTTGGCTCGTCCGCGTCGGTCCATGGTAGCGGCCCGATGCCGGGTGCCGAGTTTGACTCAGTTTCGTCGTCGGTGAGTGTCCCGCCGGTGAACCCGCTTGACCGCATGCTCGACCGTTTGTAGCCGTCGATGATGCGACCGAAGTTCGCCGTCGTGTTCTCGCCAGATTCCCGGCGGTACACCGCGATCAGTGCTTCCTCGATCGAGAGCCGTCGCCGTCGCTTGTCGACATCGTCGGGCTCGACGACCGATACCTGGAACTCGGGACCGTACTCCTGACGCACAGCCCAGAGGCTCGGCGCCGCGACGTGCGGGTCGGTGTACGGCATTTTCACGTTGTAGCACCCCGAGAGAGCACGTACGCGACCTCGGAGGCTGCGCCCGGTCTGGCCGATGTATGTCAGCCCGTCTCGATCGAGGTGTCGAACGCGGTAGATCCCTGGGTTCGTGGAGATACGGGAAAGTTCGCCATCGGCCGGATCCAGACTTAGCCACGACGACCAGTCGAACCCCATCCAATCGGCGGCGTCGTAGTCCGATTTGTTGATCTTTCTCATTAAATGACTCATCTACTCTTTTATGAGCGAATTCCCCACGTGATCGCTGCTCCTTGCGCCTGTACCGGATGCCGCAGGTTGTCGAATTTCGCAACTCCACAGACATCGACCTCGATATCGAACCAGTACTCGAGATCGCGAGCCGTCTTGTCGGCCAAACGCTCCGCCGTAAACTGGTCGGGCAGACTAGCGACAGTTTCTGGGTCGTCATCCGACCGCTTGTAGAACAGTCCGAGCAATCCCCCGTCGCGATCGAAACCGGACTCGCTCAACTTTTGGGCGTCACTCAGTAGGGTGTGCTCGTGAAACGGGCTGAAAACGCGCATCGGCATCGAGTCCTCCGGAGCGCCGTTTGCTCGCCAGTATCGGAGCAGCTTACACTCGACCGGGATCCCGTCCGGGAGGATGAGATCGCAGCTCTCGGAGCTATCGGGATATGGGACCTCCAATCGCGTGTCTCGATACGGCGAACCGTGTCGTTGTAACTCCTCGACGAGGAGTTTTACCTGCCGTGGCTCGTCCTCGGACCCGATTCCGTCTCCGTACTGTCCCTCGGTGTTCCGATCGACAGCCGAGATGACCGTCGCGATGTCTTCTGCCAGCGCTGCCAACTTTTGCTCACTGCTCATGCGAGAGGGTATTCACTCATCTGTAGAATACTTACTATCGGTCACGACGGTTTCAATAGAGAGACTCGTCTTGGTACGTCGGCGGTGTCGAGACTGTCATTCGTCTTCGCCCTCAGCGATCTCCTTGCAGACGACTTCGCGGAGCTCCTCGAGCAGGTCCGGGTGGTGCTCTTTGAGGACCTCCATGTCGCTTTCGAGCTCTTCCTGGATCCGTCCTCGGACTCGAGATGTTGCTTGGTACTTTCGAGAGTTACCATGCTCGCCCGCGATCTGCTCGCGCTCCGTCTCTGTGAGAAGCGCGCGAGTCTTCGCCATACCGTGTGTTCTGTGCGTGCCCATTGTAGTATTTGCTAACCACTACAAGACGGTACTTAGCGCATATACTAATAGTTAGCGCAAATGCTAATCTATAAATAGTTAGCAAATATACTAACTAGTAGAAGCGCGGGACGCGGTCAGAAGGTCTGGCCGCCGGCGTTGCACCGCCGACGACCGCGCTGTCCACTAACGACAGCATGTCAACCACGAATCCGACACCCCAAAACGGTACTGATAGCACCGACACGATCACCGACCTGCGTGAGCTCCGCGTGGGCGACCGCGTCGTCTTCGGCGACCGTACGCGCCCCGTCGACGTCGTCGATACGGGCGTTCGCACGGTCACCGACGCGCGCATCTCCAAGATGATCGAGACGCCCATTGTGCGCGTCCAGGGCGACTGGGACGGTGCCGTCTCACGAGTGCTCACCCACTGTCTCAACCGCTGGGAAGATGGAATCGTTCTGGAGGAACTCGACGCGATCGTTGCCTGCGAGGGTGCCGACCTGGAGCGCGGCGAGGTCGTGACCGTCCGGCACCTCTCGAGTGAGGAGGCGACGGCCGATGTCTAGGTGGGACGCCGACGAGCGCTTCACGCGTGCCGTGTTCGTCGCGCGGCAATATCCCGCCGACATCAGCCTGCTCGACGCGATCGCGCACTACTCGCGAGCGGACCCGTTCGAGCTTGAGGTGACGAATGGTGAATAGACACGACGTCGCGATTTGTGACGATGCAGGGCGTATCGAGACGCTCGTCACTGTCACCGCGATGGACGGCGATAAAGAGCAGGCCGAGCAGGTCGCGGCACTGGTGGCTGAGCAGTATCAGACGACCCAGGACGTCGTCGACGAGGAGGTGCGCAATGCGTGACGACCTGCCGACGATCGTGTACACGACCGAGTCGGGCGAGCGCCGGCGTATCCGCTACGAACGTGTGCCGGACGCGCCGTGGCGCGCCGACCGGTGTGTCGACCGCTGGAACGGCCGGACGTGGGTTCCGTGTGGCGGCGAGTCACTCACCGAGGTCGTCATCGATGGTGAGCATCGAACCGCGGTCACGCTCACGGAGGGGCCGTAGATGCGGTCGTTCGCAGCACTCGAGACGCACATCCCGATCGTCTCCTCAGGGAGCCCGTCGACCGTCGACGGGCTCGCGATATCGAAACGAAGTGGCTCGAGGGTGGCGCTCGTGTCCGGATCGACCCGACCGACGAGACCACTTTCGCTCATGCCCGCTTGTTCTCATCGCGCGTATCTGTTGAGAGAGTCCCACTCTCGGTCACCGGATGGCCTCCACGATGGGGGCTTCACTTCCGGCCCGGGGGAGAAAAACGGTCTTTATACCTCAACCCGTCAGCTAGAGCGGATGTCTCGCGTGCAAGAATATGGTGCTCGGCGCATCGACGACGATGAGTTGGTGGTAACGATCGACCGCTCAGTCGAGTCGCAGCGATATCGGTACGTGTGTCCGAATGGCCACGTCGACTGGGACCGGACGAACAACCACGTGTGGTGCCGAGGGTGCCGCCGGCAGATCGAGAACGGCGACGATGATCTCGACGCCGAGCACTACGAGATCCTCGACAAGCGTGAGAACCTCCTCATCCCGTGGGATCAGGTGTCCGTCGAATAAGTCTACGTTGACCTGGCCGTCGCGGGAAAATCCCGCCGGCGTGGCAGCGCCGACGGCCGGTCACCCCAGCAAATCCCTCGTTCCGAGGGCTCAGATGACCATGAGTAGATCAGACACGGGGCCTAATCAAGATGGCTCCACCGACCCAGGACGTATCGACAGCGACCACAGCGGACGCGAGCAGCTCCGCACGTATGCAGCACTCACCGGGTTCCAACGCGATCTCCTCTGGACGCTGTTCCACGAGGCCGATCACGAGGCGTACGGCCTCAGAGTCAAGCGCCAGCTTGAGACGCTGTACGGCGAGGACGTGAACCACGGACGACTCTATCCGAACCTCGACGACCTCGTCCAGGCCGATCTCATTGCGAAGAGCGAGCGCGACAGGCGCACGAACAATTACGCGCTGACCGACGCGGCCGTGGCGTTGCTCACCGAACGGCAGGCGTGGGAGGGGGGTGAGCAGTAATGTCCGCCGGTGACGCCGCGGACGGCGCGAACGGTGAGGTCCACGATTACCAAGTCTGCGGCGACTACGTCATCTCCTCGGAGGAGAGCCCGGCCGCGTGGATACGGTCGCCGTTTACCGTCGACCTCACGGAGGCGCGCTGATGCGTAGTCCCATCTCCGCGCTCGCGCACGACGAGATCGTCGACTCCAGCATCGCAAGCCCCGTCACAAACGCCACCGACCCGGCGACCGATACGACCGAGAGCGTCGTGCGCGAGGCCACGCTCCTCCTCATCGAGGTGGACGCATGAGCGTCCAACGCACCCGGTACACCACCGACCACGCGGCCGAACAGTTCCGAATCCGCGCGACCAGTGGCGCTGCCGTCGCGACGGCGTGGGAACGCGGCCTCCGCCTCGAGATCCCTGCTGAGACGCCTGTCCCGCGACACGACGAGGCACGGTATGACGCGCGATCGGACCTCGTGGTGTTCCGGCGCGAGCAGACGCTGACGACGTGTTATGGCCTCGAACCAGAGCATCTCACCAACATCCACGGCGTTGTCGTTGCGGCCGTCGTCGACGCCCAGTTCGGGACCAGCTACTACTCCCGAATCAATCCCGAGAACCTGGAGGAGACCTCATGAGGGCTGTCCACATCGACGAGCTGGAGGAACCGAGTGGCACCGAGTCACCACTCGAGACCGTTCGCGACCATCGCGAGCTGTTCGAGCGGCTCGCAGACACCGACCTCCCGATCGCACCGTACGCACAGAACGCGCTCGACAAGCTCGAGGAGGGTAATCGTGATATCTGAGTCAGTCGTGGTCGGCCATCAGATGTTTGACCGGCGGCGTGATGGCGTGGTTGGCCTCCCGAAGGTCCTCAGCAGTGGCCTCGTCGGTGGCCTCGACGCCAGACTCGAAGAGCGCGTCGTCGACCTCCTCAACGCGCTCAGCCGCCTCGGGCGTGAGCGCCTGGTGACACCAGACGCAGTATTCCTTATCTCGGGGTGTCTCCCGGTCACATCGCGGGCATGCGAGGGGCGCGTGGTCCTCGCCGTCGGGATCCTCCTCGACGTCGATCCCGTGCATCGACGCGTAGGCGCGCTCGTTCGACTCCTCGCCGAACCGAGCCATGTACCGCTGGGTGGCCTCGGAGCCACGCTTCCGACCCTGACGGTCCTCGATACGCGACTGGCTCATGCCCTGGAGGACGAGCCAGCGCGTGTTCGACCGGCGGAAGTTGGTCGGAGTGACGTCCTTGTGCATGTCGAGCCGCTTCGCCGGCTCCTTGAACATGTTCAAGTAGGCGTTGTAGGAAAGCCCCGAGGCCTTCGAGAGGTGCGACCAGAGCGGCGCGTCGGGGTCACTCGGCGCCGGATGCGCCTCAAGCCACTGGTTGAGGTACGGGACGGCGACGACCAGGTGAACGACGCGTTCGCCCTCCTTGCCGTCGACGTGGACAGCCAGCGCGTGCTCGCCGTCGACAATGTCGCCGACGGTAAGCGACTCGAGCTCGCCACCGCGGAGTCCGGCCTCGAACTGGATCATGATGGCGGCGGCATCGCGCGGGTTGCGTGTGGCCTCGACCATCGGCTTCACATCCTGCTCGAAGAGGAGGAGATCTCGCTCGCTCGGCGTCGGATCGTAGCTGCTCGAGGTACCGGTTGGGATCCAGTCAACGCTGTCCGGCGCCGTGCTCTCGCGAGCGACGCGCTTCGCGAAGACGCGAATGGCGCTCCGGTAGTCCCGGTTCGTCTCCTCGTTGTCGTACTCCCGGTTGATCCAGCGGACGACCTCCTCGGCAGCGTCGCGATCGTCGACGACGTCCGCGAGGACGCTCGTATGCTCGGCCATCCGAGTGCAGTGCCGGAGCAGCTTGAGGTGCCGGTGGTCGGAGTACTCACTGGAGAGCAGATCGAGTTGGTCGCTGAAGTTGATCAATGCCTCGGCGTCGGCGTCGGTGACGTCGCGAGCAGCGTCGGGATCGTCCACTTCGCCCCGGATACGGCGGCGCAGTGTGTCGATCTCGGCACGTGGATCGTGATCGCCCATACCTCAGTCTGCAGTCGAGGGATTGTAAAGATAATCTGCAAAGCCCTGCCCTGGCTTGCTCTTCACCCTGTTCGCATCGACTCTCGGGATGTGCTTATATACGCACGAGACCGATCCGCGGTATGGATCGGACCGACACCGCGCTGCTGGGCGTCGCCGGGGTCGTCGCCGCCCTCGTCGTCGCTATCCTCTTCGCCTCCGGAGTGTTGTTCGGCGTCGACGAGTCGGTGGCCCGACCGCTCCGCCTGCTCGCGGTCGAGCCGTTCGCGTGGATCGTCGTCGCGGCGCTGATCGTCGCGGTGCTCGGCCACGCCTACATCGACGGGTGACGCCACGGGCCGGAACCGACCCGGACCGCACGCTCTCGCTCAGCGCACGACCGTCACGGGCACCGGCGAGTGTTGGAAGACGGACTTCGCCACGTTACCGACGAGAAGCCGATCCGCGAGCGACCCGCCGTGCGTCCCGATGACGACCACGTCGAACTCGTCGGCCCGCTCGACGATCCGACGGGCCGGTGAGCCGACCTCGGTCAGCGTTTCGATAGTGACGCCGTACTCGTCGGCGATCTGCGTTGCTCGCTCGAACACCTCCGCGGATAGCTCCCGGACCCGCTCCTCGCTGTCGTCGGCGAGCGCGATTCCCGTCGCAGCCCCCATCATCCGAGAGGGCTCGCCGACGACGTGTAACACCGCCACGTCGGCGTCATGGTGCACATCGAGCGCGTAGCGTAGCGCCCGCTCGGAGAGCTCTGAGTCGTCCATCGGCACCAGTACGCGTTGAACCATGCAATATGTACGCATATCTATGTGATAAACGCTTGTGCATCAGCGAGGACTCGCGCGGGGGCAGTCGCCGCCCTATTCCGCGGCGGCGACCTCGCGGACCGCCCGGACGAGCGCACCGATCGCGGCGTCGACGGCGCCGCGTCTCACCTCGCTTCGGTCTCCGTCGAGAAGCACCCGCTCGCTCCGGGTGAACGACGCCTCCGTTCCCCACGGCGCGGCGTAGGCGACGGCGACGAACACGAGGCCGACGGGTTTCTCCGGAGTGCCCCCGCCCGGCCCAGCGGTTCCGGTGGTGGCGACCGCCCAGGTGGTGCCCGCGCGGTCTCGTGCGCCGGCGGCCATCTCTTCCGCGACTCGGGCGCTCACCGCTCCCTCGGCGTCGAGTGACTCGCGGGAGACGCCGAGGAGTTCGCGCTTCGCGTCGTACGCGTAGGTGACGAAGCCGCGATCGAAGTACGCGCTCGCGCCGGGGACGTCGGTCACGCGTGACCCGACCAGCCCGCCGGTCAGCGACTCGGCGACGGCGAGGCTCTCGCCGCGGTCGGTCAACAGGTCGCCGAGGGTCTCTGCGGTGGGTTCGGTCTCGTCCATGCAGGGAATGCGACCGCCACGCCCGTGGGGTTTACGCCCGGTCGGTCGCAATCGCCGCCATGACTGACTGGGACGAGCGGTTCGCGTCCGGGGACTACCCGCGAGAGCCGGAGCCGTCGCCCGTGCTGCGCGCGTACGAGGCCTCGATCCCCGACGGGCGCGCCCTCGACGTTGCCGCGGGAACCGGCCGAAACGCGGTGTTCCTCGCCGAGGCCGGCTACTCGGTCGACGCGCTCGACGCCTCCCGGGAGGGACTGCGCGTCACGGTCGAGCGCGCGGAAGAGATGGGTATCGGCGACCGAGTCGAGCCGATCCTCGGCGACGTCTCCACGTACGGGTTCCCGAGCGAGGCGTACGAGCTGATCACGATGAGCTTCTTTCACACGCTCGACCGCTTTTCCGACCTCACCGAGGCGCTGGTCCCCGGCGGCTACCTGTTCGTGGAGGGGCACCTCCGGTCCGCGGCGCCGACCCCCTCCGGACCGAGCGACGACCGATACCGATTCGCGGCCAACGAACTGCTCCGGGCGGGGCTCGGCCTGACGGTCCTCTACTACGACGAGACGACCGAGGAGCGCCCGAACGACAGGCGCCGAGCGACCGCCCGCCTTCTCGCTCGGCGGTCGACCGGGGGCCGGCAGTCGTATCCCCCGCGACCGTCGGAGGGGCCCGCGGGTGAGTGACGACGGCCCCGGCGCCTCGCTCCGCGCGTTCGTGCTCGCGGCGGTCGGCGACGACCTCGCGAGCCCCGCTGACGAGGTCACCGTCGTCGAGCGCGGCGACGACCCCGACCCCGCCGCGCGGGTTGCCGCACTCCTCGAACGGACCGGAGAGAGCGACGGCGGCGACGCCGTCGTCGGAGTGATTCCGCGGGCGGACCCGTCGCTCGCTCGTCGAGTCACCCGCGACCTCGACGCGGAGACGCGGCTGGTGTTCACCGGAAGCGCGGCCCAGCGGCTCGGTGGCCCGGCGGGCGCCCCGATTCGGTCGGCACTCGCCGCACGCGGCGTCAAGTCGTACCGCCACGAGGGGGAGACACCCGTCGCCGTGCTCCTCGTCGGCGACCGCGCCGTCGTCGGTCTGTTCGACGAGCGGGGACTCGCCGCGGTGCTCTGGTCGGACGCCGCCTCGGTTCGCGAATGGGCCGCCGCGACCTGCCGCCGATATCTCGCGGCCGCGGAGCCCATGTAGCGGGTTCGGGCGACGAGTGTCGTATCGACGGACGCCGCGGCGCGCCCATTTTTAACTCCTCGCGACGAATCATACGGTATGAAAGCGGCACTCCTGCTGGTCGTCGGCCTCGTCGGACTGATTCAGACGCTCGCCCCGCGGTCGGTCGTGCGAGCGTGGACGAGGATCGTCTACCGAGACGCCGGCGACGCGAAGCCCCGCGAGTGGGTGTACGCCGTCGCGCGGGTTGAGGGGGCGGTCCTCGCGCTCGTCTCGATAGTCGGACTGTTCCGCGTCGCCACGGCCGAGAACGGCGGACAGGAGGACGGAGACGAGGTTTCCTCGGCGTCGGTCGAAGACCGGACCGACGCGTAGGCAGGCTCAGTCGTCGCTCGCGTCCACCGGTTCCTCCGCACCGTCGACCGAGGAGTCGAGGTCGCCGGACTCCTCGGACGCCCCCGGCTCGTCGGTTTCCGTCGCGTCGTCGGTCAGGTACGCCCGTCCGCCCTCCGGGCGCTCGCCCGTCCGCAGCACGTGGCAGTCACGACACCGGGCCTCGTACGACTCCTCGGCGCCGACGAGGATCGTCGGGTCCTCGGCGTGAGCGGGCTCGCCCTCGATGAGTCGCTGGTTCCGCGAGGCTGGCTCGCCGCACTGCAAGCAGATCGCCTGTAGCTTATCGACGTACTCCGCGGTCGCGATGAGTTGCGGGAGCGGCTCGAACGGTTCGCCCCGGAACGTCTGGTCGGTCCCGGAGACGATCACGCGGGTCCCGGCGTCGGCGAGCGTGTTACAGACCTCGACGAGCGCCTCGGAGAAGAAGTTCGCCTCGTCGATCGCGACGACCTCCGGGAAGGGCTCGTCGTCGAGGATCGCCAGCGGCCCGTCGCCTTCGTTGTCGACGACCGTCGCCTCCCACTGGCGGCCCGTGTGGGTGCCGATCGTCGTCTCTCCGTAGCGGTCGTCGATGGCGGGCTTGTACACCGACACGGACTGACCGGCGATCTCGGACCGTCGGAGCCGGCGCAACAGCTCCTCGGTTTTTCCGGAAAACATCGACCCCGAGATGACCTCGATCCACCCGGATCGAGTGATGGCGTGCATGGCCCTACGGGTCGGTGCCAGCGACTAAACCGTTTCTCTCCCGTCGCGTCGCGCCGGGACGACCGCCCGTTCTGACCTCGATGGATGGCGATTAGACGGCGCCCGCGACCGCGACGAGGGCCGCGGCGGCGACGACGTACGTCGCGGCCGCGAGCGCCCAGTCGCGGCGGATCGTCGAGAGCCGCTGTCGCGGGAGCCCCTGCGCCCGGGGGAGCGGAACGAGCGCGAAGAAGCCGACCATCAGCGCGAGCATGACTGGCGAGGCGACGCCAAGCGCGACCACGAGGCTGCCGCCGATCACCGTCTGCACCGCCGAGACGAGTCCGACGAAGAGGAGCCCGGAGCCGCCCCCGGCGACGTAGTGGACCCACGTCGCCAGCCGCTCGGGGGCCTCGTCGACCGGCGTGTCCGTAAGGACGCCCGCGGCGACCTTCGGCGCGGTCGTTCCTTCCGGAAGCCGGGGCATCACGAGGTCCATCGCAAGCGTCGCGAGCAACCCGACGACCGGCCCGAGCGCGAGGCCGGCGAGCAGCGAGAAGGTGGCCATCGGAGATCGGTACGGCCGCGATCGGTTTCAGTCTCCCGCCGCATCGACCGCCTCGCCGCCGATTACGACCCGTGAGACGTCGGCGGCGCCCGCACGGCGGACGATCGCTCGGACGAGGTCGTGCGCCCCGGCGAGGTTGTCGGAGTCGCCGTCGAGAACGAGCAGATCCGCGTCGGCGCCGGGCTTGATCACGCCGCGGTTCAGCCCCGCGATTTTGGCCCCGTTGACCGTCGCCATCCGGAGCACGTCGCGAGCGGGGAGGTCCGCCAACTTGGCAGCGAACTCCATCTCGCGGAACATCGACGGGGAGTCCAACATCACGTTGTCGGTGCCGAGGGCGACTGTCGTCCGCTCCGCGAGGTCTCGGATCGGCGGGACGCCGACGTTCGTGACGAGGTTCGAGCGCGGACAGACGACCACCGGCGTGCCGCGGTCGGCCAGACGGTCGAGATGGTCCGAGCCCGCATGGACCATGTGAACGAGGAAGTCCGGGTCGAGATCCATGGCGGGTGTGATGTCGTCGGCGTCGCGCTCGCCGGCGTGGATCCCGAACAGCTTTCCGGCCTCTCGGGTCGACGCCCGCACGGCGTCGAAATCACCGTCGCGGGCGCCTGAGGCGCCGTATCCGTCTGCGACCCCGAGGACGTCGGGGTCGTCGCGGCCGAACACGATCGGTTCGATCACGCGCTCGTCGAAGTCGACGCCCTCGCCGGCGACTGCGTCTCGGAGCGCACTCACTCCGTCGACACCGCCCTCGCGAAACTCCAGAAAGGTGCCGGTGCCGGTCGACTCCATGTATCGGAGCGTCCGGGCCATGGCCGCCACCTTCTCGTCGCGGCTGGCGGAGCGGAGGAGTCGGTGTTTGAGCCCGTCCGGCGGCGCGACGAGTTCGTCGAGCGAGAGCCCCTCGCCGGCCTCCTTGGCGATGGAGTCGCCGATGTGGGTGTGGGCGTTGACGAACGCGGGGAGGACCACGTCGTCGCTCTCGACCGACGCCTCCTCGATGCGGACGACCTCGCCGTCGGCGACGACCACCCGCCCCTCCACGGGTTCGAACGCCTCGCCGACGAGTATCGTCCCCTCAACCTGCATACCTCCCGGTCGCCAGCCCGAGGTTAAAACGGTACGGGAACGGGTCGCTGAGACGCGGATCGGTCGCTACTCGAACTCGTCGAGGGTCGTCGGCATCGCCCCCCGTACGTCGGCCACGAGCCCGTCGGGATCGAGCCCAAGTACGTCCGCGGCCGCGCGGCCGACGCGGTCGGTGGCCGGCTCCGGGGCGTAAACGCCGAGACGCCACTGGTTTCGCTGGGCGGTCCGGAGCGCGGAGACGAGCGGGGACTGCCGCTCCAGTCGACGGATCTCGCCGTTGACCGTCACGCGGGCCGTCGACTCGCGCATCGACGGTTCGGGAGGCACGTCGAGGATCACGTGCTCGTGGTCGACGCCGGCTTCCTCGGCAATCTCGCGCTCCAAGGCGACTCCGGTCGCGTGGTCCGCCTCGTGGACTCGCTCCGGGACGTCGTCGTACTCGGCCCACACCGCCAGCTTGTACAGGTCTCGCTCGTCGTATCGGCGTGAGAGTCCCGCGGTCGCCGGACAGTTGCGGATCGCGGCGAGGAAGTCGTGGTCGTCCATGCGGCGAAGCTCGGGCGCCGTGGTCGCGGTCGCGTCCAGCAGGTCGGTCGCCGCCCGACGCAGCATCGCCTTCGAGATGCGCGCGACGTGGTGGGTGTAAACAACCGGGTTCATCAGCGCGCGAGCGAGGAGGAGGCTCTCCGCCGTCTGGACGTTCCCCTCGTCGAGGACGAGTTCCGGGCCGTCGCGGTCCGGGCGGTCACCGGTCGCGTTGCCGTCCGGCTCGACGAACGTCAACTCGCGGACGAACCGCTCCGTGTCGATGGTGCCGTACGGGACGCCGGTGTGGTAGGCGTCGCGCACGAGGTAGTCCATGCGGTCCACGTCGAGTTCGCCCGAGACGAGCCCGGCGTACGGTCCCTCGCCGGCGACGAGCCCGGCGATCCGGTCCGGGTCAAGATCGTGGTCGCGGAGTACGTCGCCAACCGCACCGGTCGCGAGCAGTTCGGCGACGTCGTCGTGGTACTTCCCGGTCCGCCGGTGGGTGAGCGACTCCAGGTTGTGGCTGAACGGACCGTGTCCCACGTCGTGGAGCATCGCCGCCGCTTCGAGTCGCTCGGCTCGCTGTCCGCCGATTCCGAGGTGATCGAGCGCCCGGTTCGCCAGATGGTAGACGCCGAGGCTGTGCTCGAAGCGTGTGTGATTCGCGGAGGGGTACGCCAGCTGGACCGTGCCGAGCTGTTTCACGTGACGGAGGCGCTGGACGGCGGGGGTATCGATCAGATCCGCGGCGACACCGTCGATTTCGATGTGGTCGTGGACGGTGTCCTTGACCGTGATCATGCGGGCCCGTTCGTCGGGCATCGGTTAAAAGGGGTGGGAGGCTCAGTCTGGTGCTGCGCGGATACCTCGCAGAGCGACGTTCGCACGTCCTCCGGCGTTACCACGTCCACCGGACTGCGTGGTTGTTCCCGCCGTCGACCTGGCTCCACCCGACCACACGCCCTTGTACGTTCGCGGCCGCGGCGCTACTTTGTCCCGTGTCGTCGTTGCTGAGCGTCCCCAAGTCGATCAGGCGGTCGTCGACCCATACGAACGCGTGACTGCCTCCCGCATCCACCTGACTGGCGCCGACGACGACGTCACCGGCGACGCCGTACGCCTGACTGTACCCCGTGTTGTCGACGCGGAAGGTGCCGATGCTGTCCAACGTCTCGCCGTCCCACCGCGTCGTGGTTCGGTTCGCGAACTCGCCGTCCTCTGCGTACCACCCGACGACGGCTCCCGTCTGTACGTCGAACGCGGCGCTCGATCCGTCCCCAGAGAGTGTCCCGAGGTCCGTCATGCCCTCGCGTTTCGTCCACTGAAACGCGTGCGTCCGTCCGTCGTTCCCCACGCTGTACCCGACGATGGTGCCGTCATCGTCGACCGCCGTTGCGACACTCCGTCCGGTCTCGTCGTCACGGAGCGTCCCGAGAGAGACCATCCCGTCGCGCTCCGTCCATTGAAAAGCGCGGACCTCGCTGTCGCCGTCGTCGAAGTGACCGACGACGGTTCCACGGGCATTCACATCCGTGGCATGGCTGTCCCGACTCCGTGATTCTCCCGACCGTGCTTCGAGTCGTTCCGGTTCGTCGTCGACCCATTGAACCGCGTTCCAGTTCCAGTCGGAGTCCTGTGCGCTTCCGACAACTGTGCCGCGAGCGTTGATACCCGTCGCGTCCGTGTCTCCCAGACCGTCCTCGCGGAGCGATCCGAGCGCGGTCGGTTCGTCGTCCTCCCACTGGACGGCGCGGACGAACTGCGCACCCTCGACGACCGTTTCGCTCCATCCGACGATGATACCGCGAGTGTTGACGTCCGTTGCCTCGCTCACGCCGCGCCCATCGAGCGTTCCGAGGTCGACTACTTCCATCGGCCTCGTCCGTCCGAGAGCGGTCGACCGACACGATCAGACTGACACTGGTGCGACCAGCAACTCGACGTCGGGTGGCCGCTCGACTTCTGACTCATCTCATGATAGTGACACTGCAGCCACATAAAAAAGTATACATATTCACGATCTGATGACCGTCACGTGTTGTGCGAACAACACTTTTGCCGCAGAGTGGAGTTCACGCACAAGTTACAGTTATGCAAGAGACGACCGATCCGCCAACGAAAGATCCGCCAACGAACGATCCGCCAACGAAAGATCCGCCGACAAACGACTCGCCAAAAAATAACTCGACGACGAACAGCCGACGTCGAGGCGTTCCGCGTCGGGACGTTCTCAGGGGACTCGGTGCAGTGGGAACCGTCGGGCTCGGCGTGTCGTCCTTCAGCGGCCGGGCGACGGCGGCGACGCCGTGGACCATCGCCGTCCTCCCCGACACGCAAAAGTACGCCGAGAGTTCGTCGCTCATCTCCCGTGCGGCGGCGCAGACGAATTGGATCAAGAACAACAAAAGCGCCGAGAACATCGTCTTCGTCAGCCATGCCGGTGACCTCGTCGAAAACGGGAGTAGCACGACCGAGTGGCGGCGAATAGACGGTGTGATGGACACGCTAGACGGCGTCGTTCCGTATGCGACGACGGTCGGCAACCACGATTACGCGACGACGAGCGACCGCTCGTCCAGCACGGCGAACTACAGCACCTATTTCGGGCGGAACCGGTACTCGGGTCGTAGCTGGTTCCGCGGGACCGGACCGAACGACCGCGCCCACTACCAGCGATTCTCTGCCGGCGGCTACGACTTCCTCCACCTCGATTTGGAATGGGGAGTGCCCGGGACCGTCTCGAACGCCAACACGGTGATGGGATGGGCAAACGGCATCCTGTCACAGAACCCGAACACTCCGACGATCGTCACGACCCACGCCTACCTGTGGGATCGGGTGGGGTACGAGGGCCACGCGACAGACCGCAAAGGGGCGAACTCCGGGCGCGACATCTATCGTAACCTCATCCGACGGCATCCGCAGGTGTTCATGATGCTCAACGGCCACTACCACCGCGCCGACGGACAGTGGAATCAGACGTCGACAAACGACGCCGGATCGAGGATCTACGAGATGCTCTCGAACTATCAGGACTACGCCAACGGCGGCGACGGATGGATGCGTCTCGTGAAATTCGTCCCCGACGGCGGATCGAGCGGACTCGACCGTATCTCGGTTCGGACCTACTCGCCGAGTAGGAACGAGTACAAGACCGACAGACGCAGCCAGTTCTCCTTCGATCTCGACTTCGCCAGCCGATTCTCAAGCACGTCCACGCCGCCCACGCCGCCCGCCGGAGCGAGTGCGTCGTTTCAGCAAGGGGCTAATGGCTACTCCTCGACTCGAGACACCTACCTTCAGGAGGCGGCCCAGAACGCCGATAACGGGTCCGAGACGACACTCGTCGTCGACAGGGACGACCCAGTCGACTCGGGGTTCGACGCTCAGGGGCTCGTTCGATTCGGCGACATTGTCGGGACCGGGACCGGACAGGTGCCGCCGAGAGCGACCGTGACGTCGGCGCAACTCGAACTCTCGACCGTCGACCGCGGGTCGGGCGCGTCGCTCCATCGGATGAAGACGGACTGGGCCGAGTCGGACACCTGGGCGTCACTTCTGAACGGCGTTCAGACCGACGGGGTGGAGGCGAACTCGTCCGCGGACGTGAAAACCGGCTCGACGTCCGTGGGAACGACCACGGTCGACGTCACGTCGAGCGTCAACGCGTGGGTCAACGGCGCAGCCAACTTGGGATGGGTGTTCGTCCCGTCCGGAAGAAACGGTTGGGACTTCGCCTCCTCGGAGGGAACTCCGGCCCCGAAACTGGTCGTCTCGTACGAAACGGCGTAGCGGGGCACCGTCGGGACGGCCCCATTATGGGGGAAGTCCGATGACGCGCTGCCGCCGTCAAGTCGGGTGCCGACGTGAGTGGACGGGACCAAACGGCGTCGCGGGGAGAGGTTCGAGACGGCACGGGACGCCGACTCTCGCGACTCGAGGGCGACGCAGAGCGATCACCAGTCTCGTGACACGCTCGTCATCGTGGTCTACGGGGGGTCACTGCACCAGTGCGTATCAGTCCGAACCGAGTTGCCAATCAACGAAACTCTCGAATCCGTACGTAAATGCGAGAAAGACGACGGCGAACACGAACCACCGGAACACGTCGAACGTGCCCGTGAAGGCGAGAACGGTGAAAATATACGATAATGACGCTCCGACAAACGCGGCCGTGTAGAGGTTTCGCCGGCTGTTCATAAATGACACTCAATTGATGACAAGTTAACTCTTCTCCCGGTCGGGATCCCCCAAAATCGCCCTGTTACACGCGTCGAAGCACGCGTCTTACCACGCTTCACGGACTCCGATCGTCGGTTGCGACTTACAGAAATCTGGCGGGACGGTCGGTGACAGCATCTGAGAGCGGCTACCACCGTTTATAATCCCCGTCCACGAACGTCGATACATGTACGACGTGCTCATCGGAATCGACAACGCGGAGGACGAGCGTGCTATCGCGCAGGCGAACGCCATCGTGGACCTCCCGCACGGGGCCGGCGAGATGACCGCGCATCTCTGTCACGTGTTCCAAAACAACCCCGAGGCCGCCTCAGTCAACCAGATATCGGCCGTCAGACGCGCTCGAGAGTTGCTCGAGGACGCGGGCATCGACTGCGTTCACTACGAGGCGAGCGGCGATCCGGCCGACGAACTGCTCGCGGCCGCCGCCGACGTCGACGCGAACGCGATCTGCGTCTCCGGCCGAAAGCGGCGTCCGACGGGAAAGGCTGTCTTCGGCAGCGTGACCCAAGAGGTCATCCTCGGGAGCGACCGGCCGGTGTTCACCGTTCCGGCGCCCCCCAAGGAGTAGCGCTGCGCGCTGAGCCGGACCGGTGACGGACTGACTGTCCCTCTCAATACCGAGAATACCCTTTTAACCCGTTGAACCGGCAGTTCTGAGTCCGAGCACGTCGCGCGCGGCGGCGCCGACCGTGTCGACGTGCTCCGGCGGGCAGTAGACGCCGAGGGTCCAGCGGCGGCGCTCCGTGCTTCGCAAGCCGGCGACGAGTTCGGCGGCGACGTCGCCGAGCCGAACGTGGCCGTGAACCCTGTCCTTGATCGCCTTCATCGTCCGGTCGTCAGGCGCCGACAAATTGATCCGTTCGGCTCTGAGGCGGTGTCAGTCGACGAGGTGTCTCGCCCCGCGCGAGTCACTCGTCCACGATGTCGACGCCGAGTCGCTCCTCCAGGGCACGAACGACCGAGCCGCCGACGCCGGCCGTCGCGGCCCGCCCGTCTTCGACCGCGAACACGTCGTCCTCGTCGAGGTCGAGCTCCTCGGCGAGCTCCTCGACGGTGAGGCCGGCGTCCTGTCGGGCCGCGCTCACGTCGTCGCCGTAGCCGGAGACGAGGTACGGGAGCCGGTCGGACTCGTAGCTCGTGCCGCCCTCCTCCCAGTGCTTGGAGTCGCCGGTCGCGGAGTCGTACATCTTCGCCTGTTTCTGCGCGAGCTCCTTCTTCCGGCTCTCCGGTCCGCCGGAGTCCGCGCTGGCGCCGCCGGGGCTCCCGCCTGAACTGCCGCCCTGACTGCCGCCGGAGCCCGAACGCCCCCGTTTCGCCGGCGCGTTGCCCGCGTCGTCGTGCGGCCGGCAGTCCGAACACACGAGCAGCTTCGCGCCGGCGACCGTGGCCCGCTGGAGCTTCGTGGTCTCGCGCCCGCAGAGCTCGCAGGCGTCGCCGTCGTCGCCGCCGCCGCCACTGCCCGTCGAGTACTTCGCCATACCGCGACTGGTGGACCCGGACGGTTAAAAAGTCGTGGAGCGACGGCGGTCGATTCACCGCTCCGGCTCCCGGCGTCGGTTCGGCTCCTCGGGCGTCACTCCCTGCCCGGCCCGAGGTAGCTCCACGCGAGCAGCCGGTCGCCCTCGCCGTTGACCCACCGCTCGCCGATGTCGTCACGGTAGTACATGTTCGGCATCACGATGTCGTCGATGCGGTCGTACGCCTGTTCACGAGCGGCTTGCATCGTCTCGCCCTTTCCGGTCACGACGATGGGCATCCCGTTGTCGCCCGCGGCCCGCCACTGGCCGTCGACACTCTTGGCGTCTTCGAGATGGATTCCGTCCCTGCTTTCGGTCTCGAACACTACGGCCGCGTTTCGAGAGTTTTCGTCGTACGTCTTCTTGTCGTCGAACGGGAACGGCGGGAGGACGACTCGAACGGCGATTTGATAGCCGTTGTGCACGGTTACGTCGGGCTCGTTACCGTGGGCGAGGTCGTAGAAGAACTCGCCGGTAGACGACTCGATCGACTCTTCTTGCAACGCGATCGTCGGGTAGCCGAACCGCGGGGTGAACTCCAGCGGATAGATCCCGTTCTCGTTCACGATGCAGTTGATGTCGATGCTCCCGACGTACCCCTCGTTGGCGAGCCAGCCTTCGAGCTTGCCGAAGGTTTCTTTGAACAGCTTGTTCTGACCCGCCCAGAACATCGACGTCCCCATCTCACCGGTAGACGGACCGATATTTCCCGGGAACAACTTCTTGTGCTCGAAATTGAAGTTGACTTGGTCGATGAACTCGTTGCCGTTGAAAAAGCCGCAGATGGCGATTTCGACGCCCTCGACTTTGCGCTGAAGCTGGAAGCCCTTCATGCGGTGCCCCCACGCCTTCTTGTACGCTTTGAGGACGTCGACGACGTCGCTCCCGTCGTCCTCGCTCCCGACGTACAGAAGCCGCTTGACGTTCTGGACTTCGCCGAGCGGTTTGATGACGTACGGAGCGGGGTTCTCTTGTACGTGCTGAATACCCTCGTCGAAATCGTGGAAGATGTGATGCTCGACGGTGTTGACGCCGTGTTCTTCGAGAACGTCCATCGCGTATCCCCGATCCTCTTCGAGGTGGTCGGTGTTCGGCGTGCCGCCGACGACGGCCTTCCCTTCCTCGCGGAGTTCTTCGGCGAGCGCACCGGTTCCGACGCCGGAACCGACCCAGATGTCGTCGAAGATAATGACGTCGGCCCAGTCGACCTCGGCCTCCCAGTCGTCGGTCTTCGGAACGAATCCGTCCCCGATCTCTTGGTCGCTCTCGGCCTCGATGTAGTACTTCACGGCGTGGCCCTCGCGGTGGACCTGCCACGCGAGGTCGGTGATCAGCGCGGTGTCGGCGGAGACGAACAGGAAGCGAGCGGAGTCCATGGCGACACGTCTCGCGGCGGGAACTTTAGTGTGTAGGCCGACCTCCGATCGCGGAGGAGCGAGGACCGACCCGGGCGAGTTACTGTCCGACTACGTCGGGTTCAAGCGCGCCGACCTCCGCAAGAATCGTCTCGACGCTCTCCTCGCCGACGCCGTTCTCTCTGAGCGCCTCCCTGAGGTAGGTCGCGACGCGACCAAACGCCTCCTCGGTGACCCCCATCCCCTCGTGGGCCGCACGCATGTCCGAGCCCTCGTAAGAGACCGGGCCGCCGGCGACCGCGCTGATGAACTGGACCTGATGGGCGTACAGCGCCTCGCGGTCGACGTCCTCGAAATACGGTTCGAGCACGGAGTCATCGAAGACGCGGTCGTAGAAGTCCGAGACGACGGCCTCGACGGCCTCTCGGCCGCCGATAGATTCGTATATCGATTGGGAGTCGGGCATCACGTTGAGCAACTTCGTTCCAACAGAAGACACCTCCGAAAGAACATGTTCGGGAGACGCCGAGACGCCGGTTCCGCCCCCGAATACGTTCGGGAGAACACGCACCCCGGTGCCGACCGACCCTCGGGTATGAGCACCGATAGGTCCGAATCGTCTCCCGATCCTGAGCGACTCCGGAAACGGCTCCGCCGTCAGACCGCTGAGGTCGAACGACGAGAGGTCAAGGAGGCCGTCTCGGCGCTCGACGCGCGCGGTGACCTCACCGAGGAGCAGCGCGAGACCGTTCGAGAGCTTGGCTCCGCGCTCGTCGAGGCGCTGACCGCGCCGCCGGAGCGAACGCTGGAGCAAGCAGGTCAGACAGATAGAGTGCCGATCCACGCGATCAGCCGGCTCTTCGAGCTCGACGACGAGACGTAGCGATCATTCCGGAAAACGCCGCCGTTGCCGTCGATAACGTTACTCCTCGGCCTTCGGGAACTCCGCGACGAACTCGTCGGGCGCGTTCTGTCGCACCTCGTACGCCTCCTCGTCGAACGAGGGGACCTCCGCGGCCATCTCGTAGAACAGCGGCTTCGGTTCGTGGTCGTTGACGATGGTGAGCGTCTCGCCCGGGGCCATCTCGTCGAACTCCTCGTGGATCTTGTCGTGGCGGTTCACCGGCGGGATCTCGCGAACGTCGAGGTCTGGCATGCGATCAACCGTTCTCGACGCACCCGAATGCGTATTGAGCCGAACATGTTCGAACTGATCTTCACCAAATGGGGTTTGTCCGCCCCCCTAACCGAATACCCCGGCTAGGTCGTACGTAATGGAGAACACGGTTAGCCACTCCCGAAGCGACGTTGCACGGCGGCGGTTTCTCGCGGCCGTGGGTATCACCGGTACCGCGGCGCTCGCAGGCTGTTCCGAGAGGAGTATCAGTGCCCCGGTAGCTGCAGACGAGTCGGAAGACACCGACGGCGCAGCTAACGCGAGTCATACGTCGCCCGATCTCGAGCGGTGGGTCGACGAAGTACCTCGCCCAGGCGTCATCGAACCGAGCGGAACGAGGGATGGACAGCCCCGCTACGAGGTGGAGATGGCCGAGATCGAACAGAGGCTCCACCGTGACCTCCCGCCGACGACGCTGTGGGGCTACGGCGGTCAGTTTCCCGGTCCGACGATCGAGGCCGAGCAGGGCGAACCGATCTACGTCCGGTGGCAGAATCACCTGCCGGACGAACACCTGTTCCCGGAAGATCCGACGATCCACGGGGACATCGTCCCGTACGACGAACCGGGCGTCCGCGTCGTACCGCACCTCCACGGTGGCAACGTCGAACACGAGAGCGACGGGAAACCGCAGGCGTGGTTCACCCGCAACTTCGAGCAGACGGGTCCCGACTTCGACAAGAAAGACTACTACTACGCGAACGATCAACCGCCGGCGACCCTCTGGTACCACGACCACTCGCTCGGTATCACGCGCCTGAACGTCTACGCCGGCCTCGCCGGGTTCTATCTGCTCCGGAGCGATCACGAGCGAGCGCTCGACCTCCCGACGGGCGACAACGAAATTCCGCTCGTGTTCCAGGACCGGAGCTTCAACGAGGACGGCTCGCTGTACTACCCCACGGCTACCCCGGCTACACAGGGAGACGGAGACGACTCACGCCCCGACCCGAGCATCGTCCCGCAGTTCTATGGTGACACGTCGACGGTCAACGGGAAGGCGTGGCCCCGGTTGTCCGTCGATCCCGAACAGTACCGGTTCCGCCTGCTCAACGGGGCCAACAGCCGATACTACGACCTCAAATTGCTCGAGTACGACGAGGAATCTGGCGACACGGGCGATGCGGGTCCGCCGTTCGTCCAGATCGGTAACGACGGCGGGCTCCTCTCTGAGCCCATCGAGACCGCCGACCGCCTCGAACTCGGATCGAGTCAGCGTGCGGACGTCGTCGTCGACTTCAGCGAGTACGCGGGCGAGACCCTGCTCCTGCATAACGACGCTCCGGCGAAGTATCGCGGCACGAGTGGGATCGAGGCGGACGACGCTGAACCCCTTCCGGAGGTCATGCTCGTCGACGTGGCAGCGGCGGAGGGCGACCCGCAGTCCACGCGACTCCCGGACAAATTGACGCGGGTGCCCGACATTCCGGTTGACTCTGTCGATAACGAACGCTACCTCACGCTCGCCCGGCAATCGGACGAGTACGGTCGCCCGCTCTACGCGCTCGGGACTGGCAACGAGAAGACCGGATTCGACCTCACGGACCCGGTCACCGAGACCCCGACGCTCGGGGACACCGAGGTCTGGAGTCTCGCCAACTTCACCGGGATGTCACACCCGATGCATCTCCATCTCGTCCATTTCCAGGTGTTGGGGCGACAGTCGGCCGCCGACTACGACCCGTCCGAAGACGAAATCGATCTGGACGCGCTCGACGACCCCGAGTCGTACGAACTCGGGTGGAACGATATGGTCAGCGTCGATCCGGGCGACGTGGTTCACGTGATCGCGCACTTCGGGGAATACGAGGGGCTATTCACCGATCAGACGGGTGACTACATGTGGCACTGTCACATGATCGAACACGAGGACCACGACATGATGCGACCGTTCGAGGTCCTGCCGGCCGATGATACGAATGAGAGTGACTAATTCGTCGATAGGCCCGATCTGACGGGAACATGTTCGACTCAACCCTATTGTGCTTCCCCGCTACATACTGATGTGCATGAGTTTAGGCCAACCTAAAGAGTATCAAACAGTCGAGTCCTCAGCCGTCAGTACGCGATCCGCTGTCCGACCGATCGGCAGTGACACCTGGCGAACGGGTGACTCAATATGACTGCCATCGATTTCGACGCGGAACGGACGTACGACGACGAGACGTTCTCGACGGCCGAAGTGTTCCGGAGCGATCGGATGAAGGTCGTCTGCGGCTACTTCGAACCGGGACAGTTTATTCCGGTTCACGCACCGTCCAGTGACGTGCTGATCGACGTTCGGTCCGGCGCTGGGATCGTTCGCGACGGTGACGAGGAACATCGCGTCGCATCGGGAGACATTGTGACCGTCGAAGCCGATACTGATCGGGGCATCAAAGCCGACGACGATTCGCGGCTCGAAGCATTGCTCGTCACCGCACCACCGCCGACTGATGCCGAACACGAACCGGTCCGTCGGGGACTCCGAACCGGCGAGTTCGATCCCACTAATAAATGACGACGATACACACCCTCGACGAACTGAACGGACAGCCCCACGCCAACGTCTTCCCCGACGAAGAACCGAAGACGATCAGGCTCACTCTCGATGCGGGTGGCGAAGTCGCATCTCACTCACATCCCGACCGCGAGATCGTCTGTTATCTCATAGAGGGAGCAATCGAGTTGGAACTTGGCGACGAGACACACGAACTGCTGGCAGGCGATGTGGCCCGCTTCAACGGCGACCAGGAGATCGCTCCCCGTGCCATTGAAAAAAGCACTGCCCTGATCGTCTTGGCGTCTCAGTCCGACGAATAGTCGGAGGCCGGCGGGCGGCATCGTCTCTGTGCACAGCAGATCGGCCCAGGTATTCTCTTGCATCTGTATGACGTAAGTGGAGACCGTTCCAGTCTTTCTGCACGCATTCGTGCGTACCTCTTTACACGAGACTGTGGTAGAGTGGCCTATGCAGGAGTTCACACTTCGAGCTGACGACACTGGAACGATCGAACTCGTCTGTGAGCGGAACGACGAAGAGGCTCCTGCCCCACGCGTTCGCTCGTTCGCTGGACGCGACGAGTTCGGACTGCTCGTCGACGACCTGGCGCCCGGAGAACAGATACTGCTGTTCGTTAACGATGCTACCTCTGAGGAGTAACGCTGAGAGTCGCCTACGGAGGAATCCTCGTGCTTCAGCGCGGGGAGGAAGTCAACGCTCGTCAACCGGGTTTGTCCGAACGTAGTCTGGTCCTTCCCACTGTTGGACCCACTCCGGTGCCGTAGGCTACATTCACGTGAGAGTTCGCGCGCCTCTGATCTAGCGAACCTGTTCAGAATATAATCGAGACACGAAGACGAATCCATTTGCCCCGTGACTGCGAATAGGCGGTATGGCACAGGCTCGACTCAACGTTGATCTCCCAGATGGACCCTGGATTGGCGAGGTCTCTCGGGCGTTCCCGGAGGCGCGGATCCAGGTACTTAGTGCGACCCCCGGAGACGGTGCGGGATTCGCGCTTGTGAAGATCACCGCTGACGACATCGATGAGATTCTGGACGCGATAGAGGTTCACGACACGATCGAGGAGGTCTCGGTAATGGCGTTGAGTGACGGGGTCGCCACCGTCCAGGTTGAGGCGCACGCACCGCTGTTGATGGCGGCCGCGCAGCAGGCTGGCATCCCGATCGAAATGCCCGTCGAGATAGAGAACGGAGTGGCTCGGATCGATGTCACTGGCGCCCACGAGCGCGTCGCCGACTTCGGGAAAATGCTCCGAGGTGTCGGAGCGGAATTCGACGTCGAGTACGTTCAACAGCGGTTGAACCCGGGCGAATCGCTCACTGAGCGGCAGCGTGAAGTGCTGTTCGAGGCGGTCGATCGCGGCTACTACGACGTGCCGCGCACCTGCACACTAACCGAGGTGGCTGAGCACGTCGGAATCGCAAAATCGACGTGTAGCGAGCTCCTCCAGCGCGTCGAACGGACGATCGTTCGGGAGTTCGTCGACGATCTCCCTCGAAATCCGATCGAGTTCGAGCCCGACGCGGAAACCGACGCTTAAAGCGTCGGTAGCAACGGTCCGTGGTGGGGGTGTCCGACTGGGCTGCCTCGGTATCGAGGAACCGAGAACTGACCGCGGTCCGGTTTCATCCGCGATGGATCTCCACGGAGGTCGTGTGCTCCTTTCGGAGGAGACGGCCGCGCTCACTTTCGATAGAGTACCCTTGGTTTCGGTGCAGGCATATCGTTCCGACGTGTCCTCGGGAGTGATCGCAGTATCCGTGACGCGTATCGATTCGGATTGCCTGTCTCCGCGGGGGAACGCTCACTCAAGTCTGCCGGTTGCGATGTCCTCGGCGGTGTCGCCGGCGACCGGCTCCGAGTCGTGCACCGCCAGCGACGTCACCCACTTGACGCTCTCCCAGCAGTCCGAGTCGCCGGTAGTCGGTACGAGTCGGGCCGGCCCACCGTGTTCGACCGGAAGGGGTCGACCGTCGAGTTCGACGGCGAGGAGCGCGTCGGCTATGCGGTCTCTCCGGAACGAACAGGCGTACTCGCCGTCCATCGAGTGGACGAGCACGTAGTCGGCATCGGCCTCGGGGTCGGCGCGGTTCAGAACCGAGCCGACGCGTATCCCTCGCCACGAGAGACCCTCTGCGATCCACCCTTCGACACACTCGAAGTCGTCTGTGACCGTTTCCAGGGGGAATTCCAGTAACTCTTCCCGCGTGATGCGAAGGGGCTCGGAAACCGCACCGGTGACCTGGAGCGTCCAATCGCCCGAGTCGATCCCGTCGGGAACGCCGTGCGTTCGTAGCTGAGACATCGTGCTATTCGGTGGTGTGTGCCCGCATGCTAGATAGCGGTGCGTTCTTCGAGCCAGTCGAACTGGGCCGTGAGTTCCGTTCGCCGTCGTCGTTTGATGATCGTCGAGTCGAGCACGTCGCCGACGATCGCGACGTCGAGCGCGAACTCCGTCGTTGCGACCACCTCACTCCCGTCGGGCGCCGGTGCGACGGTGTACGCCGTCCGCATTTCATCGAAGACGCCGTCGCGTTGTTCGTAGGCGAGGTCGGCCTCGGGGCGGTCAACGAGTTCGAGCGTGAGTTCGATAGTCGCGATTCCCACCTCGTTCGCGACACGGACCGTGTCGCCGTCGACGAGCACCTCGTCGAATCCCGACGCTCGCATGAACGGATCGATCCGAGCCATCGATTCGCGGACGGCGGTCGGCGACGCGTCGATCGTCCGCGAAAGCGTCACCGAATTCATGGGTCGGGGGAGGTTTCGGGAAACAGCCGAGACTTCCGTGATGGGATGGTGAGCATTTGATAGTTCATTCGCCGAGTCCGTTTCGGTTAATACGTCTCCCGAACGGGTTCGGCTGAGAGACCATTCCTCTTCGCGACCACGGTCGATCCGAGAGATGGTTACCGAAACCGACCTGCAACAGTATCCGCCTCGCGAGTTTCAAGAACGGATCTACGACGCGCTCGACGAGACCGAGACAAATGACGAACTTCTCGTTATCGCCGATCGAGATATCGACGCTCATCTGATCCGGTATCAGATCGAACGAGGCCGGGCTCTCGATTGGGTCCACGAGGATCCCGACGCGGATCCCCGCGAGGTTCGGGTGTCCAAACGGGAACCGCTCGGTGACGGTGAGTCGGGGACGTTCGACGTGCGCGACCTGATACCGCAGCGGCGACACGAGGTGTTGCTCGATACGTTCGATCGCCTCGGGCCCGGCGAGGGGTTCGTGCTGGTGAACGACCACGACCCGAAGCCGCTCTACTACGAACTCCGGTCGATGCACGGCGACGTCATCGAGTGGGAGTACGCGAGTCGCGGGCCAGGTGGGTGGCGCGTCGAGATCGTGAAGACTGACGCTTCGACGGCCGACGACGAGGGCGTGATCACGCGATACGACGTCCGGGAGATCCCGAAGCCGGATCGCCACGAGACGATCCACCACCGGTACGGCATGATACCCGACGGGGAGACGATGGAGCTCATCGCTCCGCACGAACCGCGACCGCTCCGTCGCGAGTTCCGGGAGCGGTACGGTGACGCGTTCGACTGGGAGGTAGTCGAAAAACGGCCCGGTCGCTGTCGCGTACAGATCACGAAGACTGAACGAAGCGAATCCACCACAGACGATGAGGGTCCCACGTCCGCGACGGCTGACGATGACGGGGTGTCCGCGGAAGCGTCCGACGAGATTTCAGAGAGTACGGCGGAACTCGACGTCCGCGACCGTCCACCCGCTCAGCGCCACGAGAAGATCTTCGAGGCGTACGCGGACCTCGACGACGGGGAGGGATTTATTCTGGTGAACGACCACGATCCGAAGCCGCTCTACCATCAGTTCGACGCCGAGGCCGGACCGGAGTTCCACTGGGAGTACCGCAAGCGCGACCCCGGCGAGTTCAGGGTGCTGATCGGGAAGGCCGAGTCGCGCGGTGGCGACCCGACTGCCTCAGCGGATCCGAACGCACCGTTCTGACGGGGAAGTCTCGAATACGGACGTATCCAGTGCGGGACCGCGTATCGCGGTCCCGACCACGCGGTGGCTGTTGCCAGAGCCTCGGCCCCTTTTAGAACGGAGCGTCCGTCGATCCGCGACTCGGTCCCTCGCTCTCTATCGACCGTTCCATCGGGTTCGACCCGATCTCGGTACCGCCCTCCGGGTCGGCGGTCACGTCTCCCGTCTCGAGATAGGTCTCTTCGAGTTCGACGAGCCGTTCGTTGATCGACTCGCTCTGGTGGTGCATCGGTGCCGCACGGACGCGGACGAGGTCGTACTCGTGTCGGTCCGAAAGTCCGTTCCACGCCCGGAACGACCCGATCGTCAGCGTGTGAGTCTGCGGACAGAACGGGGTCGTCGGCGTGAACTCCGCGCGGAGCACCCGGTCGACGCCGTCCGCTTCGATGGCGTCTGCGGCGTCCTCGCGTTCGACGGCGTAGCGGTAGCCGGCGCTCGGGTGGCGAGTGTCGAGGTTCAGCCGGGCGAGATTGTAGTTGAACGTCATATCGTACACCGTTCGGTCCTCGAAGCAGTCGCGAGTGAGGCGGTGAAACGCGACGTGGTCCGCTCCGGTGAGCGGGGCGTGGGGATCGAGGAACTCGCCCGGTCTCGGGACGTGGTCCGAAACGAACTCGTCGTACCCGTCGAAGAGGTCGCTGTCATCGGATCCGAACGGGGACGGAAAGCTGGGCATACGCACACGTTCGAGACCGGGAGGGGTACCCCTGATCCCGTACGTGTTCGGGGGTGCGGCCCGTCGCTCCGGAAGCGTCCGTCCTGTCAGCCGTTCAGTCCAACGAGGCCGCGAGTTTCACTTATCTCACTCCTCGATCGCCTTGTCGGAACCGCGCGCTCGGCGCGGCGAGAAGGAGCCCAAGACGATCCGATCGATCGAGTGGGGGCTGTGACGGACTAACACGAGAGCCATGTTGAACACGAACGCCGCGACGCCGAGGCCCACTAGCAGCCCGCCGAGAAGTGCCGGCGTTCCGGCGACCTCCAGCAGGTTCGCGCCGACGATCAGTGCGCTTCCGCTCCCGAGGAGTACCCCGTCTATCGCGGCGACCCGGTCGTCGTAGAGGTCGTCGATCATCGGTACGTCCTCTAACCCTAACAGATCGCTGTACCGGTTGACCCAGATCACGAAGGGGATGATGTGATAGAGCGTCCCCACCACAACGAATCCGATCGCTCCCAACAGCAGCAGGTGGCCGGCGTTCGCCGCGCCGAGCAGCTGGTCTCGAGTCAACGGGTCAGATATCCAAGCGGGCACCGAGACGCCGATCCACAGCGCGAGTGCGCCTGTCGCCACGATGTACCGCGTGTGCATCGGCGTCCGTTCGACCCGCATCTCGTACAGTTTGCGTGCCAGGATGAGACAGAACGCCGACGCGGCGAACAGGACCAACAGGCCGCCGACCCGCGCGACGGGGGCGTTGGCCACGAGCCGACCGAGCGCGAGCGCGACCACACCGAGGGGATGCGCGATCTCCTCGACGGATCGAAGGCGGTGGTCGATCCCGTGCAACTCCGTCTGCGTGAACATCGTTCCGAGCTGGTACAGCGCCCCGTACACCGTCGTGAGAACGGCACCGAAGACCGCGAGGGTCGCGTGTGCTCCCACCACTCCGGACCGGCGTACGCCGACCCGAGAGAGCGTCGGAACCGTGAAATCGATCGCGAGGAGGACGCCGAGAACGGTCAACGCGAGGAAGAAGCCGAGTGCACCGAGGAAGTGCCGTTCGGTGACGTCGTACTCCTCGACCGTGCCGAGCGTTCGGACGATGTTGTACGCGAAGACCCAGAAGCCGACGAGCATGAGCGCCGCGAACGGGATCAGCCACGCTGTTTTGACTAGGAGGAACGCGATGACGAACCCCGAGAGACCGGCGACGACCAGCCCCAACTGTACGTTCGCGAGACGCCTCGAGTGGAGGGTCGCACCCGACCAGACGGGCACGAACTGCGTCATCGCCCCCATGATCGTGATACAGATCCACCCGGCTAACAGGAGGTGGACGTGAGCGAGCCGTCCCAGCCCGGGAACGGCGTTCAGGTGTAAGCCGATCCCCAGTCCGATTCCCGCGACGAGAAAGGCGAGCCCGACGACGAAGTGCCGTAACGGGACCGTCATCGGGGGCTGTTGGTCCGTCTCGATATTCCCCGGGATAGCACCCATGGATTCGCGTACGTCCTCCCCTCACCTGACGGTAACACCGAAGATGTTCCCCTTCCGCCGGTCGCGGACCACCCCTCGCTGGGGTCGGCGTGAAGGCCGCGTCGACCGTGTGGGCTCAAGTGCGGCCCGATCCGATACGACGCGACCCCGGTCCCGAACACGTTCGCAGGTAGCGACTCGTGGATCGCCCCACAATGACGACCGATGGCCGACTGCCGTCTCTGTGACCTCCCGACCCCGAACCCACCCGTCAGAACGGCCGACGTCGACGGCGAGTTCTGTTGCCGCGGCTGTTTGGAGGTGGCCCGTCGCCTCGACGACGTGGACGGAGTGAACGATGCGGATACCGTCGAGTCGGAGACGGGCCCGTTCGGGGAGGGGTCGACCGGAGGCGACAGATCGGCGGTCGAGACGGCGCTACCGCCTGACGCGGCCGAGGCCTATCTGGCCGTCGACGGGATGCACTGTACGACCTGCGAGACGTTCCTCGGTTTACGGGGCGACGATCGGGCGGGTGTCCAGACCGTGGAAGCGAACTACGGTTCTGAGACCGCCCGCGTCGTCTACGACCCGGCGGAGATCGAACGGGCGGAGCTCCCGGAAGCGCTCTCCGGGTACGGCTACGCGCTCCGATTTCGAGACGGGACACCGACAGACGACGGTGTGACCGTCGATCACGCGAGCCCTCGGAACGAGAAGACGATCGAGCGACTCGTCGTCGGCGGCTTCCTCGCGATGCTGATCATGCCGTGGTACGTTCTCTCACTGTATCCGAGCTATCTCGGCATCGAGACGAACGTCCTCGCGGTCGACACGACCACGTCCGTGGGGTGGTACCTCCCGCTGGCGTTCATCGCGCTCCTGACTACCGTCCTGTTGGGGTACACGGGCGCACCGCTCCTCCGAGGCGCGTACGTGAGCGTTCGAGCGCGCCGGCCGAACATGGACCTCCTCGTCGCGGTCGCCGCGCTGTCCGCGTACGCGTACAGCACGCTGGCGCTCGCGACCGGACACACGCACCTGTACTACGACGTCACGGTCGCGGTCGTGATGGTCGTCTCGCTCGGCCGGTACTACGAGCGACGAGTCCGATCGCGGGCGACCGACCTCCTCGAGACCGTCACGGCCGCCCGCGTCGAGTCGGCCACTCGACTCGGCGAAACCGGATCGGAAACGGTCCCGATCGCGGAACTCGAATCGGGCGACCGAGTCCGGGTCACGCCCGGCGAACGCGTACCGGTCGACGGCACCGTGATCGAGGGGACTGCCGACGTCGACGAGTCCGTGATCACCGGGGAATCGCTCCCGGTGCGAAAGCGACCCGGCGAGACCGTGATCGGCGGCGCGACGCTGCTCGGTGACGTCGGCGAGGCCGACGGGAGAGAAACCAACGGGGGTGGATCGGCCGGCGCGATCGTGATGCGGGTCGGTGAGGCTTCCGAGAGCACCGCGGATCGCCTCGCCGCCGCCCTCTGGGAGGTCCAGACCGCCACGCCGGGTATCCAGCGGTTCGTCGACAAGCTCGCGACGATATTCGTGCCGGTCGTGTTGACGCTCGGGCTGCTCGTCGCCGGCTGGCGGCTCGCGACCGGCGAGACGGTCGCCGCCGCGATGCTCGCCGGACTGACCGTGCTCGTCGTCTCCTGTCCGTGCGCCATGGGGCTCGCGACCCCGCTCGCCGTCTCGGGCGGGCTCCGCGACGCGCTCGATCGCGGCGTGGTCGTCACGGACGCCTCGGTGTTCGAGGTCGCTCAGGACGCGGAGACGGTCGTGTTCGATAAAACGGGGACGCTGACTGCCGGAAAGATGTCTGTCAGCGCGACGTGCGGCGACGACCGGGCGCTCCGGCGTGCCGCCGCGGTCGAACGCCGCGTCGATCACCCTGTCGCAGATGCGATTCGGGAGGCGGCCACCAAGGACCGGTCGGCGGCCGTTGACGCCATCGAGGCGGCGACGGTCGAATCGTTCACCCACCACCCCGGCTCGGGGGTCTCGGGAACGCTCGTCGACGACCCCGGTGGACCCGACTCCCGAACGGGTGGGGCGCGTATCGTCGTCGGGACCGCCGACCTCGTCGAACGCGAGTGCGGCCCCGTTCCCGAAGACCTACGGGAGCACGTCGAAGCCGTCACGGGCCGGGGCGCGCTGCCGGTCGTGGTGGGGTGGAACGGCGCGGCACGCGGGGTAATGGCCGTCGAGGATCGCGAACGAGAGGGCTGGACGGAGGTACTGGAGGCGTTCGCCGATCGGGAGGTAGCGATCCTGACGGGCGACGAGGGCCCTCGGGCCGACCGGTTTCGGGACCACCCCGCGGTGGACGAGGTCTTCGCCGGCGTGCCGCCGGACGGGAAGCTCGAGGCGGTCCGCGGGTTCGCGGCCGCCGGCCCCACCGTGATGGTCGGCGACGGGACCAACGACGCGCCGGCGCTCGCGGCGGCCGATCTCGGGATCGCGATGGGCGACGGGACGGCTCGCGCCGTCGAGGCCGCGGACGTCGTGATCGCCGACGAGGACCTCCGAGCGGTCGAGACCGTATTCGACCTCGCGGCGGGGACCCGGCGACGCGTCCGCGAGAACGTGGCGTGGGCGCTGTGTTACAACGCGGTGGCGATCCCGCTCGCGGTCGCGGGGGCGCTCAATCCCTTCTTCGCCGCGCTGGTGATGGCCGCCAGCAGCGGCATCGTCGTGACGAACTCGACGCGATCGGTGCTGCGAGAGTAAAACGCGGCTGCCCCGTCGAGAGCGACGAACCGCTTTGACGGGCTCGTCAGACGGTCCGGATGAACCGACGAAGGGTATCGCCGTCCGCGTCCCGCAGTTCGATCACGAACTGCGACCCGGACGGTCCCTCGGAGAGCGACTCGCGAGGCGCCGACACCGCGTACGGCGGCTCGTCGCTGCGGTCGATCTCCTCGCCCCCGGCGAGGAGGACGACGTGGTCCACGCCCTCGGAGGCCTCGAGCTCGCAGGTAACGGGGTCGCCGTCCGTGTCGCAGACCAGTTCCGCGGTCACGTCGCCGCCGTCGGTTCCGAATTCGGAGGAGAAGTCGAGCAGCATCACGCCGGGCCCGACCGTCCCCACGACCGCGACGATCACGAGGAACGTCGTGAAGTTGATCTTCGATCCGTGGCGGACGATCCGCCGTACGGTGGGATTTTCGGCTGTGCGCCGCAGCCGGATCACGGCCGGCACGACGAGCAGGTGGGTGAACGGCCCCCACGCGATCAGGACGAAGCCGTAGGCGATCGCGTATCGCAGCGCGGTCGAGTCTATCCAGTAGGCCGACAGGACGTTCCCGCCCATCCACAGGAAGAGCCCGAGGAAGACGAGCGCCCCGCTCTTTAACCAGCGCCAGACGGGCGTGTTCGCGTAGTACACGCTCAGGAGATCGCGCCAGGCCTGGCGGACGATACCGCCGAGTCGCGTCCGAGGATTCGTTCGGGAGGTGTCAGTCATTCGTTGGGTGTCGCACGGTCGTTCGGTGGGTGGTTCGGGCGGTCGGTGGCTACGCGCCGATCGCCCACAGCTGGGTCAGC
Organism: Halorubrum wangae; assembly: GCF_051194135.1. Lineage (NCBI taxonomy): Archaea > Methanobacteriati > Methanobacteriota > Halobacteria > Halobacteriales > Haloferacaceae > Halorubrum > Halorubrum wangae. Next base: position 31,150 of record NZ_JBLZNH010000004.1, on the reverse strand, counting down.
AGGTACCAGTTCAACACGTAGACGGCGGCGAAGACGCCGAGGAATATCAGACACAGGGCGAAGGTCCCCCGGAGCTCCACCGCGTGGACCGACTCGCCGCCGTCGGCGTGGAGTCCACCTTCGGGGAGCATGCCGCCGTCGTCGCCGGGGGTGAGCCGATCGCCGAACAGCAGCGAGCCGACCGAGACGCCGACGAACAGGACCCCGGAGAGGATCGCCAACAGCGCGAAGATTCCGAAGATCATGAATATCGGAATCGCGGCCGAGAAGCTGAACTCCGAGCCGGGGATGTTCCGGACGACCTCGGCGGTCCGGCGCGGCACGCCGTAGAGGATCCCCGCGTACATCAACATCAGCGTGGCGACGCTCATCGCGGCCCCGTAGGCGTACGGGATCGCGGTCGCCAGCGTGTCCGAGACGAAATCGCGTCGGAACATCGTCTTGATGACGAAGAGGACGAGCCCGAAGAACGCGAGCGTCGTCCCGAGCGCGACGGTGGCGTGGAAGTGCCCCACCGTCGCGAGCGTGTTGTGCCAGGTCATGTTCACCTGAACCTGGCCCATCACGACGCCGGTGATCCCGCCGAGGAAGCCGAAGAGGATGATGCTGAAGACCGTGGCGGCGAAGACCGGGTTCCGCCACGGCGCGGACGTGAGCCAGCCGAAGAGCCCGCCGCCCTGTCCCCGTCGACGGCGGCCGGCCTCGATACCGGCCGGGATCGCGAACGCGTGGATCATGCTCGCGAAGGCCGCGCCGTAGAAGGCGTATGAGGTGTTCCAGATGCGCCAGCCGGCGGACATACCGGGGTCGACGAGCAGGTGGTGCGCCGCCCCGAGGTTGATGAAGAAGAGGTAGAGGATGAACGCGGTCCGAGAGATTTTCTCGGAGACCACGACGGCGCCCCCCACGACGTGAGTGAGGAAGTACCACACCGTGATCATCGCGAGGAGGTTGATCTGCTGGGTCCCGTGGCCGACGATCCAGTAGAGCTGCCGGTAGATCCCCGGGTCCACGGAGGCGATGAGGTCGACCCGCCAGGCGAGCCCGTACGCGAACGCGGCGATGCCGCCGAGGATCGCCTCCACGGCGATGATCCCGGTGACGAACGCGCCGAAGGCGACGAGCGGGAGCGTTCTGCTCTTGTCGCGGGTCTCCGACCAGATCGTCGCGAAGAACGGCAGCGCCGCGATCGTGGCGCCGAGCAGAAAGACGATCGCCGTGCCATAGAACCACGGCGAGACGGGAAGCGGGACGTACGCCGTCAATAGCGGCGCCTCGTTCGGCGCCTCGGTCAGCCAGATGGACGCGTTCACGCCGACCGCGCCGACGACCATGGTGATCCACCCGACGGTCGCGAGCCGGCGGAGCGGGAGCTTCCGGCCGAGCACCATCGGGCCGCCGACGTAGAGGACGGCGATCTCCATGAACACCATCCAGAAGATGAGGAGATTCCACGCGTGCAGGCTCAGGTGCGTGTAGTAGCTGTCCGGTTCGAGCAGGCCGATGAACTCCCACCGGGTCATCGCGACGGAGAAGGCGAAGGTCCCGCCGACGGTGAGCGCGATCACCGCGGTCAGCCCGAACAGCTTCACGTAGTTCTCCACGGACCGGTGAACGTTGAGCCCGGTCACCGAGCACGTCCGGAAGCCGTCCGTGTCGTAGTCGTTCTCGAAGAGTCCGGTTATCGCCGACATACTACCCCTCCACCACCGTGAAGCGGCCGTGCATCGTTCGGTGTCCCTGTCCGCAGAACTCGTTACAGACGACGTGATACGTGCCCGGCTCGTCGAACGTCATCGGGATCACCCATTCGGATCCCGGGAACACCTGGAGGTTGATCTGCTTGTTCAGATTCTCTTCCGGCCTGACCGAGAAGCCATGCTGGACGTCGTAGGCGCCGAGGTGGATGTCGTACTCGCGTCCCGCTTCGAGGACGACCGGAAGTCCGTCCCAGTTGAACCGCATCGCGCCGACGTACACGTTGTCGTCGGGCGGGATCAGTCCGTCGTCGGTCTTCTCGGCGGCCTCCTTGTACTCGCCGACGCGGTCCTGATACCGGTCGGGATCGACGTCGTAGGTCGTGCCGATCGGGTTCTGGTCGCCGAACTGCGTGAACCCGGCCATCCACGTGAAGATGCCGAGCGACCACGCGCCTGCGATCCCGAGCCAGATGCTCTCACGGCGATTCACCGGGGAGTTCCACCAATCGTCGTCGGGGTCTTCGAGCGGATTACTCATATATGAATCACCGCACGGGTAACGAGAGGAGGTCGAGCAGCCCCCAGCCGACGTAGACCACGAGGAAGAACACCATCGCGGCCGCAGCCAGCAGCCAAATGCGGTTGTAGAGCCGTTGCATCGCCGGGGTGTCGCCGCTGTCGTGTGTCGGTTGATTGCTCATCGGCCACTCACACGGAACGGTACTCAAATGACCATGGTGAGCGTTATCGCGTACATGTTCGCCTCCGGTTTCACGGTGGGATGAAACCCGCGACAGCCGAGACCCCAGCGCTCGGGGTCATACTGCGAGCGTTTCGACGAGAATCGCCGCGAGAACGGCTCCGAGGTAGGCGTTCGAGGCGTGAAAACTTCGGAAGGCGGCGGCCCGTTCGTCCTCGGATCCTCGCTGATCGACGTCGTACTGTCTGATCACGCTTCGAACGAACACCGCTCCGAGCACCGTGGTGGTGAGCGCGTAGAGGACGCCGAAATCGGCGACGGTCCCCAACAACACCGCGGCGATCAGGGTGATCCCGAACCAGGCGAGAATTCGCTGGCGTGCGGTCCGCACGCCGGCGACGACCGGTAACATGGGATACTGGGCCCGAGCGTAGTCCTCGCGGTGGGCGATCGCGAGGTTGTAGAAGTGTGCCGGGGTCCAACAGCAGACGACGAGCGCGAGGAGAACCGCGGGGAGGCCGACGGTCCCGGTCACGGCGGCGTACCCGATCAGCGCGGGCAACGCCCCGGAGCCGCCGCCGATCACGGTGTTCCATCGGGTCGTCGGCTTCAACAGGACCGTGTAGACGTACGCGTAATAGACGATCGCCGCCGCCGTGAGCGCGGCCGCGAGGACGTTAACGAACACCAACATCACCGCCATCGAGGCGACGACGAGCGCGACGCCGAAGCCGGTCGCGCGTCGAACGCCGACCCGATCGGTCGCGATCGGTCGGTCAGCGGTCCGTCGCATCTTGCGGTCGCGATCGCGTTCGTACACGTGGTTGAACGTCCCCGCCGCACCGGTCGCGAGGACGCCGCCTCCGAGAGTCGCGACGACCGTCACGCCGTCCAGTTCGGCGCCGGTCGCGCCGGCCAATCCCATCCCCGCCAGCGCGAGCAGGCATAACAGCCACATCAACCGGAGCTTCGTCAACTCGAAATACGCTCGAACGCGGTCTCGAAACCGAGTCGACCCGGTTTCGAATACCGAGGAAGGAGCGTCCCCGTCAGACGCGATCGGCGTTACGTCGTTGGCCGTACCGTTCGGAGAGTCGTCCTCAATCGGTCTCCCCGCGATAGCCTCTGCTCTGATCACGAGCGTCACGAGGAGGACGGTGAACACCGCGATCCCACCCAGCAGGTGGATCCCCCCGTCGAACGGGAGGGCGCCGGTTCGCCCCGCGAGCCCGACACCGGCCTGTGCCACGTACGCGATCGACACCGCGATCGTTCCGACGCGGACGCCGCGCGAGGCGGCCGTTCGGTGGGCGAGAAGCGCCGTGGCAGCGAGTAGGACGCCGACGACCACCGCGGAGACCTGGTGGACCGCGGCGACCACCGAGCCGGCGTCCGCGGCGGCGGTCGCTCCGAGCGCGACGAGCAGATACGTCCCGACGACTGACCAGATCAGAAGCGTCGTGAGCCGTGGTCGATCCATACGTCCGGTCCGTATTCGACCCCCGCGTCCTTTCCCCCGAACATATTCGGAGGTACCCTCATGTCCGAAGCATGTCGAACGTCCGGTAATGGCTATCGACCGCTCGGGAGCGGACGTCTGCGGCTGCGCGCGTCCCACCGCCTGCGTCGGCCGAAACGGGGGGCTGTACCTCGTCGCTGTCAGGCGGGTCGGTACCGACCGCGACGACCGGATTCGGACCGGGGAGGTGAGCGATCGCCTCGACGTCGCGCCGTCGAGCGTAACGGAGATGTTCGACCGACTCGCCGCGGCCGGGCTCCTCCGATACGAGAAACGGGCCGGAGTCGCCCTCACCGACCGGGGGAGAGCGGTCGCGTTGGAGCTGGAGCGGCGCCAGTGTGCCGTCCGAACGTTCTTTCGTCGTCGAACGGGGTTCGACATGCCCCTCGAAGCGGGCTACCGAATCGGATACGTCCTTCCGGACGAAGCGATCGACCGCCTGAGAGCACTCGTAGACGAGACGCCGAACACGTGCTCTGCGACTCCGCCGACCGGAGTCGAACGGTGCCCGTTCGCGGGAACCGAGTGTTGATCCTCATCGACGGGCGCGTCCCGAATACATTCGGGGGAACACGCACCCCGTCACCGGCACGTAACCGAATATGGCCACTGAGCGAAACGAGGCCGATCGACGCCTAGACGTCCGAGATATCGACGGCGAACCGTTCGGAGACATCACGGCCGAACTCGAAGCGCTCCCCGACGACGAGACGCTGCTGTTGATCAACGGCTTCGAGCCGGAACCGTTGTATCATGTCCTCGAAGAACGCGGGTTCCAGTACGAGACGACTTCTGACGCGTCCGACGTGTGGTATATCGAGATCCGACACGAGTGAACTGACCCCTCGAGTCCGGCGTATCTCCGTCGATACGGCCGCCTTCGCGGACGACGACTCGAGACCGACGACTCCGATCAACCCCTGCCGTGTCGGATTGAGGAGAGTATTTAATATCCCTTATATATGGGTTGATAGGCGGTTTTGACCCAATAGTAGAGAACAGTATATCTTATATATGATATCAGGGCGCCTCGGAGGTGGTAGGGGAGAATCATGTCACAAGACCTCAGTAGACGGAAGATGGTTTCGGCACTCGGGATCGGAGCGATCGGCGCCGTTGCCGGCTGTATCGGTGCGCCGGTGAACGCGAAGCCGACACCCGCTGCCGAAACGACTCCGGACGTAGCGCCGGAACTCGATCCCGCTCGCGACGTCGACGCCGACCGGATCGCGGCCGATCCGAGCGACGTACCGACGCCCGTCGACTGGGACGAGCCGCGCGAGCACGACGTCACGCTCCGGACGAAGGAGCTCGTCGCGGAGATCGAGCCCGGCGTGACGTTCAAGTACATGACCTTCGAGGGGCAGGTCCCCGGGCCGATGATCCGCGTCCGGCGGGGCGACACCGTGAACCTCCGGTTCGAGGTGCCGGCCGACGACAACAGCGACATCCACAACGTGGACTTCCACGCCGTGTACGGTCCCGGCGGCGGGGCCGTCGACACGACGCTCGTCCCGGGCGACGAGGCGGCGGAACTGAGCTTCCGCGCCGAGTACCCCGGCCTGTTCACCTACCACTGCGCGGTGCCCGCGATGGATCACCACGTCAGCTCCGGGATGTTCGGCGCGATCCTCGTCGAGCCCGAGGCGGGCCTCTCGGCGGTCGACCGCGAGCTCTACCTCGGACAACACGAGCTGTACACCAAAGGCGGCCTCGGCGAGAAGGGGCACCACCCGTTCGACCAGGGCGCGATGGTCGACGAGGACCCGACCTACGTCGTGTTCAACGGGACCGACCACGGCTTCACGAAGGACCGCCTCGGCGAGATCGGCGCGGAGGTCGGCGAGACCGTTCGCGTGTTCTTCGTCAACGGCGGACCGAACCAGTCCAGCTCGTGGCACCCGATCGGCAACGTCTGGTCGCGGCTGTACCGCGACGGCGACCTCGTGTCGCCGCCGGCCCGGTACGTCGAGACCACGCCGGTGGCGCCGGGCACGGCGACCGTTGGAGAGATGGACCTCGTAGTCCCGGGGCCGATCAAGCTCGTCGATCACGCGCTCTCCCGCGCGGGACGCCGCGGCGCGCTGGCGGTCATCAACGTCGAGGGCGAACCGAACCCGGACGTGTACGACTCCGGATCCGACGAGTGAAGCGGTCGGTTCGCCTCGGGAACGTCTCGCAGTGAACCGTTTGAGAGCGGTGCTCACTCACCCGCGGAGCGACCGGCGGCGACGTCGGTCCCATGTGTACGAGCGACGTTCGGTCCCGGATGCGCTACCGGTGATCGGCTCCGGTCTGCACGTCGGCGAGTCGCTAGTAGACAGACTCAAACGTAACGAAACCAGTGGTGTTTCGCAATAATGAAACGTGCGTTCTCAAAATAAAAATTAGGGTTGCTTTTGTTAGGGGTATTTCTCGGAAGTGAACACTCTTTTATTCGAGGTGACGGAAGGTAGGGACGAAACCGAATGTCTCAGAAGACAAACCACGACTGGTGGCCAAACCAGTTGGACCTAGAGGTTCTCGACCAGAACGCTCGCGACGTCGGCCCTCACGAGGACGACTTCGACTACGGTGAGGCGTTCCAGTCGCTCGACCTCGACGAGGTGAAATCGGACCTCGAAGAGCTGATGACGACGTCGAACGAGTGGTGGCCCGCCGACTACGGCCACTACGGCCCGCTCTTTATTCGGATGGCGTGGCACAGCGCCGGGACGTACCGAACCGCGGACGGCCGCGGCGGCGCGGCCGGCGGCGGACAGCGACTCGCCCCGCTCAACAGTTGGCCCGACAACGCGAACCTGGACAAGGCGCGCCGGCTCCTCCTTCCGATCAAACAGAAGTACGGTCGCAGTCTCTCGTGGGCGGACCTGATGATCCTCGCCGGGAACGTCGCCATCGAGTCGATGGGATTCAAGACGTTCGGCTACGCCGGCGGCCGTGAGGACGCCTTCGCGCCCGATGACTCCGCCTACTGGGGGCCGGAATCAGAGATGGACACTCAGGAGCGCTTCGACGAGCCCGGTGGGATCGAACCGGGGCTCGGCGCGTCCGTGATGGGACTCATTTACGTGAATCCGGAGGGCCCGGACGGCCAGCCCGATCCGATGGCGTCGGCGAAGAACATCCGCCAGACGTTCGACCGCATGGCGATGAACGACGAGGAGACGGCCGCGCTCATCGCCGGCGGACACACGTTCGGGAAGGTCCACGGCGCCGACGACCCCGACGAGCACGTCGGCCCGGAGCCGGAGGCGGCACCCATCGAGGCGCAGGGCCTCGGCTGGGAGAGCGACCACGGCTCAGGCAAGGGCGGCGACACGATCACGAGCGGGATCGAGGGCCCGTGGACCGGTTCGCCGACCGAGTGGGACATGGGCTACCTCGACAACCTGCTTGAGTACGAGTGGGAGCCTGAGAAGGGCCCCGGCGGCGCATGGCAGTGGACGCCGACCGACGAGTCGCTCCACGGCAGCGCTCCGGACGCCCACGACCCGGACGAGAGCGTCACGCCCATGATGCTCACCACGGACGTCGCCCTGAAACGCGACCCTGAGTACCGCGAGATCGTCGAGCGGTTCCAGGAGAACCCGATGGAGTTCGGCATGAACTTCGCGAAGGCCTGGTACAAGCTTACTCACCGCGACATGGGGCCGCCGTCGCGGTTCCTCGGTCCGGAAGTGCCGGACGAGGAGATGATCTGGCAGGACCCGATCCCCGAGGTCGACCACGATCTGATCGGGGACGCCGAGGTCGACGGGCTCAAGTCCGACATCCTCGCGACCGACCTGACGATCCCGCAACTCGTCAAGACCGCGTGGGCCGCCGCGTCGACGTACCGCGACAGCGACAAGCGGGGCGGCGCCAACGGCGCACGCGTCCGGCTCGACCCCCAGCGCGGCTGGGACGTGAACGAGCCCGAGACTCTCGAGGCCGTGCTGGAGACGCTCGAAGAGATTCAGTCGTCGTTCAACGAGGCCCGCGATGACGACGTGCGCGTCTCGCTCGCCGACCTGATCGTCTTGGGCGGGGCCGCTGCCGTCGAACGGGCGGCCGCGGACGCCGGCGTCGACGTGACGGTCCCCTTCGAGCCGGGGCGCACGGACGCGTCACAGGCGCAGACCGACGTCGACTCGTTCGAGGCGCTCAAGCCGCGCGTCGACGGCTTCCGGAACTACGTCGGCGACGGCGTCGAGCACCAGCCCGAGGAGCTGCTCGTCGATAAGGCGGACCTCCTCGACCTCGACGTCAGCGAGATGACGACGCTCGTCGGCGGGATGCGCGCGCTCGGCGCCACCCACGGAGACACCGACCGCGGCGTCCTCACCGACAGCCCCGGAGCGCTGACGAACGACTTCTTCGTGAACCTGCTCGATATGGAGACCGAGTGGGTGCCCGCCGACAACGACGCGGGCGACGCCGACGTGTTCGAAGGCATCGACCGCGAGTCCGGCGAGGTCGTTTGGGAGGCCACCCGACTGGACCTCATCTTCGGGTCCCACTCCCGGCTCCGCGCCGTCGCGGAAGTGTACGGGAGCGACGACGCCGAAGAACGGTTCGTACGGGACTTCGTCGACGCGTGGACGAAGGTCATGCGGCTCGATCGCTTCGATCTGGCGTAATCGGCGCGACGTCGGTCCGCCGTTCCTTTTAAACTCGGTCGTCGATTCGACCTCACCACACCGGCGCGAGCAGCAGCGCGACCGTCAGGGAGATGAAGACGAGTTTCAGCGCCGTGTTGACGGCGATCACCTTCGTGCCGAACTCGGCACCCCAGATACCGTACTGGAAGGGGATCGACCGTCGGAACGTGGAGACGGCGAACGAGAGGATGCCGCCGATGAGCAGGCTCGCGACGGCCGTTCGCGTGGTGAACACACCGGGCTCGGTGCCGGCGAGCGTGACGGCGCCGGCGGTCGTGTCGAGGGTGTAGACGGCGATCACGGGGACCGCGGCGCCGGGCAGGCCGAGGAGGCCGGTGATCGGCTCGGCGACGCTCGTCAGCGCCACGACGTCGTAGTACGTGACGAACGCGATCACGAGCGTGTAGACGACCGCGAGACGGGGGACGATACGGCGGAGGGTCGCCCACGATTTCACGCCCGCCTCGCGGACGCGCTCTCGGCTCGTGCGGTCGTCGGCCTCGGAGCCGGTCGCGTCGACCTCGTCGATGACGGAGCGGTCCACGTTGCGCTCGGAGAGCAGGACGCCGCCGGCGAGGACGCCCGTCACCGTGATCGCGAGGGCGATCCCGGCGCGCGCGGAGACGTAGGTGACGCCCGTCTCGACGCCCAGGATGGGGATCAGGACGGGAATATAAAAGGTGAACACGTGCTGGACGAAGCCGAAGAACGTGTTGATGGTGACGGCGACGAGGGTCGCGCGGTCGTCGAGCAAGCCGGACTCGCGGTACTCCGCCAGCGTGGCGTAGCCCGCGGTCGTCGACGCCGCCGTCGTGAGGATCGCCGTGCCGACCTCGTCGGGGAGGTTCGCGGGGCGGGTGAGCCACCCGGCCAGTCCGGCGACGTACCGGATCAGCCCGAACGCGACCGCGACGTTGGCGGCGAAGACGCCGACCGCGATGAACGTCGTTATCCGCACGAGGCGTGGGACCACGTCGGAGAGCAGGGCGACGAGTTCGACGGCGACCGATTGCACGGGCGGCGGTACGCGGTCGCCGACCTAATGCGCGTCGAAAGGATGGGGCGTCGACCGGTTTCTGTGACTCGGCGTCTCCGGAGGGGCCGGCGCGCGGGGCTTATCAGACCCCCGACCGAACTCCCGCACGATGGCACCCGCGGAGGACGACATCTCGATCGAGGAGAAGCGCGTGTACGCCGGGACGGCGGGTCGAACCGACGCGTTCGTCGCCACCGGGTCCGGCGTCGTCCGGGTGGCGCTGTCGGCCGACAAGGTCGGCGCGTTCGACATGGTCGCTCGCGATGCCGCCCGTGACGTCGCCGTGCTCCCGCGCGACGACGGACCCGACCTCGTCGGAATCGCGACGGCCGAAGGGCTGCGCGTCGCCAAGGTCGGCGACGAACCAAAGTTCGGCGCCCCCGCCGGAGAGCCCGCCGTCGCCGCGGGCGTCCACGACGGCGCGTTCCTCGTCGCGAGCGAGGAGGGTGCGCTCGACCGGATGTCCGTCGAGGTGATCGACGGACGGCCGACCGCGACGGTAGACTCCCGAGTCGGGACCGTGTCGACCCCCCGAGCGATCGACGGGCCTCTCATCGCCGCCGAAGACGGAGTGTATCGCGTCACCGGGGGCGGCGGAACGGGCGCCGACGGCTACGACGTCGTCTCGGTCGGACTCGACGACGCCCGCGACGTCGCCGGTTCCGGGATGCCGCTCGCGGCGACCGGGTCGGGGCTCTACTGGCTCGGTAACGGGTGGATGACGGCGCTGACGGGGACCGCCACGGCGGTCGCGGCGGACGGCGACGGCCACGCGATGGCGGTCGTCGACGGCGACCTCTGGACCCGCGACGGCGACGAACCCAACGGAGAGCACGAGCGTGAGCGCGGCCAAGAGACCGACGGATGGGACAGCGAGGACTGGCGCGCCGCCGACCTCCCGGTCGACGAGGAGGCGCTCGCGCTCGGCTACGGCCCCGGCGTCTCCGTCGCCGTCACGGCGGCCGGGACGCTGTGCGTCGACGCCGGCGACGGTTGGCGACACCAGGTGATCGGCGTGCGCGACGTGGCTGGCGTCGCACTCGCGCTCGTGGAGTGAAGGAGGCGCCGCCCGAGCGGCTCCTACGCGGTCGGGAGTTCGATCGCGTCGCCGTCGGCGTAGACAGTGGGGTTCCGGAGAATGCCGTCGAGGTGGATCGGGGCGTCGGTCTCTCCGCCGATCCCGGCGTCGTCGCCGATCGCGATGTGGACTGTTCCGCCGGCCTTCTCGTCCAAGAGGACGGAGCCGACCAGTTCGTCGACGCCGACGTTGGTTCCGATTCCGAGTTCGGCGAGGTTGTACGCGGCGTCGCCGACAGACTCCGCGGCCGCCTCGATGTCGGCGCGCACCGCGTCGTCGTCGATGGCGGTGACGAGTCCGTCCTCAACCTCGAACGTCAGTTCGTGCCCCTCGTCGAGCAGCCCGTGCGGCATCATCGTCCCGTCGACGACGAAGGTGCCCGTCGCGGTCTCGGGCGCGACGAACACCTCGCCAGCGGGGAGATTCGAGAAGTCGCCGGGCGCGCGCACCATGCCGGTGTCGGAGAGCCACTCGCGGTCCCCGATGCCGAACGTGACGTCGGTGCCCGCGGGGGAGGTGACGCGCACCTCGTCGGCGCCGGCGACCTGCGCGAGCACGTCGTCGCACGCGGCCTCGATGGCGGCGTAGTTCGCGTCGAGCCCGGTGACGAACACGTCCTCCGTGATCCCCGGGAGCGTCGCGCCGCGAGCGCCGGCGTCGCAGGCGGCCCCGCGAGCGCGAGTGTGGCTGAGGCTCTTCGTCGTCGGCGCGAGGAAGACGTCGCTCTCGGCCATGGCAGCCGCCACGGGAGCGGGCGGCTCGGTGCCGTGCTGCTCGGCCGGCGGGTACCGAAGCACCGTCGCGTCGTCGGTGACGTCGTTCGCGGCTTCGTACAGGGCCTCTCCGATGCGTTTGCGCTCGTCGTCGGTGACGACGACGACCGACTCGTCGGCCGCGACGTTCAGACACTGGTTCACGGCGGTCGAAGCCGCCTCCGAAAGGTCCGAGGTCATAGCTCAATAATGGCGTTCACAGGCGTTAGTCCTTCGTATTCGCGCTTGTTTACTCTCTTTCGTAACTCAGTTACAGCGCTACGTCGCCCGAATTTACCGACCGATTACTCACGGCGTAGTTAATTTCTTTCTAAATTCCTCGAAAAGATTATGCCGGTACGCGAAGGATAGATAGTATATGATACTTGTGGGCGTCAACGGCTACGGCACTATCGGCAAACGCGTTGCGGACGCGGTCGCCGCCCAGCCTGACATGGAAGTCGTCGGCGTGACGAAGACGACCCCCGACTACGGCGCCGAGGCCGCTGTGCGACGTGGATACGACCTCTACGCCGGGATCGACGATCGGGTCGACGCGTTCGAGGCCGCCGGCCTCGGCGTGACCGGAACGCTCTCCGACCTGCTCGCCGACATCGACGTCATCGTCGACTGTTGTCCGTCAGGGATCGGGGAAGCGAATCAATCGACGTACGACGCCCACGGCGTGCCGGCGATTTATCAGGGCGGCGAAGACGCCTCCGTCGCCGACGCCTCGTTTAACTCTCGAGCCAGCTACGAGGCGGCCCGCGGCGCTGACTCCCTCCGTGTCGTCTCCTGTAACACTACCGGGCTCTCTCGGATACTCGCGCCCCTCGACGAGGAGTACGGCGTCGAGAAGGCGCGCGTGACCCTCGTTCGGCGCGGCGGCGACCCGAGCGAGACCGACCGCGGCCCGATTAACGACCTCGTGCCCGATCCGGTGACGCTCCCCTCCCATCACGGTCCGGACGTGGGCACCGTCCTCCCGGACGTTCCCGTCGACACGGCCGCCTTACGGGCCCCCGTCACGGCGATGCACACCCACAGTCTCAACGTCACGCTCGACACCGCGCCGAGCACCGCCGCGGTCACGGAACTCCTCCGCGACCAGAGTCGCGTGTTCATGATTCCCGAAGGCGCCGGCATCGACGGCGCCGGCGCGCTGAAAGACTACGCGGCCGACGTCGGCCGTCCGCGCGGCGACCTCTGGGAGAACTGCGTCTGGGAGGAGTCCGTACACATGGAAGACCGAGACCTGTACCTGTTCCAGAACGTCCACCAAGAGGCCGACGTCGTGCCGGAGAACGTGGACGCGATCCGGGCGCTGGCGACCGACATGTCCCGTGAGGAGTCCGTCGCACAGACCGACGAGTCGCTCGGTATCGGCTTCGACAGTCTGCTCTCCGACGGCGGCGTCGGGCGGAGCCAGCTCGTGGCGGACGACTGACTCGCGCTCGACGCCTCGGACGACCGATTACTTCGACGGACAACCAATTACTCCGACGGGCGCGTCACAAGAAACGTCCGGCCGCCGCGGCGCTCTATCGAGACTTCGCTGCCGCGAACACGGTTCATCCGGGCACGCTCGGCGATCCGGTCCGTTCGACAGTCGGTGACGTCCACGCGCGTCGGCGTCGCGTACTGCGGTCGGTCGTGGGTAGTCGCGCTCATACTTGGCCGGATGACCGGAATGCCCCTATAACCGAGCCATGTCCGGAGTGAAACTGAAAGTAAACGGCTCACCGCCGAGCGAAGGCGATCTGAACTCGATGCTGACGCCGATCGGGAGCCGATTTCCCGGTCGATCGACCGACCGCGACCGCCACGACCCGACTCCGGACTATCGACGGAGTCCCGCTTCTTCGTCTCCCTCAACGAACCGCACCATGAAGTAGTCGTAGCCGCCGTAGGCGGCGTCGAGCGCACCGATCCACCAGTTCCAGCGCTCGACGACGGAGGAGCCGTCGGGCGCGTCCTCGAGATGGTCGATCACGCCGGGAACGGTGAGCGCGTGCCCGCGGTCCTCGGATGGCCGGCCGGAGTCGGCGAGGTCGCCGGCCGCACGGGCGACCGTCCGCCGCTCGGCCTCGGTCCCGCCGAACGCCTCCGCCAATGCGTTCTCCAGACGCTTGCTGTCCATGTATCACGGTAGGAGAGCCGAGTATATGAGTCGCGTGGTAGGGGTTGTCACGTCCGGTGTCGACGAGGCGAGGGCGCGGCGCTTCGGGCGGCCGTCACAGCCGCGCCGCGAGCGCCAAAAAGAGGAGGCTGAACGGCGCCGTCAGGAGCATTAACAGGACGCCAGCTGCCCCCTCTCCCGCCGCGACGGCCATCGCGAGTCCCACGACGAGCGAAGCCGACCCGAGGATCGCGAGGATGAACCGCTCCGGGACGCTGGCGCGGTCGGGGCCGTCGCTCCGCGCGAGTGCTTCGGTGAGACCCCGATCCACCTCGTCCGCGAGGTCGGTCGGAACGAACAGCCACGGCGTCGAGCGGTACCACGCGTTCCCGCGGTACGCCAGCAGGAAGACGGTCACCCACGGGAGATCGATCCGGCGCGTCCGGATTACGGATCCGAGGTCGTCCGAGCGCGTCCGATCGTGGCTCAGGTAGGTCCGCTCCACGCACATCGCCCCCGGATCGAGCCGCACGTCGGTCCCTCGCGAGCCCGCGAAGGCCGGCGTGAACGAGAGGAGCGAGACGACCAGCGGCGCGAGTACCGGTGACAGCGACGGGAAGTCGGGAAGCGGGCCGATCCCGGTCGCCGCGACGGCGAGGGCGAGCACGGCCCCCGCGCCGGCGAGGGTCCAGCCCGGACGGAACCGCGAGGGGTCGAAAGAGTAGTCGCCGAACTGCGACGCGAGTTCTCGGCGCCGCGCCGGGGAGGTTCGGTCGTAGGCGACGATCCAGTAGAGCAGCGACACCGGACCGCCGACGAGGAGGACGACGGCCACCGCCAACGCCGCCGTCGGCGGACCGTCGCCTCCGAGCAGCGAGGCGCCGACTCCTACCGCGACGGCCGCGAGCACCGCGAGGACGAGGACGGCCGCGGCGACGGTCCCGCCGAGCGCCAGCGAACGAAGGCGGTCAAAACGGACCGGCCCCCACTCGATGGCGTCTGTCGACTCCGGGGAGTCGGCCGAGTCACTCGCGGCGGCGATGTCACCGTCGGCTTCCGCCGAGACGGTCTCCTCGGCCGAGGGAGGCGAATGGGAGGGCACGCCGTAGAGATAGCGTGCTGAGCGTCTTAAATCCAGACGCCCGTGACGTGCCGGCGAATACTTACCTCGCGGCCGACTATCGGTAGGTATGACAGACTGGCGCGCCGTCGGCTACGGCTTCGTCGTGATGCTGATCGCCGGACTGCTCGCGACGTTCGCCCCGGTCGTCGGCCACATCGGTGCGGGACTGATAGGCGGATTCGTCGCCGGCTACGTCGCCGGAGGCGGGCTCCTCTCCGGGACGTGGCACGGCCTCTTGGCCGGCTCCGTGAGCGGCGTCGTCGTCACCCTGATCCTGGCCGCGTTCGGCGGACTCGTGGGACTTGCCGGCGGACCGATCGGAAGCCTGCTCGGCGGGGCGAGTATCCTTGTCGTCGGGCTCTTCCTGACGTTACTGTTCGCCATCGACTCGGCGTTGGCGGGGGCTATCGGCGGCGTGCTCGGGGACTGACTGGGATATAAAAAGCGCCGACGGTCGGCGGATCGAGATCCGGTGTTACGCGGAGCGTGCCACGTCGAGCACCGCCTCGTAGTCGGGCTCGTTCGTCGGATCGTCGGCGGTCCAGTCGAAGACGACCTCACCCGACTCGTCGAGCACGAAGACGGCGCGGTTGGCGATGTCATGAAGGCCCAGATCGGCAATATCCATCTCGAGGTCGTACGCTCGGATCGCATCGCCGCTCATGTCGCTCACGAGGTCGAACTCGATGTCGTACTCTTCGCGGAAGGCGCCCTGCGAGAACGGGGAGTCGGCGCTGACCCCGAAGATCGATGCGCCGGCCTCGTCGAAGGCGTCGGCGTGCTCTTGAAACGCCACCATCTCGTTCGTGCACGGCGGCGTGAACGCGCCGGGGAAAAACGCGAGCACCACCGGGCCGTCGTCGAGGTGGTCGTCGAGTTCGAACGGTTCGTGGTCGCTCGTACCGATCGTCGCCGAGATGTCGGGTGCGATGTCTCCGGTGGAAACCATCGTCTACTGATACGTGCGATTCGTGGAAAAGCCTTGTCGCACCCCCGTTTGGTTCCGGTATCCGTCTGGGCGTTAGTCGAGGGCGAAACGACGAGTGTGAAGCCGCGCTATTCCCGGTCGAGGTACTCCTGCTGGACCGCGACGACCTCGGCGGAGTCCTCGCAGTCCGCGTACCGTCGAAGTGGCTCCTCGTTGAGGTCGAGGAACGTCTCCCCCCACGTGAACTTCGCCATGATCTCCGCCGCGTGGTCGGGCTCGCCGAGGATGTGGAGCGCGGCGGCGAACGCCTCCACCGTGGTGAGCTGCATCGGTCGCCCGAAGTTCACGGGGTTGCCGGCGACGAGGTACGGGAGCGCGCGGTGTTCGCCGGGGAGGCTGAACATCTTCTCGCCCGCGGACTCCCACGAGCAGTCGAGCGCCACGAGCGCGTTCTCGCGGGCCACGTCCGCGTCGGCCGGCGAAAGGGCGCGCTCGGCGTGCGGGTTGAGCACGACGCCGTAGGGCGTGGCGCGGTCGGAGCGGTGTAGTTCCGCGAGGTCGAACCGCGCGAGCTTCCGGGCCGTGCACTTGTCGGGGTCGTCGTCCCCCTCGTACCGGACGTGGAGATGCACGCGATAAGTTCGGCCGAGTCAGTTAAAAGCCGTGCGGAGCGACCGGCGTCGTCGGTCGCGGGCGGGCCACCGGTCGGTACCGTCAAACCGACCCGGTACCGGCGGGGTTTTTCCTCGGCGCCTCGCAGGGTGACGTATGGAGCTGTTCGCCGTCCCGGACCTCCCGGAGATCCGGGCGGGTGACGACCTCGCGGCCATGATCGACGAGCGCGTCGACCTCCGCGAGGACGACGTCGTCGTCGTCGCCAGCACCGTCGTCTCCAAGGCGGAGGGGCGAACGTACGACCTCTCCGAGTTCCCGGCCGGGCCGCGCGCGAACGAGGTGGCGGACCGGCTATCGGAAATCGCCGGCGAAAAGAAGGACCCGCGCTTCGCGCAGGCCGTCATCGAGGAGTCGACGGAACTGATCATGGAGGCCCCGTTTCTCCTGACGGCGACACGCTTCGGTCACATCAGCGTCAACGCCGGTATCGACCGGTCGAACGTCCCCGACGGCGACCTGTTGTTGCTCCCGGAGCGCCCCTCCGAGAGCGCGGAACGCGTCCGCGAGGGCATCGCGGCCGACCGCGTCGTCGTCAGCGACACCTGTGGGCGGCCGTTCCGACACGGTCAGCGCGGTGTCGCCATCGGCTGGGCGGGCCTGCCCGCGAGCCGCGACTGGCGCGGCGAACTCGACCGCGACGGCCGTGAGATGGACGTCACCGTCCAGAACGTGATAGACGAGCTCGCGGCGGCGGCGAACCTCGTCGCCGGCGAGGGGGACGGCGGCACTCCCGTCGTCGTCGTCCGCGACTGGGCGTTCGGCGACCACGAGGGCTCGGACAACCACTTCCGCGAAGTCGAGGGCGACTTCGTCCGGCAGGCGCTGCGCGATTGGAGCTTCGAGGACCACTGACATGCTCGGCATCGAACTCACCCCAGAACACGACCTGCACCGCCTCGTCGACCTCGGCGTCCGCGCCGAGGAGACCGGCTACGACGCCGTCTACTCGACGTGTCACTACAACAACCGCGACCCGTGGGCGTTCCTTTCACAGCTCGCGACCGCCACGGACTCCGTTCGACTCGGACCGGGCGTCGCCAACCCGTACGAGACTCACCCGGTGACGCTCGCTTCGAAGGTCGCCACGCTCGACGAGCTGTCGGAGGGGCGTGCCGTCTTCGGACTCGGCCCCGGAGACCCCTCCACGCTCGCGAACCTCGGGCTCGCCGACGAGCGCGGACTCCGGTCCGTTTTGGAGGCGTTCAAGACGGCTCAGAAGCTGTGGGCCGGCGAGCGCGTCGACCACGACGGGACCTTCGACGCCAGCGAGGCGGGGCTCAACTACGAGCCCCCTCAGGGCGCGTCGATTCCGGTCCACGTCGGCGGCGAGGGTCCGCATATGTGCCGGATGGCCGCGAAGCACGCCGACGGCCTGCTGTACAACGGCTCGCATCCGAAGGACCTCGCGTGGGCCCGCGAGCAGGTCGACGACGGGCTCACGGACCGCCCGGACCGCCGCGGCGACTTCGACCTGATCGCGTACGCCGCGGTCTCGATAGACGAGGACGCCGATGCCGCGCGAGAGGCGGCGCGCCCGCCGGTCGCGTTCATCGTCGGAGGCGCGGCACCCCCCGTGCTGAAGCGGCACGGGATCGACCCCGACGCGGCGTCCGAAATCGGCGAGCGCGTCTCGGCCGGCGAGTTCTCTGCGGCCTTCGACCGCGTGACGCCAGCGATGGTCGACGCCTTCTGTATGGCCGGTTCGCCGGAGACGGTCCGCGAACGCGCCGGCGCCGTGGCCGAGCACGCCGACGGACTCGTCGTCGGGTCGCCGCTCGGGCCGGACCTGGAGACTGCAGTCGATCTGGCGGCCGAGTCGGTCGGCGAGTTCTTTTAAAGCCTCTGGACGATCGTCGCAATCTACACCACGCTCCGCATCGTCAGCCGGGACTTCGTGCCACCCCTCAGTCGGGTGGAATTCGGCCTCTCGCTCACCTCACTCCGAGCGTCCGCGACCGCCGAGCGAGGGGAGCGTGACGCCGATTTCCTGTAAGAGCGCCCCGACTGCGGCGTAGCCGAGCGCGGCGACGGAGGCGATGATGAGCACCTGTCCGACGAGGACGAGCAGCGCCGAGAGCGGGTCACCGGCGCCGAGGATGAGGTCGTTCAGGAAGATGTCGACGAAGCGGCCGACGTCGCCGACGAGCCGTGAGACGAAGTCGATGAGCGCGAACATACACCGTCGTTGACCCGCGGGGTACTTGGGTGTTGAGTTCTCGGCCGTTCCTCGCCGGCGGCGCGGCTCCGATCCCCGCCCGACGTGTACCGGTAACCGAACGCCTTACACCCGACGGACACGGATCGGTTAGGCATGAACGCGCTGCTGGACCAGTTCGCCGAGAACACGCTCCTCTGGGTCCTCACCGGTGTCCTCGCGTACTCCGCGGCCGCGCTGTGGCTTCGGAACCGTGGGATACTCCCCGAGTCGGTCGGCGTCTCCGGTCCGATACTGACCCTCCGAACCCTCCGCGGCCGAATCTTTCTCAACCGTCTCGCCTCCCCGAAGCGGTTCTGGCGTGCGCTCGCGAACCTGGGGCTCGGCGGGGCCTTGGTGGCGATGGTCGGGTCGTTCTTCCTGATCCTGTCGTCCGCGGCGTCGTCGCTGAACACCGCGCAGCCCTCCGCGATCCAGCAGCCGCAGAACTTCCTCATCATCCCCGGCGTCAACGACTTCCTCCCGCTGTCGGTCGCGCCCGAGATCATCGCCGGCCTCGCGGTCGCGATGGTCGTCCACGAGGGGGCACACGGCCTGTTGTGCCGCGTCGAGGGAATCGACATCGAATCGATGGGGCTCGTCTTCTTCACGTTCTTGCCCGTGGGTGCGTTCGTCGAGCCGAACGAGGAGGCGACCCAAGAGGCGTCCCGCGGCGCCCGTGCCCGGATGTTCGCCGCCGGCGTCACCGCCAACACGCTGCTCACGGTGGTCGTGTTCGCGCTGCTGTTCGGTCCGGTCGTCGGGGCCATCTCGCCGGCGCCGGGGTACGCCGTCGGCGAGGTGACGCCGGGATCGTCTGCCGACACCGCCGGTCTCGCGGCCGGCGACCGGCTCGTCGAGGTCGACGGCACTCCGGTCGAGACGGCGAGTGAGTTCGAGGCGGCCATCGCGGACGCGGGCGATACGGTGACGGTCACGGCCGACGACGGCGACGGCGAGCGCACCGTGGAGGTGGATCGCGAGCTGCAGATCATCGGGTCCGCCGGCGGCAACGCGCTCGGCGTGACGGTTAGTAACGCGCCGCTATCGGTCGCGTCGGTGAACGGCGAGCCGGTATCGACCGAGAGCGGGTTCTACGACGCCGTGGGCGACGCTGAGCGCGCCACCGTGTCGGTGACGGACGCCGACGGGGGCGACGCGAACGCGACCACCGCCGAGATTCCGGTCGGCGCGTACGCCCTCGGCGTGCAGGCGGACGGCCCGCTCGACGCCGCCGGCGCGGCGCCCGGTGAGCCGCTGACGATCGTCTCTATCGACGGGGAGCGCATCCACGACGCTGGCGCGCTCTCGACCGTCCTCGGCGACCGTGAGGCCGGCACGACTGTCGAGGTGATCGCGTACGACGCGGCCGACGAGCGGCAGGTGTACGACGTCGAACTCGACCCCCACCCGAACCGCGACGGCGGCTTCGTCGGCGTGACGGTGTTCCCCGGCTCCAGTGGGCTTGCACTCGACGACTTCGGCGTCTCCGAGTACCCTGCCGGTGCCTACCTCGAACTGCTCGGCGGCGACGCCGGACAGAACACGAGCGGCGGCGTCCCACTCGACGGGGTAACCGGCTCGCCGCTCGGGCTCGTATTCATCGCGCTCATCCTCCCGCTCGGAAGTCTGTTCGGGCTCCCGTTCAACTTCGCGGGGTTCACCGGCGAGGTGACAAACTTCTTCGTCGTCGAGGGGGCACTTGGCGCGCTCGGAGGCGGAACCTTCCTGCTCGCGAACCTCCTCTTCTGGACCGGCTGGATCAACGTCCAACTCGCGCTGTTCAACTGCCTGCCCGCGTTCCCGCTGGACGGCGGTCGAATCCTCCGGATGGTCGCCGAGGCGGTGATCAGCCGGGTCCCGATATCCGACCGGCACGCCGCGGTCCGCACGATAACCGTCTCGTCCGGACTCGTCATGCTGGCCGGACTGGTGGCGATGATCTTCGGGAACCAGATCATGTCGGCGCTCGGCCTGATCTGAGGCGGCGGGACTGACGGCCGTCGGTCGCTGCCGCGCAGCCGCCCCCCTCGGGAGGGAAACGGGTTTCTCTTCGGAACGAAACGATTGGATATGAGCCACGCCCGGACCGTCGAACTCGAGGGGCACATCATCGACAGCGGAACGATGCAGCGCTGTTTCGGCGCGGTGATGGACCTCGGGGGGTCCTTCGACGTCGAGCAGTTCGACGTGGGGAAACACGAGGACGAGGAGTCGTACTGCCGACTGACGGTCTCCGCGGACGAGCCGGAGACGCTGCAAGCGATCCTCCACGAGCTCCACCAGAACGGCGCGGTCCTCGAGGACCCGAGCGAGGTACACCTCGTTTCGGCGCCGGCGGACCGGGTCGTGCCGCCGAATTTCTACTCCACCACGAATCATCCGACCGAGGTGTTGTACGACGGCGAGTGGATCGACGTCGAGCGGATCGAGATGGACTGCGCGCTCGTCATCGAGCCAGAAGGCGGCCGAAACGGGAGTCCGCGAGCCCACACGAAGGTGCTCAACGCGATCGAGGAGGGTGACCTCGTCGCGACGGACCAGTCCGGAATCCGCGTGAACCCCCCTGAACGTCCGCGAAGCGGGGGCGGTGCCTTCGGCTTCATGCAGGGCGGCGTTTCGGCTGAGCGGCCCTCGGAGTCGACCATCCGCGAGGTCGCGGCGGCGCTCCGCGACGTGAAGCGCTCGGGCGGGAACGTGATGGTCGTCGCCGGGCCGGCGGTGATCCATTCGGGGGCCGGCGACGCGCTCGCCGACCTCGTCGAAGCGGGGTTCGTCGATTCGCTCTCGGCCGGCAACGGCTTCGCGACCCACGACCTGGAGCGCTCGCTGTACGGCACTTCGCTGGGAATGAACGTCGAGACGCTCGAACACCCGCGAAAGGGACACAAACACCACATCTGGACCATCTCGGAGATCATCCGTGCGGGCGGGATCGAGGCCGCCGTGGACGAGGGAATCGTGACGGAGGGCGTGATGTACCAGTGCATCGAGAACGACGTCGACGTCGTTCTCGCCGGGTCGATCCGCGACGACGGGCCGCTTCCGGACACGATCACCGACGCGGTGGAGGCACAGAACGCGATCCGCGACCAGGCTCACGAGGCCGACGTCGTGATCATGCTCGCCACCCTGCTCCACTCGGTCGCCGTCGGGAACTGCCTGCCGTCGACGACGAAGACCGTCTGCGTCGACATCAACCCCGCGACCGTCACCCAACTACTCGACCGCGGCTCGGCGCAGGCGATCGGGATGGTCACCGATATCGGGACGTTCGTCCCCGCGCTTGCGAAGTTCGTGCTGAACGGCGACGGTGACGAGTCGGAGGGCGCAGGCGACGGGACTATGTCCACTGATACTGATGAGAGCGCATGACCGTGACGCTCCGTCCGTACGACGCGACGACCGACGCCGACGGGCTCTACGACTGCAAGCGCGCTTTCGAGCGCGGGCTCGGCGAGAACACCGGCGGCGACGCGAAAGCGAGCGTCTACGAGGATAAACTCACCGACGAGTACCGGGACCAGTGGCTCGCGTGGGTCGACCGATGCGTCGCCGACGACGAGCGGTGCGTGACGGTCGCCGTCGAGGGGGCCGAAGGAGAGGCCGACGACGAAGCGACCGGCAACGCCGGCGAGATTGTCGGCTACGTCTTCGTGCTGCCCGAGCGACTGACGATGATCTGGGACGCCGCCGTGATCAACGAGCTGTACGTCGCGCCGGCGCACCGCGGCACGGGCGTCGCGGACGACCTGATGGCCGCCGCCATCGACATCGCGAGCGACCAGTCGCTGCCGCTGGATCGGATCGTGTTCGACGTCGATCCCGCGAACGAGCGCGCTCGGGCCTTCTACGACCGCTACGGCTTCGAGCCGTGGGGCGAGATGCTCTCGCGGGCGGTCAACCCCGACTGAGTCGGCGGCGCTGCAACGCCGTCTCCGAAGGTACAAGATTCCCGGCCCGTTTCTCGACGCATGTACGATATCGGGATCGTCGGCTGCGGCGTGATCGGGAACCGACTCGCCGCCGCGATAGACGCCCACGATCGGTACGCGCTCGCCGCCGCCTGCGACCTCGACGCCGACCGAGCCGCGTCGCTGGCGGCCGAGTACGGTACCGAATCGACGGCCACGACGACCGAACACACCGAACTCGTGTCGCGAGACGGGCTCGACGCAGTGTACGTCGGCGTCCCCCCGCTCGCCCACGAGACGGTGGTCGCCGACGCGCTCGACGCCGGACGTCACGTGATCTGTGAAAAGCCCATCGCCGCCGACGCCGAGGCCGGCGCGCGAAT
The DNA here is from genome assembly GCF_051194135.1 of Halorubrum wangae. Lineage (NCBI taxonomy): Archaea > Methanobacteriati > Methanobacteriota > Halobacteria > Halobacteriales > Haloferacaceae > Halorubrum > Halorubrum wangae. The sequence goes on along the minus strand of NZ_JBLZNH010000004.1, from coordinate 8,386 downwards.
GACCGCGCTCGCCGCCGAAAGCGACCTCGCGACCGCGGTGAACCTCCCGTTCCGGTACACGCCGGGATTCGTCAGGCTCCGCGAACTGGTCGAGGCGGGGGCGATCGGCGACCCGCGACGGGTCGAACTCCGCTTCCGGTTCCCGCAGTGGCCGCGCGAGTGGCAGGAGGTCGCCTGGCTGGAGTCACGCGAGCAGGGCGGCCCGCTTCGAGAGGTCGGCACCCACTTCCTGTTCGGCGTGCAGGAGCTGTTCGGCTCCGTCGACTCGGTGAGCGCCGACGTCGGCTACGCCGGCCCCGACGCGTACGAGAACGACGCCGTCGGGACGTTCCGGGCCGACGGCGTCCGGGGGACGCTCGACCTGCTCTGTGACCACGCCGGCGACGAGGTGAACGCGATTACGGTCGTCGGCGACGACGGGTCGCTCTCGCTGACGGCGTGGCACCGGCTCGTGCGCGACCGCGGCCGCGAGAGCGAGCGAACCCTCGTCGACGAGCGCGGCGACACCACCGCCGCGCTTCTCACCGAGTTCGCAGCGGCGATGGACGGCGACGCCGGTGACCTCGTCTCCTTTGGCGAGGCGACCCGAGTCCAGCGCACGCTCGAAGCAGTCCACGCGTCCGACGGCGACCGCGTCCCGCTCGACGGCGGAGACGCAGGAGACGAAAGCGCTCCGCGAACTGACTGACACGGGGCGTGGAACCGCAGGGCGTGAGAACACCCGACAGGAGTTATATTCTATCCGCACCGATATCTCGGTATGAGCTATCTCGTGGCCATCGACGGATCGACAGAGAGTGACAAGGCCGTCAGGTACGCGGCGCGACAGGCGGCCGCGTTCGACGAGTCCCTCGAGATAGTCCACGTGTTGACGCCGGACTCGGAGCTCGTCAACGGGACGATCATCCTCCCGGGAGAGGAGGCAGCGGTCGAGGCCGGAGAGAGCGTCCTCGCGAACGCCAAAGCGCTCGCCGAGGAGGCGGTCGGCGACGAGGTCATCGACGTGGAGACCCAGCTCCTCACCGGACGCCCGGCCGACGCCGTTGCGGAGTACGCGGCCGAGGCGAACGTTACCGCAATCTATGTCGGTCACCGCGGGCTGAGCGCGAAACACGAGCACGTCGTCGGGAGCGTCGCGAAGAGCGTCGTCGACAAGGCGAGGGTCCCCGTGACGGTGATCCGGTAGCGGCCTCGCTGCGTTGAGCGGGCGCAGCGAGTCGTGCGAGAGGTCGGCGGGCTCGCAGCGTCAGAGACGACGGCAACGACGACCCGTATCGGGCCTTCAAAACAGGTTGCGTGCGTAACGGGAACCGATGCCAGAAGACGTACTCGTCACCGCGGACTGGGTGGAATCGAACCTCGACGCGTTTCAGGACGACGACGCCGACCTCCGGCTCGTCGAGATTAACAACCCGACCGTCACCGACGAGTCGGAGTACACGCCGTACGAGGAGGGCCACATCCCCGGCGCGCTGAACTTCGAGTGGGACGAGGTGTTCACCGACGAGACGGAGCGCGACATCGTCTCGAAGGCGGACTTCGCGGCCCGGAACGGCGAGGCCGGCATAGACGCCGACACGACGGTCGTCGTCTACGGCGGCGGCCGCGTCCCCAACTGGTTCGCGCTGTTCGGCTACTGGATCTACAAGTACTACGGCCACGAGGACGTCCGCGTGATCGACGGCGGAAAGGGGTACTGGGTCGCCAACGACTACCCGCTCTCCACCGAGGAACCGGAGTTCACGCCGCGCGAGTACGAGGCCCGCGGCCCCTTCGAGAGCGTCCGCGCTTATAAAGACGACATTGACAAGGCGATCGAAGAGGGGATTCCCATGGTCGACGTCCGCTCGCCCGAGGAGTTCTCCGGCGAGGTCATCGCCCCCGAGGGACTCAACGAGACTGCCCAGCGCGGCGGACACATCCCCGGCGCGAGCAACGTCCCGATCGGAACCACGCTGAACGAGGACGGTACGTTCAAGAGCGCGGATGAGCTCCGCAAACTGTACTCCGACGCCGGCGTCGACGGCGACGAGTCGACGATCACCTACTGCCGCGTCGGCGAACGCTCCTCGATCGAGTGGTTCCTCCTGCACGAACTGCTCGGCTACGAGGACGTCCGCAACTACGACGGCTCGTGGACCGAGTGGGGCAACCTCGTCGGCGCGCCGATCGAGACGGGCGAGTAACCGCGTCTCGCTGACGCCGATCGCCGCATCTGTTGTTGAAGCGTTCGTCCCTCCACCCCACGCGCTCCGTGACGGATCACCGTCGATATGTATGCCGGGACGCAAGCCGTCACATGGCTCCGTCACACGTCCTCGTCCCCCTCGACGGGTCGCCGCTGGCCGACGAGGCGCTTGCGCAGGCGCTCGAACTGTTCGACTGCCGGGTAACGGTGCTGAACGTGGTGACGCCGCTCGACGCCTCGATGAGCGAGGGAGGCGTGCTCGACGCCGACGAAAGTCGTCGCGAGGACGCGCGCGACCGGGCCGACCGCCTCGTCGAACGAGCGAGGACACAGGCCACCGCCGCCGACCGAACCGTCGAGACGGTGGTCCAGACTGGTGACCCGGCCGAGACCATCCTCGAGTACGTTGACGCCACCGGCGTCGACCACGTCGTCATGGGTGGGCACGGCGGCGAGCGGGGGAGCATCACCCGTCGGCTGCTTGGAACGGTGGCGACGAGCGTCGTCGGTGAGGCGCCGGTGACGGTGACGGTCGTCCGCTGACGTCCCCCGGTTCACCCGTCGAGTCCCGCGCGAGTGTCCTGCGATGCCCGACGCCGATCGTAATCGAGACCACGATAGTGGCCACGCGTGGGGTGCGATGGGCGTGGCAAGCGACTGAGCGGTTGGACGGGGATTAAAAAGGAAGAGTCGGAGCGCCGGACGTCACTCGTCGTCGTCGATCAGGCCGCCGAACACCGACGTCGCCGTGTCGGGGACGTCGAAGTCGTGGTAGTGTTCCCCTTTCTCCTTCGAGAGGATGTTGAGGGCCGCGGCGGCGCCGTCGCCGGCCGAGATGACCGCCTGCCACTCCTCGGCGCGGACCATTCCGCCCGTCGCGTAGGCGTCCTCCACGCTGGTCTCCATCGAGACGTCGACGTCGACGGTGTCGTCGTCGCCGAGCGCGCAGCCGAGCGACGTGGCGAGGTCGCGGCTCGCGCCGGTCGCCAGCACGACGTAGTCGGCCTCGTACTCGCCCTCTTCGGTCGTCACGGTGAATCCCTCGTCAGCCGCTGCGACGTCCTTGACGGCCTCGCCCTGGCGGCGGTCGACGCCGAAGTCGTCGGCCTGCTGGCGGAGGGTCGCGAGGAACTCGCTGCCACCGACCGAGCCGATTCCGGGGTAGTTGAACAGGTGTGCCTTGTGCAACCAGGTTTTGTCGGTGTCGAACAGGACCGCGTCGAGGCCGTTCTTGCCCGCGAACAGTCCCGCGCTGAGCCCGGCCGGTCCGCCACCAACGATTGCTACATCGGTCATGGTCCCCGTTTCGGGCTCCGGAGGATAAGGATTGGCGGAACCGGCCACCGGGATGCGGTAGTTCGTCCGCCGCCGTCCGCGAGGGGAGAGAGACGCCGGTCCGCTGCCGGGTTTCGCCCGCCGGATCGTCGTCGCTTACGACGAGAAGTCAGAGAGAGCCGCGCGAGTCGTCGGTGTCGTCCCCGTCATCGCCGCCGGCCTCGTCTTGCCGACCGTCGCCCTCGTCGTCGGCGTCGCCGACGGGGCCGGGCTCGCGCCACGGATCGTCGGGGTCGACCGGTTCGACGGCGCGGTCGAGTTCGGCTGCGGAGTAGTCGTGATCGTCGTCGAGCAGCATCGCGAGGCGCTGCCAACGGGCGCTGTGCTCGCCCTCGCCCTCCGGGCCGACGCGCGCGCCTCGGGTCTTGAAGAAGCGCGTGCCGCGCCCGCGTTTCGACCCCTCGCCGGTGTGGCCGTCGAATATCGCGTCGAACGTCCCCTCGGGTTCGAGGTCGCCGACTGGGAAATCGTGGGCTGGCTCCTCGCCGCGCTCGCGGGCCTCGGCGCGTTGGTCGGCGACGGCTCGAAAGTACTCGTCGGCGTTGGGCGATTCACGCGTCGACTGCGCTCGGGCGGCCGCCAGCGCGGCGTGGATCGCACAGAGACGACCCTTCCACTCGGCGGGTTCCCACCGCTCGGTGGCGAGTTCCTCGTAGCGCTCGATCGTCAGGGCGACCTCGCTGCCGGCGCGGAGGTCCTCGACGATGTACAGCGTCAGGCGGTCCCAGAGGTTCCACGCGTACCCGGAGCGGGCCAACTCCCAGGCGGCCCACGCGGCGACCTCCTCGTCGGAGCGGCGCACGGCCTTCTGAAGGAGGCTGGAGACGGCGTAGCGGCTGTAGCCGCCGTCGGTTTCGTTCGGCTCTTTCGGCTCGCCGAAGTCGTTTTCGCCGGTCGCGTCCGGCGTCGTGTCGGTCTCCAAGCTCCCGTCCGACCCGAACGTCGCCTGTCTGTCGTCGCCGTCGGCCATACGCTCGCTCCCGCCGCGAGCGACTTAAAAACCGCGCGCGACGAGCGAGGTCGAGGGGGGCCGGTCGCGACCCGAGACGTCCGCGGTATGGCGGATCACACCGCTGTTGAAAGGGAACTCTTAAGTCGAATCCGGCGGCTAGAATACAGTAACCGCCCTTAGCTCAGCCTGGTAGAGCAGTCGACTGTAGATCGACTTGTCCCCCGTTCAATTCGGGGAGGGCGGATACCAACTTCTGGTCGATTCCGGGTGCACCCCGGAACCGACGATTTCGGACCGTAGAAGACATGAGACGGTAGTCCGCGTTTTCAGAAGACGCCCCGAAAAATCGGAGTGCAACAAGGTAGATAACGCCCCCCGACGCCGTCCTGCGATTTCTATAGTGGACGGAGGTGCAGCATGAGTGCGGAGCGCGACAGCGAGGAGGAGATCGAGATCGCTGTCGACATCGACCGATCTTTCGCTGGCGAGTTCTTGACTAGGTTCCGGCGCCACGAGAGGATCCACGCACTCAACCGGGATGCTCGCGATGCGCTCCACAGAGGTGGACGATGACACCTGGTCCGAGGAGGAGGAGGGAGGGGGGTCGCGATGCAGTTTTGCCTCTGACTATTAGGGAACGAATCCCCGAAATGTATATGGAATCACTTACAAATGAAACTTTTGTAACCAGTGATAGTTTCTTCTTTAGAAGTGAGTCAATCGGTGTCGTGGTAACGTCTAAGACTAGTTTGGGACTCTCTATACAAAAATCCAAAACTGCGGTCTAATATCTTGACATTTATTATCTGGGCTCTGTTGAAATCCTCAACCGGTGATATATTCTCAGCGTTCTGCTGAATACAGGGCGCGGGCTGTGTTTAGACGCTAAGAATATTGCCTGAACGGCGGGATTTCGAGGAAGTGAAGCGAGCAGAGTTCGATGTGCCTTCGAAACTCGCCCGCTTCACCGACCGATGTGTGGCTTTGTCTCAAAAATCTGTCGGGAGTGACGGAAATCAGCCTGTCAAGAAAGGGGAAGGTGGCTACGCTGACTGGGTGATCATCACTCTCCATGGACTCCGCGAATACCTCGACCTTCCGTACCGACGACTCCTCGATATCCTCCGTGAAATGCCTGATATCGTGGAGAAAATCGGGCTGTCGGTCGAGGAGTTGCCGGACTTCACCACGGTTTGTGCTCGGAAACAAGCGCTGAAGATGCGCGTCTGGCGAGTGCTGTTGCGGCTGTCGGTGAATCTATTTGATACTGGAGAGATTCAGGCCATCGACTCCACCAGTCTCGCTCATCGTTCGTCCAGCCACAACTACGCGAAGCGTGTCAAAGGCACGTTTGAGTCGGTTAAAACCACGCTTCTCGTGGATTGCTCGACGAGAGCAATCCTCGACGTTCACTGCTCAAAGAATCTTCCACACGACACACAAATCGCGTGGCAAGTCCTCACGAGAAATCTCGAACAGCTAGGAACTGTAGTCGCCGACAAAGGCTTTGACTGGGACGAACTCCGTCATATGCTGCGTAAAGAAGGCATCAGACCGGTGATCAAGCACCGTGAATTCTACTCGCTTGATGCCGCTCACAATGCTCGGATTGATGATGAAACGTACCATCGACGGTCTATCGTCGAATCGATATTTTTCGCGCTGCGCAAGCGATTCGGCTCGACGATTAAAGCCAGAACGTGGTTTGGTCAGTTTCGAGAAATTGTCCTAAAGGCCGCCATCAGAAACATCAAGCAGTCTCTCACCGCCTGAACCACGTGAATTCGAGCGTCTAAACAAGGCCCAGGGCGCGTATCTCGCACAGAACCATTCACCGTTCGATCAGAGTGGATCGGTCAACACAGTCGAAGAACTGTTCAGTACAGAGAATCTGAGAGAAATTCTTGACTTATGAACAGATATTTTGATGATGGGTTGAGTGTACAGGTATGCAGCGAAGACGATTTCTCCGGGGGATTGGAGCTTGCTCTGGTATGCTATCACTCGCAGGGTGTGCGAAAATGCTTCCAAGCGGTAATACGGCCCCTGAGTATCCGGGTGGGACATTAGTTATTGAAAATATCGGTGACAGACCTGTGAGAGTCTCGGTAAACACAAAATTAGAGCAGTTTGATGCCGAACTTGACACCGAAGTCGCTGGCGGTGAAACGGTTGTCCGTCGTGAATTTGTCACCGCCGAATCGGGTGACATCGTGACTCTTGAAGCTCTGCTCGGAGAGACTGGCGAACAAATCAGTTTCCAGTTTCTCCCCGCAGGCGGTGGTGAGGATTATCCGCCAGAAGTAGCTCACCTCACTTTCGAGACTGCTGTCGAAGCGAGTGCAACCTGGACTGCGACAAGCGGGACATGAATCAGTTCAGTGTAGACAAGGTATCTAGTGAATCCTCCTGCCATTGAAGCATCAATACGGCATTTTGAGTTTAATTAGCCGGTTATAACAGTCAGTATAGTCACCTGTGCGTATGGCCCCTGAATGGTCACGACGGAAGACCCTCCACCTCTCCAGTTTAGCAGCCCTCACTGGCCTTGCTGGTTGTAGCGCCGTGGGACTCGACGCTCAACCACAGGTTAATTCATCGCTTGGAACGACTGTCTATGATGCGGTTATTGATGACCAACCAACACCCGAGGAGGGTGTCCCCGCGGCCTGGGGAATAATACTCGGGCATCCAGATGCTGCGCGCAAACTCATCGACTGGGGAGAACTCACCCCAGAAGAGGGCGACAGCGGCCCCGGAGCGGAGTTCCGCACGTTCGACCCGGATACGCAGTTTATGTCGGTCATTGTCGGCATCCTTCCAACGGGTGACGCCCTCATGGACTATAGCGAAGAGAACGAGAATGTCGTCGAAGATGTCGTTGATGACTTCACCGACCGCTCAGTCTACCAAAACGGGCAACTCCGATACGACGTAACCTCATACCAAGCTTTCCCGCCAGACCCGGACACCCCTGAGTATCATTACGACTATTCGTTCACTCTCTGGCATCTGAACGGTGCCGACCGACCGACTGATATCACCGTCGATTATCACGCCCCCTGAGAAGATCCAGTAGTTCCGATGACCACCGTAGAGTTTTGGTGAACAATACATAAGCGCATTCTGTCGGCTGATTCAGCATTCAGATAGAGAAAATAACGCAGTTCCCGTGCTGACCACAACCTCTGTATCGGTCATGCTGATACTGACAAGCGCGGAGTAGTTCGAAACGACACTGCTGGATACATCGCGCCTATCGGGCAGGGACGCTGCCGAACGTTTAGGGTGATGGAGACGGTACCATAGTGGCATAGATGTCATTCAAAACTGATGTCCTAGCTGGTGCGAAGGACGTCACGGCGTTACTCCCGCCGCTTATCACAATCGGGGCCGTGGCCGGCATCGCCGGCACTGAGGCGGGGCTCTCGCCAGTCGAAATTCTCGGGATGGGCGTGCTCTTCTTCTCGCCAGTATCGACGATCACGACTATCGATTTGCTGGCAGCCGGTGCCCCGGACATCGTAATCATCCTCACCGCGCTGTCGGTCGTCGTTCATTTTACTATCCTCAGTCTCTCCATCGCCCCTTTTTTCGAGCGTGTGTCGACCTCCTGGAAGTGGGTGCTTGCGTACTTTCTCAACACCCCAAACTACGCGCTCTCAGTGCGGCGGTTTGAGGCCGACACTGATACCGATATCCGCGGCTATTATCTCGGCGTAGTGGGCCCGTTCTGGCTCGCATGGCAGGCTTCGCTCGCCGCCGGTATCGTCTTTGGCGTAGGCATCCCTTCGGCGTGGGAGTTCGACTTCGTCGTCCCGCTCGTGTTCATCGGTCTCCTGAACAGCATGATCAAAACGTGGACTATCGCCGTCGTCGCTGTCGTCGCCGGCGTCGTGTCCCTCGTCGGT
>NZ_JBLZNH010000003.1:0-458712 GCF_051194135.1 Halorubrum wangae | reverse complement strand
ACTGGAGTGAGCGATCCTCTGGGAACCGCGGTTCGCCGCCTCGCCATTCATCTGGGGCAATTGCCCCACTTCGTTTACGTTCGCCTAGCGACTGCTTGGTCGTTGGGCAGCACATCACTACACGAGCTGCGGCACCGTGAGCGACCGTTTCCGCGCGACCGCTAGGCTTAAACGCTCGACTGCGGTACGTTCGATACGCGCCAAGGTGGCAGAGTCTGGTCAGACGCAGCGGCCTGCAGAGCCGCCCAACGCCGGTTCAAATCCGGCCCTTGGCTTCATTTTCTGATCTCACAGAGAGCGTTCGCGGGCGGCGTTATCCGTCCGCGGCGTCGATCACTTCGTGCGGAATGTTCTGATCGCGGAGCTTCGCGGTGTGTTGCGGGAGTTGGTCGGCAGTGACGACGAGGCGAACGTCGAGTCCCCGCACCGCCGCCTCTGCGACGCCGTCGACCGTTCCGAACCGAAGATCGGGCGTAACCCCGCTCTGCGAGACCAGTGCGTAGGCCTCCGTCCCGGCGACCGCGACCAGGGTCTCGGGTGCGAGATCTGCGGTGACGGCCGCCGAGTCGAGCGTTCGCCCTTCGGTGACATCGGGAACGGGGACGACGGTCACGTAGCCGGTGTCGTAGTCCACGACGCCCTCGAAGTCGGCCACGCCGACCGCCTCGCCGGCTGACGCGCCGGTGACCGTGATAGCGGTCGCCGTCCCACCGGCTGGATTCGCGTGCAGGACGCCGTCGCGCATCACGAGGCCGACTTTGATCCCTTCGTCAACGTCGTCCATCGCGACTGCGGCGTCGACCTCGACGCTCCCGAGAACGTCCGAGCTGACGCGGTCGAGGTAGGTCCGGAGGGCGTCGGTTCGCGAGATGAGCCAGTCGACGCCCTCTTTCGTCACTTGATAGCGTCCTCGCCCTCGTTTGTCCACGTAGCCCTGTTCGACGAGGTCGCGCACGTAATCGCTGACGGCCTGTGAGGTCACACCGATCGCGTCGGCGATCTCCGTCTGACTCACCGCAGGCTGTCGAGCGGCGATCTCCACCAGCACTTGGTAGCGGGTCGCGTCGCGTTTATTGTCGAGAACCCCTGGCGGGGACTCGCGGTCGAGATCTGCCATCAGTCGTGTTCATGGCGCCACAATCAAAGTGTTGTTGTACTCCTGCGCCAGATCGGTCGTTTTCTGCCGCCGCTCATGTTGGAGACACAGTGCAGTTGGGCCAGCACAACCGTGATTGCCGCGAGAACGGGCGGAGTTGTTCACAGCCCGCGTGGAGCACTCGGTGCACCGACCCACGAGGTGGGGTCGAGCGACGCCGCGCGGTCGAGACGGCGGTCTCTATCGCGAGGCCGTGCGTCACCGCGGCAGCGTCACTTCGTGCGAGGAACGGGCGGGGAGCGGGCACCGCGATGGCGCGGCTTAGTAACCGTTATACACCGGGTGACCCATGCTAAAATCATGCAACGACGCGCTGTGGCCGTGTACGTCGCGCTCTTCGTGCTGATCGCGGGTGGAGCGGGTGTTCTCACTGCGACGGCCGATAGCCCGGAAATCGGCTTCGACGACCCCGACTTCGAGGTCTCGCAGGGCGACCTGGTCGAAGTCGACGGGCAGGAGTATGTCGTCGCCGAGATCGCTGAGGTCGAAGAGAGCGGCGGCGGTGGCCACGGTGGTGGCGGCGGCGCCGAGACCTCGATCGTGGCGACGATCGAGCGCAACGTGACCGTGGAACAGTCCGAGACGTGGTCGAACGGGTCGACCGTGACGGTCGGTGAGCGTGAGTGGAACGTGGAGATCACGGGCGAGAACCCGACCGAGTTCACGCTCGTCGAAGTGCTCGACCAGCAGGCGATCCTCGGAGACGATCCCCGGGCGGACAACGAGACCGTCCAGCGAGACAACGGGACGTACGTCGTCGTCACCGAAGACGGCGAATCGACACTCGTTCCGGCCGAGGAGTACTTCCCGGCCCCCGAGGAGCGCTCGTACGCCGTGGGCGACACCCTCGAGTACACCGGTTACACCGCGACCGTCGACAACGTGACGGCAGAGCAGGCGGTGCTCGTCTGGGAAGCGACGCAGACCGAGAGCATCGAAATCGAAGAAGAGGCGATCGTGACAATCGGCGGGACGGACTTCGTCGCGCACTTCCCTGACGCCTCCACGATGCAACTCTCGAGCGACCTCGAGGGGTACGAAGCGCAGGTCGCACAGATCGACCAGTTCCACCAGTACAACAGCGGACTGACGCGCGTGCTGGTCCTCGCGCTTCTCTCTTCGCTGCTCCTGCTCGGAGCGGCGTTCATCCCCTCGCGGTACTAACTCGCGCCGTTCGGACGCTTTTTTCGCAGCGCCGACCGCGTCTCGGTTACACCCTGCGACTCCGTTGGGGACCGATACGCTAAATGGCGGGCGCTCGTCGTCGAGGACATGAGCTCGACTAGAGCGAAGATCAGACAGCTCGCGCCCCACTGGGCCGCGATGTTCCTCCTCATGATCGCGGCGTTGACCCTTGTCGAACGATTCGCGGGGCAGATCGGAATCATCCTCTCGGTCGGCGTGGTGATCGCCGTCGCCGTCGGCTACCCGTACGTCGTCAGAGCGCTCGGTATCGCCCCGCCGGTCTGGCGGCGGTAACGCGATTCTCCACGAGCGCCGCTTCGCGATTGGTCGGGGTGATCGCTCCGGTGACGGTCGACTGCGCCATCGCTGTCTCGTTCGCGTTGCCCGACGACGGCACGCCGCCGACCGCACCGGGCGGCGATAACACCGATGTCAGTCGATCACCCGACGGTCACTTTCGCTTTTATATCTCCCCGGCTCGTACCACGGAGTATGAGCAACGACACTGCGGCGCCGGTCACGACAGAGCTTCCGGACGCACCGTTTCACACCAGTGGCACCGACCACATCACCGTCTGGGGAAGCAACGAGGCCGACACGATCGCCTTCTACCGCGACCTGCTCGGGATGCCCCTCGTCCTCCGCCAGCCGAACCTCGACGACCCGTCCCAGACGCACCTGTTCTTCGACACGGGAGACGGGCGCATTCTGACGTTCTTCGTGAGTGACGACCGCCCCTCGGCCCGCGGCCAGCGCGCCGGCACCGGCTCGGTCCACCACCTCTGTTTCAGCGTCGAACCGGACGAGTACGAGGATATCATGGAGGCACTCGAGGAGGCCGGCAAGGGGTACAACGTGTTCGACCGCGGGATATTCCACTCGATCTACACGCAGGACAACAACGGGCTCGTGATCGAGCTTTCCGCCGACAAGTACGAGATCCCCGACGACCGCAAGGGCGAGGTGCTCGCGACCGCCCAGCGGCTCCGTGAGGAGGACGGCGCCGACTTCGCGCAGGACCGGCACATGAAGGGGGCCTTAGAGGAGCTCGGCCTCCCGGTGAAGAAGCACGACCTGCCGGACGCTGACGCCGGCGTCGGCGTATGAGCGGCCAGACACCCCACGCGGGCGACGACCCCCACGGCGACGAAGCGCTGGTGACGGCCGGGACGCCCCTCGAGGAGGCCACCGCCGCCGTCGTCCTCGTGCACGGCCGCGGGGCGACCGCCCGGAGCATCGTCGGCCTCGGTGAGGAGGTCGCGGGCGACGGCGACGTCGCGCTGCTCGCTCCGCAGGCGGCCGTCAACACCTGGTATCCGAACTCCTTCCTCGCGCCCGTCGCGGACAACGAGCCCGGTCGGAGCTCCGGGCTCCGCGCCGTTGGCCGTGCCGTCGAAGCGGCCACCGATGCGGGAATTCCGACGGAGCGGATCGTCGTCGCCGGCTTCTCGCAGGGCGCCTGCCTCGCCAGTGAGTTCGTCGCGCGGAACCCGACCCGGTACGGCGGACTCGCAGTTCTGAGCGGCGGCCTGATCGGCGACTCGATCGACGTCGACGACTACGTCTCCCACGCCGCGGCCGCGGTCGACGGCGACGCTGGTGAGGCACTCGACGACACGCCGGCGTTCCTCGGCTGCAGTGACGTCGACCCCCATATCCCGGAAGAGCGCGTCCACGAGACGTCTGCCGTGCTGGAGGCACTCGGCGCCGACGTCGACAAGCGGATCTACGAAGGGATGGGGCACGGGATCAACGAGGAAGAGACCGCCGCCGTCGCCGCGCTGGTCGCGTCACTGTCGTAAGCTCCGGGGTGCTCTCCCGTTTCGTCGACGTCGCGAGAGAAATTGAAACGACCGCCGAGTTCGACGCGGCCGTCCCTTACGCCAGCCAGTCGTCCGGCTTGGTGTCGTAGTCGACCTCGTCGGCGGCGATCCGATCGCGGATCTCCGGGTCGAGGCCGTGTTCGGTCACTTCGCCGCCGTCGTACTGGAGGCGCACGCCGACCTCCTCGCCCTCGGGTTCGACGCCTCGGCGCTTCGCCCGGCGGACCGCCTCGTCGGTGTACTCGACGCGGATCGTCGCGAGGTTCACGGGTCGACCCCATAGCTTGAACACGCGTTTGAGCGTCTCCGCCGCCGACTCCTCGTTGAGCGAAACCCCGTTGAACCGGTGTCCGAGCAGGAGTTCGCCGCGGTTCCGGAAGTTGCCGTCGAGCACGACGATAGTCGGCTTCCCGAAGTTCGTGAACTGCAGCAGAAGCTTCCGGCGGACGTCGTCGGCGTCGACGCTGGCGACGCGGTGCTCCTCGGCCGCTCGGCTGTACTCGTACGTGAAGTAGTTGCCCTCCCGCACGAACTCGTCGGTGAGGAACGCATCGATGAACGTCACGTCGTTGTGGCTCTCGCGGACCGCCAACATCCGATCCCAGCCGGCGGTCCGGTCCACGTCCGCGAGCGCCTCGGCGACGGTCGCGTACTGGTCGACGTCGAACATGTACCGGGCCTGCTCCGCGAGCGACTCGCGGGAGACGTTGCGCAGCGCACCGCGGTGTTCCGGGCGCGAGAGGACGTAGTGTCGCTCCGCGAGTCCCTCGCGAGTGAGCAGCTTCCACGGGTACCGCTCGATGTTCGGTCCCGTATTCGGATTGCTGTCGTCACCCCCGGCCGGATCGACGTCTCTGGCCGATATCGCCCGGTCGACGGTTTCGGCGTCGACTCGCGGGTCGCCGTCTGCGGCGAGTTCGGCCAGTTCGTCGAGCGTCGCCGGTCCGGCGCCGGCGATGGCGGGATGCGGTTCGAGCGCCTCTGCGACCTCGTCGAGGTCGATCCGGGAGTGGAAATTCTCCGGTGTCACCCCATCGACGCGGAGCAACCGACCGATCACGTCGCGGCGGGCCGCCCGGAGCTCCACGTGGGTCCACAGCTCGAAGCCGAGCTTGTAGGGGTTGAGTCCGGGCGAGCCGAGCACCCGTGACATGTGGTCGGCGTACGTGAGGAACTCGTCGGGACCGGCGAACCCCTCGCCGCCCATCATGACGGACTCCCAGTAGGTCGCCCATCCCTCGTTCATCACCTTCGTCGACTTCTGGCCCGCGAAGTAGTACGCCTCCTCGCGGATCGCGTCGATGACGGTCGTCTCCCACGGCTCGCGGTCGACCGCCTTCCCGCTCTCGGCGTCGTACCGCTTCCCGTGGTCGCGCAGGAACGCCAGTACGTCCGGGCGCGGGTCCTCCGGTTCGACCCCTTCGCCGTGCGCTTCGAGCCACTCGTCGTCGAACACGTCGCGCCGCACCTCGTCGGAGAGGTCGAGCTCCGCGATCCGGTCTTCGACCGCCGCGAGCGGATCCCTGTCCGGGTCGTTCACGTCGTCGGAGACTCCCGGCTCTTCGACTGACCGAGCGGCGTCGACCGGGCTGTGCTGGTCGATCGTGTCCTCAAGCGCGCTCACGGCGTCGATCAGGCGCTCGACTTCGTCGCGGTCGACGTCGGGTCGGTCGGCGATCGCTGCGATCCGGTCGGCGTTGCGCTCCAGCCGTGCCGCGGCGTTCGGTCCGCCCTCGCCGCGGTCGGCGTACAGGCCGAACCACCCGTTGTTCGCGAAGAAGTCGGCGTGTGCCTCCACGTGGGTGATGACGGCCTTCTGATCAGCGGCCGCGTTCGACTCCTGAAGGAACGCGTGGCTCGGGTCGTCGTTGTTGACGATTTCGAACGCCTTCCCGAGGCCGTGGCGGTCCTTCTTCCGCTGGCGCTCGTAGTTCATCCCCCAGCGCCAGTGCGGGTAGCGACGCTGGAAGCCGCCGTACGCGATCAGCTCGTTCATCTCGTCGTGGTCGACGACCCAGTACCGAACCGGATACGGCTCCAACCCGAGCCGCTCCGCGAGTTCGCGGGCCTCCTCGGCGGGCTCGTCGAGGGTGTCAGCCTCGCGCTTCGCTTCGACGCGCTCGTCTTTCATGCGCGCTCACCTCCTCGGTCGGCCGTCGATCCGTTCTCGGCCGCGTTGCCCGACGCCTCGGTGCTGAGGATCTCGTAGATGGCGTCGGTGACGTCGGCGGGCTCCGCCACGCGGGCGACCGCGACGTCGTCGGTGTCGCCGAACGCCGCTTCCACCTCGTCGGCGTGGCGCGCGTTCGGCGCGGCGCCGCCGGGTTGCGTCTCCACGTACGCGTGGAGGTTCGCGTCGATCGACTCCATCAACGGGATCACCGATTCCGTCGTGTCGCTGCCGGAGTTCTCGGAGTCGCCGGCGGCGAAGACGTAGCGGTTCCACTCGCTGTACGGGTACTCCTCTAAGATCTCCGCGACGAGTTCGTAAGCGCTCGAGATACGGGTGCCGCCGCCCGACTGAATTCCGAAGAACTCCTCGCGGTCGACCTCCCACGCCTCCGCGTCGTGGACCACGTACCGGAACTCCGCGGCGTCGTACTTACCCGTCAGGTACCAGTCCATCGGGGTGAACACGCGCTCGACGAGTTCGCGTTTCGTCTCGCGCATCGAGCCGGAGGCGTCCCGCACGTTGACGACGACGACGTTGCGCTCGCGCTTCTCGATCACCTCCGGGTGGCGGAACCGCTCGTCCTCGCGACGGAAGGGCACGCTGTCGATCCCTTCCCGGCGGATCCGGTGGCTCACCGGCTCGCGGTCGACCGCTTCGTCCAGCGCGTCGAAGCTCTCCCAGCGGTCGAGCGCCGTCACGGGCTCGCCGTGCTCCTCGGCGAGGGTCGCCGCGGCGTCGGCGATCCACGCCCGCGAGACGGGCACGCCCTGCCCCCGGGCCCACGCGAACACGTCGTCCACGTCGGCGCCGTCGACGAACAGTCCCTTGCGGACGTACTCCTCGTCGAAGTCGGTCGCGAGGTGACGCTTCAGCCCGCGCTTGAAGAATTCGTCGACGTCGAGGGTGCCACGCGGTCCGGCCCGCGCGGTGTCGGTGAAGTCGCCCTCCACTTCCTCGACGACCCGCTTCCCCTTCGGTTCGAGGTCGAGGCCGAGTTCCTCGTCGAGCTCCCGCGCGAACTCCTCGGGATCCATCTCGTAGTACTCGTGCTCCTCGCCCTCCTCGCCGGGGTCACCGTCCTCGTCCCCGTCGCCGGGGTCGGGATCGACCGGTTGGCCCGGCTGCGGCTGCCCGCCCCGTCCCTGCCCGACGCCGCCGGCCTCCCGACGGTCGTACTCGAACGAGGGGAGGTCGACAATCTTCACCGGGATCCGCACCCGGTTGGGGTTGGAGCCGCCGAGGTCGCCGTGGCTGATGAACTCCGAGAGGTCCTCGCGCCGCTTCTCGCCGATCTCGCGGAAGCGCTCGCGGTCGTCGGTCAGTCCCATGACCGATCACCTCGGTTTCCGGCGCCGTGGTCGGGGCCGTTTCGGCGGCGGCCGTCACGCTCGTCGGCGTCGAGACTTACCCACTCGTCACGGGCGTCGCGCATCACGGCGCGGCTGGTCAGTTCGGCCGACGCGGGGCTGTACCCCCGCTCGACGAGGCGCTCGATCGTCGCCGCCTTCACATGCTGTGTCACGGTGTCGGCCGGCGGGTCGGCCCACTCGGTCGGGTCGAGCTCCGGGAAGCGCCGCTTCACGTCGGCCAGGTCGTTCGCGTCGAGCACCTCCCGGAACTCGGGAACCTCACCGAGGTCGACGTCCTCGACGCTGAACTCGTCGCCGCGGTTCCGCCACGCGTACCGAGTGAGCGCCCGGATGACGTGCTCGCGGCGGAACTCGGCCACCCGCTGTGTCGGGTCGGTCCCGTAGTAGTCGCTCTCGTCGAACCGACCCAGCGTCTCCGTCTCGAACACCTTCATCACGAGCGCGTCGGGCGCCTCGGGCCCCCGCTCCGTCTCCACCGGCTCGTCGGCGTCCCAGGCGTACACGTGTTCGACGTATTCGGCCACCGTCTCCTCCGGCACGGTCGCCTCCGCGAGCGCGGCGTCGATCACGTCCGCGCGCTGACGTTCGCGGATGCGTTCGGCGACCGGGCTCTTTCTGCTCTCGAACTCCGCGGCCTCCGATCTGGAGAACAGCGGCGCCGACGAGAGCCGTTCGGCCATCGCGTCGAGGACGTCGGTCGGCGTGACGACGCGCTCGACCGGGAGATCGGGGTGGCTCCGGTCGGCGTCCGACCCCAACAGGTCGGCGACGACATCGCGGGTGAACGTCACCGGGATGCCGTTGCGACCGTCTCCGTCGCCGAACTCGACGTCGCCGGCCACGATTCGCTCCTCGTCGCCGTCGGCTCCCGTGCGGCTGATCTCTCCGTTCTCGTACAGATCCGCCTTTTCAATCAGCCCGAGGTCGGGCGGCAGGTCCTCCGCGTCGAGTCGGGTGACGACCGCGTACAACGCCGCTGCGCCGACCGCGTGCGGCGCGAGTTCGCGCTCGGTGACCGTTCCGTCGTCGTCCCGAACGTCGATTGCGAGCGCCGCGGCACCGGGCTCGTCGGCCGGGTCGCGCTCGGTCGTCTCGGGCGTCGCGTGCGCGGAGGCACCGTCGCGCCCGTCCGCCGTTCGCCCTTCCTCCACCCCGTCGACGGTCGGCACGCCGCGAACGCCGCCGACCTCTCGGCGGAGCAGCTCCGCTTCCAGGCGCCGGTTCGTCAGGTAGCGGAACTCGTGTCGGGTGAGCCGCCGCTTCAGCGCCTTCAGGGGGTCGGCCCCCTCGCGGTCGGCGTGGCGGTCGAGCTCGGCGTCGAGGTCGGGGTTCGAGATGACGATGAGCTGCGTGTCCAGGTCCATTCCGATGCCCTTGTCGAGCTTCACCCGGCGCTCATCGGGGACGTTGAGCAGACGTCGGAGCAGGTCCGCGTGCTGGCTGGCGTCCTCGACCACAGTGGCGACGCCGTTCCCCTGCGAGAGGACGCCGTCGTAGCTGAACGCCTGCGGATTCTTGCGGCCCCGCGAGTCGAGTTCGCGAAGCATCCCGCCCATCCACGAGCCGACGAGCCGCTCTTTCGGCGTACCGTCGTCCTCCGCGTGGAGCACCCCGACCCCCTCGCCGACGTCGACGACGTAGCTCGTGACGCGGAGGTGATCGCGGTCGGTGATCGCCGAGAACAGATCTCGGCGCCCCTCGTCACGGTACGTCGACTCCAGGTGGTCGTACGCCTCGCGGCTAAACGGATCGAGGTCGACGTCGGCGGCGATCGGATAGGCGTCGTCGTCCACGGCGTCGGCGATCGACTCGCGGACGGCCTCGGGGAATACGGAGAGGGGGTGCGTCTGCACCGGGCTCCGGTACCACGCCGAAGCGTCCCCGCTGTCGCCGTACGAGAGCCCGCCGCCCCCGCCGACGTCGCTCCCCGCGCCGGTGACGTTCCACTCGACGGTGTAGCGTCGCCCCGCCTCCGTCTTCGAGAACTCCCGGAGGCCGTTCACGAGGCATCGCTTGAACTCCGACTTCCCGGTCGCGGTGGGGCCGTCGATCCAGACGATGCTCTCGTCGTTGCCGCGGCCCGACGCGGCGGCCCGGAGGTCGTCGACGAACGCGTTGAGCGCGGCGGTGTTGCCGAGGACGGCGTGTTCGCCGTCGTTGAACGGGTCGTCGAAGAAGCGGTACCGCTCCAGCCGCTCGCCGCGCTCGCGGACCTCGCGGGTGCCCTCCGATTCGATCGCCGCGAGGACGTAGCGCGCCCCCGAGGCGGCCGCGACGGGGTTCTCCAGCACCCGGTCGACGTACTCGTCGAGGCTCATCGGTGGGTCGTACGCGCCTCGCAGCGTCTCGTCGGCCGCCCGGACGAACCGTTTGCCGTCGGATCGGTCGCGTTTGGTCATCTCATCTCCCGCCGTCTTCGATCTCCGAACGGGCGACGGCGGCGCCCGCGTACTCCAGCACTTCCGCCGCGCCGTCCTCGGAGTAGCCCCGGTCGACGAGGGCGTCGACCCAGGCGCTGCGCTCCTCGTCGTCGAGGTCGGTCGCGGAGACCAGTGCGGAGAAGTTGATGTTGTGCTTCTTGTCCTCCCACAGTTTGCGCTCTAAGGCGCGCCGGAGGCGGTCGTTCTCCTGCGGGTCGAACCCCCGCCCCTCGCGGGCGCGTCGGGAGACCCAGTTCGACACCTCCTGCCGGAAGTCGTCCTTCCGGTCCGAGGGGACGTCGAGCTGCTCTTCGACCGCGCGCATGAACGTCTCGTCGGGCTCCGTCTCGCGGCCGGTGAGCTCGTCGTCGACGGTGGCGTCGTCGATGTACGCCATCACGTGGTCCATGTACTTCTCGCCCTGCCGACGGAGTTCGTCGACGTCGTACGCCAGCGCGTGCCGGACGTCCTCGATGGCGCGCTCGCGGTACTCCTCGCGGACGGTTTCGAGAAGGCGCTCGTAGCGGTCGAGGTCGTCGGCCGCGATGGAGCCGTGCCCGCCGAGGTTCGCCTCGAAGTGGTCGAAGACGGACAGCGGCGAGAGGTACCCCCGCTCGCGGTGGGTCGCGTCCATGATCGCCTCGGCGATCTCGTCGCCGATGAACCGGGCGGAGACGCCGTCCATCCCCTCGCTCACGTCGGCCTGATCGGCGGCGTCCTCCCGCAGTTTCCGGCGATCGATCTCCTCGTCCTCCAGTTCGCCGTTGTACACCTTCGCCTTGTCGAGGAGGCTCACCGTCTCGTCGGTAGGCTCCTCCAGTCGGGTGAGCACGCCGAAGAGGCCGGCCATCTCCAGCGCGTGCGGCTCGACGTGGACGTTCGGCACGTCGGCGTTGTCGAGCATCTTCTGATAAATGTTCGCCTCGCTCTCGTACTCCAGCACGTACGGGTAGTCGATCCGCTTGGTGCGGTCGTTGAACGCCTCCATCTTCTCGTCGCCCGTCTTCTCGCGGTACTCCGGCATGTTCGTCCGGCCGACGATCACTTGGTCGATGTCGATCCGCGGGTTGTTCTTCGGCTTGATCGTCGACTCCTGTGAGGCGTGCAGGAAGTCGTAGAGGAACTCGCGCTGCAACTTGAGCAGCTCCTCGCCGGAGAACAGGCCGCGGTTGGCGTTACAGAACGCCCCGGCGTAGTCGAACGCCCGCGGGTCGGACTCGCCGTAGACGGCGAGTTTCGCGTAGTTGACGTCGCCGGTGAGTTCCGTCTCGTCCTGGTTCTTCTTGTCCTTCGGTTCGAACGTCTCGATGCACTCCCGGCGGTTCTCGTCGGCGACGAGGCGGACGACCTCGACGTGCTCGTCGAGCATCCGCTGGAGGTCGTCGTCGTAGTGGGCCAGCAGCTTGTTTAAGTAGAACTCCGAGGCCGGATCGGGATGCTGGTCGTTCCGGAGGGTGTAGGGTGCGTCGAGCCGCTCGTTGAGATCCTCGATCACCGCCTCCCGCTGCGGGCGCGGAAGGAGCACGAGCGGGTCCTGATTCATCGGCGAGCGCACCGTGTCGTCGGCCGGGTCCTGGTCGTCGATCACCGAACAGAGATTGACCCATTGGAAGGTGTACATTCGGCCGGCGTCCTCGCGGGTGTACGCCTCGAAATATCGGCGCGTGAGCCAGTCAAAGTGCGATTTTCCGGAGCCGACGGGACCCAAGAGGAGCTTGATCCGTTTCTCGGGTCCGAGCCCGCGGGCGCCGGATTTCACCTTGTTGACGAACTCGTGGATCGACTCGTGGACCTCGCGGCCGTAGAAGACGTTCTCGCCGTCGTGGAGCGGGTCGTCCGCGGCGAGCGCGTACTCGACGACACCGCGCTCCTCGTCGTACCGCGTGCCGTAGTGGTCGAACATGTCGGCGACGCGTTGGTGGGCGTTTCGGGCAATGCGGGGGTCCTCGTACAGCGCGTCGAGGTACCAGTCGAACGAGCGGGGCTCCCGGAGGTCGTCCGGGACGTTTGCCCGGTACTCCTCGCTGAGTCGTTCGAGCGTGTGTTGATCTGCCATTGTATCACGTTTCTCGGACGGGCGAGGGCGTCGCGGTGTTCGCGACTCGGATCGCGAGTCCGACACGCGCCGCGCAGCCGCACGGCTCTCCGTGCCGGAATAACGGCTCATTGAGCCGCGAACACCACTGTCGTCGAGGGCGACCCGCTTCGGGTCACCGTTTCGCCCGTAACCGAGGCTATATGTATGGGAGGGATTCTCATGCATAAGTGTGTCGGCGGTTTGCATGTGACATACACTCAGGATCTCCGTGCGCGCTGCGGTTTTTGATCGGCCTAACCGCTCGAAATCGGCGGGTAGTGGATATTAAACGGCCGTGTAGAAGCTGAACGCGACTCGGTCGCGGACGGCGACACGAGCGACGACCGATCCGTTCACCGTGCGGAACCGGAAACGCCGCCCCCAGAGCGGGGCCTTTTGCCGGTCGCCGCCTCATCCCGGATGTGACGTTCAGCATCTGCGTTCGTGAGCGGTACACCGACGACGACGGTGACGACCAGATCCGCTACGGCGTAGCGGTGACCACCCGGCTCCCGGGCGTCGGCACCCTCTGTCCGTTCGCGTCGACGGACGGCGCGGTGGCGACCCAGTCACTCGTCAACGTCGACCTCGGGCGGAAGGGGATCCAATACCTCGGCGACGGACTCGCGGTCGACGACGCGCTGGAGGCGCTTTTAAACGCCGACGAAGGGAAGCCCCAGCGCCAGCTTCACGGCGTCGACGCGGACGGGACGTTCGCGTTCTCCGGCGACGAATGTAACGACTGGTACGGACACGTCGTCGGCGAGAACTACACCGTCGCCGGCAACCTCCTAACGGGCGAGGAGGTGGTCGACGACACCGCGGCCGCCTACGAGTCCGACGCCCACGGCGACGCCCCGCTGGCGGAGCGGTTGATCGACGCGCTCGCGGCGGGCCACGCCGCCGGCGGCGACAAGCGGACGGACCTCGAGGTCCAGTCCGCTGCGCTCGCGGTGTGCAACACGGAGGACGCCGACGACCCCTACTACAACGACCTCCGCGTCGACGCGAGCGAGACGCCGGTGACCGACCTCCGCGAGACGTACGAGACGGCGAAGCGCGGCTACGAGACCGTACTGGAAAAGTACGCCGACGAGGCGGACGAGAGCGACGAGAGGTAGGTCCCCCCGCTCACAGCGACGCCCGCATCAGGATCGGCAGGTGGTCAGAGGGGTAGCGACCGCGGTCGTCGCGGTCGGTAAGCGTGGCGAACGCTTCGACGTCCACCGGAGGCGAGACGAGCGCGTGGTCGATCCGGCGGTCGTCGATCAGTCGCGAGAAGTCGGTGAGACTCGTTTTCGGCCCGTGTCGGAGGTCGGCGACCGCGGCGGCGTCGCGGAGGGTGATATCGGTGTCTTCGCCCGAATCGTCGGTGTCCGTCTCGGAGCCGTCGCCGAGGAGGATTCGGTGTGGCGCCGAGCCCGCCGTGCAGTTGAGGTCGCCGACGAGCGCGACCGGCAGCGACTCGCCAAACCCGCCCGCGCGGCTTCGGTTCAGCTCCGAGAGTCGCGTTCGGAGCAGCCGCGCAGCCTCGCGGCGCGCCTCCGCGCTCACGTGGTCGAAGTGGGTGTTGACGACGAGCAGCGCCGCGTCGCCCTCGACCGTCCGGATCCGCGCCCACGTCGCGATCCGCGGGTAGGACGCGCCCCACCCGGTCGACGGCTCCGCCGGCGTCTCAGAAAGCCAGAAGGTGTCGTGGTCGACGACGTCCCAGCGGTCGGCTCGGACCGCGATCGGACAGCCCTCGCCCTCGCCGCCGGCCTCCCGGCCTCGTCCGACGAACTCGTAGCTCGGGAGCCGTTCGCGGAGGTCGCGGCGCTGCTCGGGGAGCGGCTCCTGAAACGCGGCGACGTCCGGGCGGTGGAACCGGACCAGTCGCGCGACGGCGTCCCGACGGTCGTGCCAGGCGTCGTGGTGGTCGCCACGGTTGGCGTAGCGGACGTTGTAGCTCAGCACCCGGATCGCGGTCATTGTCGTGTCACACGCGCGCGGCGATTAAAAGGGAGGGGACGGAAGTCGGTCGCGCCGCGCGCGGCGATGGATCTACGCGTCGCCGGCGGCTGGTCTCGTGTCGCTCACGCCGAGAACTCGTACAGCTCGTCGCCGACGTGATGGATCGACTCGATGACCTTTCCGCTGTCGCCGACCATATCGTCGCCGTCGACTATCGCGCGACCGACCGCCAGCACCTTCCCGTGGGTCTCCTCGGCGATCACGACCAGGTCGCCCTCGCGGATCTCTGGGTCGGCCTCGACGATTCCGGGCCGCATCACGTCGGCGCCGTCGGAGACGAACGAGATGGCGCCCGCGTCGACCGTGACGACCCCGGTCTCCGGCTCGTAGTCGTTCGCGCCGCGGACGGTGAGGAACGGCTCGTCGTCGTCGACGTAGAAGACGGCCGGCTCGCCGTCGACCAGCACCAGTTCGAACGCCGCGTTCACGAATTCGACGGACTCGAAGGTGTCGCCGTCGATGTCGACGCCGAGGTGGTCGGCGACCGCCTCTCGGATCGCCGTTATGTCGTCGCTCCGGAGATGATGCCGCGATTTCACTTGCATAGGCATCTAGTCGCTCGCTCGGCCGATAAATGGTGCGTTCGACGGCGTCCTCGGTCCCAACACGACCCGCGGTTCGCGTCGTCGTCGGATCTCACGTGATTGGACCGATCAAAACGGCCTTAAGCAACCTCTTCATATCGGGTCGTATGCTTAACCCGCTCATCGCGAACGTCGCGAACCTGCCCGCGATCGTTCTCGGGGTGACCGTGACCCTGATCGTCGTCCTCGTCAGCAGTCTGAAGGGGACGGGGTGGGACCCCACGACCGACATCTCAGACGAGTTGCTCGAACGCCGCGCGTCCGCGGTCCCCGAAACAGAGTTCCCCGAGCCCGGTAACCGTTCCGTCGGCGGTGGCGGCGGCGGCGCAATTCCGGCCGGCGGCGCCGACGGTGAGGAGGGCGAACTGGAGGACGGCAGCGCCGCCAGCGCCGGCCCCGGCGACATCCCCGAGGACGAGGTCGAGTACTTCGAGGTCGAGTTCGTCAAGCAGGGCGAGACGATCGAACTCTCGAACAACCAGCCGATCCTCGACCAGGGAGAGGACGCGGGCTGGGACCTCCCGTACGCGTGCCGACAGGGACAGTGCGTCTCCTGTGCCGGCCACATCACGGACGGTCCCTCCGAGGACTACGTCGAGCACGACAACCAGCAGATGCTCGAAGAGGCCGAACTCGACGACGGCTACACGCTGACCTGCGTCGCGTACCCCCGCGACTCCTTCAGCATCGAGACGGGCGAGGCGCCGTAATCGCTCCCGCCCTCCCGACCTCCGCGCCGACCGCCTCGCTTTCTCGTTTTCTCGCTTTCCCTCCGCCGTTTCCGGCTTTCTCCTCGTCCTCCGCTTGCGTTTCGCCCACAATCTGCGCCCGCTCGCGACACCCTTTTTCGCGTCTCGCCCGAACGAGTGGTATGTCGCTTCCCACGGTCCTCGCCGGCGGTACCGCCGCGCTCCTCGCCGTCCTCGTGGCCGTTCTCGTGTACCGCGACGCCGCGCGCGTCGGGGTCGACCTCGGGTCGCCGCCGCTGTGGGCCGCCCTCGTCGTCGTCACCTCCGGCGCCAGCCTGAGCACCGCCCTGCTCGTCCCCGACGCACCGCTTCCCGGCGTCCTCGTGCTGGCCGCGCTCGGTCCGCTCCTGTACATCCTCGAACGCGACGACTCAATGCACGGCGACGATCCGGCCGACCCGACCAGCCTCCCGAGTCAGTCCGAGCGCGCCGACGACCGCGACGAGTGACGGCGGGGAAGCGCGGTTCGCGTCAGCCGCCGAGTTCCCGCATATCGACGGTGACACAGTTCCTTTCGCCGCGTCGACGGGCTCCGAAACCGCAAGCTTCCATAGGATCGGGCGTCAACATCAGACAATGAGCGACGAGAGTCTCGCAGACCGAGTCGAGCAGTGGATGGTCGGGCAGATGCCGATCATCCAGATGCATGGCGGGACGAGCGTCGTGCGCGAGGCCGACCCGGAGACCGGCGAGGTCGTCGTCGAACTCGGCGGCACCTGCTCCGGCTGCGGCATCTCGAACATCACGGCCGACAACATCCGCCGCGACCTGATCATGGACTTCGACGAAGTCGACAATGTGACGGTTCGAACCGCCTCTTCGGGCGATAACGGTGCCTCCACGGTCGAGGGCGGCCGCGGCGGCGAACTGAAACACGAGACCGAATCCGCGAACCACTTCTGAGGCCGCCGGTCAAGGAGTCGCTTCTCCCGGTCCGTTCTTCCGTTTCGGCGCTCGTTTCCAGCCTCGCGGACTGGCACGTCTCTTCCTGCGTTACCACACTGATCTCGCTCGGCGCGTTGTCGACCACGTCCTCGCGCGCGCGCCACCGACGACAACCTCGCCGGCGGCGACTTGCACGCCGCGGACGCTCACCAATCCGATCGAAACGCCGTCTTCGACTCAGTTCTGGTTCCGCTCGTCGGCGTCGAACCAGCCGGTGACCGTCTGCTTGATCGCCCCGGTCGTGCTCCCGAGATTCACCATCTGGTAGCCGTTCGCTGCCTTCTCGTTGACGTCGTCCATGCCGAATCCGAGGCCTCCCACGGGAACGCCCGCGTCGACGGCCGCCGACCGGACCGTCTCGACGGCGTCCTGTACGTCCGGATGGTCGATTTCACCGGGACAACCGAGCGCCACAGAGAGGTCGAACGGGCCGATGAAGACGAACCCCAACTCCGGGACGGCGAGGATATCGTCTATGTTTTCGACTGATTCTTTGGTCTCGATGGTCACGCCGACAAGGGTTTCGTCGTCCGAAGTCGCGACGTACTCGTCAGCGAGTCCCCAACGGCTAGCACGCGGAGACGCCAGCCCTCGGTCACCGGGGCCGTCCTCGTAGCGGAACCGGGCGGACCGAACCGCGTCTCTGACTTCTTCGGCGGTTTCCACGCGAGGGAGGAACAGACTCCTCACGCCGAGGTCCAGCGACTTTCGGACGAGCGTCGGATCAGTACTGGGCAGGCGCACGAGCGGTTCCACGTCCGTCCGCTCGGCCGCGCGGAGCAGGTCTTCGATCTGTCCCGCGTTCCACGGATCGGGACCGCCGTGTTCGAGGTCGATCCAGACGAAATCCAAGCCGAGTTCGCCGTAGAACTCCATGAGCGTCGGACTGTACGTGTTGTCGAGTATCCCGAACGCGACGTTGCCGTCGTCCAGCGTCGCGGCCAGATCGTTTGTGGGTTGTGAAGCGTTCATATTCACGAGTTACTGAATTGAGAGGTATTCGCCGATAGGATTTAGGCGTTTTCCCGTCCGGAGTTCGACGTCGGATGCGTTTCGTTCGGCTCGCTTACAGCGCGTTCTCCAGCGCAGACGCGACGCTCCGCGCCTTCTTCGCCAGTGCCTCCGGCACGTCGCCGGTCGCCTCCGCCTCCCGCAGTTCGTCGTCGTCGACGCGCTCGACGGTCCCGTCCGCCCGCTTCACCACGTCGACGTGGAGGTCCACGTAGCGCGCGGCGTCCGGGAACACCTCGACCGGGGTACAGATGTTGACGTAGGTCCCCCGCACCGCGCCGTCGCGACCGCGGTACGTGGTCGGGTACCACCACCGGCCCTCCTTCAGGCTCGTCTCGGCGATGTCGCCGGCCTCGCGGGGCGTGCCGAGCCCGTCGTACGTGCCGCCGCCGGTCATCTCGCGCTCGACCGTGACCGAGCCGTCGGCCGCAGTCTCGGTGACGGTCCCCTCGCCGAGCGTGATCAGCCGGCCGTCCGGCTTTCCGTGTTCGATCCGGAGCGCGTCGCCCGCCGTCGGCCCGAACACGTCCGTCACCACCCCGAACGGGAACGCGGCCTCCGGGTCGGGATCGCAGAGCGCTTCCGCGAGGTCGACACCCGCTGAGGCATCCGCCGCCCCCGCTTTCAGGCGGTGGTGTCCCGGCATCGTCGCCGTCACGTCGCGGCGTCGGTCGTCGAGCGCGAACCGGCTCTCGCGTCCGAACCACACCCAGACGCCCGCGTTCGGCGACGCGACCGGCTCGTCGCGGAGGCGCTCTGCACCGCCGAGGACGCCGATGCCGCCCGCCGCGTCGACCGCCTCGTCCAGCCCCTCGGCGGCCGCGACGGCCCGCCGGAGCCCAGCCTCGAGCGCTTCGGTTCCGGCGTCGACCGCGGGCGGCTTCCACACCGCCCGCCACCCATCCGGCGGCTCCAGCCCGAGCAGGTCGACCATCCCCGCAAGCTCTCGGGCGGCCTCGTCGTCTCGGACGTCGACTCGAGTGCCGGAGCCCGGTTCGAGCGCCACGAGCCCGCCGCCGGCGCGCAGCGACCCGTCCAGCGACGAGCGGCGGTCCGTCCACGGCGCCGCGGAGTCGTCCACCCGCACCCGGACCGGGTCTCCCGTCTCAACTCTGTCGTCGACGCTCCCGTACGGGAGGTACCCCTCTGCGGTGGCGGGGTCACCGCCGTCGACGTCGCGCCCCGCGGCGCCGACGCGGAGCCGCACGACCGCGCCGCCGCCGAGCGTCTCGGTCACCTCGCCGTCGAGGACGGTTCCGGGCGGCGTCGGATCGGTCCACGCCAGCGCGTCGCGGCCGACTCCCGCGAGGCGGTCGCGAAGCGACGCCACCACCTCGGGGTCCCCGTGGACACCGACCCCCTGCCGGTCGTCCGTCGTCTCGATCCGAACGTCCGGGGGCGCGTTCTCGAACCCCTCCTCGAAACGCCGGCGGATCGGCGGCGACGCGTCGACGACCGCGTGCCCCGCGTTCAAAAGGAGCCGCGTCAGCGCCGTGGCGTAGATGCCGCGGACGCGAACGGTCGCGGTCACAGCTCCTCCGGGTCGCGGGCGAATCGGACCCGACCGTGGATCGTCTCACCCAGTGACAGCTCGACGAGAACGGGGCGCTCGGCGGCGTCTTCGTCCGCCTCGTCCGCCCCAGACGGCCGCAACACCCGGCCGTCCTCGACCGGGACGCCCCAGCCGTCGAGCGAGAGGTAGCCGCGGAGGTCGCCGCCGTGGGTGAACAGGTCGACGTCGGCAGTCGCGTGTTCCTGCGTCTCGGCGCTGCTGTGCGCCAATTCCATGTCGGAGTAGTACGGACCGTCGCCGGCGAAGAACGCTCGCAGGCGGTCGGCGTCCTCGGCGACCAGGTCGGTGACGCGGTCGGCGGCGGCCGCGACCGCGTCCGCGTCAAGCCCCGCTTCGCGGAGCGCCCGTTGGGTTCGCGGATCGAAGTGCATACCGTCCCTTCGTGCGCCGCGGTTTCAACTCCATCGGCTCGGAGCGTGCCCCCGACGCTCGCGGTGCGCCGGGGACGACCGCGGGGGCGGGTTACCGGGTCGGCCACGGCTTAAGTCGCCACGGATCGAACGACTCTCTATGCCATCTCGGTCCGACCCGGTCAAGTCGCGTGCCGACGACGACCAAGACCTCTACGACGTCGCCACGTGGGAGGAGCGCACCTCTCTCGACGGGCTCTCGGTCGCGCTCTACTGGCTCATCACTCGATCGGCGAAGGCGCTGGTCGTGTTCGTCGCCCTCCTGGGACTGCTCGCAATCCTCGGATCGTTCGGTCTCGGGCTGGTCTTCGACCCCGCCATCGCGATGCTCGTCGGTCTCTCGACGATTCCGGCGTTCGGCCTCGCCGCGTACGTGTACGTCTCCGACGTCACGACCGCTGAACCGCTCTCCCTGCTCGTGGCGACGTTCATGCTGTCGATTCTTACGGCGACGTTCGCCGCCGTCCTCAACAGCTTCGCGCAGCCTCTCTTCGCGCCGCTCGGGTTCCTCGGGTTTGTCCTCTTCTTCTTCCTGATCGTCGGCCCCATCGAGGAGACGGTGAAACTGCTCGCCGTCCGGCTGTACGCGTACACCGACGACCGGTTCGACGCCGTCGTCGACGGCGCGGTGTACGGGGCTATGGCCGGCCTCGGCTTCGTCGTCATCGAGAACCTCGTCTACATCGTTCAGAACGTCGATATGTCGGAACTGACGATCGGACTCGCCGTCCTCGGCGCGGGCGACGGGATCACGGCCCTCCGCGCGCTCGCCGGACCGGGCCACGTCGTCTATTCGGCGTTCGCGGGCTACTACCTGGGGCTGGCGAAGTTCAACCCCGAGAACCGCGGCCCCATCGTCGTGAAGGGACTCGTCATCGCCGCCGTGATCCACGGGCTGTACAACACCCTCGTCGGCCCGGTCATCTCGGTGGCTTCCGCACTGACCCCCCTCTCGCGGCTTTCGGCGCTGTTCGTCTTCGTCATCCTCTTTCAGGGGGCGTTCGGCTACGTCCTCCTGCGCAAGATCTGGCGCTACCGGGATGCGTACCTGGAGACGCGGGACTCGGTCGATCCGAACGTCAAACCGGAGATGACGGAGTTCGAGGACTGATCGGCGCCGCGTCTTTCGGGCGGGTCAGCCGGGCGGCGTCTCGACTCGCGAGCGGTCGCCCGTGCCGCCGGTGAGCGCGCTCGCGAGCGCCCCCTTCACGACGACCTCGTCGCCGAGGTCGGTGAGCCGAACCTCCGGGACGTTGATGAACACCATCTCGGAGAGTTTCTCGCGGACGGGGTCGAGCACCCGCTCGGGATTGTTGAGCGCGACCGCGCCGCCGACGCTCACGACGAGCGGGGCGTACGCGTGGATCACGTTGGCGACGCCCATCGCGTTCCAGTGAGCGACTTGGTCGATCACGTGGTCGGCGAAGATGTCGTCGTCGGCCGCCTCGAACACGTCGACCGCGGAGAAGTCGGGGTCGTCGATCGGCAGCGAGGTCTCGATCGGGTCCTCGGCGTGGAGTTCGCGGGCGTACTTCGGAATGTTGTTGCCGGAGCAGTACCCCTCCCAGTGGCCGTCGAGGCCGCACCCGCAGGTCATGAACCCGTGCGGGTCGACGGTCATGTGACCTACCTCGCCGGCGTTGCCGTCCCATCCCGAGAGGACGTTGCCGTCGACGGCGACCCCCGCGCCGATCCCGGAGGAGATCGTGAGGTACACCATGTCGTCGGGGTTGCGCTCGGCGTGGAAGCGCTCTCCGATGACCCCGGCCACGGTGTCGTTGTGGAGGTGGACCTCGTCGGTGTTGAGGAGTTGGGAGACTGGCCCGACGAGTGGAATCCGCTCGACGGTGTCCGGGAGGTTCGCCGGCCCCTGCACGACCCCGGCCGCGAGGTCGAGGGGGCCGATCGAGCCGATCCCGGCCGCGACGGCTTCGGTCGGGTCGATCTGCGCGGCCCCGCACGCGCCGCGGACGACGCCCAGCACGGCCTCCGTCACGGCGATGCCGTTCGGGCCGCGGGGTGTTCTGCGCTCGTCGGAACCGAGGATAGTCGCGGTCTCGTCGCCGACGACCGCCCGGACGTTCGTCGCCCCGAGGTCGACGCCCACGTAGTACATCGGCTAAACGCCCGTTCCGGTATCACTTAAGCGGGACGCTTCAGGAGACGGAGCGCCGCGACCGTCGTGCGGTCGCCGGCCGTCCGTTTACGCGGCCACTTCGCGCACGAAGGTCACGGGACACGGAGACGAGAGCATCACCTTCTGAGCGACGCTTCCGAAGACGGCCTTACCGGTCGGCGATCGGCTCCGACCGCCGACAACCACGCGGTCGGCGCCGATGGCCGTCGCCGCGTCGACGACCTCGTCGGCGTGGTCCCCGACCGCTCCGCGGACCGAATATCGGACGTCGGCGTCGGAGAGCGCCTTCGCAAGCGCTCGCGTCGTGGTGTGTCGCTCCGCGACGGCGTCCGGTGTCGATCCTTCGCTCGTCGGGTCGACGCCGATGTTCGATCGGACCGTGTCGAACTCCTCGTCGGTGAACACGTGGGTCAACACGACCTCCGCGCCCGCGGGCTCGGCGACCGCGATAGCCTCTTTCGCCAGCTGTTCGGTTCGCTTCTCGTCTTCGGTACCGACCGCCAGTAGCACTGTCTCGATGCTCATACACGTCCTTCGTCGGCCGTCGGCTTAACACTGTCGAAGTTTTAACTCAGTTCTGAATTAACTTTTGTTCGATCGATCCTGACAGTTCTCGCCAGCGTCTGAGCCGGTCGAGTCGGCAGAACCGCCCGTCTCGGACGCGCTCGGTGGCTCAACGAACAGCGGCTCGCCGCTCGGTCGCCCGTAGTCGACGATCCAGAACTGGCCGCGATACGCGCCCACGTTCTCCGGTTTGAGCTCGTCGAAGTGGAATCGGTCGCGGTACGGCGCCAGCGCCGTCCGAACGCGCTCGAGCGCCGCTTCCCGAACGTCCTCGTCCGGGGGGACGTCCGCGCGTGGCATGACGATCCAGTCGCCCTCCTCGTCGCCGCCGAGCACGGGGAGGAACGGGTGTGACCCGACCGCCGACCAGATCCGACGTTCGCGCCGGTTCTGTGGGCGTCCGTCGCCCATCTCAGCGGACGGCCCGTACCGGGCCAGTTTCGCGACGAGGCTTTCGTCGGCCGCCCGCGTCTCCTCGGCGACAGACCCGGGTAGCGAGACGGCGACGCGTCCCGTGCCGACACCGACGACCTCGGCCGACTCCCCCGCTCCGTCCGCCTCTCTGCGGGCATCGAGCTCCGCGAGCAGGTCGTCGAGGACCTCCCGCTCCCCCGGCGCGAGTTCGCGGAAGTAGGTCCTCGCCTCGCCCGCCGGCCACGACCACGTCCGCCCCGCGTACTCCCACTCGGTCTCCTCGACGGCAGCGCGGTCGAGCGCGCGCTGACGGGCCGCTCGCAGGCGACGAGCCGCGACCGAGAGCCGGTCCGCGAGCGCGGTCGGGATCGGGTCCTGACGCATTCGGTTTCCCTACCCGGCGGGCCGTCAATAGCCTGTCGTCGGTCGTCGTGCCTCGCGGCCCGCCGTTCGGCGAAACCTCCTTGCCGCGCGCTCCCGACTCTCAGCCGTGCACACGCTGTTCGTCAGACACGGGACGACCGAGTGGAACGAGGCCGGTCGGATACAGGGGTGGGCGCCCGTCGGCCTCTCGGCCCGCGGTCGCGAGGAGGCCGCACGGGTCGCCGACGCGCTCGTCGAGCGTCACGCCGTCGACACGGTCGTCGCCTCCGACCTCGCGCGGACCGTCGAGACAGCCGAACCGATCGCCGCGGCCGCCGGCGTCGAGGTAGAGACCGATCCGCGGCTCCGCGAGCGCGACTTCGGCGTGTTTCAGGGCCTCTCGTCCGGCGACTTCTTCGAGCGGTTCCCCGATTTCGATCTCTTGGAAAGCGGTCGGGACGCGGCCGAGCGCGCCCCCGAAAGCGGCGAGAGCTGGCTGGCAGTCCGAGAGCGCGTCCTGGAGGCAGCGGCCGACCTCCGCGCTCGCGACGGGACCGTCGTCGCCGTCACGCACGTGAACCCGATCCGGCTCCTCGTCGGCGACCACCGCGACCTCTCAGTCGTGCGGTCGCTCACGGAGTTGTCGGCCGACAACTGTTCGGTCACGGCGGTCGACGACGAGGGCGACGTCGTCCGCGCGGACGACCGATCGTATAAATAGCGGCGGCAATCAGTCCCGTCAGTAGTCTGGCGCGTCGTCCTCGACCTCGCGCTTCAGCGATTCGCGGCGGGACTTCGCGTCGCGGCCGGTCGCCTCCAGCAGGAACGCGTTTTTCGCGTCGACCGCGTCGGCGGCGGCGTCGGCGTTCCCCTCGGCGATGACGTCCTCGGCCGGGCGCTCCTCGAAGTGGACCGCGAGCTTGTCCTTCTTGCTGCCGTACTCGGTGGCGCCGGCGACGATGCGCTCGAAGACGGGGTTGTCGGGCTCACCGACGACGTACAGCTCGTGGCCCTGCCACTCCTCGGTTCCGGTGATCTCGCCGAAGTACTCCTCGATGGATCCTTTGAGGTCGGGCATGCGGTCGTCCAGATGCTCGCCGCGTCGCATCTTGTACTCCTTCATGCCGCGACCGTTCGACAGGGGGGCGTAAACCAGTTTCGTCACGGGGTCTTCAGCCCGCTGAGCACGCCGTTCCGAGTGGAGGGGGTCGGACGACCGACGGCGCGAGTCCGATCCTCGGCGAGTCAGATCGGACGTTCGGTGACGTAGCCGCGCTTGCACTCGGGACAGATGTCGCCCGCGCGCATGGAGTTGCCGTCGGCCGCTCGGGTCATCTCGCACTCGGGGCAGTGATACTCCGTCGTCGTCTCCGAGGTCGAGGTCTCCAGCGTCGGACTCTCGGCACGGGTTATCCCCGTCCCCGCGTCGCTCGCCGCCGACTCGTCGTCACGCGGCTCGATCGTTCCGCCGACCGCGTCGGCGTCACGCTCCGGCGCCTCGACGTACTCCGCGTCTTCGTCGTCCGGGACCGAGTCGGCGGCTTCCGGGGTGAGGCCACCGCTGAACTCGACGCCGTCGCCCGCGTCGCCGTCGCCGATCTCGGCGCTGAATCCCTCGTCCTCACCGGGCTGTTCGGGCCACGGCGTCGCGGTGCCGGGCGACTCTTCGGGCTCGTCGAGCGCCGGCCACGCGCCGCG
The DNA here is from genome assembly GCF_051194135.1 of Halorubrum wangae. Taxonomy (NCBI): domain Archaea; kingdom Methanobacteriati; phylum Methanobacteriota; class Halobacteria; order Halobacteriales; family Haloferacaceae; genus Halorubrum; species Halorubrum wangae. The sequence continues at coordinate 434,047 of NZ_JBLZNH010000003.1, read as the reverse complement.
CTCGCGCTCCGCCGCCGGTTCCTCCTCTTCGTCGAGGATCACGCCATCGTCCGTCTCCGCGCGCTGCTCGTCGTCGTCCGGCGACGACGCGTTCTCGACCTCCGGATACTCCGCGTAATCGTCGCTCCCACCGAGCGACCCCGCCTCGTCGTCCGGCCCCGATTCGAGGAGTTCCGCGCCGTCGTCTCCGTCGGCGGCGTCCTCGGCTTCCGTCTCGACAGCCACGTCGTCGTCGAGCGCGTCTGCGGGCTCTGAGTCGGCCGGTGCCGCGTCCGAAATCTCGTCGCTCGCCGCGTCGACGGGCTCCGCGTCCGGGGTCGCGGCCCCGTCGTCGATGATCACGGCGTCCTCGATGTCGCCGTCCGCGTCGACCGGTCCGACCTCGTCGGCGGGAGCGTGGCCGTCGCCGACGCTCGGTTCCATCGGCGCGGCGTCTGACGCCGGCGCGCCGGCCCCGGCGGCGGCCTCGTCGGCCAGTTGCTCCATCGTCGTGACCTCGGTGTTCTCGCTCACGACCTGCGTCTCACCGCAGCGAGCGCAGGTCTTCACCTCCGTGACGGTCGTGACGACCTCGTTCCCGTCTTCCTCGCGCTCGCGCCGTAGTTCGGGTTCGTCGAAGTCGTGCCCGAGCAGACACCTGAGTCCCATTATGCCCATCCTGCGGTGCCGAAGGTAAAAAACGCCCCGTCCGGTGTCAGACGCCCGGCGCACGCCGGTCCCGCGGCGCGTCCTCCCCGGTGCCTCCTTCGCGTCTCGGCTCGCGGCTTCTTATCCCCGTTCGCACCTCGGATCGCGGGCGGCAGGCGGTCGCGGTCGGTCGGCCGCGGTACCCAGACTCTTTGTGGGTCGGCCGCATACCGTACGGTCGTCTATGCCGACTGTATCCTATCAGGGAGAGGAGATCGAGTGCGAGAAGGGCGCGATACTGCGTGACGTTTTAAAAGAGGCCGGTCTCTCCGTCTACAACGGGAAGATGGAACAGCTCAACTGCCGCGGTATGGGGTCGTGCGGCTCCTGCGCCGTCCAGGTCGACGGCGAGGTCAGCGAACCCGGCAAAAAGGAGAAGATCCGTCTCTGGTTCCCCCCGCACCATCCGAGTCACGACGTCCGCCTCGCGTGCCAAACCCGCGTCGAAGGCGACGTCGAGGTAACCAAGGGCCGCGGGCTCTTCGGACAGCACATCTGATCCGGCCCTCGCCGAGCCGAACCCTCGAATTTTAGAGCTCTAGCCAGCGCTGCCGCTCGTCGTCGCCCGCCGAACCGATCGGCGGCGGCGACGCTCGGTGTCGTGATACAAACCCGCAGCGGACGTGAATCCGCGGCGGGCAGAAGTTTCGTTATCGCGTGTCAGAGTCGCGTTCGGCAGCAGCCGGACCGACCCACCTTATCGGATCGGCTTACTGCCGAACGACGTTGGACGCGCGCGGGCCCTTGGGCGAGGACTCGATGTCGAACTCGAGCTCCTGGCCCTCTTCGAGGTCCGGTCCTTCGACGTCTTCCATGTGGAAGAACACGTCGTCGTCAGCGTCGTCAGTCTCAATAAATCCGTAGCCGCCAGTGTCGTTGAAGAAGTCAACCTTTCCGGTCGCCATTACATCTCAACGAAAGCCCCCTTAAGACATAAGGATTGCGAGTGTACAGTTAACACGGCGGTAGGCGGGCATTTACACCCGTTTTCGGCGACTATCGAGACGATCGGTGACCGTACGGTGGAGTCGGTTCGGTGCCGCCGACCAATCACTCACTTCACCGGGCACCTCCGCCGTCGGAGGGACGCTTATCACCCACCGCCGTGATCGAACCGTCGTGTTTCGATCGATCAGAGCGAACGGACCGGCGCTCCTCGTCCCCGCCGCCTGGCTCGTCGTCGCCGCGGCGACCCTCGACGTCGTCTCGGCGCACACGCTGTTCGTCGCCCACGTCGTCATGAGCGTCCTGCTCGTCGCGTTCGTCGTCGCCTCGTGGGGCGACATGGCGACCGGCGTGCTCCGGGCGTGGAAGCTTGTGATCCTCGCGGGGACGCCCGTGACGCTCGCGGGGGTCGCGGGGTTCCTCGCGCTCGGTGACGGGGTGGTCCCGTCGAACGCCCTGCTGGCCGTTTCGCTCTTCGGCTGGGCGCTCCTCCCGGCGGCGGGGTTCGTCCACACCAGTCGCCGCGTCGAGGCGGGCGCGCGGATATACGCCGCCGGCGCCGTCTGTTGTGTCGTCGGTGCGATCGCGATCGCGGCCGCGCCCTCGGCGGCGTGGACCGCAGTCGGACTCGCGGTCGTCGGTGCCGGACAGACCGCCGGCATCCTCGACGCCACGCTGCGGTACTGACTCGCCGTCTATGCGCGCGCGAGCAGTGGGTCTGCCCCACAATACCTAACCGTTCGGCCCGTACGATTCGCATGGTCGACGTTGGTCCGGTCTATCTCACGATCTCGGGCGCGCTGCTCCTCGTCGCGCTCGCACTCGGCCTCCGCGTGCTCCGCGGCATCGTTCGCGAGGGGCGGGACCGACGGCGCCGTCGCCGCGCCGGCGAGATCGAGAAGTACACCGAAGACGAGGAGTACGGGCGGCGGCCTCGGGTCGGCCCCGACGGCGACTCAGGAGAGGCGGACGGGCCGACACGCCCCGACGATCGGAGCGAGCCGGGAGGCCCGAACGCCCCGGACGTCACCTGCCCCGGGTGCGGCGCGGTCAACGCCCCCGGATTCACGTACTGTCGTCGCTGCGCGGGGCCGCTTCGCTCGGAGACTTAACGCTTCGTGCCCCGTCTGACACCGTCGTCCTCGCTCTCTGACTCGGCTTCCGGGAGTGCGTGCCACCACGCCCACAGCACCAGCAGGGCCTGCATCGGGAGGCGCGCCAGCGCCGCGGCGCGGGCGACGCCGCCGAGGCGGTCGGGGACGAACTCGGCGGCCACGTCGTCGGTCGCCATGTAGACGTTCGCCGGGAAGACGGCGACCAGCAACGCGACGATTCCCCACGACGACGCGCGCCGCGTCCGGTCGAACTGCATTCCGACGCCGAGGAGGACCTCCGCAACCCCGGACAGGTAGACGAGCGCCCGCGGCCGCGGCAACTCGGGCGGAACGGCCCTGGCGAACGAGTTCGGCGCGAGGAAGTGAGCGACGCCGGCGACGATGTACGTTAGGCCCATCAGCCGGCTCAGGCCTCGCTTCCGTCGCGCGACCGGGCCGACGCGGTCGATCTGATCGTCGTCGTCGTCGCTCCCGTCGCGTTCGTTCGAGACGAGACCGACGCAGCGTGTTCCGAGTCGAGTGAGTGTCATGGTTGGGGACGGTGGACGCGTTCGGTGTGACCGACGTGCCGGTCGATACGTCCACCTGCGGCCGGACCGGCAAAATGGTTGGGTGCAACGATCGCGGTCGGCCGATCGACGGCCCGACTCCGAAGCGGTCGCACCGCTCGCGGACGACTCGTCGCCACGCGGTCGCCCGGCAGTACGTTCATTTCACCGCACCGCGAATCGTTCTCCCATGCCCGCAACCGTCCTCGTCGCCGTCGACGGCTCCCCGCTCGCCGAGCGCGCGTTCACGTACGCGCTCGAGACCTTCCCGGACGCGGTCATCACGGCGATTTACGTAATCAATCCGATCGACGCGGTCATCGACGTGGAGGTCGGCGGCCTGCCGGTTGCCGAGGGCTGGTACGAGAACGCGAAGGAACGAGCGACCGGCGTCCACGCGACGGTGACGGACCTCGCGGCGGAGCGGTCGACCGACATCGAGACGGTCACCGAAGTCGGGAAGCCAGCACGCGAAATCCTCGACTACGCCGCCGACCACGACATCGATCAGATCGTCATGGGCAGTCACGGTCGCTCGGGGATCGATCGGGCGCTCCTCGGAAGCGTCGCCGAGACGGTCACCCGTCGAGCGCGAATCCCGGTGACGATCGTCAGCTGAACCGTTCGGACCGGACGACTCAGGAGAGCACACCGGTGTCTCGAGCACGCGACTATAGGCGGTCAGCCGAAGACGGAATGACACACCGACAACACGAAACCGACGCACGCCGTAGGGGGGAGCCACGTGGCCGCTACTGAACACCCTCCACTCGCGACGTGTACGGTCCAGATCGAACGACGAGGCGGTCGCGGCGAAGCGGGGGCGCGCAGCCTCGAACGACACCTCCGGGACGTGCCCGGCGTCCACGACGCCGAGGTCTCGTTCAGAACGCAGAGCGCTCGGATCACGTACGATGATCGCGTCACCTCAGAGGCGGCGCTTCGAGACGCGATCCGCGAGCGCGACGTCTCGGTCCGCGACTCCCTCGACGCGAGGAGCGACGCGACGACCTCGCGCGCGGAACTCAGATGGGAGGCGGCGTTCGTCGGCCTGACGCTACTCGGCATGGCGACCGGCTTCGTGACGGGGTGGCTCGACGGACCGTCGCTCCTCGCGTGGGCCGGCTACGGCGTCGCGTACGCCTTCGGCGGGTGGTACGGACTCATGGGGGCCGTCGAGACCCTCCGACACCGCGCGGTCGACATCGACCTGTTGATGATCGTCGCCGCGCTCGGCGCGCTCTCTATCGGGGCCCCGTTCGAAGGCGCGATGCTCCTGTTCTTGTTCTCGCTATCGAACGCGCTCCAACACTACGCCATCGGCCGCTCGCGTCGAGCGATCCAGTCCCTCGTCGAGATGCGGCCGGACGAAGCGCAGGTCCTGCGCGACGGCGAGGAGGTCACCGTCCCGATCGACGACGTCGCCGTCGGCGACGTGTTCGTCGTCCGCCCGGGCGACAGAATCCCGCTCGACGGCGCCGTCACGTCCGGCGAGGGGACCGTCGATCAGTCGTCGCTCACCGGCGAGTCGGTGCCCGTGCCGAAGGAACCGGGCGACAAGGTGTTCGGCGGAACGATCAACGAGAACGGGAGCCTCGAAATCGAGGTCACGCGACGGGCCCACGAGTCGGCGATCAGCCGACTCATCCACATGGTCGAACGCGCCCAGAGCGAGAAGGCGCCCACGCAGCGGCTCATCGACCGGCTCGAACAGCCGTACGTACTCGGCGTGTTCGCGCTCACGCTCGCGGCTATCGCCCTTCCGATCGCACTCGGTAGCGAGTTCGCGGGGACCTTTTACCGGGCCATGACGCTCATGGTCGCCGCCTCGCCGTGCGCGGTGATCATCTCGACGCCCGCGGCGGTGCTCTCGGCGATCGCGTCCGGTGGCCGGCAGGGCGTCCTGTTCAAGGGCGGCGAACACGTCGAGGCCGCGGCGCGCATCGACGCGGTCGCCTTCGACAAGACGGGCACGCTCACGCAGGGCGACACGCAGCTGACCGATGTGTTCCCCCGTCCCGGCACGTCAGCCGGGACGCTGACCGAGGACGAACTGCTCTCCCTCGCGGCCGCGGTGCAGGCCCGGTCGGAGCACCACCTCGCGCGTGCAACCGTGAGAGCGGCGACCGAACGATCCCTCGACGTCGCCGACGCGGAGCGGTTTCAGTCGGTCGCCGGAAAAGGCGTCACGGCGGACGTCGGGGGGCGAACCACCCACATCGGGAACCGAAGCTACTTCGAGACCGTCCTCGGCGACGAGGTGATCGACGGGCTCGAACCCGGCTTCGACCGCCTCCGGACGTTGGAGGCCGAGGGGAAGACGAGCGTTCTCGTCGCACAAGAGCGTCACGGCGAACTCAGCGTGGTGGGGTGGCTCACGTTCACCGACGCAGTCCGCCCCGACGCCGCCGAGATGATCGCCGACATACGGTCGCTCGGTGTGGAGCACATCGTCATGCTGACGGGCGACAACGAGCGCGTGGCACGGCGGATCGCGGACGAGGTCGGCATCGACGACGTTCAGGCGGAACTGCTGCCGGAGGAGAAGGTGGCGACCGTCGAGGCGCTGATGGAGCGACACGGGACCGTGGCGATGGTCGGCGACGGCGTCAACGACGCGCCCGCACTCGCCACCGCGACGCTCGGCATCGCGATGGGCGGGGCGGGGACCGACGTCGCGCTCGACACGGCCGACGTGGTGTTGATGGGCGACGACCTCAGCAAGATTCCCTACGTCCTCGGTCTCGGCCGCAAGACCCGACGGACGCTCACGGTCAACCTCATCGTTGCCTTCGGTGCGATCGGGATCATGGTCGCCGCCATCCTCCTCCGCGGTATCCCGCTCCCGCTCGCGGTGGTCGGCCACGAGGGATCCACGGTCCTCGTCTCGCTGAACGGGCTCCGGCTGCTCGGCTTCCGCGGGTAACTCCCCGTTCACCCGATTGTTATCTGTGCGTAGCCCGTTCGATCCGGTATGCAGACGGTTCACCGACTCCTGCTGGCCGCAGGCTTCGTGGCGTTGTCCGGCATCGTGAGCCTGCTCGCGGCCCCCTCGCTTCCAGCCGCTCTCGTCACGAACTGGGACGCCGCCGGTGACCCGAACGGCACGATGCCGACGCTGCTCGCCCTCGGGCTGTTTCCCGCGTTGACGGCGGGAGTCGTCCTCCTGCTCGCCGTCGTCCCGCGGATCGACCCCCTCCGGGAGAACATCGCCGAGTTCCGGGCCTACTACGACTGGTTTATCGTCGTCTTCGCCGCCTACATGTTCGTCGTTCACGCCGGCATCGTCGCGTTCAATCTCGGCTACGAGTTCGACTTCACGTACCTGATTCTCGTCGCCGTGGCCGGACTGCTCTACTACGTCGGCGTCCTGATCACGCACGCCGAACAAAACTGGTTCATCGGCATCCGGACGCCGTGGACCCTCAGCAGCGAAGCGGTCTGGGACCGGACCAACGCGCTCGGTGGTCGGCTGTTCAAACTCACCGCCGTCCTCGCGCTCGTCGGCCTGCTGTTCGGCGAGTACGCCATCTACTTTCTCCTCGTCCCCGCGCTCCTGACGACCGGCGTCACCGTCGTCTACTCGTACTACCTCTACGAGCGGATCGAGCGAGGCTCGGACGCGACCTCGTGATCGAATCCGTAGCCCGTGGCACCCAGTTCCTCCGCCACAGCGAAGGGAAAGTACTCGACCGCATGCGACGGCTTCGACTGCTCGTAACCGGGCGTCTGTCATCACGTCGGCATACTGAACTATAACAAACCGGAGACTGAAGGGGACTGTGTAAATGGACCTGTGGTCCTCACGTACTGGTTTCATCTTCGCGGCCACCGGTGCCGCCGTCGGTATCGGGAACATCTGGCGCTTTCCGTCAGTCGTCGGTCGAAACGGCGGCGGTGCGTATCTGATTCCGTTCCTCATCGCCGTGTTCGTCTTCGCGGTGCCGCTCATGATCCTGGAAATCAACAGCGGCCGGCGGACACGTGCAGACATCGTCGCCACGTTCGGTGACCTTCGGCCACAATTCAGGATCTTCGGGTGGTTCATCGTCGCTATCGTCATTCTGATCCTCAGCTACTATCTCGTCATAACGGGTTGGATTCTCGCGTTCCTGGGATCCGCGATAACCGGAGGTGACATCTCGCTGGCTAGCTTCACCGCGACGTACGCACCGGTGTTTTCCTTCGTTCTCTCGCTCGGCATCGTTGCCGCCGTACTCTCCCTCGGGGTACGAGAGGGAATCGAACGATTGACCACCGTTCTCATGCCGCTCGTGTTCGTGATTCTTCTCGGTATGGCGGTCTTCTCGGTGACGTTGTCTGGATTTTCAGAAGGGGTGGCGTTCTTTCTGACGCCCGACCTCTCCGTGCTCACTGATCCGCTCATCTGGAGCGCCGCATTCGGACAGGCCTTCTTTTCGCTCTCGGCGGGAATGGGGATTCTCATCACGTATGGGAGTTACCTGGGCGAAGAGACGAACGTTCCCGAGGCGGCGGCTATCGTTGCCGTGGCGGACGTGGTCGTCGCCGTCTTGGCCGGCATCGTCATCTTTCCCATCGTCTTCACGTTCGACCTCGAACCGTCGCTCGGCACTGAACTGGCGTTCTCCACCCTTCCTGCGGCGTTCTCGCTCCTTCCGGGTGGCCGACTCGTTGCGGGGGCGTTCTTCGGCCTTCTCTTCGCGGCCGCGATCACTTCAGCCGTCTCAATGATGGAAGTCGGCGTCTCGACTGTTCGGGGTGCAACGCGGTTTTCACGGCGACAAGCGACAGCGCTCGTCTCCGTGTTGGTGTTCCTCCTCGGAATGCCGTCACTCCTGAGTTACACGCCGTTCCAACTCCACGTCTGGGGGACGCCCTTCCTCGACCTTCTCGATAACTCTGTCGGGGCGCTCGGACTGCCAGTCACCGCGCTTATTATCTCGATCGCGTTCGGCTATTTTGCGAGACACGAGGAGGTCCGGGTACCGCGCATCGAGCGATTGACTTCCGCGGCTACGAAATACCTCCTTCCCCCGGTTCTCGTTGTAATCATCGCCTCACAACTGTTTCTCGGGTTCGGTTTCCCCGGCTGGCATACGCTTCCCGGTAGTGCGCTGAGCCAAGGGCTCGTCTCCGCCGCGATCCTCGTCTGTATCGGTGTCCTGGCCTATCTCCTGCTTCGACTCCAACGAGCGGCGGCTAAGTGACGACGTCTGTGTTGGGTACTGCGACCGACAGTGCGAAATAGCATTCAGCGTTGATCGGTGTGGCCGTTACCGGTGAATCAGTGTGGTTCAGCTGCTTCTCTGTACGGACACGAGGCGCTTCGGGAGCGTTCGCGTGAGAGTGACACCGCGTAACGGATATGTGCGTGCGGTCTGGTTCCGCTATGCACCTGCTGGATACGCTCTTTCACCCCGTCGAACGATATGCGAATGCGCTCTCCGCGACCACCCACGGTCTCGTCGCCGTTATCTCGTTTTGCACCTTTGTCGGGGTCATCGCTCTGGGGTTCGTTCCGGTGACTCGCCGGATCGAGACGTCTGGCTACTCCACGGCAGAGTTGCAGGCCGCGACGAGTCGGGCGGACGTGGACACGATACTGCGGGCTTTCGAACCCGTTATGGACTCCGTGATGCTCCTCTCGGTTCTCGATTACATCTTCATCGTCGCAGGGTTCTTCTTGTTTTTCTCACTCCATTCGATCTCTCTGAAGACGCTGGCAGCTCACGACAGGCTCGTCCTCATCCCGAAGGTCGGGATGTGCTTGACGGTCGTCTCTCGACTGCTCGATTCGCTGGAGAACCTCTGGGTCATCCTCATCTACACGAATCCCGACGACTACGCGACCGTCCTGATCGGTCTCATGAACGCCTCTGAATCCTTGAAGTGGATGGTCGTCAGCATCGAATATCCGACGCTCGGCATCGCCGTCGTGCTCGTCCTGCTGACCCGGTTTACCGCACTGTTCGACGGCCGCTCAGAGAGTCCACAGTAGGTAGCATTGACATGCTCGACTCTGCTCACTCCCAGGAGTTGATCTATCTGGCGTGGTGAACGGATGAGATTCGCAGCACACGGGCCTCGTCTGACTAAAATTTCACCGTAGGTATCTCCCCAGCAAATATTTCAGGGGGGATCGAAGTTACCGTAATGGTGCGGTGGACACGACGGTCGCTCCTCCGAACGATAGGTGTATCGGGACTCGTCGGGGCCGCAGGCTGTTCCACATCGCTCCCCGGAGTGCCCCCACCAGAGCCCCGCGTCGATGTCCAGCCCAACTGGTTCGAACCCGGGCGGCTCGTCATCGACCCCGGTGAGACGGTCACGTGGTGGAACATCGAACTGCTCAAGCATACTGTTACGGCCTACGAAGGTCGTATCCCCGACGAGGCGAGCTACTTCGCGAGCGGCGGATTTGACGCCGAAATCGCCGCTCGAGCCGACCAGTCGGAGACCGGACTCCTTCGTCCGGGCGATCGCTTCGAGCACCAGTTCACCGTTCCCGGACACTATCACTACTGTTGTCTGCCGCACGAGGATTTCGACACGATGGCCGGAACAATCGTCGTTCGAACGCCGACGGGCGAGATTCCGCCCCATCCCGAGATCGTCCAGCCCGATACCGACCACGTCGTCCAGATGGGCCTGACGACCTATTATCCAGAATCATTGACGGTTCGCCCGGGCGACAGCGTCGGCTGGGTGAACGGGACCGGAATCGCCCACTCCGTCACCGGTGAGGACGGCGGACAGGCGATTCCAGAGGGTGACGACAGAGAGTTCCCGGAGAACGGCGAGTACTTCGCCAGTGGGGGGTTCGATTCGGCGGAGGCTGCGGTCGAGGACTGGCTGACGGCGCGGAAAGGCGATATCCTCCCTGAGGAGCCTTTCGTTCATACGTTCGAGGAACCAGGAACGTACCCGTATCTGTGCCTCCTGCACGCTCTCAATATGGCGGGGACCGTGACTGTACGTGATGTGTAAACTGCTGTCGAACGGCCCTCCTATTTCCCCTTTTGAGGAGGTCCGTCACGTCCCGCATACGCGCGCTAACTCAATAAGCTGCTGTCCTACTCGGCTACCTCGTACTGGTGTTCTACGATTCCGCTGTCAAACACCGTCGTGCCGACCAGATCCACTCTCTGTTCGTCGTATCCGCCCGAAAACAGTGGGATGCCATCCCCCAACAGAATCGGGATGAATGACAATCGAATCGCGTCGATCTCGCGTTCTCGGAAAAACGATTGTGCGAGGTGTGCACCGCCGACCACCCACACGTGGGAATACCGCCGTCTGAGTTCAGGGACAAGATCAGCTACCTCTCGACTAACGAACCGTACTGCCTCGGTTGCGGGTGAGAGGTTTCTATGGGTAAACACGTACGTCGGCTTGTCTCCGTACGGCCATTCACCGAAGCTGAGAACTTGTTCGTAGGTTGTCGCCCCCATCACGAGACAGTCCACGGTCTCGAAGAATTCGGCATATGCCTCGGCCTCCCCGTCGCCGTCTGGTTCTGTTTGAAACTCGTCCAACCAGTCAACGCTACCGTCCGCGTCGGCAACATAGCCGTCTACGCTGGTTGCGATGTAGAGCGTAATTTCACTACTCACAGCATCTATCTGAGGCGTCCCATCGAATTAAGCGTAGCAGACGGAGCAGAGTGCTGAACACAACCTCTTTATCTCCCACACCAATAGTGTCAACAAGTGTGACTTTCAACGGAGCCACTTATCTGAGATCGATCGGTAGAACCGATTATGAGCGGTGAACGACCGGAAACGAACGCCGAACAGCGGGATCTGCGACTGGTCGGTGCGTTTCTCTTACTGACGTTCGGTTGGTCGTGGGGGTTCTGGGGGCCCGAGGCGCTCGCCGCCGAAGGGTTCGTCGAGAGCGTTCCTGCCCTACCAGAACTCGGAGCTTTCGGCCCAACCGTTGCCGCCTTCGTTCTCGTCACGTACGCGAACGGAATCGCCGGGGCGCGACGACTCGCCCGACGCGCAGTTCGCATCGATTTCCCCAAACGCTGGCTGATTCCGGCGCTGTTCCTGTCCCCGGCCGTCGTCTTCATCGCACTCGGCGTCGCCATCGCCACGGATGCCTCGCTCTCGTTTCCCTGGGCGGACAATCCGATTGTCCTTCCAATCGCGTTCGGTGTCATCTTCTTTCTCGGTGGTCCAGTCCAAGAAGAGTTCGGCTGGCGAGGATACCTTCTTGACCCCTTACAAGAGCGACTTTCGGCACTTGGTGGCGGTCTCGCTGTCGGCCTCATCTGGGCTCTCTGGCACGTACCGCTGTTTTTCATCCCGAGCGAGACCATCTACTACCAGCATCCGTTTCTCGGGTTCGCAGTCTCCATCACGCTCCTCTCCGTGCTCATCACCTGGGTGTACAACAACACTAACGCCAGCCTCCTCCCCGCCCTCCTCTTTCACGCCTCGTTCAACTGGTCGCAGGGCATGTTCCCGATACTCAACTCCGATCCAGCGAGCCTCACGCTCGTTGGACTCCTCGCTCTCACTACGGTCGCCGTCGTCCTCTACTGGGGTCCCGCCAGACTGGTTCGCACGGAACGCGAGTAGCATCTGCGAACAACGCCGTGAAGCCCATCGGATTGTATCCATCGAATGTTTCACAGTCGCGGCTCGCAGTTGGGAACTCGGTTCGAAGAACTCGACCCTATCTCGCCCGCTGTGGGGAAATGGAACGTGATGCAGACATTCCGAACGCGGTATCGCGACGACAGCGACCTGACGCCATTGACTCCTGTCGGGAACCTCGACGTACTCGTCGCGTCGGATGGCTCAAGAGACGTGCTGAACGATTTCGTCGCGCAGATATTCGAGGTAGTTCGCCGAGTCGTACCCATTCGGGCGATACACCTCGACGTAGCCGCTTTTCGAGGCGGTCATTTTCACGTCGTTCCCGTTGTATCGGTACGAGAGTCCGACCTGATTCAACGTCGAGTCACGGAGGACATCCTCCAAATCGAGGTCCGTGCGCAGGTTCTTCCCGTGGAAGATTCCGTTGACGCCGTCCTCGCCCGTCCCGTGAAAGCCAGCCTTCCACGGCGTCGCGCTCTCGTGGCTGGCGAAGAAGGCGTCGAGGTTCAGCGTCGCTCGCTCGACGTCGGTGCCGGTATCCTCGGCGATCAGGTCGAACGCGAAGGTACCCTCACCGCTGCCGACGGCGACGAACTCGCCGGCGACGCCGACGAATTCGGTGTGGTGGGTTTCGGGATGTGCCTCCTCGGTGACGTGAATCGCCCCGTTCTCGATGGTCGTCGTCGATCGGTCTCTGAGTGTGGTGGCGGCGGCCCGACCGGCGAAGGCCATGTCGCCGCCGGGCAGCGAAAACACGCGATCGATGGTCAGACACCGTTCCAGGTCGTGGCCATCCTGCGAGACGGTGTCGGTGAACGAGTCGACTACGTTGAACGTCCCGTCGACGATACCGACTACTCCTGCCTTCATACACTCGCTTCGTTACAGGGTGATACTATAACGCTTGATGTTATCGACAGCCACACTGTGTCGTGCCCACGGCTCGACGACGAGGGGACACACCGGGCTCAGTTCTTCGCTATCGCAAATTGCGAGACGTTGCAGCCCCTGCACTGTTAGCGGCTGTGATCGATCGAATTGCGGGCGATTTGTAGGATGGCGAAGACACGCTCGGTCATCGTTCGACCGGTAACAGGATGTCGCCTTCCCGATTTGAACGCCGTGAGACCTGCTCGCTTCGCTGCGCGCAACTCACGAGGACACATCCCGTCGAGAGCAGTACTGTGGCCGACGGCTCACTCGCTGGCGCTCACGGGTCGCTACGCTCTCCGTTCGCGTGGTCGGCCGCAGAAACATGCCGCCTCCCCGATTTGAACGGGGGACAGCTCGATCTTCAGTCGAGTGCTCTCCCAGTCTGAGCTAAGGCGGCTCGCATGGTGACCAATGCCGATTCGAGACAAAAGGATTTCGAAAGGCGGCGGGGAGGCCGACGATTTCGACTGTCCCTCGCTCCTCCTCCGAATTCGTCCACAGCCGCGGCGCTTACGAGTCTGTTCGCGCCGCGAAAATGGGACCGCCCGGATTCGAACCGAAACCGAACGTGCTCGCTCCGCCGTCGCTGCGCGCGTCCGGTAGGGTTCGAATCCGCTCCACGGCTGCTGCTCGCGACATTGCTCGCAGCAGCAGGATGGGACCGCCCGGATTCGAACTGAATCGAGACCTCGCTTTGCTCGGTCTCGCCGAGTTCGAACCAGCCGCTCTGCATTTCTGGCTCCTCGCGTGTGCTCGTCGCACAGAAATGGGACCGCCCGGATTCGAACCGGGGTCACGGGCACCCAAGGCCCGGAGTATACCACTAACCCACGGTCCCGCGTTCATACGTACCCGCATCGGCCGCTAAAGCGTTTCGTTGCGCGACGAGGGTCGTTCCTCGCCGCCGCCGCGGCGTTCGCCGGCGCTACACTCCCCAGAAAAACGCGATTCCAAGGGTTGTTACGACGGTCAACAGGGCCTGAAGGGGGGCACCGAGCCGGAAGAAATCGGTGAACGCGTAGCCGCCCGGCCCGTACACCATCAGGTTCGTCTGGTACCCGATCGGCGTCAGCATCGCCGTCGACGCCGCGAACGTCACCGCGAGCACGAACGAGAACGGGTCGGCACCGATCGCCTCCGCGGTGTCGATGGCGACGGGGATCATCAACACGACACTCGCGTTGTTGCTGATCACGTTGGTGACGAGGGCCGTGAACAGGTAGAACAGCCCGAGTACGACGACCGCGTCGAGTCCCCCGGAGAACGAGACGACGACGTCCGCGAGCCACGCCGCGGCCCCCGTCCGTTCCATCGCGACCCCGAGCGGGATGAGCCCGGCCAGCAGGAAGATCACGCTCCAGTCCACGGAGGAGTAGACCTCGTTCGGCTTCACGCAGCCCGTACCGACCATCGCCACGATCCCGCCAAGCGCGCTCACGAAGATCGGGACGACGTTCAGGGCGGCGACCGCGATCACGGCGGCGACGATCCCGAGCGCGACTGGAATTTTCTCGGTCCGGAAGTCGCGCCGCGTGAGTCGCCCTCCGACGACGAAGTTTCGGTCGTTCCCGAATCGACGGATCGTCTTCTCCGTCGCCTGTAACAGAAGCGTGTCGCCGGCCCTGAGCGGCCGTTCGTCCATCCGAACGTGGATGACGCGCCCCCCGCGCCGGATCGCGAGCACCGTCGCGTCGTACCGTTCCCTGAAACCGAGCGTCTCCAGGGTCTCGCCCACGAACGGGGCCTCCGGCGAGATGATCACCTCGACGAGGTTCTGTTCCGTCTCCGCCTCAAGCGCCTCGGTGTCGGTCGTCAACTGCGCCTCGCTCACCGTCGCGTCCGGCGCGAGGTCGAGCCCCTCGGCGTCGACGAGCGTCATGAGGCTCTCCTGATCGGTCCGCAACACGAGCACGTCGCCCTCCCGGATCTCTTTCGGCCCGAGCGGCTCCGTGAACGCCCGGGTGCCCCTGACGAGTTGGACGATGTCGGCGTCGATGTCGAGCGTCTCGATGCTTCGGCGCACGGTCTGTCCGACGAACGGCGAGTCGCCGCGCACGACCACCTCGGTCAGGTACTCGGCCATCCCGAACTCGTCTATCAGTTCCTCGTCGAACCGCACGCGCTCGGGGAGGAGATACGGACCGGCGATCGCGAGGTACGCGCCCCCGGTAAGCAGCACGACCGCGCCAAGCCGCGTGAACTCGAACATCGAAAAGGGATGGTCGAGCAGGCGCGCCGAGACGTCGGAGGCGAGGACGTTCGTCGATGTCCCGATCAGCGTCAGCATGCCGCCGAGCATCGACATGAACGATATCGGCATCAGGAGCCGCGAGGGCGAGACGCCCGTCTTCTCCGAAATCGTGCTCACCATCGGGATCATGATGGCGACGACCGGCGTGTTGTTGATGAAGCCGGCCGTCCCGCCGGCGAGGCCGAGCACCGCGAGCAGCTGCTTCGACGGGCTCTCGCCGAATCGCTCGGCGATCCACAGCCCGATCCGGTTTATCAGCCCGGACTGCCGGATCCCCTCGCTGAGCACGAACATCGCCAGGACGGTCAGCGTCGCCGAACTGGCGAATCCGCCGACGCCGGTCACTGGGTCGACGCGGGTCCACGGCTCCAGCGCGACGAGCGCGACCATCACGCCGACGGCGGTGATGTCGATGGGGATCGGCTCGGCGACGAACAGCACGAGCGCGACCGCGACGACGGCGAACACGAGGAGGATCTCCGTGGTCAACGGCGCGACCGTCGCCGGGACCGGGACCGCGCACGGATCCCCGCACCAGTGCATGGCGAACTCACGACTGCCGCCGGCAAAAGCGTTGGTGGGGCCTATGCACTCAGCGCGCTCGGCTCACTCCTCGTCGTCGCGGAGTTCGAGGTCGGCGACGATCTGGTACGGGTCCGTTCCCGTCCGAATCGAATCGAGGATGAAGAACGCCTCGTCGGGCGCGAGGAAGTGTCTCGTGATGCCGCGCCCCAGCGGCGTCGGCGAGAAGCCGTCGATGAACTCCCACTCCAGCAGCTTCCCGACCGCGTGCTTCGTCGGCACCTCGCCGATCATGCGGTCGTTGAGTCGTTTGGTCTTCTTGCCGGCGACGACGACGTTCGCCAGCGTCTCCTCGACGGCGGCCGCCTCGTCGTAGTGGGTCGCCACGTCCTCCATCTCGCCTTTTAAAAGCGTGAACGCAACCTCGTCTTCGGTGCGGTCCATCGAGTTATGGTAGACGCCGTCGGGCTCGACGAGGAGGTAGACGCGCCCGCGGTCGTGGTAGTCCGGCCGCCCGGCGCGCCCGAGCATCTGCGAGAACTCCTGAACCGAGAGCCACTCGATACCCATCGCCAGCGAGTCGAAGATCACCTGCGAGGCGGGGAAGTCGACCCCGGCGGCGAGCGCCGCCGTGGTGACGACCGCTGAGAGGTCCTGATTTCCGAACTGGCGCTCCACCTTCTTGCGGCGCTTGTAGTCCAGCCCGGCGTGGTACGGCGCGGAGTCGTACCGTATCTTCCGGCTGATCTCGTGACAGCGCCGCCGGGAGTTGGTGAAGATGATCGTCTGCCCGCGGTACCCCTTCGACGACTTCGTGTCGAACTCCCGCTTCACGAGCTTATCGGCGATCTGCGCCTTCTCGCGACTGTCCGCGAACGTGACGTGGCGCTCGATGGGGACGGGCCGCTCCTCGTACTCGATGAGCGTCGCCCGGAGGCTCTCGGCGAGCCATTCGGGGTTGCCGACGGTCGCGGAGAGGTAGACGAACTGCGTGCCGTCGTACCCCGAACGCGTCCGCATCCGCTCCTCGCTGTAGTACTTCAGTCGGGAGATGAGTCCGTCGAGGCGATGGCCGCGCTCGCCCTCCTTCAGGGTGTGGACCTCGTCGATGACGACGGTGCCGACGTCGCCCAGGTCCTTCCCGGTCCGGAGCGCGTGGTCGATACCCTCGTAGGTACCGACGATCACGTCGGCGTTAGGGTCGAAGCGGTTGCCGTCGTCGTTCACTCGCGAGGAACCGACCCGGATCGAGACGTTGAGCAGGTCGCCATAGCGTTCCTCGAAATCCTCGTGCTTCTGATTGGCGAGCGCGACGAGCGGGACCAGAAAGAGGAGCTTCCCGTCCCCCTTCAGCGCCCGGTCGATCCCGGTCAGCTCGCCGATCAGGGTCTTCCCGGTCGCGGTGGCGCTCACGACGAGTTGGTCGTTCCCGTCGAGGAGGCCGTTCCGCACGGAGAGGCTCTGGACCGGGAGCAGCTCCTCGAACCGTCCTTGGAGACGCGCGGAGAGCTCCGGGTGAAGGTCGAGGTCCTCGGTGCGCACAGGGCTCACGTCGTCGACGTTGGCAGAGACCTCGTCGTACTTGGTGAGGTCGGGGTCGAGCCCCCCCTGTAGGAGGTTGATGATCCGGTCCAAGTCGCCGGACTCGTACAGGAGTTCCTCCAGCCGCTCCTCGGCGGCGCCCGTGAACTCGCCTTTATACGATAGCTCCCGCTCTAACTCTCGCCGAGCGCAGTCGCGGCAGATCAGCTCGTCGTTGTGCTCGACCGCGCCCTCGCTCGTGATGGGGCCGTACCGGCCGTCGTTCGCACAGCGGCGACAGGTCCGGACGGCCATCGCTTCCAACTGGTACCCGTCGAGCATCGCCTCCAATCGCTCGCGGTTCGCCGGCGACGTCTGCTCGGAGATGCGGATACGGTCGGCCGCGCGGGCGAGGTCGACGAACTCGTCGGGCTGTCGAGGGTGGTCCTCGCCGTCGCGGATCACGCGGAATTTCCCCGGTCGCGGGCCCGCGGAGGTCTCTTTGAGTTCCAGCCGTCCGCGGAGCACGCGGTTCCCGCCTCGGTTCGCGACAACGGTGTAGTCGCTCCGCGCCTCGTGGAGGAACAGCGTCTCGACCTCGGCCAACTGCTGTGACACTGTCCGTCGGTACGCGAGGTAGGTATTTCAGGAGTTCGGCTCGCCGTGTGGCGACTGCGGATATTCTGGCTCGTCGCGCCGCGGATTCCGGCGCCCGTCCGCGCCGCGCGGCCGCACGGCTCACGGTCGTGAGAACCACGCCTCGAAAAGGATCGGGAGTCTACGAGACGAGGAGCTCTTCGCCACGCTCGACCGTGATCCGGCACGGCGGCGAGAGCTTGTTGTACGCGCGGCGGAACGCCTCCTTCACGACGGACGCCTGCTCGACGTCGCAGTAGGCGGTGAAGACGATGTCGTCCTTGTTGAGTCGCGCGGCCGTCCCGACCGGCTTGCCGAACGCCTGCCGCATCCCGTCGGAGACACGGTCCGCGCCGGCGCCGGTCGCCTGCTTGTTCTCTCGGATGACCTGGTGAGGGAACTTGCGGAGGGTCATCTTGTAGTTGCCCTCGCCGAGCTCCTTGATCAGGTGACGGTTCGCCGAGAGACGGGCGCTCTCCAGCGCGCCGTGGCGGATCTGGAGCTCCTCCTCGACACGGAGGCTGATCTCGACGGGGTAGTCGTCGGGCTCCGCCGACAGGTCGCCCATGTTGTGCTGGGCAATTTTCGAGCCGGGAATTCCGGTGATGTACTCGCGGCGAGTGTACGACGGCTTATCGATCGTCCGATACATAGAGGCGGGTTTGTCAGACATGGCTACTTGTCCGATGTAGCCCGTGCTGCGGCGATAAACCCTTCGATACCGTGGCGGCTCCGACGCTGTCGTCGGCGTCAGCGACCGTTATCCGGGTCGCTGTGCCCCTTCTCGGCCGTCGGTTCGAGCGCGACGTGGTCGAACCCTCGTTCTGCCAGTCGGTCGGCGGCCCGGTCCGTGACCGACGGCGCGACGAGGATGCCGCGAACGACGGGCGCACCGACGCCGTCCTCGCCATCGGAGTCCGTCCCGCCCAACTCCTCGCGGAGCGCCCGCACGTACCGCGCCAACTGGCCGACTGCGTCCGGTCCGACGCGGCGACGCTTCAGCTCCACGACGACCGGGTTGCCGTCGGCGTCGACGCCGAACACGTCCATCGGACCGGCGCTGGAGGGGCGCTCCGTCTCCCGCGGCTCGAATCCCGGCTCGACGAGCGCGGGACGTTCTAAGACCCGCGTTCGGAGGTCCTCCTCGCTGCCGTGGAGGGTGAGGTCGCGCCCGCCGGTGACCGCCATCGCGGAGAGCTGGTGGACCCGGTCGAAGCGGACGGTGAGCGTCTCGTCGGGGTCGGTCCGCGTCGAGCGCACTCGGAGCCGGCCCTCGCGGACCGCGGCGCGGTGCTCCGACCCCGGCGGCTGCCAGTTGACCGGCTTGCCTCCCTCGTCGGTGTGGACGAGGGCGGCGCCGTCGGGCTTCAACACGAGCAACCGGTCGCCGACGCCGAGGTCGGAGGCGGCGCGCCCCTCGTAGCTGACCGTGCAGCGGCCGAAGACCGTTATCAGGTCGCCGCGGTCGAAAGCGTCCTCAAGCTCCCAGAGGGCCTCGCGGTGGCTCGGGTCGTGGACGCTCGTGACTGTCACTGCGCGCTCATAGGCGGTCGCGGCTGAAAAAGGACGCGCGCTCGATTCGCGCTCGGTTCACGCTCAATTCGCAATCAATTCGCGCTCAACTCGCGGTCTCGCTCCGCGCCGCCCACAAGCCGATCGACCCGCCGTCGTCGAACCCGGCGGGCCGATCCGCTCCCGATCAGGTCCCGTGTTCCCAGCTGCCCATGTACTCGCGCTGTTCCTCGCTGAGCGCGTCGTGCTCGACCCCCTCCGCGTCGAGTTTGATCTCGGCGACTTCGCGGTCGAGTTCGTCGGGGACGTCGTGGACGCCCGGCCCGTACGCGTCGCCGTTCTCGGCCAGCTCTCGAACGCAGACCGCCTGCACGCCGAAGCTCTGGTCCATCACTTCGACCGGGTGGCC
This sequence comes from Halorubrum wangae, assembly GCF_051194135.1. Taxonomy (NCBI): domain Archaea; kingdom Methanobacteriati; phylum Methanobacteriota; class Halobacteria; order Halobacteriales; family Haloferacaceae; genus Halorubrum; species Halorubrum wangae. The sequence goes on along the minus strand of NZ_JBLZNH010000003.1, from coordinate 414,380 downwards.
CAGCGAGATGGGGGCGGCGAGGTTGACGAGGCGCCCCTCGGCGAGCACGTTCAGGACGCGCCCGTCGTCCAGTTCGAACCCTTCCACGCCGGCGCGGACCTCGTAGCGGTCCACGGCGAGGTCGTCCAGGTCCTCGAGGTTCACCTCCACGTCGAAGTGGCCGGCGTTCGCGAGGAGGACGCCGTCCTGCATCTGCTCGAAGTGCTCGCGGGTGATCACGTCGCGGTTGCCCGTCGTCGTGATGAACACGTCGCCCTTCTCTGCGGCTTCGATCATCGGGAGCACCTCGTACCCTTCCATGTGGGCTTCGAGCGCCTTCCGCGGATCGACCTCGCAGACGATGACGTTCGCGTTCTGACCGGCCGCCTTCTTGGCGACGCCCTTCCCGCACTGCCCGTAGCCGCCGACGACGACGTTCTTGCCGGCCCACGAGAGATTCGTCGTCATCGCGATGGTCGCGAGCGACGACTCACCCGTGCCGTGGACGTTGTCGAACAGCTGTTTCATCGGCGTGTCGTTCACGGCGAAGACGGGGTATTTCAGCTCTCCGTCGGCGTCCATCGCGCGGAGGCGGTGGACGCCCGTGGTCGTCTCCTCGGCACCGCCGACGATGGTATCGATCAGGTCGGGGTACTCCTCGTGAACGAGTTTCACCATGTCCATCCCGTCGTCGACGGTGATGGTCGGCCCGTGAGCGATGCAGGCGTGCATCGCGTCGTAATACTCCTCGTCGTCGACGCCGCGGACCGCGTAGGAGGTGATCGACTCGTGGGTGTCGAGCGCGGCCGATACGTCGTCGTGCGTCGACAGCGGGTTACACCCGGTGATCGCGACCTCGGCGCCGCCGTCGGCCAGCAGTTCGACGAGGTTCGCCGTCTTCGCTTCGACGTGCATCGCCATCGCGATGGTCTCTCCGGCGAGCGGCTGCTCGGCGACGAACTCATCGCGCAGCGCGTTCAGAATCGGCATGTGCTGGAGCGCCCAGTCCATCTTCCGGCGCCCCTCCTCTCGGGCCGCTTCGACGTCCGAGAGATGCTTCGATACCGGCGGATACGCGGTTTCGCTCATACCTGTCGGTTCGCTCACGGCGCACTAAACCCTGCCGACACCGCGTCGTGTCGTGCTGCAGTGAAAATGCAGTGAAAAGAAAAAATTCCGTCGTTCGCGCGTCAGTTACCGCGTTGTCGATGTGTCAGCTATGGTTCCGAGGGGCGTCAGTTGCCCGGGCCGCCGCCGTTGTTGCCGCCACCGTTGTTACCGCCGCCGCTGTTACCGCCGCCGTTGTTGCCGCCACCGTTGTTACCGCCGCCGTTGTTGCCGTTGCCGGCATCGTCCGGTTTGCCCTTGTCGCCGTTGGTACCAACGTCGTCCGGCTTGCCCTTGTCGCTACTGTTGCCAGCGTGGTCCGGGGCGTTGCCGTTGCCGCCCGCGTTGCTTCCGTTCTTGGCGTTGTTGCCGTTACCCGCGTGGTCCGGGGCGTTGCCGGGGTTGTTCTCCGTCACGAACTCCGAGACAGCGGCGCCGATGCCGCCCTCACGGTCGCTGATCTGCTTGATAAAATCGCGGACGAGCTGTCCGAACGGCTGAGCTTCTGCGTCCTCGCCGCCCGTCGTCAGGTCGGCGGTCGTCGAGACGGTTTCGTTCTCGTACTCGGCGGTGACGTCGACCGTGACGTTATTCTCGGCAGCGTCGAGGGTGACGGTGCCGTTCTCGTCCGTCTCGTAGCCCCCCTCGCCGACGTAAGTGACGTTCTGCCCGTCGGCGGTGGTGACGTTCACCGAAGCGTTTGCGACCGCGGTGCCGTTATCGGTCACCGTGACGACCGGTTCGCCGCTGGTGTTCGACACGTCGAGTTCGAGAGTACCGGGCGCTTCGAGCAAGACGTTCTCGGCGGACGCGGTTTCGTTATCCGAGGTGGCGGTGACGTTCACCGTCACGTCCTCCTCGACTGCGGGGAGCGCGACCGTTCCGTTCTCGTCAGTCGTGTAGTCGCCCGCTCCGGCGTACGATTCGTTCGCCTCGTCGACCACGCTCACGTTCACCGAGGCGTTTGCGACCGCGGTTCCGTTTTCCGTCACCGAAACGACTGGCGCGTCGCCGGTGTCGTCGACACTCACTTCGAGGTGACCCTCGGCGGCCGCGACACCGGTCATCGCGCCGAGTGCGACGACCGCGATCAGTAGGATTGCTGTCGTGCGTTCTCTCATGTCCACCTGGGCACTCTCGCCCTTCCCATATAAATAGAGAGTTCGGTTAAGCCGGTTTAAACCGGATTTCATCCGACTTAGCGGAGCTGTATCGGTCGTTTCCGGTTTTGTCGTCAAACGGGCGGTAATCTGACCATATCGCCCCCGATCCGGGGGTCGAAGAGATCGGACCGCGGCTCGGCCGCGGTCTGGTTGCGCCCCGGTCGCGCTCCGACCGCGCTCGTTACTCACCGACGCGGTCGACGAGGTCGGCGGCGGCGGTCGCGGCGCGCTCTCGAACCGCATCGGCGTCGAGCGTGAGGACCTCGCGGTCGCGCATCAGCACCTCGCCGTCGCAGACGGTGTGCCGCACGTCGCTCCCGCGGGCCGCGTACGCGAGGTGGGAGACGGGGTCGTGAAGCGGGGTCAGGTGCGGGGCGTCGAGACCGACGACGGCGAGGTCGGCGGCCGCGCCCGGTTCGATCCGACCGCCGGGGAGGTTCAGAGCGTCCGCGCCGGCCGCGGTCGCCATCTCCACGACCGCCTCTGCGGGGACCGCCGCGGCGTCGTCCGCGGCGAGTTTCCCGATCATGGCGGCGTCGCGCATCTCGTCGAACACGTCGAGGTCGTTGTTCGAGGCCGCTCCGTCGGTGCCGAGCGCGACCGTGACGCCCGCGTCTCGGAGGCGCTGGACGGGGGCCATTCCGCTGGCGAGTTTCATATTCGAGGCCGGGCAGTGGACGATCGCAGTCCCCGCCTCGGCGAGACACTCTATCTCGGCGTCGTCGAGGTGGACGCCGTGCGCGAAGAAGTCCTCGGGGCCGAGCGCGTCGAGGTCGGCCGCGTACGCGATCGGTCGCTCGCCCCGCTCGTCGACGATGGGGTCAACCTCGTCGGTGGTCTCGTTCGCGTGCAGGTGGACCGGAACGCCTGCCTCGCGCGCCTCGGCGACGCCCTCGCGCAGGTACTCCTCGCCGACCGTCGTCAGCGAGTGCGGCATGAACGCGGTCCGCACTCGGCCGTCTGCGGCCCCGTCGAGGTCGCGAGCGACCGCGAGGCTCTCCTCGATGTCGGCGCGGGCGTCGGCCGCGTCCTTCCCGATCGTCACCACGCCGTGGCCGAGGCGCGCGCGTAGTCCGGCGCGGTCGACGACGTCGGCCACGCGGTCCATGGCGAAGTACATGTCCGCGAACGCCGTCGTCCCCGAGCGGATCATCTCCAGCGCGCCGAGTGCGGCGCCGGCCTCGATGTCGTCGTCGGTCAGTTCGGCCTCCGCCGGCCAGATGTCCTCCCGGAGCCACGCGTCGAGGGGCTTGTCGTCGGCGTACCCGCGGAGCAGCGTCATCGCGGCGTGGGTGTGCGCGTTGACGAGGCCGGGGATCACGAGCGATCCCGTCGCGTCGAGGGTCTCGGCCGCGCTCTCGCTCGGTTCGCCTCCCGCGGTCTCCTCGCCGACCGCGAGTATCGTCCCCGTCTCGCGGTCGACCGTCACGTCCGACTCGGTCACGGAGCCGTCCGGACGGAGCACCCGCCCACCGGTGACGCGAAGCGTGTTCATACGGACCGATCCCGGCCCCCGAACCAAACCGCTTCGGTTCCGTCGCGCGGTCGAGCGGGGCCTTCCGGCGGCGCTCGGCTCGGTCGCCCCCGATCCCGCGACGGGCTTAGGGCCCTCCGGCCCCTCTGTTCACGGGTGACCGTCGACGTTCACGCACACACGTCCTACTCCGACGGCTCCGGACTCCCGCTCATGGTCGACGCCGCCGAGGCGGCGGGACTCGACGCGGTCGGGTTCGCCGACCACTGCAGCCTGAGCGAGGCGTGGCGCGACGAGCGGCTGCTGTGGAACCGCAACTTCGACCGCACTTACGCGCGACGCCGGGAGGCGCTCGCGGTCGCCGCCGACCGCACCGACCTCACGCTCTACGATTCGGTCGAGATGGATTACGAGCCCGAACTGGAGGCCGCCATCGGGGAGTTCCTCGACGAGGCCGCCTTCGACTACTCGGTAGGCAGCGTCCACTACGTCGCCGGCAGGCAGGTGTTCCCGTTCGAGTCGTTCGACGACGCGAGCGACGCCGACCGCCGGGCGTTCGTCGACGACTACTACGACGCGGTCGTCTCCCTCGTGGAGTCGGAGCTGTTCGACGTGCTCGCGCATCCGGACCTCGTGGAGAACCACCCCGCGCTCCACGGACTCACCACCGCGACCCATCGGGAGCGGGTCGCGGCCGCCTGCGCCGACTCCCGGACCGTCCCGGAGATCAACGCCGGCCGCGCCGGTGACCGAGGGGAGTTCGACCTGTTTCACCCGACCGACCCCCTCTTACAGGCGTTTCGCGACCGCGGGGTCCGGTTCGTCCTCGGTACCGACTCGCACGACCCCGAGGATTTCGCCGACCGCGTCCCCAGACTGGAGCGCTACCTCGACGAGACGGGTATCGAACCGCTTCCCGTCGAAGCCCTCCTCGACGGGTCCGGCGGCGGGTCGTCGGCCGCTGCCGGCAAATCGCCGCCGCGGTCCGCGGAGGCCGGTCCGTCGGACCCCTCCGAAGCCTCTTAGGCCGGCGCCGCCGCAGTACGGACATGGCAACCGACGCCCAGCAGGCGTGTTTCGAGGCCGGGATAAAGTTCGGCTCGCTGTATCACCAATTCGCGGGGACGCCCGTCAGCCCGTCGAGCGCGCGCAGTCTGGAGGTTGCGATGGCCGAGTCGATCGAAAACCAGCCCTTCTGCGAGTCGGTGACGGTCACCATCCACGACGACCGGGTCGCCGATGCGATCGACCACGAAAACGGCTACACCGAGCTTACGGGATCGCTGATGGACGTCGAGATGCGGGTCGAACTCGAGGGCGTCACCGTTCACACGCAGATGACGATGACCGACGGCTACCCCCTGATGGAACTCGTATCCGTCGACGGCGCGTAATCTTCGCCTCCACGACGATGGTCCACCGACGACACAGCGACTCCGACGACAGAACCGGCTTCGACGACACCACCAACTACCTCTCTGCGGCGGTCTCGCGGTTCGTTCCGCGGTGGCTCGCGCGTCGCGCAATCGCCGTCGAGGTCAGCACCGACCGAACCGCGTACGATCCGGGCGACCCCGTCGAGATAACCGTTCGATTCACGAACCGGCTTCCGCTTCCCGTCGAAGTCGTCACCCCGACCCGGCGACCGTGGGGGTGGGCGATCGATGACGTTCTTGAAGGGACTGACGAGCGACGGTACGTCCGCGAGGAACCCGCGGCCGTCTCGTTCCGTGCAGGAGAGACAAAGACCGCGACCGTGACGTGGAACGGTCACTTCCGACGCGAGAACGCCGACGGACTCGACCGATCCGAAGTCGCCGGCAGCGGCGAGCACACCGTCTCCGCGTTCCTCTCTGTTGCCGACCGACGGGCGCACCACGAGGACACGGCGCAGATACGGGTCCGCTGACGGTCGTCCGTCCGCCGCTTGCACGCCGCGTTCGCTTGCCCTGTTCTTCCGCTTCGCTCGGTTACCCGCCCGCTTCAGTCGTTCATGCCGACCGCGTCGAGGTCGGTGGCCGCGCCCGTCGCGACCGCCGCTTCGCGAACCCGGTGGCAGGCGGCGTAGTGGCGGCCGTCCCCGTGCTCGGGTGCGACCTCGTACGCTGGGTTGTCGGTCGCACAGACGCTGGCGTCGGCGAACGACGTCGTGAGAAGCGCCTCCGCCTCGTTCCACTCTCCCTCCGCGATGTGGCTCAGCGCGTCCTCGAGCAGCGTGCCGGCGTCGCCGGCCGGGAGCGAGTCGAAGTACCGCCGTTGGACCTCTCGGCGGTCCGTCGTCTCGAACTCCCGCCGTTTCACGGCCCGCTGGAACTCGACGACGGCCGACCACTCGTCGTCGGTCATGTCGAACTCGTCCGGCTGAATCAACACGGGGCACCGCGTTCTGAACCGACAGCCGGAGGGCGGGTTGATCGGCGAGGGAACGTCCCCGGTCAGCAGGTTCGTCCGACCGTCGCTCCGCGGGTCGGGAACCGGAATCGCGTCGAGCAGTGCCTGCGTGTACGGGTGCTGCGGGTTCTCGAACAGCTCCTCCTTATCCGCGAGTTCGACCATCTGCCCGAGGTACATGACGGCGACGCGGTCGGAGATGTGCCGGATGACGCTCAGGTCGTGGGCGATGAACAGGTAGGTGAGGTTGAACTCGTCTTGGAGCTCCTGCATCGTGTTGAGCACCTGCGCCTGAATCGAGACGTCCAGCGCCGAGACGGGCTCGTCGCAGACGATGAAGTCGGGATTCACCGACAGCGCCCGTGCGAGGTTCACCCGCTGTCGCTGACCGCCGGAGAAGGCGTGCGGGTAGCGGTTGTAGTGTTGCGGGTCGAGCCCGACCTTCTCCAACAGCTCTTTCGCGCGGGCCTCGCGACCTTCCTCGTCCAGCATCCCGTGCGCCTGCATCGGCTCCTCGACGATGGGGCCGACCTTCATCCGGGGGTCCAGCGAAGACTGCGGGTCCTGGAAGATCATCTGCATGTCCTGCCGCTTCCGACGCAGCGGATCGCCGGAGATGGTCGCGAGGTCCTCGCCCTTGAAGTAGACGCTGCCGGACGTGGGCTCCAGCAACCGAAGCACCGTCCGAGCGAGCGTCGACTTCCCGCATCCAGACTCGCCGACGAGTCCGAGCGTCTCGCCCTTCTTGATGTCGAAGCTCACGTTCTCGACCGCCCGGACGTTCGACGGATCGCGCTCGACGAAGGGGAACTCCCGGTCGAGGGTCAGCCCGCCGAACAACCCCCCGTCGTTGTCGAAGTACTTGCACAGATCCCGGACCTCAAGGAGCGGCTCCTCGCCGTCGTGACGGGTTTCGGGAGCGCTCATTCGCTGTCCTCCGTTTCGGTCAACCCGGCGGAGAAGCCGCCGGTCGCCTCCGTTTCGATGGGACGGCTCTCTTCGTACCCGACGTCGAACGCGTCGTATTTCACGCACGCCGCGCTGTGCGTCTCTTCGCCCTCTTCGGCGAGGTTCCGGGGTTCGGGATGGACCTCGCGGCAGACCTCTCGCGCGTCGGGACAGCGCGAGTGGAACCGACAGCCGGAGGGCGGATCGATCGCCTCCGGCATCACTCCCTTGATCGGGTTCAACTCGTGGACGGTCCGGTCCGGCCGCGGCATCGAATCCAGCAGCGCCTGGGTGTACGGGTGTTTCGTCTCGTAGAACAGGTCGTCGACCTCGGCGTGTTCGATGATCTCGCCGAGGTACATGACGTTCACGCGGTCGCAGATCTCGGCGACGACGCTCATGTCGTGTGTCACCCAGATGAACGACGTCCCGTACTTCTGCTGTAGATCCCGCACCATCTCGAGGATCTGCCCCTCGACGGTGACGTCGAGCGCGGTCGTCGGCTCGTCGGCGATGATGAGGTCAGGCTGACACGCGAGCGCCATCGCGATCAGGACGCGCTGTCGCATCCCGCCGGAGAACTGGTGCGGGTACTCGTCGTATCGCGACTCCGGCGCGGGGATGCCGACCTCGCGCAGCATGTCTATTGCCTCCTCTTTGGCCTCCTCTTCCGAGAGGTCGCGGTTGATCTCGATGAACTCGCGGAGCTGTCCGCCGACGGTGAACACCGGGTTCAGCGACTCCATCGGGTCCTGGAAGATGATCGCGATCTCCCGGCCTCGGATCTGCTTGCGCATCTCCTCCTCGGAGAGCATGTCGTCGCGGGGTTGGGGGTCGCCGCCCGGCCCCTCTTCGAGGCCGAATATCGTCTCGCCCTTGAAGGTAATCTCGCCGCCGACGATCTCTCCGGGGCTGTCCACAAGGCGGAGCAGACTCGACGTGGCGACCGACTTTCCGGCGCCGGACTCGCCGACGAGGCCGACGATCTCGCCCTCGTAGACGTCGAAAGAGATGCCGTCGACCGCGCGGACGGTTCCGTCTTCGGTGAAAAACTGTGTCTTGAGATTCTCGACGCTAAGTAGTGGTTCGCTCATGTTAGTTGTTGATGCGGGGATCGAGGGCGTCCTGTAACCCGTCGCCGAGAATGTTGAACCCGATGACGGTGATCAGAATCGCCATTCCTGGGAAGAGGCTGAACGTCGGTGCCGGCAGCATGTAGTTCCGTGACGCCGAGAGCATCTGCCCCCACGACGGGGTGGGCGGCTGCGCGCCGAACCCAAGGAACGAGAGCCCGGCGACGATGAGGATGCTCACGCCAATCTGGAGCGTTGCCTGCACGAGCACCGGCGCGAAACTGTTCGGAATGATGTGCCGGAGGATGATATTTCGGTCCTTGACGCCGGCCGCGCGCGCGGCTTCGATGTAGTCCTCCTCGCGGATCGAGACCACCCGCGACCGGATGAGTCGGTTGAACACCGGGATCGACGTAATACCGACACCGATCATCGCGAAGGTGAGGTCGCGGCCGAACGCGGTCATGAAGGCGATGACCAGCACGAGGAACGGAATCGCGTAGATGGTCTCCGTGATGCGCTGGAGAACGTCGTCGATCCAGCCGCCGTAGTAGCCGGAGACGGCCCCGATCAGCGTCCCACCGACGAGGCCGATCCCCGTCGCCATGAAGCCGACGGTGATCGCGATCCGCGTCCCGTAGAACAGCCGACCGAGGATGTCACGCCCACGGTGGTCGGTCCCCATCGGATGCTCGATGACGCCCGGTCCGTACTGGTTCTCCATCCCGACGGGCGGGAGGAGCCGATTGACCTGTTCGGGGTCCTGTACCGGACTGTACCAGATCGCCTCCGCGATCGCGTACTCGAACACGTAGTGGTCGATCGCCGCGAGCAACGCGACGAGGGTGACGAACCCGACGGTGTAGATGCCGATCAGCGCCGTCGTGTCTCGCTTTACCTGTCGAAGCGTGTACCGAAGCCCGACGCGCGCCTCAACCCCGTCGTCGTCTTCCGCCTGACTGCCGTCCGTCTGTGGTTCAGTTTCTGTGGCCATTATTCGTCACCGTAGGCGACCCGCGGGTCGATGTAGGCGTACGCGACGTCGGTGATGATGACACCGACGACGAACGCCACGCCGAACATGAACGTCGTCCCCATGATCAGCTCGTAATCTTGGTTGTTGATCGCCGTGATGATCAGTCGGCCCATCCCCTGAATTTCGAAGACCGTCTCGGTCAGCACCGCGCCGCCGAGCGCCGTCGACAGGCCGAGACCGATGATCGTTATCACGGGTAGCTGCGCGACTTGGAACGCGTGTTTCCGGACGATAGTCGACTCCGGCACCCCGTACGCCCGAGCGAGCTTGACGTACTCGCCTTGGAGCGACTCGACCATCGACGACCGCTCGATGCGCGTGATCTGGGCCATCTGTAGCGTCCCGAGCGCGATCATCGGCATCGCGAGGTGGTGTAGCGACGTCCGAAGCACCTCAAGCTGCGTCTCCGCCGCCCTGAGTTCTCCCGGTGCCTCCCACGGCAGTGGGAGCCCCCGAGCGGGAAACCAGCCGAGGTGGAACGCGAAGACGATGATGAGCATCAATCCGATCCAGAACGATGGCGTCGACACCCCGACGAGCGAGACGATCCGCGAGATGTGGTCGGCCGGCTTGTTGCGCCGCTTCGCGGAGATGACGCCCAACGGAATCGCCGTCACGATCGCGAACATGAACGCCGACACCGTGAGGTACAGCGTCACCGGAAGCCGGAGCATGATCATCTCCAGCACCGGCCGGTCGTAGTAGATGCTCTGTCCGAGATCACCGGAGGCGACGCCGGACAGGTACGTCAGATACCGCTCGTGAGCCGGTCGATCGAGACCGTACCGGGCTTGAATCGCTTCTACCTGTTCTTGTGCCGGGCTGGGACCAAGCATGATCTCGACCGGGTCGCCAGGAATCTGATTGGCGAGGAAGAACGTGATTGTAATGATACCGATCAGTACGGGAATCGCCTGTGCGAGTCGCCAGAGTGTGTACCGTAAGAGCCCCATTTGGTGGCGTATTGTTTCTGTGTAGTCCGGGCCGTGCTGTTATACCTAACTGATTGCCGTCGAATCGTCGTTGCAGGTCCCAAGCCGACCGAGAGCGCGTTCGGCGCCGGTCGTCCGTCGGCGTCCGACACTCGCCGCCTGCTGACCGTCCGTCGTGTTCTCCAGTCGCCGCGTCCGTCCCGGTCGCCTCGTCGGCGGCCGGGAATCGAGAACCGCTGTCGTGAGCCGTCTGCCGCCCCGACCGGGGCGTCAGTTGGCGTTACTCCACCGAGACGTTGTTGTGTCCGGTGAAGATCTGGACCTCGGTCGAGATCGCGTGCGCGCTGAAGTCGGAGACCCGCTCGTGGATCCCGTAGGAGTTCTTCAGGTTGTACGCGGGGATGTGGACGCGTCCCTCGAGCAGCTGGGTCGTCGCGTCGATGTAGAGCTGACGACGCTCCTCACGGTCCGCGCTCTCGCGGGCCTGCGTAAGCATCTCCGAAGCCTCCGCGTACTCGTGGAAGGTGCCGTTGGTCGTTCCTTCGACCTCCTGGCTCAGCAGCTGGTACGCGAACGCGTCCGGGTCGGGCGCGCCGGACCAGCCGAGCGTGTACATGTTGTAGCGCTCTGCGTCTTCGGTGACGTACGCGTCGAGGAACGTCCCCCAGTCCAGTCGCTGGACTTCGACGTTGCTGAAGCCGGCGTTCTGGAGCCCGTCGCCGATCGAGATACCGATCTGCTCACGCATGTCGTCCGGCGGGACGATGATGCGCCAGTTGTAGTCCATGTCCACGCCCGCCTCCTCGAACAGCTCCGTGGCCATGTCGAGGTCGCGGTCGTGAGAGATGTCGCCCCACTCGTCGAGCGGGAAGTCCCACTCTTCGGCCATCGTCTGCGGGTACGGACTGACCTGTCGCACACCCGCCGGCTGGACGAAGTTCTCGATGGCCTGGTCCATCGAGAAGCAGTAGTCGACCGCCTCGCGCACCATCGGGTCGGTCGTCGGCCCGTCGCCGCAGTTGAACGCGAGGTAGAAGTATCCCACACCGGGCTCCTCGTCGATCGTCGCGTTCTCGTTGCTCCGGACGGTCTCGTACAGCTGTGGCGGGATCGTCTCGATCATGTCGACGTTGCCCGTCTCCAGCTCGGTCACGCGCGTCGTCTGCTCCTCGATCGGATCGAACTCGATGGTCGACACGTTGGGCAGGCCGTTCGAGTCGTCCCAGTAGTCGTTCCACCGCTCGAGCGTCGCGAAGCTCTCCGGCTCCCACTCGACGAGCTGGAAGGGACCCGAGCTGACGGGGTCGGTGTTGTACGCCTCTCTGTCGTTGGTCCGGACTTCCTGATTGACGACGTTCCGAACCAGTGCCACCTCGAACGCCCCGTACGGGTACGAGAGGTCGAACTGGATCGTCGTCTCGTCGACGGCCTCCGCGGTGTCGACCATGTCGACTTCCGCGGCGTTCTCGGTCTGCTCTTCGGCCGGCGCGACGATCGTGTGGATGACGTCCTCCGCCGTGACCGGGTCGCCGTTCTGGAACACCGCGTCGTCGCGGATCGGAACGATAAATCGGGTTCCGTCACGCTCGACCGTCGGCGCCTCGGTGGCGATCTTCGGCTCGATGCCGACGCCCTCGTTATACTCGTAGAGGCCGTCGAACATCTGGTTCGCGATCTGCGCGGACGGGACGTCGTTCATGATGATGGGGTCCATGTCGAGCGGGCCCTTCACCTGTGCGAAGTACAGATCCTGGTCCGGCAGGTCGTTCCCGTCGGAGCCGTCGGAGCCGTCCGAGCCGTCGCTTCCGTCGGAGCCGTCGGAGCCGTCCGAGCCATCTCCGCCGCCACCGGAACAGCCGGCGAGGAACATCGAAGATGAAACCGCCATCCCGCTCGCCAGCGCCTGCCGACGAGTAATGCCTAAGTCTGTGTTGGGCTTTCGCGCCATGTATGCACGATACAATGTTACTGGTATAAATCTTACCACCTGTTTGCCGTAATCCGTTTCTACTACCATAATCAGTCACGTATCCGACCAGATGGGTCCGGGATAGATCACTAATCGCGGCGATAATTCGACAAGGATCATCCAAAACGGCAGTTTCGGTTGTCGTGATTTCAATTCTTGCACAAACAATAATCATATATGTACTATCGCTTGACACCGCTCTCGGCGTCCGGACGGCCCTCGCGGGTCGACGTGAGCCGTGGCGGCGTCCGTCCCCACCGCTTCCGGTCGCGTCTCCTCGCGGCCGCGTCTACTCTCGGTCGGGAGGCGTCACTTCGCGGATGGTTCCAACTCCCTTGCTCGACCCCTCCCGAAAGACGAACCGCTGGCCCGCTTCGACGAGGTACGGCCGGAACTTGAACCGGACCTGTGTCCGGCCGGTGTCGCCGGGGAGGAGCCGTCCGCCCTCCGGCGCGAAGACGGCGGCCTCGGAGACGGTCTCCACGTGGACGACCGGCTCGTACCCCTCCTGAATTCTGGTCGGGTGGTTCAGGACCATCACCTCGGCCTCGAACTCGCGGACCGGGTCGGGGTCGCTCTCGCGGGGAACGAGGGCCATCCCCCGTTCGATTTCGGCCTCGTCGACGCCCTTCAGCGCGATACCGACGATTCGGCCGGCGGTCGCCTTGTCCACCCGGTGGTAGTGCATCTCGATCGAGCGCACCTCCACCTCGCGGAAGGAGCCGTCGGCCATCGGGCCCAGGAGGAGTTCGTCGCCGGCCTCTACGGTGCCAGAGTTGACGGTGCCGGACGCTACTGCGCCGACCCCGGTCACCTTGTAGCTCCGATCCACGTACATCCGGAACTCCGCGCGCTCCGGGGTCGCCCGCTTCGGAAGGGTCTCAAACAGTCGGTCGAGCGTCTCGATCCCCTCCTTCGTCACCGCGCTGGTCTGCAGCAGCGGAACGACGCCGTCGCCGACCTCGGCGATCGCGGCGTCGATCCCGTGCCGGTCGACGAGGAGCGGGGTCTGTCCGGCGTCCCGGAGCGTCGACTCCACCTCACGCTCGACCTCGGCGAGCCGCTCGTCGCTGACGGCGTCGGCCTTCGTGATCGCGACGATCGTCGGGAGCTCGGTCGCCAGCAGGATCCCGAGGTGCTCGCGCGTCGTCTTCGTCGGTCCGTCGTCGGCAGCGACGACGAGGAGCCCGTAGTCGAGCTTCTGGCCGACGAGCCCGCGGATCGTCGTCCGGAGCCACGGCTCGTGGCCGACCGTGTCGACGAACGAGACGAGCCGGTCGGCCTCCTCGACGATCCGCGCGCGATCGGACTTGCGGTGCGGGTTGTCCATCCGGACCGGCTCGCCGCCGTCGTCGAACCCGTAGACGGCGTACGAGAGGTCGGCGGAGAGCCCCCGCTCGACCTCGTGCGGCTGGACGTCGAGGAAGCCACGGGTGCCGCCTTGACCGTCGTCGGCCCGTCCGGTCACGAGGGTGCCGACGAGCGTCGACTTCCCGTGGTCGACGTGGCCGGCCGTGCCGACCACGAGGTGGTCGTCGTCCGTCTCGAACATCCCGCCGTCTCGGAGGGTGGCAAGGCCGACGAGGCCCTCTGCACTCCCGTTTCCGGCGGAGCCGGCGCTCCACGTCTCCACGTCGGCGATGTGGGCGTCGGCCTCGTCGGCCAGCAGCGAGAGCACGTCCATCGTCTCGGAGAAGGTCTCGGGGGCGATCCCGGCCAACCCCCCGTCGTCGGTGACGCCGAGGACGTAGGTCGCCTCACCGTCGCCCGAGAGCACCCGGTGACGGAGTTGGGCAACGAGCGACTCCATCCGCCCCTCGGCCAAGTGGACCTCGCGGGTCAGTCGCTCCTTGAACTCGATCGCACCCCCGTCGCGCTCGCCGCGCTCGATGGCCCGCCGTAACGCGGACCGGTCAGCGCTCATGGCCGTTCGTAGGTGACTGCCGGGCTTAACGGTTTTCGTGCGATCCGTCCCCACGGCACGTGATCGGTCCCGGACGCTCGGGAGGGCTCCCGGGTCGCGAGGTTCCGTCTCAGCTCCCGTCTCCCGTGACCGAACTCACTCCTCGGTCAGGTCGACGTACGTCCGCCGGACGGTCACGGGCGTCACGCCCGCGACGTCGGCCGCCTCCTGTTGCGTGCAGTCGGCGCCCGACTCGCGGGCCGCCGTGTACAGGCAGGCGGCGGCGACGCCGACCGGATTGCGGCCGTTCGCGATCCCCTCGCTGACGGCACGCTCGGCGAGTTCACCGGCGCGCCGCTCCACGTCGGCCGAACAGCCGAGGTCGCTCGCGAACCGCGGGAGGTACTCAGCCGGACCGGTCGGGCCGAGCGGCAGCCCCAGTTCGCGGTTCATCGCGTCGAAGGCCGCTTGATGCTCGTCCTCCGTCGCCTTCGCCTCGGCACAGATCTCGCCGACGGTCCGGGCGACGTTCGCGGTGCGACAGGCGACGTACACGCAGGCGGCCGCAAAGCCCTCCAGCGACCGACCGCGAAGCAGGCTCTCGTCCTGCGCGGAGGCGAACAGCGTGCAGGCCGTGTCGCGGACGCTGTCCGGAAGCTCCAAGACGCCGGTCAGCCGGCGGATCTCGGTGTACGCGTACACCTTGTTGCGGTCCCGCTTGGTGGATATCTGCGCGCGGTTGTGCTGCGTCCGCATCCGAGCGAGGCGCCGACGCTTTCGTCCCTTCACGCGGGTCGACCGACCGATCTCCGTCGAGAGCCCGCGGTCGTGCCGGGAGCGCGTCAGCGGCGCGCCGGTGCGCTTGGGGTTCGCGTCGTCGTCATCGAACGACCGCCACTCCGGGCCGTGGTCGATCCGGTCGGCGTCGACGACGAGTCCACACTCCGTGCAGACGCGCTCGGCGGAGTCGGCGCGAGTCCGACCGCCGCACTCGGGGCACTCGTCGACGGCCCGCTCCGTCGTCTCGTCCCCTCCCTCGGCGCGGTCGGTCGTCTCCTCGGTGCGTGCTGTCGTCTCCGCTTCGCGGTCGGTCGTCTCCTCGGTGCGGTGCGAACGGACGCGGGTCGAGCGTGCCTGGCTCATCACACGTCGAACTCGGGCCCGATGCCTTACTTAAACCCGGGCGAATCAGGGGTCGATCGCCCGGATCGGCACGGTTGAACCGACCGGTTACCGGTCGGTGATCTTCTGGGTTTCCTCGCCGCGGTACGGTGGTTTTAATGTCTGTAACGAGACACCTGTTCGCATGACGCTGTCGGAGATCGCGGACGGGGTGGAGGTGACCGCGAGCCAGCGCGATCGCGGTGTCGCCGTCGCCGACGACACGGAGACGCCGCTCGTCGATCGCCTCGCCGAGCACGCGGCCGACCTCCCCTGTACCCCGGCCGCGACCGCGACGCTGGTCGACGCGTACACGACCGGACGAACCGTCGGCGACGCCGCGCGTGAGGCCGGCGTGACGCCGATGACGGCCGCGAAGGCGCTGCACCGGTGCGGCGTCGAGGGCGTCTGTCCGCTCGCCCCGAGCCGTCGGAGCGTCGTCCGCGACTGGCTCGACGGACGGATCGCGCGCAGCGAGGCGGTCGCGCTCGCCGGCGGCGACGAGGCGGATTTCGCGCTGGCGACGTACGTCGAGACCCACGATCCCGTCCAGGCAGTCGCCGACGCCGTCGACGCGCACGTCGCCGGCTCAGCGCCGCTCGGTGACGGCCGCAGGGGCGACGGCGATGCGCTCGGCGGGGCGCTCGGCTCGCCCGACGGCCTGCGCTGAGAACGGAACCGACCATCCGTCTTCGCCTCCGGTCGTCCGTTCTCGCCTCCGATCGCCCGCTCTCGACCGCTCAGGAACGGAGTCGCTCGACTAGTCCCGGCTCCTCGAACTCGATCCCCAGCGACGCGTCGAACGCGCGCTCGTACGCTCCCGCCAGTTCCTGGACGTACGCGCCGGTCGCGGTCGCCGCCTCGGGAGCCTCGTCGACCCCCGAACTGACGGCCGGAAGCCGGGTGTCGGCGCTCACCCCATCCTCGCACTCGGCGTCCGCCTCGCCGGCGCGAGCGACGGCTATCGTCCCGTCGACGCTCCCGCCGACGTCGGCCACCCGTCCGCGCAGCCGCTGGAGCGCGTCTCGGCCGTGTGCCGTCGCGGGCGTCACCGCCTCGACGCGGTCGGCGACCGTGGCCGCCGCGACCGCCTCGTTCGAGCCGACGGGGGCGGCGTCGACGACCACGGCGTCGTAGGCAGTCGTCGCCTCGTCGATTCGCCGCTCCAACTTCCGCGCTGCCTCCGCCGTCTTCGCGCGGGCCACGCGCTCGAATGGCGCGCGGGCCGGCACCGCGTCGGCCCGTCCCGGACGGGTCGACCCGGCGTCCGTCGCCTCCCCGTCACGATCGGTCCGAATCGGATACGTCGCCGTCGACAACGGCTCGTCCGGTTCGTCGGTGAGTAGCGCTGTGAGGTCGGTGCCGATCCGTCCCGCGACGTACTCGGAGAGCCCCTGGGTCGTGAACGCGGCGTCGATAACGGCCACGTCGCGGCCGTCGCGCGCGCCCAGCGCTGCCAGTTCGACGGCGGTTCGCGTCGTCCCCGCGCCGCCGGTCGCTCCGACGAGCGCGAGCGTCGTCGCCTGCATGCGGTCGGCTACTCGACGTTTCGCTGTTAACTCTGTTGCACGCCGGCCGTCGCCGCTGTTTCTAGGGTGAATCGCCTAAAGCGCCGTCTCACCCGCTAGTTGCGGGCGTCGAAGGACTCACTCGGCGATCGCTTCGGCGACGGCGTCCAGTTCGTCGTCGGAGAGGTCGGGACGCTCGCCGCCCACCGCGTGAAGCGGCGCGCCGCCGTCGCCGTCGAACCGGGGGATGATGTGCACGTGGGCGTGCGGGACCTCCTGTCCGGCCGCCTCGCCGTCGTTGAGCCCGACGTTGGCGCCGTCGGCGTCGACGGCCGCCCGGACGCGCGGGGTGAGCTCCGTCACGGCGGCGAACAGCGCGCCCGCGACGTCCTCGTCGAGGTCGCCGAGGTGCTTCGCGTGCGCCTTCGGGATCACGAGCGTGTGCCCCCGAGAGAGCGGGTTGGCGTCGAGGAACGCCAGCACGTCGTCGGTCTCGTGGACGGTCCGCGCCGGGATGTCGCCGGCGACGATGGAACAGAAGATGCAGTCGGACATACGCGAGGGGTCGACGGCCCGACTCATCAAGGTTTCCCGCGGTTGGCGTGGTCGGGGCGGCGTGATTGGGTTGGAGTGGCCGGGTCCTCTACGGTCGCGACCAACCCGTGACTCCCTCGGCTCACTCGTCCGCGTCGGGGAACGGAACCTCGAAGAGGTCGCCGTCGTTCGGGAGGAAGACATCGCCGTCGAACGCGCTGGCCGCCTCCCGACGGATCGGTGAGGCGTCGGCCGCGTATCTCGAGGAGATGTGGACCAGCGCGAGCCGTTTTGCGCCGGCGCGAGCGGCGATCTCCCCGGCCTCCCGGCCGGTCGAGTGTGCCGTGTCCCGCGCACGGTCGGCCATCCCGTCGGCGAAGGTCGCGTCGTGGACGAGGAGGTCGGCGCCCTCGGCGACCTCGACCGTCCGCTCTCGCGGACGCGTGTCCGCCGTGTAGACGAACGTTCGACCGGGTCGCGGCGCGCCGACGACCTGTTCCGGCTCGACGACCGTCCCGTCCTCGGCCTCGACGGACTCGCCGGCGTGGAGCCGACCGAACTTCGGCCCGACGGGGACGCCCAACTCCTCCGCCCTCGGCCGGTCGAACCGGCCCGGGCGGTCGTCCTCCTCGAGGACGTAGCCCTGAGAGACGGTCCGGTGTTCCGTCTCGAAGGCGCGGACCTCGTACCCGTCGGCGTCGAACGCGACCGCTCCGGGCGCGACCTCCTCGATCCGCACCTGAAACGCGGGGTCGTGGCCGACCGCGTGGACCAGATCGCGGAGGTCGTCGCCCGTCCCCGGCGGGCAGTGGATCGTCAACGGCGCCGCTCGGTCGTTGAACCCGAGGGTTTGGACCAGCCCCGGAATCCCGAGGACGTGGTCGCCGTGGAGGTGTGAGACGAACACGTGGTCGATACCGAACCCGGTGCCGAACCGCATCATGCCGCGCTGGGTTCCCTCGCCGCAGTCGAAGAGGAGGCGGTCGCCCTCGCGGTTGACGAACAGTGCGCTCGGCGCGCGTTCGGTGGTCGGAACGGCGCCGCCCGTTCCGAGGAACGTGACGCGAAGGGACATACGCGACCTGCGGTCGGCGGCGATAAACTCCTTTCGAGGTCGGCGTCGCGGTCGCCGTGGTCGTCGCGACCGTCGCGCCGTCGACCCCCCTCCGATCGAGGCGAAGCCGACATGTGTGCGCCGCCCCGAACGCGACCATGCACGATTCGATCGCCGCGCTGGTCCGGCAGGAGGGGTGGCGCGCGGAGGGTGCCGCCGCCCGAGTCCATTACGACGGCGGCGGCGACCGGTTCGCGGTGGAGTTCTACGCGGACGCCGAACGCGTCCTCTACTGGACGGTGCCCGCCGAACAGGGAGGCGGCTCGGAGACGGCCGACGCCGACGCGTCGACGGCGACCGCCACGGCCGCCCCGGTGCCCCGCGCCGACATCCCCGACCCCCTGCGGCGACGCATCCGCGCGGATCTCGCCGACGCCGACATCGACCCGTCGATCGAGCGGCGCGAGGTGTGACCCCGAAACGCGTTCGTTGGGCTCCGATACCGGTGATTTCCGCCGATGTATCTCGGCTCGAAGGAAACATATTTGCCGCGCGATACGATACGAAACGATAATGAGTAGCGTCGAATGGGAGGAAGACGACCCCTTCGAGGAACAACGGGAGAAGATCGAGAACCCGATGAAACGGCTGTTCCTCTCGTACGGTCGCGACTACCTCCCGCAGGTCTCCGTCGGTGTCATTGCCAGCGTCTTCGCTCGGCTCCTCGACCTCCTCCCGCCGCTCATGCTCGGGATCGCCATCGACGCCGTGTTCTACGAGGACGCGCTGTTCAGCGAGCAGATCCCGCTCGTGATCCTCCCGGACGCGTGGCTCCCGACAGGGCAGACCGAGCAGTTCTGGTTCACGATCATCGTCATCGGGGCCGCGTTCGGCATCGGCGCCGGCTTCCACTGGATCCGCAACTGGGGGTTCAACGCCTTCGCACAGAACATCCAGCACGACGTTCGAACCGACACCTACGACAAGATGCAGCGGCTGAACATGGAGTTCTTCTCCGACAAGCAGACCGGGGAGATGATGTCGATTCTTTCGAACGACGTGAACCGCTTAGAGCGGTTCCTCAACGACGGGATGAACTCCCTCTTCCGCCTCTCCGTGATGGTGCTCGGCATCGGGTTCCTGCTCGTGTGGATCAACTGGCAACTCGCTCTGGTCGCGCTCCTCCCGGTGCCCGTCATCGGCGGGTTCACCTACCTTTTCATCAAGACGATCCAGCCGAAGTACGCCGAGGTGCGCTCCTCGGTCGGGAAGATGAACTCCCGGCTGGAGAACAACCTCGGCGGGATCC
The DNA here is from genome assembly GCF_051194135.1 of Halorubrum wangae. Taxonomy (NCBI): domain Archaea; kingdom Methanobacteriati; phylum Methanobacteriota; class Halobacteria; order Halobacteriales; family Haloferacaceae; genus Halorubrum; species Halorubrum wangae. Next base: position 394,839 of record NZ_JBLZNH010000003.1, on the reverse strand, counting down.
AGGTGATCAAGTCGTCGAACACCGAGCCGTACGAGTCCGACCGCGTCGACGACGTCTCGATGGACTACTTCGACGCCAACTGGGACGCGATCACGACGCGGATCAAGTTCTTCCCCGCGCTCCGCGTCCTCGCCGGCATCGGCTTCGTGCTCACGTTCGTCATCGGCGGGCTGTGGGTGTTCCAGGAGACGCCGCCCGGCCCGTTCACCGGTGAGCTTTCGGTCGGGATGTTCGTCGTCTTCATCCTCTACACCCAGCGGTTCATCTGGCCGATGGCGCAGTTCGGCCAGATCATCAACATGTACCAGCGCGCCCGCGCCTCCTCCGCGCGGATCTTCGGCCTGATGGACGAGCCCTCGCGGCTCGCCGAGGACCCGGACGCCGACGAGCTGACCGTCAGCGACGGCGACGTCGTCTACGACGACGTGAGCTTCGGGTACGACGAGGAGACCATCGTCTCCGACGTCGACTTCGCGGTCGAAGGCGGCGAGACGCTCGCGCTGGTGGGCCCGACCGGCGCCGGGAAGTCCACCGTTCTCAAGCTTCTGCTTCGGATGTACGACGTCGACGACGGCGCGATTCGAATCGACGGGCAGGACGTCCGCGACGTGACGCTCAAATCGCTTCGCCGGTCCATCGGCTACGTCGGCCAGTCGTCGTACCTCTTCTACGGCACCGTCCGCGAGAACATCACCTACGGTACGTTCGACGCGACCGACGAGGAGGTCCGCGAGGCGGCGGAGGCGGCGGAGGCGCACGAGTTCATCCAGAACCTCCCGGACGGGTACGACACGATGGTCGGCGAGCGGGGCGTGAAGCTCTCGGGCGGTCAGCGCCAGCGTGTCACCATCGCGCGGGCGGTGCTGAAAGACCCCGACATCCTCGTCCTCGACGAGGCGACGTCCGACGTCGACACCGAGACGGAGATGCTGATCCAGCGCTCGCTCGACCGGCTCACCGCCGATCGGACGACGTTCGCCATCGCTCACCGGCTCTCCACGATCAAGGACGCCGACACCATCCTCGTGTTGGAGGGCGGCGAGGTCGTCGAGCGCGGCACGCACGACGCGCTGCTCGACAACGGAGGGCTGTACGCGCACCTCTGGGGCGTGCAGGCCGGCGAAATCGACGAACTCCCGCAGGAGTTCATCGACCGGGCCCAGCAGCGCACCGCGCGTCTCATCGAAGACGCGGAGAGCGACGACGACTGAGGCGGAAAATCCTTGCCCGACGCGCCCCGAACGTCGCCGCTCGGCGCCTCAGGTCGATAGCCGACTCCAGCCGTCATCGACCGCTTCGTCTCCGGTCTCTCCCGCGGCGGCCCCTTCCGCCGTCGCCTCCTCGCCCAGCGCGTCGAGGATCGCGTCGCGAACTCCTCGGGGATCGCGGAATTGCGTCTGGTCGCATCGTTCCAGCGCCGCGTCGAGCCGTTCGCTTCCGCCCGCGGTTTCCAGTTCGAAGCCGCCGTACTGCTCGACCAGCTCCCCGACCGACACCGGGTAGCTGTGCTCGCGGAGCGCCTGCTTCAGCGGTCCGAACGTCACTCCCGTCGTTTGATCGTGGCCCTCGTTCTCGCGACCCATGGATCGCCTCTCGTCGGGTGACGGAATAATTCCCCGGGGCGGTTCGGTCCGCCCCCCTTGTCCGCCGGTCCGACGGCGTCGCGGCCCTCGGACGGCGGCGTCGCCACCCTATCGCCCGAGACCGTCGCCTATACGACTCACCCCCTCGTGGTGACGGTATGCGACTCGCGGACGCCACCTGGACCGACGTGCGCGACGCCGACGTCGACGTCGCGTTCATCCCTGTCGGCAGCACCGAACAGCACGGCCCGCACGCCCCGTTAGGGACGGACACGCTCGACGCCGTCGCGGTCGCGGAGGCCGGGGCGGCGGCGTACGAGGCAGCGACGGGCGAGGGCGCGAGCGAAGTCGTCGTCGCCCCACCGATCCCCGTCGGGGTCGCCGAGGAGCACCGCGCCTTCGCCGGGACGATGTGGGTTTCGCCAGACACCTTCCGGGCGTACGTCCGCGAGGCGGCCGAATCGCTCCCGCATCACGGGGTCGACCGAGTCGTGTTCGTCAACGGGCACGGCGGCAACGTGGAGGCGCTCGCGGAGGTCGCGCGTCGATTCTCCCGAGACCCGGACCACGACGGGTACGCCGTGGCGTTCACCTGGTTCGAGGCGGTCGGCGACCACGCGGGCGACATGGGTCACGCCGGCCCGCTGGAGACGGCGCTGTTGCGGGCGACGAACCCCGACCTCGTCCGCGAGGACCGCGTCCCGGACGCGAGAGAGGGCGCCGCCGCCCGGTGGGGCGAGTGGGTCTCGGGGGTGAACCTCGCGCACGACTCGGACGCGTTCACGGAGAACGGCGTGGTCGGGGACCCGAGTGCGGGTGACGCCGAGCGCGGCAGGGAGCTTTTGGACCTCGCGAGCGACGCGCTCGCGGAGTTGGCGACCGCGATTGTCGAGCGGGAGTCGATATAACTGCGACCGGCGCTGTCGAGGTCCAATTTTTCAGTAGACCACTCTAACACAGCCGGTCGCCGAGGACCGCGTATTGCCCGCTGGACGTGGGATTCTGAGCCGAGACCGTCAGCGCGTCGGTGTCGCTTCCTCGGGGATAGCGTAGGGCTGGCCGCACCCGTGTATCTCTAACGTACAGTCGGGGCACACGGTGTGCTTTCTCCGTCGATGCTCGACCGACTGTCGCTGTCGCTGTGAGTCCGCCTCCAAGCGCTCCCGCAACTCGTCTGGCAGTTCGCTGAACTCCACAACGGCGCTTCCGCAGACGGGACAGTCCATACGGCGGATAGTCGCTCTCATACCACAGAAACGTTGCTACTCCGGCAGTTCCCACGCGCAACGCGTCGCTCATCTCGACGTCTCTCAAGCCGTAGTACGAGACTGTACTCGTCCTGCATTGACCGGAATCGAGTCTGAACGAATCGCTCGCTGCGGATTTCAACAGGTCAACGGAGCGGAACGCCGATTACTCCTCTTCCTCCTCCTCGGCCGCCGCGGCGTCCTGGAGCGCCCCGCGGATCGCCGGCACGGTGCCGGTGAGTGAGGCGACCTCCTCGGCGGCCTCCTCGATGTCGTTCACGAGCGACTCCAGCTCCTCGATTTTCGCTTTTAAATCGTCGGCGTCCTCGAAGGCGTCGGCGCGCTCGCCGAGCACGTACGCCTTCTTCGCCGATCGGACGGACTCGATTGCGTCCCCGACGTCGAGCGCGGATTTCAGGCCATTGAGCGCGCCGAGCACGTTGTCCGCGTCCGTCTCCCATACCGCGTCCGGGTCGGGGAGCTCCGCTCTGGCGGCCGCGAGGTGTTCTTCGACCTCGGCGCGGGTCTCCTCGGCCGCCTCACCGAACAGGTCGTCGTCGTCGAACGTGGACTGGCTCATACCCGATGCGTCGTGCCGACGCCTTTTAAAAACGCGCCCGAAAGCGAAAGTAAAATCAGAGCCGACGCGGCGTCTGCGGTCCGGTTCGGTGCGGCCGGCCGTTCAGTTTCGCTCGGGCTGGAGTCCGACGTCGGCGTCGGTCACAGTCGGTCGACTCACTCCCGATTCCACGGCGCTTCCTCGAAGTCGACGACTCGTTCGCCGCGGTCGAGCGCATCGATCCGAGTGATCTCCTCGTCGGTCAGATCGATGTCACGGGCGGCCCAGTTGGCCTCGACGTGGCCGAAGTCGGCCGCCTTCGGGATCGGCGCGACGCGTTCCTTCGAGAGCAGCCACGCGAGGCTCACCTGCGCCGGGCTCGCGTCGCGGGCCGCGGCGATCTCTTGTAACACGTCCACGTCGGCGACGCGGTTGCGCGCGATCGGCGAGTAGGCGACGAGCCAGTGATCGTGCTCGGCGGCGCGCTCGCGCAGCGTCTCCTGTTGGAGCAACGGATGGCACTCCACCTGATGCGCGAACACGTCGTGATCGAGCCGGTCGATCGCCTCGTCGAGCTGGTCGGGCCGGAAGTTCGAGAGCCCGATCCGCTCGACCACGCCCTCGTCGACGAGTGCGTCGAGCGCCGGTAACGTCTCCTCGGGATCGTACGTCCCGATCGGCCAGTGGACGTAGAGGAGGTCGATCGAGTCGACGCCGAGCCGGTCGCGACTCACCCGAGCGGTCGCGAGCGCGTCGTCGTACGAGAGGTTGTCCGTCGAGAGCTTCGTCGCGACGAACAGGTCCTCGCGGTCGACGCCGGTCCGATCGATCCCCGTCCCGACCGACGCCTCGTTGTCGTACCCCTGTGCCGTGTCGACGTGGCGGTATCCCGTCTCGACGGCGTGGGCGACGCCGGCGACGCACTCCTCGCCGTCGGCCAGCTTGTACGTCCCGTATCCGAGCCGATCGAACGCGTCTGACATACGAACTCGGGGAGCGCAACCCCCGTCAACGTACCGGTCCCGCCCGTTTTCCTCGGTCTCTCTGATTCCGAGAACTCGGATCGGTAGTTATGGCCCGACGACGTGTCGGTGTCGATATGGCGACACAAGAAGTCTCACTACGGAGTACGATCGGCGGCGTCTCGGTGGAGGGGAAACTCCACACGCTCAGCGTCTGGTTCATCCTCGCGCTGCGGCTGATGATCGGCCTGGCGTTCTTCCAGAGCGGGCTCAGCAAAGTGTTGGGCGGCGAATTCAGCGCGGCCGGCTACCTCCAGAACGCCCCCGCCGCGAACGGGAGCCCGGCCGCCGGGCTGTTCGCCGCGATGGCCGAGAGCAGCCTGTTCCTCGAGTTCGTGAACGTCGCGGTGCCGTGGGGGGAACTCCTCATCGGCCTCGGCGTGATCGTCGGCTTACTCACCCGACTCGCCGCGTTCTGGGGAGCGTTCATGATGCTCCTCTTCTACCTCGGGAACTGGGACATCGGGCACGGCTACATCAACGGCGACTTCGCGTACATGCTCGTGTTCCTCTCGGTCGCCGCCTTCGGCGCCGGGCGGATCCTCGGACTCGACGCCTACGTCGAGAAGTACGAGATCGGCGGAGTGCCCCTCGTGGAGCGGTTCCCGTGGGCGCGCTACCTCCTCGGCTGAAGGGACCGCCGGTCGCAGTCTCGACTAAGGGGGCCGCCGGTCGCAATTGCGCCACTCGCGGCTCTCAGAACTGATCTTTTAATCGGCGGGCTCTGTTGAAATCCTTAGTTTCTGATAATTTGTTGAGACCGTGCTGAATACACTGTGCATATTGCTCAAGCACCAACAACCCTAGCCAATAGTTGCCACAGTTATCGTCTCGCGAAGTGTGCAGACGATATGGACGAAGTTACGGTGGCCACGCAAACCAGTTTGGAAAATCCAGATGAAACTGCCGATGTTTCGCGACAGTTGGTATTCGAGACCGAGGATACCATCGTGATTCAGTCGCGGGTCGCTGGAGGGATAACAACCGGTTGGCACCACAATGGCGACCGTCACGCCTACGGATACGTGGTTGAGGGACACGCTTTACTGGAGTATGGACCGGCAGGAGAAGACTCGGTTGGCCTCTCTGAGGGTGACTTCGTGTATGTTCCGCCTCGCACAATTCGGCGGGTGGTAAACCCCACGACCGAAAACTGGGTAATCGTCATTAGCTTCGTCGGCTCCGGACCGCCTGCCACGCCCGTCAATGCACCCCAGCCAGAAACTGAGTTGTAGATGTACTATGCTGAACCCACCCTCTATATCTCGCACGCCGTTTGTGTCAGTTTCTGAGGATTTCAACAGAGACAATCCGCGTTATTCATGTACTCGTTTTCCGGCAGCAGATCGAGCGACGCCGCGGCGCTCGTGCGGTCGCTACTCGGAGTCGTGTGGGCATGGGGGTCTCGGTTTTAGACAGCGGTATCGTCTCCCTTCGCGCGGAGGAGGCCGGTGTCGCGGGCGCAGAGGTCACGTCCGGACTTATCGGAATGACGCTGCTGACGGTGATCGGACTTGCGCTCATCGGCGTCACGGTCGGGGAACATGGTTATTTCCCTGCGAAAGCTCACGGCCAAGGCCGAGCACCGGAGAGCACACGACCGTCCTCGAAGACGACTGAGCCGCCGCCCGTTTTAGCCGCCGTCAGCGACGAGGTCGTCGTACCGCGCGCCGGTCTGTTTCAGCGTCTCCGTCGAGTAGAGCCGCTCGTGGTCGAACGGGAGGTGATCGGTCGCCAACTCGTCGATCTTGGCGTCGACCGCTTCGGCCTCGCGGCCGTGAATCATCGTGAACAGGTTGTACGGCCACTCCTGATCCTCCCGGCGTGGCCGGTGGTAACACAGCGTCACGTACGGCAGACTACCGACCGCCTCGCCGCGCTCGTCGAGCTCATCGTCGGGCACGTCCCAGACGACCATGCAGTTGTTCGTGAACCCGGTGACGACGTGGTTGACGACGCAGCCTATCCGTTTGATACAGCCGTCGGCGAGCAGGCGGTCGACCGCCGCGAGCACGTCGTTGAGGGGGGCGTCGATCTCGCTCGCCACGTCGGCGTACGGGGTCGCCGACAGCGGGAAACCGTCCTGGATCGCCAGAAGGAGATCGGCCTCCAACGCCGTCAGGTCGCCGCGAGCGCTCTCGGAGATGCGGGTGGCCGAGACCGCCGTCTCGTCGAGCGACTCCCGGGCGAACCGGTCCGCGTTCACCACCGGGAACTCAAGGTCGATGTAGTAGTCCGTGAGCATCGGCAGCGCGAGCACCTCACAGCCGGTCCGTTCCTCGATCTCCGCGAGGATCGCGTCACGCCGCTCGCGGGAGCCCGCGGTGACGACGAACCACTGGTTCCACTCGTGGTCGCGACGGTAGTTGTGATTCACCTGCCGGTAGCCGTTGATGACCGCTGCGATCTCGTCGAACCGGTCGTCGGGCGCCCGAACCGCCGCGAGCGTCGACGACCCGATGACCGGCGGGTTGAGTACCGCGCCGAACCGCCGGAACACGCCCTGCTCCCGGAGGTTGCGGACGCGGTCGAGGACTGCGTCGGCGTCGACGTCGACGCCCGTCTCGGCCGAAATCTCGCGAGCGACGCGCTCGAACGGGCGCGCTTCGACGGGGAAGCCGCTCTGGTACTCGTCGATGAGCGCGGCGTCGACCGCGTCGATGTCCGTCCGCCAATCGGCGTCCAAACTCATTGCAAGCGCTACGCGACGGTCGTACCTACGCGTTTCGGCACGCTCGGCAGGATGCGTATCACGTCGTACGTGTACAATAGACGCGACGTTCGAGGGTACGCGGTCGCTTTGCCGCGTAGTCGCCGGAGGCCGAGAGGACTCAGTCGTCAGCGGGGGTCCGCTCTGACGTCGGTGCGAACGCCCGAGCGCTCTCCTCCAGTTGCGCCGCCGAGCAACCGCCGATAGTTGCGGCCTGTTCGAGCGTCAGGGTACGAGCGCGATACAGCGTCAGTGCGGTGGCCACGGATTTGGACGTCATCGGGTACGATTCTATACTGAGTGGACATGCATATAACTCTAACGCCTATACTGAGGCGTTATGGAACATCTATGCCACAGAATAGCCGATATGTGCTTAATAACGTTCCACAATCGGACGATCGTCCTGTTGAATTATGCGAACAGCTACCACGGAACCGGATCGAGCCGCCCGATCCGTCCGGCTCGTCGCTCGCGCGCGCCGCCTGACGCGGTCACTCACGCGACCCGCGCTCTGTTCTGCCCGTTCGTCTGACTCGGGAGTCGAGCGAGGGACTTTTCGTTCGAGGACCCGAACGGCGCGTATGGCTCAGGCGACTCAGGAGTTCGGCGACTGGCCCCTCAAACGGCTGATGACCGAGGTCTGCGGCTCCGGCCACAAGTCGGCCGACGACCTGTCGCGCGCACAGGCGACCGAGGCGTTCGAGCGGATCCTCGCGGACGAGCCCGATCCGACCACGCTCGGAGCGTTCTGGCTCGCGAACCGCTGGAAGCGAAACACGCCCGAGGAGCTCGGGGCGTACGTCGACGTGATGTGCGAGCGCGTCGAGTACGCCGAACCCGACGCCGATCCGGTCGACTGCGGCGCCAACTACGACGGGAAGGGACGGACCGCGATCCTCGGCGTCGCTGCCGGCCTCGTCGCGGCCGCGGCCGGGACTCCTGTCGTCGTCCACTCGGGCGACCGCGTTCCCACGCAGAAGCAGGACGCCTACAAGCACGTCTTGGACGAACTGGGCGTCCACACCGAACTGACTCCCACGGACTCCGCCGACATGGTCGACGAGACCGGCTTCGGCTTCTACTACCAGCCCGCGTTCAACCCAGCGATCGACGACCTGTTCGACCGCCGCGACCAGATGGGGGTCCGGACGTTCGTCAACACCATCGAGACGCTGGCGAACCCCGCCGGGGCGTCCGTCCACCTCGGCTCCTTCTACCACCTCGCGTTCGCGAAGAAAGTGGTCGACACGTTCGTCGCGAGCGAGTTCCACGACCTCGACCGCGTCCTGATGTTCCAGGGGATGGAGGGGTACGACGACGTCCGCCCCGGCTACACGAAGGTCGCCGAGTGGGACGCGGCCGGCGGTGAGGGAGAGGGCGACGAAGACGGCAGCGACGGCGCCTCGTTCGCCGACTTCGATATCGAGACCGCCGAGTACGGGATGGACCTCGAAGAGGCCGACCTCGCGGTCGACGACGTCGCCGCCGACTCCGCGGCGATCACGGAAGAAGTGCTGGCCGGCGAGCGCGCCGACGCCTTCGCCGACGCGGTCGCGGTCAACGCCGCGCTCCGGATCTACGCCCGCGAGGACGCCGACTCGATCGAGGCGGGTCTGGAGACCGCTCGCGAGGTCATCGCCGACGGCTCTGCGACTGCCGTCCTCGAGGAACTGCGCGCGTTCTAAGCGTCGCGGCGGAGCCGCTCCGAGTCTTCGAACCCGACGCGCTGCGGTCGTTTTGGGGGTAATTTGGGCCGGAGTTCGGCAAGCGTACTTACGCGTTCGTCACCAACTGCCATACGCACAGAACACCATGATTCACGACGCCATCTCACACCGAGGGAGTCCCCGCGATGCCGACGTGTGAACACTGCGACGCGCACGTCTCGGACCGCTTCGCCCGCGTGTTCTCGGACGCCCGCGGTCGGATCCACGCGTGCCCGAACTGCTCGGCCAACGCCGGTATCGCAGAGGTCACGAAACAACGGGCGCACGACGCCTGAAGGCGCAGATTTTTTCGCTTCGCTCGACGCCGCCTATCGCTCCGGAGCCGGCGGCATCGCCCGCTTGTGGGCGCTCCCCTCGTGGAGGTCCACGACGCGGTCGACCGCTTCGGCGGGCACGTCGAGTTCGCGGACCGTCGCCGCCCGGGAGAGTCCGCCGTCGACGTGGACCGCGAGGATGGCGTCGACGGTGTCGTAGTCGAGCCCCATCTCGTCGGCGTCGGTCTGCCCCTCCCACATCTCCGCGGTCGGCTCCTGCATCACGAGGTCCCGCGGGACGCCGACGTGTGCGGCCAGCTGGCGGACCTGCTGTTTATAAAGATTCCCGATCGGGTTGCAGTCGACCGCCTGGTCGCCGTACTTCGTGAAATATCCGGTCATCGCCTCGGCGCGGTTCCCCGTGCCGAGCACTACTCGGTTCTCCGCGTTGGCGACGAAGTAGTTCAACACGGCGCGCGTCCGGACGTACACGTTCCCCGCCGCCGTCCGATCGTCCGCGGCCTCCGGGAAGGCGCCGAAGAAGGACTCGGCGATCGGCTGGATCTCGACCACGTCGTACTCGATACCGAGGTCGTGGGCGACGCGCTCCGCGTCGCTCATGACGTCCGGATCGTTGACCTCGGAGGGCATGGTGAGCCCGTGGAGGCCGTCCTCGCCGAGCGCCTCCACGGCAAGGTAGGCGGTCAGCGTCGAATCGATCCCGCCTGAGATACCGAGGGTGGCGCCCTCCGCGCCCGCGTCGTCGACGACGTCCGCGATGAACGAGACGATGCGCTCACGGGTCGCCTCGAGTTCCGACTCCGAGAGTCGGAGGTCGAGCGGCGGGTCGTCCGAGAGCAACACCGACTGGTCCGAGGTCTGGCTCATGCGGATTGATAAGGGTCGAGGCGACTAATATCTCCGCTTTACCGTGATGAACTGGACGTTCGTCGGGTTTCAGCGGGTATCTCTGCTTGCCGATTCGCCGGGTCGTCGCGTTTGACGCCGCGTCCCGTGTTTAAAAGGCGACCAGCGCGCTCACAGCAGGCCCTCCCGGTCCGCGAGCAGCAGTCCCTCCAGCGTCGCGTCGTTCGTCGGAGGCGCGCGCGCGAGTTCGAGCGCCTCGTCGACCGGGACCGTTCGGGGCGAGAGGAACTCGTTGCTGTCGTGGTCGACGCCGACGGGATCGAGCCCCTCGGCGAACACGTACCCGCGCTTGTGACGGAGCACCCCCGTCGAGCACCACACCTCTTGCAGCAGCGAGGTGGAGGAGGGGGCGAACCCCGTCTCCTCGGCGAGCTCGCGCGCCCCGGCGGCGGTGTACGATTCGCCGCGCTCGACGATCCCCGCGGGCAGCTCCAGTTGGGTGTTCCGGACCGTCGGCCGGTACTGCTCGACGAACAGCACGTACCCGTCGGCGACCGCGATGACGACCGTCGCGGGCGACAGCTCCGCCCAGTAGTACTTCTTCTCCGACCCGTCGGGCTGCTCGACCAGGTCGTATCCCCCGACGAACCAGCCGGGGTCGTACTCGACGGCGACCTCCCTGACCGGCCACTCCGGATCGCCGGGCAGCGAATGGTTTCGGCCGTCGGCGAACGCCGGGAGGTCGCGGAGGTCGTCGGCCGGCGCGTCGTCGCTCACGGGCGCATCACCTCCACTCGATAGACCGTGCCCTCGTACTGCACGCGGACTCCACTGTCGGTCGCGGCCTCGGGCAATCGGCGCGTCAGGGCGTCCACCTCGTCGAAGGGCGTGTGCGTGAACGACTCCTTGATCCCGTACGTGTCGGTCTGGTACGGGTCGGACCGCCCCTCGTCGCTCGCGAGCGCGCTCGTCAGGAACGGGTATCGGTGAGCCGAGTCGTTGTTGACGTCCACCGCCGGGGCCTCGGTCTCGATCGGCTCGGCGGTCAGGTAGTAGGGATCGCCGCTGCCGAGGTAGCTCGGGAGGGCGCCCAGCGCGAGGAGGGCGACGACGACCAAGGCGATGGCAACGAAGAGGTTCCGGGTGACCCGGCGCATGGTCGACGTTGGCGCCGCCCGGGAATACCGGTTTCGACCGCGGCGGTTCCCCGCGGGGACGCTCCCCGCGCCGACGCGCTTTACTCGTCGGCGCTCCTTCGCTTCCCATGGAGTTCCGGTTCGAGCTGGCCCTGTGTGCCGCGCTCGAATCGCCGGATAGCGTCATCGCTCGGCAGCTCGGCGCCGGCGTCACGAACCCCGGCGGTCGGATCGTCGACGTCTGCGTGCTGGAGCCCGGACCGGGGTTCGACCGGCGGGCGGCGATCACGCCCGAGCAGATCCCGGCTCCCGCGATCGAAGCGGCGGTCGGTCCCGGCGAGGCGGTTCCCGTCGCGACGGCGTTCGACCTTCCCCCGGACCGAGCGGCCGCGGTCGTCGAGCGCGCGGTCGACATCGGTTACCTCGAACGCGAGCGCCGCAGCGGGCGTCCGGTCGTTCGCGCGACGGCTCGCTACCCCGACGACTGGGTCGGATCGCTGACGGCGATCGAGAACAAGCCCGACCTCGGGACCCCGGGAGACCTCGCGGCGCAGTTACGGTTCGACGCGGCGCTCGGCCTGTTCGACGAGGCGATTCTTGCGACCGAATCGTACGTCACCCGCGCGCATCTCAACCGCATCCCGGACGCGATCGGCGTCTGGCGGTTCGACCCCGAGACGGGGGAGCGCGAGGTCGTCCGGGAGCCGACGCCGCTCGCCCCGGACGCGCCGGGCGTCGAGATCTGCGAGGAGCGGTCGCTCCGCACCGACGTTGCGCTCGTCGATCCGGCGGCGAAGGCCCGAAAACGGCGCCGGATCGCCGAGCGCGCGTACGGCAAGGGCTGGCGGCCGTCGCCGCCGGCGTGTGCACACGCGACCGGGACCGCCGACGGACGGCCCTACTGCGACCGCTTCGATCGGGTGGTGGACCCGGGTCGGGACTGCGGCGCGGGCTGCGACGCGTACGCCCCCGCCGATCCGCCGGCGCTCGGCCGCGACGCGCTCCGCGACGACCGAACCGCGTGGAAGGCCACTCCCGACGGCGACGGGCCGCGCCGGCAGTCGGGGCTCTCGCGGTTCCTCTGACTGTGGGAATCCTTATATCCCGAGCGACAGACCCTCACGTATGAACGATATCGACGACGTGTTCGTCGCGCGACTGATGACGAGCAAACTCCACACGGTCACGCCCGACACGCTGGTCGAGGACGCCGCCGCAGTGCTGCTCGACAACGACGTCAGTTCGGCGCTGGTCGTCGACGACGACGGCTCTCTGGTCGGCATTCTCACCACCACTGACTTCGTCGACATCGTCGCGAAGAGCCAGCCGAAGGCCGAGACGACCGTCGAGCGGTATATGACGCGGGATCCGGTCACGGCCGGCGCGCAGGACTCCGTCTCGGCGGTCGCCTCCCTCATGATCGAGCACGGCTTCCACCACGTGCCCGTCGTCGATGGCGACACGCCGATCGGAATCATCACGACCTCCGACTTCGCCGCGTACGTCTCCTCGCCGGACGCCCCGTCGCCGTAGGTCGCTTTCGCCGCTCACCCCCCCGCCCTCACCGCTCGCCCGCCGGCACCGTTCGTCGGCCCCTCCCGCCACTCGCTTTCTCGCGTCCGCGACGCCGACAAGTGGCGCCCCTTTCTGTGAAGTATTACCCCGGCATCCCGTATCCGCGTCCATGTCCGACCATCTGCATCTCAACCTCTTCACCATGGCCTCCGTCGAGCACGTCTCGCCGGGGTCGTGGACCTACCCGGGCGACCGGTCGCCGGAGTACACGGACCGCGAGTACTGGACCGAGGTCGCCCGGACCGCCGAGCGCGGTGGCTTCGACGCGGTGTTCTTCGCCGACGTGCGCGGGGTCTATGACGTGTACGGCGACGACCGCAGCACGGCCGTCGAGAAGGCGGTTCAGACGCCCGCGAGCGACCCGCAGCTCGTCGTCCCCGCGATGGCGGAGGTCACCGACGAACTGGGGTTTGCCGTGACGCGCTCGACGACGTACACCCACCCCTACCAGCTCGCGCGGGAATTCTCCACGCTCGATCACCTCACCGACGGCCGGATCGCGATCAACGTCGTCACCTCCTACCTCCAGTCGGCGGCCGAGAACCTCGGGCTCGACGAGCGGATGGACAAGGAGACGCGCTACGACCGCGCCGACGAGTTTCTCGACGTCTGTTACAAGCTCTGGGAGGAGTCGTGGGCCGACGACGCGGTCGAGGTGGACCGCGAGGCCGGGCGGTACACCGACCCGGAGAAGGTCTCGGCGATCAACCACGACGGCGAGCACTTCACGGTGCCCGGCCCGCACGGCTGCGAGCCCTCGCCGCAGCGGACCCCGGTCGTGTATCAGGCGGGATCCTCGGACCGAGGCCGGGAGTTCGCGGCCGCGAACGCCGAGGCCGTCTTCGCCAGCCAGCCGACCGAGGAGGGCGTCCGCGAGTACATGACCGACGTGAAGTCGCGCGCGGCCGACCACGGCCGCGACCCCGACCACCTGAAGTTCTTCATCGGCGTCGTCCCCGTCGTCGGCGAGACACAGGCGCTCGCGGAGGCGAAGTACGACGAGTACACGCGTCACGTCGACGTCGAGGCGACCCTCGCGCTCCTCTCCGGGTTCCTCGATATGGACCTCTCTGCGCTCGACCTCGACCAGAAGGTCGAGCATATCGAGACGGACGCGATCCAGGGCACGATGAACGCGTTCACGAAGGCCCAGCCGGACCGCGAGTGGACCGTCCGCGAGGTTGCTGAGTTCTGCGGACTGGGCACGACGTCCCCCACGATCGTCGGCACTCCCAAGGTGATCGCCGACGAGTTGGCGTACTGGCACGAGGAGGTCGGCGTCCACGGGTTCAACGTGAAGGAGGTCGTCCGGCCCGATTCGCTGACGGACTTCGTGGACCTCGTCGTCCCCGAACTGCGCGAGCGCGGACTCGTCCCCGACCCGAGCGACGGCGGGGACGCCCCCCGCGGCGACGGCACCCTCCGTGAGCGACTGCTCGGCCCGGGCCAGCCCCGACTCCGCGACGAACACCCGGCGAAGCAGTAGTCCCCTCCCGTTCCGCAACCGAAACGAGGTCGTCCCTCGCGTGCCCTCTGCCGCCGCGACCTTCGGTCTCGGACGCGCCGGCGACAGACCCAAGGTCCCGTTCGTTGACGGTGCGGTATGCCGCTGTTACAGTTCTCGACGACGCGCTCGCTCTCGCCGGCCGAACGCGAGTCGTTCGTCGCGTTCGTCACCGAGCGATACACCGAGGAGATGGCGACCACGGCGGGTCACGTCGCGGTGACGATCACCGAACACGAGCCGTCGGCGATGGCCATCGGACGAGGCGTCGACGGGCCGTTGCTGTTCCTCGACGCGGAGATCCGGGAGGGGCGACCGTTCGAGTACAAGCGGGCGTTCGCGCTGGCCGTGATGGAACGCGCGGTCGCGGAACTCGACGTCCCCGAGCCGAACGCTAAGGTCGTCTTCACCGAACACGCCGGCGAGGATATGATGGGGCTCGACCGCGTCGGTGGGGACTGGGAGGGGGCGTAACCCGGCGGGAGGTGTCCGGTCGATCATCGTCCCGTCGTCGACGGTGCCTTCGCGAGTCGCCTCCTCAGAGGTTCTCCGCCTGATACGTCCCCTCGTACGTCCCGTCGTGGTCAGCCTCGGCGAGCACCAACTGGGCGATCCGCGCCCCCGGTTCGATCTCGATCGCGTGGCCCACGTCGAGGCGCCCCTCGCCAACGCCCTCGTAGCCGGCGTCCCAGACGGCGGTGTCGAGGGTACAGGAGTTCCGAAGCAGCGTCGATCGCGGGAGTACGAACCCGATCCGCTCGCTCGGGATCCGCACCGGTTCACCGTATCGAACCACGTACGTTCCGGGCTCCAGTCGGTAGGCTCCGTCGCCGATCGGCACCGACTCGCGGTCGCCGACTCGCTTCCCATCGCGACCGATTCGCCCGGGCGCTGTCTGTTTGAAGATCTCCCCCACGGTGAGGTCGACGCCGTTCGGCTGTCGCTGCGCCTCGTCTAGGTCGACGTCGCCGGCTTCCAACGCCGCCGCGACCGCCGCTCCCGAATCGAACATACCCGACCGAATTCGCGGCCGAGACTAAACGATGTCGCACGCCGTCGCGACGCGGACCGCCCCGCCGTCGACCCTCTCAGTTGCGGTGAATTCGGCCGATAACTGCCTTTATCAGCCTTATACTCTCGTTACGTCACTTACTCTCACGGAGGCCACAGTCCGCGAGTTTACCAGCAATAATTGCTTCTTGATCGAATTCTACACGGTCGATCTTTCGGAAAACTCGCGGGTTTTATATCCACGGGAGGGCGACGTGAGCATGATATGGGACAAACGATTACGGAGAAAATCCTCGAGGACCACCTCGTCGAGGGCGAGCTAACGCCCGGCGAGGAGATCGGAATCGAGATCGACCAGGTGCTGACGCAGGACACGACGGGAACGATGGTGTGGCTCCAGTTCGAGGCCTTGGAGCTGGACGAGATCCAGACGGAGCTCGCCGCGCAGTACTGCGACCACCAGACGTACCAGTTCGACTTTAAGAACACCGACGACCACCGCTTCCTCCGCTCTGCGGCCGGCACGTATGGCGCCTACTTCTCTCGGCCTGGCAACGGCATCTGCCACCAGGTTCACAAGGAGAACTTCGCCGCGCCCGGCAAGACGCTGCTCGGGTCCGACTCGCACACCCCGACCCCCGGCGGGCTCGGCCAGCTCGCGATCGGCGCGGGTGGGCTCGACATCGCCGTCGCGATGGGCGGCGGTCCCTACTACGTCGAGATGCCTGAAGTCGTCAACGTCCACCTCGAAGGCGAGCTCCCCGAGTGGGCGACCGCCAAGGACATCGCGCTCCACCTCCTCGGCGAGCTGACCGTCAAGGGCGGCGTCGGCAAGATCTTCGAGTACACCGGCCCCGGCGCCGAGAAGCTCACGATCCCCGAGCGGACCACGATCACGAACCTCGGCACCGAACTCGGCGCCACCTCCTCCATCTTCGCCACCGACGAGAAGACGAAAGACTGGCTCGCGCGCCAGGACCGCGAAGAGGAGTACGTCGACCTCCAGCCCGACGACGACGCGGAGTACGCGGAGACGCTCGAGGTCGACCTTACCGACCTCGAGCCGCTCGTGGCCGCCCCGTCGATGCCCGACAACGTCGCCCCCGTCAGCGAGTTCGAGGGCACCGACGTCGAGCAGGTCATCGTCGGCTCCTGTACCAACGGCGCCTACGAGGACATCCTCCCCAGCGCGAAGATGCTGGAGGGTCGCGAGATCGCCAAGCAGACCGAAATGATCGTCGCACCCGGCTCCAAGCAGGCCTCCGAGATGCTGGCCCGCGAGGGCTGGACCGCGGAGATGATGGCGGCCGGCGTCAACTTCTCCGAGGCGACGTGTGGCGCGTGTATCGGTATCGGTCACGTGCCCGCCTCCGACTCCGTCTCGCTGCGCACCTTCAACCGTAACTTCGAGGGCCGCTCGGGCATCGAGGACGACTCCGTCTTCCTCTGCTCGCCCGAGGTCGCCACCGCGGCGGCCATCACCGGGAAGATCATCGACCCCCGCGACCTCGCGGAGGATCTCGGCGACCTCGAGGCACCCGGCTTGGAAATGGGAACGAAGTACAGTCCCGGCATGGGGAAGGACGACTCCGACATCATCTCGCCCGACGAGGCCATCGACGACAGCCTGATCAAAGGCCCGAACATCGGTGACGTCCCGCTCAAAGACGGGATCGACGTGGACGGCGGCGAGGCGCTCCTCAAGATGGGGGACAACATCACCACCGACCACATCATCCCCGCGACGGCGGACATCCTGAAGTTCCGGTCGAACATCGAGAAGCTCTCCGAATTCACGCTCTCGCGCGTCGACGACACGTTCGCGCAGCGTTCGCTCGACGCCGACGGCGGCGTCCTCGTGGCCGGTGAGAACTACGGACAGGGATCCTCGCGCGAACACGCGGCCCTCTGCCCGATGTTCCTCGGTATCGAGGCCGTCTTCGCGCAGAGCTTCGCCCGCATCCACAAGGCGAACCTGTTCAACTTCGGCATCGTTCCGCTGGCGATCGACGCGGAGACGTACGAGCAGATCGAGCAGGGCGACGACCTCGAAATCGTCGACGACGTGCCCGCGGGCGTCTCCTCCGGTCAGGAGGAGTTCACCGTGAGCGTCAACGGCGACTGGGAGTTCACCGCCGACCTCGACGCCTCCGACCGCGAGCGCGAGATTCTCGCGGCCGGCGGCAAGCTCTCGTGGGTCAAACAGCAGCACACGGACGGCGGCTCCGGCGCGGCGCCGGCCGACGACTGAGGCGACCCGCGGCTCTGCGGCTCTGCGGCTCTCTCTCTCACATTTCATCGACGCTGAGCGCAAGCGCCGTCGCTATCCGATGTGCAACTCGGTATCGCGGCCGCTCGCGGGACAGATCGGTCGAAAAAACGCGACCCGCTTGCCTCGCGACTCGGCGTTAGCGGGCGGCGGCGGCGACGCGTTCGCGCTCTTCCTTCTGCGAGATGGAGTAGGAGCGGTCGGCGTCGTAGTCGGCCGCGGCGATCAGCTCGTTAGCGAGCGCCTCGGCGGCGGAGGTGGTCGACTTGTACGTCGCGCTGGCGACGGCGTCGGAGATGAACAGCAGCGCCTGGTCGACGCGACGCTGGGGTGCGACGTCGACTGCCTTCGGGACGGAGATGCCACCGTATTTCAGGCGAACGGTCTCCTCCCGGGGCGCGGCGTTCTCGACGGCCGTCACGAGGATCTGCACCGGGTTCTCCTCGGTGCGCTCGTGGACGATGTCGAAGGCGTCGCGAACGATCCGCGTCGCCTGCTGCTTCTTGCCCGTGTTCTCATCGGTCTGCATCAGCCGGTTGATCAGCCGCTCGACCAGGGAGATCTCGGACTTCTTGAACTGCTTGGACGCGTGGCGGCCCATCGTGTGGGCGATGGGGGTCACGGTCATGTAGCGCTTCGTCGAGGGATCCTCGTACGCGATCTCGGTGACGTCCCAGACGCCGAACAGCTCGGCGTTCTCGTTGGCGGCCTCACTGGCCGCGGGCGCGTCCGGATCCGGCTCGTCGGCGGCGACGTCCGCGTCGGACTCCGCCTCGGCTTCCTCCCCGCTCATCTGACGGGCTTCTCCGCGTTGCCGCGAACCAGTTCGATCATCGAGACGCCGTTGACCTTCTCGACTTTGTAGTTGACGCCGGAGAGGTCGCCCATCGCGCGACCCTTGGCCCCACCGATCCCAGCGATTGTGACCTCGTCGTGCTCGTCGATGAACGAGATAGCACCGTCACCGGGACAGAACGCGGTGACCTGCTTCCCGTTCTTGATGAGCTGAACGCGGACGCACTTTCGGATCGCTGAGTTCGGCTGCTTTGCCTCAATTCCGACCTTCTCGAGAACGATGCCGCGAGCCTGCGGGGCGCCCTCGAGGGGGTCGGACTTCTTTTTGAGCCCGCGCTCTCGCCGAGCGTACTCGGAGTCGGACCAGCGGCGCTTCTGCCGGTCCTGTTTGAGCTTACGGGCCGCGTATTTGCCGTTCGCCATCGTACATCCACTTCCGAACGGAGCTACTTAAGCGTCGTCTTTCGGCGCGACGAAACGGCCTCAGATCGTACGAGCGGGGCCTCTCGTCCGTTCTGAGGGTGTTTCTCGCGGCGAGACTATCTGAAACAACCGACGCTCGTTCCCGCTGAGCCGGTAAGCCGGCGTGAGCGGCCGTCGTTCGTCGCTGTCAGCGTTCGCGGTGTCGCCGCCGTCTCCGGCTCACTTGTTGGTCGCTTCTCGGGCGTCAGCGACCCAGTCGGGTTCGGTAATCTCCGCGCCGGGGTCGCGGTAGTCGATGTCGACGTCGACCGTCGCCTGCTGTCCGTCGTGTTCGCCGCTCCACGACTGCTCGAGCCGCGGAACGACGCCCGCTTCGTACACGTGCGCCGTCGCGGACGCGGTCTCGACCGTCTCGGGGATGTTTCGATCGGCGGTGAACTCGTCGGCGGTGAACCGGGCAGTCGGCTCGCCGCGAACCCGTCCCTCGCCGTCGCTCATCACGGTCCATTGGTTCAGCCCCTCGTACTGCGTCTCCCCCGACTCGGTCTCGCTCTCGATTCGAATTCCAGTCAGCGCCTCCTGGCGGAGCGAATCCTCGAGATCGGCCGCGGAGCGGTCAACCGACTGGCCGTCGTACTGCGTCTCCCCGTCGGCCCGCCGCCGGAACAGTAGCTCGTCGCCGGCGACATACAGCTCCGTGACCTCCGTTCCCGACTCTCTCGACAGTTCCTGTTTCACGTACTGCCGACCGTTCTCGAGGTCGTACCCGGACTCGTAGGTCTGTGAGGGGAGCCACGGGGTCGGCTCCGCGTCGCCATCGTGGCTCGTCTCCGCCGTCGAGAACAGCGTGAATCCCCCCGCCTCGACGAACGTCGCAACGTGCGACTCGGCCAGCGCGTCAAGCGCAAGCCCGTCGCCGTCGCGCCACTCCGCGTCGGCGAACGGCCGATCGGGGCCGTCATCGGACGAACCCCCGGTCCCGTTGCCGCCGCTGGCCCCATCGTCGTCGGAACAGCCGGCAACCCCGACCGCAGCACCGACCCCGATTCCCGCGAGAAAGCGTCTCCTGTTCATGCGTAATGACACAGCGCGGCGAACAAAAGAACGCGGGTTCACGTCCCCCGCGCCGAGCGACCGCGGCTTACGTCAGCTGGATGTCGTCGACGTCGTGGTGGCGTTTCGCCAGCGTCCGAGCCGTCTCGATGTTGGCGCCGTCGGCGCCGATGGCGACACCGCGGTCCGGCTCCGGTACCTCGACGTACGCGACACGGTCGTTCTGTTCGGATATCGTCACGGCGTTGACCGCCGCGGGCGCGAGCGCGCTCGCGACAAACGCCTCCGGCGTGTCCGCGTCCTCGACCAGTTCGACCGACTTCCCGAGCCGGCGTTCCGCCTCTTCGACGGTCTCGCCGGCCTGCCCGATGGCGGCGGCCATCTCGCCGACGGGGATGAGGAACACGAGTCGGTCGCCCTCCACGAGGCAGTCCTTCGGCGAGACCCCGGTCAGCTCGTCAAAGCGACCGATGTAGCGCCGCGCCTCGTCGGAGAGCTCGACCCGCATCAGTCGTCGCCCACGACGCGCGACCCCATCCGCAGGTCGACGTCGCCAGTACCGAGCGAGATCGGTTTCCCGGCGATGACGTTTTCGATGACGCCGTCGAGTTCGTCGTACTCGCCGTGGATCGCCGCGTCGAGCAGGTGGTTAACCGTCACCTCGAACGCCGCGCGTGCGAGCACGGAGTCCTTCGAGCCCGAGATGCCGTGGCGACCGATCGATTCGATCTCGCCGTTGTTCGTCATGATGTCGGCGACGAGCATCAGGTGACGGACGTTCACGTCGTCGAGCCCCTGCTCTTCGAGCGTGTTCTTCGTCTCGTCGATGATCGTCTCGCGGGCCGCCTCGACGCCGAGGTTGCGATAGATCTCGTGGATGTTGTTACACGTCGTCCGCGACGCGTCCACACCCTCGATGTCGAGGGTGTCGCCGAACGCCGACCCCTCGGTGTAGAGGACGAACTCCTCGTCGCCATCGATCTCCTCTTTCCGGATGACGACACGTTCGATCTCTTCGATCCCTTTGAAGACGATGTCGCGGAGCTGCTCGACGAGCTGGAGTAGCTCGCGGTAGCTGGGCTCGCCCGGGCCGAATTCGATGACGGTGCCCGACTGTCGGGTGTCGACGCCGAGCGAATCCTCGATGGTCTCGGCGATGATCTCGGCGACCTCGGAGGGGTCCGAATGGGTCGGCCACCGCTCCAAGAGCGTGTCGTCGTTCAGGTCGATCCGGACCAGCATGTCGGCGACGTTCGTCGACACGTCACCGAGCGCGAGGATGCGCGTCGCCTCGATGGACCAGACGACCTCGTGGGCCTTCTCGCGGTCCGTCGCGTACTCGCCGTCGAGGTGGACGGTCATCATCGGCGTGTCCGGCGTCTTCCGGGCGTCCACCAGCTCGATGAGCCGGGGGAGCCCCTGCGTGACGTCGATCTCTGCGACGCCGGCGTAGTGGAACGTGTTCATCGTCATCTGCGTCCCGGGCTCGCCGATCGACTGCGCGGAGACGGTGCCGACGGGATCGAGCGGGTCCACGCGCGTCTCGATGTAGCGGTTCTCGACGCCGGTCGCGACCTCGGTGGCCTGCTCGACCGTGATCTCTCCGGTCTCTTCGCCCTTCTTTTCGAGCGCCGCGTACACCTCGTCTTTGAGACGGGTCGGAAGCTCGGTCGCCTCCACGACCGCCTCCATGTCGTCGGTGACGTGTTCGTACTCAGTCATCCGACTCCACCCCCGAGGCCTTGTTCAGGCCGGGTCCGGCGTGTTCCGAGAGGTTCGTCGGCGGCGTACGCTCGCCGAGGAACCGCTCCTTCTCGTCGTCGGACTTGAACTCGGAGTCGACGACGCGGTCGACGATGTCGTCGACGTCGATGCCGTCGCCCTCTCCAGAGGAGACCTTTACCGGCGAGGTGCCGTCCTCGCCGAACTCGAACTGGACGATCCGGCCCGAGGTGTCCCGGACCGTGCCGTCGTACTGCGCCTCCAGCTCGGAGAGCGCGTTGATGAGGCGGCGCTGCAGGTAGCCGGACTTCGAGGTCCGGACTGCCGTGTCGACGAGCCCCTCTCGACCACCCATCGCGTGGAAGAAGAACTCCTCGGGCGTGAGCCCGCCGCGGTAGGAGTTCTCCACGAAGCCGTGCGCCTCCGCTGAGAGGTCGTTCTCCTTGTAGTGCGAGAGCGTTCGGTCTTCGTAGCCGCGGTTGATCCGCTCGCCACGAACCGCCTGCTGGCCGACGGAGCCGGCCATCTGCGTGAGGTTCAGCATCGACCCACGCGCGCCGGAGCGGGCCATCACGACCGCCGGGTTGTCGTCGCCGAAGTGCTGGTCGGCGATCTCCCCGGCCGAGTCGCGGGCCTTTCCGAGCGTCTGCATGATCTTCATCTCCAGCGTCTCGTCGACGCCGCGACCCGGCAGCGATTCAAGCTCGCCGGCCTCGTACGTCGCGATGAGCTCCTGCACGCGCTCGTAGGCGCTCTCGATCGCGTCGTCGACCTGCTCTTCGGCCTCCGGCGGGATCGACTCGTCGTCGATTCCGATCGAGAAGCCGAAGTGCATGATCGCGCGCATCGCCAGCGATGCGATCTCGTTGATGAACACGCGCGAGCGCGTCTCGCCGTACTCCTTGGTGAGGGTGTCGACGACCTCGCCGCCGAACGCGCCGACCGCGTCCTCGTCGATCGTCCCCTCGATCAGCTGGCCGTTCTCGATGACGACGTCGTCGCCGGTCGACGACGTGAAGTGCAGCGAGAGGTCGTCGGGCAGCAGCTCGGAGAACAGCGTCCGGCCGGTCCAGAACTCGCGGCCGTCGTCGTCGACGCCGTCCGCCTCGGGCAGCTCGTCCACTCGAGTCGCCCGGAGCAGGTCCAGCGCCTGTGTCTCGGTGAACTCGGGGTTCGAGTGCGTGAGCAGGTACGTCCCGGAGATGTGGTCCTGGATCGCCCCGATGATGTTCCCGCCGAACCGCGGCGAGAGGATCTGCTCTTGGACGCGCATGAGGACGCGCGCCTCGGCGCGAGCCTCCTCGTTCTGGAGCGCGTGCATGTTCATCTCGTCGCCGTCGAAGTCGGCGTTGTACGGCGGACAGACGACGGTGTTGAGCCGGAACGTCTTGTACGGCATCACCACGACCTCGTGGGCCATGATGGACATCCGGTGCAGCGAGGGCTGCCGGTTGAAGATCACGATGTCACCGTCGACGAGGTGGCGATTGACCTCCCAGTCGGGATCGACCTTCTCGGCGAGTTCCTCGCAGTTCTTCTCGGTCACCTTCAGGCGACGCCCGTCGGGTCGTCGGACGTAGTTCGCGCCGGGGTGCGCCTCGGGCCCGTTACGGACGTACTGGCGCGCTTCCTCGACGTTGCGCTCGGTGACGTTGAGCGTCTGCGTCATTTCCTTGGCGACCCGGTCCGGGACGCCGACCTCGTTCAGGGAGAGGGTCGGGTCCGGGGAGATAACGGTCCGGGCGGAGAAGTTGACGCGCTTCCCGGACAGCGAACCGCGGAAGCGGCCCTCCTTCCCCTTCAGTCGCTGACTGAGGGTCTTGAGCGGACGGCCGGAGCGGTGTCGCGCCGGCGGCGTCCCGCTGATCTCGTTGTCGACGAACGTGGTGACGTGGTACTGAAGCAGCTCCCAGAGGTCCTCGATGATCAGCTGCGGGGCGCCAGCCTCGCGGTTCTCCATGAACCGCTGGTTGATCCGGATGATGTCGACCAGCTTGTGGGTGAGGTCGTCTTCAGAGCGCTGGCCGTTGTCGAGCGTGATGGAGGGGCGCGTGGTCACCGGCGGGACGGGGAGGACCGTCAGGATCATCCACTCCGGACGGGAGTCCTGTGCGTCGATGCCGAGAACCTCGAGGTCCTCGTTCGGGATGTCCTCGAACCAGTCGCGGATGTCCGAGGGCATCAGCTTGTTCATGTCCTCCTCCGTGAGGTCGATATCGAGCGCCTTCTCGATGGCCCGGCGGTCCTCCTTACGCGGGCGGAACTCGCCGGCCATGATCTCGTTGATCCGGTCCAGGGCGATGTCCGTCTTCTCGGCCAGTTCCTGGGGGGACGTGCCCGGATCGTCCTCTTCCTCGTCGGGCTGCATCGCGGCCGCGATGCGCTCGGAGTAGTCGCCCGAGAGCACGTCTTGGACCTCGTAGTACGTGGTCGGCTTCTCGTGTTTGATGTCCGCCTGCGGCTCGCCGCAGAACGGGCAGGTCGACGCCTTCCGAGCCTGTCGAACGGCGGCCTTCAGCACGTCGTGCTCGTCGTCGCCGAGCTCTTTGGCGCGCTCGTAGCGGTCGCGGAACTCGTCGCGCTGCGTCTCGTCCAAGGCAAGCCGACCGCACTCGCGGCACGTCGAGCGGAGCAGCCGCCGGATGAGCTTCGTGAAGCCCACGTGGATGACGGGCGCGGCGAGTTCGATGTGGCCGAAGTGGCCGTTACAGGAGCCGGAGTGGGAGCCGCAGGTTCGACACTCCAGACCGGGGTCGATGACGCCGAGCCGCGGGTCCATCAGCCCCATGTCGATCGGGTAACCGTCGTCGTCGTAGGTGTCGGCCGTGATGACCTTCGTCGCCGACATGTCCCGGTACGTCTCCGGGTCCATGAGGCCGAAGTCGATGCCGCCGAGCACTTTCGGTGTTTGCATTGACATTTAAATTGCGTCCTCCAGTTCGAGCTTCGGTCGAATCCCAAGCGCGATCATCTCGTCGAGGAGGAGCTTGAACGCGTAGCTCACCTCGAGCTCGTGGATGTCGTCTTCGTCGCCCGTGACGGGGTCGTACACGCGGCGCTGCTCGCGGTCCTCGACCGCGACGAGCCCCGTCTTCGCGGAGACGTGCACCGTCTCGGCGTCGGAGGACTCCAAGAGCCGCTCGTTGAGCACCATCGACGCGCCGTGGCCGATGATCGTGTCGCGCTCCATCTCCCCGACACGCAGGCCGCCCTCGCGGGCGCGCCCCTCGGTCGGCTGGCGCGTGAGCACCTGGACCGGTCCGCGCGAGCGGGCGTGGAGCTTGTTCGACACCATGTGGTACAGCTTGTGGTAGAAGATCGTCCCGACGAAGATCTCCGCGTCGATCTTCTCGCCGGTGACGCCGGAGTACATGACCTCCTTGCCGGAGGACTTGAACCCGTGTTCTTCGAGCCCACCGCGGAGCTCCTCTTCATCCTCGCCCTGGAACGGCGTTCCGTCGACTCGCGAGCCGCGCAGCGAACCGACCTTCCCGCCGAGCATCTCCAGCACGTGGCCCACTGTCATCCGCGACGGCAGCGCGTGCGGGTTCATGACAAGGTCGGGGACGACCCCCTCCTCGGTGAACGGCATGTCCTCCTGCGGGGCGAGGTGGCCCACGACGCCCTTCTGACCGTGTCGGGACGCGAACTTGTCGCCCAGTTCGGGGACACGCTGGTCGCGCACCTTCACCTTCGAGAGCTTGGAGCCGTCCTCGCCCTCCATCAGCGTCACGGTGTCGACGACGCCGGACTCGCCCGAGCGCATCGTCACGCTCGTCTCCCGACGCTTCTGCGGCGAGAGCCCGCCCATGTCGTCGGGCTCCTCGAGGAAGCGCGGCGGACTGGTCTTGCCGAGCAGCACCGAGGACTCGTCCACCTTCGTCTCCGGGTTGACGAGACCGTCCTCGTCGAGGTGCGTGTACGCGTCCTCGCCGCGTGCGCCGCGAACGTCCTGTTCGGGGATTTCGAAGCGATCCTCCTGGCCGCCGGGGTAGCGGCGCTCCTCGCCCTCGTAGGTCCGGAAGAAGTGCGAGCGGGTGAGCGCGCGGTCGACGGAGCCCTGGTTCATGACCAGCGCGTCCTCGATGTTGAACCCCTCGTAGCTCATCACGGCGACGACGAAGTTCTGCGCCGCCGGCCGCTTGTCGAAGCTGATCTGGTCGGACGTCTGCGTCTTCACCATCGCCAGCTGCGGGTAGTGCAGGAGGTGCTGACGCGTGTCCGGCCGGATCCGGTAGTTGGCGGAGGGGAGTCCGAGCGACTGCTTCATCATCCCTGCGCCCATCGTAATCCGGGGGCTCGCGTTGTGCTCGGGGTACGGGATCATCCCCGCACCGATACCGAACACGAGCTGCGGATCGATTTCGAGGTGCGTGTGGTCCTCGGTCACGTCTTCCTCGTCGACGGCGACAAGGATGTCCTCCTCCTCCTCGGCGTCGATGAACTCGACGTAGCCGCGGTCGATGAGGTCCTCGAACTCGATGTCGCCGCGCTCGAGCGCTTCGACCTCCTCGTCGCCCAGCAGGGGCTCGCCGTTCTCGACGACGATCAGCGGTCTGCGGGCCCGCCCCGCGTCCGCGTTGACGATCACTTCCTGGGTTCGGTCCTTGACCGAGACGTTCACCATCTCCGAGACGTCGCCACGGCGGCGGGCCTCGCGGATCTGTTCGGCGAGGGCCTCGGGGTCCGGATGGGTCCCGACGAGGCTCCCGTTGACGTACACCTTCGCTTCGCGTTCTGCCTGTGCCATATTAGTCGTCCGCCGTCTGTCGATCGACGCCCTCGATGCCGGGAATCCCCTCGACACCCATCGACGCCAGTTCTCGTTTCAGCCCCTGTTCGTCCTCGACCGTCTGCGACAGCTCCATCGACTGCGCGAAGTTCTTCACGAGTCCGCAGTTCGGTCCTTCCGGCGTCTCGGACGGGCAAATGCGACCCCACTGGGTCGCGTGGAGGTCCCGCGCCTCGAAGTGCGGCTGCGACCGCGACAGCGGCGAGCGCAGGCGCCGCAGGTGCGAGAGCACGCCCATGTAGTCAGTCCGGTCGACGAGCTGGGAGACGCCCGAGCGTCCACCCACCCAGTTGCCCGTCGCGATCGGATGTTCGAGCCGCTCGGTCAACACGTCCGAACGGACGACCGTGTTGACGGTGAGCTGGCGGTTCCGCATATTCGCGCGCTCAAGCTGGTACTTCACGTCGCGTGCCAGCTTGTTCAGCGCGGTCCGGAACAGGTCGCGCATCAGGTCGCCGGAGACCTTCAGGCGCTTGTTGGCGTAGTGGTCTTTGTCGTCGGACTCGCGGCGGTTCAAGGCGAGCTCGAAGCACGCCTCGGCCATCCGACAGAGATAGTACGCCTTGTTGATGCGCACGTCCTCCTCTTCGACGCCCTCCTCGTGGAGGTGCGGGAGCAGGTAGCGGTCGATGACGTAGTTCGCCCGCTTGAGCTGGTAGTTCTTCCCCTGACCGGAGGCGACGCGCTCACCGAGGGTCTCAATGGCCTCCTCGGTCGTCTGCACCTCGGCCTCCTCTAAGTTCTCCAGCATGAACTTCACGATCTCGGGGTCGTCCGAGACGCGGTGGACGATCTCCTCATCCGACTCCAGGCCGAGCGCACGGACGAGCGTCACGAAGTCGATCGAGCCCGAGACGGACGGGAACGACACTTCGAGCAGTCCCTCACGGTTGCGCTCGCACAGCACCAGCGCGCGGTAGCCGCGGCGTTGGGAGAACGTCTTGGCGACCTGAATCTCGTCGCCGTACTTCGAGTCGTACTCGGCGAGGATCTTGTTCGGCGCCAGGTCCTCCGAGGTCATCAGCACGCGCTCGGAGCCGTTGACGATGAAATAGCCGCCGGGGTCGACGGGGTCTTCGCCGATGTCGATGAGCTCCTCGTCGGAGAAGCCGGCCATGTTACACTTGTCCGACCCGACCATGATCGGCATCCGTCCGACCTTCGTCTCGGTCGTGTCGACGACCTGTTCGGGCTCGTCCTCGCCGCCGCGGACGATGGACATCTCCATGAACACGGGCGCCGAGTAGGTGATGTTCCGGAGGCGGGCCTCCTGGGGATACAGCAGTTCCTCGGAGCCGTCGGCCTCTCGGACACGCGGCGTGACCATGCGCACGTCGCCGAGTTCGACGTAGACGGGCTCTTGCCCCTCCTTGTCGCCGATGTCGGTCTCGATCGTCTCCTTCTCGTCGACGACCTCCTGCATGCCGCGGTCCAGGAAGTTGTTGAACGAACGGAAGTGATGTTCGGCGAGCCGTTCGTCTGAGAAGTACTCGCGTGACACCACGCGTCGGTCTTGCCTGTTCATGAGACGACTAGTCGGTACACGACCGCTTCCTCAGTCGTGCGGGAGTTTCGAACGATTTTCACCACGTCACCGACCTCGGCCTCGTCGGGGATCGCGGGATCCGTACGTTTGATCTTCGGTAGGTTCGTCCGTTTCACGTCGTACTCCGCCAGAACCTCGTCGATTTCGTCCTCGTCGAGCAGGACGTGGTTCGGGACGAGTTCGTGTTGGCTTACGTCTACCATGGGTGGTGGTTATTGAGAGAAGCTATCACGAGATACTACAGATTGCTATATGGGCCAACATCATAAGGCTTGCCAACCGAATCCGCCGTGCGCGGCTCACGACGACGGGGCGTGCGATACTCTCACTCATGCGGCTATCACACAAAAGACTACCGCCGTGATCGACGACGACGCCCGCCGATCGCCCTGTCATCAGTCCCCATCGTCGCCGGCGATGACAAGCCTTATTTGCCAGACAGGGGTACGAATGAGTGCGACAAGCCCGGATGGTGTAGTGGCCCATCATACGACCCTGTCACGGTCGTGACGCGGGTTCAAATCCCGCTCCGGGCGTCCCCCTATTCGGGGCGCTGTCGCTGTTTGCCCGGATGGTGTAGTGGCCCATCATACGACCCTGTCACGGTCGTGACGCGGGTTCAAATCCCGCTCCGGGCGTTTTTGTCACCGACTACGAGCGAGGAGTGAAGCAACGAGCGAGCCCGGCGTCGACGAATTCAGACAAGAGGTTTTGAACCCTATCGGTCGCGCGCAGCGACCAGCGGGAGCGAGCACGTCCGATTTCGGTTCAAATCCCGCTCCGGGCGTTTTTGTCACCGACTACGAGCGAGGAGTGAAGCAACGAGCGAGCCCGGCGTCGACGAATTCAGACAAGAGGTTTTGAACCCTATCGGTCGCGCGCAGCGACCAGCGGGAGCGAGCACGTCCGATTTCGGTTCAAATCCCGCTCCGGGCGTTTTTGTCACCGACTACGAGCGAGGAGTGAAGCAACGAGCGAGCCCGGCGTCGACGAATTCAGACGAAGGGATTTTGAACCCTATCGGTCGCGCACAGCGACCAGCGGGAGCGAGCACGTCCGATTCCGGTTCAAATCTCGCTCCGGGCGGTCTATCTCAGCTACTCGACGAGCCGTGAGCACCGCGAGTCGGTCGTCGACCCCGCTCTCGTCGCCTCTCCTCACCTTTGCTTCCCTTACTCGGTACGCAGTTCGCTCACCGCGGTCGACCGTCGGTCACAGTCCGAGTAGTTCCCGCATGTCCGCCACCAGCGACTCCGTCTTCGCGTTCGGCTCTTCCTCGTCCGTGACCGGCGTTCGCCCGTCGTACGTCTCGTGGACCATCGACACGCCCTCGGCGAGGGTGTCGAGTCCGTAGCCGCCCTCCAACACGTAGGCGTCGGCGGCGCCGACGTTGTCGGTGATCCTCTGGATCTGGTTCGTCATCATCGCGTACCCCTCCGAGGAGACGCGCATCCGCGAGATTGGGTCGTGGCGGTGGGCGTCGAACCCGGCCGAGACGATCAGCAGGTCCGGGTCGAATCGCTCGATGGCCGGTGCGATCGCCTCCTCGATGGCGTAGCGGTAATCGGCGTCGCCGGCGCCGGCGGCGAGCGGGAGGTTCACCGTGGCTCCCTCACCGTCGTCGCGCCCGATCTCTTCGAGGTCGCCCGTGTCCGGGTAGAGTCCGTCCTCGTGGATCGACGAGTAGAGCACGTCGCCTCTGTCGTAGAACACGTCCTGGGTGCCGTTCCCGTGGTGTACGTCCCAGTCGAAGATCGCTACTCGATCCGCGGCGCCCTCGTCGAGAACGGTCTGTGCCGCGACGGCGGCGTTGTTGAAAAAGCAGAACCCCATCGCGTCGTCGATCACCGCGTGGTGTCCCGGCGGTCGACCGAGCGCGAACGGGGTGTCTCGTCCGTTGGCCCCGTCGAGTGCGGCTCGGGCCGCCCACTGAGAGAGCCCGGCGGCGGTGAGCGCGGCGTCCCACGTCCCCTCGCTCGCGACGGTGTCGGGGTCCCAGCTCCCACCGCCGTCGTCGACGAACGACTCGAACTCGTCCACGTACGTCGCGTCGTGGACGGCGACGACCTCTTCGCGGGTGGCCGGGGGCGCTTCGACGTACTCGACCCCGTGTCGCTTGGCGAGTCCGCGGCGGATCGCGCGCAGTCGGTCCGGATTCTCCGGATGTCGTTCCCCCGTGTCGTGCGCGAGACACCGCTCGCTGTAGCCGAACTGCATCTACTCAAACAGCGCGAAGTACGTCTCGATATCCTCGGCCTGTACGGTCCGTCGGTCGGCGTGTTCTGCGAGCGTCGCGGCCGCGCTCGCGACGTTGTCGGCGTAATCTTCGAGGATGTCGGCCAGCGCGATTCGGGCGTCGACGCCGACTCGGTATCGGTCGTCGATCCGGAGTCGCGCGATGCGATCGATCGGCGCGACGGGAAGCGTGAGGTCCTCGCGGGCGATCACCTGCTCGACGCCGAAATCCGACGCCATCAGCGTTTTCCGTCCGTCCTCGGTTGCCCGTTCGGCCGCACCGATCGCCAGCTCCGCGCCGTGCGTTTGAATGCGCCGGGCCAACTCCTCGGCGGCGTCGGCGCTGACGCGGAGTTCCCCGGCGTTCCGCCGGATGATCCCGTCGACCGGCGCGAACGGCAACTCGACACTCATACACACAGTCGCGTCCGTGTGCCGTATAACGCTTTCCGTTACCGCCGTCTCCGCGCTCGAGCGCTGGCGTCGCGGCGCCTCGACGCGTCGCTCTCCGTCCGTTCCGAAATCCAACCCGCAGCCTCGGGCGGTGCCCACGACGACTAGAACACGTCTTCCGCCTGAATGGTGCCGTCCCGCTCTGCGCCGCGCACGGTGACCTCCTCGCCGAGCCGGAGGCTCGCGTCAGTCTCGACGCTCTTCGTCCGTTGACCGTCGTCCAGCACGACTGGGTCGCCGGTCTGTACGACAGTCCCCGTGAACTCGACCTCATCCGCGGTCGCCGCCGCGGTCGCCGCGCCGCCGGAGGACTCCGCCGCCACGGCGTCGCCGCCTGCCGCCGTCGACTCGTCATCCCCGTCGCCGGCCGCGCCGTCGGCGAACGCGCCGAGTCCGGCCTCGTCGCCTCCCCGACTGCGCTCGTCCGTCTCTCCCGTGCCGCTCGACGCCTCCGCCCCCTCCTCGAGGACGGTGACCGTCGAACGCCAGTTCGCGGACGCCTCCAAGTCGTCCTGCCAGCCGTCCTGGACCTCCACGTCGGTGAAGACGACGCGGTCCGCCAGATCGATGTCGCGGTCGGCCTTGTCGCCCCACAGCGCGACTCGGATCTCGCCCGTGTCGTCTTTGATCCGGACGTTCCGAACCTGGCCTTCGCTCCCGTCGTCGCGGTCGAACGTACGAACCGGGTCCGTCTCGATGATGCCGCCGCCGATGTCGACGGTCTCACCGATCTCCAGATCGGCGATGTCGGTCGTTTCGGGCACGTACTCGACGTCTTCGTCGACTCGCTCGACGGTGCCCCGATCGCCGACGTGGAGTTCGAGGTCGCCGTCGCGCTCGCGGACGTAGCCGTCGCCGACTTCGACGACCTCGCCGGCCTCGAACTCGTCGGCGAGGTCGGCCTTGTCGTCCCACAGCGTGACGCGCACGCGGCCCGTCTCGTCGCCGACTGTAAGGTTGGACACGCGTCCTTCGCTCCCGTCGTCGCGGTCGAACGTCCGGACCGAGTCGGTGTCGAGGACTTGTCCGACGAGGTCCACGTCGGAGGCGCCGAGCGAGAGGTCCTCCACCCGGTAGGTGTCGAGCACCTGCACGTCGACCTCGGCGTCCTCGTCCGGCTCGACCTTGTCGGCGCTGACCTCGAGGCCGCTGTACCCCTCCTTCGGTCGGCCCATGACGCGGAGCACCTGTCCGACCTCCAACTCATTCACGGCCGCCGCGGCCATGTCGTCCCAGAGCGCGACCCGAACGGAGCCGGAGGCGTCAGCGACGTCGACGTTACAGACGCGGCCCTCCTCGGCGTCCTCGCCGTCGCGCTCGAACGTTTTGACGTCGCCGATGGAGGTCACCTTCCCGAGGAACTTCACCTCGCTCATGCCGGGTTCGATGTCGGCAATCGTGTCGGCCTGCTCGTCGCGCAGCTCGTGGGCGATAAGCATCGCGGCCGTCTCCTCGTCGGCGAGCCCGCCCATCTGCTCGACCTTGTCCTCGACGGCCGCCTCGAACTTCTCGAACTCGACGTCGGTGTCGAGGTCCCCGTAGACGTCCTCTATCACTCCCATACGCGTACCTCCTCGGTTGTCGAGTCCGCGGATAAGCGTTGTCCTTGCGGGGGTCTCGGGGCGGCGCGCGCGTCCTTCGCCGCTCCGCTCTGGGGTGCCGTCGGTCGTCGAGCCCGCGTCGTCGCCGACGGGGATCGGTGTTCCGTCATACCGGTCCCTCGGGCTCCTCGATACAAAAGCTGTGCAATCTCAGTGCGCGGGCGTCTGTGTCGCTCTCACGGAGAGACTCCCCGCGGTCGGTCGACCTCATAGAGGCGCGTCGGCTCGCGTCGCGTGCGACCGTCCGTCACGCGGGCTGCGGACCGTAACCGTCTTAAGTTTCACCGGGGTACGATTGATTGAGTCCTGGTAGGGTAGTGGACTATCCTCTTGGCTTGCGGAGCCAGGGACCGGAGTTCAAATCTCCGTCAGGACGCTCACTTTGCGGCTGCCTCACCACGTTCGGCAGCCGCTGCGTTTCGTCCCTGACGTGCCCTGCGCTCGCGAGCGAGCGCGGACTCCGTCAGGACGTTTTCGGACACAACACCTGTCGAGCACCGCGAGCCGCGCGTGGATTCTGTGCGACACGCTCGCTCGTTCGCGGTTTCGCAGGTATCGCGGCGCGCAACTGCGAGCGACGAGGCCGGGGAGGTTTGAGGCGCGGTCGGTCGATCGGCCCGTTAGTCGTGGGGGTGGAACCGCTTCATCGCTCGCTTGACTGCGCTCGCGTCGCCGATGAAGGTGACATGGTCGCCGTACTCCAGCACGCTGTCCGCCGACGGCACCCGATTCTCTCCGTTGCGGCTGACGACGGCGACGAACGTCCCGTCTGGGATCTGCGCGTTGAGCTCCCGGATCGTCTTTCCGGCGAGGTTCTCCGCGGTCACCTCGACCTCTTGCACGTCGTGACCGTCGCCTAACTCTTTCATCCAGTGCGTGATCGCCGGCCGCTCGATCTCGTCGTCGATGGCCACCGCCGTCGCCGTCGGCGAGTCGATCGCCTTGACGCCGATGCTGTCGAAGGCGCCGACGTTGTCGGTGTCGTTCACCCGAGCGTACAGCGACTCCACGCCGAACTTCGTACTCACGAGTTGGCACGCGAGC
Organism: Halorubrum wangae; assembly: GCF_051194135.1. Taxonomy (NCBI): domain Archaea; kingdom Methanobacteriati; phylum Methanobacteriota; class Halobacteria; order Halobacteriales; family Haloferacaceae; genus Halorubrum; species Halorubrum wangae. The sequence goes on along the minus strand of NZ_JBLZNH010000003.1, from coordinate 361,708 downwards.
AGGTTGATGTCGTCGCTGCCGGTCACCGCGACCACCCGTTTGGCGTCCTCGATGCCGGCGCGGCGCAGCGTCTCCGTGTCGCTGCCGTCGCCCTCGAACGTGGTGAATCCCGCCGCACGCGCCCGTTCGACCACTTCGTCGTCGATCTCGATGATGACGACGTACTCGCCCCGTCGCTCCAGTCGTGTGGCGAGCGCCCGGCCGACCCGACCGCCGCCGATGATTATCGTGCGCATTGGTGACACTCCGAGGACGTCGCCGATCTGTCGCGCGAGTCCAGCCTCGATCGCGACCGTCGCGAAGATGACGGCGAACACGGTCCCGACCAGCAGTTCGCCCTGGTTGACGCTTCCGGCGAGTTCCAGTTCGATCGCGAACAGCGTGGCCACGCTCGCCGGGATGATACCCCGCGGTCCCACGCTCGCGATGAACAGCCGCTCGGGCCAGGTGAACCGCTCGACTCCCGCCGTTGCGATGAAGGCGCCGAGGGGCCGGAGCACGAGCATGATCACGAGGACGAGCGCGATCGCACCGAGACCGAGTTGCAGTATCGCCTCGACGTCGATCAGCGCGGCCAGCGAGATGAACACGAACGAGAGGACGACGAGCGTCGTGTTCTCCGCGAACCGCTCGATCTCCTCTCTGTTGTCGATGTCGAGGTTCCCGAGCAGGATACCGCTCGTCGCCGCCGCCGCGATGCCCGCTTCGGCCGCGACGGCCTCGGCGGCCGCGAACGCGCCCACCGCCGCCGCCAACACGAGGAACTGGGACGACTGCACGTCGCGCTCGGGGACGAGCTCGCTGTTCAACAGGTAGTAGATCACCACGGTGGCGAACACCCCCGCGAGCACGCCGACGCCCAGTCGCTCGACGAACGAGAAGAGGGTCGCCGGAACCCCGAGGTCGTCGAGCAGCAGCGTCTCGAAGATCACCACCGCGACGATCGCGGCCGTCACGTCGTTGACGATCCCTTCCGTCTCCAGCGCGGTGGCGACGTGGTCCCTGACGCGGACGACGTTGAGTATCGGCGTGATGACCGTCGGTCCGGTCGCCACGAGCAGCGCCCCGATCAGCAGCGCGATATCCCAGTCGGCATCCTCGAAGAATCTGACCGCGGCCGCGGTCCCGAAGAACATCACGACGGCGCTGATCGTCACCAGCCGGAGCGACACTCGCGACGCGCCTCGTATCCGCTCGATCCGCAGAGCGAACGCTCCTTCGAAGACGATGATCGCGACGCTGATCCCGACGATGATCTCGAGGCCGGCGCCGAACGTCTCGAGGGTTACGAGCCCCAACACCTCCGGTCCGAGCACGACGCCGATCAGGAGATAGAAGATGACGCTCGGCACTTCCAACTTGTGAGCGACGAGCTGGACGACGAGTCCGGACACGAGTATCGCCGCGATGACCGGCAGTAGGCTCGACACGTCTGTTTGACGTACGTCCGCTTCCCTCGTTAGTGTATTGGTATACCGACACATGATTCACCAACTCACCGCTCCGTCCACCCACTCACCGTGGCACGAGACCGACCCTCCAGACGCACCGTCCATTCCGACCGCTACGCCGGCCCCGACCCCGCCGCGCCCCTTTCGTCACCGCGGACCGCCGCGGTCATTCCGGCGCTGCCCGTCCTGACCGTCGCGGTCGTCTCGTTCCCGATCACGGCCGCGTTTGCGCTGGCACACGTCGTCGACGTCGTCGCCTCTGCGGCGCTCCAGCGGCGGGATTCGAGCCTCGTCGACCGGCGGTCTCGTCTTTTTTATGTTCTCGTCGCCGACGATCGGGTATGCCCGATCGCGACCCGGACTCCCGCGACGTCGACGCTCTCGGGACGGATTCAGGGGGTGACCCCTCCGTTTCCGCGGCCGTCGCCGCCGGCGCCGCCCTGTTCAACGAGGGTCACGTGCTCGCGGCGCACGACCCCTGGGAGGCGGCGTGGCTCCCCCTCGACGAGGGCGACGACGAGCGCCTGCTCCACGGGCTGATCGCGGTCGCCGCGGCGACCCACCACGCGACCGAGCGGAACTGGTCCGGCGCGGCCGGCTGCGCCGCCAACGCCGTCGAGTACCTCGCGGCCGTCGACGACGCGGCTCGCGGCGTCGACGTCCCGAGCGTGCTGGCGTGGTGCCGGCGCCTCGCGGCCGACCCCGAGACGATAGAGCGCGCCGACCCGCCGGTGTTTCTGGTCGACGGAGAGGCGCCGACGTTCGCGGATCTGGACTTCTCGGCCGCGCTCCTCGCCGCGCCCCCGCTCGCCGTCGCAGTCGGTCACAGTGACGAGGCGACGGTCGAGCAAGCCGCGGCGCTGGCGCGCGAGGAGCGCGGCACCGGCCGGACGCAGTTCGCGGAGCTCATCTTCGCGTTCCTCCGCGAGCCCGACGCTCGTCCGCAGGTGGCCGCACGGCTCGCGGATCACGTGGAACGGGCGACGCGCAAACACCGCGACGTCGAGGGTCTCTTTTAACTACTCTCGTCAGGCGCCGTCGGTTGGCGTGTCTGGGTCCGGCGGGAAGTTCGGCTCGGCGGGCGTGTCCTCCGCGGCCGGGCGGTCGGGCTTCTCGTCGTCGGCCGCCCCGGCGTCGTCCTTCGGATCGCCCTCGAAGGTGTAGTCCGCGGAGTTGTCGGCGGGGTCGTAGCCGAGCGCCTCGCGGGCGCGCTCGATCGAGTAATAGCGCCGGTCGTTGTTCGAGATGCCGTAGACGATCTCGTAGCCGTAGTCGGCCTGGAGACAGCGGTCGAACAGGTGCGCGCAGTCACGGTGCGAGAGCCACATCGCCTGCCCGCGCTCGTACTCTCGCGGCGGGTGGTCCTTCGTAAGGTTCCCGATGCGCACGCAGACGACGCTCATGCCGTGTTCGTCGTGGTACAGGCGGCCAAGCGTCTCCCCGGTCGCCTTCGAGACGCCGTAGAGGTTTCCGGGTCGAGGGAGCTCGGTCCCGTCCAGTCGGTAGTCGTCGTCCGGGCGGTACAGATCCGGGGTCCGGTCCTCGGTCTCGTAGCCGCCGACGGCGTGGTTCGAGGAGGCGAACGCGAACCGCTTGACGCCGGCGTCGACGGCCGCGCGCATGACGACCTGCGTCCCGTCGATGTTGTTCCGGAGCACGGAGTCCCACGGCGCGGTCTTCCGCGGGTCGCCGGCGAGGTGAATCACCGAGCCGACGCCCGCCATCGCCTCGCGAACCGCCTGCTCGTCGGTGATGTCTGCGACGTATTGGTCCGCGTCGGTGACGCCGTCGGGCACCTTCGTGGCCGGGAGCGGCTCCCTGTCGAGGAGTCGCCACTCGTAGTCGTCGCCGATGCCGCGGAGGATGGCCTGTCCCACCCGTCCGCCGGCGCCCGTTAGCAGGACCGGCTCGTCCATTCGGTCGTATGTGGGCGGGAAGCGGGCATATAATACACGGTTCGACCGCGAACCAGACGATCAGGAGGAACGCGTGGGTCGGCCCCTCGACCGGCCTAAAACTCGGACGGCTCCGCGGAGGCTCCCGATTACAGCTTCTTCCGCGACACGGAGACGCCCGTCGGCGTGATGACGATCTGGTCGTCGCCCTTCTGGACGATATCGCCGTCGACTTCTTGGGCGACCTGCCGCAACTCGTCGATGATGTGTTCGACCGTTCGGTCCGACGTGGAGTGACGGGTGATGTCGGCGATGACGAAGTCGCCGTCGTAGACGGCGTCTTTGATCGGGATGATGTCGCTCTTGTCGCTGATCTCTGCGATATGTACCTGCATTCCGGTGTCCGCGTGCGCCTCGGCGAAGTCGTCGAGGTTGAGCTCGACGTAGTCGTCGACGGAACGGTTTCCGCCGCCGCCGAGGATCTTGCTCATGATGCCCATACGTATTACACGTTGAGGTCGGACATTAGTTCTTACGTCAGACGCTCAAGTCGCGCCGGTCGCCCGCCGCCCGCGCCGACTCGTTCTCGCGCTCCTCAGCGCTCTCCGCTGAGCGCTCCCGCCGCTTCTCAGCGACCCTCGTCGAGCCGCTCCTGCCACTCCTGCACCCGCGCGAGCAGCTCGACCGGCGCGGTCGACGCGATGTCGACGTCGCTCAGCTCGTCGAGGACGGCGCGGGTCTCGGGGTCGACCGGATCGCTCTCCGGGGACGCCCCGGAATCGCCGGTCGTGGGTCCTGTCGCCCCCGTCGTCGACTCTGCCGCTCCCGTCGTCGATCCCGCTTCGGTCCGGGTCGGGTCGTCCGCCGGGTCGGTCCCCTCCCCGTCCGCCTCGATCGGCTCGGCGTCGCCGTCGTCCGCGAACGACCCTGACGAGAGGTCGAAGACCACCTGCTTCGTCCCGCCGCCGGTCCCGTCCGCGCCTCCGGTTCCATCCTCGGCTCTCCCGCCGCCGCTCCGCGACCCCCTCGCTTCGATAGCCTTCTCTGCTCGGAGCCGGTCGAGGACCACGTCGGCGCGAGAGACGACCGGCGCCGGGACGCCGGCGAGGTCGGCGACGTGAACCCCGTACGAGCGGTTGGTCGGCCCGTCGCGGACCGTCCGGAGGAACGTCACCTCGCCGTCGCGCTCGTCGACGGCGACGTGAACGTTGGCGACTCTGGGGAGATGGTCCGCGAGCGTCGTCAGCTCGTGGTAGTGGGTGGCAAAGAGGGTCCTCGCGCGCACCTCGTTGTGGAGGTACTCGGTCGCGGCCCACGCGATGGAGATGCCGTCGTAGGTGGCGGTGCCACGGCCGACCTCGTCGAGGATGACCAGCGAGTCGGCGGTCGCCGAGTGGAGGATGTTCGATAGCTCCTGCATCTCGACCATGAACGTCGAGCGCCCCTGCGCCAGCTCGTCGAGCGCGCCGACGCGGGTGTAGATACCGTCGACGAGCCCGACGGTGGCCGCCCGCGCGGGCACGAACGAGCCCGCCTGCGCGAGCAGTTGGATCAGCGCCGCCTGCCGCATGTACGTCGACTTCCCGCTCATGTTCGGGCCGGTGACGATCAGGAAGCTACGCTCCTCGTCCAGTCGGAGGTCGTTCGGCACGAAGTCGGTCGTCCGCTCGACCACCGGATGGCGACCGGCCTCGACGTCCAGCCGGCGCTCGTCGGTCAGTTCGGGTCGACTCCAGTCGTTGCCGGCGGCGTGGGTGGCGAGCGACGCGAGCGCGTCGACCTCGGCGACGACTCGCCCGACGTCCTGTAGCAGCTCGGCGTCGGCGGCGACTCGCTCGCGAAGCTCCTCGAACAGTTCGTACTCCAGTTCGCCACGGGTTTCCTCCAACCGGAGGACCTCCCGCTCTCGCTCTGCCAGCTCGTCGGTGACGAACCGCTTGGAGTTCTTCAGCGTCTTGATCTCCCGGTAGTGCTCGGGGACCTGGTCGGCGACCGACTTCCCAACCTGAATGTAGTAGCCGTCCGTCTTGTTTCGGTCGACCGTGACGTGGCTGAGCCCGTACTGGCGCTTCTCGCGCTCGGCGAGGCTATCGAGCCACTCGTTCGCCGCCTCGTGGCTCTCGATCAATTCGTCGAGCTCGTCGTCGTACCCCTTCCGGAGCAACCCTCCCTGCGTCTTCGTCTTCGGCGGGTCCTCGGCGAGCGCGTCGGCGAGCTCCTCGTGAAGGGCTCGGGCGCGCTCTCGGTCGAGGCCCTCCAGCACCGCCGCGACCGGCGAGTCCGCGAGCGGGGTCCCCTCGACCGCGTCCAGCATCGCCGGCACCAGCGCGAGGGTGTCACGCACCGAGAGGAGTTCTCGCGCGCCTGCGCTCCCGCTCGTCGCCCGCGCGGCGAGGCGCTCGAGGTCGTACGCCTCGCCGAGCGTCTCGCGGAGACGGTCGCGTGCGAGGGCTTCCGCCGCCAGCGCCTCGACTGCGTCGAGTCGCCGATCCAGCGCCGTCCGGTCCTGCCGCGGTCGCGTGAGCCACTCTCGGAGCAGTCGCCCGCCGGCCGCGGTGACCGTGTGGTCGATAGTCTCGAACAGCGATCCCTCGCCGTCGCCTCGCATCGTCTCCGTGAGCTCGAGGTTGCGCTGGGTCGTCGCGTCGACGTCGACGTGGTCCCCGTCGCCGTACGCCGTGAGTCGGGTCATCGACGCCAACACGCCGGCGCCCGTCTCCTCGACGTAGCCGAGGACCGCGCCGGCAGCGCGCAGCGCGAGATCCGAGTCGATCCCAACGCTGTCGGCGGTCTCGCGGCCGAACTGCTCGCGAACGGCGTGTTTGGCTCGCCCCGGAGCGAACGACTCCGCGTCGAACACCGACACCGAGCCCGACAGGTCCTCCCGAACCGCGCTGAGCAGCCGGTCGTCGTTGCGGACGCGGGGGCCGGGGAGCACCTCCGCCGGGTCGAACCGGTAGAGCTCCGCCCGGAGGCCGCTCTCGTCGTCGGCCTCGGTGACGAGGAACCGCCCCGTCGTGACGTCCGCGAGCGCGAGGCCGTAGGGGCCGCCCTCCTCGCCCTCGCGGACGACCGCCGCGAGGTACCGCGCGTCGTCGTCGGCGGTTTCGAGGAGGGTGCCGGGCGTGACGACGCGAGTGATCTCGCGGGCGTGGCCGTCGTCCGTCTCGTATTGGTCGGCGACGGCGACACGGTAGCCACGCTCGACGAGCGCCTTCACGTAGGGCGTCAGCTCCGAGAGCGGGACGCCGGCCATCGGGTACGACGAGCCGTGCGAGGACTTCTGTGACACCGTCAGATCAAGCTCGTCGGCGACCAGTTCGGCGTCGTCCGCGAAGAACTCGTAGAAGTCGCCGCACTGCATCGCGAGGATGTCTGCGTCGGTCTCCGCCTTGAGATCGAGGAACTCCCCGACGATCCCCGTTACCATATATCCGTACTGCCGCCGTGGGCGGCTAAAACCCTACGGGTGTCGGTCCGGTGGCCGGTCCTCCAGTACGTGGTTCCGACGCGTCACCGTGCGGTGGATCAGCCCAGCGATTCCGAAGAGCACCGCGAAGAGGATGGCGTACGCGTACCCGGAGACGGATGCGAAGGGGACGGTTCCAGGTGCCCCACCGGAGGGCGAGCCGTCTACGGAGAGCGGATCGACCACGCCGCCGGAGGACGAGTCGACGTCGGCACAGCCCGCGACCTCGGCGTACCCGCCCGGAAACGCGTGTATCTCGGGAATCGCTGACTCCGACGTCCCGAGATCCGTCGCGGACGCCGGTGTTATGTACCGGAGCAGCGAACACTGCTTCGACTGATGGTCGCCTTCGACGCCTTCGCGTTCGTGTTTCTCGCCGGCCTCCTCACGGCGTTCGCGACCGGCATCGGCGCGCTACCGTTCTTCGTTCTCGACTCGATAAGCGACCGCGGGAACGTGGCGCTGTGGGGATTCGCCTCGGGCATCATGCTCGCCGCGTCGCTGTTCGGCCTCGTTCAAGAGGGGCTCGCCGAAGGGACGCCGGTCGAGATCGGGATCGGACTGGCCGCGGGGGTTGCCCTCGTCGTCGTCGCGCACGAGGTGCTGTTAGACGCCGACATCGACCCGCGAGAGTACGAGGAGGCGGACTTCAAGAAGCTCGTCCTGATCCTCGGCGTGCTGACCGTCCACAGCTTCCCCGAGGGGGTCGCCGTCGGCGTCTCCTTCGCCGACCTCGGGCTGGCCGGTGGGACGGAGCTGTTCGGCTTCACCGTTCCGCTGCTCGCCGTGTTCATGACGGTCGCCATCTCGATCCACAACGTCCCGGAGGGGACCGCCATCTCGATCCCGCTGCGGTCGATGGGCGTCTCGAAGTGGAAGATGGTGTGGTGGTCGGTGTTCTCCAGCCTGCCGCAGCCGATCGGCGCGGTACTCGCCTTCGCGTTCGTGCGGTACGCCCGCGATTTCCTCCCGTACGGCTTCGGCTTCGCCGCCGGCGCGATGATCTACCTCGTCGCGACCGAGTTCATCCCGGAGGCGCTCGAGACCGGCGCGGGACTCCCCCGCGGCGGGAAGCCCGTGCTCGTCGGCGGGATCGCGCTCGGCGTCGCGCTGATGATCCCCCTCGCGTTCATCTGATCGACGGCGGCGTCCCATGTCGCGGCGATCGCCGCCGCCGAACGTCCTTTGCCGCTCCCGGACGAAACGGGGGTATGTCGAACGCTCACTCCGACGACACGCCCGGCGCCGACCCGGACGCCGCGACCGAGTCGATCACCGTCTACTCCGACTACGTCTGCCCCTTCTGCTACCTCGGTCGACGGTCGCTCGCCGAGTATCAGGAGACGCGCGAGGAACCGCTCGCGATCGACTGGCACCCGTTCGACCTCCGGGCCGGCAAGCGGAACCCCGACGGCTCGATCGACCACGAGGTCGACGACGGCAAAGGCGACGACTACTACGCGCAGGCCCGCGAGAACGTCCGTCGGCTCCAGGAGAAGTACGGCGTCGACATGGTCCAGGAGATCGCGACCGACGTCGACTCGCTGCCCGCCCAGATAGTCTCCGTCCACGTGAGAGAGACCGCCCCCCAGTCGTGGCACGCCTTCGATGACGCGGTGTTCGAGGCGCTGTGGCAGGACGGCCGCGATATCGGTGACCACGACGTCCTCGTCGACCTCGCAAGCGACGTCGAGGGGATCGACGGCGAAGCGGTCGACGCCGCCCTCGCCGACGAGGACCTCCGCCAGCGCGTGACGGACCTGTTCGACGCCGCGCGACAGCGGGGGGTCACCGGGGTGCCGACGTTCGCGTTCGACGGCCACGCCGCCCGCGGCGCGGTGCCGCCGGAGCAGCTCGAACGACTCGTCGAGGGCGCCTGAGCTACCCGCCGCCGACTCGTTTTTCCCCGACTTCGCCGGCGACCGCGTCCGCTCCGTCGACGATCCGATACGAGAGGGAGACGCAGCCGAACGCCAGAGCGATCCCGCCGATCACGTCGGTGAGCCAGTGGATCCCGAGATACATCGTCGCGATCACCACCGACGTCGAGAGCCAGAGCGCGACCGGCGTCCACCGCGGATACGCCCCGCGGGTCAACACGGCGAAGGTCGCGACGGTCACCGACAGCGACGTGTGGAGCGACGGGAAGACGTTCGCCGCCTCGTTCACCTCGCTCGTCAGCGCCATGAACTCGGGGTTGTACGTGAACAGCAGCGATGTCACAATGTCGGGCATGAGGTTTCGGGGGCCGTGCGCGTACACGACCGTGTATATCACGAGCCCGATCGAATAGTTGAGCGCGTACGCGACGATCAGCCGTTTCAGCGTCGTCGTGTCCGGGAGCGCGAGGTAGGCGACGAACGGGAACGCCAGCAGGAACACGTATCCGTACACGTAGATCCCGGAGAAGTACACCGTCAGCTCCGGGGTGACGAACGTCGCCTGCACCCACGCGACGAAGTCGCCCTCTATCGCGTAGATCAGCCCCGTCAGCCGCAGTCCGAACAGCTCTGATACCGTCTGGAGCGCGCTCCGACCGACGGCGCTCACGAGCAGCACTGCGATCAACCCGGCCGCGGGCCGGCGGACGCTCCATAGCCGTGAGCCGAGTTCGTCCCGCAGTTCGGCGACCCGGCGCGGGCCGACGATCGTCGCCCCCGCGACGAGCAGCGCCGCACCGACCCACAGCACGATCGAGGTGACGACGGACAGGAACGGACTCATGCTTACTGAGAGAGCAGCCGCCCCTCGTCGTCGAAGCGATACCCGGCGTCCCGGAGCCTGTCCCTCGCGCGCTCGGCGTCGAGCGTTCCCGACTCACCGACGAACGGGTGGACTGGATCCCGCTCTCGGTCGTCCCAGCGTAGGTCGTCCGGAACCCACTCGGGTGAGGCGGCCAGGGGCGACGCCGCCGGCTCGGCGTACCCGCTGAACGCCCGATCGACGAGCGTCTCCTTGTCGATTAACGACGCGAGAACGGCCCGGAATCGCGGGTTCGACAGGGGTGCCCGCCGCACGTTGTATCCGACGTGGTAGAAGCCGCCCGAGCGACCGGCCACGAGCCGCGCGTCCGCCTCGCGTCCGATACGCGGGACCGCGTCGGGACCGAGGTTCGAAACGGTCGCGTCCGCGAGCCCGTCGCCGACCGCCGCCACCGCTGCGATGTCCGAGGGCGACACCTCGATCCGCAGTCGATCGAAAGCCGGCTTCCCGCGGAACCGCTCCGGGATTCCCACGGCGGGATCGGCCTCCCCCGAGGTTGAGCCCGCGCGAGCGAGGAAGTGATCTCCGTTCCGTTCGAAGACGACCGACTCCTCCGCCGTCGCCTCGACGAACTGTATCGGACCGCTCCCGATCGGGTTCTCGTTGGTCGACACCACCGCTTCGGTCGTCTCGGCGTCGAATTCGAAGCCGGCGATCGTCGCGACCTCGGTCCGGTCGGCCCAGACGTGCTCCGGGAGGATCGGCACCTGCAGTGCGCGCGTGGCCACCGCGTCGTTCACGTCGCCGGTCGCGAGTTCGACCGTCCGGTCGCCGACCGCCGTCGCCGACTGCACGACCGAACTGCGTCCGCGGAACCGCGGCGTCGGCACCGGCGTCTCGAGCGCCCCCATCGACGTGTCGCGGAGGAAGTCGTAGGTGAACGCGACGTCGCTCGCGCTCACCGGTTCGCCGTCGTGCCACCGGGCGTCCCGAAGTTCGACCGCCACCGTCTCCTCGTCGACGCGTTCCCAACTCGACGCGAGCCAGGGGACGACATCCCCGCTGTCTACCAGCGCGAGCCGGTCGTACAGCAGCGCCGTGAACGTCCCTTCCCGTCGGTATTCGGCGGCGATCGGGTTCCAGTTCTCCGTGATCTGCGCGTCCGTCGTGACGAGTCGGAGGGTGGCGTCGCCGTCGGCGGTCTCCGCGTCCGCGGTGGCGTTCCCGCCGCTTCCGTCGCCGCCCGCCTCGGTCGTCGCCCTCGCGCGGTCCAAGCTCAGCAGCGTCGCGGCCGACAGGGGTTGTCGGTTCGTCCACCCCTCAAACCGCTCCTCGCGGATCGCGGAGAGCGAGTCGGGAAACGCGACGACGGTGAACGGCTGTAGCTCGCACAGCGAGCGCTGGAGGTCCGCCACGACCGCGGGTCGCTCTGTCTCCGTCCGCCGCTGGCGATCGAGCCGTTCGTCCACGCCGTTGACGTCCGTGAACCCGAACGGGTTCTGGCGGCCGGCCTCGGCGGCGAACCGCGAGTGGGTGAAGCCGTACATCGCGTCCGGGTCGAACGGTTTCGACTCCAGAAACTGCCCCACGTAGACGTCGAAATCGCGATTTATGAGGACCTTCCGCCACAGGTCAGTCCGATTGAGGGTGTTGATCCGCGCGTCGATCCCCACCGCGGTCAGGTTCTCCGCGAGATGTCTGGCGACGCGGATCGCGTTCGGGTCTCTGTCGGCGGGCGCGGCCGAGATTTCCAGCGTGAGCTGGGACGCCGCGTTTCGTCCCGCAATGTTGCGGGTTCGGCCGAGACAACCGGCGCTCAAGGCGCCGAGACCGATCTGCGCGAGCGCCGCCCGCCTACTGACGTGGCCGTCCATTCGTCCCCTCCAGTTTCGGCGGCGACGTATATCTTTTCTGTGGTGTCTTCGAGAAGGAACCGATCGGGTCGCCGCCGCCCGACTCAGATCACGTCGGCGAGCGGAAGCGCCAGCCCGACAGCCCACGCGAGGGTCCCCGCGACGAGGACGGTCCGGTCGGTCGCCGCGCGTCCGACGGCGACGACGCCGAGCGCCGCGAGCAGCGCAATCCGGTGACCGAGGAGCGCAGGCGGGACCGCGACGCCGAGCGCGGCGAAGTCGATGACGAACCCCGCACCGAGCCCGAGGACGACGCCGAGACCGGCCGCTCCCGGCTCGCAGCCTCTCGCCCGCGCGACGACGAGTCCCGGAAGCCCGACGGCGAGGACGAGGTACAGCGGGCCGGCGATCGCTTTCGGCGGGAGGGTGGGGTACGCGGTCTCCACCGCGACGCCGGCCACTCGGACGCCGACGACGACGGCGGCGAGCGTCGCCCCAAGAATCGCCGCGTCGGTGTGTCTCTCGGCCTCCGTCCGGAGCCGCCGCGCAAAGTCGACGGCGGCCGTCCGGGTTCGGCGCCGGAGCAACGCGCCCGCGACGGTCGCGACCGACGCCAGTTCGATCACCGAGAGCCAGCCGTCGCTCCACCCGTCGTCGATGCCGCGGTACTCGCGGCGGACCTCCGCGTCGACCGACCCGCGGATGAGTTCGTCCTCCAGTCGGGTCGCCGGCTCGTCTATCCCGGGCACCGTATGACGGAGCCGGAACCAGTCGTAGTACTCCTCGTGAGCCTGTATCGCGGTGTACGCCCCGTCGGGGGACTCGTACGCCCGAAGGTGGTCGCGCACGCCGAGATACGTCCCGTCGTGGAGTTCGAACGTCTCCGTCAGCCAGGTCCCGCCGGACGGCCCCTCGACGTAACTGTATCGCGTCGAACTGCGGGCGTCGGCCCAGTCACGCTCGACGAACGCCCGCACCTGCTCGGCGTCGTCGGTCGTCGCCGATTCGTCCCCGTCGGTCACCTCCCAGTCGGTCTCCGTCCCGCCCTCGATGGCCGCGCGGGTCGCCGCGGCGTCGGCGTGGAACACGACGTTGATCGCGAGCGTCCGCCCCTCGACGGACGCGCTCCGACTCGTGTACGGCCACAGTCGATAGTCGCCGTCGACCGCGACGAGAGACTCCTCCGAGACCGCCGCGGGAGGCTCCTCCGCGGAGGGTCCGGCGAAGGCGCCGGAGAGCGCCAGCCCGACCGCGACGACGACGAGGAGGCCGACGACGACCGTCGTCCGCTTCATGGCCGCACCCACGGAGTCGACATAAAAACGCCTTCGGGTGGTCGGTGATAGCGCTCCTCGCCGGTGCGTCGGCGGCGACCGGGTCTCACCAGGTCTCGACGAACCCGTCGCGGATGTCCTCCGCGCAGCCCTCGCAGTCGGGGTGGTCGGCGTCGAAACACGACGGCCGCCCCTCGGCGTCGACGGCGACCGCGCGTCGCTCCGCGTGTCGGCGGCAGACGATCCGCGCTCGCCCGTTACTGTCGGTCGGGAGGTCGTACCGCTCCGCCCCCGCGGTGTCGTCGTCGGATCCCTCGGCCCCCTCGGCGTACGCGCGTCTCGCCTCCTCGAACTGCTTGCCCGCCTTGCGGAGCTGTTGGCGGATGACGCGTTCGAGTCGGTCGTCCATGGGGAGTGTATTGGTGCGCGGAATATAGGTCCATTGCCGGGAATTCGCGGCCGGTCCTCACCGCGCCGGCGCGCTTTCGGGCACTGCGCCAACGTATCCCGTGGTACCGCTCCACTCGAAATGGCGCCCGCGCATGGCATACGAGGGTCTGACGTTAGTCTGACGCGGCGCTCTCGCGACGGGACCTTAATCGCCGGAAGCGGCCGGAAACGGCCTCGAACCGTTCACTTTCACCGTGGTTGCGGGATTTTTAATACCGTGAGGAACCAACCGTCGTACGCCTCCCATTGAAACACGACCGGAGGCGGAGACACCCCATGAGCGAACTGCGACAGGAAGCGGAAGCGATAGCGGAACAGTTCTCGGACCACCTGAACGTGGACGCCGACGAAGTCGAGGAGCGATTGGAGAACCTTGTCAACGAGTACCGCGTCCCCGTCGACGAGGCACGCCGGAGCGTCACCAACAGCTACCTCGAAGACGCCGGGATGGAGCGCGACGAGCTCGGCCGCGGCGGGAGCGAGTCCGTGCTCGTCAACGAGATCGACGAAGACGAACAGTGGGTCGACCTGCGCGTGAAGCTGGTCGACCTCTGGGAGCCCCGCAGCGACTCGATCTCGCAGGTCGGGCTCCTCGGCGACGAGTCGGGCACGATCAAGTTCGTCGCCTTCGAGACCTCCGACCTCCCCGAGCTGACGGAGGGGCAGGCGTACGAGCTCTCGAACGTCGTCACAGACGAGTACGAAGGCAACTACTCGGTGAAGCTCAACCGGACCACCGGCATCACCGAGATAGACGAAGATATCGAGGTCGGCGACAACGCCGACACCGTCGAGGGCGCGCTGGTCGACATTCAGTCCGGCTCCGGGCTGATCAAGCGCTGTCCCGAAGACGACTGCACGCGCGTCCTCCAGAACGGTCGGTGCTCCGAGCACGGCCAGGTCGAGGGCGAGTTCGACCTCCGGATCAAGGGCGTCCTCGACGACGGCGAGACCGTCACCGAGGTCATCTTCGACCGCGAGGCCACCGAGAATCTCACCGGCATGGGCCTCGAGGAAGCCAAGGACATGGCGATGGACGCACTCGACACCACCGTCGTCGCCGAGGAGATGGCCGACGACGTCCTCGGACGGTACTACCGCGTCACCGGCCCGACCTTCGGCCGGTACGTCTTAGTCGACGAGCTGGAGTATCCCGGACCGGTCGACGTCGAAAGTGCGCTGATCGAAGCGAGGTCGATTTAAATGAGCCAATCTACCCCCACCCGAGAGGTCGCCCGGCGCGTGTTCGCGAGCGAGTTCAACGACGCCGGCTACACGTTCACCGAGTCCGACGACGAACGCGCCCCCGTCTACGCGCTGTTACCGACGGGCGAGTCCTCGAACCGCGTGTTCTTCGTCGGCACCCTCACCGAGAAGGAGGACGTCGGCGAGGACGCCGAGTACTGGCGCGGTCGCATCGTCGATCCGACGGGCACGTTCTTCGTGTACGCCGGCCAGTACCAGCCCGAGGCCGCCTCCAAGCTCCGCGACATGGAGCCGCCCGCGTACGTCGCAGTCGTGGGGAAGCCCCGGACGTACGAGACCGACGACGGCACCGTTCGGGTCTCCGTCCGCCCCGAGTCGATCACCGAGGTCGACGCCGCCACCCGCGACCGCTGGGTCGCCGAGACGGCCAAGCGAACGATCGAACGCGTCGCCGCGTTCGACGACGAGGGCAACGAGTACGCCCGGATGGCCCGCGAAGAGTACGACACGGACCCCGAGACGTACAAGGCCGCCGCGCTCTCGGCGCTAGAGGACCTCGACGGTAGCGCGGGCGACGAGCTCGCCGGCGACGCGCCGGACGAGGGCTCGGACGACGCGGCGGACCCGCCCGGGACACCGGAGCCGTAACCGGCGCCGTCCCGGACGCCCGTTCTCACGAACCGATCGGCCGTGATACGGCCGGAAACCCCCGTTTTCCACCGATCCTGCTACTGTCTGACAAACGCTTAAGTGGCCTGCGATAGGACGGTCTGACAATGGGCAACAAAAACAAGACAATCTCGTTCCGCGTCAACGAGGACGCGTTCGAGACCCTCCGCGACATCGCCGAGGAGCGAGACATCTCGCTGTCAGCGGTCTTCCGAGACTACGTGGACACGCTCGTTGCCCACGACGGACAGGTCCGCGCCGTCCCGGAGGCCGAACTCGAGAGCATGGGCGAACCGGGCGAGTCGTTCCCGCCGCGCGTCGAGGTTCCCAAGAGCTTCATTCGCGAGCACGAGCGGCTTGAGCTGGAAGCCGAGCACCTCCGCGAACAGCTGGAGGAGCACAAGCGGTACGTCAACTACCTCCGCGAGCAGGCCGACGGCGGCGAGGAAGACGTGATCCACTTAGAGGACCTCGACGACGAGCGCGACGAGCGCGGCGAGCGCGACGCGCGCGACGAACCCTCTTTCCGCCTCGGGTGACCGACCGTCGGCGAAGCGACGCCGTAGTTCGACTCCCATTCGACGCCGGTGAGCGACCGTTCCCCTCCCCATCGCAGGGGTCGCTTACACCAGAAACCTTCCCGTTTGTCCGTTACTGTTCGGGGAAACCGCCGAGTCGCCGAAAATATTGCCGGACTCGACGCGAGTTGTTCAAAAACGTCCGATTCTCTGGGAATCTGATGGACAGTTTCTCAGCACGCTCGCAGATTTCTTATCATACTAAATTATTTACGAAAACGATATTACTCGGGCGGTGAACCATTTGCACATGAACAGGTGGGTTCGATCGTGAGCGTATTCGACAGGGCGTACGACGATCCAGTCCGCGTCCTCGACGAGGGCGGCGAGGTCGTCGGCGACCCGCCCGACCTCGACGACGAGGAACTCGTCGACATGTACCGGCACATGCGACTCGCGCGACACTTCGACGGCCGGGCGGTGAGCCTCCAGCGACAGGGGCGGATGGGGACGTACCCGCCGCTGTCCGGACAGGAGGGCGCCCAGATCGGCTCCGCGATGGCGCTCGCCGAAGACGACTGGATGGTCCCCTCCTATCGCGAGCACGGGGCCGCTCTGGTCCGCGGGCTCCCGCTGAAACAGACCCTCCTCTACTGGATGGGCCACGAGGCCGGCAACAAGGCGCCGACGGACGTCAACGTCTTTCCGGTCGCCGTCCCCATCGCCTCGCAGGTCCCCCACGCCACGGGCGCGTCGTGGGCGTCGAAGCTCCGCGGGACCGACGAGGTCTTCCTCTGTTACTTCGGTGACGGCGCGACGAGCGAGGGCGACTTCCACGAGGGCGTCAACTTCGCGGGCGTCTTCGACACGCCCACCGTCTTCTTCTGTAACAACAACCAGTGGGCGATTTCGGTTCCCCGCGAGCGACAGACCCGGAGCGCGACGCTGGCGCAGAAGGCCGAGGCGTACGGCATCGACGGGGTGCAGGTCGACGGGATGGACCCGCTCGCGGTGTACAGCGTCACGACGGCTGCGATCGAGAAGGCGCGTGATCCGGAGACCGACCGCCCGCGTCCGACGCTGATCGAGGCGGTCCAGTACCGGTTCGGCGCCCACACGACCGCGGACGACCCCACGATCTACCGCGACGACGACGAGGTCGCGCGCTGGAAGGCGAAGGACCCGATCCCGCGGTTGGAGGCGTACCTCCGTTCGGAGGGGATCCTCGACGACGAGGGCGTCGCGGAGATCGAGACCGCGGTCGAGAAGCGCGTCGCCGACGCGATCGACGACGCGGAGTCGATGGCGCGACCGGCGCCGAACGAGATGTTCACGCACGCATACGCAGAGTTGCCTCCCGAACTGGAGCGGCAGTACGAGGAGTTCACCGCATTTCGCGAGGCACACGGCGACGAAGCGTTCCTGGAGGAGTAAATGAGCGATACACAGAATCTCACCGTCGTACAGGCGGTGCGTGACGGGTTGTACAGCGAGATGCGCGAGGACGACGACGTCCTCGTGCTGGGTCAGGACGTCGGGAAGAACGGCGGCGTCTTCCGGGCGACCGAGGGCCTCTTCGACGAGTTCGGTGGCGACCGCGTCGTCGACACCCCACTCGCGGAATCGGGCATCGTCGGCGCCGCGGTCGGCATGGCCGCGATGGGGCTTCGTCCGGTCCCGGAGATTCAGTTCTCCGGCTTCATGTACCCCGGCTTCGACCAGATCGTCTCGCACATGGCCCGGTTCCGCGCCCGGAGCCGAGGCCGGTTCTCCCTCCCGATGACGCTACGGGCCCCCTACGGCGGGGGAATCCGCGCGCCGGAGCACCACTCCGAGTCGAAGGAGGCGTTCTACGCCCACGAGGCTGGGCTGAAGGTCGTCATCCCGTCGACGCCGTACGACGCGAAGGGACTGCTCGCGGCGTCGATCCGCGACCCGGACCCGGTGATCTTCCTCGAACCGAAGCTGATCTACCGCGCGTTCCGCGACGAGGTGCCACAGGAGCCGTACACGGTCCCCCTCGGCGAGGCGGCCACCCGCCGAGAGGGCGACGACGTGGCGGTGTTCACCTACGGCGCCATGACACGCCCGACGATGGAGGCCGCCGAAAGCCTCGCCGAGGAGGGGATCGAGTGCGAGGTCGTGGACCTCCGCACCGTCTCCCCGCTGGACCGCGAAGCGATCGTCGACGCCTTCGAGCGCACCGGTCGCGCTGTCGTGGTCCACGAGGCGCCGAAGACTGGCGGACTCGCCGGAGAGATCACGGCGATCATCCAGGAGGAGGCCCTGCTGTACCAGGAGGCGCCCGTGAAGCGCGTCACCGGCTTCGACGTTCCGTACCCACTGTACGCACTGGAGGACTACTACCTCCCGACCGCGGCGCGAATCGAGGACGGAATCTTGGAGGCGGTCGAGTTTTAAGATGGCTCCCACGGATTTTCACCTAATGACCGTCGAGGAGGTCGAGGTATGACCGTCAAGGAGTTCAGACTGCCGGACGTCGGCGAGGGCGTCGCAGAGGGCGAGCTCGTCTCGTGGCTCGTCTCGCCGGGCGACCGCGTGGAGGAGGACCAACCGGTCGCGGAAGTCGAGACGGACAAGGCGCTCGTTGAGGTCCCGTCGAGCTACGACGGAACGGTCGAGGAGCTGTTCGTCGACGAGGGGGAGATGGTCCCCGTCGGCGACGTGATCATCTCGTTCCGCGTCGACGAGGACGACGAGGGGGCCGCGGCCGCCGACGAGGCGGGTGCCGACGAGGCAAGCCCGGACGCGAGCGAACCCGCCCCGATCGAGACGGACGACGGCGTCGAGTCGGAGTCGCAGACGCCCGCCGGACGGACGTTCGCCCCGCCGTCGGCCCGTCGACTCGCCCGCGAACTCGGAGTCGACATCGCGGCCGTCGACGGAAGCGGCCCCGGCGGCCGGGTCACCGAGGCCGACGTGCGGTCGCACGCAGCGAGCGACGACGGAGACGACGAGCCGAGCGACACCGGTCCGGACGAGACCCCCGCGCCAACTCCCACCGACCTCGGTTCCGACGACCTGAAGTCCACCGTGAGCAAGCGCGACGAGCGGGAGGCCGCCGAGGACTCGACGCCCGTCGATTCCGGGTCGGCGCCCGAGCCGGCCGGCCGTGAGACGACGCTCGCGACGCCGGCGACCCGGCAGCTCGCCCGTGAGCTCGACGTCGACATCGACGACGTGCCGACCGACGAGACCCGCGACGGCGAGGCGTTCGTCACGGGCGATGCCGTGCAGGCGTACGCAGACGGGCTGGAGTCGGCGACGGCCGAGTCGGCACCGGAGCCGAAGCCGGTCGACTCGGACGGCACGACGACCGCGACCGCCGCCGACGCGGCGGGGACGAGCGCCTCCGTCGCAGGCGACGAGACCGTCCCCTACCGCGGCGTTCGTCGGACTATCGGGAAGCAGATGGAGCGGTCGAAGTACACCGCTCCGCACGTCAGCCACCACGACACCGTCGCGGTCGACGCTCTCGTGGAGGCACGCGAGGAGCTGAAGCCAAAGGCCGAAAAAGCCGGCGTGAACCTCACGTACATGCCGTTCGTGATGAAGGCCATCGTCGCGGGGCTGAAGGAGTTCCCGTACCTCAACAGCGAACTGCGCGAGGACGACGAGGAGATCGTCTTAAAAAAGGAGTACAACCTCGGGATCGCAGTCGCGACCGACGCCGGGCTGATGGTGCCCGTCGTCGACGACGTCGACGAGAAGGGGCTCTTCGAACTGGCCGAAGAGGTCCGGGACCTCGCGACCCGCGCCCGGGAGCGGAAACTCGAGCCCGCGGAGATGAAGGGGAGCACGTTCAGCGTCACCAACTTCGGCGCCATCGGCGGCGAGTACGCCACGCCGATCATCAACTATCCGGAGACGGCCATCCTCGGACTCGGCGCCATCGAGGAGCGACCGGTCGTCCGCGACGGCGAGGTCGTCCCGGCGCCGACGCTGCCCCTGTCGCTGTCGATCGACCACCGCGTCGTCGACGGCGCGGTGGCGGCCGAGTTCGCGAACACCGTGATGGAACACCTTGAACACCCGCTGCTGCTGTTGACACAATAATGGTCGTCGGAGACATCGCAACCGGAACGGAGGTACTGGTGATCGGCGGCGGACCGGGCGGCTACGTCGCCGCCATCCGCGCCGCACAGAAAGGGCTCGACACCACCTTGGTCGAGAAGGACGCCTACGGCGGCGCCTGCCTGAACCGCGGCTGTATCCCCTCGAAGGCGCTGATTACGGGGAGCGGGCTCGCCCACGAGGCCGGCAACGCGGAGTTCATGGGCATCCACGCGGACCCCGCCGTCGACATGGGGAAGATGGTCGAGTGGAAAGACGGCGTCGTCGATCAGTTGACGAGCGGCGTCGAGAAGCTTTGTAAGGCGAACGGCGTCAACCTCGTCTCGGGGACCGCCTCGTTCGTCGACGAGCACACCGCGCGCGTCGCCCACGGCGGCGAGGGGCAGGGCTCCGAGTCGATCGAGTTCGAACACGCGATCGTCGCGACCGGGTCGCGACCGATTCAGATCCCCGGCTTCGACTTCGCCGCGGACCACGTCTGGACCTCGGCAGACGCGCTCGCCGCTGACTCGGTCCCCGACCGACTCGGGATCGTCGGCGGCGGCTACATCGGGATGGAGCTGGCGACGACGTACGCCAAGCTCGGCGCCGACGTGACCGTCGTCGAGATGCTCGACGATATCCTCGAACCCTACGAGGACGACGTGAAGCGGATCGTCCGCAAGCGCGCCGAGGCACTCGGCGTGGAGTTCTACTTCGGCGAGGGCGCGAGCGAGTGGTCGGAGGGCGCCGACGGCGGCTACCGCCTGCACACGGAGACCGAGGCTGGCGACGAATCGACGTACGGCGTCGACAAGATCCTCGTCGCCGTCGGCCGTCGCCCGGTCACAGACGGGCTCGACCCGGAGAACGCCGGGATCGAGACAGACGATCGCGGCTTCATCGAGACGGACGACCGCACCCGCAGCGCGGTCGATCACATTCACGCCGTCGGCGACGTGGCCGGCGAGCCGATGCTCGCGCACGTGGCCTCGAAGGAAGGGATCGTCGCCGCCGAGGTGATCGCGGGCGAGCCGGCCGCGCTCGACCAGCAGGCGATCCCCGCGGCCGTCTTCACCGACCCCGAAATCGGGACGGTGGGGCTGACCGAAGACGAGGCCGAGGACGCCGGCTTCGACCCGGTCGTCGGTGAGATGCCGTTCAACGCCTCCGGACGCGCGCTGACGACGGGCCACACCGACGGGTTCGTCCGCCTCGTCGCCGACGAGGAGACCGGCTTCGTGCTCGGCGGGCAGATCGTCGGGCCGGAGGCCTCCGAACTGATCGCCGAGGTCGCGCTCGCGATCGAGATGGGCGCGACGCTGGAAGACGTGGCCGCGACAGTCCACACGCACCCCACACTCGCGGAAGCGGTGATGGAGGCCGCGGAGAACGCTCGCGGGCAGGCGATCCACACGTTGAATCGATAGAAAACCGGCCGATCGCGCAGCGGGCTCGGTGCCTGTCTTCTCTGTTAAACTGACGCGTCGTAGCCCGCCTCGCTCACCGCGCTCACGAGGGCGTCCGCGTCGGCGTCGCCCTCGACGGTCGCGGACTCGCTCTCGCGGTCGGCACTCGCGCGCTCAACGCCCTCGACGCCTTCGAGCGCCTCCGTGACGCTCTGTTCGCAGTGTTCACACGACATCCCCTTGACGGTGATCGTCTGATTCATGACGGTGGACGGTACGGGCGGAACCGGTTTGTCGTTTTCTGCTTCGCGATCGCGGTTTAAACGCCTGTCTGACTTTGGAATCTGAACCACATCGGCCAACCGTCTTATATATCGGAGGCCTACGGAGGGTATGCGAGACCTCGACGAGACAGACGTGGAGATCCTGTCGCTCCTGGCCGAGAACGCCCGGCGCCCGTTCAGCGAGATTGGCGAGCGCGTGGGGCTGTCGGGCCCGGCGGTCTCCGACCGCGTCACGCGGCTGGAAGAGAGCGGCGTCATCGAGGGGTTCACCGTCGACGTCGACCGATCGAAGCTCCGGGCGGGCGTCCCCGTGCTAGTCGACGTGGCGCTGCCGCTCGGTTCCGAGTCGGACGACGACCAGACCGCTCTCGACAGAGCGCGACACCGCGTCGGCGAGGCCGACGCCGTGGAACACGTGTTCGTGACGGCCGACGGCGACCTGCGGCTGTACGGTCGGGTCGAGGGTCGCAACGTCCGGGAGTGGGTGCGCGGGCTGTTCGACGGAATCGACGTCGACGACTACGACGTCACGCTGGTCGACGAGTTTCAGTGGACGCCCTCCGTCGAGGGCGTGGAGTTCGCGCTGACCTGCGCCGAGTGCTCGAACACCGTCGACAGCGAGGGGGAGACGGCCCGGATCGACGGCGAGGTGTACCACTTCTGCTGTCCCTCCTGTCTGTCTCGGTTCCGAGACCGGTACCAGCGGCTGGAGGAGGGCGTGTGATTCGGGCTCTCTGTTGACCTCGTCGACCGCGCGGCTCTCTAATCGTCGGGTCTACGCTCGCACCGACCGCTTTGATATCGAAGGTTTCGGCCCCGCCAAAGCCGTGGTCTCGAAGCAGAAAACCGCCTAAGGGTAGACCACGTAGGAGTACGTATGCCAACGAGAACAGCCCATCTGAACGTTACCGGGATGTCCTGTGCCAACTGCTCGGCATCCATCGAGGACGCCCTTGACGACCTCGACGGGGTGATCTCGGCGAACGCCAACTACGCCACCGACGAGGGCTCCGTCGAGTACGACCCCGACGTGGTGTCGCTCGCAGACATCTACGAGTCGATCGAAGCGGCCGGCTACGGCGCGGTCAGCGAGACCGTCACCGTCGCGATCACGGACATGTCCTGCGCGAACTGCGCCGAGGTCAACGCCGACGCCCTCGAGTCGACACCCGGCGTGATCGAGGCGACGGTGAACTACGCGACCGACGAGGCGCAGATCAGGTACAATCCGGCTGACGCCTCCCGGTCCGACCTCTACGACGCGATCGAATCCGCGGGATACTCGCCTGTCCGCGACGGGGCGGGAGACGCGAGTGGGACCGACGCGACGGACGGCGAATCGAGCGGTGACGCCGGGCGGGACGCCCGCGACGCGGCCCGCGAGGCGGAGATACGCAAACAGCTCCGCCTGACGCTCTTCGGGGCGGCGCTCGCGGCGCCCCTGCTGTTGTTCATGGCCGATCACCTCCTGTTCGGCGGCGAACTGTTCCCCGAGACCGTCTTCGGGGTCCGGATAGGGTGGGTGCAGTTCCTGCTCGCGACGCCCGTCCAGGTCGTCTTGGGGCGGCCGTTCTACGAGAACTCCTACAAGGCGCTGGTGACGAACGGGCGCGCCAACATGGACGTGCTGATCGCGCTCGGCTCCACGACCGCCTACGGCTACTCGGTCGCCGTCCTCGCCGGACTGGTCGCCGGGAGCCTCTACTTCGACACGGCGGCGCTCATCCTCGTGTTCATCACCCTCGGCAACTATCTCGAGGCCCGCTCGAAGGGGCAGGCCGGTGAGGCACTCCGGAAGCTCCTGGAGATGGAGGCCGACACCGCCACCCTGGTCGACGAGGACGGCACCGAACGGGAGGTCGCCCTCGACGCGGTCGAGGTCGGCGACCGGATGAAGGTCCGACCGGGCGAACAGATACCGACGGACGGGGTCGTCGTCGACGGGCAGAGCGCGGTCGACGAGTCGATGGTGACCGGCGAGTCGGTCCCCGTCGAGAAGGGGGAAGGCGACGAGGTGATCGGCTCGACGATCAACGAGAACGGCGTGCTCGTCGTCGAGGCGACGAAAGTCGGCGCCGACACCGCGCTTCAGGGTATCGTCCGCACCGTCAAAGAGGCCCAGTCGCGCCAGCCCGACATCCAGAACCTCGCCGACCGCATCTCCGCGTACTTCGTCCCGGCAGTCATCGTCAACGCCCTCCTGTGGGGGGCCGTCTGGTACCTCTTCCCCGAGGCGCTCGCCGGGTTCGTGAACGCGCTCCCGCTGTGGGGGCTCGTCGCCGGTGGGCCGGCGGTCGCCGGGGGCGCCGTCTCCGTCTCCGAGTTCGCGATTGTCGTGTTCGCCTCGGCCGTGCTCATCGCCTGCCCCTGCGCGCTCGGGCTGGCGACGCCCGCCGCGACGATGGTCGGAACCACCATCGGCGCCGGCCACGGCGTCCTGTTCAAGGGCGGCGACGTGCTCGAACGCGCCAAGGACGTCGACACCGTCGTCTTCGACAAGACCGGGACGCTCACCGAGGGCGAGATGGAGCTGACCGACGTTATCGCGTTCGACCGCGACGGCGCCCCCGTCCCCGACGGCGGTGCGACGCAGCAGTCTGAATCGAAGGTCGACCGCGACGCGGAAGACGAGGTGCTCCGGCTCGCTGCAATCGCCGAACGCGGCAGCGAACACCCCCTCGCCCGCGCCATCGTCGACGGCGCGCGAGAACGCGGCCTGGAGATCCCCGAGCCGGACGGCTTCGAGAACGTCCCCGGTCACGGGGTGCGTGCGACGGTCGAGGGCGGCGAGGTGTTGGTGGGCAACCGCAAGCTGCTGGCGGACGAGGGCGTCGACGCCTCCCCCGCGACCGAGACGATGGAACGCCTCGAGAATGAAGGGAAAACGGCGATGCTCGTCGCGTACCGGGGCGACCTGATCGGCGTCGTCGCCGACGCCGACACGGTCAAGGAGAGCGCGGCGGACGCGGTGGCGGCCCTCCGCGACCGCGCTATCGACGTGATGCTGATCACCGGCGACAACGAGCGCACCGCCCGCACCGTCGCCGAGCGGGTCGGCATCGACCCCGAGAACGTCCGGGCGGGCGTCCTGCCCGAGGACAAGTCCGACGCCGTCGAGGCGATCCAGGCCGACGGTCGGCAGGCGATGATGGTCGGCGACGGCGTCAACGACGCGCCGGCGCTCGCCGTCGCGTACGTCGGCACCGCCATCGGGAGCGGCACGGACGTGGCCATCGAGGCCGCGGACGTGACGCTGATGCGGGACGATCCGCTCGACGTTGTGAAGGCGATCCGCATCTCGGACGCGACCCTCCAGAAGATCAAGCAGAACCTCGTGTGGGCGCTCGGCTACAACACGCTCATGATCCCGCTCGCTTCGCTCGGCCTACTCCAACCCGCGCTGGCCGCCGGGGCGATGGCGCTCTCCAGCGTGAGCGTGCTGACGAACAGCCTGCTGTTCCGGCGGTACGAGCCCGACCGCGACTACCGGCTGCTCGGCCGGTTCCGGTAGGCGCCGTCGCGTCTCTCCCCCGAGGCGCCGCCGGCCGCCGTGACCGCCCGACCCGCATTCCGTATTTTCGGACCGTGGCCGGCGCTCTCCGGTTTTCCGCGTATCGAACGAACCTCTCGTGAGAGCGGGTACGAAGGCTCGTCGGTACGACCTCGTCCTCACGGACGCGTTAGAAGTCCCACTGCCACGAATACGAATCGTCCGTCGTGTTCGTGGAGTTGGTGCTCGTGCCGTTCGACGCGGTGGTCGTCGAGTTCGTCGAGTTCGCGGACGTCTCCTTCGTCGCCGTCGCCGGCGACCCGCTCTCGGCGGTGACCGTCCCGCTGGTCAGGTCGCCCAGCGGTGCCTGGATGGCGTAACTCGGCGTCTCGACCTGAATCGTACTCTGCTCCTCGACCTGCACGAACTTGAGTTCGAGCGTGTAGGACCCGTCGGATTCGATCTCGGTCGCCTCGACCTGATCGGTCTCGGGGTGGAACGCCCACGCCGTCTCGCCGGCGTCGAATCGACTGGTCTCCCCGTCGATCGTCCGGATCGTGTAGTCTCGATTCGTGTCGTCGCCGGCGAGCGGGTAGTTCCGGTCGAGCCATCCCTGGAACCCCTCGTCGATGGCGTACACGTTCTCGAACCCGGCCTCCAGCAGCGACGCCGCACGGAGCGACGACAGGTGATGTGGGCAGTGGCAGTACGTCACGACCCGGTCGGACTTGTCCCAGTCGGCGGTGGGGTCCAACCGTCGGCCGTCGGGTGCGGGACTGAGGACCGACCCGAAGATGTGCGAGACGTCGTATCCGGTCTCACTGCGAGCGTCGACGAAGCGCGCCTCCTGACGCGCGTACCAGTAGTACGCGTCCTCGACGGGAACGAGCGGCACTTCGGCGGTCTTGCCGTTGACCTCTCGCGTCAGCGTGTCGTAGGCGCTCGTGTCGATGTCCCGCTCCTCCGGTACGGCGTCGAACTCCGGCGGGTATCCGCTCGACGGCTTCGTGTCTTCCGGCAGGTCGTCGCCCTCGCGGGGGCCGCGGATCTGGTTTTCCGGCGTGCTGGTCGACGACTGCGTGGTCGTCGTGTTGTTCGAGGCGGGTGCCGTCGTGTTGTCCGAGGCGGGTGCCGTCGTGTTCTCGGACTCCGATCCGCCCGAACACCCGGCGAGTCCGGTGAGCGCCGCTGCACCAGTCACGTGGAGGAACCGTCTACGGCTGGACTGTCGGTCTGTCATCAACGAGGCATTGCGGCCTACAGGTGTTTATTATAGACAAAGTAAGCCTCTCAGACCCGCGATCCGCCGTTCGGGGAGTTCAGCGCCTGAGGCGTCCACTGCTGGAAGACCGAGGTCAGGCCGTCTGTTTCACGTAGCTCTGTTCCCAGCGACGCCGGTTTCTCACCGCCTCACGGCCTTTTTCTGTCAGCGAGTATTCGTTTGCTCGTCCGTTCTTACTCCCCTTGTCGATGAGACCTCTGTCGGCGAGTTCATTGAGGTTCGTATACACCCGCCCTTTGACGAGGTCCCGGTCCTGAGTCCTTTCGAGCTCGGACTTGATCGCCGTCCCCGACGAGTCGGACATCCCACTCACGACGAAGAGCAGATCACGTTGGATCGCAGTTAGTTCGTGTACGTCCATACGTCGGGTACACTCCCCCTCCCTACATGAACTACCCAGACCGTTGTGTCGCTAAAGAGGTCCTATACTCCGTGAAACGATCGGGATTCCCGCTCCCGGCCGTGATACCAACCTGATAGTAATATGGGGGTGGGCCGAGTGTCGATCCGGGCCGTCTCGTTCCGTTCCCCCCCCCCCCTCGGAAAGCGACGGCCTGTACTGTCGGTCTGTTTGGGTAGGACGCACCAGCGTGTGGGTCCAGTTGAAGGGCGAATCGCCCCTCTTCTCTTCCGTTACTAATATCATAGTAATCACCACCCCGGCCATGGTCGAGACCATGTTCGGAACCAGCGGGATCCGTGGAGCAGTCGGTGACGACGTTACGGCGTCTCTGGCCCTCTCGATCGGCCGCGCGCTCGGGAGCGAAGGGTACGACACGGTCGTCGTCG
Organism: Halorubrum wangae; assembly: GCF_051194135.1. Classification (NCBI taxonomy): domain Archaea; kingdom Methanobacteriati; phylum Methanobacteriota; class Halobacteria; order Halobacteriales; family Haloferacaceae; genus Halorubrum; species Halorubrum wangae. Next base: position 334,892 of record NZ_JBLZNH010000003.1, on the reverse strand, counting down.
GACGCGACGTGCGCGAGAGCGGACCGATGCTCGAACAGGCGCTCACGGCGGGACTTCGAGAGACCGGTGCCGACGTCGTCCGCGTCGGAACTCACCCCACGCCGACGGTCGCCCGCGCCGCGGAGTGGTTCGACGCCGACGCGAGTGTCGTCGTGACCGCCTCGCACAACCCGCCGTCGGACAACGGTCTCAAGCTCTGGAACGAATCCGGACGCGCCTTCGGCGCCGACGAGCGAGAGGCCGTCGCCCGACGGGTCGAGCAGGACGACTACGACCTCGCCGCGTGGGACGGGGTCGGCGGCCAGCGACGCCGCGATATCGGGGACCGACACCGAGAGGCGCTCCGCGAGAGCCTCGACCTCTCGGAGCCGTGTTCGGTCGTCGTCGACGTCGGGAACGGAACGGGCCGGATCACTGCGGACGTGCTCACCGACCTCGGGTGTACGGTCTCGACGCTGAACGGCCAACGCGACGGCCGGTTCCCCGCGCGGCCGAGCGAGCCGACGGAGGCGACCTGCCACGCGCTCGAACAGCACGTCGCCGAAACCGACGCCGACCTCGGCATCGCGCACGACGGCGACGCCGACCGGATGATGGCCGTCGACGACGACGGGGACTTCGTCGAGGGGGACTCTCTCCTCGCACTGTTCGGTCGCGAAGCCGCTACCGAAGGCCAACAGATCGCGGTCCCGGTGAACACGAGCCTCGCCGTCGACGACGCCGTCAACTCGGTCGGTGCGGAGGCCGTTCGAACGCGCGTCGGCGACGTGTACGTCGCCGAAGCGTGCGCCGAGCCGAACGTCGTCTTCGGCGGAGAACCGTCGGGAGCGTGGATCTGGAGCGACGAGACCCCCTGCCCCGACGGTCCGCTCGCGGCGTGCAAACTCGTCGAACTCGTCTCGAAGCGCGGGCCACTGTCCGAACTCGTCGCCACGATCGACACCTACCCGCTCCGCCGAGAGAGCGTCGAGGCGAACGACAAGGCTCGTGTCCTCGAACGAGTCGAAGAGAGCGTTCGCGACGAGTACGACGACATCGACGACCGCGACGGCGTCCGCGTCGCCACCGACGACGGCTGGTTCCTCGTCCGCGCGAGCGGGACACAGCCGCTCGTCAGAGTCACGGCGGAGGCACGGACCGAGGCGAACGCGGACAGACTGTTCGACGACGCGATCGATCGCGTTGAGGCGGCGAAAGCGGCAGTCGAAGCGCCGGCGGCAGAAGCGTAAACGGTAGTCGAATCGTCGGCGGCAGAAGCGTAGGCTGCAGAAGCGCCGGCGGTAGTCGAAGCGCCGGATCGACGGTCCGGAATCGCTGATTTTTCTCCGAGTCGACGGCCGAAATTAAGGGCGTGTCGATCGTTCTCAACCCACCTGAGTACTTGAATGCTGTCGATATGAAGTGAGAACTTTCTGGTGTTCGAGAAAGTCACAACATCCGAAGGATAATGGCTAACCAACTCACTCGTCGTCATTTTCTTGGCGCTACGATAGGATCCTCCTTGATCGGTGCAGCGGCTACGTCATCCGTCGAAGCGGCGTTCGTACCGGGCGAAGTCGGGACGGCACCGTACCTCCCCGATCGGCTCTACCCCACGATGGGAACCGACGAGACGAACCCCACGCTGACTGTGTACGTCAACTTCCTCTCCGACGCCTCACAGTACTTCGTCCAGCACAACCTCGAGGAGATCGTCCGCGAGTACGTCCGACCGGGCCTCCTCAACGTCGAACTTCGGTTCCTCTCGTACCGCCCCGACGCCGTCGACACGTACCTCGTCGGCGACGACGAGGGCGAGGCCCGCGCCGCTCGCGCCGCACACGGCGTCTGGCACGTCGAACCGGAGAACTTCTGGGAGTTCTTCGAGTTCATGTACTGGAACTACACGACCAAGACGTACACGCACGCCCGGTTAGAGTCGTACATGGGGCTCGGTGGGGTCCGAAACACGATGAAGATCGCCAACCGCGCCTACGATGACCGTTACGACAGTCTCGTGCGCTCTGCGACGGACGAGGCCGTCCGATACGGTATCTCGGACGTCCCGCGGGTCCGCCTCCTTCGAGACCACAAACACGGCAACTACGCCGACATTCTGGGCTGGATTCGCACGCGTCTCGACAGGGTCAACGAGGGGAGCGTTCGCATCCACTCGCTCCTTCCGGAGACCAAGTACGAGACGCCGGTGCACGTCATCGACTCGGGGAAACCGGGTCCGACAGCGTTCGTCGTCGGTGGGATCCACGGGGACGAGCCTCAGGGGTACATCAGCGCCGGAGAACTGACGCGCGTTCGCCCGACCGGCGGTAAACTCGTCGTCGTCCCCAAGGCGAACCGGCGGGCCATCCAACGAGGCGCCCGGTACACCGAGAGCGGAGACCTGAACCGGCAGTTCCCCACCGGATCGGCCCCGGAGAGTAAGCTGGCCCGAGCGCTCTGGTCGGAGCTCGTCGCGCACGACCCGGACGTCGTCGTCGACCTCCACAGTTCGAGCGGTATCTACAAGCACGACGGCAGTGTCGGCCAGGCCGTCTTCCCGACCCGTGCCATGCCGGAAAACGCCGTGGACGCGTGCACCCGGGTCAACGACCACTACGTCGACCTCTCGGAGTACCCGTCGTACTACGACTTCGACTGCGGGAACACGCTCGACGGGTCGCGACCGCTCTTCGTTCACAAGGTGTACGGCGACCTGCACCTCCCCGGATACCTCGTCGAGACGACGCGCGAAGGGACGTACCTCGAGGACCAGGTGGTGTGGGGCGTCAACACCGCGACCGACCTGCTCTGGCAGCACGGCTTCCTGTTCGGGTGAGCCGTCGCTATCACAGTGCTAAACGCTTCCGCAACTGACGTTTCAACCCCGCTACACGCTTATTCTGCATATAATAATGCGCATCGTTTGATTACGTCTGGGTATGCAGGCAATCGTTCTCTCGGCGGGCAAAGGCACTCGAATGCGGCCGTTATCGAACGAGGTCCCCAAACCGATGCTGCCGGTCGCCGGACAACCCATCACCGCCCACACCGCCGAGGCGGCAGTCGAGGCCGGTGCCGACGAACTCGTGTTCGTCGTCGGATACGGCGAAGAGATCGTCCGAGACTACTTCGGGTCGTCGTATCGCGGCGTCCCCGTCTCGTACGTCGTCCAGGACGAACAGCAGGGGACCGCTGACGCCGTCCACGCCACCAAAGAACACATCGACGGCCCCTTCTCGGTGCTCTACGGCGACAACCTCTACGATCCCGAGGGCATCGACAGACTGTTCGACGCCGCGCCGAGTATCGCCTCGATTCGGGTCTCGAACCCTTCGAACTACGGCGTCCTGAACGTCTCCGACGGCGCGGTGACGGAGATCTCGGAGAAGCCCGACGTCCCGCAAAACGACCTCGTGAACGCCGGTGCGTACGTCTTCCCCGAGGAGGCACGCGACATGCTCGACGTGTCGCCGAGCGAGCGCGGCGAACGCGAACTCACCGACGTGCTCGACCGAGTCATCTCGGAGTTCACCGTCTCGCCCGTCACTCTCGACCGTTGGATGGACGTCGGCAGACCGTGGGAGCTCCTCGAAGCCAACGAGTGGAAGCTCGGAACGCTCGACCGCCGCGTCGACGGCGAAGTGAGCGACGACGCGACGATTCAGGGATCCGTCGTCATCGAGGACGGTGCGACCGTTCGCGGCGGCAGCGTCGTCGAGGGGCCGGCGTACGTCTCGGAAGGGGCCTCCGTCGGGCCGAACGCGTACGTCCGCGGGAACACGTACCTCGCCCCCGACGTCCACATCGGTCACGCCGTCGAGATCAAAAACAGCGTCATCTTGGAGAACACGAACGTCGGGCACCTCTCGTACGTCGGCGACAGCGTCGTCGGCCGGAACGCGAACTTCGGTGCCGGCACCAACGTCGCGAACCTCCGTCACGACGGCGAGGACGTCGAACTCACGGTCAAAGGCGAGCGCGTCTCGACGGGGCGCAAGAAGTTCGGTGTCGTCGTCGGTGACGGGGTAAAAACCGGCATCAACACCGGTCTCCACCCCGGCGTGACACTGTCGGAGGACGCTCGAACCGACCCCGGTGAGATCGTGGCCCACGACAAGTAACCGACGTGAGCGGCCCGTACCGCTGAAACGGGTGTCGTGCGTCGACCACCACCTGTCCTGTGCTCGACACTCGACGAACCGCGCTCGCCGCGGCGGTTTCGGTTGACCAGTCACCGGCCGTGTGGATCGGACCGATCGGCTGACGCCGCGACCTCCATCGGCGACGGACACGCTCGCGCGCTACGTTGCGACCCAATTTTCAACGCGCTTCCGAGCACTTGCTACGGGGCTCAAGCGCAGTTCGGATCGCTTCTCGGGGTCACCGCACACCTCGCGGTCGGACTCGGCACCGACGCGAGCGGCTACAGACAGGTGTCGAAGCAATAGACAGCCACCGCAACGCGTCGGATCGGACCTTCGCGGCCGACACTGAAACAGACTCGCCGGCTCAGGGTTGCGTGGGAAGCTCCGCCGGCGGACACAGCACGTCGTTCGGCGTGAGGAGGTTCTCGTCGCTGGTCGAGTTCATCCACTTGGTAATGTCGTTGATGCGGAGTTTGACCCGCACCGGCAGCTCGTGGATACTCGGATAGCCGGGGAACAGCTTGCGGTCGAGCTCGTCCTCGTCGTACTGGGCGTCCATGTCCGGCCACGGCGAACTGAACGGGCTGATGATCGGCATCTTCTGTCGCAGGAACTTCTCGATCTGGTTCTTCCGGAACGAGTGATGTGGCCGGTCCGGCGGGCGGTGCCGAAAGATGTCCGGGTTCAGCTGCCGCACCGCCTTCTTCATCGTCTTCGTGTTGCGCTTCTCCGGCGGCGTCTTCAGGTGCCAGTCGATGAGTTCGGCGTCGGCGGCGACGAACGCCTCGATGTACTTGTCGGACAGCTCGTAGTGGAACGGAAGCGTCGGCTGGTTCTGGATGCCGATGAGCTCGATGCTGTCGTAGACGTTGTCGTAGCGGTCCGACCACTTGTCGAGCTGCTCGTTGACCACTTTGTCGATAAAGTCTATGCTCGTGTCGAACTCCTCGTAGCACTTGGGGAAGACGTGGTCGCACGCGGGGTGATAGCCGAACTTCGAGGACAGTACCTCTGTCGGGTTTGGATCCGGTTGTAACCCCTGGAGCGGGAAATTGTTCCCGAAGAACTCGATGGTGTTCCGCGGGAGGAAGTGTCCACGGAGGAACGTGTCGAAGAACAGCCCGTGGAAGATGGTGTCGACGTCCATCTTCTCGTCACACCCCGCGTGGTGGACGTGAATCGACTCGCGGGTCCCCATCGAGTACTCGATGATGTCCTCGTCCACGTTGAGGTAGTCGTCGCCTGCGATGAGCGTCTCGTGGTCAGCTCCGTACTGATCGGCGATGTCGCGTGCGACTTCGACCTCGGGATGGTCGGGTTCCCCGAGCGTGTAACAGACGTCGATGTCCGGGTGTTGGGCGGCGATCGTGCGAGAGTCGTACCCTCCGCTCAGGAGGAGCCCCGTCTTCCCGGGGTAGTTCGACCGGCGGCCGATAGCACGCTCGAGCCGGTCGGCGAGCTCGTCGACGTAGTCGAACGTTTCCGGATCGGCCGGGTCGTAGACGAACCGAGACAGCGTTCCCACCTCGTCGCCCGTCATGTACCCGTCGAACGGAACGGTACTGAGACGGTCGAAGACGGTTCGGTCGTCGACGACGACGCCCATGTGGGCGAATTCGAGCATGCCGCGACTGTCGACGTCCGTGTCCGGAACCGCCGAGAGCACGCGTTGCGGGTTCGTTCCGAAGACCCGGCCGTCGGGCGTGTCCGCGTAGAAGCACTGCCACGTCCGTGCCGGGTCGGTGGCGACGATTGCCTCGTCATCGAGCTCGACGAACGCCAGGAACGACCCGTTGAGCTCGGCGAACGCGTCGGTTCCGACCTTCTCGTATCGGTCGAGCGTGTACTCGGCGGCCTGGGTCGAAACGTCGTCCGGTGGGAAGACCTCACCCCAGAGGATACAGTGGCCACGCTCGTCGCTGTGGGTGGCCGACCGACCGGGGAACCCGATCGCCGGGTCTCGGATCGCGACGGTCGCGCTCTCGCCGTCAGCGACCCAGTCGAAAATCGGCCGCGACGCTAACTCGTCGAACGCGCCGTCGTCGTCGATAACGCCAAACAGTTCCTTGTTCATCATTCTAGGGTCGGTTGCAGATTGGCGTCATTCGACCGTGACGCTCTTCGCCAGGTTACGCGGTTTGTCGATCGCTCGACCCAGCTCGGTCGCGCTGTGATACGACAGCAGCTGCAGCTGAACGTTCGCTAGGAGGTTCGTACAGACGGAGTGCAGGTCGGGCACGTAGAGGTGTTCGTCGGCAGTGTCGACGATGCTGTGGTCGGGCGGCGAGATGGCGACGATCGGTGCGCCTCGCGCCTGCGCCTCCTTCGCGTTCGTCACCGTCTTCTGGTTGTCCTCGGTACAGACCGCGAACACCGGCGTTTTGCTCGTAACGAGCGCGAGGGGGCCGTGTTTGAGTTCGCCGGAAGCGAACCCCTCGGCGTGTTCGTAGGTGATCTCCTTGAACTTCAGTGCCCCTTCCTTCGCGACCGAACAGCCGAGGCCACGGCCGATGAAGAAGTAGGAGTCGCTGTGGAGGAACTCCCGTGCCAATCGGGCGGTGTCGCTCGTCTGGAGGATGTGTTCGACCGCGTCGGGCAACTCCATGAGGTCAGCCACGAGTTCGTCCGCGTCCTCGACCCGACTCCCGGCCTCATTAACGCGAGCGAGATGCTGACTGAGCATCGTGAGCAGCACGGCCTGCGACGAGAACGTCTTCGTCGCCGCGACGCCGATCTCGGGCCCCGCGCGGATGTAGACGGCCTCGTCCGCCTCCCGCGCCGCCGTTGATTGGACGACGTTCGTCACCGCGAGCGTCTCGACGCCCGCCTCGTTGGCTTGCCAGAGCGCGCCGAGCGTGTCGGCCGTCTCGCCGCTCTGGGTGACGGCGACGAAGAGCCTGTTCCCCGGCGCCTTACCGGTGTTGGCCTCGTACTCGCTGGCACGGATCGCTCGCGCGGAGATGTCACAGCGGTTCAGCAGACTCGCTCCGAAGAGGGCGGCGTGGTACGAAGTACCACATCCGACGAGGTGGACGGTGTCGATGTCGGAGAGGTCCTTGTCGATGTCGAGGTTCGTCTCACCGGCCTCGGTGTCGAGACGGCCCTCGACGGTCTTCTGCAGCGAGGTCGGTTGGGTGTGGATCTCCTTGAGCATGAAGTGGTCGTACTGGCCCTTGCCCGTCTCATCGGGTTGCCAGTCGACCTGCTCTATCTCATGTTGGGTCGTCTGATCCTTCTCCTCGATGAAGTTGACCCTGTTCTCTCGAACTTCGACGGTGTCGCCGTCCTCGAGGTAGACGACCTTGTCCGTGTGGTCGAGGAACGCCGGAACGTCGCTGGCGAGGTAGTAGCTATCGTCATCGACGCCGAGGACGAGCGGCGACCCGCTGCGGGCCGCGAAGATGGAGTCCATGCCGTCAATGATCACCGCAATGGCGTAGCTCCCCTCCAGGTCGTCTATCATCTGCTCGAACGCACTGAGCGCCTCGTTCCCTCGGTCCAGGTAGTACGCGACGAGGTTGGGGATGACCTCGGTGTCGGTGTCGCTCTTGAACTCGTAGCCCTCGTCGATCAGCCGCTCCTTGAGGGACTCGTAGTTCTCGATGATGCCGTTGTGCACGGCCGCGACGCGGCCTGAAACGTCCGCGTGCGGATGTGCGTTCTCGTCGCTCGGCGGACCGTGCGTACTCCACCGAGTGTGGCCGATGCCGAGGGTCGCTTTGGATTCCTCGCCGCCGATGGTCTCCTTGAGGTCCGAGACGCGGCCCGAGCACTTCCAGACGTCGAGTCCGGACCCGTTCTTCACCGCGACCCCAGCCGAATCGTAGCCGCGGTATTCGAGTTTCTCGAGGCCGGTGACGATCGGATTGAGCACCTGCTTATCACCGATGTGGGCGATGATCCCACACATATCAGCGCACCTCCCCGCGAGCGGGGACGCGGTGGTGTCGATGACCGGTGTTCGCAGCCGAACTGGTCACTGCAGTCTGGTTCGTCGCAGCCGAGCGTTGAGTCTGCTGTTTCATGGTTGTCGGGGTCCGCGGGCGAATGGGTTGCCCCTGTAAACCCCATGCGCTGAGAGCCCCATTACTATAGATGCGCTAAGGGGCGATACGGACGACAACCGTGATGTCATCGCCGCCGAGTCGGGCGGTTTTCGGACGGATCCCGTCCGCGACCCGTTGTTCCGGGTTTAGGCACGACGGCAGAAGCAAGAACGCCTTCCAGCACGCCTTACACGACCGATAATAATGACGTTCACGCCCGGGTAGTAGTGTATGGACGATAACCCGGTAAGCAGACGACGTTTGCTCGAACTGTCAGCGGTCGCCACAGTGCCGGCGGTCGCCGGCTGTGCGAGCGTCGTCGATCAGAGCGACGCGGGAGCCGAACAAACGCCGACGAACACCCCGGAGCCACAGACCACCGCGACGAACGCGACCGAGAACGACACTGCGACCGACGAGCAAGTGGCCCCGGGCGACCGGCCGGAGACGATCTCCGAACCGGACATCGACGTGCCGAGCAACTCCCTCCTCGAAGAGCAACCGAACCAGCGATACCCGACGCTGGGGACCGCGGACACGACGGTCACCCTCTACGGGAACTGGAAGTGCCCGTACACGCAGGAGTTCGTCAGAGAGCAGTTCGATGACCTCGTCGACGACTTCGTCGCCCCCGGCGACGTCTCCATCGAGTTCCGAAACGTGGCGTACGTCGACGGCGAGCCGTATCTCGGCGAGGACGCGCCGAGAGCGACCGAGGCGGGCCTCGCCGTCTGGGACATCGACCCGACGTCGTTCTGGGACTACTTCGCGTACGTCTTCGCCAATCAGCCGCAGGAGCGCTTCGAATGGGCGACGACCGACAACCTCGTTCGCTTCGCCGAGCACGCAGGCGTCGACGGCCTCGACCAGATCCGACAGGCCATCCGCTCGCGGACGTACAATCGGAGCGTCGAAGAGTCCGCCGAACGCGCCGTCGAACTCGAGATCACGACCGTTCCACGCGTCGCCTACGGCGACTCCGTGACGGCGCCGACCGTCGACCCCGAGTCGACCCGCGAGCAGTTCGAACGGGCGGCCAACGGGGAGTCGGGATCCGGCGACGACTCGTCCAGTAGTAACGGTACCGCGATCGACGGAAACTAGACGCAGTCGCGGACTCCGACGACCCCGAACAGCCGGACGACAGCCGCTTCGCGGAAGCGACGTCCCGTGTTTTTGCAGCGTTTCCCACAGCAGACGCCCAGCGGTTGACTCCTGTACCGTGCCACGCGTCGCGGGCGGATGAGGCAGACCGAGTGCGACCCCCGTCACGCTTCGACTGTGGGTCCCGTCGCTGTCGGTCCTGGCTCGGTCGTATTCTCCTCGTCCCGTCCGGAAATCTCGCGGAAGAACACGCTGACCCCGAGTAGACGGTCGACCATCCAGCGCGGAGCGTCGCCGCAACGCGAAGAACGCACGCCGTGGCGTCGTCGCCGACGGTTCGACCGTCCGTCGAGACGTGCTTACCGATCGTGTCCCGTATTCCGCGCGACGACCGTCAGTCGGCGCGACGGGGACGCGAGATCTGAGAAGAGCGGCCGCGGTCGATCAGGACCCGGGCAGCGTGCAGACGGTGACCTGCCCGTTCGCGTACACGTAGTTTGTCGTCGGGGGACAGACCTCCGTCTTCGACGGGTTGAGGTTCGTCGCCGCCCCGGTCTGACTGTCCATGAAGTACGAGGCGCTCTCGGACTGGTAGTCCCGGTACACCGAGGTCCCTTGGGGCACCGGCCGTCCCGCCTCTGCGGGGAGCGGTTCGGCCGGATACGCGTCTGTTCGTTCCCACACTGTCCCATACGGCAAGTCGGTGTAGATCTCGCCGCCCTCATCGGCCGGACGGGCCGTGCCGTACGTGTCGACCGCGGCGAGCTCCTGGTCGGTGTACGAGAGCCGTTCGTGTTGGTCCGAGAACACCGGACTGTCCATCGCGCCGTCGTTCGACATGATCATCACGTTCGGGTATATCAGCACGACCATGAGCAGGACGACGCCGGCGACCTTGAGCGACGTTCGGTTCGCGAGGTGACGGAACCCGAGGACGCCGATGATGGCGAGGAGCGCGTAGAGGAACCCGATCCAGCGGCCCGGCACGAAGCTCTCGATACCGAACAGCGGGAGGCCGAGGACGACGAACAGCATCGCGACGATGGCACCGACGAAGGTGTACGTCGTCTGCGTCGCACGCGACCGCTTGAGGACGGTGAGACACCCCAAGACGCCTGCGAAGATGAGCAGGAGGAATCCCGCTTCGGTGACGTACGTCGACATCTGCGAGAGCATCGTCTGGCCGGCGCCGCCGGCGACGCCGGAGGCGCCCTCGGACCCCCCGCTTCCACTGACACCGGTCAGGAACCCGGCGTTGAACAGGTTCACGTAGAGGTAGCTGAGGACGGTCTCGAGGAAGGTGGCACCCTTGTACGGGGTCAGCGACCACGTGAAGACGATGAGCCCGAGGTTGAACCCCACGAGACCGATGAGGTTCACCGGGGCCGACCCGCCGCCAGTGAACGACAGGGGGTCCGGTTCCTCGGTGAAGAAGTTGAAATGGAGCAGTATCTGCGCGCCGAGCCCCGCGAAGAGCAACACCAGCATGATGAACGACGACACCTGGTGCGTGAGGATGATGGCGGTGCTGAACAGCACGAGCAGACTGAAGTCGCGCCATCGCTCGCTGGCGTGGGTGATCCGGACGAGACTGTACATGCACGCGAGGAAGAACACGAGCCCCATGCTCGTCGGAATGAGGTGAATTCCCCATCGGATGACCTGGTCGCCCATCGCGTAGAGCGCCGCCGCCGCGAGCGACCACCGGAGCGGCACGAGCAGACGGGCCGTGCCGTAGACGAACAGCGGAATGAGCGGCATCACGACGCCGAGAGAGAGGTACAGCGCGTTCCGCACAGACAGGCCTAACAGATGCGTGGACGTCACGGCGAGCAGATGGTACAGCGGCGACGCGTAGTATTTGATCTCGCTGATGGCCGACAGCGAGTCGGCCCGGAGTATCATCTCGATGAACGTCGTGTGCGACCAGATGTCGATGCCGATGTACCCCGACGTGGTGTAAAGTGCGGCGAACCGGACGACGAACGAGAACAGGATGACTTGCGCGAGGAACACCCCCGGGCGCAACTCCTCGTCCGGTGCGAGCAGTATCTGCCCGAGGAGCAGGACCCCGACGACGCCGCCGACGTCCATGAACAGGATGCTTCGCTGACCCTGTAACGCGGCCAAGAAGACCATCGCGGCGAGGCCGAAGAAGATGCCGACAGAGAGTAGCCTCGTCGCTGACGGCGTCAACGTCGGGAGCCCGTCGGTCGTCCCGGTCCCGCGGGCCGCCGCGAGGTAGAGGAGACAGCCGACCCCCAAAATCGGCGGGAGCGTCACGATGAAAATCTGTGACGACAGGAACCGCAGGGGGAACATCATGAGGGCGAGCGCTAGGCCGACGAACGCTACCAGTACGTCGAGTTCTGCTTGTCGTAACCGTCCGTGTATCGATGAAATCGGATTCATGTGTTGAAGGGTGTGAGTGCCGAGTCAGGGGGTGCCGACTCGGCGGGCCGTTAGATCGTTGCCGACTTCTGACCGGGGCGGAAGACGATCTCCTGCCAGTCGTGGGTGACGTGAGTCCCCCAGTCGACGGTGATCTCCGAGAGATCCCAGCCGAGCGCGTGCTGCACGCTGAGTGAGGGAATGTTCGCGCCTGCACCGACATACGCGGTGACGGACTCGGAGAGGTGCGGGTTGACCTCGACGAGCTTCGGTGTGCCGTCGGCGGCGTACTTGAACCGGAAGTTGGCGTTGTACTCTATGCCGAGGAGCGCGCAGATCTGGCGCGCGCTTTCGATGAGTTCAGGCGCCTCTTCGATCGTCCCCATGTACGAGTGTCCGGCACTGATTTCGTCGTGAGAACGAGAGACGGTGACCGGAACGTCGTCTTCGCGGGCGATGACGTCGACGCTGTACTCGTCGCCCGGGAGATACTCCGTCACGATGAGGTCCGGAAACGGTTCGATCTCCTCGAAAATCGGGAGTACGCCGTCCAGCGTGCTCACCGTGTTGTTCGGCTGCGTATCCAGCAGGACGTTGGAGCCGTCCGCCTCCGAGTCGAGGAAGCATACCTTGTTGCCGTCGGAGCGCTTGAAGCAGACGCGCCGATCGGGGTATCCGAGCGCGCGAACCGCGTCGACGAACTCGTCGCAGGTCGAGACGCGGTAGAACTCCGGTACGATTTGATGGCCGTGTTGAACGAGATGGTCGTACAGCCGCCCGGTGTCCATCGCGATGGACAACGTCTCGGGATCCGAGACCATCACCTCGATACCCTCGCTCTCGAATCTGGGCTTCGCCTCGGAGAGCGACTGGAGGTCCGTCGGCCGGAGCGGGAACACCACGTCGACGTCCTCACGCCGTGCGACGTCAATCACGTCCTGGATGAAGTCGTCGCCCGCGGAGACGGTCTCCGCGGTGTCAACGAGGGGGAATCCGCTCGCGTCGGGGATCGTTTCGACGCCGATGATGTGAGGATCGAACGCATCCGTCCGGCGGATGGCCTTGATGATGCCCACGGCACCGGGCGTGCCGGCACCCGTCACCATCACGGTCACGTTCCGCCCCCGACCGGAACGTGGGGCTGTATCTGGTAGCGTCATCAGGAGAGTACGGGTGCCATAGGCTTCTTATTATATAGCCGATAAATCTACTGTCCCACCGAATTTCAACCGTTTAGCCGGATCGGTGTCTCCGTGCGTGGTCGCACGATTAGCGCGACGGGCCGGACGGGAACTCCCCGAACACGACTCCCGGTGGGGGCCCGGTCCGTCGTCGATCCGCCCGGACTCACACGGGACGACTCGCTCGCTCTCGGACTCACGCGGGACGACTCGATCACGCCCGGGACGATGAACGCGAGAACAGAGACGACGAACGCGAGAACAGAGACGACACCGCCGGCGACGCGTGTCCGCTCGCGACGAGTCGTTCCGAACGTCGTTCGGTCAGTCGACCGGTGACGCATCACGTCCGGCGGACGGCGGATTCGAGGCTACTTGGTGGCCGAGAGCACTCGGTCGACGATGACGTCCGTCGCGTCGACTTTCTGTTCGAGGAGCTTCCGGCGGCGGCGCTCCCAGTCGATCTCCGGCGACTCGAGGACGTCGACCGCTCGATCCGCGGCGAGTTCGTTTCGACGCTCTCCGTGATACCCGAACAGCAGATCGTACGCCGAGAGGTCACGCATGAGACCGGGGTTCGCACTGTGGACGTACACCGACGGCGTGCCGAGGACGGCACTCTCGGACGCCATCGTCCCGCTCTCTCCGACGAAGAGGTCGGCGTACGCGAGGACGTGATGGATGCGGGTCGGGTCGATGTTGATACCGTACCCGTCGAGCCCCGGAGGGAGTGCGTCGTCCTCGGCCGAGACGAGGACTTCCGCCCCCGTCTCCTCGAGGCGTTCGACCAGCTCCGTGAGGTCCGCGAGCCCCTCGTCGCCGACGTCGTGTGCCGCACCCCAACTGACCAATCGAAGGACTGCGTAGGTGTCGTCGGCGTCGACGGGGAGTTCGTCGAACACGGACGGATCCGGGTCGAACCGGTCGGGGTGGAGGTAGGCGAGCTCGTGATAACTCGGGTATCGGTACTGGTCGGGACCGGCGTCGTCCATGTAGCATTCGGGCGTCGCGATCTCGTCCGCGAAGGGGAACGTCAACCGGTTCGACAGCGTCGCGTGCTCGGTGTCGGTGAAGATGACGCTGTTCGCGTCGACCAGCTTCGCGACGTGTGCGGCCTCGATACCGCCGATCGCCGTCATCACATCGGGGTCGATAGCCTTCGCGTCGCGGTACAGGCGGTACTCGATCGCGAGCGTCGACATCGCCGTGCTGGCCAGCGACCCACCGCGAGACCCGATGACCTCGTAGTCGATGTCGTATCCGTCCAGGAGCGACAACGTGACGTCCTTGTCGAGCGCGCGGACGTGGATCTCGTGACCGAGTTCCTCCAGCTCCTCGATGGCGTGCTTGAAGAAGTGGACGTGCGCGGGGTGCTGAACCGTGATGAGGACATCCATGTCAATAACTCACAACTGTGCGTAGTGGAATCCGTGCTCGGCGGCCTCGTCGGCGTCGAACACGTCCGCCACGTCGACCATGACTGGGTCGGAATCGAACTCCGACGCCATCGACTCGAGATCGTAGTCGCTGAACTCCTCGTGGGCCGTCGCGACGACGACCCCGTCGTAGTCCGCGAAGTCGACCGATTCGGTCACCTCGATGTCGAAGACGTCCCGCGACTCCTCCGGGTTCGCGTGCGGGTCGTACCCCACGCATTCGATGTCGAACTCGTCCAACTTCTCTATCATCGACCCGACTTCGGAACTGCGGATGTCGCCAACGCCAGGTTTGTAGGCGAGACCCAGGACCAACAGGCGCGTGTCCTGCAGGACCCGACCGGCGTCGTTGATGGTCTTGACCGTCTTGCGGGCGGCGTGAACGGGGACGTACTCGTTGATCTCGCGCGCCTGCAACACGAGTTTCGGCGAGAACCCGTCGCGCTTCGACTGATAGGTGAGGTAGAACGGGTCGACGGGAATACAGTGCCCGCCAACGAATCCGGGCGAGTACTCGTCGTGGAAGTTCCACTTGGTCCCGGACGCCTCGAGGACGTCTTTCGTCGTCAGTCCCATGTGGTCGCAGGCGATGGCCAGTTCGTTGATCAGGGCGATGTTCATGTCGCGCTGGACGTTCTCGATGACCTTCGATGCCTCTGCGGTCTCGATGTCCGGTGCCCGATGGATACCGGCGTCGACGATGCTCCCGTAGAGGTCGGCGAGGTCCTCGCGGACCTCCTCGGTGTTCGCTCCGACGACTTTGATCACGTCGCTGACGCTCCGTCCGGTGTCACCGGGCGAGGCGCGCTCCGGCGAGTAGCCGACGAAGATGTCCTCGCCGACGGTGAACTCGGACTCGGATTCGAGGGCCGGGACGAGGACGGACTCCGTCGCGCCGGGGTAGACCGTCGACTCGAGGACGACGGTCGTTCCGGGCGAGACGTGTTTGCCGATGGTCTCGGCGGCCGACTCGACGTACTGCAGGTCCGGGTTCTCCATGCTGTCGACCGGCGTCGGCACCGTCACGATGACGTAGTCCGCTTTCTTGATCTGCGACTCGGCGGTCGTGAACGTCACGTCGGAATTCGCGACGCCCTCGTCGGTGACGTCCCCGGTCGGGTCGATTCCGGCGTTGAGATCGGCGATCTTGTTCGGGTCCACGTCGTAGCCGATGACCGACTTGCCGGCGTTGTCGAACTCGATGGCCAACGGCAGGCCGACGTAGCCCAGCCCGACGACACAGACGGTCTCAGTCATGGAGACCGATTCCTTGGTAAGTGACGTCCTCGTCGTCACGGTACTCGGTCGCGGCCTGTCGCCCGTCGACGAACACGACCGGGCGGGAGTCGCCGCCGAGTTCCGGGATGTCGAGATCGTCGAACGACTCGTGAGCGGTCACGAGGACGACGGCGTCCACCGACAGGTCGTGACCGTTCACGTCATCGACGATAGTCGCGCCCGCGTCCTCGAAGACGGTGGTGTCGTTGAGGATCGGGTCGCTCGCGAACACCTCGGCGCCCGCGTCGTCGAGATGCTCGATGACGGGGAGTGCCGGCGTCTTGCGAATCTCCTCGACGCCGGCCCGATAGGTCAGCCCGAGGACGAGGACGGAGGCGTCTTCGGGGTCGACGCCGCGCGTCCGCAACTCGTCGAGTGCCGTCTGTGCCGTGACGTGCGGCATCTCGTCGTTTACGTCGCGAGCGGTCCGCATGAGGGGCGCCTCGGTTTCGAACTGCTTGATCAGGAACTGCGGATAGTACGGGATGCAGTGGCCGCCGACACCGGCACCCGGCGTGTGGATCTCACAGAAGGGCTGGGTGTTGGCCACGTCGATGGCCTCGGTGACGTCGATCTCGAACTCGTCGGCGTGGGTCGCGAGCTCGTTTGCAAGGGCGATGTTGACGTCGCGGTAGACGCCTTCGAACACCTTGACCGCTTCCGCCGTGGTCGTGTCCGAGGTGGTGATGACCTCGTTCGAGGAGATCTGGTCGTAGATGAGCGCCGCGGCACGGGTACTCTCGGCGTCGGCACCGCCGACGACTTTCGGGTACGCGCCGCGGATGTCCTCGAGCGCGCGCCCGGAGGAGGTTCGCTCGGGGCAGAACGCGAGGCCGAACTCGCCCAGCGAGAGGCCGCTTTCGGCCTCGAGCTGGGGGAGGAGGACGTCGCGACAGGAACGCGGCGGGAGCGTCGACTCGAAGATGACGAGGTCGCCTTCGTCGAGTCCCTTGCCGATGTCGTCGGTCACCGCCTCGATGACCGAGAGGTCCGGGCGGTCGTCCTCGTCGACGAGCGTCGGGACGATCACCACGTGGACGGACGACGCTTCGGCGACTTCGCGGGGTTCGGTACTCGCGGTGAGCGCGCCGTCCGTGACGAGGTCTTCCACGAGGTCGCCGAGGCCGGGCTCGCCGACGATGTGGCTTCGTCCGCCGTTGATCTCGCGGACGACGTCGCGGTCGATGTCTGCACCGGTCACGTTGCCGGTGGTGTCGGCGTAGACCGAGGCGAGCGGGAGACCCATCTTGCCGAGTCCGTAGATGCCGACCGGGACGTCACCGGAGGTGAGTGCAGCGATCTGTTCGTCTTCAGAGCGAGTCGAGCCGTAGAGGTTAGTCAGGGATGTTTGTGAACTCATAGGGAATTCTCTGCCTGCAGTTTCGGCGGCATCGGACGGTGTTCAGCGGGCGTTCCGACGGCCAGCGTCTGCGGCGGTACGTCTTCGGTGACGACCGCCCCGGCGGCGACGAACGCGTCCTCGCCGACGGTCACGTCGGGGAGAATGGTCGCGTTGCCGCCGACGGAGACGCCGTCCTCGAGCGTCGGGCCGACCATCTCGACGTCTTGGCGGACCGGATACGGGTCGTTCGTCAGCACCGAGCCGGGGCCGACGAAGACGTTGTTGCCGATGCGGGTGTCGGTGGGCACGTAGACGCGGCTCTGGAGGCTGACGTTCGAGCCGACGACCGAGGTCCCGTCGACGACTGTCTTGGTGCCGACGACGACGTCGTCGCCGAGCCGAGTGTCCTCCCGCACGAGGGCGTCGTGACCCGTGACGAATCCGTCACCGATCTCGACGTCGCTGTAGATGATGGTACCGGAGCGAATCCTCGCGTCGTCGCCGATGACCGTCCGCTCGGGGTCGTCACCGGCGGGATAGCCGACGGTGACGTCGTCGTCGATTTCGCACCCGGTACCCGTGACGTACGAGTTCATGGTGCTGTCGAGTCGACGCCCGCCTCGGTCCCCTTCGGACTCGACCCGTCGTCGTCCGAGCGGAGGGTGGTAGCGAGTACGAGCAGTGCGACGAGTAACGCGGCGAATTTGGTTCTGGTGCGCATCTGTTGATCACTTCGCGGACCGTCGTAGCCCGCGACTTGGACTACCGATCACACGAGAGTGGCATTATTATCGGGACAGTAAGGCCCAGAGCGCCCGTGAGCGTGCCACATTGGGGGTTTCGTAGTGCGGATCCCACCGAAACGCCCCCGGACGACTCGTCGAAATACCGGCGTATCGTTCGCTTCACGGGGGTACGCCTGGCGTTTAGATACCGTCCTTATCGGCTCCGTAAGGCCCACTTTCGCCGGATTTCGGGTGTGAACGATCTCGCCCATTTTTGAGGTGGGGACGACAAGGCGTGTTCGATGAACACGTCTCACCGCCGATGGACACTCGACTTGCTCCTAGTCGTCGTGGGTGCGGTGACCGCACTCGCGGTTATCCTCCTCGGCGTGCCGGGGTCTATCCTGCGAAGCCTCTTCGTCGTCCCGCTCATCGTCCTCTACCCGGGATACGCGGTCCTCGCGGCCGTCTTCCCGGAGCGACGTTCGGACGTCGAATCCGACAGGATGGACGCCGACCAGGCGCTGACGCGCCCGACACAGCACACCGCTGGCCTCCTCTTCTCGGTCCGGCTGGCCCTCGCGGCGACGTTGAGCCTCGCTATCGTCGGCGGCATCGCGCTGATCACGAACGTCCTCGGACTCGGCTTCGCCGCGCCGATCACCGGGGTGGGCGTGTTCGTGGTGACGATGCTGTTCACCGCCGTCGCCATCGTGCGGCGGGCGACGCTTCCGAGAGAAACGCGCGCCGGTCTCCCCCCTCTCGCCGTCGCGCTGGGGGGCCTGCCGAATGCGGTGCGCGACGTCAGATCGCCGCTCTCCGGCGGGTCTCGCGGGTCGTCGGTCTCGGCCGTCGTCCACGTGCTCGTCGTCGTGAGCGTCCTCCTGTTCCTCAGCAGCGTGGGCTTCGCCATGGTCGAGGCGCAATCTCCCGGCGCGGAGTTCACCGAAGTGTACCTCGTGACCGAGAACGGGTCCGAGTACGACGCCGGCGGGTATCCCCAGGAGCTCACGCGGGGTGAACCCACGCAGATAACGCTCGCCGTCGCGAACCAGGAACACCAGACCGAGCGGTACACCGTGGTCAGTGAACTCCAGCGGTTAGACCGGACCACCAACGGGTCGCGGATCGTCCAAGAGCGCGAACTCTGGCGGGCGCAACTGCCGGTGGAGGTCGGGGAGACGGCCTACCTCCAGCGCGACGTGACGCCCACGATGTCGGGCGACTCGCTCCGACTCGTCTTCCACGTCTACCGGGGTGAGGTCCCCGCGAATCCGACCCGCCAGAACGCCTACCGGACCGTCCAACTGATCGTCGACGTCAGCGACGGCGGGACGCCGTCGATTCAGTCGTCGCCCATTGGGGGCGCGACCGCCTGATGTGGCCGTGGGAGCACCTGATATTCGGCTACGTCTGCTACTCCGTCCTGCATCGCATCGCCTGGGGACAGCCCATCAGCGACGCCGAGGGGCTGGCGCTCGCGCTGGCGACGCAGGCGCCTGACCTCGTCGACAAGACGCTGTCGTGGACGCTCGGAGTCGTCTCGTCGGGGTACGGTCCCGCCCACTCGGTGCTGGTCGGCCTGCCGGTCGCGGCCCTCGTCGCGGGCGTGCTGTGGACGCGGAACCGGGCGCGCGTCGCGGCCGCGTTCCTCCTGGCGTACGGCTCGCACCTCGTCGGTGACGCCCTCGCCCTCCGAGCGAACGGTCCGAACCTCGGACGCCTCCTCTGGCCCGTCGTGACGTTCGACGCCTACGAGACTCGCCTCGGGTTCATCGAGCGCTTCGCGGCGTACTTCGGATCGTTCGTTGTGCAGATGACGAATCCCGAGAACCTCGCTCTGATCTTGGGATACGCCGCGGTTTTCGCGTGCGTCGCGGTCCTCTGGGTGCTCGACGGGACGCCCGGGATCCGTCGGGTTCGGCGATTCGTCGACTCGGATCGCTGACTCCGCGACCTCACCTCCCGTACGGTAACGCGCACGTCCCGACCCGGGTGTTCGACACAAACACATGTCTCTCAATCCGTGTTTTCCAGCTGAATAGTCGGCCAAACCCCAGAAATACTCAAGAGGTAGACTCAGTCAGTTCCACCTAATGCGCAAGACGAGCGTAGATGGAGACGGTGAGAGACTAACACGTCGCCGAGCATTACAGGGGATCGGAGGGGTACTCGGGGCGCTCTCGTTCACGGGGACCGCGACCGCCGAGGACGACTGGATAAACGTCGTCGAGCGGGGTGCGGACCCGACGGGACAGGAGTCTATCAACCCGGTCTTGGACGAGATACCGTTCGACGACGGGACGACGCTGTACTTCCCGGAGGGCGAATACCTCATGGACGACACGGTCCGCCACGTCGGCTTCCGCGGGTTCGACCTTCGCGGCGACAACGCGACCATCGTCCCGGCGGCCGACTACGACGGGCAGTGGCTGTTCAAACTGGGAACGTTCGACCAGCCGGGGGAGGACCTCCACGTCGAGGGGTTCGACTTCGACTTCACGGCCGACGACACCGGCCTGCGCGTGCTGCAGGCGCAGGTCAGCGACGACCTGCTCGTCGAAGACCTCGCCGTGCGCGGGGAACACGACAGCGGAAACAAGGGCCCGTTCCTCTTCGACGTCACCGATCCGTCCGGTATCGGCACCATCGCGAACGTCCGGATTCCGGACGGGGGCGAGTTCTCGGCGAACACGCCGGGAGACATCAACGTGGGGCCGTCGGGGATCATCGTCACCTCGCAGCACGACGGCAAACTCTGGGTTCGCGACTGCGAGGTCGGCCCGTGGCCCGACAACGGCCTCTACTGTTCGACCGACGGCGGACGGGTCGTCGTCGACGGCGGCGTCTTCAAGAACAGCAACATCGCGAGCATCCGCCTCTCGGGCGACTACAGTTCGATCCACGACGCGACAGTCGTCGTCGACGACCGACGTGACAGAGACACGAACCAGCGCGGGATCCGCCTCGACGGCGGGAAGTACAACTGGATAGAGAACACGGACATTCACCTGACGGACCCCACCGGCCATGCGATCAGCGTCCTGAACGAGGTCGAGTGGGCGCGAATCCAGAACTCGCGGGTCGTCGTGGACGGCGACACCCCCGCGAAGGCGATCTCCGTCTCGCCGAACGCGGGCAAGATCGACATCATCGGGACCGAGATCGAATTCAACAGCCCCGGCCAGGCGCTCCACGTCCGGGGGCCCAGCAGTGCAGACGCCGATCCGGTGTACATCCTGAAATCGAGCGTCACGGGGAGTGGCGACGGCTCCAACGGTCGTCACGCCGTCCGTATCGAGCGGGGTAACGGGACGTTCGATCGGTTCGACGTCGAGCAGACGGGCGACGACTACCGACGCGGTATCAAGGTCACGGGCGACGGCTCTACCTTCCTCTGGGGCGACCTCGAAACGACGCACATTCCGCTCGTCAACGACGCCGACGGGACGAGGTTCCGCGGAATCACTGCACGGTCGCTCGGCGACTACGAAGGGATGAAGATTCTCAACGAGAGTTCGGGCGTCGAACTCGTCGAATGCGCCCTCTACAACGGCGTCCTGGAGTACGGTAACGTCGACGTCGACTACGACGGCAACTGGTTCCTGTAGTCGGCTCCGGTCGGTCCTCGGCGAACACGCGGAGCGCTCTCTGATCCGCCACCGCCGACAGCGTTACCGCCGACCGACGAGCCTCTCACGGGTCCAGCGTCGCTTCGATAAGACGGTCGATAGAACGTCGGAGACGCTGTGAGACTCCCGATTTCGAGATTCCGAGCTCGTCGGCGACCTCCTCTTGTGAGACGTCCCGGGGGACCTGGAAGTAGCCGTTTCGGTAGGCGACGAGCAGCGCTTCGCGCTGTCCCGGTGGGAGCGCCGTCTCGGCACCGATGTCCGTCTCTCGAGCGATGTGGAGCCGTTTGACGCGGAACGTGATCCCGTGGTCGTGATAGTGGGACTGTATTTCGTGGAGCGTCGAGTGGGTGGGGACGTGCATCAGGATGTTCCAATCCCCGTCGGCGTGCCGAGCGGAAAGGACTTGTACGCCCATCTCGGTCGTCTCTGGAGGAAAGAGCGGGACTCCGTCCTCGAAGCGGAGTTTGAATCGGTTGTCGTCGCCGATCGTTCCGAGATACTCCGCTTCCGTCACTGTGGGGTCATGCTCCAGTTCGGTCCGCAGCCGCTCGATGTCGCTCCCCGCGACGTCGCTCTCCTCGATGGTGACGAACGCGTAGTCCCATCCGAGCCCCTGTGTCGGTTGGAACTCCAGTGTTATCGGACCCTGATGCGACGCGGTGAACGACGATAAGACCAGTTGAGAATCTTCGAGACACACCTCGAGACACATCGGGTGAGAAACACTTTCACGTCCCTCGGTCATCAATACTTCGTCCTACCCGGAGTAGACGGGTTATTATGTAGATAGTAAGGCCGTGAAACTGATCTGTTGACGATTCGTGACAGCTCACAGTCAATTCGGCGCTACATACTACGATGCCGATAATAACGTGCCGTAGGCGCCCACTGACTGATAGCGCACCACTCAAATGTACAAAGACAACTCAATCGCCGTCGTCGTGCCGGCGTACAACGAAGAGGGATACGTCGGGGACGTCATCGACACGATGCCCTCCTTCGTCGACGTCGCGTACGTCATCGACGACGGGTCCACCGACGGAACGTGGAACGAGATCGTCGAAGCCGCCGACGCGTTCAACGACGGTCACACGCCCGAATCGCCGGCTTACGACGACGTCATCGTCCCCGTCAAACACGACGAGAATCGCGGCGTCGGCGGGGCGCTCAAGACGGGCTACCTCCGGGCGCTCGAGGACGAAGTCGACATCACGGCGGTCCTCGGGGGCGACGGGCAGATGGACCCCAACGAACTCGCGAAGTACCTCGACCCCATCGCCGAGGGCGACGCCGACTACTCGAAGGGCAACCGCTTCATGAAGAGCGAAGACCTGGCGGCCATGCCGAGTTTCCGCCTCGTCGGCAACTCCGTGCTCTCGTATCTGACGAAGATTTCGAGCGGGTACTGGAAGACGATGGATCCGCAGAACGGGTACACCGCCATCTCCCACGAGGCGCTGAAGGAGGCGGACATCGAGAACATGTACGAGTACTACGGGTACTGCAACGACCTGCTCGTCAAACTCAACACCGAGAACCTCCGCGTCGCCGACGTCGCGTGCTCGGCCGAGTACCTGTACGACGACGACTGGAAGAGTCACATCAACTACGGCGAGTACATCCCGCGCGTCTCGGGGATGCTGCTCAAGAACTACTTCTGGCGGGTGAAAAACAAGTACATGCTCCGCGACTTCCACCCGCTGGCGGCGTTCTACCTCCTCGGAACCGCTGTCTCAGGCGTCTCGGCCATCGGCCTTGCCGGCTCGGGGCTCTCCGGCGACGGCGACGGGCCGTCCGACACCGGCAGTTGGGCCATCGGACTCCTCTTCGGCGTCGCGTTCCTCCTCCTCGGAACGGTCCTCGACCACGACGATAATCAGGCGCTCGAGATGCAGGTGGACGACGACACGTACGACACGACGATTCCCACCGAAACGGTCCTCGACCACGACGATAATCAGGCGCTCGAGATGCAGGTGGACGACGACACGTACGACACGACGATTCCCACCGAAACGGTCCTCGACCACGACGATAATCAGGCGCTCGAGATGCAGGTGGACGACGACACGTACGACACGACGATTCCCACCGATTAACTGTCACTCTCGTTCGAATATCCAGATTAAAAGACAGTACATATTTAAAGACTGTCCAATTGAAGAGAGAGTAATTGGTCGGGGGAGTCCGTTCGCTCCTCTGTGAAAGAAATCATTCCCAAGTCCGGCTCGGCCCGCGAGGAGGACGACACCACCGGCTTGAACATCACCAGACGAGGCTATCTGGTCGGCGCGGTCGGCGCGGTCGCAGTCGGGAGCACGCTCACGAACCCCGTGGAAAGCGTCCAAGCAAGCACAATGACAGTCGACGTTCCGCAAGCGTATCTCGACCGGTTCTCCAGCGTGGTGAACGTCGTCGAGGCCGGCGCGGACCCGACCGGGAGCGTCCCGATCGACGACGTTCTCTCGGACACCGTCGGCGACGACACCCTGCTCGTCTTCCCAGAGGGGCGATACTTGATGAACAGCCAACTCAGGGAGACCGGGTTCGACAACCTCGGGTTCTACGGCCCGAACGCCACGATCAGCCACGGGCAGATCGACGCGATTGACGGCAACTTGGTGACCGCGGGCGACTTCTCCGGGGCGGCTCGGCTCTTCCGGCTCGGCGTCATCTACTCGCCCGGTACCGACCTCCTCTTCGAGGGGTTCACCTTCGACTTCACTGGCGCACAGTCGGGAGTCCGCGCCATCGAGGCGTACGTCACCGACGGGCTCGAAGTCCGAGACGTCACGATCGAGGGACAGCACGATACCGGTACGCTCGGTCCGGCACTGTTCAGCGTGACCGCGGCGAACGGAAGCGGACTCGTCGAACGGTTCCGCGCGCTGGACGGCGGCGCGTACTCCGAAGACACAATCGGCGACATCAACCTCGGCCCGACGGGGATGCTCATCGACCCGTACAGCGCGGGGACGCTCCGCGTCGTGGACTGTGAACTCGGTCGGTTCCCCGACAACGGGCTGTACGCCTCGGGTGCACACGGAACGGTTCACGTCGAGGGCGGAACCTACAAGAACAGCTCCGTCTCCTCGATCCGCATCAAGGGGTACCAAAGCAGTATTCGCGACGCCACGGTCGTCATCGACGAGATTGTCCCGGGAATCAGTCAACGCGGCATTCGGCTCGACGAGGGGTCTGACCTCCGCGTCGAAAACACCCACATCGAGGTCACCGGACCGGCCGAGAACGGCATCCTCGTCCTCGACGACGTCGAGACGGCGACGATCCAGAACTGTTCCGTCTCGTTGAACGACGACGGCGGGTGCTCTCGCGGCATCCAGGTGACCGACGACGCCGGCAGCGTCGACGTCCTCGACACGACCATCGACATCCACGGCTCGAACTTCGCGGTGTTCGTTCAGGGGAACAACACCTCGAAAGACGCGATGGTCCTCGTGAAGAACGTCACCATCACCGGATCTGCCCCGGGGGATGACCAACGAGAGGCGCTTCGCGTCGAGCGCGCGAACGGCCGCTACGAGAACTTGACAATCGACCAACCCGGAGACGGCTACCGTCGCTGCGTCGAGGTGCTGGCCGACGACAACCTGTTCCTCGGCGGGACCTACGAGGCGACGCACCACCCCTTCATCAACTCCGGGAGCCGGACGCGGTTCGACGAGATCACTGCGCAGTCGTACAGCGGTCGGGAAGCCATCAAACTGTACTCGGAGGGCACCGACGTGGTCATCACGGACTCCGTCCTCTACGGCGGGTACATCGACAAGGGAGCGGAAGGCTTCGTCGTCGACAACACCGAAATGCCGCCCGCCTGAGGCGACACTCGCCTTACGTACCAGATAAGAAAGGCCCCAGGACGAGCACGGGAGGTAACGCATGGACCGAGACCAACTGGCCGACAAGAACCTCCTCGTCGTCTCGCACGGGTACAAACACTTCGTCAAGTCACAGGTCGACGTGCTCGCGGAGTACTTCGACACCGTCACGGTCTGTGTCAGGTACAACTGGTTCGCGGACGTGGCCTCGCGGCTCCCGGGTGACAGCGGAGACGGGTTCGGCAAAGACTCGAAGATAGCCCAGTCGCACGTCCCCGAAAACGTCCACGTCGTCGAGACGCCCCTCCTGTATCTCCCCGTCGACTTCCAGCGCGACCACTTCCTCGGGCAGCAGCACGCCCGGAAGGTTCGAAAGGAACTCGAAGACCACCCGATCTCGTTCGACCTGATCCACTGCCACATGTCGTGGACGTCGGGGTACGTCGGTGCGCGCCTGAAGGAGGAACTCGACGTTCCGTACCTCCTCACCGTCCACGCGAACCGCAACTGGTTCCAAGAACAGCTGGACTCCGACAACGACCGACTGACGCGGGCGTGGACCGACGCCGACCGACTGATCCGCGTCAACCGACGCGACCGCTCGAAACTCGAACCGTACAACGACGACGTCGTCCACGTCCCGAACGGGTACGACACGGACATCTTCGAGCGGGTTCCGACCGAATCGGCACGCGAGCGACTCGGTATCGACGACGAGACGCCGGTTGTGTTCGCCCTCGGGACGCTGAAGCCGCGGAAGGGGTTCCAACACCTCATGCGCGCGATGACGCAAGTCCGAGACGCCGAGCCGGATGCCCGACTCGTCATCGGCGGGCAGGGCGGGATGCGCGACGAGCTCGAATCCCTCGCCGAGGAACTCGGCATCGCCGACCAGACGGACCTCCTCGGCTACGTCGAGTCGGAGACGCTGAACGACTGGATGAACGCCGCCGATATGATGGTTCTCCCGAGCTACAGCGAGAGCTTCGGCG
The DNA here is from genome assembly GCF_051194135.1 of Halorubrum wangae. Taxonomy (NCBI): domain Archaea; kingdom Methanobacteriati; phylum Methanobacteriota; class Halobacteria; order Halobacteriales; family Haloferacaceae; genus Halorubrum; species Halorubrum wangae. The sequence continues at coordinate 308,799 of NZ_JBLZNH010000003.1, read as the reverse complement.
TCGTTCAACTGGAAGCGATGGCCTGTGGAACGCCCGTCGTCGCAACGAAAAACGGCGGCAGTGAAGAGGTCATTACGAGCGACGACTACGGACTGCTCGTCGAGGGCCCGGAGTCACACGACGAACTCGCCGACGCCGTCCTCGAGGCGCTGAACCGAGACTGGGACGCCGACGCAATCGAGGCCTACGCGAGCGAGTTCACGTGGGAGACCGTCTGCGAGGAGATCGCGGACCTCTACGTCGAGGTCCTCGAAGCGCAGCGAACAGAGCCGATTCCGACGGCGCACTGAGGGTCAGCGTCGACCTGTCGGTTCAGCACTCCTCACTACAGGCAGTTTCTCTGCCCTCGCGCAGGCGAGTGATGAATCCACAGAAGAAGGGTCCGCACCCAACACTCCCGGATGGTCGGTGCCAACGCTGCTGATGTCGGCCCGTCGGTAACAACGCGATTCTACCCACCGAAATCGTACAATCCGTCCGAGCCGACCGAACTGGCCGTCGGTGACGAACTCGTGTTCACGACAGAACTCCTCGACGATGTCACGGGTCGGAGTCGCGTCGTCGCGCACGACCAGCAGTCTGGTGAACAGGAGTGTGTGGATGAACCGCCATCAGGTGGCGAGGACACGCCGGACAGCGGACTCGCACGAGTGTTCGACTCACCAGTGATCGCTGATGGTAGAGTCATCGTCGCGAGTGACGGTGCACACAACGACGGCGACTGGGAATACGGCGGCATATTCACATTCGACACCCGGACGGGAGCGCTCGAGTGACTCAATCAAGGCGTCCTCCACTGGCGTAATCCACTGCCGTGACTGTTCTCGGAATCTACGTGAAAGAAACCGGAAATGACCGTGACTCGTCGACGAGACTGTTATCGCTCGCAGCAACTGACAAGGAAATCGGCCCAATCCACCGTCCGAAACAACTGTAGCATTCCTCCTGCGCGCTAAATCGACTGAAACCACGGCGTCCCGCTGGTGGGGGACCACAACGAGAGAAGCCAGTTCCTCGCCTTCGTGGGACGGTCCATCAGGAGCGCCGGCATGTCGCTAAACGTTGTCGTGACGCTCTCGGTTGTTGTGGTTGCTATCGTCGTCAGTAACGACGTTGTGGTGGTATTCTCAGTCGTAGTGTTTTCCGTCGTAGTGTTTTCCGTCGTAGTGTTTTCCGTCGTGGTGGTGTTCTCAGTCGTAGTGTTCTCGGTCGTGCTGCTGTCCTCAGTCGTGGTGTTTTCCGTCGTGGTGTTTTCCGTCGTGGTGTTTTCCGTCGTGGTGTTCTCGGTCGTGCTGCTGTCCTCAGTCGTGGTGTTTTCCGTCGTGGTGTTTTCCGTCGTGGTGTTCTCGGTCGTGCTGCTGTCCTCAGTCGTGGTGTTTTCCGTCGTGGTGTTTTCCGTCGTGGTGTTCTCGGTCGTGCTGCTGTCCTCAGTCGTGGTGTTTTCCGTCGTGGTGGTGTTCTCGGTCGTAGTGTTTTCCGTCGTACTGCTGTCTTCTGTCGTGGTGTTTTCCGTCGTACTGCTGTCTTCAGTCGTACTGCTGTCCTCAGTCGAACTGTCTTCAGTCGTACTGCTGTCCTCAGTCGAACTGTCTTCAGTCGTACTGCTGTCCTCAGTCGAACTGTCTTCAGTCGTACTGCTGTCCTCAGTCGAACTGTCTTCAGTCGTACTGCTGTCCTCAGTCGAACTGTCTTCAGTCGTACTGCTGTCCTCAGTCGAACTGTCTTCAGTCGTACTGCTGTCCTCAGTCGTACCGTCTTCAGTCGTAGTGGTGTTCTCGGTTGCAGTGCTGTTCTCCGTCGTGGTGTTCCCTGTCGCACTGCCGTTCTCCGTCGTGGTTGGCGGATCGTCCGTGGATGAATCCCCGCTCTGGTCCCCCGAGCTATCGGAGGTATTCGACGGTGAGTCCGTGGTCTGCGTCTCGTTCGTCGACGACGGCGCGTCGGTGACCGGTTCGGTGTTGTTCACCTCCGGAATCGGCGAGTCGCCGTCGATGGACGACCCCACGTCGATGCCGGGCACGCCCGCGGCGAGTACGATCCCAGAAAGCGAGAGGAGGATACCGAGAATGAGGAGGGCGCGTTGAAGGGTGTCCGAGTGTCGGTCGGTCCACGACGTGCTACTCCGCGAGCGCCTTCCGATCCCGCCGAGGCTGCCGCCGATGCCGCCGTTGCTCGCGAGGGCGGCGGATGCGCGCGACCCTATGGGGTCCGGAAGCGACTCCATCACGTCCAGCACCTCGTCGACCCCGACGGCGCCGACCAGGAACGCCACCGTCACGAAGACGATGAACCCGATTGGGGGGATGACCGCCAACGCGACGAGGCTGTTCTCGACCGTCACCGAGAGGAGGTAGATGGGGACGACCGCGATGACCCCCGTCGCCAACACCCGACCGATTCGCGCGTCCGAGAACGGGTTGAATCCGAGGTGACGGGCGCTGAGGAGGTTGAACAGCGGCAACGACGAGTAGCCGATGGTCGTCGCGACCGCCGCCCCGAGAATTCCGTATCGAGGGATGAGAACCGCGTTGAGACCGAGGTTCAGAATCGCTGCGGCCCCGGTCGCCGCGATGAGCGGTTTCATGTCCGCCTTCGCGTGACTGATGGCGAGGATCGGTCTGACGATGGCGAATCCGATGGTCCCGGGCAGGAGAATGAGGAGCGGCGTGACGACCGGCATCGCCCCCTGACCGAGATACAGCGGGACGAAGTCCTTCGCGAGCGCCCCGAGCCCGATCGACAACAGCACGACGACGAGCATCCCGTACCGGGTGACTCGCGACGCGATCTCGTTTATCTGGTCGATGCGGCCCTTCGCCCAGAGGTCCGAGACGGACTGGATGAGCATCGACTGAATGGACCGCGGGATCACCCAGAGGAATTGGGTGATGACCAGCGCGGACTTGTAGTAGCCGACCTGCGTCTCGGTGACGACCGAGGCGAGCATCAACACGTCGGCGTGGTACATCGACGTGAGGAACAGCATGTACACCACCGAGAGGTGGTTGAAGCTGAACAGCTCCCTCGTCGGGAACTCGCCCGGCGACCTGGTGACGATGCCGCGGAGCGAGATGTTGGTTCGAAGCCACCACAGCGCGAGCAGGGCGACGAGTCCGTTGACGACGATGAGACCGACCATCATTCCCCCGATCTCGAAGCCGAAGTAGACGATTCCGATGAGTACGATCCGCGAGCCGACCTTGTTGAACACGCGCAGCGGCTCCGAGAGGTGTTCCTGCTTGAGCCCCATCAGCGACCGGCGCGAGAACTCGCGGAACTGCGTCGCGATAGTCAGCCCCGCCAGGCCGTAGAAGCCGACGACGTACTGCTCACCGAGATACTGGGTGACGAGACCGAAGTGCGCCGCGCCGGCGAACGCCAGCGCAGTCAGCACCGCGAGGAGCGTCCCGAGGCGGAAGTAGTAGCCGAAGACGTGCGTCTTCCAGTTCTCAATCGGCCGTTCCTCGGAGAGGAACTTGCGGGCACCGCTGTTGATCCCCGAACTCATCAGAATGGTCGAGATGCCGAACACCGCCGTGAGGGTGCTGTAGCGCCCGTAGAGTTCGAACCCGAGGGTCTTAATGAGAAGCGGGGTGAGAACCACCGACGACAGCACGATGAAGATACGCCCCCCCACGATGGAGAGGAACGCCGTGACCATGTTTCGACTCACGGTCGATGCCCCCGCCCGTCACGCTCGACGAGTGAAACCGGCCGTTTGAGACGCCTCTCTCGGTGGCGTCTCGGGCACTGGTCACGTGCTGTCCGATGGGTCGTATGCATTGATAACGGAGATATCTCAGTCAGACGGTTCGATCGCGATCGTGACGGAGTCGCCGTTTTTGAGGTAGTACTCGTTCGGGTCGACCGACTCACCGTTGACCTTCACGGTGGCCGCTCCGTCCTCGCTGTCGAAGGCGTACGCCGTTCCGTTGTAGGTGATGGCGTCGTCGCTCACGTTGATACCTTCGAGCGTCGACATCGCGTAGCCGACCGTGACGTGCGCGGAGTGTGCGTGCCACGGGCTGGCGTGTCCGCCTTCGAAGTGGAAGTGGTCGTTGTGGCCGGCCTGCTGGTACTTGTCCTGACTGAAGTCGAGCTCCTCACCGTCGACGGTGAAGTCGATAGTCCCGTGGACGTGGAGGTTCTCCGGCGGGATGTACTCGCCCGGCGGGGTGACGTCCGAGCCGTCAGTCTCGACGAGCACCCAGATCTTGTCGTCCGATTCGAGCGTGTACTCCTCGGGGTCGACTTCGTGGCTGCCGACGCGGTAGATGATATTCGTCCCGTCCGTGGACTCGTCGTAGGTCTCACCGTCGTAGGTGAGCGTCGACTCCTCAGCCTCGACGCCGGCGGACCTGAGCGCCTCCGAGAGCGTCACGCTCTCGTTCGTGTACCAGGTGTCGCTGTCGGCCATGTTGATGCCGTCCTCGCCGTCGATGTTCGCCGCGAGGTCGACGCGTTCGTCGCCGACCATCACGGCCATCTCTCCGGTGTACTCCGCATCAATCGCGGTCGACGTGTTCGAGTCGGACTCGTTCTCGTTGCTGTGTGAGTCGCCGTCCGATTCGTTCGACTCCGTCGTCGTATCCGAGGTGTTCGTCGTGTTCGAATCGGCCGTCTCAACCGTCCCTTCGCCGGTCGAGTCGGGTGCTGGCGTTCCTGCATCGCCGCCTGGGAGACCCGCACAGCCCGCAGTCGCCACCAGCAGTCCGACGATGAGCGCCATACTTGCGCGTTTCACTGCTCTCGATTGTCGTTCCATATCCAGTTCGTCCGTCACACCGCCCCCCCGTTATTATCGACCTGGTAGCCCCGACTTATCGGACCGATAAAGCGGCGGACGCGAGCGCGGGCGCGGACGCTCAACGCGGCTCATTCGAACGCTCGGAGGCCGTTTCGGCGTTCGACGAGCGAGTTGTCACGCTCGCAGTCGCGCTGGCGGTGCTTACGCGCGCTTTACCGCCGACCCTCGGGGCCGTGACTTCGGAGAGCAGTTCGTCGACCAGTCGCGTTCGGTCGACGTTGTTCACCGTCGCGGCCGGAACGAGACGGTGTGCGATGGTCGCGTGGGCGACGTCCGTTACGTCGTCCGGGGAGACGAACCCGCGCCCCCGCACTGCGGCCGTCGCTCGGGCGGCTTCGAAGAGATGCTGGCACCCGCGCGGGGAGACGCCGACGGCGACCCGCTCGTCAGAGCGAGTCTGCTGGACGATGTCAACGATGTACTGCTTGATCTCGTCGTCGACGCGAATCATCTCCGGGACCCGTTGCATCACGAGGACGCTCCCCTTCGAGAGGACCGTCGAGACGGAGGGCGTCTGTTCGTCCCGAGCGTCGCGTCGGTCGAGTAGCGTTAGCTCCTCCTCCTCGTCGGGATAGCCGAGGTTGTCCTTGATCAGGAAGCGATCCTTCTGCGCCTCCGAGAGCGGGAACGTTTCCTCGCCCTGTTCGACGCGGTTCTGCGTGGCGATGACGAAGAACGGTTCGGGAAGTGGATACGTCTCACCGTCGATCGTCACCTCTCCCTCGGCCATCGCTTCGAGGAGCGCGGCCTGCGTCTTGGGTGGGGAACGGGTGATCCCGTCGGCGAGGACGACGTTCGCGAACACCGGTCCCTTGCTGAACTCGGTCGATTCGTCTCGTTCGCCGCCGACGTGCGTCCCGGTCACGTCGGCGGGGAGGAGGTCGGGCGTGAACTGGATCCGCGAGAACGAGAGGCCCAGCGCGGTCGCGAACCCCCGTGCGGTCAGCGTCTTTCCACTTCCCGGGACGCCCTCCAGGAGCACGTGTCCCCGTGAGAGCGCGCCCGAGAGGATCCGCCGGAGGACGGCTTGGTCCACGACGACGGCACGGGATATCTCGTTGATGACGCGCGTACTCAGCGTTTGTAACTCGTTGGTGTCCATACCCCCTGCTCGGTCCGTCCGACTATTATTATCGGAGCGATAAGCCGTCGGCCGTCGTCCGCGTTACCAGAGCGATAATAAAGGACTCTCCGCGACGAGTGTCACTCGATTCTGGATGCCAACAGTGAGCGTCATTATCCCCACGTACAACCGAGCAGACGTCCTGCCGCGGTCCATCGACAGCGCACTCGATCAGACGCTGGAGGACGTCGAGGTCGTCGTCATCGACGACGCCTCCGACGACGACACAGCGTCCGTCGTGAACGAATACGACGACCCGCGTCTGACCTTCCTCGAACACGAGACGAACAAAGGCGGCAGCGCCGCCCGCAACACCGGCATCGAAGCCGCGACGGGCGACTACATCGCCCTCCTCGACTCGGACGACGTGTGGGCGGCTACGAAACTCGAACAACAGGTAGAGACGCTCGAACAGCGGTCTGACGAATGGGTCGCCGCCTACTGCGGAACGACCGTCGTCAGCGACGAGGACGCGACTGCCGGGTGGGAACGCCTCAAGTCGTTCCTTGGGGGCCACGGTTCGAGAGAGGGCGCAGAGGGCGGTGAAGCGCTCGTCAAGGAGGTGCTCATGGAGAACCTCCACACCAGCGCCGGGTCGACGCTCATCGTCGAGTCGGACGTCGTGGACCGGATCGACGGGTTCGACGAATCGTTCGACCGGTATCAGGACACCGAGTTCCTCATCCGCGTGCTCAAGCAGGGGAAGTTGGCCTACGTCGACGAACCGCTCCTCTGGCGCTACCCGTCTGGCGGCCCGAGCGCCGATGCCGTCCGAGAGGCGAACAGCCACTTCCTCCGAACGTTCGCCGACGACGTCGTCGAACTGGAGACCGAGGGCTACGACGTGACCGGAATCCACCACTACGCCATCGCGTCGCTGTATCTGCGAGAAGGTCGGTTCGACTCCGGGCTCTCGTTCCTCCGCGCCGGAACGACGCCGTCACCGAGTCAGCTCCCGGGTCTCTGTTTCAACGTGATCAAAGGCGTCCGGACGCGGTTCGGCGCCTGAAATCGCGGTCCTTCGGCAAGCGTCCCGAGAGACGGACCGCGGCCGTCGGTCGCCGTCACTCGTCGAACGGCGACCCGAACCCGTCGGGCATCGACCCCTTCTCGGCGACGACGTTCTGTCGCCCCACGCTGACCTTCTCGATCGTCCCCTCGTCGGCCATCTGGGAGAGCAGGCGGCTCACCTTCGACTTGGACCAACGCGTCTCCTCGACGATGAGACCCTGATACACCCACCCGCCGTTCTCGCGGAGGAGTTGGAGGACTCTGTCCTCGTTAGTCAGCATCGGCTCCGACGACTGCTGACGTTCCGCGTGGTCGATCTCTGGTGGGGGCGTCGACTCGTCCGCGTCGTGTTCGTCGGTCGATTCGTCGTCGATGGACGCCCATGCCGCCCAGACCCACGAGGGAACGTACCGGTCGATCCGGTGGCGCCACGAGGGCCAGGCCCAGCGCGCCACGACCGCGAAGATACCGAAGAGCGTCATACTCGCGAACAGGAGCATCGGCGTGGTGCGGCTGTCGGCCGGATCCGTCCCCAGTCGCACTTCCAACCCGTCGTTCAGTCCGTCGCCGTCGGTGTCCACTTTCGTCGGGTCGATTCCGTGTGCGTACTCGTAGCCGTCTCGCAGGCCGTCACCGTCCGTATCGGCAGTCGCGTCCTTCGGCGCCAATCCGAGTTCCACCTCGACGCCGTCGGGAATTCCGTCGTTGTCGGTGTCCGGGTTCGTCGGCGAGAGCGACATCGATAGCTCGGTCGGGTCCGACAGGTTGTCGTTGTCGGTGTCGACCGACGTCGGTGACGTACCGTAGTTGTTCACCTCGGCCCCGTCGGTGAGGCTGTCCCTGTCGGTGTCCGCCAGGACCATCGAGGTGTTGTACGACACCTCCTCCGCGTTCGAGAGTTTGTCGCCGTCGATGTCGCCGTCCTTCTCGATGACCCTGATACTGATCGTGTCGGAGCCGATCGGCTCGGTCTCCCCCGGAGAACCGGGCCAGAGGACGACGGTGACGTTTCGCGTCTCCCGAAACGCCGAGAGGTCGGCGAAGTTCACGGTCACCGATTCGCCCCCTGCCGCGGATCTCTGGCTGTCACAGACGATCTGCGCCCCGGTTTCGTTCTGCACGCAGACCTTGTAGAGGTTCGACTCGTTAGAAGGGGGGATCGTCACCCTCAGGCCGTTGGGTTCAGACTCCCAGAGGAACACGGATCCGTCGACGCGTTCGACCGGAACCGGGTCGGTGAACTCGGCTTGGACGACCGTCCCGTTCTGCTGTGCGACCGGTGCCGCGGTGGCGGACGCGGGAGCGACGGCCGCGACGAGGACGAACGCGGCCATCACCAACAGGACTCGGGCCTGAGACATGATTAGGACGAATGTGGCTGTATGCGGGTGTCGCTGCTCGGACGGTGGTGTGGAGTTACCTCACAGTCGAGTGTCCAGCCTTCTCGATTCGGTCGGGAACGCACATTTATATCCATCAAATTATCCATTAGATCTAACAGTATGGTATGTCTCTCCATCAGATCTAACAGTGTGGTATATCTCTGGATCACACTCACGCGTATTAATCTCACGGAGGGCAGATCCGGCGACCTCCGGTGATCGTACCGGGTACTCGCCGCGCTAACGTGCTCATATGCCCATTACACACCGCAAGCGGCGTTTATATCGGAACAGTCTGGGCCTGTCTGGGTGTCTGGTGTGGAACGCCTTATTCTTCATCCGCGGCGCCGGAGTCGTCGAGAACTTGCCAGAACGAGAGCGCGGTGTACACGCTCATGACCGCGAGGGCGACGAACAGGTGCGGAACGGAGCTGATCAGGGGGAGCCCCAGTCCCGACGCACCGATCAGGAGCGCGCTCACGCCCGACACGCCGAGGTAGTACGTCCCCCACGCGTGGTCTGACTCGTCGTCGTCGGCGTCCGATTCGTCGTCGCCTCCCGGCTGTTCGAGGTGGGCGATGAGCTTCTGGGCGGCAGGTTTCTTCTCGACGATACCTCGGCTCTGGTTGTAGTCGATGATTCCCTCTTTGTCGAGCTTCGGGAGGTGCGCCTGGTACAGGGCGATGTACACGCGCTGTCGCTGGTCGGACATCAGCGCCTGCAGCGTCGTGTCGTGCTCCCACGCGGCGACCTGCTCCGCGATGTCGCGCATCTGGACCGGCCCCTCGCGGCCGCGCAGATACTCGAGGACGTTCCGGCGCCGCTCGTTCTGGAGGAGATGGTAGACATCGTCAGCGTCGAGATCTGTCGTCTCTTCCTCTTCCACTTGCGGTTCGAGCAGCGAGTCTTCGGGGACGTCTACTTGGACGGTCATCGTTGCTCGTACCCTAACAGGGAGGACAAATAAACCGGGAATATAGTCCCGGATTTTCCAAATGTTGTCGACTGTTTACCCCCGTTTCTAAGGGGTTTCTCTTTACTTTATACGACTGTTTCACACTGTTTCAACCCTCAAAATCACCAGACGGTGGCTTTGTTGGATTTTCAACAGTCGTCAGACGTCGGCAGGATCGAACGTCAATGTAATCCGGACTGTTGCAGCCGGCTACATCGGTTCACGCCGTCGAACGGTGGTGGTCAGTCCGCGCCGGTGGGAATGTTCGGGTTGTCGGCCGACCCCGACTGCGCCGCGCGGTCCAGCGATTTCGTCAACTTCAGCACGCGGAGACCCTGTTCGCCGTCCACGACGGGGTCTTCCCCCGTCTCGGCGGCGTGCGCGAACGAGCTAAGTTCGCTCTTCAGGGGTTCGACCTGCTCGACGGTGAGCGTCTCGACGGAGTTCTCGTGTCGGTGGCGAACGAAGGAGTCGTCGTCGATGTGCGCCGGCACCGACGACCGGTGGATTTCGATGCTCTGGTCGATGTAGTCGACCTTGACGCGGCAGTCCTCCGCGGAGATGGTGAGGCCGCGGACCTTCTCTTGGGTGACGCGACTCGTGGTGAGAGACGCCGTCACGCCGGAGTCGAATCGGAGGTTGGCGTTGGCGTAGCGGCAGTCGGGGGTGCCGACCGAACTGTACGAGTCGACGTCGCCGTCGACGATGTCGAGCACGATGTCGAGGTCGTGGATCATCAGGTCCATCACGACCGAGTCGTCGATGGCGCGGTCTATCGGCGGACCGACCCGTTCGGTCGACACCGCGTAGATGTTCAACTCGTCCACGAGGTCACGAAGCGTCTGGACCGCGGGATTGAACCGTTCGATGTGGCCGACCTGTAACGTGAGGTCGCGCTCGTCAGCGATGTCGATGAGCTCTTGCCCATTCTCGGGGTCGTCGACGAACGGCTTCTCGACGAGCACGTCCACGTCCGCTTGGAGTGCGCGCTTCGCGTTCTCGTAGTGGAACTGGGTCGGCACGGCGACGGAGACGATGTCGGCGGCGTCGAGCAGATCGGCCATCGACCGCGAACTCGTCCCGTACTCCGCGGCAACGTTCGCCGCGTTGTCGTCGTCCACGTCGAAGACGCCGACGAGGTCCGTCTCGTTGAGTTCGTCGTAGACGCGGGCGTGGTTCTGTCCCATGCTGCCGACGCCGATGACGCCCGCGCGGATGGTGTCGTCAGTCATTGGACACCTCCATCGTCGTCCGCGTTGGGTCAGACGGCGGCTTGATGGTCACCTCGTCACGGAGGACGGTCCCGACTCGTTCGACTTCCTCTTCGTCGAGCGCCGGATGGACGGGGAGCGACAGCGCCTGATCCGCGACGCGCTCCGCGGTCGGGGCACTCACGCTGAGCGCGTCGTAGGCTGGCTGGTCGTGGATACATCGCGGGTAGTACACCCCGCTTCCGATCCCGTGGTCGTCGAGCTGCTCGGCGACCGAATCGCGGTTGCCGACACGGACCGTGTACTGGTGGTAGGAGTGTTCACTGCCGTCGGGGATCGCCGGCGTGACGGCGTTCGTCTCCGCGAGCAGTTCGTCGAGTCTCGCCGCGTTCTCACGGCGCCGCTCGATAAACCCGGGTAGCCGTTCGAGCTGCGCCCGCCCCATCGCGGCGGCGATGCTCGTCATTCGGAAGTTGTGTCCCAGCGAGACGTGTCGATACCCGTCGGTCTCGCGGCCGTGGTTGATGAAACTCGCCGTGGCGTCGGCGACGTCTTGGTCGTCGGTGACGACCATGCCGCCTTCGCCCGTGGTCATGTTCTTCGTCGGGTAGAACGAGAAACACGCGGCGTCGCCGAGCGACCCGACCGGGCTGTCGCGGTACGTCGCCCCGTGGGCCTGTGCGGCGTCTTCGATGACAGCCACGTCATACTCGTCCGCGAGTTCGCGCAACCGGTCCATCGGGGCCGGGAGGCCGTAGAGATGGACGACGACCATCGCGTCGACGTTTCCATCGAGTGCCTCGAGCTTCGCCTCGACGTGTTCGGGGTCGAGGTTGAACGTCTCGGGGTCGATGTCCGCGAACTCCGGCCTGCCGCCCGCGAACCGGATCGCGTTCGCCGTCGCGACGAACGAGAACGGCGTGGTGAGTACCGTGTCACCGGGGCCGACGCCGACCGCTTCGAGTGCCGCGTGAAGTGCCGTGGTTCCGTTCGACGTCGCGACGCCCAGGTCGGCGTCACAGTACTCCGCGAACTCGGCTTCGAACTCGCGAACTTCAGGACCGTCGGCTATCATCCCGGACTCGACGACCGACTCGATGCGCGAGACCTCTTCGTCGCCCAGTATGGGGTTGGCGATGCTGACGTCTCCGCTCATCGCTGTCTCCCGTCGCTGTCGTTCGTCGCGCTCGTGCCGTCGGACGGTCGCTCGTATCCATTGTGGAATAGGTGTGATACTCTCATAGCTTAGCGTGCGGTCCCGCTCCCGCTGTCGGGGGACAAGCACTATGCGGGGATTATTATTGGTCAGATAAGCGCTCTCGAAGGCTAATAAGGGGAAATATCCCTCATCAGGGGCCAGCGCCACCACTGGGTTTTATTTTTATAGATCCCATAGTCCAACCCATCAATGGTACCCTGGTCGCCGACCGGATCGGACAATCTCGATGCGAGGTCGGGGCCAACGCTCGACGACAGGCCCGGCCTCGGTGGCGTCACCGAACCGCGGCGCCGGGAAACCATCGTCTCGATCGTCGACGAACGCCCGCAGACCCCCACTACGATCGGTGAACTGACCACCGCCCTCTCGGGGTGGTTCGAGGAGGAGACCGACGGAATGGTCCCCACCGACGAGGAGATCCACAGCGTCCTCTACGACTTCGACCTCCCGCGCCTCGACTCGGCCGGCCGACTCGAATTCGACCAAGAGACCGGTCAGGTGTTCTCCTCGCGTGCTGGCGACGCGGGCGCCGACAGCGGGATGCGGCGACCCACCTCGGCGGCCGCACGGACCGACGACGAACGCACGAGGATCCGGTCCATCGAAGGCGGCGAGATCTCAGTCGAACGGGCCGTCGAGTTGGGGGTGCTCCTCTTCGGCGTCGCCGGCGTCGCCCTCGCCGTCTCGAGCCTCAATCCGTTCGGCACGGCCACCTCGCTCATTCCCGCGGCACTCGTCGTGCTCTTCTTCGGCTATCGAGCGCTCACGCGCGCCTGACTGGCGGGCGCGCTTCCCGTCTCGTCCCGGTCGCGTCGCGCGTCCCGTCTCGTCCCGGTCGCGTCGCGCTTCCAGTCCGTCCGTAACGGCAGTCCGCACTGTCGTGGAGTCACGCGCACCCCGGAGCGGACACCCGAGACCCTCGCCGCGGACTCTCCCAGACCGCTTACACACCTGATAAGTAAATGTCGGTGCGACGATTGGCACTCATGGTCATACAGGAAGCGACAGGTGGCACCGACACCTCACGACGGCGCACCGGAGGCGATGCGTAACCCGATGTTCACTGGTCAGTTCGCGCCGGTCAGCGCGGCGTTCGTCGCACTGGCGCTCGTCTCTTCGGGACTGGGTCACTCGGAATATTTCGACGTCTCGATGGTTCGCGCACGGCAGTTCGTCTCCCTGTTCATGTTCTGCGGGACCGTGTCGCTCGCACTGTAGCGAATCGATCACCGGTACCGACGCCGTGCCCGGGGAGCGCGAACGCGATTTCCGCCACCGTCTCGGCCGCGGTCTGTCTCCGTTACCGTCCCCGACCACGTTCTCGCGGTCGCGGCGGTGCCCGTCGTCACTTCAGCCGATGTTCGACGATGCTCCCGACGACTTTGGCGTGTGCGGAGCGAAAGTGCTGGGACAGCGTTGCCGCCGACACGTTCAGTTGCTCCGCGAGCTCCGTGCCGTCCGTGTCGCGTGGCCACTCGTAGTAGCCGGCCTGATACGCCGTCTCAAGCACCTCGGCCTGCCGACCCGTGAGGTCGTCCGCGACCAGGGTCGCGAGACGCTCCGCCTCGTCCTCCGGCGAAATGAGCCGCTTCGCGATCACCTCGAGGTCGGGGTACAGCTCGCGGAGCCGCTCGATGACGGAACGGATGTTCGTCTCCGTCGGGAACCGCACGTTGATGGAGACCGTTCCGCCCTCGGCGACGACCTCGTTGACGCGACCGCCGTAGACGGCGACCGTCTGCATGAGGGGCGCGGTGTCCGTACTGATCGCGAGCGACCCGTTCGGCGTGCTGTCCCTGAGGACCTCGACGGAGCGAATCCGCTCGTTCTCCTCCAGGATTTCGGCGACGTCGTTGGGGTCGATCCCGTCCGTTCGAATGTACTGTCGGAACGTTTCGTCGCCGGTCTCGACCGAACTGGTGAGCGTCAGGCGGCCGTCGGCGGCCTGCGCGAGGTCGGTGAACTCCGAGAGACTCTCGGTCAGTTCCATCGACATCTCGGTCATCGACTCCTCGACGAGTGCCTGCTTCCGGTCGACGGCGTTGAGCGCGTATCCGACCATCTCTCCGAGTTCGCCGAGCAGTCGCTTTTCGCGCTCGTCGAACGCCTCGGCCTCGCCGCTGTAGACGCAGAGGACGCCGTAGGGGATGCCGCCGTACTCGATGGGGATCGACGCGCTCGATTCGAACCCGTTCGCGAGTGCGTCCTCGCGCCACGGGTCGAACGTCGGGTCGTCGGCGATCCGCTGGACGACCGAGATGGTCCCGGACTCGAGTGACCGCCCGACCGGACCGGCCCCCCGTTCGCCGTCGATTCTCACGTCGAGGTCCTCTACGTAGTCGGTCTTGTCTCCGGCCCATTCGATCGGCGTGACGACGTTACGCGCGTGATCACTCTCACCGATCCAGGCCAGTTCGTACCGCTCGTCGTCAGCAAGCCGCTCACAGATCGTGGTGCGGATCTCTTCGCGAGTCCGCGCCTGAACGAGCGCCCGGTCGATGTCGCGGACGACGGCGTTGATTCGGTTCAGCGTGACGAGTTCGTCGCGCTGGTGTTCGAGCTCTCGTCGCCGCTCCCGCTGCTCGGTCATGTCTCGGACGACGGCGACGAACCCGTACACGTCGCCGCCGTCCTCGTCGGTGATCGCCCGGAGGACCACGCGGGCCCAAAACGGACGGCCGTCGCTGGTCTGTACCCATCCCTCGTCGTACGACTCGCCGGAGAGGGACGCCTCGGTCAGGTGCGACTCGGAGAGACAGCTGTCGTCCCGCTCGGCAGGGGAGAACGACGAGAGGTGCCTCCCGGTCGCTTCCTCCGCGTCGTATCCGGTGATGGCCTCCGCACCGTCGTTCCAGCTCTCGATACGCCCCTCGCGGTTCACGGTGAAGATGGCGTATCCGGAGACGTGCTCGACGAGGGACTGGAACCGGCCTTCCTCCCACTTGAGGCGGTCCTTCGTGTTTCGCTTCTCCGTCACGTCACTGACGAACCCGACGAGACGCGTCCCGTCTCGCATCTCGACGCGGCGCCCGCGCTCCCAGACCCACCGAGTCGTGCCGTCGCGGCGAACGATCCGGTAGTTCACCTCGAACGTGTCGCCCTCTTCGAGTTGCGATCGAACCGAGTCCCAGACGCTCCGTCGGTCTCGCGGGTCCACGACCGTGTCGCCCCACGAGACGGTCGACTGGACCTCTCCGGCGGCGTATCCCGTGAGCGACTCGACGGTTCCGGCGACGAAGTCCATCTCCCACCCTTCGCTTTCGTCTCGGCACCGATACACCATCCCCGGCAATCGCTCGAGGAGCGACTCGCGGATCCATTCGGTCTCGGCCAGCGATCGCTCTGCGGCCACCTCTTCGGTGACGTCTTGGAACACGTGAGCGGTTCCGCCCTCGAACCTGCCGACCTCGACCGGCTCCGACTCGTGTTCGAGCACCCGTTCCGCCCGGTCGTAGCTCTCCGTGACCCGGGCGGTACGGCTCTCCGATCGGTCGTCGTTCGTCGACTCGGAGGCCGAGAGACGCCGCGTGAACTGTTCGGCGTCGGCGAGCACCGGCGCGAGACGGTGTTCGACGAACAACTCGTGGTCGCTGCCGACGATATCGACGGGGTCGACGCCGACGTACTCGGCGAACGAGTCGTTCACCCACACGATGTCGCCGTCGGAACCGACGACGTACGCCCCCGCGTCGACCTGTTCGAAGGTGCCGGCGACCGATCGCCACTTTTCGCGTCGGAACAGATTCTCGACGGCGCACCCGATCGTCTCGGCCACGTATTCGAACAGTGATTCGCACGCGTACGCGCCGAGACTCTCCTCGACGGCGAACGTCGCGACGCCGTAGAACTGGCTCCCGGTGACGAGTGGAATGAACACCAACTCGTCACCGGCGAGCTCCGACCACTCCGCGTTCGTCTGTGCGGTCGACACTCGCGTGACGTCGCGGCTGTCGACGGCGTCGACGAACCCGTCCGGAAGTTCCGAACCGAACTCGAGGTCTCCGACTCGATGCCGTAGGTCGGCCGCAGGCTCCGCGGCGTCGACCTCGTCGATACGAACGGCACGGATCCCGTCGACACGGTGGAAGCGAGCGGTCAGTCGGGTCTGGAAATTCGTGAGGCCCGACGCGTTCGTTCCCAGTTTCGACACGTCGGTGAGGACGTCGTCGAACCGCTCACGGACCGCGAGCCGCGCACGTTCGCGTTCGAGTTCGGCCCGCTGGTCGTGCTCGTCGGTCACGTCCCGGAAGTAGACGGTGAGTCCGGACTCCGAGGGATACGCTCGAACGGAGAACCACGAGTTCAACGGCTCGAAGTACTCCTCGAACGAGACGGATTCCTGCGTGTCGACCGCTCGGCGGTACTCCCGGTAGAACGTCGTGTTGCGGGCCTCCGGGAACTCGTCCCACACCGCCTCGCCGAGGAGGTTCTCCTCCTCGGCATCCAGCACCTCCTCCGCACGGTCGTTGAGATGCGTGAACCGCCATCGGTCGTCGAGTGCGAAGACCGCGTCCGTCATTCGTCCGAGGACCGTTTCCTTCGAATCCTGCGGAACAGATGTGTGAGATGTCATCGGTGTCTCTGTTACCCCCGGTCGCTGTCCCCCCGACGCGTTCCCTCAACGCGTATCGCGGTCAGTCACGAAAGGAACAGCACGTATTGATACACGTCTCTTTCTCGAAGACACCTAATTTCTTTGGGATCGGATCGGCCCTGAGGGCGAACTGGCGTGTCGGGAATCGGTCAGTTCTCCCGGTTCTGTGGGAGGAGAACGAGCTTCCCGATTCCCTCTCGCCGCCGCTCGATTCGTTTCTGAGTCTCCAACCGACAGAGCGTTCGACTGATCGTCGAGTCCGTCCAGCGGGTGCGTTCGACCAACTCCGACTGTTTGACCACGCCGCCCTCGACGATGAGGACCTGGAGGATGCGGCGCTCGGGATTGAGGAGGTCGGGGTCGACACCCACCAGCGGATGGTCGGCGTCCGTCGTGGAAACGGGGGATTCGAAACCGGTTCGACCGGAGTCCGAGCCGGCGGCCACCGCAGACCGCTCGTCCGACTGCGCACCGAGAGCGGCGGACGACGTACGAGACCCCGCACCGCCGGACCGCGTCGCCGCGGCGTTCGATTTGACGAGCCTCCAGAGGGAGAGCACGACGCCGGCGAGCGCACGCTTGAGCGTCAAGAGAGCCGGCGTCCGTGGTGACGGCCGTTGGTTGGGTGAAGACTCTTCCTCGGCCCAATCGGGGTGGAGGGGGGACGAGTGAGCTTCGTCGTCGGTTCGCTTCGCCATATCAGTGATACCGTCCCCACGGTGTTGGTTCTTCCACCAATTATGTTTGGAACTGTCCCGGTCACGGACGGCTATGTCCTGTTCGTGCGGCGGTCGACGAGGTGGTCTCCGATGGCGACGCTCACGACGCCGAGGACGATCCCGGCGGCGACGTCGACGGCCCAGTGGATCCCGAGATACATCGTCGCGAAGGCGACCATGGCCGCGAGGGTCGGAGCAACGACCGCCCACACGGGATACGTCCTCCGCGTCCGCAGGGCGACGATGGCCGTCGTCACCGACAGGGAGGTGTGGAGCGAGGGGAAGACGTTCGTGTTCACGTTCACTTCGCCGGTGAGGATCTGCGTCTGCGGGTACGTCACGTAGAGGAGTGAGTCGACGTGTTCCGGGAGGAGGTTTCGCGGCCCGTACGAGATAAACAGGATGTAGCAGGTCAGCCCGATCATGTAGTTTGCCGCGAACGCCACTGCGGTGAGTTTCAGCGGTCGCCGGTCGTCCGAGAAGAGGTAAGCCACGAACGGGAACGAGAGCAGGAAGACGTAGCCGGAGAGGTACACCGTCGAGAAGACGGCAGTGAGCGTGGGCGTCGCCAACGACTGGACGTGTTCGACGAAGTTGCCCTCGATAGCGTAGATGAGGCCGGTCACGTTCCATCCGATGGCCCACGAGACCTCCGGACCCACGTCGCGAGCGACGTTGTTGACGAGGAGGACCACGGTGAGCAAGCCGAGATACGGCGAGGCGTCCCAAACGCGCTCACGGACGGTGCCGACGGTGCGACGAAGCCGAGCCGGACCGACGACGACGAGCGTCGCAACGAAGAGCGCGAGTGCTGCTCCACTGAGCACCTCGCCCAGTATCGACAGCAAGGGCGAGAGGTTCATTCGTCTATCAGCAGCTCACCGTCTGCCGAATACGGGTATCCGGCCTCCCAAAACATCGACTTCGCTCTTTTGACGTCGAGGGAGTCGCTCCCCCGTTCGCTGAGGTACCGGAGTTCGGCGACTGTGTCGTCCCACTCGTCCCCCTCCGGCGCGTACTGCGTCGTCTCAAGCGGAGACACGACCCCCGTCGCCTCGCCGTCGAACAGCCGGTCCACGAGGGACGACCGGTCCACGAGTCGGGCGACCGCCCGTCTAAAATCAGCATCGTCGAACGGCCGTTTTCGGTGGTTGTAGCCGACGTGATAGCACCACTGCGGGTCTCCAGTTTCCACGGCGAGTTCGGCATCCTCCCTCGCCTTCTCCGCCGGTCCGGGCGACAACGAGTTCGCCGACGCATCGACGGTGTCGTTCGACAGCAGTTCGACGGTGGCTCCATCGGACGGGAGGACGGTGAAATCCAGCGCGTCGAACGAGAATCCACCGTCGAACTCAGCGACCGACTCACCGACAGATCCCGTCGAGAGGAAGTGCGACTCGAACGGTTCCATCGAGAGTGACTCTCCGGGAGCCGCCTCAGTCACCCGAAGTGGGCCGCTTCCGATCGGTTCGAGATTTTGCCGATCGAGTGCCTCCGTGCGATTGCCGTCGTCGAGGCTGGCCACGTTCGTCGGACGCGCGTACTGCTTCCAAACGTGTCTCGGGAGTATCGGGACGGACAACGCGCGCTTGGCGACAGCCTCGTCCACGTCGCCGAACTCCAGCGTCAGCTCCTTCGGCGACTGCGTGGTAATCCCGTCGACGAGTGACGTGCGGCCACGGTACCGCGGCGCCGGGACCGGTTGGTCGAGCGATCCGAGGGCGGTATCGGAGAGGAATTCGAACGTGAACGCCACGTCGGACGCGTTTATCAACGCCCCGTCGTGCCACTCGATGTCCTCGCGGAGGTCGATATCCAGCGCATTGGAGTCGCCATCGTGCCACGTCCACGACGAGGCCATCCACGGCCGAACGGTTCCGTTGCATGGCCGACCGAGCGAGTCGTAGATGAGTCGAACGATCGTTCTGTCGGCACGGAATGACGGCGACAACGGGTTCAGATTCGCGGTCGATCGCGGGTCGGTCAGCGCCATCCGAAGTCGGGTCTCCGGAGTCGATGTCGCTGTCGTCGAATTCGCCGTCGTCGAATTCGCCGTCGTTGAATTAATCGTGGTCGAATCGGAGTCGACCGGTCGGGCCGCGAGGTACGACGAGACGCGGCGCGGTGGTACGTCGTCGGGCAACGCGACCCGATCGGGGCGACTCGCCCACGCCGATTCCGGGACTGCGACGGGGGTGAACGATTGGTTCTCGACGAGGTGGGCTTGGATCTCACGTACCGTCGAGGATCGAGCCGCCCCGTTTTCGGTCCGCTGTCGTTCCAGCAGTTTGTCGAGCGACCGGTCGTCGGAGCCGAACGGATTCTGCCACCCGCTGTCGGGTGCATTCCGGGAGTGGAAGAGTGGACGAAGGAAATCCGGATCTCGCTGGAGCGGGAGGCGGTAGACGTACATCTCGAAGTCGTGATCCAGGAGAACCGACCGGAGGAGTTCCTCGCGACTCATCGGGACGACGGTGGCACCGATCCCGACCCGTTGGAGTTGCGTCGCCAGATATCGCGCGAGTTTCGTCGCTGCCGCGTCCGTGTCGGCAGGCACTGTCTTGATTCGTACTGAGAGCGGTCGCTGTTCGTCGCGCGAGCCCGCGGGCTCGGACCGCTGAGCACACCCGCTCGTCAGCCCGACACCGGCAAGGGCCAGGAGCGACCGTCTACTGAGTTTAAAAGATGACATTTTCGAGCGAGGACAAACCGTTCCAATACGCTCCGTAGAAGGACGAGGGACGTTATTATCGGGCACCTAAGCGTCTATCGGATAGGGAGGTCCACCCCATCACGGCGATCCGCGGTGCGTCGACATCGCGGTCCGCCTCGGCCACGAAGCTCGCGGTCGGACCGTCTCGGCGCTCGGAGTGCGACTCAAGAGTGAGATCGCCGAGACTACTCCCGGAGGAAACGCCGATGGTGAACGGACAACGCACTCTGTTTACCGCAGCGTTGCCCTCGTTGCCTCGGCGTCGATCGCGCGCGACCCGACGAGTCCCCTGGGTCTGCCTCCCAGAAGTGACCGCCCTTCAGTATCGCCGAAAACCAGTGACGCCGTCCGCGCGTCCTCATTCACACGAATCCGAATTCCCAGTTAGCGCGGGCACCGAGCGGACGGAAACTCTGTCACAGCCGACTCGTCCCCCCGAAACTGTGCTCGGGTGCCGATTGCTATTTTGATATAGCCAAATGCAGTTTATGGCCCCCCCGAACGGCCTACAGCCTGGCCATCGGATACGGTCGTCACGCCGCCCGCGTTGTTTGCCGATCTCAGCCGCTCGGCCGGTGATCGACCGCCTTTTTCCCCGTCGTATCCTCGCTCAGAACATGGCCGACGAGTTCGACCCCGAGAAGTTCGAGGACAAGTACGTCCACTACTTCAAGGAGCTCCAGCGAGCGTACAAGAACGCGTTCAACCACATGAACGAGCGCCACGACTCCCAGCTGATCCACGGGATCGACCAGACGATCCTCAACGAGTCCGAACCGTTCTACGAGGACGGCGAGTTCCGCGTTGAGCTCCCCGAAAACCCGCGTGACCGGATCCAGGGCGTTCTCGTCGACGACGAGACGTTCGAGGAGACGTTAGACGAGTACGTCGAGCGGATCGAGGCGGAGCTCCACCGGACGCTTCAGGTCGAGCGGCCCGAGTAAACACCGCCGTCCGTTTACGGTTGGAGACCCCAGTTCTCGCGGCTCGAATCCGGTCGAACCAAAGGCATAAGCCCGCCGACCGCCAATTCGCTGGCATGAGCACGGACACTGCCGACGGGGAAAACGAACTCCGCGAGCGGATCACGAACTTCCTGCGGCGCAACTTCCCGCAGATTCAGATGCACGGCGGGAGCGCGGCGATCAGCCACCTCGACCGCGAGAACGGGGAGGTCACGGTGCAGCTCGGCGGCGCCTGTTCCGGCTGCGGTATCTCGCCGATGACGATCCAGGCGATCAAGTCGCGGATGGTCAAGGAGATCCCGGAGATCGAGACGGTCCACGCCGACACCGGCATGGACGCCGGCGCCGACGGCGACCTCGGCGGAACGAGCAGCGGCGGCATGTCCCCGTCGTTCCCCGGCGAGACGACCGACGACGACGACGGCGCCGACGAAGGCCCGCAGGCTCCGTTCTGAACTGCCGCTCCGGTCGACTTTCCTCGTTCTCCTGCTTTTTAGACGCTGTAGCGCCGAGTCTCTCGACTTCGCTCATCGCACCGATTCCCACCAATGTATTGCATATTGCTATATGAATATCGCCCCGCCGACTCGGGCACCGCGACTGAAGCCTTTTTGCCCCTCGCGAGCGTGGACGGTTCCTATGCACCATCGGGAAGTCGAGACGACGGCGGAGTACGTCGCTCGATTCGAGACCGGCGCGGACTGGCGCGAGGAGATAGAGGACCTCGCCCGCGCGGAGGACGTCGAAGCGGGCTGGTTCACGGCGCTCGGCGCCGTTCAGGACGCGGACGTCTGGTTCTACGATCAGGACGACACCGAGTACCGGTCGGTGACCTTCGACGAACCGCTGGAGGTCGCCGCCTGCGTCGGGAACATCTCGCTGCTCGACGGGGACGTGTTCGCGCACACCCACGCCGTGCTGTCGCGACCGAGCGGGCAGGCGCTCGCCGGACACCTCGACTCCGCGACCGTCTGGGCGGGCGAGTGTCACCTCCGCGCGTTCGACGAGTCGCTAGAACGGTCCCACGACGCAACCACCGACCTCGACTTATGGCTGTGAGGTGGGCCTCGCGGCGATGAGGCCGGACGACGAGCGCTACTTCGCCGGGATCGAAGACCGCCTCGACGAGGCGCTGGAGCTCGCCGAGGCGGCGAAGGCGCAGGGGCACGACCCGGAGCCGGAGGTCGAGATTCCGGTCGCCCGCGACATGGCCGACCGGGTGGAGAACATCCTCGGCATCGACGGCGTTGCGGAACGCGTCCGCGAGCTAGAAGGCGAGATGTCCCGCGAGGAGGCGGCCCTGGAGCTCGTCACCGACTTCGTCGAGGGGACGGTCGGCGACTACGACTCCCGCGCCGGAAAGGTCGAGGGCGCGGTCCGCACCGCGGTCGCCCTGCTCACCGAGGGGGTCGTCGCCGCGCCGATCGAGGGGATCGACCGCGTCGAACTGCTGGAGAACGACGACGGCACCGAGTTCGTCAACGTCTACTACGCGGGTCCGATCCGGTCAGCCGGCGGCACGGCACAGGCGCTCTCCGTCCTCGTCGCCGACTACGCCCGATCGCTGCTGGGTATTGACGAATACAAGGCGCGCGACGTGGAGGTCGAGCGCTACGCCGAGGAGATCGCCCTCTACGACAAGGAGACCGGGCTCCAGTACACGCCGAAGGACAAGGAGTCGAAGTTCATCGCGGAGCACATCCCCATCATGCTCGACGGGGAGGCGACGAGCGACGAGGAGGTCTCCGGCTTCCGCGACCTCGAACGGGTCGACACGAACTCCGCCCGCGGCGGGATGTGTCTCGTCGCCGCCGAGGGTATCGCGCTGAAGGCGCCGAAGATCCAGCGGTACACCCGCGACCTCGACGAGGTCGACTGGCCGTGGCTCCAGGACCTGATCGACGGGACGATCGGGAAGGACGGGTCCGGCGCGAGCGACGCGGAGGCCGACGCAAGCGACGCTGACGGCTCCGGAAGCGACGCCGAGACCGCCGCGGGCGAGGGCGAGAGCGAGCGTGCCGCGGACGCCGACTCCGGAGGGGACGAGCCCGACGGTCCCCCCCGAGCGAAGCCCTCGCAGAAGTTCCTCCGGGACCTGATCGCGGGTCGCCCGGTGTTCACTCACCCGAGCGAGGCGGGCGGATTCCGCCTGCGATACGGTCGCGCGCGCAATCACGGCTTCGCGACCGGCGGGGTCCACCCGGCGACGATGCACCTCGTTGACGACTTCCTCGCGGCCGGCACGCAGATCAAGACGGAGCGCCCGGGGAAGGCCCACGGCGTCGTCCCCGTGGACTCCATCGAGGGACCGACGGTCCGCCTCGCGAACGGCGAGGTCCGGCGGATCGACGACCCGGAAGAGGCGAAGGCTGTGCGCAACGGCGTAGAGAAGGTGCTCGATCTGGGCGAGTACCTCGTCAACTACGGGGAGTTCGTCGAGAACAACCACCCGCTCGCGCCCGCCTCCTACGTGTACGAGTGGTGGGTGAAGGAGTTCGCGGACACCGGCGCCGACGTACAGGCCATGCAGGACGATCCCAACATCGACCTCGAACACCCTGACGTCGACGAGGCGCTCGCGTGGGCGCGCGAGTACGACTGTCCGCTCCACCCCGACTACACGTACCTCTGGCACGACGTGTCGGTCGCCGAGTTCGAGGCACTCGCCGACGCGGTCGCCGCCGGGGACGTGGTCGAGGGTGTCCTCGCCATCGAGCGCACGGAGACCACGCAGACGGCGTTAGAGGCGTTGTTAGTCGAACACGCCGCGACGCCTGACGCGCTCCGGATCTCGACGTGGCGTCCCTTCGCCCGGTCGCTCGGGGTCGACGACGGCCTCAGGAAGACGTGGGACGACGGTGACCTCTCGGCGGCGGCCCGCGAGTGGGACGACGGCGAGAACGCCGTGAAGGCCGTCAACGAGGTGGCTCCCTTCGAGATCAGAGAGCGGGCGCCGACCCGCATCGGGAACCGGATGGGTCGCCCCGAGAAGTCCGAGAGCCGCGACCTCTCACCCGCGGTCCACACGCTGTTCCCGATCAACGAGGCCGGCGGCCCCCAGCGTGACGTCGCCGAGGCCGCGAACGTGATGGACGACTCGGGTCACCGCGGCCGGCTGGAGGTTGAGGTCTCGGATCGGGTCTGTCCCGACTGTGGCGAACACACCTACAAGGCGCGGTGCCCCGACTGCGAGGTCCACACCGAGCCCCACTACGAGTGCGGCGACTGCGGCACCGTCTGCCAGCCCGACGAGGCCGGCCGAGTCGAGTGTCCGCGCTGCGAGTGGGAGGTCCGGGCGGCGACCTACCAGGAAGTCGACGTCAACGACGCGTACCGCTCCGCGCTGGCGAACGTCGGCGAGCGCGAGGCCTCCTTCGAGATCCTCAAAGGAGTGCAGGGGCTCACTTCGCGGAACAAGACTCCCGAGCCGATGGAGAAGGGCATCTTGCGCGCGAAGAACGGCGTCACGTCGTTCAAGGACGGCACCGTCCGGTACGACATGACGGACCTGCCGGTTACGTCGGTCCGGCCCGAGGAGCTCGACGTCACCGCCGACCACCTCCGGGAGATCGGATACGAGACCGACATCGACGGCGACCCGCTGCGCCACGACGACCAGCTCGTGGAGCTCCGCGTGCAGGATATCGTCCTCTCCGACGGCGCCGCAGAGCACATGCTCCGGACCGCCGACTTCGTCGACGACCTCCTCGAACAGTTCTACGGCCTCCCCCGCTTCTACGAGGTGAACGAGCGCGACGACCTCGTCGGCGAGCTCGTCTTCGGCATGGCCCCGCACACGAGCGCCGCAACTGTCGGGAGAGTGGTAGGATTTACGTCGGCCGCGGTCGGATACGCTCATCCGTACTTTCACGCCGCGAAACGCCGTAACTGCTTCCACCCGGAGACGAAAGTGTGGTTCGAGGACGAAGCTGGAACGTGGCACTACGACCCCCTCGAGACGCTCGTCGAGGACCGACTTGACGCCGAAACGGCTGACGAGGACGACTTCGGGACGCTTGCCCAGAAACTCGACGACGACGTGTACGTGCCGTCCGTAACTGAGGATGGCGAGGAAACGCTCCAACGGGTCGAAGCAGTCTCGAAGCATCCTTCGCCCGACCACCTTGTCCGCGTCGAAACGAAGAGTGGACAGGAGCTGACGGTGACACCCGACCACTCGATGCGTCGGTGGACCGGCGATGGAGTCGAGCGCGTGTTGGCCCGGGAGTTAACCACGGAAGATGCGCTCCCCGCGCCGAAACAGATTCCGGTCGACGGGGAAACAGCGACGTTCGACTTGCTCGCGGAATTCCTCGACGCGGACGCCGTTTCGAACGACGACCTGATGATCCGAGGACTCGGCGAATCCGACCTCAAACAACTCCTCGACGACGCGACAGACGCCGAGAACTACCTGAAGCCTGTTTCGGAACTCCTCGATGTTAGTCAGTCGACGGTGTACAACTGGGTGTCTCGCGACAGCATCCCGGCTGGCGTTCTGCTCAAACTGTACGACTGCGACACTGTTGTCGAACGCCTTCCCACCGACGTGACACTTGGAATCCGTCGCGACGGCACTTCGATTTCGCGTCAGTTCGAGGTCGACGAGACAGTCGGCACGATGCTTGGGTACTACGCTGCAGAAGGGTTCACGCGACAGGAGGCAGGGTCGTTCTACCAGACGACCATCTGCACGCCGGACGACGTGCCGCGCGACGAAATCATTGACGTCTTTGACGACGTGTTTGACGTTGAGGCGTTCGAGGAGAACGAGTGGAAGATTACTGTCTCCAGTCGCCTCGTCACGACGTTGTTCTCGGATGTTCTCGACGCCGGGAGTCGTGCCGAGACGAAACGAATACCGGACTGCGTGCTCTCCGCACCGGACTCGGTTCTCCGAACGTTCCTCGCGGCGTACTTCTCCGGCGACGGAAGTACGTCCAGCGAACGTGTCGAAGTTCGTGCACACACGGTGAGCGACGATCTACAGTCCGACCTCGTCGCAGCGCTCAAGCGGTTCGGTATCGCTACGAAAGTCTATCGCGAGGAGCGTACCCCGAAGACGGGTGCAGTAGCCGAGTTCTACGACGACGAGCGGTCGTTCGAATCCTGGATTCTCAAAGTCACATCACAGAACGCCGTGAGGTTCGCCGACCGAATTGGCTTCCATCTCGGCCGCAAGGAGGAGACACTTACTGACGCGCTGAACCGCATCGATACCCGGACACAGCGACTCTTCGGCGACGGTGGCGACGTTTGGGTCGACGAAGTCGTCTCTGTCGAGACGGTCCAGTCCGACACCGAATTCACGTACTGTTTGACTGTCGAAGAGACGAACACGCTCGTCGCGAACGACCTGTACTCCGGTCAGTGCGACGGTGACGAGGACTGCGTGATGCTCCTCATGGACGGACTTCTAAACTTCTCGAAAGAATTTCTTCCCGACCAGCGCGGGGGGCGCATGGACGCGCCGCTCGTGATGTCCTCGCGGATCGATCCCTCGGAGATCGACGACGAGGCACACAACATGGACATCGTGCGCGAGTACCCGCGCGAGTTCTACGAAGCGACGCTGGATCTGACCGACCCGGAGGAGCTGGAAGACCGCATTCAGCTCGGCGAGGACACGCTCGGGACCGACGAGGAGTACCACGGGTTCGACCACACTCACGACACCACGGACATCGCGATGGGGCCGGACCTCTCGGCGTACAAGACGCTCGGCGACATGATGGAGAAGATGGACGCTCAGCTGGAGTTGGCCCGGAAGATCCGCGCGGTCGACGAGACCGACGTGGCCGAGCGGGTCATCGAGTACCACTTCCTGCCGGACATTATCGGAAACCTCCGCGCGTTCTCCAGACAGGAGACGCGCTGTCTCGACTGCGGCGAGAAGTACCGCCGGATGCCGCTGACCGGGGACTGCCGCGAGTGCGGCGGGCGGGTGAACCTCACCGTCCACCAGGGGTCGGTGAACAAGTACGTCGACACGGCAATAGAAGTCGCCGACCGCTTCGGCTGCCGGCCCTACACGAAACAGCGGCTGAAGGTGTTAGAGGAGTCGCTCGAATCGATCTTCGAGGACGACACGAACAAGCAGTCGGGTATCGCGGACTTCATGTGAGGGGTCGGTGAGGTCGCCCGCCGATCCCGCGTACCCGGTGGATCACGAACGCCAACGGGGGGAAGGGTTCCCCGGTGGACGGTGGCAGGGACGTGCCGTTGACTTCCGACCAGCGCGTGCCTCTGACGGGATCGTGGCGGAAGTCACCTGACCGTTGTCGCTCGCGTATCAACAGTATTCGCCATGATACAACATGGCATATATACGATCTGTCCGCTCCAGTGACGAGTGGCCGCTCGGCCGGCTGACCGCTCCACTCCGTCCCGCCCTCTCCGGCCGGTGTTCCGCTCGCGGCGGTCGGCGTTCCGGTCTCCGCTCGCCCGGTTCTTCCCCGGCTCAGTCCCCGGCGCGCGCCTGCTCGACGACCCGCGTAAACTCGCGCGCGGTCTCGGTGATCGCCTCGTAGTCGCCGCGTTCGGCGGCGTCGTAGTCGACGAGCGCGCCGCCGGCGCCGACCGCGAACGCGCCGGCCTCGATGTAATCGGCCGCGTTGTCGGGGCCGACGCCGCCGGTCGGCATCATCGGGATCTGGCCGAGCGGGCCCTTCATCGCCCCGAGGTGGGCGGGACCGACGGTCTTCGCGGGGAACACCTTCACGAAGTCAGCGCCGGCCTCGTAGCCGCGGATCGCCTCGGTCGGGGTCATCACGCCGGGCGCGGTGACGGCGCCGTAGCGGTTGCAGGTCTCGATCACGTCCTCGTGGAGGCTCGGCGAGACGACGAACTCCGCGCCGGCCATCAGGGTCGTCCGGGCGGTCTCGCTGTCGAGGACGGTGCCGGTGCCGACGACGACCTCGTCGCCGAACGACCCCGTCACCTCGCCGAGCTTCCCGGCGACGTCGGGCGTGTCAGCGGTGATCTCGACGGCGGTGACCCCGCCCTCGCGGAGCGCCTCCGTGATCTCGATGAGCTGGTCGGCCTCGACTCCGCGCAGGACCGCGACGACGCCGGTGTCGGCGAGCCGCGAGAGGGTGTCGTTCATACGCTCCGGTTCCGCGCCGCGCATTTAAATCCGCGTGGAGGCGACCGCGGTCCCGCGGCGTCCCTCCGTGTTGTTTGCCCGCTCCGAATCGTGAGACTGTTCGACACGAAACCGGCGGCGATCCGGGGTGTCCCCGGCGAAACGGCCGCGGAGAAACACTACCCTTTTGACCCTGCTGTCGATAACAAGCGGTATAATGGGCCGACGCAAGAAAATCGTTCAAGAGTGCGAGCGGCTGATGGACAACCCGGAGCACATCCGGAACATCGCCATCGCCGCCCACGTCGACCACGGGAAGACGACGCTCTCCGACAACCTGCTGGCCGGTGCCGGCATGATCTCCCAGGACACCGCGGGCGAGCAGCTCGCGATGGACACGAAGGAGGACGAGCAGGAGCGCGGTATCACCATCGACGCGGCGAACGTTTCGATGACCCACGAGTACGAGGACACCAACCACCTCATCAACCTCATCGACACGCCGGGCCACGTCGACTTCGGGGGCGACGTCACCCGCGCGATGCGCGCGGTCGACGGCGCGCTGGTGGTCGTCGACGCCGTCGAGGGCGCGATGCCCCAGACCGAGACGGTGCTCCGGCAGGCGCTCCGCGAGGGTGTGAAGCCGGCGCTGTTCATCAACAAGGTCGACCGCCTCATCTCCGAGCTCCAGGAGGGGCCCGAGGAGATGCAGGAGCGGCTGATGTCCGTCATCGCCGACGTCAACGAACTCATCCGTGGGATGGCCGAGAACATGGACGACATTCCCGAGGACTGGACCGTCTCCGTCGAGGGCGGGACGGTCGGCTTCGGCTCCGCGCTGTACAAGTGGGGCGTCTCCATGCCGTCGATGCAGCGGACCGGCATGGACTTCGGCGACATCATGGACCTCGAACAGGCCGACAAGCGCGACGAACTCCACGACCGGACGCCGCTCTCGAACGTCGTGCTCGACATGGTCTGCGAGCACTTCCCGAACCCGGTCGACGCCCAGCCCCGTCGTGTCCCGCGCATCTGGCGCGGCGACCCGGAATCCTCGCTGGCCGACACGATGCGGATGGTCGACGAGGACGGCGAGGTCGTCTTCATGGTCACCGACATTTCCATGGACCCGCACGCGGGCGAGATCGCCACGGGCCGCGTCTTCTCCGGCACGCTGGAGAAGGGTCAAGAGCTGTACGTCTCCGGGACCGCCGGTAAAAACCGGATTCAGAGCGTCGGGCTCTTCATGGGGTCCGAGCGCGAGGAGGTGGACCGCGTCCCGGCCGGGAACATCGCGTCCGTCACCGGCCTGCGCGACGCCATCGCCGGCTCCACCGTCTCCTCCGTGGAGATGACGCCGTTCGAGTCGATCGAGCACATCTCCGAGCCGGTCATCACGAAGTCCGTCGAGGCCCAGAACATGGACGACCTGCCGAAGCTCATCGAGACGCTCCAGCAGGTCGCCAAGGAGGACCCGACGATCCAGATCGAGATCAACGAGGACACGGGCGAGCACCTCATCAGCGGGCAGGGGGAGCTCCACCTCGAAGTGATCACCCAGCGGATCCGCGACAACCAGGGCATTCCGGTCATCACCGGCGAACCGATCGTCGTCTTCCGCGAGCAGCCTCAGGAGGCGTCCCGCGAGGTCGAGGGACAGTCGCCGAACCGCCACAACAAGTTCTACCTCACCGTCGAGCCGATGGCCCAGGAGATCGTCGACGCGATCCAGCTCGGCGAGGTCTCCATGGATATGCCCGAACTGGAGCGCCGCGAGGCGCTGCAGGACGCCGGCATGGACAAGGATACGTCCCAGAACGTCGAGGACATCCACCGGACGAACATCCTCATCGACGACACGAAGGGGATTCAGCACCTCAACGAGACGATGGAGCTCGTTCTGGAAGGGCTTCAGGAGGCGCTCGACGACGGGCCGCTCGCCGCCGAGCCGGTCCAGGGGTCGCTGTTCCGCCTGCACGACGCGAAGCTCCACGAGGACACCATCCACCGCGGGCCCGCGCAGGTTATCCCTGCGGTTCGCAACGCGGTCCATCGTGCGCTGATCGACGGCGAGGTCCGCCTGCTCGAACCGATTCAGGACGTCCGTATCGACGTCCCCTCGGAACACATGGGCGCCGCGTCCGGTGAGATCCAGGGTCGTCGTGGCCGCGTCGACGAC
The DNA here is from genome assembly GCF_051194135.1 of Halorubrum wangae. Lineage (NCBI taxonomy): Archaea > Methanobacteriati > Methanobacteriota > Halobacteria > Halobacteriales > Haloferacaceae > Halorubrum > Halorubrum wangae. The sequence continues at coordinate 278,837 of NZ_JBLZNH010000003.1, read as the reverse complement.
ATGTACCAGGAGGGCGACCTGATGGTCGTCGAGGGCATCGCGCCCGTCGAGGAGATGATCGGCTTCTCCTCCGACATCCGCTCGGCCACCGAGGGCCGTGCCTCGTGGAACACCGAGAACGCGGGCTTCCGCGTCCTCGTCGACAACCTGCAGCGCGAGAAGATCATGGAGATCCGCGAGCGCAAGGGTATGAAGCTCGAACTGCCGCAGTCGATCGACTACTTCTAAGTCGACGACGCGGTTCGCGGCCCGCTGCGGTTCGCTTCCGTTTTTGCGTTTTTGCGTCGGTCGGATCGCCTCGCTCCGTCGCCATTCTCGTCGGCCCCATCGATTCGCCGTGTCGTGAGTTCACACGATAGAAGCGAGGCAACGCCTGCCATCGCCGAAGGCTTATACCTGATCCCCCGACTTCTTTCGAGTATGCAGACGGGCACGACTCCCGCTCGGCGCATCGTGACGGAGCCAGCAAGCGACCGCTCCGCCACGCCGACAGGACCGTGCCGGACCGTGATCACCGCGCGTCACACGGAGGTGGCGGCGTGAGCGACGAACGGGACGGCGCCCCCGAAGAGCCGGCCGACGGCGACGACGCGACTCCCGACGGGGGGCACGCGTCGACGGCGCCGTCGACCCACACGGTGCGGCTCGAACTCGCCGACGAGCCGGGCCAGCTCCTCGCGGCGCTCCACCCGATCGCGGACAACGGCGGGAACCTCCTCTCGATCTACCACGAGCGGGGGAACAAGACGCCGCGCGGTCGGATCCCGGTCGAAGTCGACTTCGAGGCGACGCCGGAGCGCTTCGAGGGCATCGTCGAGGCCCTCCGGAACGAGGGCGTGAACGTGGTGCAGGCCGGGACGGAGCGGTACGCCGAGGAGGTGACGCTGCTGCTGTTCGGCCACCTCATCGACACCGACCTCTCCGACACGCTCTCGCGGATCGAGGCGTGCGCGTCCGCGTCGGTCGCCGACGTGTCACTGGCGGCCCCGCAGGGTACCGAGGACGTGTCGAGCGCCAGACTCCGCCTCGAGGCGCGCGCCGGCGAGACGGAGGCGGCGCTCGCGGCGGTTCGGGAGCTGGCCGAGGAGAAGGGTCTTCGGCTGGTCGAGCCGCTCACGGGGGTGGAGGCGTGAGACTCGCCGTCATCGGCGCGGGCGCCGTCGGGCGCTCCGTCGTCGACCTCGCGGGCGAGTACGGCCACGAGATTGTCGCGGTCGCGGACTCCTCGACGGCCGTCGTCGCGGACGGGACGGACGGCCGAGCGACTGGCGTCGACGCCGACGCGGTGGTGGCTCGGAAGGCCGAGCGAGGGATCGTCGGGGACGCCGACCCTGCGGACGCGTTGGCGGCCGACTACGACGTTCTCGTCGAGGCGACGCCGACGACGCTGGGCGACGCCGAGCCCGGGTTCTCGCACGTGACTCGCGCGCTGGAGCGCGACCGCCACGCCGTGCTCGCGAACAAGGGGCCGGTCGCGGAGCGGTTCAGCGACCTGCAGGCGGCCGTCGACGACAGCGCGGGCGAGGTTCGGTTCGAGGCGACCGTCGGCGGCGCGATTCCGGCGGTCTCGACCGTCGAGGATATCGAACCGGGCCACGTCACGGCGGTCCGGGGCGTGCTCAACGGGACGGCGAACTTCATTCTCACCCGCATGGCCGCGGAGGGACTCGACTACGACCACGTCCTCGCGGAAGCGCAGGACCTCGGCGTCGCCGAGGCCGACCCCTCCTTCGACGTCGACGGCACCGACGCGGCGCTCAAATGCGTCATCCTCGCGAACGTGCTCTCCTTCGGTGCGGCCGACGACCCGGCCGACGCCCGAGAGTTCACCCTCGATGACGCCGACGTCTCCGGGATTCGTGACGTGCCGGGATCGGCGCTTCGGCTCGCCGCCGAGGACGGTCGGACCGTCCGCCTTATCGGCGAGGCGACCGGCGAGACGGTCCGCGTTGCCCCCCGGCTCGTCCCTGAGAACGGGACGCTCGCGGTGTCGGGGACGCAGAATATCGTCCAGATCGAGACCTCGCACGCCGGCCGGCTCAACATCTCGGGACGCGGCGCCGGCGGCCCGGAGACGGCGAGCGCGGTGCTCGGGGACGTCGGCCGACTGGAGTAGCGAGCGCCGCCGGCGGCGGGACCCCGGCCGCCTCACCACCGACAGTTTCCCCGCCGAGCCGCGCGACCGCGATCTCACCCCCGATCGTGTGCCCCGCTGCCGTGCCCCGCGTTGTCGATAATCGCCCGACGGCGGCGAGATGCTCTGTGACCCGTATCGAAACCGTTTTAGTGGAATCAACCGAAACCTACTCACAGAGCGCCTTAGCGCGTGATTACCCCATGAGTGACAAACCGCACCAGAACCTGGCCATTATCGGCCACGTCGACCACGGCAAGAGTACGCTCGTGGGTCGCCTCCTCTTCGAGACGGGGAGCGTCCCCGAGCACGTAATCGAGCAGCACCGCGAGGAAGCCGAAGAGAAGGGCAAAGGCGGCTTCGAGTTCGCCTACGTGATGGACAACCTCGCCGAGGAGCGCGAGCGTGGCGTCACGATCGACATCGCCCACCAGGAGTTCGACACGGACAACTACTACTTCACCATCGTCGACTGCCCGGGCCACCGTGACTTCGTGAAGAACATGATCACGGGCGCCTCGCAGGCCGACAACGCGGTGCTCGTCGTCGCGGCAGACGACGGCGTCGCGCCCCAGACCCGAGAGCACGTGTTCCTGGCCCGCACGCTGGGCATCAACGAGCTCATCATCGGCATCAACAAGATGGACCTGGTCGACTACCAGGAGTCCACCTACAAGGAGGTCGTCGAAGAGGTCAAGAACCTGCTCAACCAGGTCCGCTTCGCCACCGACGACACCACGTTCGTGCCGATCTCGGCCTTCGAAGGCGACAACATCTCCGAGGAGTCCGACAACACCCCGTGGTACGACGGCCCCACTCTGCTGGAGTCGCTCAACGACCTGCCGGAGTCCGAGCCGCCGACGGACGCGCCGCTCCGACTCCCCATCCAGGACGTGTACACGATCTCCGGTATCGGGACCGTCCCCGTGGGACGCGTCGAGACCGGGATCCTCAACATCGGCGACAACGTCTCCTTCCAGCCGTCCGACGTGGGCGGCGAAGTGAAGACGATCGAGATGCACCACGAGGAAGTACCCAAGGCCGAGCCGGGCGACAACGTCGGGTTCAACGTCCGCGGCATCGGCAAGGACGACATCCGTCGCGGCGACGTTTGTGGTCCCGCCGACGACCCGCCGAGCGTCGCCGAGACGTTCAAGGCGCAGATCGTCGTCATGCAGCACCCGTCGGTCATCACCGCCGGCTACACCCCGGTCTTCCACGCCCACACGGCGCAGGTCGCCTGTACGATCGAGGAGATCAACCAGAAGATCGACCCGTCGTCCGGTGAGGTCGCCGAGGAGAACCCGGACTTCATCAAATCCGGCGACGCCGCGGTCGTCACCGTTCGCCCGCAAAAACCGCTCAGCATCGAGCCGTCCGGCGAGATTCCGGAACTCGGCAGCTTCGCCATCCGCGACATGGGTCAGACCATCGCGGCCGGCAAGGTGCTCGAAGTCAACGAGCGATAATCGATGCAGCAGGCACGCGTCCGCCTCGCCGGCACGAGCCCCGAGGACCTCGACGACATCTGCGACGACGTCCGCGAGATCGCGGACTCGACGGGAGTCGCCCTGTCGGGCCCGATCCCGCTGCCGACGAAGACGCTCGAGATCCCGTCGCGAAAGTCCCCGGACGGTGAGGGGACGGCGACGTGGGAGCACTGGGAAATGCGCGTCCACAAGCGTCTGATCGACATCGACGCCGACGAACGCGCGCTTCGCCAGCTCATGCGCGTCCAAGTGCCGAACGACGTCAGCATCGAGATCGTTCTCGAAGACTAAGCGCTAGGGCGTTTTCCGCTCTCTTCGTTTTCTTTAATCGCCGCCAGCGACGGCGTTGTCCGTCGATTCTCACCGAGCGTCCAACAGTCCGATCCGTCCCGCGAGAAGGCCGCAGAACGCGCCGACGGCATGGGCGATCAGCGCTACACCGGGCGCCGCGGTCGTCGCGGTGAGCACGACGGCGACGAGTCCGAACAGTGCGAACTGCGCGCGCGGCGGGAGCCGCAGTCGGTCGAACAGCGTCGCCGTCACGATGTTGCCCGCGAGCAGGTACCCGCCGAGCGCGAACACCGCTCCGCTCAGTCCCAAGACGGCGCTCGGCGGGCCGATCAGTCCGCCGAGCGTGACCTGTGCGATCCCGGCGAGCGCGCCGGTCGCCACCACGAACGCGTGGAAGCGGAGCCGCGTCGTCCGCCGCTCGATCAGCGGTCCGACGAGGAGCAGCGCGAGGCCGTTCGCCAGCAGATGGCCGACCGACCCGTGCGCGTACACGCTGGTGACGACCGTCCACGGCGCGACGGACAGCGGGGTCGCGAGCGCGAAGACTCCCGCGAGGTCGACGAAGCGCAGTGCTCCCTGTGCGATCCCGAAGAGCGCGGCGATCGCGAGGGTGTCGAGGGTGGCTCGCATCAGTGTCCTGTTGGGTCCGGATCGGTTTAAGCGCGGCCGCGTCGCCCCGCCGAGTCGGCCGCTCAGATCACGTCGTCGGGGGTGTGAGCCGCTGCCATCCGCTCGGCTTCGGCCGCGTACCGCTCGCGGTCGTCGGGGTCGTCGACGTGGCCGACGTTCGCCGGGTCGGCGTCGACCGCTGCCGTGGTGTCCCGGACGTCCGAAAACGAGGTGAGCGCGCGCTCCTTTCGGAAGTAGCGCGTGCCATCGGGCGTGGCGTACGTGAGGATCACCATGTTCTGCTCGTCGTCGGAGTACGTCCGTTCAACGAGCCACATGCGAACCGAATCGGACATGTACGATATTTTGTGAGCCGTACAAAAACGGCTTTCGGCGGTCTGCGGTTCCCGAGAACGCGGGTCGGTTCGCTCTCGACGGAATTCGTCGAATCGATCGAACCGTCAGGGTTATGTGTTTTAGGGCAACCTAAATAACTACATGACCGTCGAACGCCCCCTCGAACGCCCTCGAATCGGCACGTCGGCCGGCAGACGCCGGTCGATCCGGCGCGCCGGGTCACGGCCGTGACGGGCGACGGGATCTTGGGACGCGTCCGTGCCGGCGTCTCGCGCGGACGGCTCACCGTCGTGTCGACGCTCCTCGTCCTCGGCATCGGCGCGGCGATCCTCGCCCGGAGCGTCGACGCGGACGCGATCGTCGAATCCGTCACGGCGGCCGATCCGACGGCGCTGACGCTCGGTCTCGTCGCCTACCTCCTCTCGTGGCCGATCAGGGGACGGCGGTACGGCGACGTGCTCTCGGCGATGGGTCGTCGCTGCGGGACCGGCTTCCTCACCGCGACCGCATTCGCCAGTCAGACCGCGAACCTCGTCGTCCCGGCCCGCGCCGGCGACGGCGTCCGCGCGTACCTGCTCAAGGAACGCCGAGGGGTGCCGTACCCGACCGGCGTCGCCTCGCTCGCCGTCGAACGCGCGTTCGACCTCGTCGCGATCGGCGCGCTCGGCGGGGCCGCGCTTGGCGCACTGCTCCTGACCGGTCGCTCGCCCGGTTCGGGAGCGTCGATCGGCGCGGTCGGCCCGTCGACTGCGGTCACGGCCGCGGCCGGTATCGCCGGCGTCGCGCTGATCGCGTCGCTCGCGACCGTCGCGGTCGCGCGAAGCGATCGGGAGTTCGGTCCCGCGCTCCGTGCTCGGATCGAGCGCCCCCGACTCGCGCGGGCCGTCGACGCCGCCGTCAGGTTCGGCGCGTCGATCCGGGTCGTCGCGGCCTCCCCTCGACGTCTCGGCGCAGTGTTCCTCTGGAGCCTCCTGATCTGGGCGCTCGATATCCTCACAGCCGTGTTCGTGCTCGCCGCGCTCGTTGGCGGCGTCGGAGGTCTCCTGTCGGCACCGACGCTGGTCGTCGTCGGGACGCTCGCGGTCAGCGTCGGCAACCTCGCCAAGGTGCTCCCGCTCTCGCAGGGCGGAATCGGGCTGTACGAGGCGGCGTTCACCGGCCTCGTCGTGAGCGCGACGGGCCTTCCGGTCGAGACGGCCCTCGCGGCGGCGATCCTCGATCACGCGCTGAAAAACGCCGTCACGCTCGTCGGCGGCGGAGTCGCGGCGCTCGCGTTCGGGCTCTCGCCGACGATCGCCTCCGCGACGGGCGGCGAGGGCGAGGCGTCGAACCCCGGACCGTCAAACTTTTAGGCCAACCTAAAAAGTGTGCAGTATGGAAGAACGCCACCCGTCGGCCGCGAGCGGGGACGTCTGCGTCATCGTTCCCACGATTCGTGAGTACGAGTGCCTCCGAGAGTACGTTGCGAACGCCAGAGAGCACGGATTCGATACCGACCGGCTCCACTTCGTACTCGTCACCGAGGACTTCTGTGACGTCGACGAGATGCGCGCGATGCTCGCCGACCTCGACGTCTCCGGCGAGGTGTTCGACGGGAGCCGCCGCGAGGAGTGGTACGAGTCGAACGGGGTCGCGGAGTACGGTCACGTCGTTCCGGCCGCGAGCCACGCCGAGACGAGTTTCGGACTCCTCTACATGTGGGCCGACGACTCCTTCGAATACGGCCTCTTTATCGACGACGACACGCTCCCGCACGACGACGAGGACTACTTCGGGCGCCACATGGAGAACCTCGCCTTCGAGGGCGAGGTCGAGTCCGTCGGCTCCGACGAGAACTGGGTGAACGTCCTCCACCGGAACGCCGACGAACACGGCCTCTACCCCCGCGGGTACCCGTATTCGGCGATGAACGAGACGGTCGAGACGGACGCGGTCGAGGTCGAAGTCGGCGAGGTCGTCGCCTCTCAGGGGCTGTGGACGAACGTCCCGGACCTCGACGCGGTCCGAATCCTCATGGACGGCGACCTGGAGGGGCAGGCTCAGACCCGCACGACCGCGGACGACTTCGGCGAGGACTTCGTCGCCGCGCGCGGCAACTACCTCACGGTCTGCTCGATGAACCTCGCGTTCCGCCGCGAGGTGATCCCCGCGTTCTACCAGCTCCCGATGGACGACAACGAGTGGGAGGTCGGCCGGTTCGACGACATCTGGTCGGGCCTCTTCCTCAAACGCGCTTGCGACGTACTCGACAAACGCATTTATAACGGCGGTCCGCTGTGTGAACACAACAAGGCCCCGCGGTCGACGTTCGACGACCTCGCGAACGAGGTGGCCGGGCTGGAACTGAACGAACACGTCTGGGAAGTCGTTGACGAGGCGGGCGAGGACGCCGACTCGTTCGCGGCGGTGTTCGGGGAGACGGCCGACGCGCTCGCGGAGGGTGACTTCTCCGAGTGGAACAACGGCGCGTTCCTCAACCACTGCGGCGAGTACATGCGCGACTGGCTCGACTGTCTCGACGCGATTCGCCGGACGCCGATGGTCGCGGACGACTGAACCGACACGACTAAACCTGTTTAGGTAAGCCTAAAACACATGATGGACCACGACTCTACCGGACGCGAGGTTCGGCGACGCCGGTTCCTCGCAGCCGCGGGCGCGCTCGGCGTCGGCGGGCTGGCGGGCTGTACGGGCAACGACGACGACGACGGCGACGACTCCCAGTCGCCGATCGGCCAGATCGGCTCGGGCCGCGAGGGGCGCGACGCTCCCGGCGGCACGTCGATGGCCGACATGCCCGACCTGTCCGGCGAACTCACCGTCTACTCCGGCCGAGGCGAGTTCCTCGTCGGCGAACTCGTCGAGTACATCGACGACCTGTACGACGACTTCGACCTGACGGTTCGGTACGCCGGCTCCACCGACCACGTGAACGCCATCGTCAACGAGGGCGAGGGGTCGCCGGCCGACGTGTTCTACTCGGTCAACGCGGGCGCGCTCGGCGCGCTCGCTAACGAAGGGCGAACGCAGGCGCTCCCCGCGGAGATCACCGACATGGTCCGCGAGGAGTTCCGGACCGAGCAGTGGATCGGCACGTCAGGGCGCGCCCGAACCGTCCCGTACAACACCGACGAGTTCTCCGGCGACGACCTGCCGGACGACATCATGGCGTATCCCGAAGAGTTCGCCGGAAGCCTCGGTTGGGCCCCCTCGTACGGCTCCTGTCAGGCGTTCATTACTGCGATGCGGCTCATTGAGGGCCCCGACGCGACGCTTGACTGGCTGGAGGCGGTCGTCGACTCCGGCATCAGTAGCTACGCGGACGAGTTCGCCGCCTGTCAGGCGATCGCCGACGGCGAGATCGACGCGGCGTTCACGAACCACTACTACATCCAGCGTGTCCTCGACGGCAACCCCGACGCGTCGATCGGCACCGCCTTCACCAGCGGCGACGCCGGCGCGGTGTTCAACGTCGCCGGCGCCGCGGTCGTCGACACCGCCGCCGACGCGACCCTCGCGCAGAACTTCGTGCGGCACCTGCTGTCGGCCGAGGCGCAGGACTACTTCGCTCGGACGACGTTCGAGTACCCGCTCATCCCCGAGGTGGAGCCGATCGGCGACCTCCCGACGATCGACGAACTCGACGTCCCCGACATCGACCTGACACAGCTGTCCGATCTCGAACCGACGATCGACCTCATGCGCGAGGCCGGCGTCGAGGTGTAGGGCGCGCCGTCGACTCCCGTGTCGTCACCCTCCGCCGCTCGTCGTTCCCGCCGACTCGCGTCTCGATTCGCGAGCGGCGTCCGCGCCCGGCTGCGTCGCGCGGACCGCCTCACGCTGGCCGCTGCCATCGTCGCCGCCGCGGCGGGCGCGCTCACCTTTCTGATCGCCGCGACGGTGTTCCGCTACCACTCGGTCAACCACGACGAGGGCGTCTACCTCATGCAGGCCGCGCTGCTGCTCTCCGGCCAGTTCGAGATCCACGCCGGCGCGCTGGCAGACGCCGTCCATCCGTGGTTCTTCGTCGAGGACGGCGGACGGCTCTACCCGAAGTACAACCCATTTCCCGCCGCGATGTACGCCCTCTCGATGGCGCTGTTCGGCGAGCCCCGCGTGACGCTCGCGGCGGTCGCCGCCGGCAACGCCGCGCTCGTGTACCTGCTCGGGTCGACCGTCTTCGATCGGCGGGTCGGTCTCGCGGCCGCCGTCTGCTTCGCGGCCTCGCCGCTCGCGGCCGTCACTTCCTCGGTGTTCCTCCCGTACGCCCCGACGACGTTCCTGAACCTGCTGTTCGCGGTCGCGTACCTCCGGAGCGTCCGGGACGAATCGCTCGCGCTGGCCGCCGTCGCCGGGGTCGCGACCGGGCTCGCCTTCTTCGCCCGACCGTACACCGCGGTGCTGTTCGCCGCACCCTTCATCCTGCACGCGCTGATCCGAGTCGCCGTCGCGGTCCGAGACGCGGTCTCGCTGCGGGAGGCCGCGCTCCAGTCCCGTCTCGGGCCGGTCCGTCGGCACGGACTCACCGCGCTCCTCGGTACCCTCTTCGTCGGCGTCACCCTCGCGTACAACCTCCGGATGACCGGCTCCCCGCTGACCTTCCCGTACGAGGCGTTCGCTCCGATGGACGGTCCCGGATTCGGCGAGCGTCGGATTCTCGGCCACACGGAGGCGTACACGCCGGAACTAGCGCTCCGCTCCAACGGGTATGCGCTGTGGTACCTCGCCACGCGCTGGGTCGTCGCCGGGCCGCTCGGCACCCTGCTCGCGCTCGCCGGCGGCGGCTTGGCGGCGCGGCGCTGGCTGTCCGGACGGCACGCGCTCGGCACCGGCTTCGGCGACGAGTCTCCCGGTGGTGACCACGCTTCCGAGACGCTCGCCGGCCGTCGCTTCGAGCGCACCGCCGGGCTCCTCCTCGTGGGCGTCGTCGTCGCCGTCGTCGTCGGCAACCTCTTCTTCTGGGGAACGAACAACCTCCTCGCGACGCTCTCGGACCCGACGGACGGACTGGTCGCCGGCTTCGGTCCCTTCTACCACTTCGACCTCCTCGTCCCGCTGTCGGTGTTCGGCGGTCTCGCGCTCGTCGCCGGCGGCCGAGGCCTCTCCGGGCTCCGCTCGCGGCTCGCGTCGCGAGTCTCTCCGGGGACGGCGCGGACGGCGGTTCTGGCGGTCGCGGTGCTCGTCGTTCTCGGCGGGGCGCTCGGGGCGGCCGCGGCGGTCGAAGCGCCGCTCGACCGGCACTCTGCGCACGCCGACAAGTACGAGACGGCCTACGAACCGATCGAGGCGGCCGAGTTCGAGGACGACCTCGTGTTCGTCCCCACGCCGTACGGCGACTGGCTCCACCACCCGTTCCAGCCACTTCGGAACGATCCGGGACTGGACGGCCCGGTCGTGTACGCGCTCGACCGCGACCCGGCCGAGGACTTCGCCGTGATCGATTCCTACCCGGACCGCGACCTCCGCCGCTACGCGTATCAGGGGACGTGGACGCCCGACCCGGATCGGCACGTCGCCCCGAAGCTCGAATCGCTCGCCGTTCGAGAGGGTTCTCGGATCGACGCAGAGACTGCGGTCGGGGTCCCCGACCGCGTTCAACGCGCGGTCGTTCGGCTGGAGACTGCCGGCGGCGACCCGTCCGGCGCCGGGGAGAGCGCGGCCGTCGAGTACGACGTGCGCGACCCCGGCGACTCGCTCACGGTCGACTGGTCGCTGACGCCCGCCGGCGCGCGGCTGGCCGGCGCACCGAACGCGACCGTTCCGGTCGACTCCGCGGGCGACGAGGTGATCGTCACGGTGACGCTCGTCGACCCCGCGGGCTCGACGTTCACCTACCGACAGGAGGCGACGGTCCGGGCGTCCGGGGGACGAGTCGAAGTCGTCTGGCCGCCGGAGCGCTCGGTGTGTCGACTCACGACTGAGTGTGGGACGGCCGGAACGTATCTGCCCGACGACCCGGACGCGCACGCCGAGTGGGTCGCCTTCGAGACGGAGGCCGAAGGGAACGAGGAGCGGTGAGTCGCCGGCGGTCGCTTATAAATAGTTGACCGCGGCCCGACGGAGACCGTCTCCACCGATTCAATCGCTCGTTTATAAGCGGTTACTAACGGATTGTCGGTGAACACCTCCAAAGCTCCACTCGCACAGCGCCCGCACAGCGCCCGCACCTCACGCCTCCCCAGCCTCGTCGCTCCCTTCGGTCGCGACTCCCTCGCACGCGCTCCTCGCGGCCACCTTCGGCGGCCGCTCGGAGGCGCGCGCCATCGCGTTTATCAATAAATGGCCGTCGCGACCGCAGTTCTATTTATACGGTGTCGCTTCCGGCGGTCCGCGTCGTCGGTGCATAATGTGACCTCAGGGTTCCGGAGCCGTCCCGAGCTCAGAGTCGTCGCAGCCGCTCCTCGAGACAGACGGTGACGATGGACTTCGCGATGGCGACGCCACCCTCGATCGGGTCGAGTTTCGTCTCGCCGAGGCGCTCGGCGTACTCGATCGGTCGCTCGCGTACGTCGTGACCGCGCATCAGCGGGCGGATGAGGAGTTCGGCCGAGAGGCCGGTGTTCTCGGTCCAGTCGATGCCCTCGACGACCCCGCGGCGGTACGCGCGCATCCCGGTGGTGGTGTCGTGGACGCGCTCGCCCATCAGGACGGACGCGAGGAGCGCGAACGCGTGGTTTCCGAGCCGGTTGAACGCGGGCATCGTGTCGGCGCCGTGGTAGAGGCGGTCCCCGCTGACGACGTCGGCGCCGTCGTTGATCGCCTCGAGGAACTCCGGGAGCGCCTCCATCGGGTAGGTGTCGTCGCAGTCGGTGGTGACGACCACCGGACGATCGGGCGCGAGGACCGCCTCGCGGACGGCGACGCCGTACCCCTGGGGCTCCTGCTCGATCACCGTCGCGCCGTGCTCGCGGGCGATGTCCGGCGTTTCGTCGGCAGAGCCGTCGACGCAGACGACCTCGGCACGCCCGTCGGTGATCTGGTCGATGTCGTCGAGGACCGTTCCGATCGCCTCCGCCTCGTTGTAGGTCCCCATCACGACGCTGACGTCGTCGAAGGTGTACTCGTCTCCGCGTCCTGCGTCCCCGTTCCGGTCGGCGACCCCCGCGTCGACTGCATTGGTCGCCTCGTCGTCGGTCTCGTCGACCTCCTCGGTCGCGCCGTTCGTGGCGAGTGATCCGCTCATTACCTCGAACGGGCCGCTCCACCCACTTGAGTTTTTAGGTTTGCCTAAAAAAGTGTCATATTTGGCGATCGACGTCGTCGGCGACGCGCAGCGCCAGCGCGGCGATGGTGAGCGTGGGGTTCATCGCGCCGCTCGTGGGGAACACCGAACTGGACGCGATCCAGCAGTTGTCGAGGTCGTGGGTCCGACAGTCGGCGTCGACGACGCCCGCGTCTGGGTCGTCGCTCATCCGCGTGGTGCCCATGTGGTGGTACGCGGGGCCGGTTGCGTCGGGACCGACGACCCACTCGATATCCGCGCCGAGTGCCTCGAGGATTGACCGCTGGATTTCGTTCGCGCGCTCGACGGTCCGGAGCGCCCGGTCGCCGACGCGCCAGTGAATCTCCGGGACGGGGTTGCCGCGGTCGTCGGTCCGGTCCGGGTCGAGTCCGATGTAGCTGTCGGCGCGCGGGAGCTGCTCGACCAGCCCGCCTATCGCGACGTGGGTGCCGTAGCCGTCGCGGAGCCGCGCCAAGAGGTCGTCCCCCCAGTCGTCGCCGGTCAGCGCCTCCTCGACGGGCGACGGGCCGGCGTAGTTGAAGAACTCCAGCTTGAACGGGGCGGTCTCCGCGTCGGCCTCGTCGTAGAACTGGTCGCAGGCGCTGGTGTAGAAGCCGACGTGGTTCTGTCTCGTCGGTTCGTCCAGGGTGCCGCCGACGCCGGCGAACAGGTGGTCCATGAAGAACTTCCCGACGGTCCCGCTGGAGTTCGCTAAGCCGTCCGGATACTCGTCGGACTCTGACAGAAGCAGGAGCCGCGGCGTCTCCACCCCGCCGCAGGCGACGACGAAGGCGTCGGCCGCCTGTCTGTGCACCGTTCCGTCCGGCGTCTCGTACACGGCGGCGGTGACGCGGTCGGCGTCGTGCTCCAGTCGGTGCACGGGAGCGCGGTCGATGACGGTCGCGCCCTTCGCTTCCGCGCGCTCGGCGTGGACGGTCGCGTCGTACTTCGCGCCCGCCGGGCAGACGGGCTGGCAGGTCCCGTAGCCGACGCAGGCGGAGCGGTCGTCGTACGGCTCGGAGTTGCGCGCGTTCGGCACCGAGTGCATGTCGATCTCCAACTCCTCGCACGCCTCCGCGAACAGCGAGTCGCTGTAGGAGGGCTCGAACGCGGGCATCGGATGCGGCTCCTCGCGGGGCGGCGCGTAGGGGTTGTCGGAGGCGCCGGCGACGCCCAACTCGCGTTCGGCCGCGGCGTAGTAGGGTCGGAGGTCGCCGTAGTCGACGGGCCAGTCCGCCCCGACGCCGCGCTCCGTCTCCGAGTTAAAATCGTCCTCGTGAAGCCGCATCACCATCCCCTGCCAGTGGAGCGTCGACCCGCCGACCCCCTTGACGCGAGCGTGGTTCAGCGGGTAGAACCGCTCCCCGGCGTTGCTGTAGGCGTCGCGCTCCCCGTCGCCGTCCCAGACGTCGGGCCGGTCGTGGCTCGGGCGGATCGCCCGTTCCTGTCGCGCGAGGCGGTCTGCGGGGTCGAACCGGGGCCCGGCGTCGAGGACGACCACCTCGTGGTCGTCGGCCAGCCGGTCGGCGATGAGCGCGCCAGCGGGACCGGCGCCGACGACGCAGACGTCCGCGTTCGTTACGGAGGTCCGGTCGACGTTCCCTGCGCTCATTGCGGTCCTCGCCGATAGCTCTCCGTCCCGCCGGGGTGGCCCTGCGGGTTCTCCAGTCCGACGAGTTCGCCGCCCGTCGGCGAGGCGTACAGCGCCAGCAACAGCTCATTGACCACGTAGTATCGCACCCGCTCCGCGAGCGTGCCGGTCGAATCCTCGTCGGTGACATCGGCACCGACTTCTCGAAGAAGCCGGTCGCGGTCGCTCTCGGAAAGTTCCGCGACCGGCGCGTCGTGCCACGCCCGGGCCACGTCGTCGAGTTCGGTGACCGTCGCGCGGAGCCCGTCGGCGTGTGGCGAGCCGTCGAGTCGCCCGTCGAGGAAGCGGTCGACGAACGCCCCGATGCCGTCGACCTCGCTCGGGTAGACCACCGCCGCGACCGCGACCATCGACGCGCGGACGGCCGCGTCGGGGAGCGCGCCGTCTCGCGGCCCGTCTCCGCCGTCGCCCCGTCCGTCGGCGCCTTGACGTGCCGCGAGCGCGACCCCGCCGGTCGCGCCGACAGCGGCGAGCGCGGCCACAGCGTCGCGCCGCGTCAGTTCCATGCTGAATTTAGGCCTCCCTAAACTATTATATCCGTCGGAGCCGGCCGACGGTCGGATCGGAACTGCTAACGGTCGGTGTCTCCTTCGTCCGGCACACATCCTCCCTCTCGGACCATGAGCCTCACACGCCGGATCCGTAACCTCCTGACAGACGGCGACGACCGTCTCCCGCTGGGGCTGACGCTGCTGTCCGCGGCCATCGCCGCGACGATGGTGTTCCCGCTCGCTTGGCTGGTGATCGAGGCCGTCACCGTCGAGCGGTCGCGCGCGATGGAACTGCTGTTCAGCGTCGGGACCGCGGAGGTGCTGGGAAACAGTCTGCTGTTGATGGCGGGCGTCACGTCGCTGTCTATCCTGTTCGGCGTCCCGCTGGCGTATCTCACGGCTCGGACCGACCTCCCCTTCCGCCGGTTCTGGTCCGTCGTCGCCGCGCTCCCTCTCGTCGTCCCGAGCTACGTCGGCGCGTTCGCGTTCGTCTCCGCGTTCGGCCCGCAGGGGGAGTTCCACGACGTGCTCGCACCCCTTGGTATCGGCCAATTCCCGGAGGTGTACGGGCTTCCGGGCACGATTCTCGTCATCACGCTGTACACGTACCCGTACGTCTACCTGACGACGCGGGCGGCGCTCCTCTCGCTCGACACGACGCTGATCGAGGCCGCACGGACGCTGAACCACGGGCGGTTCGAGGCGTTCCGCCGGGTCACCCTCCCCGTCATCCGACCGGCGGTCGCCGCCGGCTCGCTGCTGGCGGCGCTGTACGCGGTCTCAGACTTCGGCACTCCGTCGATCATGCGACTCCCCGTGTTCACCCGGCAGATATACGTCGAGTACAACGCGTTCGGCCGCGACTACGCCGCCCTGCTCTCCCTCCAACTCCTCGTGGTCGTGCTCGTCGTGCTCACGCTGGAGTGGCTGGTGCGGTCGAACCGGGACGCCGCGGGCGACGACGCGGGCACGACCGACCGCCTCGTGCGCCTCGGACGATGGCGCTGGCCGGCGACGCTTCTGCCGGCGTCCGTGGCCGGCGTCGCGCTCGTCGTCCCGCTCTGGATCCTGCTCCTGTGGCTCCTCCGCTCTGAGGCCGGGCGCCGTCCTTCGATGGCGTTCGAACCGATTCAGGTCGTCAACAGCGTCTCGGTCGCGGCCGCCGCCGCGGTCGCCGCCGCGCTGGCCGCGCTCCCCATCGCCTACTTCGCCGCGAACCACGAGTCGCCGCTGTCGACGCTGTTCGAGCGGGCGACGTACGTCGGGTTCGCCGTCCCCGGCATCGTGCTGGCGCTCGCGCTGGTGTACTTCGGGTCGGGGTACGTCCCGTGGCTCTACCAGACGCTCCCGCTGTTGGTGTTCGCGTACGTCGTCCGGTTCCTGCCGCAAGTCGTCGGCTCGACGCGGACTGCGATCCTCGGGGTCGACCCCAAACTCGTCGAGGCCGGGCGGACGCTCGGGGAGTCCTCGATGGGCACGTTCCGCCGCGTGACGTTCCCGCTCACTCGGTCCGGCATCGTCGCCGGCGCCGCCCTCGTCTTCCTCACGACGATGAAAGAGCTCCCGGTCACGCTCATCCTCCGCCCGTCGGGGTTCGAGACGATTGTCACGCAGATCTGGCGGGCACAGGAGACGGCGCTGTACCAGTACGCGGTCGTCCCCACCCTCATCCTGCTCGTCATCTCCGGGCTCTCAATGGTCGTCATCCTCGCGCAAGAAGGCGGCAGAGAGGGGCTCTGAGCGGGCGACGAACCGCGGGAGCGCCGCGGATCGGCCGTCGCGTGTCTCGATCGACCGACGCGTACTTATTACCCCGTGCTGACACACGTGTATGCTCAATGACTCGAACGTGCTCGTGACGGGCGGCGCAGGGCTCGTCGGGAGCCATCTCGCGGCTCGACTCCTCGACCGCGGCGCGAGCGTCCGCGTCGCCGACGACCTCTCGAAGGGGGCCCGCGACCGCGTCCCCGACGGCGCCGACTTCGTTGAAACAGACCTGACCGACGCCGACGACGTCGCCAGAGCGGTCACCGGCGACCTCGACATCGTCTTCCACTTCGCCGCGTTCACCGACACGAACTACGACGACGACCGAGAGCTGTTCGAGGACAACACGACGATGACGTACAACGTCTTAGAACGGATGCACGAGGTCGGCGTCGACCAACTCGCCTTCACCTCCTCCTCGACGGTGTACGGCGAGGCGCCCCGCCCGACGCCCGAGGACCACGGCCCTCTGGAACCCATCTCCATCTACGGCTCCTCGAAGCTCGCCGACGAGGCGCTCATCTCGACGCACGCCCACTCCTACGGGGTCCAATCGTGGGTGTTCCGCTTCGCGAACATCGTCGGCCCGCACCAGCGCGGCAACGTGATCCCCGACTTCATCCAGAAGTTGGACGACGACCCGAGCGAACTGGAGATCCTCGGCGACGGGCGGCAGGAGAAGTCGTACATGCACGTCTCGGAGTGCGTCGAGGCCATCCAGTACGTCGTCGAGCACGCCGACGAGGATCTGAACGTCTACAACCTCGGCACCCGGACGACCACGTCGGTCACCGACATCGCCGACATCGTCGCCGACGAACTGGGAGTCGACCCCGACTACGCGTACACCGGCGGCGACCGCGGCTGGACCGGAGACGTGCCGAAGATGCGCCTCTCGATCGAGCGGCTCGTCGACCTCGGCTGGGAGCCGTCGATCGAGAGCGACGAGGCCGTCCGGCGGAGCGCGAGCGAACTGATCGACGAAATCGTCGAGTAGACCGGGGACCGCTACGCCTCCGGACTGATCTCGTCCGGAGTGAACTTGTTGAAGCACCTGAAACACCGGTAGAGCCGCGCCGCGCCCGGACCGTCAGCGGATCGCGGATACCCGTGAGTCCGCAGTCTCACCACGAGATACGTGCTTCCGCACTCGGGGCAGGAGGGGCCATCGAACACGCCTCTGGAATCGACACACACGTATAAAAAATCGGGCTCGCGGATCGGACGAAGAGGAGCCGGTCGTTCGCCACGACGCGATCGATTTCGACGCGACCGCTTTCACCGAGACCGATTTGCTGACTGAGGCCCTAGCCTCGTCGGTCGCGCGGCATTCCTCGTGGCCTGTCGGCCGCTCGGAGGCGCGCGCCACCGCAGGTCGGTCGCTCCGATCTCCACCCGCCGTTCCCCCCCGCGCCGCTTCGGAAGGGCCTTTTATGCCGACCGACGAACGGACGGTATGTTCAGGCAGTTCCGGTCGGAGGTCGAGTCGGCGCTCGGCGACGCGCTCGACTCGCTCGACCTCCCGACCGACGACCTCGGTATCGAACGCCCGCCCGACGACATGGACGCGACGCTCGCCTCCAGCGTCGCCTTCCGACTCGCGGGCGAGGTCGGCGCCGCACCGCCGAGCGTGGCCGCAGACGTCGCGGCCGCGGTCGACGTCGCCGGCTACGACTACCTCGCCGCAGTCGACACCGCCGGGCCGTACGTCAACTTCCACGCCGGCGAGCGCTACCTCGTCGACACGCTCGACGCGGCCGCCGCCGACGCGGGCTACGGCGCGCTCCCCGACCGAGACACCACCGTCGTCGTCGAGCACACGAGCGCGAACCCGACCGGCCCGGTCCACGTCGGTCGAGCACGGAATCCGATCGTCGGCGACGCGGTCGCGAACCTCCTGTCGTACGCCGGCTACGACGTCGACCGCCACTACTACGTCAACGACGCGGGCCGCCAGATGGCGGTGTTCACGTGGGCGTACGAGCGGTTCGACGAGTCCGACCTCGACGAGGAGCCCGCCCGCGACCGCGCCGAGTACGACCTCGTGCGTTACTATCGGAAGGGGAACGCGTACCTGGAGGCGGCCGATCCCGACGAGGCCGAGGCCGCGGAGGCGGAGATCGCCGCCATCCTCCAGGGTCTCGAAGCGGGCGACGAGGAGACGTACGAGCGCGTCGGCGAGGTCGTCGACACCGTCCTCGACGGGATGAAAGAGTGTCTCGCGCGGCTCCCCGCGGAGTTCGACGAGTTCGTCAAGGAGACGCGGTTCATGCGCGACGGCTCCACCGACGACATCGCCGCGCGGCTGAAGGAGACGGAGCAGGCCGTCTACGAGGAGGACGCCTGGCAGTTAGAGCTCGACGAGTGGGGGATCGAGAAGAACCTCGTCTTCCTTCGCTCGGACGACACCAGCCTCTACACCACGCGCGACCTGGCCCACCACGAGTGGAAGTTCGCCAACTACGACCGCGCCGTTACCGTGCTCGGCGAGGACCACAAGCTGCAGGCAGACCAGCTCGACGCGACCCTCGAACTCCTCGGCAACGACACGGACCGGCTCGGTCACGTCATCTACTCGTACGTCAACCTTCCCGACGGGAAGATGTCCACCCGACAGGGGACCGGCGTGATGCTCGACGACCTCCTCGACGAGGCCATCGACCGCGCCCGCGAGGCGGTCGAAAGCCGGATGGACGACCGCATCCGCGACGACGACCTGTCGGCCGAGGACGTCGAACGCATCGCCCACCAGGTCGGTATCGGCGCAGTCCGGTACGACATCGTCTCCAAACAGCCCGCGAAGGCGATCACCTTCGAGTGGGAGGACGCGCTCGACTTCGAGGCGCAGTCCGCCCCGTTCGTCCAGTACGTCCACGCGCGCTGTGCCGGCATCCTGGGCGAGGCCGCCGCGGCCGGCGTTGACGTGCCGGGCGTGACGGCGGACGCCGACGGCGCCGTCGACACCGACGCCCTCGACGTCGACGCGAGCGCGCTGGAGACCGATGCGGCCCGCGAACTCCTCCGGGAGATCGCCCGCTTCCCCGCCGTCATCGAGGCGGCGGCCGACGACTTGGAGCCGCACACGGTGGCGACGTTCACCCGCGAGTTCGCCGACGCGTACAACGCCTTCTACCGGGAATGCCCTGTCGTGACCGCCGAGGACGACGACCTCCGGGCCGCCCGGGTCGCCGTCGTCGCGGCCGCGAAACACACGATGGCCAACGCGCTCGACGTGCTCGGGGTCGAGGCGCCCGAGTCGATGTAGGGCACCGCTGTCCCGCTCCGACGGTGTGGGAGTGGGCGCAACTGATTTTGTTTCGAACACCGCATGAGTAACTGTCATGTTGGAGCTCTACCAGTCGGAAGGCTGCCCGTACAGCGCGAAGGTCCGCGAGAAGCTCTCCGAGCTCGGCGTCTCCTACGTCGCGCACAACCCGCGGCTCCCGGGCGATGTCGGCGGCGACGTGACGAACGAGACGATCCACGACCGGCTCACCGCGGGCGGCGAGGACCGGATCCCGTGCCTCGTCGACACCGACCGCGGCGTCACGATGTACGAGAGCGACCAGATCGTCGCCTACCTCGACGAGCACTACGCCTGAACGCGGCGGTTTCCAGACCGGTGAGCGGTCGCCTTCGCGGCCGAGGCGCGCCGTCTCGTCAGGTCAAAGCTTACTTACACGCACGCCGCCGTAGTTCGGGTAATGAGTAGCGACGCCCAAGCGGCGAGCGAGGACCGGCGGAAGTACGAGTTCCGCAAGGTCATCGAGGAGCTCAAGGACTTCGAGGGCTCCGGCACGCAGCTCGTCACCATCTACATCCCCGAGGACCGGCAGATCTCCGACGTGGTCGCTCACGTCACTCAGGAACACAGCGAGGCGTCCAACATCAAGTCCAAGCAGACCCGGACGGCCGTGCAGGACGCGCTCACCTCGATCAAGGACCGCCTCCGCTACTACGACACCTTCCCGCCGGAGAACGGGATCGTGATCTTCTCGGGGGCGATCGACGCCGGCGGCGGCCAGACCGACATGGTCACCCGGACGCTGGAGTCGCCCCCGGAGCCGGTCCAGTCGTTCCGCTACCACTGCGACTCCGCGTTCCTCACCGAACCGCTCGAACACATGCTGGAGGACTCCGGGCTGTTCGGGCTCATCGTCCTGGACCGCCGCGAGGCCAACGTCGGCTGGCTGAAAGGCAAGCGGATCGAGCCCGTCAAGTCCGCCTCCTCGCTCGTCCCCGGCAAACAGCGGAAGGGGGGTCAGTCCGCCCAGCGATTCGCCCGCCTCCGGCTCGAAGCGATCGACAACTTCTATCAAGAGGTCGCGGGGATGGCGAACGACCTGTTCGTCGACAAACGCCACGAACTCGACGGCATTCTCGTCGGCGGCCCCTCACCGACGAAAGACGAGTTCCTCGACGGCGACTACCTCCACCACGAGCTCCAAGACAAGGTGCTCGGCAAGTTCGACGTGGCCTACACCGACGAGTCCGGCCTCAAGGACCTCGTCGACAACGCCAGCGAGGCGCTCGCCGACCAGGAACTCGTCGAGGATAAGCGCCACATGGAGGAGTTCTTCGAGAAGCTCAACACCGGTGAGGAGGCGACGTACGGGTTCGAGCAGACCCGGCGGAACCTGATCATGGGCTCGGTCGACCGACTCCTCATCTCCGAGGACCTCCGCTCCGACGTCGTCGTCTACGAGTGCCCGAACGGCCACGAGGAGTACGAGGTGGTCGACTCGCGACACTCGACCCCCAAGCACGAGTGCGCCGAGTGCGGCGAGCCGGCCGACGTCGAGGAACGCGACGACGTCATCGAACACCTGATGAACATCGCCGAGCAGCGCGGGACGGACACGAAGTTCATCTCGACGGACTTCGAGAAAGGCGAACAGCTGATGGACGCGTTCGGCGGCATCGCTGGTATTCTGCGGTACTCTACGGGCGTCTGAGGCGACGCGGACCGCTCCGCGTCTCCCGATCAGATCAATCCGACTCGGCGGGGGCCATCGCGACTTCCAGACACGCACAGGCGTCGGTCTCCGGGTCGAAGCAGTCCGGACACTCCGGCTGTCGGTCGATGATCGTGTCGAGGCGGTCGGCGACGGTGTCGTCGATCACGGCCTCCAACTCGCGGGCCTCCTCGCGGAACTCCTCGACGCCGAGGACGTTCGTGAGGAAGCGCTCGATGATACAGTAGGTCTGGAGGGCGTCTCGCGCTCGGACAATCCCCTCGTCGGTGAGCCGGACTCCCTTGTACTTCTCGTGCTCGGCGAGGCCGCGCCCCTCTAGCTTACCGATCATCTCGTTCGCGCTCGCCGGGCTCACGTCGAGGGCGTCGGCTATCGATCCCGTCGAGGCCGGGCCGTCCTCCTGTTTCTGTACGACGTATATCGTCTTGAGGTACTGGTCTGCGGTGTTCACGGCTCTCCTCCGTCGGGGTTTGTCCTCCGTTCGGTGCGCCGGTTCATCGTCGCTCCATGACGTCCGTGACCTCGCTGACGCCCGCCGCCTCCTCCTCTCGGATCGTTCGCAGGGTCTTCAGGAGGCGCTCCCGATCGATCGAGAACTCGGCGTCGGACGCCTCGATCGCCTCGATGAGGTCGTCGTAGAACTTGTACGCCGTCTCCTCGTTACACAGCTGATCGTACAGGATCCCGTCGAAGTCCTCGGGCTTGGTCCGTCCGTAGCGGGCGTCGACGAGTGATTCGATCTCGTCGAAGGGGACGCTGTCCACTCCGAGTCCGGCGATGAGCGACTCCAGCCGCTCGCGGTGGTCTGCGGACTCCTCGGCCGCATCCGCGAGCAGCGTCTCGATCTCGTCGTCGAGGTCGGCGTCGACGCCCTGATAGTGGTGATGCGCTCGCGCCTCCACCACCTCCTCTAACACGATCCCTATCTGCAACAACCGGGCGAGTTGGTCGTCGGAGGCGATCCGCTGGCTCACGCTCACGGCGACCACCTGTCACCGTCCGATACACCCGTTCGCATACACTCGGACTCGGGCGTAGTCCGACTTAAGGAGTTCCCCTCCGGCCGGAGACGCGTTCGGACGGACCGACGCCGTGGACGAGCGGGGATTTCGATCACTCCGCGATCGATGCGACGAACGGCACCGATCGAACAGTCGACGCGAGAGGCCTCGGCTGACGACGCCCGCGCTTCGCCCGTGACCCGATCCGTCTGCGGATCTCGACGCCGGGGCCGCCGGCATCGGCGGGAGATCGGTCACTCATCTGCCGAGTCAATCGTCGCTCCGGATCTGGTGTCCACCCCGGCGGCAGACCTTCGTCGCCGTCTCTCGTCCCTCTCTGTCGTCTGTCATCCGCTTCTCTACGACTTCCGAATATCTGTTTCTGCAGGAACGGGGAAGGTGTAGATCTCTCGAGATATCGAACGTTCGCCGTCGGCCTATCCGTTCCGAGTCTCTCCCTCGTACTCATCGACCACCGATCGCAGTCGTCGGGTGAACGCTCCCTCGACGCTTCGAACTCGCTTCGCGTCGGCATCGTACTCGATGAGGCCGACCGCCGCTAGTTTCGGCAGATCGACGTGGGTCACCCTGATTTGGATCCGTTGCCGCTCGTCGGCCGTCAACGCGTCTCCGCGTCGCGTTTCGTCGTGCACGGCGTCGACGAGCGCGTCCACTCCGGAAACGGAGTCGTCGTCTCGGTCCAGCGTCCGCAGAATTGCCCGGCGTCGTTCGTCGGCGATCGTCGAGAGGATCGCGTCCGGACCGTAGCCCGCCTCTTTGGTCGCCCCCCGGAACCTGGGTCCGAGTTCATAAGCCGGCCCGTCCGACGGACCACGGTCTCGCCCTCGGTGGTGCGCACATATTCCTCTCTACTCGGTTCTCCCGGGAGACATTTCTCCATGCCACACCATGATACCTTTATAGGAAACTTCGCGGACGAGGCGACGATTACTCTTCCCCCTCGTCGATGGGGAGCGTGTCGGTGACGAGCGCCACGATGGCGCGCCGGAGCCGTTCGGTGACGGCCTGGTCGGAGATACCGAGTTCGTCGGCGAGTTCCTTCGTCGTACACCCTCTCGGAATGTCGTAGTATCCCATTCGGATCGCGAGCGTGAGCGCCTCGAACTGCGGCTCGGTGAGCCCGTACCGCGGCTGGACGTCCGGGTTCGAGGGGCTGTACACGCGCGTCACTTCCAGATTGATCCCCTCGTCGTCGCAGTCGGTCGAGAACGCGCTGAGCGACCCGTGGCTCGGGAACCGAACTTCGAACTTCCACGTCGACGGGTTCCCGACGGCGTTCAGGATCTGCCCCCCGTTCCCCTGTATCGCGCGGATAAGGCGGTCCTGGTCCGCGTTCCATTCCAGCGTGAAGAGGGTGCGATCTTCGAACACGTCTATCGGAGTGGCTTCGTCGACAGTCGGGTGCCGTCGGACTCCGTCCACGAACGACTCGCGCGAGGTGTTGTGGATCCAGAACAGCGGAACGGTGGCCTCTCCGAGGGGGACGAGCGTCTCGAGTTCGACGGTGGAGTTCCCCTCGACCGAGAGTATCTGCCCGAGCTCGAAATCCTCGGACGACGCACGAAACTCCACGATCACACTCATCAATCAGGTCTGGTTCGTTACTTCTCGACCCTCCTATAAATACAGAAAGCATGGGATACCATGCTATCGGCCGTTCGAAGGCTTCTCCCGCCCGAGGACGGCTACTTGGTACACCATACTCGTGCATTATACCGATCCGGAGCGATCGGCCGTTATGGCCACGGTTATGGAGTTCACGAGCCCGGCGGACGAGTTTCCGCTGGGGACGGTGTTCGAGAACCTGCCGGAGGTGACGGTCGAACTGGAGCGACTCATCCCGGCCGATTCTCTCATCATCCCGTACTTCTGGGTGCGCGGTGCGCGCGCGTCGGACATCGAGGCCGCCTTCGAGGCGCACCGAGGGGTCGTGAACATCAAACTCATCGACGAGGTCGAGGGCGAGTACCTCATGCGCGCCGAGTGGGAAGACGACTACTACGGCGTCCTGTCCGCCCTCGCGTACGCCAACATCGTCGTGCTCTCGGGTATCGGAACCAAGGACGGGTGGCAGTTCGAGGTCCGCGGTGAGAGCCGCGACCAGATCGGCGAGTTCCGGACGGACTGCCAGTCTCACGACATCCCGATCAAGATCACTGCCGTACACTCGCTACTGCCAATCCAGGGCGACGGGTACGATCTCACGGAGGCCCAGCGTGAGGCGCTGGTGTTGGCGTACGAGATGGGCTACTTCGACTCTCCGCGAACGGCGTCGCTGGAGGATATCGCGGCGGAGATCGGCATCTCACAACAGTCGCTGTCCTCTCGACTCAGACGCGGCCACCGTCGACTGATCGCGAGGGCGCTGATCGCGGAGTGACGCGTCGCCGCCCCCGCCGGGATCCGGCGACGCCGCTGGCCCCCGCTTCTGTAGTATATATATATAAACCTCCTGTATTATCAGTACTACACTTGAACCGGCGCAGAGTGTTACACGTTTATATGACTCTCAGAGGATCTGGAATCATTCTCGAATCGTTTACTTTCTATTCTAACTCCGAGACATATCTGGCGCGATACGACCAGGCGGAGACCCCGGCCAGCATGGCAGTTATTTCGACCCTCGCAGAAATTTTAGACGTCGATCCGACGGATATGGACCCACTGTTCCACTCGGTCGACACCGAGTCGCTCGACGCCCTTCTGGGGAAGGCGACCGACGGCGACGTTCGTGTCACCTCCACGCTCGCGGGACACGAAGTCACCGTCACCGGTAATTCCGTGAGCGCGAGCCGTGCGCCCGACGACGACAACGAGCCCGTCGTGATCGAGAAGGTCTCGCCCACATGACCTCCGAAGACGAGACGCCGTCCGACGAGACGGCGTTCCACGACGAACTGCGGTCCCTCCTTCGCCATGCTCACGAGCAGGACGTCGACGTCGAGGGCGGGTGGGAGTGCCGGAACGGCGCCGAGCACCCGGACTGGGACGTCATCGTTTCCGAGGTGCAAAAGCCGGACGACTCCGCGTAGCCGCACCGACCTCTCTTCGCGTCGAGGTGTCTCGAACACGCCCGAGAGCGGGCGCTTCGGCTCCACGGACGCTCCATTCCGCAAAAAAACCCGACGAATCCGCTACTGGAGGCGTTCGAGGACGAGCTCCTCGACGTCGTCGCGGAACTCGTCGACCGCTATCTCCTCTAACACGGGGACGAAGAAGCCCTCGACGAGCATGTTTCGCGCCGTGTGCGAGTCGATCGAACGGCTCTCGAGGTAAAACAGGTCCTCGGCGTCGACCTGTCCGACCGTCGCGGAGTGCGACGCCTCGGTGTCGTGGTTGTGGATGATCAGCTTCGGCGACGCGTCGGCCTCGGCGTCGTCCGACAGCATCAGCGTGTTCTCGCGCTGGTAGCTGGACGTGTTCCACGCGTCCTCGCCGACGTCCTGGACGCCCTCGTAGACGGAGCGGGCCACGTCGTCGAGCACGCCGCGCGTGACGAGGTCGGCCGTCGTGTGCTCGGCCTGGTGCCAGACGCGGGCGTTCAGGTCGAAGTGCTGGTCGTCGATGCCGAAGAACGTCCCGACGATCTGGGTCTCGGAGCCGTCGCCGTTCAGTTCGGTCTCGACGTCGGAGCGCGTGAGCTTCGAGCCGAAGTTGCTCTCGATCCAGTCGATCGTCGCGTACGGGTCCGTCACGCCGCGCTTCAGCGAGTAGGTGTACGAATCGTCGTCGAGGTTCTGGAGCGAGCCGAACTGAACGTTCGAGTTCTCGCCCGCGGCGATCTCGACGAGGTTCGAGAAGTACCGGTCGCCGTCGACCTTGCTGTCACCGCTCTCGATCGACTCGAGGATCGTCACCGACGACGACTCCTCGGCGACGACGAGCGTCTGGCTGAACAGCGAGCGGGAGTTCATCTCCGCGCGGATCGTCACGTCCTCGACGTCGACGCCCTCGGGGACGTAGACGAACGTACCGGTGGTAAAGAGCGCGACCGACAGCGCCGTGAGGTAGTTGTGTTCGGGGTCGAGCACCGAGCCGAAGTTCGCCTCGATGATGTCGCCGTACTCCTCGAACGCCTCGGTGAAGGGGAGGACGACGACCTCGTCGTCGCCGGCCGCCCGCTCCGTGGTGTCCGACTGGTTCAGCGGGTCGACGAGCGCTTCGAAGTCCAGCGCCTCCAGGTCGGTCCAGCGACGCCCCGGCGTCTGGATGACGTCTGGCAGGTCGGCCGTCTCCAGCGCCGAAAGCGCGTTCAGACGGGTCTGTAAGAGCCACTCGGGCTCGTCGCGTTCGTCGGCGATGCGTCGTACCGTGTCCTCTGAGAGGCTCTCGATTGCTTGCGTGCTCATATTATCCGAGCGAGCCCTCCATCTCGAGTTCGACGAGCCGGTTCAGCTCGACCGCGTACTCGATGGGCAGCTCTTCCGTGATGGGCTCGATGAAGCCCGAAACGATCATCTGCTTGGCGTCGTCGTCGTCGAGGCCGCGCGACTGCAGGTAGAAGATGTCCTCGTCGCCGATCTTTCCGACGGTCGCCTCGTGGGCGACGTCGACCTTCGACTCGTTGATCTCCATGTACGGCATCGTGTCCGACGTCGACTGGTTGTCGAACATCAGCGCGTCGCACTCCACGGCGGTCGAGGAGTTCTCGGCGCCGTCTGCGATGTGAATGAGGCCGCGGTAGTTCGTGCGGCCGCCGTCCTTCGCGATCGACTTCGATTCGACGGTCGATTTGGTATCCGGCGCGTTGTGGTACACCTTCGCACCGGTGTCGATGTCCTGACCCTCGCCCGCGAAGGCGATGGTGATGTGGTTGTCGGAGGCACCGCGCCCCTTCAGGATCGTCGAGGGGTACAGCATCGTCGCCTTCGACCCCATCGACCCCGAGATCCACTCCATGCGCCCGCCCTTCTCGGCGATGGCGCGCTTCGTGTTCAGGTTGTACGTGTTCTTCGACCAGTTCTGCACGGTCGAGTACTGAACGTGTGCGTCTTCGCCGACGAACACCTCGACGCCGCCGGAGTGGAGGTTGAACGCCGAGTACTTCGGCGCGGAACAGCCCTCGATGTAGTGGACTTCCGAGCCCTCCTCGGCGATGATGAGCGTGTGCTCGAACTGGCCCATCCCCTCGGAGTTCATCCGGAAGTACGCCTGCACCGGCATGTCGACGGTGGTGTTCTCCGGGACGTAGACGAACGAGCCGCCGGACCAGATGGCGCCGTGGAGCGCCGCGAACTTGTTGTCGCTCGGGGGGACGCACTTCGTCATGAAGTGCTCGCGGACGATGTCCTCGTGCTCTCGGACGGCTTCGTCCATGTTACAGAAGATGACGCCCTTCTCCTCCCAGCGCTCCTGCATGTTCTGGTAGACGACTTCCGACTCGTACTGGGCGCCGACGCCGGAGAGCGCGTTCTTCTCGGCCTCCGGGATGCCCAGCTTGTCGAAGGTGTCTTTAATCTCGTCCGGGAGTTCCGTCCAGTCGTCGACGCCCGCGCGGACGTCGACGTCAGGTCGGATGTACGGGATGATCTCGTCGATGTCGACTTCGCTCAGGTCCGGCTGGCCGGGCCAGTCGGTCGGCATCGGCATCTCCTGGAACTGCTTGAGCGCGCGCAGGCGCCGCTCCAGCATCCACTCCGGTTCGCCCTTATCCTCCGAGATGACGCGGACCGTCTCCTCGGTGAGACCCTTCTCGGTCTGGAAGGCGGATTTTTCCTCCTTCTTGAACTCGAAGCGGGCCTCGGTATCTGTCTCTTTGAGGTCGTCTTGTTGTGAACTCATGGTAATGTGTTACGTCTTGCCGCGTTTATCCCTGTTGCGTGACCATCTGTGGTTACGCCGCCTCGAATGCGTCCTCGCGGACCCAGTCGTACCCCTCGTCCTCGAGCTTCTCGGCAAGCTCCGGGCCACCGCTCTTGACGACTTCGCCGTCGAGCATCACGTGCACGTGGTCGGGCTCGACGTAGTCGAGGATCCGCTGGTAGTGGGTGATCTGGAGGACGCCCGTGCCCTGTTCGTCACGGAGCGCGTTGATCCCCTTCGAGACGTCCTGGAGTCGGTCGATGTCGAGCCCGGAGTCGATCTCGTCGAGCACGGCGACCGACGGCTCCAGCATCGCGGCCTGCAGGACCTCGTTCTGCTTCTTCTCGCCGCCGGAGAAGCCGGCGTTGAGGTAGCGCTGCATGAACTTCTCGTCCATGTCGAGCAGTTCCATCTTCTCCGAGAGGATCTGCTGGAACTCGGCGACGCCGATGTCGCCGTCGTCGGCGGGACCCTCCATCGGGGAGGTGTCGTAGCCGCTGTCGTCGTCCGCGTCGGCCTCTTCGGCGTCCTCGTCCTCGAACAGCTCCTCGCGCTCGTCCGCCTTGGCGTTGAGCGCCTGTCGGAGGAAGTTCGTCATCGTGACACCCTCGATCTCCGCCGGGTACTGGAAGCCGAGGAAGATGCCGAGCGCGGCGCGCTCGTTCGGCTCTAGCTCCAGCAGCTTCCAGTGATAGTCCTCGTCATCGAGTTCGGCGTCGATGTCGGCGACGTCCTCCTCGTCGAGATGCAGGAGGATTTCGCCATCGGTGACCTCGTACGCCGGGTGGCCGGCGATGACCTTCGCGAGCGTCGACTTACCGGAGCCGTTCGGCCCCATCAGCGCGTGGATGTCGCCGGACTTGACGGTCAGATCGACTCCGCGAAGAATGCGTTCACCGCCCTCTTCCGCCACTCGTGCGTGAAGATCGTTGATTTCGAGAGTAGCCATATGTATTCTCGTGCCTCGTACGTTGACCGTGGTGATTGAGGGGGTTAATGGTTACGCATCTGCCCTGTAGAAACTCACGAATCCGATAAGAATTTTTCCAAGAATCAAAAACTGCTTTCTGAGCTGCGACTCAACTACATAAACGATCCAAGGCCAGTCTGTTCTTGCCCGGTCTTGACTTCCTCCCAGGACATCCCGAGCGCCTCGATGATGCGCTCTATCGGCCCTTTCAGCGTCTTGTCCAGCATCTTCTCCCAGTCGACCTCGAACTCCTCGGGGACCTGGTCGGCGTACTCGAAGCAGATCACGTCCGGGTCGCGTTTGAACTCCCCGTACAGGTGGTCCCGCTGCGGGTCCAGCCCCTCTTGGTCTTCCATCCGTCGCCAGAAGTCAGGGTGCACCTTCTCGATGTAGAGCCGCTTCGGCTTCGACCCGCTGCCGAAGTTGGTCCCGAGCATGCGGTTCGCGTACTTCGCCCCGCGGACCTGCGCGGTCGGGGTGTCGTAGGCGTCCAGTTTCTTGCCGATTCCGCCCGGTATCCCGATCTCATCGAGGTCCATGTCGCCGTCGAGGACGCGCGCGATGACGTCCACGAGATACGCCTTCACCTCCTCCATATCCTCGTCGATGTCGTCTCCCGTCACGATCGTCTCGATGACGTTCTGCTGGACCTCCTTCGTGATGCCCGCGATGTCGGAGCGCTTGTACTCGAAGCCGGTGATATCGATGTCGTCGACGTCTTTGCCCTCCTTCCAGATGATGTGGCCGGCGTACCGCTTCTTCTTGCCCGCTTGGAAGAACCGCCGGTAGAGTTTCTCGAACTCGATCTGGAAGCGATGGGCCTCGGCGTTCAGTTCGTCGCGTGCGAAGTCGTCATAGCGCTCGTTGATGTGGTCCTCTATCTCGAAGGAGGTCTCTATCGCCTCCTCCTTCGACATGTCCGACAACGCGAGCATGACTGAGTCGGTGTCGCCGTACGCGACCTCGTAGCCGAGTTCGCTGGCCGCCTCTTCGGTGAAGTCGATCACTTCGCGTCCGGTCGCCGTGACGGCCGCCGCACCCTCCTTGTCGTACAGCCGGAATCGATCCCACCCCGTCACGCCGTAGAGCGAGTTCATAATGACCTTGACGGCCCCCTGCTGTCGGTCGTACTGCTCGTACGGTTCGGTGCCGGGGTCGTGGTCGTTCCGAAGCGACTTCTTCTCTTCGCGCTCGGAGAGGAGTTCGTCGACCATCTCGCGCATGATCCCGTCCGGCTGCTTCCGGAAGTGGGTCCCGTTGGGCGCGACGTACATCTCGTCGTCGTACTCCGCGGGGTCGACCTTCGTCTCCGGTCCGGCGTTGATCGTCACCATGCACATCGGGTAGAGGCTCTTCAGGTCCTGGACCGTCACCATCTCCTTGACGCCCGTGATCGGGTCGAAGACGGCGCCGCCCTCGAAGTCCTCCGACTCCTGTTGCCCCTTCGTCGGGAGCGCGAACTTCCCGAACGCCTTGTGCAGGACGTACATGTCGACCGTGTCGCCGGGGGTCGGCGCGTCCTCGATCTTGCAGCCGACGAAGGTGCGCACCTCGTCCCAGAAGGCGATCACGTCCTGTTTCCGGTCGATCTCGACGCACAGCTCCACGTCGCGGATGCTGTACTCCAAGAGGCGCTCGGGGTCCTGCTCCCAGAGGTCGCCGATGTCGCCCGTGTACCGCTCTTTCC
Source organism: Halorubrum wangae (assembly GCF_051194135.1). NCBI lineage: Archaea > Methanobacteriati > Methanobacteriota > Halobacteria > Halobacteriales > Haloferacaceae > Halorubrum > Halorubrum wangae. The sequence goes on along the minus strand of NZ_JBLZNH010000003.1, from coordinate 248,368 downwards.
CGACGCCGAGTTCGCGCTCGCCGACCGCGTCGAGACGGTACGACTCCAACTCGGTGAACATCGTCCGCTTGTACGCGTACAGCAGGTCGAAGACGACTCGCCCTTTGATGTCGGGTCCGCCCCAGCCGGAGCGCCACACCTCTCCGATCCGGGAAAGCCGGTCGATCGAGAGGTCGTACTGGCTCTCGTCGTCGAGCAGTTCCAGCCTGTCGAGGACGTACGGCGCGTCGAAGTCCTCGAAGTTCCACCCCGTCAGGAGGTCGGGGTCGGTGTCGTCGATGTACTCGATGAACGCGTCGAGCATCGCGGCCTCCGCCTCGAACGTTCGCACCCTGAAATCGACCGCTCCGCCGTCGCCGACGATCCCCTCGTAGTCGGGGAGGTCCTCGGGCGGCGGAATCTCGGCGTCGGGAGCGTCGTACAGCCAGACGACGTACTCGTCGTCGTAGGAGTCGTGGCTCGTGAGACAGATAATCGGCTCCTCGCCGTCTTCGGGGAAGCCCCGGCGGTCGTCGACCTCGATGTCGAAGGTGTTCACGCGGAGATCGGCCTCGACTTCGGCCGGCTCCAACTGGCCTTCGTGGACTTGCATGGTTCCGGAGCCGTCGTCGAGCCGACGCTCCTCGACTCGCATCCCGCCGTTGAGCCCGTTGTCGATCAGAAAGCGGTTCGGAAAGAGGATGTCGGCCTCGAAGCTGGTCTCGAAGTCGTCGCGGATGGACCCGACGTCGCGGGGCGTCCGCGTCACGATCCGGGTGAGCGGCTCGCCGCGAATGCTCTGGTACCCCTCGCCGTCCGGGTTCTCCTCGCGCGTCCCGATCACGACGTCGTACTCCTCGACGGGGTCGCGATCGAGGTCGGCGGTGGGGACGTAGAAGTACGGCTCGACGCCCAGCACGCGGACGTGCTCGCGAACGTCGTCGCCGTCCTCGACGGGCCGTCGCCCGAAGACGTGGACGACGGGATACTCGTCGCTCCCGTACCCTTCCACGGCGTAGTCGATCTGGGTGATCATCAACTCGACGGTCCCGGTCGACTCCGGGAACTTCGCCTCGTCGACGTCGACGACGTCGCTGACGTGGCCCCGCCCGCCGCCGGCGACGACGGCCGCCTCCTGCGCTGCGAGGTCCTCTCGTTCGGTTTCCGCGCCGTCGCTCTCCCCGTCGCCCGCGCCGGCCGACGAGAAGTCCGACAGCCCCGACTGAGTCATATCTGCTCTTCGGCGGCACCGGGCTAAAAAACTCGGCTTTCGGGTGCGGCGAGGACTCCCGCCACGGAAAGGGCTTTAATGTGTGATGTCTTACCACGGTCTATGTCTTCGGACCCACGTTCGGAACCCCAGGGTGCTCGCCCGGCCGGTCGCGACGCGGTCGACGCCGAGGTGGAGGTGTACGAGGACGGCGGGAACGTGGTGCTGTTCGACGCCGCGAACCCCCTCGCGTGGGTCGAAGCGAGCCAAACGGTCCGGCTCGCCGACGCGATCTGACGCGGTCGCTTTTGCGTATCTCGCCTCCTCGGAGCCACGCCGTCCGTATCGTTCCGACCGCGCCGTACGCCTCGCGAGCGGGAGACCGACGCCGTTTCGACTCCGCGGCGCGGACCCAGCCGGACGGAACTCCTTTGCCGCGCCCCGACGTACGGATGACCGTGTTCGGGTTAGACGAGGATGACGAGGGCGAGGTCTCCTTCGGCGAGAGCTCCGACGCCGAGCGGAAGATGACGCCGGACATCCCGAAGGCGCCCTCGGTCAAAACGTTCGACGACGGCGGGGATTTCGAGGGCGCGAGCGACGTGGATTCCGGTACGCTCCGCGCGTTCGTCGTCGCCGTGATCTACGCCAACGCCGCGGTGCTGCTCGTCGCGCTCGGCCCCATGGTGTGGTACTTCGAGGGTTGGTCGCGGGTCGGACCGCTCCTCCTCGCCGGCGGACTCGTCGCCGGCGTCCGGACCTATCAGACGTACCGCGCCTGGGATCGCTCGCGATCGGAGCGGGGCACTGACGACACGTCCGAGGCCGACGCGGGCGACGACTCCTCCGTCGATGACTCCACCGTCGACGACGCGGCCGCATCCGACGAGTCCGACGACGACGCCAGCGACCCCGCTCGCCCGGAAGCGTAATACTCCGCCGGGACTCCCTCCTACCCATGCAGACGGTCCGCGACGCCGACGGCAAGACGTACCTTCTCGTGAAGCACTCAGCCGAGTCGAGCCGCGTCCGCGACCCGGCCACGGGCGCAGAGCGGTACGTCGACAACGACGACCTCAGTGTCGTCGACGGGGAATCGCCGCTGGCGACCGCGGCCGGCGGACTCCCCGAGTCGGTCCGGCGGATCATACGGGCGGTCCACGACGACCGGTCGCTGGGGCTGCTCATCGTCGTCGCTGACGAGGGACCGCTCTCCGCGATCGAACTGCTCGATACGACCGACCTGTGCGAGTCCGACCTCCACGGCACCGTCACCGAACTGCGCGCGGCCGGCCTCATCGACGAGGTCGACGTCGCCGGGCGACGAGGGTACGCGGCGACGGACGTCGCGACCGACGCGCTCGACCGCCTCCGGAGGCGATCGGTCGCCGACGAGACCGCGTAACCGGTCGCGTCTCGTCAGTCGTCCGCGAGCGAGGCGATGTCCAGTTCGGTGGCGTCCGCACGGCGCGCCGTCGAACGGTTCGAGCGCGGCTCTTTCTCGACGGTGACCAGTTCGTCGGCGGCGCCCACCAGTTCGTCGTCGTGGCTCACGATGAGGATCTGTGACACCCCGAAGCCGCGCATCTCCTCGACGAGCCGGACGAGCCGGGAGACGTGTCCGGAGTCGAGGAAGACGGTCGGTTCGTCGAGGATGAGGGGTGGGGTCGGCGCTGCACCCTCGATCCCCTCGGAGAGGAGCCGATAGATCGCACACCGCAGCGAGAGGTTGAACAGGGCGCGCTCCCCGCCCGAAAGCTGCTCCGGGTCGAGCGACTCGCCGTCTTTCTGGTAGACGGTGAGGGCGTACTCGCCGTCAAGCTCGATGTGCGAGTAGGCGTCGTTGCCGTACACCAGGTCGAACGTCTCGTTGAGGGTGCGCTCCAGTTCGGCGACGTTACGCTGCCGGAGCTCCGCGCGGAGGTCGCCGTACATCGCCTCCAGCTCGCTCGTTTCTCCGTGGAGGCCGTCGAGCGCCTCGACGGTCGCGGCCAGCTCCTCGCGCTCCGAACGGAGGGTCTCCAGCTCTCGTATCTCGCCGTTCACGCTTCCGATCGCGTTGTCCAGTTCCGTCCGGCGGTCCCCGAGCCGTTCCAGCTCCCCGTCGACGCGTTCGAGATACTGCTCGGCCTTCTCCTTCCGTTCCTCGGCCTCCTCGACCGCCGTCTCGTCGACCGCGGCCGCGAGCTCGTCGCGCCGCTCGCGCTTGTCGGCGAGGCGGTCGCGCCGCTCGTCGTTCAGCTCCGCCAGCGTCTCCCGCTTCTCTCGGCGGCGCTCGATTGTCGCCTCCGCGTCCGCGACGGCGTTCGCTCGCTCTTCGACCGCGTCGACCGCCTCTCGGGCCTCGTCGACCTCGCTGAGCGCCGCTTCGAGCTCTGTCACCCGCTCCGCGGCCGACTCGGCCTCCTGACGCTTCTCTTCGGCGATCTCTCTGGTCTCCTCGGCGGTCTCGCGCTTCGCTTCGGCCTTCTCGCGCCGTTCGGCGGCCGCCTCGCGTTTCTGCTTCGCCTCTGCCCGCCGCTCCTCGACACGCTCCCCGAGCATCTCGGTGGTTTCGTCGATCTTGTCGAGTCGGTCCGCGGCCTCGGCGAGCTCATCCAGCTCGTCGATCCGGTCGTCGAGCGTTCCCTCGCGCTCGCGGGCCGACTCGAGTTCGGCTTCCAGCTCGGCGACGCGCTCGCGGTCGTCCTCGATCCCGGTCGCGTGCGGCGAGTCCTCCACGGGCTGGCCGCACTCGGGACACTTGCCGGCCTCGAGCAGTTCCTCGGCCTCGGCGACGCGTTCGCGGGCGTTCTTCAGCTCCGCGGACAGCTCCGCCACCCGCTCGCGGACCTCGCCGCGTTGCTCGCGGAGAGTGGTTCGCTTATCCTCGACGCTCTCTCGGTCGACGTCGGCGGTCGCGAATCGCTCGCGGAGCCCCTCGGCCTCCTCGCGAAGCTCCTCGATCGAGGACTCGCGCTCGTCGGCCTCCGCCGCCGCCGCCTCGGCCTCGTCCGCGAGGTCGTCGGCTTCGGCGTCGAGCTCCGCGGCGCGCTCGGCGAGGTCGTCCGCCTTCCCGGTGAGGTTCGTCGCCTGATTCCGGAACGCCTCGGCGCTCACTCGTTCGTCGTCAAGCGTCTCCCGAATCTCGGCCTCCCGCTTGTCGAGGGCCTCGCGACGGGCTTCGATGACGTCGTCGTCGGCCGAATCGAGACCGGCGTCGTCGAGTCGGTCGTCGATCGCGGCCTCGATATCGGTCATCCGCTCGCGGACCTCCGCGATCGCGTCTCGGTGCTCGTCGCGCTCGCGCTCCGCCTCGCGGACCGCCGTCTCGATCTCGTTAATCGTCGATTCGACCGCCTCCAGCTTCTCGCGCTTTTCCGCGTGGGTCGAGAGCGTCTCCGCCGCGGCTTCGCGCGTCTCCGTCGCCCGCTCGCGCTGCTCCTCGTACCGCTCGATCTCGTCGGTGACCTCTGAAAGCTCGCTTTCGAGCCCGTTGAGCCGCTCGTGGAGGTCACGGTCCTCCTTCGCCGCGATCTGCTCGTCGAGCTGATCGAGTCGGCCGCGGCGATTCTCGAGGACGTCCTCGACGCCGAGCCGCGCGTCGCCGGCGCGCTTCCGGTACTCCTCCAGCTTCCCGAGTTGGAGCAGGTCGTCGATCGTGTCCTGCCGCTCGCGCGGGGTGGCGTTGATCAGCTCGTTCACCTCTCCCTGTCGGACGTACGCGCAACTGACGAACGCCTCGGCGTCCATCCGCAGTAGTTCGGTGACGAATTCGCGCACCGACCGGGCGCCGTCGCGAGCCACGTCGCTTCCGTCGGTCGATTCGAGCGTACACTGGTGGTCGATACGGTCGTCGTACACCCGGAGCGTGCGCTCGATCCGGTACGGCGTTCCGTCGTGAGTGAACCACAGCTCGACCGTCGTCTCCTCCTCGCCCTTCGTGACGACGTCGTCGAGGGTCCCGTCGAGCGCCTTCGACCCGTACAGCGCGAAGAAGCACGCCTCCAGCAGCGACGACTTGCCGCTGCCGTTGAGTCCGTGGATGACCGTGACGCCCTCCGTCAGCCGGAGGTCGGCGTCGCCGTACGGCTTGAAGTTCGAGAGGCGAATGCGGTCGAAGTTCACAGGTAGTCCTCCATGGACACTTGGCTGTCGTCGGCCGATCGTTCCGGTTTCGTCTCGTCCGGTGCGTCGGTGTCGGTCTGCTCGTCGGTGTTGGTCTCCTCGTCGGTGTTGGTCTCCTCGTCGGTATCTGTCTCCTCGTCGGTATCTGTCTCCTCGTCGACGCCACCGTTCCGGGCGCTGTCGCGCTCGTCGTCGCCGTCTCCGTCGACGTCGGCGTGTTCCTCTGTCGACTCTGATTCGTCTCCGTCTCCGTCGACGCCGCCTCGATCAAACGCGTCGAGGTCGTCGATCTGCTCCTCGATCCGTCCTTTCACCGTCTCCCGGACGTTGCTGTCGGGGAGGGTGTCGGCACGGACCGCCTCGTCGACGTCGCGGGCGGCCTCGGAGAGGGACATTTCCTCGATCCGCTCGCGAACGGCGTCCTCCGGATCGGCGAAACTCACGTCGACCTCGGCGTCGGTCTCGACCTCGCGGCGGTCGGTGACGCGGGCGATGAGCGCCCCCTCCTCGGTCGCGAACTCCTCGATTGCGGCCGGGGTGACCGGGTCGCCGTCGCCGGTCACATCGACGAGGACGACGGCGTCGTCGAGGTCGTGCTGGCGGACTCGCTCGCGCACTCGCGCCGCGCCCTCGCCCTCGCGAAGGTCGGCCTCCACGAAGACGAACGGGCGGGTGTCGAGCGCGCGCCGCCGGATCTCCACGCGGTCGTCGCCGCCGGCGGCGTCGGCGTCGAAGGTCACGAGGTTGTAGCCGCGTCCCTCGCGCTCGCTCGCGCTCGCTCGCTCCGTAGATCCCGGGTAGGTGACCCACGTGTCGTCAACTTCGGCGACGTCGGGCGTGTGGTTGTCGCCGAGGAGCATCGCGTCGAACGCGACCGTGCTCTCCGCGAGCACGTGGCCCGTGTCCCAGTCGGCGTACCCGAACGGCTCGAAGAGTCCGTGAGCTACGAGGGCGGCGTAGTCGGCGTCGTGGTCGGCGAACGCGTAATCGAGGTCGTCGCGCCGAGAGACCGGGACGTGGTCGAGCCCGTAGAAGGCCGTGTCGCCGACGACGGTCGGCTCGTCGCCGAGGCGGGTCGCGAGCCCCAGTCGCTCGAACAGGTCGAGCCACTGGCCGCCCCGCGTCGACTCGTGGTTCCCCACGACCGCGAGCAGGGGAATGTCGGCGTCGTCGAGTCGGCGGAGCGCGGAGATGGTGCCCATCAGGTCGACGAGTTCGGGCCGCCTGTCGTGAAAGAGGTCGCCCGCGTGAACCACGGCGTCGACGTCGCCGTCGATGGCGTCGTCGATCACCGCCTCGAAGGCGTCGAGGAAGTCCTGGCGTCGGACCGGCGAGTGGTACTGCGCGTACCCGATATGGGTGTCGCCGGTGTGGATCACCCGTGTCATCTGTCCGGGTGTTAGCCGGTGTCGGGTTTAGGGATTCCGGGGCCGGAGTGAAAGTAGTCACCGAGACGCCTGCTCAGAGTCACGCCGCCACGCCGACAACCGGGTGTTACCGCCTCCTCGCCACTGCCGCTCAGTCCGCTCCGTTCGCGGCCGCCTCGCGGTATCTCCGGTAGGTTTTGAGCGCCGTGCGGCCCCGCTCGGCCGCGGCTTCGTCGCCGGCGCGCTCGGCGGCCGCGACCGCCTCCGACAGCCGGTCGAGCCCCACCGAGTCGACGAACCCGGCGGCGCGCCGCAGATCGGTTCGCGCGGCCTCGGCCTCGTCGATCACGGCGACGTACGGCCGGGTCGCGGTGTCGGTGCGCGTCGCCAGCGCGGCCAGCGCCCGTTTGACGGCGGTAGTCGAGACCACGGCGACGCTGCGTCGGCATCCGGGATAAGGAGGGTGCCCCGTTGGCCTGACGCGGCGCTCTTGCCGGCCTACACCGCCAGTGTATACAGCCGCTTCCGGGCGTCGGTGAAGGAGAACCGCGAGTCGACCACGTCCTCCTCCTCCAGCCGCGAGAGCGCGTACCTGACCGTTCGGGACGGAAGCAGCGTCTCCTCGGCGAGTTCGCTCTGCGTCAGCGTCTCGTTGTAGTCGAGGACCTTGGCCACGAGCTTCGCGCTCGGGGGCATCTCGCGGACATCGTTCCAGCGGTCCGTGACGTCCTCGTCGGCGGTGACGGTGTCGGTGGTGCTCATGCGTGTCTCACCATTGCTCATGCCGTTAGATAATATTTACTATCCTAATTTATTACTGAAGGGAATTACGCTGCCACGTACACCGCCCGTCTCTCTCCCCCACCCGCCGTCTCTCTCCCCCACCCGAAACCTCTTACGCGCGAGACGCCTTAATACGGACAATGACTGACACCGTCGACGACGTCGATATGCCCTACGATGAGGGCGCGGCGTCGAGACAAGAAAAGATCGAGTCCCTCCAGGACGAACTCGACGTGCTGGAGTCGCAGAACGAGGAGATGCGGGACAAGCTCCTCGACGCGAACGCGGAGAACAACAAATACCAGCAGAAGCTTGAACGGCTCACTCACGAGAACAAGAAGCTGAAGCAGTCCCCCCTGTTCGTGGCGACGGTCCAAGAGATCACGTCCGACGGCGCCGTGATCAAACAGCACGGCAACAACCAGGAGGCGCTCACGGAGATCACCCCAGAGATGCGCGAGAAGCTCGACCCCGACGACCGAGTCGCGGTCAACAACTCCCTCTCTGTCGTGAAGAAGCTGGAGAAGGAGACCGACGTCCGCGCCCGCGTGATGCAGGTCGAGCACTCGCCCGACGTCACGTACGCCGACATCGGCGGCCTCGAAGACCAGATGCAGGAGGTCCGCGAGACCGTCGAGATGCCCCTCGAACACCCGGACATGTTCGAGGACGTCGGGATCACGCCGCCGAGCGGCGTCCTGCTGTACGGCCCGCCGGGGACCGGGAAGACGATGCTCGCGAAGGCCGTCGCCAACGAGACCGACGCGACGTTCATCAAGATGGCCGGCTCCGAGCTCGTCCACAAGTTCATCGGCGAGGGCGCAAAGCTCGTCCGCGACCTCTTCGAGGTCGCCCGCGAGAACCAGCCGGCCGTCCTCTTCATCGACGAGATCGACGCTATCGCCTCGAAACGGACGGACTCGAAGACCTCTGGCGACGCCGAGGTCCAGCGGACGATGATGCAGTTGCTCTCCGAGATGGACGGCTTCGACGAGCGCGGCGAAGTCCGGATCATCGCCGCGACCAACCGCTTCGACATGCTCGACCCCGCCATCCTGCGCCCCGGTCGGTTCGACCGCCTCATCGAGGTGCCGAAGCCGAACACCGAGGGTCGGGAGATCATCTTCCAGATCCACACCCGGAAGATGAACCTCGCGAGCGACATCGACTTCGACGAACTCGCCGAGATGACCCCGGAGGCGTCCGGCGCCGACATCAAGGCCATCTGCACGGAGGCCGGGATGTTCGCGATTCGCGACGACCGCACCGAGGTCACGCTCGCCGACTTCCTCGAGGCCCACGAGAAGCTTCAGCAGGATGACGAGAGCGGCGCCGACGACTCGCTCGCGTTCGCCTGATGCGGCGCTTCGCCGTCGACTGACGCCGCCGCGTTCTTTTCATCGCCGTCTTCACTGCTCGGTCCCGTTCGCCCTCTCGATCGACCGCTCGCCGCCGCTACAGCGCCCGCACGATCAGGTACGGGACCACGAACAACAGGACGAACACGAGCCCGGTCGCCAGCGCGTACCCGACCCCGACGCCCGCGAGCGCTCGCCAGCCGTCGTCAGTCGGGATCTCGACGTTCATACGACTCCTCTGTGGTCCAGTACTGTAAATTGATGCCCCGACGCCGAGTTTGCTCGCGAATCGGTCCGTATTCGCGTCCCGGTGATGGTCACACGTCGCCGGCCATCGCACGGAACAGCGCGTCGGCGAGTTGATCCCTGTCGATCGGTATGGTCTCTCCGTCGCCGGCCGGATCGATCCGTGGTTCGATGGTCCCGCCGCCCATTCGCGAATGGCCGCCGTCGTTGCCGTTCTCGACGCCCGTGAGGACCGATTCGATCGCGTTCCCCATGTGGACTCGGTCGTCTCTCGAACGCCCGGAGAGGTGTACGGTCCCGTCTCGCTCGCCGATCACGACGACGGCGCTGACGCCTTCGAGCTGAATCAGCTCGTCGGCCGCCTGCGGAATCGCGTCCACGTTGTTCACGCCGCCGACGTCGGCGACCGCGAACGACCCCTCGATGCGGCGCCCGGCGATGGCTCTGGCCTTCACTTCCAGCACCTCCGCGTCGACCGCGGGGTTGGCGATTCGGTCGAGACTGTCCTGGTCGACGCCGGGGTAGACGTAGGAGGCGGCAGCGAAGTCCGCCTCGCTCGCACCGACTGTCAGGTGTTTGGTGTCGGCGAGGATGCCGTACATCAGCCCGGTCGCGGTGGCCGTCGGAAGCGTGAGGTCGCTACCCGTCTCGCTCGCGTGCTTGTCCGGCGGGACCGGCGTCGCGTTGTTCTCTTTAAAATACTCCGCAACGACGGACGCGGTCGCCCCGTAGTCGGTGCGAACGTCGGTGAACCGCTCGCCGGCACCGTCGCCGGGGTGGTGATCGACGACCGCGACGGGGAGCACGCCGTCCGCGCCGGCGAACCCTCGCGGCTCGTTGTGATCGACCAAGATGACGGACTCCGCGGCGAGGTCGCTCACGTGCGAAATCGGCTCTAAGTCCAGATCGAGCACCGTGCGGAACGCCCGATTCTCCTGATGTCGGATCTGTCCGGGATACTGCACCGTTGCGTCGACGCCGACCTGTGATGCGAGCGAGGCGACCCCGAGGGCGGCCGACATCGCGTCCGGGTCGGGGTTCGGGTGCATCAGCACCGCAATTTCGTCCTGATCGGCGAGTAGCCGCCTGAAGCGTCCTCCGGCCGTCCAGCGGCCGCGCAGGGCGAGGTACCCTCCGCCGATCACGAGCAGCGCGAAAACGAGCGCGACGGCCGTCGCCTCAGGGTTCTCCTGGACGACTGTCCCTGCCCACGAGAGCCGCTCGCTGACCACGCTTAGGCTCCGCATGTGTCACTGAGACACCCTCCCGACATATGAAGCTTCGTCACTGCTTCGGCCGAACACCAACGGCGCGATCCGTCCCGACGGTCACCTCTCGGCCGCTCGGAACGACTGCACGGCGTCGCGGTACCCCTCGCGGAACGTCGGGTACGCGAATCTGTAGCCGAGCGCGCGCAGGCGGTCGTTCGAGCAGCGCTTACTCGTGCGGATCCGCCGTTCCGCGGCCGCGGAGAGATCGCCGGCCGCTATCCGCTCGTCTTTCGACTGCTTCGCCGGCCGCGGGACGCCGCACTCGTCAGCCAGCCAGTCGGCGAACGTGTGCTTGTCGACCGGCTCATCGTCGACCACGACGACGGTCTCGCCGCGACCGCGGTCCGCCTCGAGGAGATGCCGGACCGCCCCCGCCGCGTCGTCCCGATGGACCATGTTGAGGTACCCGGCGGTGACGGGGCCGGTGAGGTATCGGTCGAGGCGGTATCGATCGGGACCGTAGAGCCCTGCGAATCGAGCGACGGTCCCATCGATGCCGGCGTCTGCGGCCGTCTCCAGCCCGATCCGCTCTGCCTCGGCGAGGACTCGCGTTTTATCCGTCGTGGGGTCGATCGGGGTCTCCTCGTCGACCCACCCCCCGTCGTGATCGCCGTACACGCCCGTCGAAGAGGTGTAGACGAGCCTGTCCGGCGTTGACGGCCGGCCGGCGTACGCCTCGATCACGTTTCTGAGGCCGTCGACGTACACCTCACGGGCCGCCTCGGCCCCGCGACCACCGGAACTGGCGGCGAAGACGACGGCGTCCGCGTCCGGAAGCGCGTCGAGAGACGACGGATCGGTCACGTCCGCGCGCACCGCGTCGACAGACCCTCCTCCGTCGCCGTCGATCTGTTCTCCGACTTCCGCGATAGCGTCGAGTCCTGCGTCCGACCGCCGAACCCCTGTCACTGCGTGACCGCGCGTGGCGAGTTGTGCCGCGAGTTCCAGGCCGACGTAGCCGCAGCCGACGACGACGACCCTCATGGCTTGCGGCGCTCGATGACCGCCATGACCTCCGCGAGCTGTTCCAGCGTCATCTCGGCGCGCCCTTCGAGGGCCTGTTGGACCTCCTGCCCGGTGAGATCCGCGTCGATTCCCGCGGCGATGGTGTCGACGTCCAGCACCGCGGTCGCCATCCCCATCAGCAGGTGGTCGCGAAGCTCTGCGACGATGGTCTCGGCGTCTCGGTCGGCCGTCACGCCGACGATCGCCGCCCCGTCGGTGACGCTGAGCCCGCCCACGTCACCGGCGGCGACCGCCTCGATGGACGCATCGTCGATCCCCGTCTCGTCGGCAACGCGTTCGGGGCCGGCTTCGACCACCGATTCGCTCAGCAGCGCCTCGAACGCCGCGAGTAGCGCCGTCGACGTGACTTCGTCTCGGTCGAGCGCCGCTCCGGCGTCGCGGGACACCGTGCCGCCTTCGACGACCTCGTGAAACATGGTCACCCTCGGTCGGCGTCTCTCAAAACGGCTGCGGTCGATTCACGCGGCTGCACACTCCCAGTTCGTCCTCTCCGGGGGCGCCGTCGCTCCCGGGCACGGCCATCCCGGGGCGGTCTCGTCGCGAGTCCCGTCCACGTCGCCGACGCCCGGCGGACCGGCCGGTACCGCCACGACGACGACGGTCTGCGTCTCGAAACGTATCGGCTCCGTCGAACCGAGCCGAACGGTCTCGCCGTCGAGTTCGATCGTCACGTCGCCCTCCTGGCGGACGTACTCGAACGGCTCCGCTGGCGTGCCCACGTCGGCGTGCAGCACGAATCTGGGATACTCCCCCCGAACGTGAACTCGCCAGGCGTTCACCGTCGTCACCCAGTATCCGGGCACCGGCGCGACCGGTAGTCCCGCGCCGACGGTCCGGACGGGCTTCAGCGACCACTTGTCACCGAACTCCTTGGCCGCTCGTTCCCCGAGTTCTCTGGTCGCCGTCTCACCCGTTTGCGCAGCCTTCGTCTCAATCGCGCTCTCCATGCGGTCTCTGAGCAGGAGGCGCGCGCCCTTCGTCGCCGGCTCAACGAGCCGAATCGGGACGCGAGTGGCGTCTCGCCCGGCCGCGTTTCGCGTCGCGACACGGAGGTGGGCGGCCAGCGACGCCTCCGCCGCGGTCGAGAGTCCACCGGCGGCCGCGGCCTCGGTGGCGACTCGCTCGGCGTACTCGCCGTCTCCGACTGCGGCCGCTCGTTCACCCGCCGATCCGTAGGACGCGGCGACCTCGCTGATCGCGTCGGTTCGCTCCTCGCGCGTCAGCGAGGTCCGAGCCCGCAGGACGTTTTTGAGATTTCGATCGACGGTACGCAGCGACCGTTCCACTCGGTCCGCGAGCGCGTTCCGATCGGCACGGAGGGCCGAATCGTCCCCCGACGCCAACGCCTCGTCGGCGAGCAGGAGCGCACGTCCGGCGGTGCTGACCCGAACCACGTCGCCGCCTCCGAAGAGACGGTCAACGATCCCGCTCGACGCCTCCCCGTACGGGACGGTGGCGTAGTTCACGTTCCGGACGGCGAGCGGCCGCGTCGACGCAACGTCGACGCCCTCGATTCGCTCTCCCTCGACGGTCGTCCGCGGGAGGTACCCCGGCGACCCCCGCGGCGAGAATGTCACCGCTCCGCCGGGGCCGTCGGTGCCGACCGCGTAGGTACCCGGATCCTTCGCGGCTTCACGGGCGGCGATTACCTCACCGACGGCGGGGCCGCCGAAGGCGTCGCTCACGCCGTCGAGAACGCGTTCCGTCGCGTGTTCGCGCTCCGCGGCGGCACTCTCCAACTCGGCGATCACGGCGTCCACGTACGCCGCACGGGCTGCGATCCGCGCGCGATCGGTGGCGCTATCGTACGTCGCGGGCGCGTCGACGAGTGCCTCACGGCGGTCGCGAAGCGCGTCGGCAAGTTCGGCATACGGCTCGGCCTCGCCGACGGCCGCTGCCTCCATCGATGCGTTCGTTTCGAACTCTCTGACCGTCGCGGCGAGCGAGGCGACGTCTGTCGCTACGCGGCCTCGTTCGGCGTTCGACGGCGATCCCCAGACGACCGTCGAGTCGCCGATATCACCGCTCCGGACCGCCTCACGAGCGAGGCGATCGACACCGTTTGCCGTGCCGACGCCGAGCGCCGTGCGTGCGGCTCCCGGCGTCGCGCGCAGGTCCGTGACGTCGTCTGGGCTCCCCGAACCGAACGTCGCCGCCGGCCGGTTCGGCGCGTCGTCCCTCGGCGCGTGACGACCGCGTACCGAAACGCGGACGCGATAGCGGTCGGTCGCCTCGTCGGACGTCGTCGTCCGGTGGACCGTGCGATCGACAACGCTCCCGTTCGGCCCCCGTTTCACGACTTCGCGCTCCCACGTCGCCGTCGCGGCACGTTCGACCGCTACCTCGCGGGTCGCGTCTCCGAAGGGGACCGATTCTCCCGGCTCAACGACGCCCGATGGAACCTCCCGGGGGACGTCGCTCCCGGAAACTCCCGCCACGCGTTCCGACCGCGACACGGAGACTCGCTTCCACTCCCCGTCCGTCTCCGCGTCCGGGGTCGGTGGCGAGAGCCGCCCACCGTCTGCGACTTGCGCCGTCTCGGTCTCCAGGTCGGCCTCGACCCGATACGCGCCCTTGATCACCTCGTCGAGGTCGTCGTGGACCCGGGTCGCTCCGACGTCCGCGGCGTGTCCGATCCGGACCGGCGTCTCCTCGTCGGTCCGGTCTCGCTTCGGCTCGAAGGCGGCGTCCTCGCTCCCTTCGTTCCGCGTGGCCGTTCCGGCGCTCGATCGTCTCGCGGGCTCACCCGAATCACCGGGCGTCGGTGTTCCGAGCACCGCGTCGGTCCACGAGGCCTCGTGCACGCCGGTGGGCGCGAGGAGGTCACGCACTCCGGTGCGCGCCGTCGCCCGTGCGACCCCGCCGCGTGCCGCCGGATCGCTCGTGCCGAACACCGCTCGCTGGCTCCGGACGATTCCCGCGTTCGTCGACAACTCGACGTGTCGGTTCGCGATGACGTTCTCGACCGGCGCTCCGCCGTACTGCGCGTAGCCTCGCGCCCATGCCATCGGGTAGAGGCTTGCCGTGAGCTGTCGACCGAGCCCCGGGCCAGCGACCGGTCCCCGCCCCAGCCGCTCCTCAAACTGTTCCGTCCGCTCGTGGGCGGCGAGCGTCGGCACGGCGACCACGACGGTCCGGTTTCCGGTGCGGTTCACGACCGTCCGTCCGCTCCGAGTCGCGGTCGTCGTGACCTCCTCGAAGGTCACGCGCGTCGCCGTTCCGTTCGCCGCCGGCTCGACGTGCACGCGGTCGCGAGCCGCCGAGAGGTCTGTTCGGTCGTCGACCGCTGGTAGCGACGCCGTAGCCGTCACCATACCCACCTCGGTGTCGACCGTGGAGAGCGCGTCGGCGCCGGCGACCGCCAGCCGGATTCGAAGCGCGTCGGTGAACGCCGACCCGTCGCGCACTGCCTCGGTTCCGGTGCCCGTCTCCGGCGCACGAGTCACCGGCTCGGCGGCGGCGGCGTGTGTCGCCTCGCGCGCCGCGGTCCGCAGCGCGCTGGTGGCGTCCGCGTCGACGCGTTCGACGGCTCGCTCGACGCTCCGGTCCTCGCCGACGAGCCCTTGATCCGCGAGTCCGGCGGCGTACGTGGTGCTCGTCACGAGAAGGAGCACGCCGATTAGTGCGAAGGGGACACGTGCACGCTCGTCAACGGTGAAGCGCCGCCCGGCCCGCTCGCTACGGCTTCCGAGCCCCTTCTCGGACTTTCGTTGGTCGTCTCCCGGCACGCTCACCACCTCCTCACGACGATTCGGACTGACGTTCCCGGCTCGGTCCCGTCCGGCATCGGGTGGGTGACGACCGCCGTCGCGACGTCGGCGCTCCGCGGCGGCTCGGCGCCGATGACGACCGCGGCTCCCGTCTCAGTCGCCGCCGAGCGGCTCGCGTCGCTCTCTTTCGAACTGTCGTCTTCCGTGCGACCCTTCCGTCGCGGCGGTCGCGGCGTGTTCGGCGTTCCGGAAACGGCTATCGGACCGGTCGCTCCCCGACCGCCGGCGTACTCCGCGGCGCGGCGGTCGACCGCCGACCACGACGTGGGACGGTTCCGGGTCGCAGCCGTCGGAACCATCGCGTCGATCCGCGTCCGTTCGCCAATCCCCGCGACGACCGCGTCCCGTGTTCGCAACTCGAACGAGCTGCCGTCCGTGCCGTTACGGCCCCCGGCTGAGTCGAGTCCGACACCTGACCGCTCCCCGTCCGCGACGAGCAACGCGATCAACTCGGTGCGCGTGGCGTGCACCGTCCGGGTGCCGTTGGCTGCCTCGGGGGCTCGGTAGCGAACGGTCACCGTCTCGGTTGACAGTCGGTCAGCCACTTCGTCGGCGGTCGGCCCCCGAACGTTACCACCGCTCCCGACGTCCTCGGCACCGCCGAGTGCGACGACGCTCGCCGACACGCATAAGAGCAGGACCGTCACGTCGAGCACGGTACTCGTCATCGACGGACCACCACGCGAAGCGTTCCGCGGGCGTTTCGACCCGGGCCGACTCGAACCGTCACCGGTCGCTCCGAGACTGAGATAGCCCCGTGACGCTCCGCCGCAGCCACCGTGGGAGCGTCCTCGCCCGACTCGATCCGCCACGTCTTCCCGTCGGCCGCCACCGTCACGGTCGTCGGAGACCGAAACTCCTCAACGTCGCGGAGCCGGCTCGGTTCCACGACGCCCCCCACCGTCGCCGTTCGCTCGACGCGGTCCAGAGTCGCCTCGGCACCCGGCCGATGTTGACCGGCGGTCGCGTCACCGAGCACACCGACGTACAGACCCAACGCCGCACCGACGACCAGTACCGCGACGAGCGCGGCGAGCGGTTCGACCGCGGCGCGGTCTCCGGTCGCGTCCCCGGCACCGAGAAACTCACCCGACGAGTGTGACATGAACCCCTCCGTAGTGAATTCGTCGTACCGTGAGCCGCTCCGGCGCCGCCCGCCAGCCGTGGTCTGCGGCCCGCGCACGCCTCGCCGCCGCCGCCAAGGCGTCAGGGTCGTCGAACACGGCGTCGGGGGGAACGCCATCGAGCACCCGGCGGAGGCGACGGTCCCTAGCCCCGCTTCCTTCACCCGGTACAATCGGTGTTATCCGTGCTCCGCGGAGCGATACTCTGGCGCGTCCGCCGTCTCCGGCGAGCGAAACCGACCTGGGCGTGAGGCGGAGCCGATCTGCGGCGATCCCGTGCTCCGCCGTCGCGGGATACTCTCCGGTCGCGACCGTTTCGACCGTGTGGGCGACGCCCGACGCGTCCGGCGGCGGCGACGCAGGTAGCGTCGCGGCGACGCCGGCCGTCGCGACGCTCACAACGGCGAGGCCGAGCCAGGCGTACGTCGCGTCGACGTGAGTCTCGAACACGGGGCGGCTGGTCGCGGCTTGGTATTTAAACAGTCACCTCCCCGAGCGGATCCGTGGTTACAGTAGCGCCCCCGCACCGGCGAACGCGACGAGGTAGGTCGCCGTCGCGGTCGGCAGCGCGATTCCCACGCGGTAGGCCACCAGCGTCCGATCGAAGCCGCGCTCCAACCCGGTTGCGAGCGCGGTGAGCAGCGCCGCGAGGATCAACACGTAGGCGCCGACGATCCGGCCGAGCACCGGTACAGCGATCGCTCCGGTCCCACCCGACCCGTTCCCGGAACTCCCGACAGCCCCGGTCGTTCCGGCCCCTGCGCCGCCGGTGCCGCCGCCAAATCCGAGTGCGTCGGCACCGGCGGTCGCTCCGGCGCCCAGCCCGCCGGCGTCAACGGTGTCGACTCCCGTCGCGAGGGCGACCGTCGCGCCTCCCACGAGTGGCGCGAACACCGCCGCGGTGTTCGTCAACGTCCCCGTCACGGTCGCCAGCTGACGGCGCGCGTCGGTTTCGAGCGCCCGGAGCTCCTCCAGTTGATCCGCGAGTTCGAGAAGCACGTCGCCCGCCGGGCGACCCTCCCGCGCGGCGACGGCGAGCAGGGCGATAGCCCCGCGAACTCGCGGCGACGGGACCGGAACGGCCGGGCCGCCCCGACCGAGAAACGCTTCCCGGACGTCAACTCTGAGGCTGTCGCTCCGGCGTCCGGCGCGTTCGAACAGGTCACCCGTCGCGCCGTCGAGCCGCTCGCCGGCGTTCGCAATCGCCGTCTCCACAGCGACGCCTTCGGCGACGTCGCCGCCGATGACGGTCATGGCATCGGGCAGCCCCCGCTCGACGGCGCGGACCTCCGAGAGCACCGAACGTCGGTGTCGTGCACCGACGAGGAGCGCAGTCCCCGCTCCGACGCCGACGCCGGTCACGGGTGCAACCCACCCGGCAATCAGTCGCGTGGCCACGACGGCCGCGACGGCCCCCGAGGCGACACCGGACGCGGCGGCGTGCCACCTCCGATCCGGTACGTTCGGATGGTCGCTATCGATCGACGGCGGTGCGAACGCGACCGGTCGGCGCGCGAGCAGCCACGCCGACGCGGCGAGTAGCCCGACGGGAAGGACGCCGAGGTACACGATCGCAACGACGCTCGCCCTGATCGGGACGCCGGACGCGGCCGCCGCGGGAAGCAGGGCGATCAGCGCCAGCGGAAGCAGTACCCCGAAGGCGTACAGCGCCGAAACGGGCGCTCGAACGTCGCCGACGAACGCGGCGAGCCGGTCCGTCGTCCCGGTGATGGTCGCGTCGAGCGCGCGGTCAAGACAGCGGCCGCGGCGCTCCGCCGGCGCCGACGCGGCCGTTCGGATCAGCGCTGCCGCGCGGTCGATCGCGGGAAACCACGGCTGCCACTCGCGGGCGAACGCGCGGAGCCCGCTCGTCGGCCCGTCGGCACTCCCGCGCTCGTGGCGCGCCAGCCCGTCGGCGAGCGGTCCGTCTCCGGTGCGCGCGGCGAACCGAACGGCACGCTCCGCCGACGGGTCCAGTCGCATCCGAAGCACCAGCCGCCCCACGAGGCCGGGGGCCGCTCCGAGCGCCCGCGTTCGCCGGAGTTCGGCGAGCCACACCGGTGCCCGATGGACCGCGTGCGTCGCCGCCAGCCCCCCGACGATACCGGCGAGCGCCCCCGGAATCGGGCCGACGCCGACAACGAACGCGACCACACAGAGCAGTCCGGCGCCGATTCCGACCCGATACCCACACTCGACGACTCGTCCGGCCGAGGTCTCCCAGCCGAGGAAGGCGATCGCTCGTCGCAGCTCCGCCGAGCCGTTCTCATCGTCGGGCGTTCGTCGGTAGGACGAGCCGCCGGCCGTCTCACCGGTTACGCCGGTCATTCGAGGCCACCACCGCTCCCGACGAACTCCGCGTACCGTTCCGGCTCCGTCCGCCCGGCAACGACCGCGTCGCGGACGCGCTCACCCCGTTCCTCCACCGCTGCCCTGGCCGCGGCGTACGATTCGTCGGTCGCTGCGAGACCCTCCACGAGCCGGCTCTCGCCGCGATCGATTCGCCCCGTCGGCGCCAACCCCTCGCCCGTGCGCTCGAACAGCGGCTCGAACGCGCTCCCGTCGCCGCGGGCGGTGACCTCGGCGATACAGTCGACGCGGTGGTCGTCGAGCAGCACGATCAGGTCGGTCGCGGCGAACGACGACGACGCTACGCCGAGATCCGACACGACCCGTTCCCGAACGGCCTCTGGATCCTCGCCGTGGATCGTCCCGAGCACCGTCTCGCCGGCCGCGCCGACGCGCATCGCCTCGTAGAGGGCCTGCGCCTCCTCGCCGCGGACCTCCCCGACGACGATGGCGCCGCCGCCGAGTCGAAGCGCGGTCCGGACCGCGTCGCTCGGCGACGGCTCCGCCCCGTCGCCGACGCGGAGTCGCTGTACGTCTCGGCCGGCCTCCGTCAGAGCGTTCGCGGGGAGTTCCGGGGTGTCCTCTATCAGAATCGATCGCGTCTCCGCGGGGAGTTCCCAGAGGAGCGCGCCGAGCGCGGTCGTCTTGCCTGCCCCGCGGCCGCCCGCCACAAGCCCGGTCACGCCGCGCTCAACGGCCATGGAAAGGAGGCCGGCGGCCGCGGGCGTGATCGTCCCCGCGTCGACGAGCCGCGCGAGGGTCCACGCGTCGGGGTCTCCCCGGCGGAACGCGAACGAGAGCCCGTCGCTGGCGGGGTCCGTCGTCGCGGCGACGCGAACGCGCCCGACCGCCGTCTCCAGGGTCGCATCGAGCGTGGGACTCGCCCGGGAGAACCCCCGTCCGCTCGTCCGGCGCAGCCGCGACGCGAGCGTGGCGGCCCCCTCCGGCGGGAGCCTGACGTTCGTCCGACAGCGTTCGCCGTCGACGACGACCCGAAGCGGGTTCTCCGTGACCGGTGCCGACAGCGTCGCGTCGCTCACCCGCTCGTCGGCGAACACGTGTTCGAACGCACCGTATCCCCGCGTATGGCGTCGGAGCGCCTCGGAGAGCGTCGACACGGGATCGCCCTCCTCGGCGACCGCCCTGGCCGCTCGACCGGGGGCCCTGTCTCCCCCGACTGTTCCGTCGAGGAGTCGTCGCTTGGCGTCGTCGAGCCGTTCGACAGCTCCGTCGTCGAGCTCTCGGACCGGGGGCGTGAGGTGGTACGTTCGGAGCGGTCCCGAGCCATCGTACAGCCGGACGGTCGCTCCGGTGTCGACCTCCCAGCGATCGACGAGCGCGGCCTCCGGCGGCGGCGTGGTCGCGATCCGCGCGGCCGCGATCCGGGGCCCAACGTGGGCCCGTAGCACGTCCCCGACCTCATCGGCCCCTCGTACGACCGCCGACAGTCCTGTCTCTGCGACGATCCGGGCCGGCGGTCCCTCGCGGCCCGCTGCTTCCCGAGCGGCGCCAACCGGGTCTCGCAGGACGCGGTCGGCGAGCCTCGTCTCGTGGAAACCGACGCGGTCGCGGAACCGGCCGGCCGCGATCAGGCACGCGGCGGCTCGTCCGGCGTAGGCCCGCTCCCGTCCTCGGTGCCGGGTTCGTACCACGTCGGCGTCGCGCTCGGTGAGCGCCTCGACGACGGTCGCCAGACAGGACGGACTCTCCGCGAGATCGCCCCGGCCGGGACACTCCTCGGCGTCGACGGCGAGCACGACTCGGTCGCCAACGCCCGTTCCGACCGGTTCGCGGAACGACGGCTCGCATCGACAGTCGCGCTCGGTGTCGGTCCACGGGAGCGATCGCAGGGCGGCTCTGCCGTCACCGATCCGCGGGAGCGAGGAGAGATCGAAGTTCACGGCGGGCGTGCTCCCGTCATCGGGTATAAACGCTCACCCGACTCTGGCGATCCGGACGGTCGGCCCGCCGTCGTCGACGAGTCTGAGCCGGAGCCGGCTCTCGCCCCCCGGCCGGAGCGCGACCGCGCCACCGTCGACAGCGACGGCCGCTTCCGCGCCGCCGGGAGCGATCGCGACGGTCCGCTCTGGTCCGCCGTCGATCCGATACCGGAGCGCGACGCTCGCCTCATCGAAGGGTTTCGATGCCGTCTCCGCCGCCGGGGAGTCCGCCCCGGCGATCGCGGAGGTCTCGACGAGTGCGAGCCGGTCGATCGGTGCCGCTCCGAACCCGCTCGGCGCCCGGACGGTCACGGTCGTCCGCGCGGCGAGCGCGGGGTCGGCGACACCGACGGAGCCCGCAACGAGCCCCCCGATGGCTCGTTCGACGCGGTCCGCCTCGGTGTCGAGCCGCTCGGCGGTCGTGGCGGCTCTGGCGTCTTCGAGCGCCGGTGTCGCCGCCGCGAGGAGGCTCACGGCGACGAGGACCGTGAGGACGACGCGGATCACGCGCGCTCGCCCTCTCGATCAGCCCGTGTCACGCGGCTCGGTTTGGCCGCGTGCCCCGATCTACAGAGACTCACGGAGCCGATCCAGCGCCTCGTCTCGCCACGACCCGTCCGCGTCGCCGCTCGCTCCCGTCTCCGGCGCAGTGGTCGTCGACGGCGCGGCGGTTTGAGGGTCCTCGTCCGTCGGAACGGCGGCGTCGAGGGCGCTCTCGATCGGAACCGCGTCACCATCGGCACGACTCGCTCTCGCTAGCGCGAGGTCGGCCCGTTGCTCGACCTCGCGGTTGACGGCCCTGACCGATCCCACGTACCCCCTGATCGACTGCGTCGCGGCTTCCAACTCCTCGACGCGGGATTCGAGATCGGTCACGCGCTCGGCGAGTGCCTCGCGTTCCGCCGTTGCCGCCGCGCTATCGCCGATGTCCGCGACCGCCGTGTCGGACCCGGTCAGCGCGCGTTCCACTGCTTGCAGGCGTTCGTCGAGCCGATCGACGTCGCTCTCCCCATCCGACTCGCTGGTCTTGTTCGGAGCGCTTCGCGCTGTGCGGTCCGTCGTCCGATCCTCCTCGTCGGTGACGTTCGACATACTCCCGACTGCCCGCGATATCGCACTTAAACCTCGGGGGAAAGCGTAATACATCGGATCGGGTACGTGTCGATCATGAAGGCAGTCCTCCTCGGAGTCGGGCAAGCGGGCGGGAAACTCGCGACCGCCATCGCGCAGTTCGACGCCGACGCCGGATACGGCGCGGTGCTCGACGCACTCGCGGTCAACACGGCCGCGACGGACCTCGACCCGCTCCCGCTCGACACGGTCCTCGTCGGGCAGTCGCGGGTGAACGGCCACGGCGTCGGCGGCGACAACGAACTCGGGGCCGAGGTGATGGACGAGGACGCCGTCGAGGTGCTGGACGCGCTCGCGCCGAAGGTGACGGCGAACGCCGAGGCGCTGTTCGTGGTCGCCGGTCTCGGCGGCGGCACCGGTTCGGGCGGCGCGCCCGTGCTCGTCCGAGAGCTCAGCCGGGTGTACGACGTCCCGGTGTACGTTGTCGGAATCTTACCCGGTCGCGACGAGGGGGCGATGTATCAGGTGAACGCGGGCCGGTCGCTGAAAACGCTGGTCCGCGAGGCGGACGCGACGGTCCTCCTCGACAACGACGCGTGGCGCTCCTCGGGCGAGTCCGTGGAGGGCGGCTTCGCCGCGGTCAACGAGTCGATGGCGAGACGGATCGGCCTCCTGCTCGCTGCCGGCGAGTCGGTCGAGGGCGTCGCCGAGTCGGTCGTCGACACCAGCGAGGTGATCAACACGCTGCGGGCCGGCGGGATGGCGGCGGTCGGGTTCGCGTCGGCGCCCGCCGCGGAGGACGCCGAGGAGAACGTTACGACGGTGATGAGTACCGTCCGGAGCGCGGTGATGGCGGGGATGTCGCTGCCGAACGCGACCGAGGCCGACGCCGCCCTCGTCGCCGTCGCCGGCGACCCCGACCGAATCTCTCGGAAGGGCGCGGAGAAGGCGCGCAAGTGGCTGCAGGAGGAAACCGGCTCGATGCAGGTCCGCGGCGGCGACTTCCCGCTGGAGTCCGACCGGATCGCGGCGCTCGTGCTGCTCGCCGGCGTCGAGCGCTCGCGGCGGGTCGAGGCGTTCCTCGAACGCGCCCGGCAGGCGGTCCGTGACGAGCCGGAGGAAACCCCGGACCCCGCCGACGCGTTCCGGAACGACGAACTCGACGACCTGCTCTGAACGAGCCCTCGGTCGACCGGGAGCCGAACGGCGGAGCAGGTTCCGCACCTTTTTGGTGCCGCCCGGTGGAGTCGTTGCCGATGAACAACCCGTGGGACGACTGGGACCACGTGCTGAAGGTCGATCCCGACAAGGAGCTGCGGGACGGCGAGACCTTCGAGGACGTTTGCCGCACCGGAACCGACGCGATCGAGATCGGCGGGACCCTCGACATCACCGCGGAGAAGATGACGCGTGTCGTCGACGCCGCGTCCGAGTACGACGTCCCGCTGTACCAGGAGCCGTCGAATCCGGGCGTCGTCGTCGACTCGCCTGCGCTCGACGGGTACCTGATTCCGACGGTGTTCAACGCCGGCGGCCCGTTCTGGATCACCGGCGCGCACAAGGAATGGGTCCGCATCGACGACCTCGACTGGGACCGCACGCACACGGAGGCGTACATCGTGCTCAACCCGGACGCAGCAGTCGCGCAGCTGACGGACGCGAACTGCGACCTCACGGCCGACGACGTGGCGGCGTACGCGAAGGTCGCAGAGCGAATGTTCGGGCAGGAGATCATCTACATCGAGTACTCGGGGATGTACGGCGACACGGAGAAGGTCTCGGCCGCCCACGACGCGCTCGACGAGGCGACCCTCTTCTACGGCGGCGGTATCCACGACTACGAGTCCGCGAACGAGATGGCCGCGCACAGCGACGTGATCGTCGTCGGCGACCTGCTCCACGACGAGGGCGTCGACGCGGTCCGCGAGACGGTAAACGGCGCGAAAGACGCCTAAAACTCGGTATCCGTCCCAGTCGCCAGCAATCGGTCAGTACCCGTCGACCATGTTCTCGACGTACTTCGCGATCACGTCCACCTCCAGGTGGACGGGGTCGCCGACGGATTTCTCCGAGAGCGTCGTGAGATCGTACGTCGTCGGAATGATCGCCACGTCGAACTCTCCCTCGCGCTTCTCGGCGACCGTTAGCGAGATACCGTCGAGCGTCACCGACCCCTTGTCGACGAGATAGTCGGCGTGCCCCTCCGGGATCGCGAACCCAAAGCGCCAGTCCTCGCCGACGCGCTCGATTCCCGTCACCTCTGCGACGGTGTCGACGTGGCCCTGCACGACGTGACCGTCGAACCGCCCGTCGGCCGGCATCGCGCGCTCGACGTTGACCGCGTCGCCCTCGCGCACCTCGCCGAGGTACGTCTTCGCGACCGTCTCGCTCGCGAGGAACACCTCGAACCAGTCGCCTCCGCCGGCGTCGACGTCGTATTCCTCGACGGTCAGGCAGACGCCGCTGACGCTTATCGATTGACCGTGATGCAGGTCTTCGAACCCCTCGACGCCGATCCGAAGCCGGAGCCCGTCAGCGGTCTCGGTCCGTGATCGGATCGTCCCGGTGCCCTCGACGATGCCGGTGAACATACCGGATCTGGGCGCGCGCGACACATATCGGTTCGGTGTTCGCGTTCGGATCGAGCGTCGCCTCTGATCCGCAACGCCCCGGGGGTGACTTCGCGTCGCCGTCGCGCCCCTTTTCAATCCCGGACGCCAACTCGACTCCGATGACCCTCGGGCTGATGGACATGATCGGACTGGCGGCGTCGCTTGTGTTCGCGCTGCCGCTCGCGAACTACGCCGTCCTTCGGCTGGCCGCCGGCGAGGTCGCCCTCGGCGGTGGACTGCTCGTCGTCGCCGTCGCGATGGTCGTGCTCCCGCAGTACTTCCTCGATCCGGCCCGGATCCTCCGCGGGCTGATCTCGGGGCTTCTCCCGCGACGGCTCCGGGGCGGCGAGGACTCCGCCGCGGACGCCGAGCGGGAGTCCACGGAGCGATAAGGGCCGAGCGATCCCCTACTCGCGCCGCTCGGGAGCGATGCCGAACGGGTACTCGGCCAGAATCTCGTACCCGTCGTCGGTGACGACGACGAGGTCCTCCAGCCGCACGCCGCCCACGTCCGGATCGTAGACGCCCGGCTCTATCGTCACAACGTGACCCGGCCGCAGATCGCCGGCGGCCGACAGCGACGGCGACTCGTGGAGGCTCACGCCGACGCCGTGGCCGGTGCCGTGGGTATACCCGGTCTCGCCCTCCCCGGCGTTCGGGTCGAACCCGTAGGCGGCCAACTCGGCGGCCGCCTCCCCGTGGACGGTCTTCGCCGGGACGCCCGGCTCTATCTCCGCGAGCGCGGCCTCGCGGGCGGCCTCGACCGCGACGTACGCGCGCCGCTCCCAGCCGCCGTCGCCGTCGACGACGAACGTCCGGGTCATGTCGCCGTAGTAGCCGTCCGGACCGCGCGGCGAGATGTCCAGCAGGACCGTCTCGCCCGGGCGGATCGGTTCGTCGCCGACGAAGTGTAGGTCTGCGGCGGACGGGCCCGCTCCGATCACGGTGTTGCCCGCGTCGCGGACGCCGCGCGCGGCGAGGACCGCGTTTACTGCTCGACGGAGCCGCTCGGTCGTCAGCGGGTCGCCGTCCCAGCGGACGGTCGGTCGCCCCGCCTCGTCTCTCCCGACCTCGCTCACCGCCAGCACGGTCTCTGCGCGCGCCATCCCCGCCGCCGTCGCCCGTTGCACTCGACGGAGTCGCCCGAGTTCAGCGTCGGTCTTTCGGGCTCGCGCCGTCGTCACCGCGTCGGTCGACCTAAGCTCGTTGCCGGCGCGTTGGAGGTAGACGGCCGCGTCGTGCGGGATCGACGGCGGGACGAGAAGCGTGGGGTCGTCCGCGGACGTCCCAAGTAGATCCGCAACCGCCGCGGCCGCGCGCTCCCCCGCGTGGTCGCCGACGTCCTCGGTTCGCACTTCGCGGGCGACGCCGTCGTGAAAGCTGTTGGCGCTCTCGCCGTCGTCGATTCCGTCGTCGCTCCCGACGCGCGCGCCGGCGACGAACTCCCGTTCGGCCTGTTCGGCGAACAGCGTCGGCGCACAGCAGACGGCCCGGCTGGCGTCGCTCCCGTCGTCGCTACCGGGGACGACCGCGAGCGCGTACGCTCGGTCCGGTCCCGAAAAGCGGGTGAGATAACGCAGGTCGTCGTCGAACCGGTCGCCGACCGCGACGAACGCGTCGGCGCCGGCGCCCTCGACCGCCTCGACGATCGGAGCGAGATCCGTCCGAAGGGCTCGGAGCTGAGAGCCAGCTCCTGCAGACCCGTCGTCGGCGTCGTCCCCGTCGGTCACGGATCCGGTTCGGGGACCGCGAGCTCCGCCTGTACCTCTTCGATGAGTTCCTCCGGCGTCTCGTCCCGGAGCTCGTTGAACAGCAGGACGCTGATCGGTAGCGTCGGCGCGCCGCTGATGAGGCTCTCCATGATCACGAGACGTTCGCGGGCGCGGGACATCCCGACGTAGAACACCCGGCGCTCGTTGTCCGTGAGAACGGGCACGGGACTCGTCGACTTCGTGAACTCGTCGACGCCGTCGACGTCGGTCGGATCGTCGATGGAGGCGGCCATCTGTTCGACGACCTTCTCCGTGAGGTCGGTCGCGACGAACACGTGGTCGGCCTCTCGCCCCTTCGCGGAGTGGATGGTGCCGACGCGAACGCGGGTCGGGTCCATCCCGTCGTAGTCGCCGTCGAAGTACGCACCCATCGACTTTCGCTGGAAGCTTGTGACCTTCCGGACCATGTCGTCGGCGCTCGCGGTGTCCGGCATGAACGGGATGTGATCGCTGATCTCGTCGGGGGTCACTTCGAGCAGCGAGACGTCGTCGGCGTCGGCGGCCTCCTCGCGGTCGTCGAGGAAGTCGTAGAACTCGTCGCGCTCGTGGGTCCCGAACGCGGAGTCTTGGAGCATGTCGGCGAGCCGTCGCGCCTCCAAGCCGTTCACGGGGTCGCCGGCCTCCGTCTTCTCGACAGCGCTGACGTAGTCTTGGACGCGGTCGGTCCACATCCGGCCGTCGGTCAGCATGGTGAACGGAATTCCGTGGTCGATGAACTCGTCAATGAAGTCGAACATCTGGTACCGGGCGCGGAACAGGCACATCACGCTCCCCTCGTCGTCGTCGACCGTGTACCGGACGTTTCGGACGAGTTCGAGCATCGACGGCGACTGGATCGCCTCGACGCTACCGCCCTCTTTCCGCGGGTGGAGGTCCTTCTCCTGCCGCTTGTCGATGTGACGGATCTCCGCGTTGACCACGTTGAGGATCTCCGAGGGGAGCCGGTAGGAGTTCGGGAGGACGACGTCCTCGTCGACGTCGGTGTCGAGAAGGAGGTCGGGGTCGGCACCCTGCCACGCGTAGACGACCTGGTCGTCGTCGCCGGCGATGAGCACCTTCTCCATGTGCGGGCGCCACTCTTGGAAGACGTTGTACTGCAGCGTCGTGATGTCCTGAAACTCGTCGATGATCAGGTAGTCGACGCTGGGGACGAGCGAGCGCTGCGCGACCCGTTCGAGCATGTCCGCGAAGCCGACGAGGTCGTTGTCGCCCTTGTACGCCCGCCACGCGCGGATCGTTTCGGGGATGTCGATGCGGTCGTCGTCGGAGGGCCACGTCGGCGTGTACTTGTTCCCCTGTTGGGCGTTCGGGTCTTCTTCGGGCGGGAGCCGAACCTCCTCGACGTTCCACTGGAAGGGAACGTCGTACCAGTCGGCGACGTCGCGCTCGGTGCGCTGAAGCCACTGGGAGGTGGCGATGATCTTGTTCCCGATCGTCGTCGACCGGGCGGTCCGGCGGCCGGCCCCGCCGTGCTGGTCCTCGAACTCGATGCCGTACTCCTCGCAGAACGCCTCCTTGTCGTCCTCGCCCACCACGTCCCCCCGGGAGAGGTCCAGCAGTTCGTACGCCTTCGCGTGCATGGTGCTGACGTTCCCCTGGAGGCTGCGTGGGGAGACGTCGAGCCGCTCTGCGAGGCGTTCACGGATCTCGGCCGCGGCCGCGCGAGTGTACGAAACGACGAGTACGTCTCGGACCTCGGCGTCGTCGTCCTCAAGAATCCCTTCGACGCGGTCCAGCAGCGCTGTGGTCTTCCCGCTGCCCGGACCGCCGAACAGCCGCGTCACCGTGGGCTCGGTCATTGTGTACTACTGGTCCCGGTTCTCCTTAAACGACGTGGCTCGGGCCCTTCCGGAGGGAACGCTCTACTCGGGCCGCGAGCCGGACTACTCAGTTGCTTCGCGTCGCGCGTGCTTCTCGGACGTCGGCGCCGTCGCGGACGAGGTCCTCGCAGGCAGGGCAGACGCGAGGACGGTCGACCTCGTTCGGGGTGAACACCCGAACGTAATCGGTCGTGACGAACGAACCACAGTTCTGGCAGGTCGGCATGAATATCCCTCTCGATTGATACCACATAACACTGCCGCCGCTCTCAGTCGAAAGAAAACCGCGAATCACCCGTGCGGCGATGTCGACGTCAGGTCGGGCGCCAATCGCAGACGTCACACCGCGCCGATCCCTCGGGGTGGAGTGCACTGCACTCCGGACACTGAAGCTTGTTATAGGATCGCTCCCAGCGTATGATCTCGGTCTCGTGGCCGCGATCGGACAGGAACTCGTCAAGCACGTCGTCGTCCGAGCTGGGTGCACTACTGGACATGCATGGTAAACAATGACACGCCAGTATAAATATCTTCCCACGGTTCCCGACCGCTCGGTACCACGCGCCCGGCCGAGGGGCTAACCGAACGGTTGACGGGGCCGCTCAGTCGTGGCCGTGTCCGAGGGCCTCGTTACACATCTCGTTGAGTTCCGTGATTTTCTCACGGACGGCCTCCGGCTTGTCAGCCGGCGGGCCCTCGAGTGCGGGCTGCCCGTGGGCGTCCGGTTCGCCGACGATGACGCTCCCGATCATCCCGGTGCTTTCGTGTGGCATACAGTAGTAGTGGTACACGCCCTCCGTCTCGAACGTGTGCTCGAACGTCGCCCCGTGCTCAGAGATCATACCGCTGTCCCACGGTTCGGCCCCGTCTGGCACGAGCTGCGGCTGGTCGTTGTCCGGGTGGTACGCGGCCGCGTTGTGACTCCCGCTCTCGAGGGTCCACGTGACGGTCCCGCCGGTCTCGACCCTGGCAACGTGCGGTGCGAAGTGGGTTCCGCCGTCGTCGGTCGTTATCATCTCGACCGCGGCGGTCGCGGTCGGCTCACCGACCGCCCCGTGCCCGTCGTCGTCGTGTCCGTCGTCGCTGTGCTCGTCTCCACCGTCGTCGCTGTGCTCGTCTCCACCGTCGCCGTGGCCGTCCTCATCTCCGCTATGATCCGCTCCTTCCGACGTACCGGTGGGGTCCGAGTCTGACTCACCGCTGTTCGTCAACGCGTTCGAACAGCCCGCGAGACCGACGGCTGCAGCAGCACTTGACAGCTGTACCATCCGCCGACGCGTGTAGTGTGCTCGGTTTGTCATTGTCGGATACCTCTCCACCTGAGAGTACAGGCGAGTGTATCATAGACGGCCACCCTGTTTTGCACGCGACGCAAAACGGCTCTTATATTACAATTCGACGGTCAGTATCGGTATCTGGAGGAATCTCCGTGTCAACAGACGGTCGCAACGACGAACTCCTCGAACTCCTCGGTCAAGAACTCGTCCGACAGGTTCTGGCCGCGACGAGCCGCGAGCCACTGTCTGCCAAGGAGCTCAGCGACGAGTGCGACGTCGCGCCCTCGACCATCTATCGCCGAGCCGAGGAGATGGTCGCCTGCGACCTCTTAGTCGAACGGACACAGATCGAGTCGGACGGGAGCCACCACAGCGTGTTTGCGGCGAACATCGACCACCTCGATATCGACGTCGACGACGGCACGATCGATGTCGACGTTCACATCCGCGAGGACGCCGCACAGCGGTTTTCACGCATCTGGAGCGACATCAGGGAGCTATAACATGCACATCGAACTCGTCATCGCGAAGCTCGTCACGGTTGGCTTAGGGCTGTTAATAACGAAACAGGCGTACAAAGGATACAGAGCCTACGACAGCGAGCCAATGCTGTACGTCGCCGTCGGCTTCCTCTTCATCACTGTCGGCTCGGTGCTCGAAGGTATCCTCTTCGATGTGCTCGGTCTGTCTATCTTCTTATCGGGGACGATCCAGACCGGTCTCGTCGCCGTGGGGATGCTCGTCATCCTGTACTCGTTGCACGGTCAGTTCCCCGACCGGCCGCGGGAGGATGAGACACCATGACGGGCGACTGGGCGACCGTGCTAACGCTTACCCGCGTCCTCCTCCTCTCCTTGGGACTCGCGACGACCGCGATCAGTTTTCGCGCCTATCTCCGCGAGGGAACACGCTATCTTCGCGACGCGACGATCGGATTCGCGTTCATCACGTTCGGCGTTCTCGTCGAGGGGTTCCTCTATCAGCTCACCGACCTGACGCTCACTCAGGTCCATATCGCGGAGTCCGTCGCGCTGGCTTGCGGCTTCCTCGTCTTACTTCGGTCGTTTCTCCGCTGACCTAGATCCCCGCGTTACGCCTACCACGGCTCGTTTTTCACGCCGAGGAGGTAGGCGCCGACGTTCGTGACCACGTGGAGCACGGGCGTCATCACGATGACGACCGCGAGGACCGCGGGGGTGAACGTCGCCAGCGCCCAGTCGGGGTCGACGACGAAGACGGCCAGCAGCGCCCCGACGACGAAGTCCAGTTGGTCGAGTCCGGGGAACGCGGCGCCGCGTTCGCGGCCGGAGCGGCGCTTGAGGAAGGAGGCGCCGATGTCGCCGCACATCGCGCCGAACGCGAGTGCGACCGCCGCGGGGAGCGCGAACGTCGGGAGGTCCACGCCGAGGGCGGCGCTCGCCGGGTCGTTGAGACGGTTGAGCGCGAGCGCGAGGACGACGCCGACGAGGGTGCCGACCGCGGTGCCGCGCCACGTCTTCCCATCGCCGAGCAGGCGCGCCCCGCGCCACTCGCGGCCGCCATCGATGGGGCGACCGCCTCCGGCGAGGACCGCGGCGTTGTTGGGCACGTACGCGGGCACCATGGCCCAGAACGCCGTCGCGACGAGCGAACCGATCATACGCGGTCCACAGCCGTCGTCGGTTTATAAACCACGGATCCCCGCCGACCGTCCTCGAACCCCTTGGTTCAACAACAGTAAAGTCGCCGCCGCCCGCAGGGCCGTTATGATCCCGCCGATCGCGCGCCGGTTCGTCGCCGGCGAGAGCGTCCCGGAGCTCCTCGATCACGTTCGAGCGTGCAACGCCGACGACGTCGCCGTCATCGCCAACCTGCTCGGCGAGCATTACGACGACCCCTCGGCCGCCCGCGAGGACGTCGACACGTATCTGACGCTCATCGACGACATCGCCGACAGCGGTCTCGACGCCTGCGTCTCGGTGAAGCCGTCGCAGATCGGACTCGACGTCTCCGCCGACCTGTTCGAGGACAACTACCGCGAAATCGTCGCCCACGCTCACGACCGCGACGCCTTCGTCTGGTGCGACATGGAGGGCGCCGACACCACCGACGCCACCCTCGACGCCTTCGAATCGATCGCCGAGGAGTACCCGTGGAGCGTGGGCCAGTGTCTCCAGTCGAATCTCATGCGGACGCACGAGGACCTCGATCGACTCGTCGATGTCCCGGGGAAGATCCGCCTCGTGAAGGGGGCGTACGACGAGCCCGCGTCGATCGCGTACACCGACCGGTCGCGCGTCGACGAGGCGTACCGTGAGGACCTCCGCCTCCTCTTCGAGCGCCGAGATCGGGGGGTTGCCGTCGGCAGCCACGACCCCGCGATGATCGCGCTCGCCGACCGGCTCGCACAGGAACACGGCACCGACTACGAGGTTCAGATGCTCATGGGCGTCCGGGAGGACGCTCAGCGCGACCTCGCCGCGCAGGGTGTCGACGTGGTCCAGTACGCGCCGTTCGGCGACAAGTGGCTCTCGTACTTCTACCGGCGCGTCCGCGAGCGTAAGGAGAACCTGAGATTCGCCCTGCGGGCGGTCGTGGGACGATGATCCGAACCGACGCCGGGGCACCCGGTGCGCGCCCCTCGACGAGTACGTGCCGGCGTCTTCCGACGAGCATGCGCCAGCGTCGCTCGTCGCGTAGAAGCCCTCTTAAGCGTCGCCGTCACATACCCACTCGATAGATGTCCACGTGGAAACGCGACTTCGCCAGCGGGCTCATCGTGTTGGCCCCCCTCCTAGTCCTTCTCCTCGTCATTCAGTGGATCTACCGGTACATCGCCTCGATCCCGCTCATCGAGGGGTTACAGCCCGAGATCATCCCCGCTCCGCTCGAGCCGATCTCTCGCGTGATCATCGCGCTCGCGGTGTTCGCGACGGTCGTTCTCGCGGTCGGCTACTTCATGCGAACGACGTTCGGACGGCTGGCGGAGTCCGCGGTCGACGGCGCCATAAACCGCATCCCAGCGCTGCGCGTGGTGTACAACGCCTCCAAGCTCGCCATCGAGACGGCCGTCTCCGGGACCGACGAACTCCAGAGCCCGGTGTACATCGAGACGTGGCCGGGGATCCGTATGACGGCGTTCCGGACAGGGAAGAAGACCCGCGACGGGAAGATTGTCCTGTTCATGCCGACGGCGCCGAACATCACCACCGGCTTCGTCATCGAGGTCGAGCCCGACCGCATCGAGGAGACCGGTGAGACCGTCGAAGAGGGGATGACTCGGGTCCTCTCCGCTGGGTTCGCCGAGTCCGCTCATCAGGTCCCCGTGCAGGAGGAGCGCCCGCCCGAAGGGGGCAACGGACGCTCCGGCGACATCGGCGGCGTCCGGACCGACGGGACGCCCAGAGAGCGCGAGCGCCATTCGGCGGACGGCGGGAACGACTGACGCGGCTCGCGGGGGCGACCTGCGAGCGCCGTTGATATACTCGCTCGATGCGAGCGCGGCGTATTTATTCCAAAACAGCAGCGAAGCCGCTCGATCGTTGCAGTGAGTCGCTCGTTACAGGTACGAGAACCACTCGCCGTGGTCGTCCGTCCGCCGTTCGACGAGATCGAAGAAGGCCTGCTGTAGCTCCTCGGTGACCGGGCCGCGGGTGCCGGTACCGATCTCGGTGTCGTCGACGGAGCGGATCGGGGTGACCTCGGCCGCGGATCCGGTGAAGAACAGTTCGTCGGCGGTGTACAGCTGGCCACGGGAGATGACGGCCTCGTCGTGGACCTCGTAGCCTCGCTCCTCCGCGAGCGTGATCAGGGTGTCGCGGGTGATCCCCTCGAGGATGGACTGCGCCAGCCCGGTGGTGTATATCTCGCCGTCGTTCACCATGAAGATGTTCTCGCCCGGCCCCTCGGCGACGTTCCCCTCCTTGTTCAGGACGATAGCCTCGACGTAGCCGTTCCGGCGGGCCTCCTCACCGGCGAGCATGGAGTTGACGTACAGGCCGGTGGTCTTCACGTTGGTCGGCACCTGCGAGGAGGCGTGTTTCCGCCACGAGGAGACCATCACGTCGACGCCGTCCTCCAATGCCTCCTCGCCGAGGTACGCGCCCCACGGCCACGCCGCGAGCACGAGGTCGGTCGGGCAGTCCTGCGGCGAGACGCCGAGGGAGTTGTACCCGAAGTAGGCGATCGGGCGGATGTACGCGGAGTCGAGGTCCTGCCGATCGAGGAGTTCGAGGGTGGCCTCGGTGATCTCCTCTCGGGTGTGTTCGATCTCCATGTTGTACATCTTCGCGGAGTCGAACAGCCGATCGAGGTGTTCTTCCCACCGGAACACCGCCGGGCCCTGCTCGGTGTCGTAACAGCGGACGCCCTCGAACACGCCGCTGCCGTAGTGGAGCGCGTGGGTCAGAACGTGGGTCGTCGCGTCCTCCCAATCGAGGAACTCCCCGTTCTTCCAAATCGTGTCGACGTCCATCTCGTCGAATCCCATAGTCGAGCGTTGCGGTCGGCGGGCTTAAATCTGTGACATGCGGAGAACGCGGTCACCCCCGGGGACGTCGCTTGCTCACTCATCGGTAGTCGGTTATCCGTACACGAACGCGAATCGAGGGAAAACACCACTACAGCCCCATCCTCGTCGCTCCTTCCGGTCGCGACTCCCTCGCACGCGCACCTCGCGGTCGCCACGGTCGCCGCGGCCGCTCGCTCGGAGGCGCGCGCAGACGGCTACCGTGGTCGGTTATTGCAGCGCCTCGACGAGCGCAGCGCCCTCGACGTAGGGAATCCCGCGGCGAGTCGCGTACGCCTCGGCGTCGCCGGGCGTCAGCGCGGCGCCCGTCTCGTCGTCGAGCATCTCGCAGACCACGGCGGCGGGGGCGGCGCCGACCGCCTCGGCCATCGCGAGGCCGAGTTCCGTGTGGCCGGTCCGCCCGGCGAGCCCCTCACGGTCGCCCCGGAGCACGTGGACGTGGCCGGGCGCGCGGAACTCCGCCGCGAAGTCCTCCGGGCCGTACCCGTCGGGGTCGTCGTCGACCGCGGTGGCGGACGCCGCCAGTTCGACGATGGTTCGTGCGCGGTCCTCGTCGGTGATTCCCGTGAACGTCTCGCGGTGGTTCACGGGTAGCGAGAAGGAGGAGCGGTCGTCGTAGTCGGGGTCGTCGTCGACCGCGGGGTGGTCGAGTGCGTCCGCCAGGAACGGGAGGCCGAACGCGTCCGCGACGCGGTCTCCGACCGCAACGCAGATCAGGCCGCCGGCGTCGTTGCGCATGTGCGCGACGGCCGCCTCGTCGACGGCGCCGGCCGGATACACGATGTCCGTCTCGCCCTCGCGGTCGGCGAAGTCGTGGACGCAGACGGGGTCGCCCGCGCGGAACGCGTCGAGCGCGCGCTCAACCGGCTCGGTCGTGTCGGCGGTCGGTCCGGGTTCGGCAGCGACCTCCGCGTCGGCGTCGCCGTCGTCCGCGGCGTCGGCGCGCATCAGGCCACCTCCGTCTCCGCGGTGTCGCCGTCGTCCGCGGCGTCGTCGAGGGTCTCGTCGTCCGGGTCGTCCACTCGACTCGTCGCGGCCACGCGCACTTCGACCTCGTCGCCGTCGTCGAGCGCGAGCGCGTCGCGGAGCCGGTCGGGGGCGATGAGCTCCAGCTGGTCGTCGTCGTGGTGCGTCCGGTCGGGAACGATCGCGTGGACCTCCTCGTAGCGGTCGCCGCCGGCGACGAGGGTGACGCCGTAACACGAGGCCGCGCCGTAGGTACGGTCCTCGTCCTCCCACGCCTCGATGGGGACCGCGTCGATTCCGGCCATCTCGCCGCGGCGCCGGACGCTCTCCTCGCTCAGGTCGACGTTGAGCGTCCCCGGGAACGGCTCGTACCCGAGCCGCGACCGAAACTGCTCGGCGTAGCCGGGCAGGGTGATGTAGTGGCGTCCCTCGCCCATTCCGCCGGTGACGGCGCCGCGGAGGACGAGGTCGACCTCGCTCTCGAACAGCCGGCGGTAGTCGGCGTACTCGGCGCGGAGGGCCGCCTCGCCCGCGTCGGTCACGCGCACCCACTGCCCGTCGCCCACCACGTCGCGTTCGATGTAGCCCGCGGATTCGAGCGTTTGGAGTCGGCGCGAGGCGGTCTGCGTCGAGGCGTCGAGCCGGTCGCCCAGCGCCGCGCACGACACTTTCGTCTCGGTGAGGCCGCCGACGAGCCCGACGTGTTTCAGGGCCGCTATCGCCGCCGGGTCGGGGTCCGTCGTCGCCGTCGCTTCTGCCATACGTCACACTCTGCCGTCCGCAGGCAAAAGAGTAACGAATATGGGATACATCTCAAAAACGTTAACCGGGTTTCGATTGGGTATCGAGTGCTCGACACCCGTCCGCTTCGACTGGAACTCGGACCGACGGCTACCTAATCCCGTCGGTATCGGCGGAGTTCGTCGCGAGCCGTGACGACCGCCGCTGCCTGCGAACCACTCGCGTGCGGGTCGTCGAAAGG
The DNA here is from genome assembly GCF_051194135.1 of Halorubrum wangae. Lineage (NCBI taxonomy): Archaea > Methanobacteriati > Methanobacteriota > Halobacteria > Halobacteriales > Haloferacaceae > Halorubrum > Halorubrum wangae. The sequence continues at coordinate 212,831 of NZ_JBLZNH010000003.1, read as the reverse complement.
TAAGGTACAAATACGAACGGTGATTGATTCCGGGTAAGGGCTCGTAGATCAGCGGCAGATCGCTTCCTTCGCAAGGAAGAGGCCCGGGGTTCAAATCCCCGCGAGTCCATAGCAGTCCCTCGCTTTTGCGAAGGTAGCAGAACACCAAGAAGAAGAGATTTCGCTGTCGTTTCGAGAAGACGAAGGCCGGAAAGAAGAGGATCGCCGAATCGAATTAAACAGGCCGCCGACTCATCCCCCAGCCGTCTGGCGAAGGAAACGCGAGGTGGTCAGGCGTGAGAAGAGACGGCGACCGTGAGACGGAGACGAACGTCGACCTCGGCGAGGAAGAGATCGAGGTTGTCCAAACCGAGCGGCGCACCTTTTCCGGGCTGTTCGACGAGGACGGCGAGCTGCCGTTCTGGTGCGATAACTGCGGGTGGTCCGGCTACCTCCGCGAAGACGGCGCCTACTACCGCGTCAACGTGATGGCGGACGGCGAGATCGTGGAGAAGGCCGAGGTTCAGGAGTCAGATGTCGTCGAGTCGATCTGCGACCACGTCAACGACCCGGCCGCCGGGTCCGTCGGCACGTTCATCCGCGGCGCGAATCCGCCGTTGGACAAGTGTGAGCCGCCGGAACTGGTGCAGAACTACTACGCCGACGGGGGTCAGCGATGAGCCAGACGCACAGCGCGCTCGAGGCGGCCGGTCGCGTCGACACGCAGATCGGCGAGTCGATCAACTTCGAGCGGCTGGCCGGCACGGACGATACGAGCTGGAAGAAGGCGATCCCCTACGAGTCGGACATCAAGACGATCAGCCGGCTTGCGTTCAAGGTCAAGAGCCCGAACGGCGAGGAGTGGCATCACGTCGTCCTAGCCCGCGAGGGAGGGCATCACGTCGGTCTCTGCGACTGCAAGGGCTGGGAGTACAACGACGGCCCCTGCGTCCATCTCTGCGCCGTCCGTAAGGCCGCGTGGACCGGCGTCACGCCGGAGCGGGACATCAACGGGCGAGTGGTCCGGATCTGTGACCTCGACGCCGTTGACCCGGCCGAGCGCCGATACCCGTACCTCACAGACAAGCAGCGAGAGGCGTATCTGGCGTGCGAACTTGGCGACAAGGGCGTCCGGGAGTTCCAGCGCGAGAAGGGCTACAGCAGTCCCGGCACGGTCTCGAACCGGCTCCGGGTTGCTCGCGAGAAGGTCGCCGAGCACGAACAGCAACTCCGCGCCGACGGCGGCACCGCAGCCCGCCGCGACGGGCTCACCGACGATCGTCGCCTGCTCGGCGAGGGGGTCGATCGATGAACGCCGTGATCTGTGTGACAAACGCCGGTCGTGTCATACACACCGATCCCGGAGTCTTCGGAGGTAACAAAGGCTCTACTGCCGGAAACGAACTTTGTCACACACATGGGGGTACCCTCTCAAATCGGTCTCTCCCGTTGCGTGCGTGCAGTGTGCGTGCGTACTTGGAGGCGGCGCGCGCGCCGCAGCGCGTGGCTGGCGTGTCGAGCACCGTCACCGGAAGCGAGGTGAGTCGATGAGCGCCGAGACGGGCGGGACCCGACTGACGGCGCGAGTGACTGACGACAAGCTGCTCGACGCGATCGACGAGGCTGCCGAAGAGTACGGATCGAAGTCGGAGGCGATGCGGCACGCGATCCGGACGGCGTTCATCGACGACGAGAGCGCCGCCGACCGCGACAGCGACGAGGTGATGGCCGCGGCGCTGGCCGGGCTCCCGCCGACCGCACAGAGCGGGTACAAGACGCTGCGAGAGGCGACCGGAGACGATCAGATGGTCGAAGTCGGTGCCGCGAAGGCGATGGTTGCGAGCCAGACGAACGTGCCGAGCGACTCGGTGCGGTCGATGGTGTTCTCGCCGCTGAAGAAGGCCGGGCTAATCGCGGTGACACCGCACATCCGGGCGGTGTTCGTTACCGTCCACCCGCCGGAAGCCGGCCTAAGCGACGAGGTGAACGATGCGTAACGAGGTGAGCGTCGTCGGCGCGGCGCCGAACGTCGATCTCCGCGGGAAGCGCGACGTCGAGGAGTCGGCCGACCGGCGGCGACACCGGATCTACGAGGTGACGTGCCTGTCGTGCGACCACAGCGAGCGGATCCACGTCGAACCAGGCGAAGATCGGTTCGTCGACCACGACGAGCAGAACGCCGCGCACTACGTTGAATACGTCGAGGTAGGCCGATGAGCAACACCGATAGCACCGACCGCCACAGTCTGAAAGGAGGAAGGCGGGGATCGCCTCTGACAGGGAGTGGCTATCACTCCACTGAGACAACATTTTGGCATAATATTATAGATAAAAAACCCGGCAATACTCTCCTAGTTACTGACGGTGGTGTTGATCAGGACGACGGAGAAGTAAATCGCTGTCCGGTCTGTGTGACCGAGATCGACGACGGTGAGATACTCTGCGAAGAGTGCGGGAAGGTTTGGATCGTGGAGGAAGAAAATGCCGTCTGATAAACTCGGAGACAATGTCTCTCAGATGCCGGCTTCTTCCCTAAACAACGCAATCATCAGGATCACCACGCCGTACAAGCTGAACGCGAGGTACATCTCGGAACTCATGCCTGTGAATACGGGGTTCAGCTATATATCTGTCATCAAAAGCACGACTTTACTCACTAATCTGGCCCCATGAGAAAGGTTCCGATGAGTTTTGGATTCTCTATACAGAATCCAAAAGAACGGACTGAGTCAGCTTTTTAATCGGTGAAAGTTTCGTCTTCCCTACTCTCACCGGCAAATGATATTCTATCTATGCTATCAAAAGATATGAATATTCTCTCGTGGTGTTCTCCAGTCAACGAACGCCCATCTATTGGTATTCCGTATTGCCCTGTCTCAAATGTCTCTGTATTGTAGAACTCATCAGCATCCTTGAGAATGAATCCGGGGGGTACTGATTGGACTTCGTCAACTGTTCCAGTAATACCATGTTTAATCCGGCCTTCCATCTCAAAAAACTCTACAGACTGGATTATTATCTCCTCACCGCTGTAATTCTTCCAGTAATCGTAGGACTTCTTCACGTCCTTAGCTAACGAGAGAAGCGATGACAACTCACCAAATATTGGCATAAGTAGATTCCCAAAGTCAGCTAACTTATTCTTTGTTGGCTCTGTTGAAATCCTTAGAAATTGGTAGAATCTGCGTGCGAGATACAGAGGCTGAGTTCAGCAGAAGGACATCAATAAGAAGTGGATTGCCTTTCAAACACCCTCCATGCGGAAGACCCTCTATCGAACTGGTATCGGATTGTACATTCTGTGGTTAATAGCGACGACGCTGCTCATTCTCGGTCGGTACACGCCGTTTCCGTCGTATAAAATCGTCCACTCTGCGGTTGTAACTGGTGCAGCGATACTTGCTATCGTAGGTGTGGGGCAAATCCTCCGGAAAGGCTATCGAAAGGTCATCTCTGGATAGATACGCGCTCTGTATTCAGCAGAACGCTGGGAACATATCACCGGTTAAGGATTTCAACAGAGCCTCTTTGTTCCACACCGATTCTACACAACCGTTTCAGCTTCGTCAAGATACCTTCCCCGTCGCTCGAAAACGCTTCGGGCGGTTGAACGCGGAACGCCGGCACTCTCGGCGACACTCCGCCACGACTCTCCTTTTTCGCGTAGTCGGATCACTTCGAGGGCGGTCGCGAACTCGCCGGATCCATGATCGGCGACCCACCGGCGCCCGTCGTCGTCGTACTGGAGACCGAACGGCGGGCGGCCCTGGTCGTCTCCGCGCTCTTCGCGGGCAGTGAGGGCGGCCTGCGACTTCTCTATCTCTCGCCGCTTCACGTCGCTCTCTACGGCTCGCTGAACACGGAATGTGAGTTCATCGTCCGGTGACTCCTGCACGAACGAGATCTTTGCGCTGCCGACGATCGCCGCCCGCTTGATCTCCCAGTAGAACTGATCCCGAGCGAGGCGAGTGTCGTCGTAGGCGACGAGGTGGTCGTACTCGCCGGCTCGCAGGTCGTCGAGGAGCTGGCGGACCTCCGGATGCGCGTCGATCCGTTCGTCGTCCGCGCACTTCATGTGGATGCTGAAGCCGGTGTGTACTCCGAGGTCGACCGTCTCCACCTCCTCGGCGAGCGACTCGGCGAGCGCCGGGACTTCCTCTCGCTGGATCGAGAGCGACACGTCGTCGTCGCCGCCCTGCGACTTCCGGATGAACGCGGCGGCCCTACTCATCGACTTTTTCTAGCGAGAGCTTCGTCGACGACTCGATCCCCCATTCGACTTCTTCGCCGCCGAGCTCGAGGGCGTCGCCCATCGCCTTCGGGATCGTCACCTGATACTGTCCGTTGCTGTTCTGGGACACCGTTGTAGTGGTCCGTTTCGGCATGTGCCTCAACAACGTTGTTCTACGTGTTAGTTCTAACGTTAATTAGGTGGGTGTGTGATATGGGGGTTTCTCAGACACCAGCATCGGTTTGTCTCCTCTTCTTACTTTGTTCAGTTATTCAATCAGTAATAAAAATCATACAGCGTCGGGGTGATGTGCAGGTATGGTCTCAACTGACCTACCGACGCCTGAAGAGTTCGAGGAAGCACAGGAAGTAGTCGAGAACGACGATCCGGAGCTGGCCTCACACTTCGACTACTGGCACCGTGTCGACGAGTTCGACGACTACTACGCGTTCATGGCCTACGTCGCGGCGGAGCGCGCGGGCCGGAGTGCACAGTCGGCGTCGTCAGCCGAGACGACGCTGGAGAGCTACGAGGCCGCGGCGAAGGGACTGCTGCTCGGTATCGGAGCCGTGGCCCTCGTCGAGGCGGTGATCGGCGATGCACGCTTCTGAAGCTGGTGCCGCCCTCGCGCTCCAACCGGAGGATGAGGGCGAGAAGACGGCGCTTTCGCGGCTCCGCGACATCTACCGCCGGGCGACACAGTACCGCCTCCCGGCGCCGTACTGGGACGAGGAGCCGGGCCGCTACTGCGACCTCAATCCGACCGGTGAGAACGCCCTGGTGCTCCGCGACGGGATGGGCGCGGACGCCGCCGACGGAGAGGACACTGAAGGGGTGCTCGCCGAGGACTACACGCATCTCCAAATCGAACTGGACCGCGAGCCGGATCTGGACCTCGATGCGAGCCGGTTAGTCACGGAGGGCAGTGCGTGACCGAGATCGTGGAGTTCGGCACGCGCTCCGACGCCAACACGGTTCGGGAAGAGCACGCCGAGCATCTGACCGGCCGGTTCGATCGGCGGTTCGCGAAAGTCGAGCTCGCCGACGACATCCCCGACGACGTCGAGGCCGATATCCGCGGGATCGCCGCTGACGGCCGCGCCGATCGTGAAGGCGGTGCCGGCCACACCGAACTCACGGACGGCGAAAAACGGCGTGTGGGGCCGTTCACGGGATCGAACAACTATCGGAAGGTGACCGCGGTCAAGGCCGCGTTTCTCGACGCCGGGATCGACGACTGGGAGGCGCACTACGATCCGGAACTCACCGCCGATGAGAACACGGGGCGGATTGAGGAGGTGCGCCAGCAGCAGACGGGCGCCGACGTGAACGACGGGCCGACCGAAACAGAAGCCCTCCAGAAAGAGGCGGACGCCGCCGCCCGCGTCGAGGGCGAGGAGTGCGGCCACGCCTTCGACTACTGCGAGAGCGGCGATTGGGACGCGTGTGAGTTTTTGGTCGAATCATGCGGGCTCGATCAAGATGAAGCCGAGCAACTCACCGAAACTGCCGACGAGACGGTGGGCGAGGACCCGCAGGCGATGACCGGGGAGGCCTACGGGGCCCTCTCGAAGCTCTGGGACCAGTATCGAACCGGAATCGCGGAGTCCAAAGAGGCCGCCGCCGGCATCAACGAGGTTCGTCGCCAGTTCGGTCAGGAGGCGCTCTCGTTCGACGAACTCGGCGGGCGTCCAATCACCGCAGGAGAAATCGAAGCATGACAGAACTCGCCTGTAAGATCGACGGGTGCGATTACGCCGGGACGCCGCAGGGGCTCCGGTCGCACCTCCACGGACGGAAGGACGACAAGCACGTCACCGCCGCGACCGACCGGAGCCATCACGACTGGTACCCGGCGGCCTACGGCCTCGACGAAGAGGGTATCGACGACGAAGGGGACGAGACCCCCACCGAGACCCCCTCCGAAGGGGCCGATCTGGACCCCACTGAGGAGGGTACCGACCAAGAGGGCGCGGATACCCTCGATCCGGACCCCTCCGACGGGGGTACCGAATCGCCCGACGAGGAGGACGAATACGCCGCGCAGTGGGAGGGCGCAGATGCCCCCGACGAGGGCCCCTCCGAAGGCGCCAATCCGAACCCCTCTGAGGAGGGTACCGACGAAGAGGACGCGGATACCCCCGACGAGGACCCCGCTGAAGGGGGCGGAATGGGCCTCGGCACGGCCCTCGTGCTGGGTACTGGCGCCCTCGCCGTCGCAGTGCTGGTCGGTTCACGGGGATCGGACCCCTCCGAATCGCCCGACGCGACCAACCCCGACGAGACCGCCGAAGAAGGCGGACGTGGGGGCACTGGATGGGGGCAAGATGGAGGATCTGACCCCTTCGAGGGCACCGACACGGACGACATGGAGTTCACGCCGACCGAAACATGACTGACGACCCCACCAACGACGACGCCGACCCTGACGAATCGCACGACGACGATACCCCTGCCGAGGGAGACGAGACCCCCGCCGAGGGGGGCGACGAGGGGGACGAACGGCCGCCGATCGACGACGACGAGCGGGCCGACGTGGACCTCTCGGCGGTCACCGAGGAGATCAACGCCGAAGAGGAAGACGATACCCCCACCGAAGAGGGGTCCGAATCGCCCGACGCGACCAAGGACAGCAATACCCAAGACGAAGGGTCCGAAGAGGGGGGCGATACCCCCTCGACGACCCCCTCGGACGGCAACTCGTGGGGCGAGATGTATGTCGAAATCCTCGCCGTGCTGCTCCCCGAGATCACCGAGGAAATGAGCGGTGAGCCCTCGGAGATGACCTCGGAAGATGTCTCCGAGCTGGCGACGAAACCGCCAGTCGAACTGGACGCGAAGTTCGACGCGGTCGTAGAGGACATGGGCGGGATGGAGGAGATGAGCGACAAGCAGGCGCTCCTCCTGTCGACGGCGATCGTCTGCGGGACCGTGCTGGTCAAGGAGGGCGACGTAGCCGGCGACCTCGTCGGCACGGTCCGTGAGGGGGTGAGCGCCTGATGTTCGGCGGCATGCAGGAGAAGGCGCTGAAGCAGATGATGCAGAAGGAGATCGAGACCTACGCCGCGACCCTCGCAGCGATGGAGAACGACCAGCGCGAGGCGATGCGGACGCTGGCCGAGGCGACCGACGCCGACCCGGACGCGCTCGGCCTCGACGAACCGCCGGCCACCGAGGAGCGCGTCGCCCAGCTCGTCGACGCGATCGTAGCCCAGCAGACTGGCGACCTCTGGGGACTCTACGTCGATCACGTCGCGCCGGAGGCGCTGGAGAACACCGACAAAGCGCGAGAGTTCGCCGATGTCGACGCCGACGAATGGAGCGCCCAGATCGAGGCGTGGGCTCAGAAGTACCGCGACAAGGCCGGCGACAGCGTCGCAGACCGCACCGACCGGGACCTCGCCGACGTGTACACTCGGGAGACGTTCGGGCTCGGCCTCGACGAGTTCGAGGCAGAGGTGGTCGACCGCGACCCGGCGCGGCTATTGCAGTCGCTCGTCGCCGGCCCGATCGAGACGCACACTGAAGGGATCCGCGCCCTCGCAGAACAGGAGGAGTAACCATGCACATGCTGGTATCGGCGGTTTCGGGATGGGGCAAAGGCTGGCTGGCGCACGCCCTCGCCGAGAAGAACATCAAGGGCGACACCTACGATCGGGTGGTCGTGCTGGACACGTCCGACGAGTTCCGCGGTCTCGTGAGCAAGGAGACCGGACCGGGACTCGCGGCGCACTGGTTCGCCGGCCCCCGAGAACGAGACCACTTCGGGCCGGACGTTTGGGGCGACATGGTCGACCAGAACGAGGCGCTCGTCGTCGGCCGCCACGTCTCTAAAGACGACTGGCAAGAGGTCGCTCGGGATGTGATCCTCGCATGCCGGCAGTCGGATCACGACGTGTTGATCGTCATCGACGAGGCGCACGGAATCGCCCCGGAGGGAGAGGGCTATCCGGACGAAATCAAGGATCTCGCGACGGACGGCAGGACCGAGGGCGGCTCGGCCACGTCGTCGATCTGGGTGACCCAGCGGCTCGCGCAGCTCTGCAAGAAGGTGGTCGGCAACTGTACCGCGCGGTTCCTCGGCGGCTACCAGTCCGGGAACGACCTCAACGCCGTGAAAGACGTGCTTGAGTACCCGAAGGAGGCGCACAACACGGGCGGGCAGGAGGTGCCGAATCTCCCGGCAAAGCTGCACGCTCCCAACGAGGGCGCGATCTCCGTCCGGAAGTGGGTCGACGAAGGCCCCGACGGTGACCCTCAGACGGTCAACTCGGAGTGGATCTACTCCGACGACTCGGGGAAGATCGAGCGCGTCGAGTCCAACCGCTACGACCCGGAGTGTGAGCACGTCGGGGCAGAAGGGAAACGCATTGAGGTAGGGTTATGAGCCGACCGAGCGAAGAAGTAGGACTCTACGGAGAACGAGCCGATCGTTTCCGAGATATAAAACAAGAAATCGAAGACGTGAGGGGACACGAGGTAGCAAACGCAAGAGTGTTTGAGGATCTATTACTCCTTTATCGGCAGTATGGGCTTCCCTACGAAGACCCACGAGAACGCTAATTTTCTCTATTGAGGCAATTGAAACCCGATATCTAAGAATTCTGGTGGCATTTCTTGACTCACAGTGGGTTATAAGCAGGTCAGCGATTATCAGAGGAAATGAGCGTAGGATGATGCAAATCTATCTCTGAATCAGGCATTATAATCATGCGTACCAGTGGATGAATTATATTATTTATTCACGAAGGCCAGTGCTGCAATACCGAGCGCACCAGGTACTACTATGAAAATCAAACCTCCAGTCAAACACTCAATATACGAGGTGATCTCAAAGCCAACAATTCCCCCCGTTACAATGTCCCAGAGCACAGTTGGACACTTACTGATAAGTGGTGCTGCAGCCTCGTTTCGTGCCTCACTCACTCTTAGTCCAACAGTAAAAAAGAGAAAAATTGCAAGCGGAATACCAAACACTGCCGTTATTGGGTCAATATCAACCATTCTCATTCGCATATAGGTTCGCGTTTATGATATATCCTTTCCCGAAACATTCCCAACAAGTAAGGGGAATTTCGATGACTGAAATCAACCCTGTATTGAGTGAAAATTGGTGAAGTATCAAACAAAAACCAGTTGTCACGGCGCTTTTCGCCTCGGTCTGCGAGAAAACCTCACCTAAGCCCGATAGAGGCCGACTTAGCGGGTCACCCTCTTACAGTCGGACTCCGTTTTGCTCCGGTCGCATGCCCTACGATGTAACGGCTGGCTTCGACAAGCTGGCTGATACGCAGTTCGCGATGGACGCCGGTGCGGTCGGCGGAGGCGTCCTCGCGGGAGAATCGCTCGGCTACCTCGCTGACGGTCACACCGTCGGCGGCTTCAACACTCCCGCCGAACTCGGCGGGGTCGCCGTGATCGCCGGGGCTGAGTATGCCCCGATGATCGACGGTCGGACGAAGCGACACATGCAGGTCGGCGGCGGCGTCGCGATCCTGCTCGCGCTGATGGAGCGCTTCGGCGTTCGTGACTCCCTCACGGAGGTGCTCGCCTAATGGTGGACGTCTACCTGTCGAACGGCGACTCTGCTGAGGAAGTCGTGGAGCACACCAACGCGTCCGGCATTGAGCGGGCGACGCCGATCCTCGAAATCGACCCGGACCGCGGCACGTTCATCCGCCTCCTGAATCAGGTCGACCGCGGATCTGAGACTGGGATCCCGATCTACATGAAGCTCCGCGACTCGAACGGAGACCCGCTCCCGACGAACACGCGGGTGAAGTTCGAGCTCCGCCGAGCTGGGGACGACGACACGCACAAGGTGAGCGAGCAGATCGAACAGATCTCGTTCTGGAATCAGAACAGCCTCACCGTGCAGCGCGACGTGGACAACATCGACAACGCGAAAGTCGTGCTGGAGTACCCCGAGGCGGCCTCCAACACGGGCGCAGCGCCGTTCCACGACGTGCGGGACATCGACGCATTCTACGTGTCGATCGAGTCGGCAGCAGTCATCGACTGGTCGCAGTCGGAGTTCTACATCGACAACGCCGCGGTGAAGGAGGGTTCGCGGTAGATGGTCGACGTGATGGACCGGCTGCGGGAGGCGGGCCGTCGGAACACGACGCTCTCGCCCCGGCAGTTCGAAACGTCGACCAACTCGCAGGGGTCGCTCTCTGAGATCGCGGCGCTCGTGGCCGACACGGCACTCGCGCTCCGGACTGGCCGGCGCAACCCGTTCCGGGTCGCGATCCCCGCTTACCAGTCGTTCACCACGGCCGGGGACGGGACCGATCAGACGTTCACCGTGACGCACGACCTCGTCGAATCGCCGGATACGCAGGACGTGGTGATCTGGTTCGACGGCGCCTATCAGGGATCGCCGAAGTCGATCGACCACGACGCCAACGAGTTCACCGTCTCCGGGCCGGGGTCGGCCGTCACCGTTCACGCCTACTACATCAGTGGGAAAGCGGCCACGTTCCAGCTCCGGAAGAAGACGCCGAGCGCGAAGCAGTCGTCGAGTGCGAAGCTCTACGAGGCGAATCTCGGGCTCGTGCATCAGGCGAATCAGTCCGAGCAGCCGGAGTACCTCACGCTCGACGAGTCGCCCCTGGAGCGGTTCGTCGCGAGCGACATGGAGCTGACCGCTCGGATCAAGGCACCGTATCAGGTCCGTTGGACCGACCCGGACGGGGACGAGACGGAGCCGACGAACGTGCTCCTTCAGGCCCCGGCCCAGAAGGCCAACGGCGAGATCGAAGGGCTCCGGTCGGCCATCAGCGCCGACATGGGCCAGTAGCGGGGTTCTACCATGCCCGATTTTTCGACGACAGTCAACGGCGACCCGTGGCAGAGCCCGTCCATGAGCGACGGCCCCGTGACGACGATGGGGGCCGGCGGCGCGGGCGGAACCGCTGCCGAGAGTAGCAACGGCCTCGCGACCGACGTGGACGTGAGCAACATCGAGAGCCCGCTTTCTGTGTGGCTTGCGAACTCGCGATGGTCACGGCGTGATCTGGAACTCCTGACCGACCTGATCGGCGCGATCGGGACGCTCGGGTTCCTCTACCTCGCGCTGAACGGGGTGGGCGCATGAGCGAGCGCGTGGAGACCTTCGTCGAGGTGGAGGACCTCTCCGATGGAGAGCGCGCCCGGCTCGAAGCGGAGATAAAGAGCGACGGGGGTGACGCGTGACCGACGTGGTGCCGGCGCCGAGCGCGAACGACATCCCGGTCAATGAGCCCGTGACGGTCGACATCGGCGCGGGTCAACAGGCGACCGTGACCTACACGGCCCGCCAGCGGACCAACGAAGGGTTCGTACTCCCGACGGTCGCGGTCTCGAAGCGCTCGCAGTCGAGCTATGAGATCGCGACGGACGACGAGCAGATCTACGGTCCGGCGGGGATCCCGCCGACCGACATCGACGATCTCGCGGTCTGTTTCGTACCGGCCTACGAGTTTGAGCAGGAGCTGGAGGTGCAGGTGACGAACCTGTCTGATACGCAGCGAGAGTACCACATCCAGCCGATCGGCTACGAGCGCGTAGGAGGAGGTGAGTGAGATGGGGCTTGACGCAGAGGTGGAGAAGATCAAGGCCCGCGGAGCCTCTCGCGAGTCCCTCACGGACGGACCCGAGGACATCTCGGGGGGCGTCAAGGCGAGCCTGTCAACTGCGACTGGGGCAGCGTCGACGGCCACGCTCTACGTCGACACGCAGGGCGCTCTCGACCTCAAGATCGAGTTTTCCCCGGACGGTGTGAACTGGTACGAGCCGATGGTCGGCTCCCCGGTCGGCTACGATCAGGCCGATAGCGACGTCATCTTCATCGAGTACGACGCGGCAGCGGTGCGCGTCACCGGATCGAACAGCACGCCGGTCGACCTCGACCTGCGGGTGACAGCATGACGCGCTTCCCGCCGGCCGCAGGTGGCTCTCAGAAGGCGTATACCTACGTGCAGGACGGATACCCGACTGAGGCCGTCGAGGAGGGGCAAACGCTCTATCACGTCACAGAAAACCGGGCATACGTCTACGACGGCGGGAACTGGATCGAGCAGACAGTTACCGACCACTCCGAGTTATCGGGGATCACGGCGGCGGACCACCGATCGGATGCGAATATAGAGTCGGTGATCGACGGCTCGGCCGTTTCCGTAGCCTCCGCCGCCGACGCCGGATCGTTGGGTGGCGTAGATGCGGATCAGTACCCGAAGGCGGGCGAGACAGTGGTTTACGAGGGTAGCCAGCCGGAAACGACGCAGGCGGTAAACGAGTCGTTCACCGAGTACATCCCGATATTCGATGGCACCAGCGGCACCCTGTCGGGGACGATTCCGGCGACGTCCTTCGACCGCGTAGAGTATGACATGGACGTGACCTACAACGGCCCGAACATCAGTAGCGGGTCGATCACGTTCACGGCAACCTGCGGCGGCGTCGAGGTCGTGAACGATTCGGTCCCCGCAGACACGGACTCGGCCGATGGCGGTGCAACGAGGATCGACGGCGCAGTGAACTTTCCCGATTGGGTGTCAGGCGAGATGGTGCTCGCCTTTGACTACAACTTCGGGACGGGCGGGGCTGACGGGGACATCAATGTGACAGCCACGGCAAACGCGACGTCGGTGAAAACGCCGTACATCGAGATAACGCTGTGAGGCTGTCGGAGAACATCACTCAAACAATGATAAACACGGATAGAGCAGTCACGAAGGGCGAACTGAGCGGTCTGAACAGCGGCGCGGGGGCTGCCTGATGGCAGTTTACAACTCGTGGGCGGATGACGTCGAGAGCGACGACGACGGCGGCACGGTCGACGCTGGCACGGTCAGCCCGTGGGCCGACGACAGCGACGACGACGACGGCGACGACGGCGGCACGGTCGACCTGAGCGGCAGCAACATGGGCGGCGACCTGCTCGACGCCTACGACGACGACAGCGACGACACCGGGAGCACGACGACAGACCTCACCACGACGGACGACGGGAGCGGTTCGGACTCGGGGGCCGACGACGAAGGGGACGACATCGCTGGGACGATCGATAACGACCGCTCGACCGACTACGGCCTCGACGACGACGAGGATCTGCCGGGCGGAAACCTCGCTGGGGGCTCCAACGTCACCGAGCAGTGGAACGAGGCGACCGGGTTGGACTGGGGCTCGTCTGGTGACGGCAGTGAGGGTGACGTGCAGCTAGACGACGTGCTCGCCGAGCAGCAGGCGGCCTACGAGGCGCGCATCGAGTCGCTGATGAACGACCTCCCCATCCCCGACCGTCTCGGTGGGTCCATCGATGGCGGCGGTCTCTCGCCGACTCTCGGCGCCGTGGCGCTGCTCGCAGTCGGCGGCGGGGCGCTCTACTACTCGGAGGCGAGCTGATGGCAGGAGCGCAGGGAGTTCAGATCGAGGATGTCGATCTGCCGGATTCGCTTAATCCGGGCGACCAGGCAACAGCCCGGATCGACATGACGAACACGAGCAACTGGATCAACCCGTGGAACGCTCAGCGCTGCAATCAAGGGAACAACTACGGGCTACTCACCGAGGGAGTGCTGGTCGGCCCGGACGGTGAGGAGTACGTCGGTGACACCGTGTGCGCCAAGCAGCACGACATTGGGGTCTCTTACGAGGCAACGTCGGAGGTGAGCTTCGAGGCGCCACAGACGGAGGGCACGCATCGATACGAGGCGTATGTCCGGATGGCTGAGACCGGTGAGGAGTCCAGCCGGCTCTCTGAGTCGATCGATGTCTTCAGCGACCCAGACGATGCGCCCGAGGAGGCACCCGACGACGGAGGGGGAAGCTGGTTCGGCGACGACGTGGACTTCGGAGGCGACGACGGAGACATGCGCCTCTCGCTGCTCGACCGGCTCTGGGAGATCGTACCGACGTGGGCGTGGGGCCTCGGCGCGGTCGTGCTCGTCGGGGTCGCCTACACCTACACGCGACCGCTCTGGTCGATCGCCGCGGGGGTGGTTCCGTCGTGACGCCGATCGTGCAGTGGATCGTCTCAGCGGCGGCGATCATCACGGCGGGTGCGACGACCGGCACCTTCGCGGCGGCGCTGGCGGTCTGGCAGCTCGCGAAACAGCACGAGCGAACCCTGCACGGGACCGAGCGAAACGACGAGTGGAACGGGCTCGTCGAGATGGTCGCGACACACCGCGAAGCGCTCGAAGCGGAGGGCGCGTTATGACGGGCGTCGAGGCCGTCGGCGCGGCGCTGTCGGGCAACACGCAGACGCTCGCGCTGATGCTCGTCGCGTTCATCGCGGGAGCCATGTGCCCGGCCTACTTCGCGCAGGAGCGGTTTCGTGGGTTTGGTCGGCTCGTGCTGGCGAAGCTCCCGTACCGTCCCCCGCCGGGCATGGACGAGGAGACCGCGATGGAGGAAGCCAGCGATGAGTGAGATCTTCGACCCCGAGGAGGAGCCGGATGGAGACGCGCTCGCGCCGCACCACTTCTACGTCGGCGTGGCGCTGGCGCTGTTCGGCTTCGCGTCGATCTGGCCGTACTACCCGGCGACGGGCGCTGGCTTCGCGTTCATCGGCCTGCTGGTCGCTCTCGACGACGTGATTGAGCATATGACCGGCTTTCCGACGCCGCTCGATCAGCTGTGGAAGCGTTTGCTCTATCCACTAATACGGAAAATCGAAACCTACGCCAGCTCAGGATAGTGAATTAAACTCAGAACTCTAGTCGCAGTTCAACCTCTTCCTCGCGGGAGGCGCCTTCAAAGTCGATATTTACTGTAAGAACATCGCTCCGTCGGGTTTCTGAACTGTGCGATAGCTCAAATGATTCCCGGAATGCTCTGTGAGGCTCTAATACACCTTCTCTCGTATTATTTGCATTCAGATTAACATCTTCGGGAGTCTCTACTGAGAGTTCCCACGGAATTGGTTCCTTCCCATCGTTTTCGATCTTGATCGTGAGTGGTTGCGTAGTCGCTCGCGATTGGAAGACTCTGATTGAGTTGGGGATAACCTTGGTGTTGACGTCTTCATATTTTTTTATTGGGCCAACGACAAACAGATTTATTACCAAGGTTATCACCCCTATAGGAGCAATTGGAACACCGTACTTAATAATGATTTGCTGCGTAACGGATGTGGAAACTCCAGTTAATAACGAACTATCTAGAGCAACCGCTAAGATGGTGTGAACGACAAAATATGCGAAGCTCGCCGATAATAGTAGTAATACAGGCCTAGCATATCTGTTCATTTTACTGATGAAGTCTACCTCAATAGACGTAGATTGCTCAAAAGAATACAAAATATTGAAGAGTGAAAAATAAACTGCTAAGAGTAGAACAACACTCAACCCAACCCAGTTATTTACAGAGCGACTGATCGCGTTGGCAGACAACAGTCCAAATATGACGAGTGTCAGTGAAAGCAGGTACTGTACCTCAAACTGGAGATCTCTCGCCATTCTAAATGTCTACGAAGTAGTCCTCGTAGGATTCAAATAAAAAGTCAAACGCTTTCTCAACCAATTCAGGTGCTTCCTCAATCTTGCCTTTTTTCTCAACACTCACTTGACCCATACTATCCGAGTATCCGCTTTTGAATGAGTACCATTTTCCGTCCAACAAGAATTCACCCTCCAATCGAACTATTCTTGAATCATGGTCGTCTCTAAACCGTCGAACTTCTTTATTTTCTATTATATCTGTTCGACCTCCAATCTTCACATCTTTCAGATTGGCTTCATCCAGCAAGAGATTCACCAAATCAATCTCCAAAACAAGTGGGTCATCGGCCCCAACTGTTCGCTGACTATGCTTTTCAACTAATCTCTCATTGAGATCGTCTACAAAATCCTGGACCAGGTCATTTGCCAGAGAGTTGGTGAAGTCACTATGGCCAACAGAAGTTGTTTCTATGCCTAGTGATTCGAATTTGCTGAGTAGTCCAGACGCTTTTGCAGTTCTTGTACAGTCGACAAAGACAGCTTCATTTTCAAAGTTAATTTCAAAACCGGTTTCGTAGAGTGTTTGCTGTTTTTTGATCTCGTTCCGCGGGGTCAAGGAGTAATTGATGGATTCTGTCCAGTGAATCCCTTTCACGAATTCCTCGCTGACCTCAGAGATCTCGAAACCCGGCTCAACTAGCTGATTATCATCATCAAAGTCAGATTCTTGATTTGATAAGACCTGTTCAACCCGTTCGTGTTCAGGGGCATCCTCTAGCCCTGAAGTTATATGATCCAACTCAGATACGTATCTACTGTAAGGTTGCCTTTCGAGCTCTATCTTTGCGAGTCTGTGTTTCAAATCCTCAAACTGCTCGTCAGTCCAGCCGTCTTGTAGAAGCTGTTCAATTAACTCACTTGATTTTCTGCTTGTGAAATTAATCTCGCGCTCATCGATGATCTTCCGTATAATGTGAATTGGAACCATCTCAAGCGCTGTCCGGACTTCTTCACTGCGAGGAGGCATTATAATAACAAAACTGAGGAGAGGGTTATATTAGTTATTATAAAACACCAGAAATATTGAGAATTACTCTGCTACAAAAACGCCTGAGTCCGCTCCTCCGTATGCTCGCTAACGACCTCCTCGACGCCCTCCCGATCCACCATCGCCTCGTGTAACGCCTCACCGGTACGCATCAGATCGGCCATCTCGTCGGCCTCCTCGATCCCCTCGTCCCACGCTTCACGTTCACCCGGTCGGAACACGCCGTGATCGTCGAGGGCGGCGACCAACTCTCGCAGATCCGCGCGATAAGCCTCCATCAGGGACATGTTTCACTTTTACTCTCCGTCCATGGCTTATGTCTTTATTTAAACACCCGATAGAGCGAGGTGTGCCGCCAAGTAGGACGCAGCAGACGATGGTGGAGCAGCGCACGAAGGAATTGGAGGATTTCAGGCGGATGTTGAGACCAGAGGCGGAGCAGGCGTTCGGCGAGGTACTGGGGATGATGGGTGCCAACGCTGGCGCTGCTGACTACCTGGAGCCGGCGACGCCGCGGCGTGGGATGGATCTCTCGCTGTACATCGAGGCGGAGCTGGAGCGCCAACAGTTGAGGGAAGAGGTTGTCAGACTGGAAGCTGAGATCGACCAGATCAAAGAGTACCTCGCCCGGGAGGCCGTCCCGCTCGAGTAGTTGTAGACAGTAAGTTTGGCTCAGTCTGGTTTATATCTAAACCAATTCAAAGTTTCCCAATAGTTTATTTTTGGTGAATTATTGTGGGATGCAACATACTCTTCTGCTCTATCTATATCTGTAAGCCAGATTTTATTATTTTGTTTTTCGACAGGTAAGTCAGGATCTTGTTCTAGGTGCAAGAGAACCTCGTTCAGATTCACAGATATTCTTCTATCGCCCTCTATATTTAATGAATATCGGTCTGATAGTTCAGAGACCTTTACTGGCCTTTCTCTCGTCGCTTCTTTTTCTATCAGGCTAGAAACAATTTTTGTAATCCCAAATTCAATAGCAATACTGTCATGCGCTTCCTTCTTCTCAGTCACAAGTTTGTAAGTACGATATCCTGCAGTCACTATCGAGAGCAACGATATCGCAAACGTGACGATACCGTCTGATTCAACCTGCCCGAGTGTGGCGCCAATGATTGTTCCAAAAATTAACAATAGCGGGGAAAATGTGTATAAAAATGGGGTTACAATATCATGAAACCAGTATAGATATTTATTTGAACTGAATGGATATATTGTTATTGTTACAACTTTTATAGTGATAAATGCGATTGTTACATATATGAAATATCTGAAAATCTGCCTTACATATGAGACCGAAGCCACAGATTCCAACAACGGGAACTGGATCATATCATTCACATAGAGTGTACCAGCAACAGTCAAGATGCCAATAGCAACAACTATTTGCAGATTTTCTGCCCGGCGTAAGGCTCTGGGACTTACCGTTCTCTCACTGTCCCCACTGGTAGAATTCTGTGGATCTGGATTACTACTCATTGCCTGACTGTTCAGAAATAAGAGATGGATCTTCTATAGCCGAGGCCATCAACTGACGGATCGCTTCCGCTCGTGTCATGTCCATTGGTACTTTTCCCTCAATTTGGGCTTTTTTCAAAGCACGGTCGAATTCCTCGAGAAACTCGTCGTTTACACGCGCTGTTACCGTCGTTGACTCCGCATCAGGATCATATGTATCGCTCATTAGCCAGTCACAGTATTTAATGAATTAATAAACTCTGGATTTTATTCCTGGAATACCGTAATACAGAGTTCCCAGAACTATTAAGTCAATCAATACTATATTCCAACCTGCATGGCGCTATCAGTCAATGTGACCGTCAACATGCCGATGGAGATGGTCGACGACGTGACCGAACAGGCCGACGAGCACGGAATGAGCCGTGCTGAGTACATCCGCTTCCTGATCCGTCAGGCGGACGACTCTCCCTTCGCGGTGCCGGAGCAGTCGCTCACCTCGACGGACTGCGAATCGAAGAAGGGCCCCGCGTGATGACCCTGACCAAAGAAGCCACACAGGGGCCCGCCGGAGACAACGAGAGCGACCGTAAAAAGCGTGCGGAGCGCGCCGCCACGTTCAGCGTCCCCGACGTGCGCAGACGGCCCGACTCAGTCGTCCGCGCCGTCGAGCTGCGCACGACGCACGGAACGGGAACGGTCGAGGTGGCCGTCTCGCCGCTCGCGACCGACACCGCGGCCGTCGACCTCGCGCGGCACCGCGCCGAGATCTCGCCCGCCGACTTCAGAACGGGGGAGGTGCTACCGGCGTGACCCGCGTGCATGTGGTCTGCCGCGACTGCGACTTTGAGACGTTGAAGACCGCGAAGACGATCGCAGTCCGGGCCGCAGGGCGTCACGAGGACGAGACCGGCCACGAGACCGATTACGAGGTGGTGGCCGAGTGACCGACGACCTGATCCCGCTTGAACCGGAGGAGGGCGTTGACCGGTTCCTCTCGCATCGCGGCCCGAAGTGGCGGGACGCGACCTACGACAACGCTGTGCATCGGATGGGCGTGTTCCTCGACTGGTGTGAGGAGCAGGGTGTCGACGACCTCAACGCCCTCACGGGGCGCGACCTGTCCGACTTCGTCGCGTGGCGTCGCGACGACGTGGCGCCGATCACGCTACAGAAACAGCTCTCGACGGTCCGCGTGTTCCTGCGGTGGGCGGCCAACACCGACGCGGTCCGCGACGGACTCGCTGAGAAGCTGCAAGCTCCGGAGCTACCCGACGGTGCCGAGTCGTCGGATGTGGTGATCGAGCCGGAGCGCGTCAAGGAGATCCTCGCGTATCTCGACCGTCACGACTACGCGAGCCGGCAGCACGCGATGGTTGCGCTGTTGTGGCGCACCGGGATGCGCCGCGGTGCGCTGCACTCCCTCGACGTGGACGATCTTCGACCGGAGGACGACGCGATCGTGCTCCGGCACCGCCCGGACCAGGGCACGAAACTCAAGAACGGCAGCGACGGCGAGCGCTGGGTCTACCTCGGTCCGCGCTGGTACCAGATCGTCGCGGACTACGTCTCTGACCGTCGCGTCGAGATAACCGACGAGCACGGCCGCGAGCCGCTGCTCACGACGCGCTACGGTCGCATCGCGAAGACGACGATCACCGACAACTGCTACCGGGTGAGCCGTCCGTGCGGCCTGTCCGGCGAGTGTCCGGTCAGTCGCGACATCGAGGAGTGCGAGGGTACCCGCGATCCGGGCCACTGCCCGGTGA
The DNA here is from genome assembly GCF_051194135.1 of Halorubrum wangae. Classification (NCBI taxonomy): domain Archaea; kingdom Methanobacteriati; phylum Methanobacteriota; class Halobacteria; order Halobacteriales; family Haloferacaceae; genus Halorubrum; species Halorubrum wangae. The sequence goes on along the minus strand of NZ_JBLZNH010000003.1, from coordinate 192,914 downwards.
AGCGCGGTCCGCACGCCTTCCGCCGGTCCGCGATCTCCGAGCACCTGCGCCTCGGAACCGACCCCGACGTGGTCAGCGAGCGGATGAACGTCTCGCTGAAAGTGCTGTATCGACACTACGACGTGCGAACGAACCGCGAGAAAATGTCGGTCCGCAAGGACCAGATACCCCGTCAGTCATGAACGCAATAATCGACACCACTGCTGATAAGTTACAGAGAAGTTACGAAAAACCTGCCTGTGACCTTCCCCGCGAGTCCACTTCTTCACTCACTTCGTTCGTTCAGGCGTTCCCTCGCGTGGTCCCGTTCGCTATCGCTCACGGGACCCCCGCGAGTCCATGAGAGGACCTCGGTAAGTCGAATGACCATCCGGCGGCGGGTTTTATGTATTCCATCTCCCCTTAGCTGCAGGAGTCGACGCGGGTTACCGGCAATCCCCGTCATCGGGAGTTGATGAGGAAACATCCCAGGGGATTCACACGTCTCGGAACATACGCCGTCTCGACGGGATCGAGGACATTGCTGTGGAACAGGTTGCGGACGCATCGCGGAGCTAACAGTGGGTGAAGGTAGATGACGAGCCGAGTCCAGAAAGTGATCGAGCATATATCGAGCGCAACACAGTCGCACTCGTCAGCGAGCCACCGACCCATGACTCTATATTCGGCCGTTGGAGTCGGCTATCGCTACGACGATTCTCAGGCCTCTCAACACATGCTCTGGAAGTACGGAAGTGGTAGTTAGAAGGGCCCGTCCGTGTCGATCGGGCGTGGCTTTCTCCTATTTTCACCGACTGAGCCACCAGCCTAGCACGACCAATACGAGTCCTGGTAACCCGCCAAGTACGATCACGCCAAACAGATCACTCATTGGGTACGGGTTGTTCCGCAAGACGACAGTCACGCCGGCGGCCACCACCGCGAGGACGACGGTGCCGACGGCCCAAGCCCACTGTTGCTCACGCAGGCTGACACCCAGCGGGTAGCCCAAAAGGGTGATCGCGAGCGCACCCGCCGGGACCAACGGGCGGGGTCGGCCAGTGCTGACGAACAGGCCGATCGTACCGACCAGCCAGACGGCGGCGGCAATCCCGACGGCCCGCGGTGGCGTTGGCCGTCCAGCACGGTAGACGGATGCACCAACTGCGAGTAAGAGGAGTCCAGCGCCGATGAGGACGATTCCGACCAGCGGCAGGAGGAAGATAGGCAACGAGACTAGAATCGCCCCCACAACGAGTAGGATCAGGCCGCCGCCGCCAAGGCGCCGAACTGTCACGGTCAGCTCCTCGCCCTTTCGCGCTGGCTCCAGAACCATAATTCAGTTAGAGACAGTCATTGCTTAGTTATTATCCACACTTGAACGGTCACACCCGGTCTTGGGGTCACCGTTGTCTCGACCGATGACGAGCCAGACCTGCAATGAGACAGATGAATCGCGCTTCGAAGTCGTGTGGCGCTGGAAGCGTCGAACACGCTTCTAGCAGGAGTTCGAACTGACGGTCGGTGAGAACATCCTCATGAGTGTGCCGGAGAGTAAGGACCTGCAGATAACGATCCGTCCACTCCATCGCCGGTTGTGTATGAGACAGCCGTAGCCATGATCGTGCTGGTGGATTGGAAGTACCGCAATCCATGCTGTATAGAGGACGTGAATCGACCGCTTCACACCTTGAGCCAAGTCTCGACCGGTGAATCACCGCGTCACCAAACGTTGATTATCATCCATGTCGAGAAGCTGGTATGGGTGCTCGCCCGACACTGATTCTCGTGGGGATGCTCATGATTGCGGGCTGTACCGCTCCTTTGAGTGGCTCGTCGCCCCCCGAGCAGAAGCCGTTCCCCACCTACCCCGAGGAGGTCACCGCCGAGAGTGTGGGTACGTACGCGAGTCAGTACGAGGCGGTCTATCGACACAATACGATTCTTGCCACGGCCGACGTAGAGACGGTGACGTCGATTACCGCGGGCTGTTCCGCGAGAAATGTGACTGAAATGGATGGCGGGTTTCGGGTCACCGTTGGATGTGAATTCGGGTGGACGTACACGGACGAAGGGAGCGAAGCTGTCGCCGACGGACGACCTTACGAGGCCACGTACTGGGTAGGGAACGGCCTCGTCGAGCGGATCGGATCGACTCTTGTCGAGGATTGAGTGACGGAGCCTTTAGATCTTGCACTACGGTCCTGACTGCAATTCGGCCATTTGTCGAGACACTGCAAGATACACCCTCTGTATTGGTCACGCCGTCGAGGCGCAGCCGAGGGGGCGAATGGACGAGCATGGGTACAGAACTCCGCGTGACTTGCGCTTCTCGAAGTCTGAGCGAGGCCGAAGGCCGAGCGAAGCTTTCAAGCAAGGAAGAGGCCCGGGATTCAACATCCCCGCGAGTCCACATCTTCACTCACTTCGTTCGTTCAGGCGTTCCCTCGCGTGGTCCCGTTCGCTATCGCTCACGGGACCCCCGCGAGTCCATCTGGATTTTACTCGACTCCTCACGACCACGGAGACGGTTGACCGCTTCCTTTTCACTCACGTTGACCCCCAAGACACCGATACTAGTACAATCGACCCCGACCAGCCTACCGAACCGCCCCGCCCACACCCCAACGCTTTCGTTCCGCGTCGCTGTCATCTCTCGCATGCGACGCCGCGAACTCCTCGCGAGCGGAACCGCCCTCCTCTCCGTCGCTCTCGCCGGCTGCGGCCATCCTCCGGTCGTCCTCGACTTCGAGGAAGCGACGACCGAGACCGTCGCGGAGTTGGTGTCGACGACGCCGGAGCCCGGATCGGAGGCGTACGAGGTCGTCGCCTCGGCCCGCGACAACGGCTCGGCGATCCGACGCGGCCGGCGCGAACTGTTCGACCGGACGAACGCAGTCCGGGTTGACGGGCGCTTCTACGAGGTCTCGGAGACGGCGATCACGAGCAGCGAAGTGACCGTCTATACGGTCACTGTCGAGGCGGCCGAGTCGAACTCCACCGCGGGGCTCCGCGAGGTCGCGTACGAGGACCTCCCCGAGACCGACCGCGAGCAACTCGGTCCGATCCTCGCCGAGGGCGAACCGCCGGACCCCGACACGGCGATCGGCGTCGACTACGGCTCCGCCGAGGAGGTCGGGAACGACTCCGTCTTCGTCCCCGAGCGACAGTACGACGTGATCGTCCGCGACGGGCGGCGGTACCGCGTCAGGGTCTCCTCGCGCACCGCCGACGAGGCCGAGTACCGCTACGCGGTGACCGAGGTCGCGCCCGACGTCGAGACGTTCGCCGACCGCGTCCGAGACCGATACCTGTTCGCGCTCACCGGGCTCTCCGCGGCCGAGCGCGCCGTCGTCGAGGAGGCCATCGAGGGGGCGTACTTCGACGAGGACGACGCCTTCCGGTCCGTGGTCGACCGACTCCGATCGCACGCGGGAGTCGACGTGACGGACTCGTACGGCACGTGGCTCCTCACGTACGAGGGGGTGGAGTACCGCGCGTACGCCGAGTGGTAGTCACCCGGTCGATCCGCTGGTCCCCCTATCGATCCGCCCGTTCCTTGGAAGCCATTAAATACTCTGAGCGAATCGCCCCGGTTATGGGCGTTTCTGACATACTCGAGGGAAACCTCACGCATCGCCAAATGGGCGCGATCATGATCGGCTGGTTGGTGCTCGTCACCATCGTCGCCGTCGGACTGTTAATCTACACGTCGATCAACTTCACGTAGTCGGGGCGACAGGGGCCGCGAACGCAACCCTCTTTTGGGCCGTGGTCATCGGTAGCCAGTATGGTTCGCGACAGCGATACACATGACCTGGACGACTCGCGGGCGACGGGCGGGGACGACGCCGACACCGCGACCGACGGGGGGACGGATCGTCGCCTCGTCGGCGGGTGGGAGGGTCGGTACTACGAGGACTTCGCGGTCGGCGACGTGTACAAACACCCGTACGGCCGGACGGTGACCGAGACGGACAACGTCTGGTTCACCAACCTCTCGATGAATCTCAACCCGATGCACTTCAACGAGGCGTACGCCGCCGAGACGGAGTTCGGCGAGCGCCTCGTCGACGGCACCTTCGTCATCGCGCTCGCGGTTGGGATGAGCGTCATCGACGTGAGCGCCAACGCCACGGCGAACCTCGGCTACGACGACATCCGCCACCACGCGCCCGTCTTCCACGGCGACACGCTGTTCGCGGAGTCCGAGGTGCTCGACAAGCGCGAGTCCTCCTCCCGCGACCACGTCGGCATCGTCACCACCGAACTGCGCGCGTACAACCAGAACGACGAGCTCGTCCTCTCGCTGGAGCGCACGCCGATGGTGCTGAAACGGTCGCACGCCAAACCGAGCCCCGCGCAGCCGACGGGTTGGCCCGAGGGGATCGGTACGCAGCCGGAGGACGTGGAGTGACTCCGTCGCCCGGACCCGACGCGCCGACCGCGAGCGATCCGCTCCCTGACGTCCGCCTCGGTGGAGACCTCCCGATCGCCTCGCCCGAGTCGGCGGCCGCGCTCGTTCCCGAAACGGCGACGCTGCTCGTCTCCGGCTTCGGCGGGGTCGGTTACCCGAAGCTCGTTCCGGAGGCGCTGGCGGCGGCCGACGACACCCGCGAGCTCACCGTCGTCTCCGGCGGCGGCGTCGGCGACGAGATCGACCGCGCGCTCGTCGAGTCGGGGGATATGGCTCGGCGGTACCCGTTCGTCCCCAACGAGACCTCGCGCGCGGCCGCAAACGACGGACGGATCCAGTTCCACGACCGTCACATCTCGCGGCTCGCGGACGAGGTGCGCTTCGGTGGGCTCCGCGCCGGTATGCGCGGCGAGTCGGTCGCCGTCGTTGAGGCGGTCGCCGTCGGCCCCGACTGGCTCGTCCCGTCCACCTCGGTCGGGCACACGCCGGCGTACGTGGGCGCCGCGGACCGGCTGATCGTCGAGGTGAACCGCGCACAGCCGGTCGAACTCGCGCGCGTTCACGACATCCACGTCCGCGACGACCCGCCCCACCGAGACCCGATCCCGCTGGACGATCCCCTCGGCGAGACCGGCGGCCCGGCGGTCCGGTTCGCTCCCGAGAAACTGGCGGCCGTCGTCGAGACCGACCGTCCCGACGACCCGTACGAGTTCCGCGAGGTCTCCCCGACCGACGAGGCGATCGCTGCCAACCTCGGCGCGTTCTTAGAGGCGGAACTGGATCGCAACCCGCTGTTCGACGAGGCGGCGAACCTCCAGTTCGGCGTCGGAAGCCTCGGCAACGCGCTGATGGGCGCGCTCGCCGACGTCGACTTCGGCGACCGCCCGGTGTCGTACGTCGGCGAGGTCGTCCAGGACGGACTCCTCGACATGCTCGACGCCGGCGACCTCCGCGGCGCGAGCGCCACGTCGCTGGCGCTGTCGGCCGAGGGGCAAGCGCGCCTCTTCGACGACGTCGAGCGCTACGCCGAGGACGTGGTGTTGCGACCGGCGGACGTCTCGAACGCCCCCGAACTGATCGACCGGTTCGGCGTGGTCGGGGTGAACAGCGCAGTCGAAGTCGACCTCTACGGCAACGTGAACGCGACGCACATCGGAGGCACCCGCGTCGTCAACGGGATCGGAGGCGGTGGCGACTTCGCGCGGAACTGTCGGCTCGGTGTCGTCGCGCTCCCGTCGACCGCGGTCGGCGGGGATGTCTCCCGGATCGTCCCGCTGACTCCCCACGTCGACCACACCGAGCACGACGCGAGCGTTATCGTCACCGAGCACGGGGTCGCGGACCTCCGGGGGCGCTCGCCTCGCGAACGAGCCGAGGCGCTCGTCGAGGTGGCCGACCCGGCGTTCCGCGAGGCGCTCGACGACTACCGCGACCGAGCCGCGGCCGAGGGTGGGAACACGCCGCACGACCTCGACACGGCTTTTTCGTGGCAGTAATCTGATCCCTTTTACCGTCTCCCGTTTATTTCTGAATTTAAAACAAGTATCTTATCTTTGATTGACTCGGTTCGTAGTTAGAACCGGCGTACTTCGGCCGCCTCACGTGATAATTCTGACTCTGACGATACCCTTTTATCAATTGGCGAGAAGAACCGATTCACATGATAGATGGTGACAACACGACGCGACGCGACGTAGTGAAAGGCGCGGCGACGCTCGGCGTCGTCGGCCTGGCGGGCTGTTCGGGTGACGGCGGGGACGGGGGGGACGGCGGAGACGGCGGAGATGGCGGAGACGGCGGCGGTGACGTCACGATCACGATCGGCGGCACCTCGACCGGTAGTTCCACGCAGGCGGCCGGACAGGCGCTCGCCCGTGCGGCCTCACAGCACAGCGACTTCCTCAACATCTCCGTCCAGGAGACGCAGGGCTGGACCGCGAACCTCTACGAGTACGACAACGGCCAGATCCCCGCGATGGGCGTCGACAACAACTCGCTGTCGAAGGCGCTCAACGAGGAGGGCCCGTTCGCCGAAGACCCCGTCGAATCGCTCCCGAACCAGGGCTTCCTGTTCACGTCGCTGCAGATCCACTGGGTCGGACTGGACGGCAGCGGGGTCGAGTCCGTCTCCGACCTCCGGGAGGGCGGCTACACGATCTACCCGATCCAGCCCGGCTTCGGGACGCGACTGCTCACCGAGGAGATCCTCAAGGAGGCCGGCATGTGGGAGCCGAACGACATCCTCAACGTCGACACGGGCGACATCCCGGGTGCCGTCGAAGAGGGACGCGTCGACGCGCTCTGTCTGTACGGTGCCAACGGCGTCAACCTCTCCGGTTGGTGCCAAGAGGTGGACGTGCGCAGTGGCGGCGGCCTGAATCTGCTGGAAGTCGACGACGAGTTCCGTCAGGTGATCGATGACCACCCCGGTGCGATCCTGGAGGAAGTCGAGCCGTATGGGTACGAGCAGGACGTCACCGCCTACACCGACACGCTGACCGCTTGGTCGCTCGCCGGCCAGTGGGCGTTCAGCCCGGAGATCTCGGCTCGTGCGACCCATGAGGTCTGCCGACTCGCGCTCGAGCACGAAGATACGCTGCGGGAGTCCGACCCGACGACGCTGGAGTACTCGCCCGAAGCGATGACTCAGACGGTCATTCCGGAGATAGATGTCCACGCCGGCGTCGCCGACTTCTTCGATGAGAACGGCGTCTGGAACGACTCTTGGAGTCGCGGCGACGAGTAGTACCGACCGCGTAACCACCTCGACACCCCGATCTTTCACGACGGATGGCCACCAACTCCGACAACCCGACCGATCCGACAGACCCGTCCGAGGAACCGGACCAAGGACTGCTCGCCGACCAGGAGTCCCTTGAGCTCGCCCCCGGCGACCGCGGGCGGAAACAGCTTTGGCTGTACCTCCTCTCGCTGCCGTTCTGGTTCCTCGTTATCTTTCTGCCGACCCTGATCGTCCCGAACTTCCTGACCGGGGCGTACGGCGCCGCGCTCCCGGCGCTCCTGTTCGACGATCCGGTCTCGATCGCGACCGCGATAGAGGAGTCCGCCACCGCGATCCTCGGCGTCGGCGCGGTGCTCGGCGTCGCTGGCGTGTCGGCGCTCATCCTCCGACTCGGGTCCGGGATAGAGGAACGCCTTCGGATGGCGCTCATCTCTTTCTCGATCCCGTTCTGGATGATCGTGATGTGGTACTCGTACACCCAGCTGATGCCCCGCGGCCAGTACGCGGTCGCGTTCCTCGGCGGCATCCTCGGGCTGTACGTGCTCTCCGAACTCGACGAGCCGCTCATCGAACGCAACTGGGGTGAGGTGGCGCTTCTGGTCGGCTCCGGGCTCATCTCGCTCGGAACCAGCGGGTACCTCTTCGTGAACTACCAGGAGGTCGCGATCGACACGGTCGGGCGCGCGACCGAGCCGCAACTCGCGCTGGCGTTCGCGTTCACGCTTGCGATGATCTATCTGACGTGGCGGTCGTTCGGACTCACGTTCCTCGCGGTCGTCCTCATCGGGATCGGTTACGGGTTCGCCGGCCCGTTCATGCCCGGCGCCCTGAGCCACGGCGGGCTCTCTGGCACGCGCATGCTTCGTATCCTCGTGGTGAGCGTCGACGGGTTCTACGGGTTCCTCACTCGCCTCGTGGCGGCGTGGATCGCCCTCTTCCTACTGTACGCCGGACTCCTGAAGGCGTACGGTGCGTTCGATCTCATCCTCCGGCTCGCGGTGCGCTCGGCGAAGTACGTCGACTCGGGTATCGCCCAGACCGCCGTCGTCGCCAGCGCGGTCATCGGCTCCGTCAACGGGAGTCAGACCGCGAACGCCGGCATGACCGGTTCGTTCACCATCCCGCTGATGAAAGAGAACGGGATCAAACCGGAGACGGCGGGCGGCATCGAAGCGGTCGCCTCCACGTCCGGGCAGGTGCTCCCGCCCGTGATGGGCGCCGGCGCGTTCATCATGGCGTCGCTTATCACGGGAATCACCTACGTCGACGTGATCATCTCCGGGCTCATCCCGGCGGCCGTGCTCGTCGTCTCGATCACTATCGCGGTCCACTACGTGGCCGCGCCCCAGATCGAGAACCCGGAGATGGACGGGCTCATCGGCGACCAGATGGCGCGGCGCACGATGGTCCTGGAGTCGTTCAAGTACGGGGTCCCGCTCCTGATCCTGATCTACATCCTCGGTGTCCTGCAGTACACCGTGATGACCGCCGCGCTGTACACGGCGGTGTCGATGATCGTCTTCGGGATCGGCATTCCCCAGATACAGGCGGCACTCGACGGAGAGAGCAACACGGAGGCGCTGTTCAAGACGCTCGAACAGACGGTGGACGGGTTCCGCGAAGGCGTCATCGTCGTCGCGCCGGTGACGATCATCCTCGCGGCGATCAACGGGGTCGTCGACATCCTGATGGCGACCGGCGTGCCGACGGCGATCTCGCTCACCCTGCTCGACCTGTCTGGCGGGGTCCCGATCATCGCGTTCGTGCTGGCGATGATCATCTGTATCATCCTCGGACTCGGCATGCCGACGACCGCGGCGTACACCGTCGTGGCGCTGTTGGTCGCGCCGACGCTCATCAGCCAGTTCGCTGTCCCGGAACTCGCGGCTCACTTCTTCGTGTTCTACGCCGCGATCCTGGCCGGGCTGACGCCGCCTATCGCGACCTGTGTCGCGGTCACCTGCGGTATCTCCGGTGGAGGCTTCTGGGGGAGTTGTAAGGAGGCGCTGCGCATCTCCGCACCGCTGTTCGTGCTCCCCTTCGCGTTCGTCTACCATCCGGAACTCGTCTCCGGGACGTTCAATTACGCCTCCCTGTCCGCCGGCGCCACCGCGATGGTCGGCGCGCTGGCGATCATCCATGGCATAAACTACCAGTTCGTCTTCGCCCGGGGGCAGACGTACGGGCTCCGGGTCGCCTTCTTCATCGCCGGCGTGTTGGCGATGGTCCATCCGATGCAGAGCGTACAGCTCGGGGCTATCGCCGCGGTCGGGGCGCTGTACGCCCTCCAGACTGTCGTGGGACGACCGAACCCGGTCCGCACCATCCGCGGCGCGGCCGGGATCCTCTCCGGACGGAAGCGATAGCGGCCACCGCAGACGGCGGTTCTTTCTTTCTCAGTACGACCGCGGGAGCCCGAGCACGCGCTCGCCGAGGTAGTTGAGCGCGAGCTGCTGGGTCACGGGCACGAGCCGCGTGAGCCGCGCCTCTCGGAAGTACCGTTCGACGTCGTACTCGCGGGCGACGCCGAAGCCGCCGTGGGTCTGGACCGCGGCGTCGGCGGCATCGAACGCCGCCTCGGCCGCGAGGTACTTCGCGACGTTCGCCTCGGCGCCCGCGGCCGTCCGGTCGAGGTCGTCGAGGCGGTCCGCGGCGTCGTAGATGACCTTCTTCGCGGCGAGCAGGTCGGCGTACGCCTCCGCGAGCGGGTGCTGGATCGCCTGATTCGCGCCGATCGGGCCGCCGAACACCTCCCGCTCGTTCGCGTAGTCGATCCCGCTTTGGAGCGCCGTCTCGCCGAGCCCTAAACACTCCGCGGCGATCACGAGCCGCTCCTCGTTGAGCCCGTCGAGCACCTGGTAGAACCCCTCCCCCTCCTCGCCGATCAGATTTCGCACCGGTACGTGGACGTCGTCGAAGTAGAGCTGATACGAGTGGACCGCCCGGCTCGCCGTCTTCGGAATCCGCTCGATCTCGAGCCCGTCGGCGTACGCGTCCTCCAAGTCGACGAGGATCATCGATATCCCGCGGGTTCGTTTGTCGACCTCCGCCCGCGGCGTCGTCCGGGCCATCAGCACGAGGTAGTCGCTGTTCTCGACCCGCGAGATCCACACCTTCTCGCCGTTGATCACGTACTCGTCGCCCTCGCGCTCCGCGGCGGTGCCGCTCGGGTCCGAGCCGCTCCCCGGCCGTCGCTCTGCCCGCGTCTCCATCGCCGTCGAGTCGGAGCCCGCGTTCGGTTCCGTGAGCCCGAACGCCTGAATCATCTTCTCACCGGCGGCCACCTTCGGGAGCAGTTCCGCTTTCAACTCCTCGTCGGCGTACTTCACGATCGGCACCGAGTTGTAGATCCCGCCGTGGATCGACTGAGGCGCGGCGAAGCCGCCGCCGCTCGCGGCGATCTCCTCCATCATCACCACCGCCTCGCTCGTCGACATCCCCACCCCGCCGTACTCCTCGGGGATCAACATGCCGAGCCAGCCGTCCGCGGCCAGTTGATCGACGAATTCCTGCGGATACGTCGCCGTGCGGTCGCACTCTCGCCAGTACTCGTCGTCGAACGCCGAACAGAGGTCGCGGATGCTCCGTCGCACGAGCGACTGCCGCTCGGTGAGATCGACGGAGTCGCGCCAGTCAGATGGCATGCGTTCACGTGGACTGTCCCGTCGCATAAGGATTCGCGTCGTGGTGATCGCTGCCCGGAGTCGACGGACCGCCATCGCCCTCGCGTCCGTCGGTTGCCGAGAGCGGACCGCTTATACAACGGGCTGCGGTGGCTGATGGTGGATGGACCGCAGCTACTGGCGCGCGGTGTCGCTCGTCACGCTCTGGCAGGTGTCGGCGAGCATCTGTTACTACGCCGTCTTCGCGGCCACGCCCTTCTTTCGGGACGAGTTCGGCCTCTCTCGGTTTCGCGTCGGGATCATCGTCACGACGCTCACGCTCGGCTACGCGATTTTCTTGCTCCCCGTCGGGGCGCTCACCGATCGATTCGGCGAGCGGCGCACCCTCTCGCTCGGCCTCGTCGGGCTCGCTGCCGGGATGCTACTCGTCGCGGGAGCGGGGTCGTACGCGCTCCTGCTGGCGGCCGTGTTTCTCCTCGGCTCGGTGTACAGCACCGCGATGCCCGGAACGAACAAGGCCGTCTACGACAGCGTCTCGCCCGGCAAACAGAACACTGCCATGGGCGTCAAACAGGTCGGTGTCACGGGCGGGAGTGGGATCAGCGCCCTCCTCGTGACGGGGCTCGCGGGGTACTTCTTCTGGCAGATTGGCTTCCTGATCGCCGCCACGCTCGGGATCGTCGTCGCGGTCGGATTCTACGCACTCTACCGCGGCGAGAGCGGCGGCACGACCAGCTACCCCGATCTCCGCGGCCTGGCGAACAACCGGGCGTACCTGCTGTTGGCAGTCTCCGGGCTGTTCCTCGGCGCCGCGCTGTTCACGACCACGGGGTACACCGTGCTGTACGTCGAGGAGTCGATCGGCGGGTCGGTCGCCTTCGGCGGCGTCGTGCTCGCGGTCGTGCAGCTGTTCGGGAGCGGCGGCCGGCTTCTCGGCGGGTGGCTCTCCGACGCGCTCCCCGGCGATCCCCAGACCCGGATCGGGGGTATTCTCCTCGTACAGATCCTCGCCAGCGCGGGCCTGTTCCTCGTCGTGGCGCGGACGACGACGCCGGCGAACGCGGCCGTCGCTTTCGCGGCGCTCGGCTTCTTCGTCCTCGGGTTCACGGGTGTCTACTACTCCTGTATGGCGACGCTCGTCTCCGCCGACCGCATGGGGAGCGCGACCGCCGGCTGCCAGCTGGCGTTGACCTCGGGCGCGCTGTTCGCGCCCCCGGCGTTCGGCTACCTGGCCGACACCGTCGACTACCGCGCGAGCTGGACGCTCCTCGCGGTCGTCTGTCTGGTCGCGGCCGGACTCGTCGCGATCGCCGTCCGCACCGACCCACCGGTCGGCGAGACGGCGATGGCCGAGTGACGCCGCGGCGAGTCGGCTCGCCGTCGGCGACTCGCGGCAACCCCGGCAGCTACCCCCGAACCTTTGGCGACCCACCGCGAACGCCGGCGTAATGGATCCCGCCGAGCGACGGATCGTGGCGTTCACCGCCGGCTCGCACGGGCTCGTCCACACCTACGAGCTCTCCATTCCGATCCTGTTGACGGTGTGGATCGCCGAGTTCTCGACGACGGCCGCCACCCTCGGACTCGTCTCGACGATCGGGTACGGCCTGTTCGGCGTGGGCGCGCTCCCCGGCGGCATCGTCGTCGACCGGTTCGGCTCCAAGCCGGTCATCCTCGCGTGTCTCGCCGGGATGGCGGGCTCGTTCCTCCTCGTGAGCGTCGCACCAAACCTCCTCGCGCTCGCGCTCGCTATCGGCGTCTGGGGCCTCACGGCGAGCGTCTATCACCCCGCGGGGCTGTCGCTGATCTCGAAGTCGGTGGAACAGCGGGGGACAGCGCTCGGCTACCACGGGATCGGGGGTAACCTCGGTATCGCGCTCGGGCCGCTGGCGACCGCGCTGCTCCTCTTGGCGTTCGACTGGCGGGTCGTCGCGGCCGCGCTCACGGTCCCCGCGGTCGTCGTCGCCGTCTACGGAACCACCGTCGACGTCGACGCGGCCCTGGCTGATCCCGCGGCCGCTGACGGTGGGAACGCGGACTCGGACCCCACCGAGGACAACCGTGCCAAGGGAGAGGTCTCGCTGTCGACGGTCGTCGACGACACGCGCGTCCTGATCGCGGGCGGGTTCCTGATCGTGTTCGCGTTCGTCGCGTTCAGCGGGCTCTACTATCGGACGTTCCTCACGTTCCTCCCGGACCTCCTCGGCGACGTCCTCGGCGGACTCATCGACGTCCAGTTCATCGACCCGGAGAGCCCGTACGCCGAGGAGTTCGACGTCGCCCGGTACCTCTACGTCGCGGTCCTGATGGTCGGCGTGTTCGGGCAGTACCTCGGCGGCCGCATCGCCGACCGGATGCCGCCGGAGCGAGGGCTGATGGTCCTGATGAGCGTGTTGACCGGGCTCGCGCTCCTCTTCGTCCCCGCCAGCGGGGGTACGGTGACGTTCCTCCTCGTCTCGCTCGCGCTCGGCGTCACGCTGTTCACGGTCCAACCGCTCTCGCAGGCGACGATCGCAGCCTACTCTCCGAGCGAGGCACGCGGGATATCGTTCGGCTACTCCTATCTCGGCATCTTTGGCGTCGGTTCGCTCGGGGCGGCGCTCGCGGGCTGGATTCTCACCCGCGCCGGACCGCGGGAACTGTTCGTCGTCCTCGCGGGGATCGCCACGCTGGGCGCGCTCTCGGCGGCCGCCGTCTCCCGGTTCGCGACGCGGCAAGACTGAGCGGTCGGCTCGGCCGCGGTGTATTCGTCGTCGCGGAACGGCCTCGGCCGCCGTGTGAGCACTCTCCGACCCGCCGGAGACGTGATCCGCGCCGAGATCCCGAGACGGAAGCGCCGTCTCGACGTGATCTTTTAACACCCACCGCGATCAATTCTCGGCCATGTACCACGTCCTGTTGCCGATCGACATCGAGGCCGACCGCGCGCTGTCCCAAGTCGACCTGTTGGAGTCGCTGCCGATCGAGCCGGACGGCATCCGCGTGACGGTGTTACACGTGTACGAGGAGGTCGACGCGCCGGCGGACGAGGCGGGGTCCAGCATCATTGATGAGGTCAACGAGTCGATCGAGGACCTGCGCGGGATCCCGGAGTCGCTGAAGGCGGTCGAGGCGCGCCTCGACGACCTCGGGATCCAACACGACCGCGAGATCCACGTCGGCGACGCGGCCGAGGCGATCCTCACGGTCGCGACGGAGGCGGACGTCGACGCGATCGCCATCGGCATGCGGAAGCGCTCACCGGTCGGGAAGGCGCTGTTCGGCAGCGTCAGCCAGACCGTCCTCCTCAACGCCGATCGACCGGTGATCGTCGGGAAACCGAACAAAAAGGAGTAGCGCCGCGCGGCGCGAACGGGCGGCGGTCCGAACTGATCGATTCTTACGAGACGGTCGCCGCGTCCACGAGCGACGCGAGCGAACCTTCCCCTGCCCTTCCGTCGGTGAGCGACGCCACCGCATCGGTGAGTCGCTCGGGATCGATCTCGGTGTCGGCGAGAAGTCCGGTCACCTTCGCGCGACTCTCCGCGTCCGACATCGGCTTCGCTGGCTCGCCGAGCGGGACTCGGACCGATCGCTCGTGCGTCTCGCCGCCGGCGGTCACGCGCACTTCGGCGCCCCACTCGTCGGGGAAGCGCCCCTCAATCTCCTCGTCGGTCGTCACGCTGGTCGCGTCCATCAGTCGCCGGAGCGCCGGGTCGTCCCACCGCGGCGACCCGTCGAGCCGACCGACGGCCCGGAGGAACGGCTCGGCGCCTGCCGACCCCTCGGTCAGGACGAGTGCGGCGACGAACGGCGCCGAGAACTGGCAGTCGACGAAGCTCTCCGGGCGGCGTTTCGACTCGATAGGGTCGCCCGTGAGCCGGACGCCCGCGCTCGGGATCGCGATCCGGACCGAGTCGACGGCGGCGGGGTCGACAGCGGGTGCGATTTCGCGGAGGGCGTCGATCGCCGGGTGGAGGTACCGACAGCAGGGGTACGGCTTGCGGCCGGTCTCCGCGACCGCATCACGCTCGTCGAGGCGGTCGAACGCCGCCGGGTTCGGGTCGTCGCTGTACCCCGCGAGAAAGCCGTACTCACCGTCGAGGGGGTCGGCCGCGCCGACGACCCCCGCGGCCGCGAGATCGGTCGCCTCGATACCCCTGCGGGCGGCCAATCCGGGGTGGAGCCGCTTGTTCCAAGCGCCGTTCGAGAGGAACTGGAGCGACCCGGCCGCCTGACTCCCCGCGATCCCGAACGCGTCGCGGAGCGCGTCCGCGTCGAGGTCTCGGACCACGCCGGCGGCCGCCACCGCCCCGAAGGTGCCGCAGGTGGCGGTCACGTGGAAGCCGCGGTCGTAGTGGGAGTCCGGCCCGATCGCCTCCCCGACGGTGCAGGCCACGTCGTAGCCGGCCGCGACGCCGGCGAGGAATCGATCGGCGCTCGCGCCGGCACCCTCGGCGGCCGCGAGCGCGGCGGCGATCGTTGGTGCGCCGGGGTGCAGCGAGGAGGGGAGGTGCGTGTCGTCGAAGTCGAGGCTGTGCGCGAGCGCGCCGTTCGCGAGCGCGGCGTCGGCCGGGGTCCGGCGCTCGCCGCTCGGGAGGACCGTCGCGGCCGCGTCGGTCTCCGGGTCAGGAGTCGGGCCGGCGATCCGGTCGATCCCGTCGAGCACCGCCGGCGAGGAGTCGGCGTGTGCCGCCCCGCCGATCGTCACCGCGAACCAGTCGAGGACGTGCTCGGAGATGGCGGGTCGGTCGCCGGCGGCGGCCTCGCAGTGGGCGACGAGGCGGTCGGTTACCATGCCCTCACGTCGACTGGGTGCCTCATCAAGGTTCGGCTCCCGGTGGGCGGGGCGGCCGCCGGCGGACTCAGTGCCCCCGCTTCGCCGATGGGTCACTCCTCGTCGTCGGAGTCGTTGCGGTGGCTTTCGTCGTCGCCACGGCCCTCGGCGGCCGAGTCGTCGTCTTCTTCTCCGACCTCGATCCTGACCGGGCCGTCGTCCGATTCGGAGTCGTCGTGCGAAGTGTCGCCCGACGCGTGACCGCGGTCGTCCTCGGTCGCGTAGTCGTCGAGCGTCGTCTCGCGGGGGTCGTCCCGTTTCCCCTCCAGTTCGCTCAGCGCGTAACCGACGACGTAGCCCGTCGATCCGCCGAGGAAGGCCCCGATCCCGGCGCCGACCGGGCCGCCGCGCGCGCCGAGCACCGCTCCGGTGAACCCGCCGAGCGTGGCGGCCCGCTCCGCGTCTCGCTCGACTCGCGTGCGGTCCCGGTCGGCGATCCGATCGGCTGCGCGGCGCTCGTCGTAGTTGTGAGCGGTCATACCGGTCAGTAGGGACTCTGGCGGCCTATACGCTTCGGCGGTGCGCGACGCTCGACGACCGGAACGCCGACCGAGAGCGGGGATCAGACCGTGTGTTTCGCCTCTTCGGCGTCGTCGACGACCTCGATCCCGCGGTTGTTCACCGCGTGGGGGTCGAGCCCCTGCTCCTGGAGGAACTGCTTGTACAGTCGCTCGACGGTCTCGCCGTCCTTCTGCCGGTCGCTGGCGTGGTCGCACAGTTCGACGAGGTTCTCCGGCACGTCGTTCTCGTGGACGATCCAGTGGTTGATCGTGTCCGAGAGCCGACGGATGGGCGAGGTGAAGTGGCCGTAGATGTCGAAGTTGAGCGCGTGGTGGCCGCCGAACGGGTCGTTCATGTACTTCGCGCGGGGCATCACCTTCAGCACGGCGCGCTGGATCTTGTTGAGCTGTCGACTGGGGGACTCCTCTAAGGCGGCGTTGACTGCCTTCCGCGGGTCGTCGCCCCACGCGCTGCCGGGGATGGAGACGCCGTCGAGCTCTTGGATCTCTTTGAGCGCCTCGCTCCACTGGTCGGGGGTCGGCTGCGGGTGGACGCGGTACATCGCCTCGACGCCGCGGTCCCACATCAGGGTGTGCGTCACTGCCTTGTTCGCCTTCAGCATCGACTCTTCGATGATGGTGTGCGCCCGATCCCGCCGCGGGTTCAACACGAGCGAGCCGTCCTCCTTGCGCTGCTCGTGCATCCGGTCGGCGAGTTCGAAGGCGAGCGCGTTCTCTTCACCGAGTGGGAGCGAGGGATCCTCTAACCGCTCCTCGCACTGCTTGTAGGTGAGCCGCTCGTCGGAGTTGATGACCGATTTGTAGATGTCGATATTCTCGAACGAGAGCGTCTCGTCGTCGATCTCCATCTCGACGGTGTGTGCGAGCCGATCCTCGTTGGGGACGAGCGAGCAGACGGTCTCGGCGAGCACCGGCGGGAGCATGTGGATGGTGTAATCGGGCAGGTAGACGGTGTTCGACCGCTTCACCGCCTCGTCCCACATCGCGGTGTCGGGGTTGACGTAGTGCGTGACGTCGGCGATATGGACCCACAGCCGATAGGCGCCCTCCTCGCGCTCGATGGAGATCGCGTCGTCGAAGTCCTGCGCGTCGACCGGGTCGGTGGTCCACGTCGTGAGGTCGCGGAGGTCCGCTCGGTCGTCGATCTCGGCTTCGATCTCGTCGTAGACGCCTTCGGTCCGGGCCTCGGCCTCGCGGAGGACCTCGTTCGGGAACTCGTCGGGTATCTCGAACTCCTCGAACAGGTCCGCCCGCTTCTCGGCGAGTCGGTCCGCCAGCTCCGCCGTGATCGTCACGGGGCCTTGGTCCTCGGCGGACCCGGGTTTCGGCTCGTCATCTGACATACCGGTTCCAACGCGGGTCCGTTAGAAAGGCCTGTCGGGCGGGTGACCGAGCCGTCCGAAACGACGGCGGACTATCGGTCGCGGTCGGACGGTCCACGGTCGCGGTCAGACCGATCCTGGTTGCGGTTCGACCGGCGGCGGGACTCGGGTGCGTCGGCGCCGTCGTCGGGCACGACCGCGTCGGTGTACCGCGAGAGGAACTCCTCTCGCGAGAGCCCGTCGGCTTCGATAGTGCAGATCAGCGATTCGAGCCCGTCTCGAGACTGGTGGCAGATATCGTCGTCGCAGTCGGTACAGAGGTACTCGAACTCCTTGTCGCGCCGGTCCCAGCGGTCCCCCTCCTTGTCGTACTCGCGCGCGTCCTCCCGCAGCAACGACTCCCCGCACGCGATGCACGTCACCGTCCGTCGGTCCCGGCCTCTGCGGGGAGTCCACATATCACGTACCTCGTCCTCATTCCACTTAGCGTTTGGTACGCGATAGTCTCGCCCGGCGACGTGTACATCTATAAGCCGGGCCGCGCTCTCTCCCGGTATGACGATCCGCGAATCCGACCTCCCGGGCGTCGGGAAGAAGTTCGAGATCGAACTCGACGACGGCGAGATGGTCGTCGTCATCCACAACACGGGGAAACGCGAGGTGTTCCGCCGACCCGACCCGGGCGCCGACTCGGAGAAGGTGTTCGAGTTCAGCGACGACCTCGCCCGGACGATCGGTTCGATCATCGAGGGCGCGTACTTCCAGCCGGTCGAGCCCGACACCCAGGAGACGACGCTGCCCGGCGGCATCCTCCTCGAGTGGTACGAGATCCAGCCCGGCTCACCGCTGATCGGCGAGACGCTGGAAAGCGCGGATGTCGGCAATCAGACCGGGATCGCCGTCGTCGCGATTCAGCGCGGCGACGGCGTCGTCGACAGTCCGTCCGCCGACACCAGGTTCCGCGAGGGCGACACCGTCATCGGGGTGGGGACGCCCGAGGACTGCGCGGCGTTCGAGGAGCTTCTCACCGGATGAGCGGTCGCGACGACGCTGTCAGATCGAGCGTCACAGGCGCCGTTTCCGGAGGTAGCCGGTAGTGGCGCTGCTCGACGTCGGCGTCATGTTCGCCGCGGTCGCGGTCGCCGGCTGGACCGCGAACCGCGTCGGTCAGTCCGTGATCCCCTTCTACATCGTCGCCGGGATGCTGCTCGGAGAGTTCGTCCTCGGACGGCTCTCACTGCCGGCGGTCGGGACCGTCTACGTCCCCGAGACGGAGTTTATCGCGCTCGGCGCGGAACTCGGTATCGTCTTCCTCCTCTTTTTCCTCGGCCTGGAGTTCAACCTCGGTCGCCTGCTCGCGCGCCGGCGACAGATCGGGACGGCGGGCACGATCGATCTCGCGAACTTCGGGGTCGGCCTCGTTCTCGGTTGGTTCGTCTTCGGCGCGCTCCTGCCCGCCGTGTTGCTGGCCGGGATCGTGTACATCTCCTCGTCGGCGGTGATCACGAAGTCGCTGCTCGACCTCGGGTGGATCGCCAACGACGAGGCCGAACCGCTGCTCGGGACCTTAGTGTACGAGGACCTGTTCATCGCCGTCTACCTCTCCGTGACCTCGGCGCTCGTGCTCGGCGGTGGCGACGTCGGCGCGGCCGCAGTCGACGTCGGCATCGCGATCGGATTCATCCTCGTGCTGCTGGCCGCGGTTCAGTTCGGGACGCCCTTGTTCGACCGTCTGGTCGCGACCGACAAGCCGGAGTTCATCGTGCTCCGATCGATCGCGGCCGTGGTGCTCGTCGCGGGAGCGGCGCTCGCGCTCGGCGTCAGCGAGGCGGTCGCCGCCTTCTTCGTCGGGATGGCGTTCGCGCCGACCGACTACACCCACGAGATCGAGACGCTCCTCGAACCCGTCCGCGACACGTTCGCGGGTGTGTTCTTCTTTTGGATCGGGTTGGTCACCGACCCGCTGCTGTTCGGCGGCGTGGCTGCGCTGATCGCGCTCGCGGTCCTGGTGACAACGCCGACGAAGCTCGTTACCGGCTTCTTCGCCGGACGCGCCTTCGACCTCGACACCAAGCGATCGACCCGCGTCGCGCTCGGGATGACGACCCGCGGGGAGTTCTCGCTGATCATCGCGACGGTCGCCGTCACCGGGGCCGAGGCCGGGACGTTCGATCCGGCGCTCGCGCAGACGATAAACGCCTTCGCGGTCGGCTACGTGCTCGTGATGGCGATCCTCGGCACGACGCTGATGCAGTACTCCGCGCCGTTCGAGTCGATCGCTGTCTCGTGGCTGGAGCGGTCTCCGGAGGCCGACCCCGTCGCCGGGGACTGAGGCGCGGTCGATCGGGCGCTCGGTCGATTCGCCGCCGACCGCTCCCGCGACACCACCGTCTCAAAAAACGTCGCCGCCGAAACGCTCGCCGCTCACTGCTCGCCGTTCAGCTCCGCGAACACGGCGTCGACCATCTCGCCGGTGTCCTCGATGATCGCGTCCATCTCTTCGTCGTCGACGGGTAGCCCGAGAAGCCTCGCTATCTTCATGATCGAGACGTGGTAGACCACCTGTTCGTCGGGCGACTCCTCCCAGATGATCATGTTACACGGGAACAACCCGCCGATGCGTTTATCCGTCGCGTCGAGCGCGCGGTCGGCCATCGACGGGTTGCAGGCGCCCAGCACGTAGTACGGGTCGCGATCCGCGTCGATCTTCTCGTTCAGCATCTCCGACGGGGAGAACTCCACCGGGATGCCGAAGCCGGCGTCGGTACACACCTCGCGGACGCGCTCGACGGCAGATTCGTGGTCCGTCGAAAGGGACGCCCGTTTCTCGCCGTACTCCTCGGGATCGATCTCGTTCGGGTCGAACGGAAGAGCCATGCGCTCACTCCGCGACGGCGACGCAAAAAGGTCGTGCCCCGGGGTCCGGACCCTACTCGGTCGCGACCGGACCGCGACCAACGAGCTCCTCTACCTCCGCGACGAACTCGCTACGGCTCTCGAACAGCGGGACCTCGGAGTCCGCGAGCACGTCGTCGAGGTCGCGCGGGCCGTCCGGGGATCGGACGGCGGCGTCGCCCTCCTGTGCCACCACGTCGCTGCGCTTCGCGGGCCACGTGAGCCGCGACGCGACGCGGACGATCGGCTCGCCGGCCACGTCCGGCCCGTCGCCGAGCTCGACGGCCGGTTCGCTCTCTTCGGCCTCCTCGTTGTCGCTCATACCCCGCGGTTCCGGTCCGGCGACACTAATGGTTTCGATGCGAATCGGCCGCCGACCCCCGCGACGGACGGTCGGAGACAGGGTGGAACCGCTCCGCGGTGACGGCCGCCGTTCGACCCCGGAATAATTCGGTGTCAGAACTATACTATTCGGTAATAAATTCCGCTTGGGGAGAAGGCACACGATTCCCGCATCTCGCGTCGGACGTTCGACGCGTCGGTTTCCGGGATCTCTCACCCGTTTTATCGCTGCGGCTCGACCGGTCCTTGGCGCCGATCTTTTCCCGCTCTCGCGCCGTCGACCGCCACTCTCGGAGCCGCCGCCGGGTGCGGTTCGGGCCCCGAACGCCTCCGCGGACTACCGCCAGCCGCGGTCGGTGTCGTTCAGCCGTTCGCAGCCGTCCGCCGTGACCACGACGAGGTCCTCGATACGGCAGCCGAACTGCCCGTCGAGGTAGACTCCCGGTTCGACGGAAAAGACCATCCCCGGTTCGAGTTCGCGATCGTTGCCCGCCACGATGTACGGCTCCTCGTGGACGTCGAGCCCGACGCCGTGGCCGGTCCGGTGGACGAACGCGTCGCCGTACCCCGCGGCCTCGATCACCCCCCGCGCGGCGTGGTCGACCGCCGCGGCCGTGACCCCCGGCTCCACGGCGTCGACCGCGGCCGCCTGCGCCTCGCGCACCGCCTCGTGGACGCGTTCGTACGCCGGCGGCGGGTCGCCGTCGAAGACGAGCGTGCGCGTCTGGTCGGAGGGGTAGCCGTCCACCCGCGTCCCGAAGTCGAGCACGACTGGCTCACCGGCCCGAATCTCACGGTCGCCGTGGCCGTGGTGCGGCTTCGCGCCGTTCGGGCCGCCGCCCACGATGGTCCCGAAGGAGACGCCCGTCCCGCCGTGAGCGGCCAGCCGGTCGCCGATCCAGTCGGCGAGTTCTCGTTCGCTCATCCCGACGGCGTCGGCGCCCAACTCGCGGAGGTCACGCACGGTCGCGTCCGCGGCCTTGGCCGCCTCTCGCAGGGCTGTTAGCTCAGCGTCGTCCTTGCGTATCCGGAGGTCGGCGAGGACTTCGCTCGCGAGTCCCCACGTCACGTCCGGCGCTGCCGCGCGGAGGTCCTGCGTGAACGTCGCCCACATCGTGTCGTCGACGAGCAGGCGCCCCTCGCGGAGACCGAGGTCAGCGAGCAGGTCTCTCGTGGCGGCGACCGGATCCTCGCCGTCGGCCCACGTCCGGACGGCCGCGACCGTCGTCTCCTCGCGGACCTGCGTCTCGTAGAGCGCCGGAACGAGGAGGGTCGCCGCGTCGTCTCCGTGTGCCGCCGCCGGCACCGCGAGCAGGAAGTGCCGCTCGCCCGGCTCCTCGTCGAACCCGGTGAGATACTGGAGGTTCCGACTCGGGAAGCAGACGAGTCCGTCGGCGTCCGCGTCTCGAAGCCGCGCGGCGGCGCGCCGCCGTCGGTCCGCGTGAGTGTCGTCGGTCATGACCGATCTCGGCTCGGCGGCCGCTTATAAGTAGACCCTCGTTGACGGGGCGGCAAGCGACGCATAACCATATAGGTCGCCGTGCTACGGGGAATCATGAGCATCGAGAACGCGTCGACGTTCGACTGCCCGGAGTGCCACGTGAGCGCTCCATCGGCGTCCGTCCCGTACGACACATTCGGCTACGCGGTCTGTCCGGTCTGCTCTCACACGAGAGGACCGACCGGGGGCGCCTGAGTCGCCGTCGCTGGCCGAAGCCCGGGCCGGCGTCTCCGGCCGGTTCCGCCGACCGTACGGTTCTGCCGACCGCGTCCGAACCGCGTCGTTTTACCCGCCGGGGCCACCCCGTGAGGTATGAGCTGGTCACTGGGACGCGAGGACGACACGATCACCGAGTGGGAGCGGTCCGACGGCTACGCGACGGTCCGGCTCCGCGAGCGCAGGGACGGCGGGTTCATCGTTCGACTCGACGTGATGGAACAGGCCGCCGACGAGTCGACGTATGAGCGCGAACGCTTCGACGACCGGGACGCCGCGATCGCCCGCGCCGAAACGTGGCGCGAGGAGCGCACCATCGAGGACTGAGCCGACCCGTCTGACCTGTTCGCTCCGTATGGCCTTTTAAACTGATTCTGCGTCGTCGCCGAGGAACGTCTGACACTCGACGGTCCGGCCGTCCGGGTCCTCGGCGAAGAACTGGTAGATGTCGTACCGCTCGTTCTCTCGCGGCGCCTCCACCGCACGCGGCGCGCTCGCTTCGTCACGGCGGCGGCTTGATTCGGCGAGTCGCTCGCGGACCGCGTCGACCGCGTCGCGGTCGGGGTAGACGAACGTGAGCGTCCCGCACGTCTCGGTCACGTCGCGGTCACAGAAGCCGAACAGGAGGTTGTCGTACCGCAGAATCGTGCAGTCCGGCTGTTCGAGCCGCGTCTCGGCGTCCAGCACCTCGCGGTAGCAGTCGACGACGCCGCCGCGGTTCCCCGTTCCGTAGAAGACGATTCCGGGCATACGCGAGCGGTCGCTTCCCGCTTACTTCACCGCTCCGGGTGGATCGCCGCGTCGAACCCGCCCCTGACGAGCGGCTTCGCGACGTGACGGCGGGCGCTCGGCGGAACCTCGTACCAACCGGGCTCCACGTCGCGGTCCACCTCGCGGTCGACCTTCCCGGGCGCGGCGGTGTCGCAGTCGCGGCAACGGTACCCCTGCCCTCGGCCCGCGGACGACATCGACCGGCCGCAGTCCGGGCACGTCGGCACCGCCGGCTCGGTCCGTACGAGGTCGCGCACGGCGAACTTCTCCAGTTTGAGCGTCGCTGTCGGGCCGTTCGACTGCTCGCCTCGCCCGTCTGTACCCCTCGTCTCCCGACGCTCGTGCTCGCCGCACAGCGTCACTCGGTCGCCCGGTCGGAGGGCGCGAACGTGATCACGGAAGCGACCGGTCGGCGCGAACGCGACGCAGCGGAGGCGTGCCGGGTCATCACTCCCGTCAGCTCCGTCAGCCGCGACGTCGAGGTGGACGTGCCCCCCGCGTTTCGTCTCCGGTTCGGTCGCGACCACGCCCGCGACGCGGTAGCCCGCGCCGTCGCGGAGCGCGCCGATCTGTCCCGGCGCGAGGTGGGCGTCGGTGCCCTGATTCGTGCGGAACGTCGCAGCGCGCTCGACTGGTTCGCTCACTATCGCCGCCGCGACCTCCCGGCACGCGGTCGGGTCGTCGCCGCGGATCCCGTGGAGGATCGGGCCGGGCGCGTTGGGGACGCAGACGGCCGCCCCCGTCTCGCGGTCGACGGTGTCCCAGACGGTCGGGTAGCCGGCGTCGGCCGCCGCGAAGACGCTCTCGACGTCGACGTCGCGCGGCGTTCCGCAGCGGTCCAGTTCGCGGTAGGAGATGCGCTCTGTCGTCCAGTCGTCGAACGCGGCCGGGGCGCCGACCGCCGCGAGCGCACCGATCCGGCCGCGGCCGGCGACGGCCGACCCGTCTTCTCCGCCGGTCCCGAACGCGGCGTGGCGGTAGCCGTGCGCCTCGGCGAGCGACAGCGCCTCAGCGAGGTCAAGGCGGTGCCGGAGCGCCCGTCTGGCGAACGCGGCCACCTCGTCAGGGATCGGCGGGTCGGTCGCGGGGGCGTCGCCCGTGGTACTGACGGGGCCGTCCGGGTCGAACAGGTCTCTGGTGACGTCGACGTCGGCGACCACGACGCCCGGCGAGGTCCGCGGGTCGTCGGCGGCGGCGAACTCCCGGACCGTCGCCGCGGCGAGGTCGAAAGCCGTCTCGGCGTCGACGCCGGCGACGTGGACCGCGACGGCGGCGTTCCCACGCGTCTTGTGTTTCACGGCGGGGTTCAGCCGGACGAGGAGGCGGCGACGGACCCGGCCGCCGGCCGATTCGAGCCGCTCGGCGAGCCGCGCGCCGACGTACGTCGTGCACATCCCGCGCTCGCGCGAATCGGTGTCGTCGACGGCGACGATGGGCATACGCGTCCTTGCCCGCTGGCGAACAAACCGGTTTCGCCCGGGCGTTTCGTCGGGCGCTCGGCCTCGTTCACGGCCGGTGGGTCACCACTGGCTCGAACGACAGTATATAACTGATCCGGCGCTCTCGACGGGAAAACCGCAAGCGGGCGGCGCTTTTGTTTGGATACAACTGACACAACGCATATATACGGCGAGCCGCTTATTTTTGGGCATGTCCCGGACTGCGCTGATCGAAAACATCACTGCGATGCTGGAGGACGCGGGATTCCTCGTGAGCGACCAGTGTGCGGTCCGGCCCAAGAGCTTCGACGTGGCAGCACGGCGCGACGAGGACCTCCTCCTGTTGAAGATCCTCGGCAACGTCGACGCGCTGGACGCGGAGACCGGCGCGGAGATGCGCCGGCTCGGCGAGTACCTGCAGGCGACGCCGATGGTGCTCGGGATCCGGACCCGCGACGAGGAGCTGAAGCCCGGCGTGGTCTACTTCCGTCACGGCGTCCCGGTCATCAATCCCGACACGGGGTACGACTTGTTCGTCGAGGGGATGCCGCCGCTTATCTACGCGGCCCCCGGCGGGCTCTACGTCAGCCTCGACGGCGACCTCCTCGCCGACGAGCGCGAGGAGCGCGGCTGGTCGCTCGGACGACTCGCGACGGAGTTGGGGGTCTCCCGACGGACCGTCTCGAAGTACGAGGACGGGATGAACGCCTCTATCGAGGTCGCGATCCAACTCGAGGAGCTGTTCGAAGAGCCGTTCTCCAGCCCGGTCGACGTGCTGGAGGGCGCCGGCGAGGTGCGCGACGCCGACCCGACACCCTCGGCGCCCGCGACCGACCCCGACGACGAACACGTCCACCACGTCCTCACCAACGCCGGCTTCACGGTCCACCCGACCGCCCGCGCGCCGTTTAAAGCCGTCTCCGAGGACGATCAGCACGCCGAGACCCGCGTACTCACCGGCCACTCGGCGTTCACCCCCGCCGCGGAGAAGCGCGCGCGGATCATGTCTTCCATCGGCGAGGTGGCTCGCACGCGATCCGTCTACTTCACCGAGGAGAACGAGAAGCGTGAGTCGGTCGACAGCACCGCGCTGGTCTCCTGCGAAGAGCTTGCGGACATCACCGACCCCGAAGAGATCCGCGAGCTCATCTGGGACCGGGCGGAGCCGCCGTCCGAGGCCTGACCGACCGACCGAACCCTGCCTTCTCAGCGGCCGAACAGCCGACTGAAGAAGCCGCGGCTGCGCTTCTCGTCTGCCTCTTCCGCATCTCCATCGTCCGTAGCCTCGCGTTCGACCTCCTCCGTCTCATCCGGCTCGTCCGCCCCGTCGCCCTCGCCGTCCTCTGCGAGGCCGGTGCTCCTCGTCCCGGTGTCGTCGTCGCGGAACGGGACGCTTCCGGCGAGTTCGTCGTCGGGGTCGTCCGCAGGTTCGGCGTCGGTTGCATCGTCGTCCGCCGCTGATTCGTCGTCCGCCGCTGATTCGTCGTCCGCCGCCACAGAGCCTTCGCCGTCGTCCGCCGCGGAGTCTTCGTCTCCGCCGTCCTCCGTATCGTCCGCGTCCGTGCCCTCGAACGCCTCCGCCTCGTCGATGTTCTCCTCGATCATCTCCTCGAGGTCGTCGGCGTCGACGTGTTCCTCGCCGACGGTCTCCGTTCCGACGTCGGCGGCCTCGCGGTCGGCGGTCGACTCCTCGGCCGTCTCCGAGGCGCCCGCCTCCGCGTCGGCGACGATGATGTCCTCGTCCGCCGCGTCGGTCACCTCCACGTCGTCGTCGTCAGCGTCAGCAGCGTCGTCCGCATCGTCCGCTCCTTCCGTCTCGCTCGCGTCGGCCGTCGGCGCCGCGGTCGCTGCGGTCTCGTCGTCGGTCTTGTCCTCGTCCGAAACGGCGTCGTCGTCGAGCCCCGCTCCGTCGACGGTCGCGCCGGTCAGCGCTCGCGTGAGGTCACGGTATGCGCGGGTCGCGGGCGCGTCGGGTGCGAATGTCGCGAGTGGACGGTTCGCCGTCGCCGCCCGCACCACCGCGTCGTCCTCCGGGATCCGGCCGAGAATCGTCGCGTCGAGGATGTCGGCGATATCGTCGAGTCCGTCGGCGGCGACCTCGTCGGGGTCGACGCGGGTGATCGCGGCCCCGGCGACCGTACCGCCGAGCCGCTCGGCGAGCTGTCGGGTCTTTTCGGTGTCGCCAAGGGCGTTCCGCTCGGCGGTCGAGACCAGCAGCGTCTCGTCGGCGATAGCGAGCGGGAGACTCGAGTCGTGCGAGAGCCCCGCGCCCGCGTCGACGAACACGTAGTCGGCGCCCTCGAAGGCCGCGACCGCGTCCGCGAGGCCTGCGGGATCCGCGGACGCGTAGGCGTCGAGGTCGTCCGCGCCGGGGACGACGCGGAGTCCCTCCGGCCCCTCGTGAACCGCGTCGAGCGGTTCGGCCCGGTCCGCGAGCACGTCGTGAAGCGTCGTCTCGCCGGGCGTCACGCCTAGTGCACCCGCGAGGTTCGCCATGCCGATGTCGGCATCGATCGCGACGACGTCGGCGCCGGATCGTGCGAGGATCGTCGCCATCGCCGCGGTCGTGGTGGTCTTCCCGACCCCACCTTTCGCCGACGCGACCGCATAGACCGTTGTCATACGGTGGTGGACCGCCGACTGGCACTTAAATGTAGGCGGCGGCCGTCCGCCGTCTCGCCTCGACCCGATGGTTTCACCGTCGATATCGGCCGAAACCCCCGCGCATTTTCGCAAACACCTTATACGTCGCTTGTAGAGTTTCAGGCGATTAGTAGTATGGCGAGACCAGAGGTGCTCGACCGGATCAAGGAGGCTGAACGGGAGGCGGACGAGATCATCGCGACGGCGGAATCGGACGCCGACGAGCGCCTCGCCGAGGCTCGAGAGCGCGCGGACGAGATCCGCGCCGAGGCCGAGGAAGAGGCGGAGTCCGAGGCCGCGGAGCGGATCGAGGCGGCTCGCGAGGATATCGAGGAACGGAAGGAGGAGATCCTCGAGGCGGGCCGGTCCGACCGCGACGAGCTCGAACGCGAGGCCCGCGAGCGCGTGGATTCGGCCGTCGACTACGCAGTCGAACGGTTCGAGGAAGCGGTGAACCAACAGGCCGAGGAGGCGGTGGATGCTCAGGCCTGAGCGGATGAGCAAGGTGTCGGTGACGGGCTCGAAGCGCGTCATCGACGACGTCATCGAGGCCGCGTACGACACCCACTCGCTGCACGTCACGGACTACGACGAGCGCTACGAGGGGTTCGCGCCAGGTGAATCGCTCGAGGGCGCCGAGACGGTGAACGAACGGCTCGTCACCGTCCGCTCGCTGGAGAGCGTTCTCGACGTCGAGGGCGACGAGGTCGACGCGGCCCGCGCGCTCGACGACGAGGTGCTCGAACGCGAACTCGCGGACGTCCGCGAGAGCGTCAACGAACTCGACGACCGTCGCGACGAGCTTCGAGCCGAGATTCGCGACCGCGAGGAGGAGATCGACCGGATGGAGCCGTTCGCGGACCTGGGGATAGAACTCGACCTGCTCCGCGGCTACGACTCGCTGGAGGTCGTCGTCGGCGAGGCGAAGCCCGACGCCGTCGAGGCGACGCTCGCCAACGCCGACGGGATCGACGCCTACGAGGTGTTCGCCGGGAGCGACGTCGTGGCAGTCTTCGCGCGGCCCGCCGACGGGGCCGAAGCGGGCGTCCTGCAGGACTCGCTCGTCGGCGTCGACATCGCGCTGCTTGAGGTGCCGGACGCCGAGACCAGCCCCGCCGAGTACGTCGCGGAACTGGAGCGTGAGTGCGAGGACCTGCGCGCGGACCTCGAATCCGTCGAGGCCGACCTCGCGGCGACGAAAGAGGAGGCGGCCGCGTTCCTCCTCCGCGCCGAGGAACAGCTCACCATCGAGGCGCAGAAGAAGGAGGCGCCGCTCTCTTTCGCGACCACCGAGAACGCGTTCATCGCCGAGGGATGGATTCCCACGGACGCCTACCCCGACTTCGAGGCGGCCATCGCCGACGCCGTCGGCGACCACGCCGAAGTCGAGGAGCTCGAACGCGCCTCGTTCACGCCGGGCGGCGACCATCACACCGAAGCCGTCGACCACGGCGGCGACGGCGACACCGGCAGCGAACCGGCGGACGCAAGCGACGCGACCGCCGAACGAGAGGCCGCCACCGACGGCGGCCACGCGCCCCACGGCGACGACGAACCGCCGGTCGTCCAGGACAACGGAAGCGCGGCTGGCCCCTTCGAGCTGCTCGTGCAGGGGTTCGGGCGACCGAAGTACTCGGAGTTCGACCCGACGCTCCTGGTCTTCCTCACGTTCCCGCTCATGTTCGGCTTCATGATCGGTGACGTGGGATACGGCGTGCTGTACGCCGCCATCGGCTACTTCCTGTACAGCAGGTACGACGGGACGTTCCGCGAACTCGGTGCCGTCGCGATGTGGGCCGGCGGCTTCACGATCCTGTTCGGGATCTACTTCGGCATCGACCTGTTCGGCTACCACGCCTACCAGCTGCTCCCGGGTGAGATCCACTGGCCCGTCGACGGTAAGGGCCTCTCGCCCGCGGACATCGACTGGGCGCTGTCGTTCCTCGTCGCCAGCGTGCTGTTCGGGCTCGTCCACCTGAACGTGGGTCACACCCTCTCGTTCGTGAGCAACTACCAGCAGCACGACCTGAAACACGCGCTGTACGAGGGCGGCTCCTGGCTGCTGATCCTCAACGGCGCGTGGCTGTGGATCTTCAGCCAGCACGTCCCCGGCCCGAAGCCCGACTTCCTCTTCGAGTCGTTCTCGATTCTCACCTTCGGGGCGGTGTCGTTCGCCGGCTTCCCGGTCGCGGTCGGATACGCCGCCATCGCGGCCATCCTCGCGGGTATCATTCTGCTCGCCATCGGTGAGCCGCCGGAACTCGCGGAGGTACTCTCGCCGATCGTCAACGTCATCTCGTACGCGCGTATCATGGCGGTGCTGCTCGCGAAGGGCGGCATGGCGCTCGCCGTGAACCTGCTCGCGTTCGGCGCGTACATCGACGAGAGCGGCGAGGGGAGCTTCCACTTCATCTTCTCGGCGGAGCACCTCGCTCACGTCCAGGAGACGCCGAGCGAGGAGCTGGTCTTCGCCGGAATGACGACCGCCTTCGACCCGGCCGCGATCGGCGCAGTCGGCGTCGTCGCGCTCGTCGGCGGAATCCTCGTGGCGGTCGTCGGGCACGTCGTCGTCCTCGCGCTCGGGATCACCTCCGCCGGCATTCAGGCGGTGCGTCTCGAGTACGTGGAGTTCTTCGGAAACTTCTACAGCGGCGGCGGGGACACGTACCTGCCGTTCGGTTACGACCGGAAGTACACCACCGAGGACAACTAGCCGACCGCCAGCCGTCTCCGTTCGGCGTTTGCGCCGTTCGGACCCGCTGTACTCGTTTGATCTCGTCCCCGTCGTCACCTCGATTTCGACGGGACGATGTCTTCGCCAGCCGTGACTTTGGATTCCGTTTTGGCCGCGCTATTCGGTCGTTTTGGGAAGCTTTATGACTACTGTGGAGGCAAATAGCAACTGTTCGGAGACGAGCAACCGCAACTACTACCAATGCTTGAAGCTACCAACGAACTCGGGAATGCCGTACTGTCCACTGGTGGAACGCTGACCGACCCCAGCGCCGCAGCAGCCCTCGCTGTCGGGCTCGCGGCGCTCGGCGCGGGCTATGCCGAGCGTGGTATCGGTTCGGCGGCTGTCGGCGCGATGGCCGAGGACGACGACCTCTTCGTCAACGGGCTCATTCTGACGGTGCTTCCCGAGACGATCGTCATCCTCGCACTCGTCGTCGTCTTCATCGTCTAAGCGGTACTTCCTTTCACACCAATGAGTTTGGACACTGTCGTTGAGGACGTTCGAGACGAAGCCCGCGCGCGTGCAGAGGAGATCCGCGAAGCGGCGGAGTCCGAGGCGGACGAGATTATCGCCGAGGCCGAAGCCGACGCCGAGCGGATCCGCGAGGAGCGACTCGCCGAGGCCGATCGCCAGATCGAGCAGGAGCGCGAGCAGACGCTCTCCTCCGCGAAGCTCGAGGCCAAACAGGAGCGACTCGGGGCCCGCCGAGACGTCCTCGAGGACGTCCACGACGACGTCAAGGCGGCGCTCGCCGACCTCGACGACGACCGTCGGCGAGAGCTGACCGAGACGCTGCTCGACGCGAGCCTGGCCGAGTTCGACGACGACGACGACGTCGCCGTCTACACCCGTGCCGAGGACACCGAGCTCCTCGAGGATCTCGTCGCGGACCGCAACGCCGAGGTCGACGGCGAAGTCGACTGTCTCGGCGGCGTGGTCGCCGAGAGCGACACCTCTCGCGTTCGCGTGAACAACACGTTCGACTCGGTCCTGGACTCCGTCTGGGACGACGAGTTGAAGAACATCTCGGAGCAACTGTTCGACCAATGAGCGCCGTCGGGAGCTCGAACCCAGAGTACGTCGTCGCGCGGGTTCGTGCCCGTCGCGGCAGCCTCTACGGCGACGAGGAGTACCGGAAGCTGACTCGCATGGGCCCGGCGGAGATCGCCCGGTTCATGGAGGAGTCGAGCTACGGGAAACAGATCAACGCCCTCGGGAGCCGCCACGGCGGCGTGGACCTCATCGAGTACGCGCTGAACCTGAACCTCGCGGAGCAGTTCGAGGGAATCTTGGACTGGAGCGAGGGATCACTGTACGACCTCATCGCCCGGTACCTCCGCAAGTTCGACGCGTGGAACGTGAAGACGATCATCCGCGGCGTCTACACCGGCGCGGCTCAGTCCGACGTCGAAGTCGACCTGATCCGTGCCGGCGAGTTCGACGACCGCCGGATCCGTCGACTGCTGGAGGCCGAGTCCATCGACGCCGTCGTCGACGTGCTGGCGGACACGATCTACGGGCCGCCGCTGCGCGAGGCGTATGCCGAGTACGAGGAAACCGACGTCCTGGTGCCGCTCGAGAACGCCGTCGACCGCGCGTTCTACGAGCGACTCCTCTCCGGGCTCGGCGGCGACGAGCCGACCCGGCAGTACGAGGCGTTCCTCAAGGCGGAGGTCGACTTCCGGAACGCGACGAACGCCCTCCGGCTCGCCCGGTCGGGCGCGGACATCGACCCCGCCGAGTACTTCATCGAGGGCGGCGAGCTGTTCACTCGCGGGTCGCTCGCGCGGCTCGCGCGGAACCTCGACGAGCTCGTGGAGTACATCGCGGACAGCCAGTACGCCGACGAGCTCGGCCCGGCGCTACGCGAACTCGAGGAGGCGGACAGCCTCATCGCGTTCGAGCACGCGACCGACGCCGCGCTGCTGGCGTACGGCGACCAGCTCGGCACGATCCACCCGGTGTCGATCACTCCGATCATCTCCTACATTCTCGCGAAGGAGCGCGAAGTGGAGAACATCCGGGCGATCGCCCGCGGCAAGGAGGCCGGCCTCTCGGCTGACGAGATCGAATCGGAGCTGGTGATAACATGAGTCAGGAGATCGCCGTCGTCGGCAGCCCCGAGTTCACTACCGGGTTCCGGCTCGCCGGCGTGCGGAAGTTCGAAGACGTACCGGACGAGGAGAAGGACGAGCGGCTCGACGACGCCGTCGAACGGACCCTCGACGACGAGGACACCGGCATCATCGTGATGCACACCGACGACCTCGACCACCTCTCGCGGGGGACCCGCGAGGCGGTGGAGGGGAGCATCGAGCCAGTGCTCGTCACGCTCGGCGGAGCCGGCGCCGGCAGCGGCGGGCTGCGCGACCAGATCAAACGAGCCATCGGGATCGACCTGATGGAGGAGGACGACTAACATGAGTAAAGCAGAATCCACGGAGACCACCACAACCGAAAACGGTGTTATCCAGAGCGTGAGCGGTCCGGTCGTGAGCGCCCGCGACCTCGATGCCCGCATGAACGACGTCGTCTACGTGGGCGACGAAGGCCTCATGGGGGAAGTGATCGAGATCGAAGGCGACATCACGACCATTCAGGTGTACGAGGAGACCTCCGGGGTCGCCCCCGGCGAACCCGTCGAGAACACGGGCGAGCCGTTGTCGGTCGACCTTGGTCCGGGCATGCTGGACGCCATCTACGATGGCGTTCAGCGTCCCCTGGACGTCCTGGAGGGCAAGATGGGCAGTCCGTACCTCGACCGCGGGGTCGACGCGCCCGGTATCGACCTCGAGAAGGAGTGGGAGTTCGATCCCACCGTCGAGGTCGGTGACGAGGTTGGCCGCGGCGACGTGGTCGGCATCGTCGAAGAGACCGTCACCATCGACCACAAGGTGATGGTCCCGCCGGACGCGCTCGAAGAGGGCGAGACCACCGAGGTCACCGCCATCGAGTCGGGCTCGTTCAACGTCACCGAGGCGGTGGCCGAACTCGCCAACGGGGCGAACGTCTCGATGCACCAGGAGTGGCCCGTCCGCGAGGCGCGCCCCTCCGCGAACAAGAAGACTCCCCGGACGCCGCTGGTGTCCGGACAGCGCATCCTCGACGGGCTGTTCCCCATCGCGAAGGGCGGGACGGCCGCGATTCCGGGGCCGTTCGGCTCCGGGAAGACCGTCACGCAGCACCAGCTCGCGAAGTACGCCGACGCGGACATCATCGTCTACGTCGGCTGCGGCGAGCGCGGTAACGAGATGACCGAGGTCATCGAGGACTTCCCCGAGCTGGAAGACCCGGCCAACGGCAACCCGCTGATGGCACGCACCTCGCTCATCGCGAACACCTCGAACATGCCCGTCGCGGCGCGTGAGTCCTGTATCTACACGGGAATCACGATTGCCGAGTACTACCGCGACATGGGGTACGACGTCGCGCTGATGGCCGACTCCACCTCCCGGTGGGCGGAGGCGATGCGCGAGATCTCCTCCCGGCTGGAGGAGATGCCCGGCGAGGAGGGGTACCCCGCGTACCTCGCCGCCCGGCTCGCGCAGTTCTACGAGCGCGCCGGCTACTTCGAGAACATCAACGGGACGGAGGGCTCCGTCTCGGCGATCGGCGCGGTGTCGCCGCCCGGCGGCGACTTCTCCGAGCCGGTCACCCAGAACACGCTGCGTATCGTCAAGACGTTCTGGGCGCTCGACGCGGACCTGGCGGAGCGCCGCCACTTCCCGTCGATCAACTGGAACGAGTCGTACTCGCTGTACAAGGACCAGCTCGACCCGTGGTTCGAGAACGAGGTCGCCGACGACTGGGCCACGAAGCGCCAGTGGGCGGTCGACGTGCTCGACGAGGAGACCGAGCTGCAGGAGATCGTCCAGCTTGTCGGGAAGGACGCCCTGCCCGACGACCAGCAGCTCACGCTCGAGGTCGCCCGCTACCTGCGCGAGGCGTACCTCCAGCAGAACGCGTTCCACCCGGTGGACACGTTCTGTCCGCCGGAGAAGACGTACCTCATGCTGACGACGATCGAGACGTTCAACGACGAGGCGTTCGACGCCCTCGAGGCGGGCGTCCCCGTCGAGGATATCGTCGACACCGAGGCCGCTCCCCAGATCAACCGGATCGGCGTCCAGGAGGACTACGAGGAGTACGTCGAGGAACTCAAAGCGGAGATCACCGAGGAACTCCGGAGCCTCTACTAACATGAAAGAGTATCAGACAATCACCGAGATCAGCGGCCCCCTCGTGTACGCCGAGGTCGACGAGGCTATCGGATACGACGAAATCGTCGAGATCGAGACGGCACAGGGAGAGACGCTGCGCGGACAGGTGCTCGAATCCTCGGAGGGCGTCGTCGCCATCCAGGTGTTCGAGGGCACCTCCGGTATCGACCAGAACGCGTCCGTCCGCTTCCTGGGCGAGACGATGAAGATGCCCGTGACCGAGGATCTCCTCGGACGGGTCCTCGACGGCTCCGGCCGCCCGATCGACGACGGCCCGGAGATCGTCCCCGAGGAGCGCCAAGACATCGTCGGTGCGGCGATCAACCCGTACTCCCGGGAGTACCCCGAGGAGTTCATCGAGACGGGCGTCTCCGCAATCGACGGGATGAACACCCTCGTTCGCGGCCAGAAGCTTCCGATCTTCTCCAGTTCCGGCCAGCCGCACAGCGAACTGGCGATGCAGATCGCCCGGCAGGCGAGCGTCCCGGAGGAAGAGCAGGAGGGCGAGGACGGTTCCGAATTCGCCGTCATCTTCGGCGCGATGGGGATCACGGCCGAAGAGGCGAACGAGTTCATGGAGGACTTCGAGCGCACGGGCGCACTCGAGCGCTCCGTCGTCTTCATGAACCTCGCGGACGACCCCGCCGTCGAGCGGACGGTCACTCCGCGGATGGTGCTCACCACGGCCGAGTACCTCGCCTTCGAGAAGGACTACCACGTCCTCGTCATCCTGACGGACATGACCAACTACTGCGAGGCGCTCCGTGAGATTGGAGCGGCCCGCGAGGAGGTTCCGGGTCGACGCGGATACCCCGGGTACATGTACACCGACCTGGCGCAGCTGTACGAGCGCGCCGGGCGGATCCAGGGCCGTGACGGGTCGGTAACGCAGATCCCGATCCTCACGATGCCGGGCGACGACGACACGCATCCGATCCCGGACCTGACCGGGTACATCACCGAGGGACAGATCTACGTCGACCCCGACCTCAACAGTCAGGGCCTGCAGCCGCCGATCAACGTTCTCCCCAGCCTGTCGCGGCTGATGGACGACGGCATCGGCGAGGGGCTCACCCGTGAGGACCACGCCGACGTGAAAGACCAGATGTTCGCGGCGTACGCGGAGGGCGAAGACCTGCGCGACCTCGTGAACATTGTCGGTCGCGAGGCCCTCTCGGAACTCGACAACAAGTACCTCGACTTCGCGGACGCCTTCGAGTCGGAGTTCGTCGACCAGGGCTTCGACCAGAACCGCGACATCGAGGAGACGCTGGAGATCGGCTGGGACCTGCTCTCGATGCTCCCGAAAGACGCCCTCAATCGGGTCGACGAGGAGTTCATCGAGGAGCACTACCGCGAAGACGACTCCGAGCGCAAGGTCGTCGAAGCGGCCGACTGACTCGGTACGCTTTCTTCTCACTTTTCGCCCGCGCAAACAGCGACGGCGTCGGTATCGCGCGCACCCGCACGTCACGACTGAAAAGAATTATCCGCCTCGGAGCGGAACGTTCCCCCAATAAGATGGCCAAGGACGTCAAACCGACGCGGAAGAACCTGATGGCGATCGAGGACCGCATCGACCTCTCCGAGCGCGGTCACGACACTCTCGAGCAGAAGCGTGACGGCCTCATTATGGAGTTCATGGACATCCTCGATCAGGCCCAGGACGTCCGTTCGGACGTCTCAGAGACCTACGCGACGGCCCAGCGCACGATCAACATGGCCCGCGCGATGGAGGGCGACGTCGCGGTCCGCGGCGCGGCCGCGGCGCTGAAAGAGCACCCGGAGATCACCACCCAGTCGAAGAACATCATGGGCGTGGTCGTCCCGCAGATCGAGTCCTCGAAGGTCAAAAAGAGCCTCGACGAGCGCGGCTACGGGCTGCTCGGCTCTTCCGCCCGCATCGACGAGGCGGCCGACGCCTACGAGAACCTGCTGGAGAAGATCATCCTCGCGGCCGAGGTCGAGACGGCCATGAAGAAGATGCTCACCGAAATCGAGACCACCAAACGCCGCGTGAACGCCTTGGAGTTCACGCTCCTCCCGCGCCTGTACGAGAATCAGGAGTACATCGAGCAGAAGCTCGAAGAGCAGGAACGCGAGGAGATATTCCGCCTGAAGAAGATCAAGGCCAAAAAGGAGGAAGAGGAGAAGGCGGAAGCCGCCGAGGCCGCCGCGACCGAGGAGCCGGAACCCGCTGACTGACCGGCTCCGTCCCGCCGCACTGCCCCGAACCACCGACCGAAGTCGCTGTCTCATCCATCTCGATTCGCATGTCCTGTCCTCGCTGTGACGCCGCCCTCGTCGTCTTCTCCGTGCCGCCCGCCCTCCGCGAGCACGCGCCAGCCGCGACGACGGCGATCTGCACGCGCTGTCTGCGGACGTTCGACGCCGACGAAGCCTTCGATGCTGACTCTCCCGACGTCGTCGACGAGGAATCGCTCGGGGACCCCGACTTCACTGCCGTGGACCCCGCGTTCCCGGGGGGCGAGGCGGGCGTAGCGCTCGCGCTCGTCTGCGGGAAGCTGGAGTCGTTCGCGCTCAACCGCGCCTCGATTGAGGCCCTGGTCGACCACGCGGAGCGCTCGGGCGTCGACGTCTTCGCCTTCTTGGAGCGGCTCGACGCTCCCGACGCGGCCTTCGATCTCGACCGGCGACGGACGGCGCTGTTCGACCTGCTCTGAGACGGACACCACCCCGGCGTCGCCGCGGTCGACGCTCGATGCAGTCAGACGTCGTCGAGGTCGACTCCCGGGGGGTCGTCCCACTCGTCGTCCCCGTCCGCCTCGTCGTCGGCCTCGGTTCCCGCCGGACCGAGCGGCTTCTCCCCGCGCCGCCGCTCGTGAACTGCGAGACCGGCCTTGCGCGCGTCGCTCCCGCTGGCGTAGGGATCCTCTGAGGGGTCGTACGACTGCTCGTCTCGCTCGAACAGATACGCGAAGAGACCGAACAGCGGGACGACGAAGGCGATAAGCGCCCACTTCCGCCGGTCCATCCCGTGTTTTGGCGCGTCGACGTAGACGTACGCCGCGAACCCGAAGAGCCACACGAGCGGCACGCCGACGAGGATGGCGACGGCGATCGGTTGCATACGTTGGCTTCGGGCTCGTCGGCTTAAACGCACGGGTGGATTTCGGCCGGAGCGCGCCCGGAGAGCTGCCAGATCGCGGTCGTTGCCGCTCCGGTGAGTCGGCTCTGGCCGAAGCACACTATTCGGTGGAGTGCGTACCGATCTCATGCAGCTATTCTGGCACCGACGGGACCCGCGAACCCGGGACAACGCCGGGCTCGCGGCGGCTGCACGGGCGGGGCGCGTCGTCCCCGTCTTCGTCTACGACGCCGACCTGTTGGGGACGATGGGTGCGCGCCAGCGGGCGTTTTTCCCCCGGCACGTGAATCGACTGGAGGCGCGCTACCGCGAACTCGGGAGCGACCTCGTCGTCCGCGCGGGCGCCCCCGACGAGGTCCTCGTCGACCGGAAGACGGGTACGAGCGCGCGCAGCGCGTCTTCGAGGCAGCGCTCGGGGAGCGTTGAGCGTCCGCTTCTTATAAATGACTGCAGTTGGCGTGCGCCTCGTGCGACCGCTCTCGGCTGCCGAGAGGCGCTCAAAAGGGTGACTCGGTTGCCGTAGGCGACGACGAGGTCGGCATCGAATCGGTATAAGCGACCGAGCGAGACGCCGGCGCGTTTCCGTCCGCGACCTCGCCCGATCCGACGATTTAAAACGATCTCCGCGGGTACGACGCGGTAATGAGTCTCGTCGTTACCGACACCCTGGCGGACGAACGCGTCGAGTTCACGGCCGACGGCGACGTCACGCTGTACGTCTGCGGGCTAACGGTGTCGGACGACCCGCACCTCGGTCACGCTCGGCTGTGGTTCCACGCCGACGTCCTCCACCGGTGGCTGGCGCACATCGGGTACGACGTGCGCCACGTCGAGAACGTCACCGACGTCAACGAGAAGATCACGGCCCGCGTCGGCGAGCGCGACGAGTGGGCCGCCGAGCGGGACGTGGCCGAGGCGTTCACTGCAACCACCTTCGACGCGATGCGCGGGCTGAACCTCCTTCGCGCCGAGGTGTACCCCCGCGTCACCGAACACGTCCCGGAGATCCGCGACCTCGTCGAAACCCTCGTCGAAAAGGGGTACGCCTACGAGTCCAACGGCTCCGTCTACTTCGACGTCACGACGTTCGAGGAGTACGGGGCGCTCTCGAACCAGGACGTCGACGAACTCGAAGCGCAGGGCGAACCGGACGAGCGCTCGGAGAAGCGCAACCCGTCCGACTTCGCGCTGTGGAAGGCCGACGGCGTCAGCGAGACCGCCGCCCGCGAACACGCGAAACACGACCACGGCGATTCGGTCCCGGAGGGCGAGACGTGGGACTCCCCGTGGGGAGAGGGGCGTCCGGGCTGGCACGTCGAGTGCTCGGCGATGTCGACGACGCATCTCGGCGAAACTCTCGACGTCCACATGGGCGGGCGCGACCTCGTCTTCCCCCATCACGAAAACGAGATCGCGCAGTCCGAGGCGGCGACCGGCGAGACGTTCGCCCGCCACTGGCTCCACGTCGGCCTCCTCGAAATGGACGGCGAGAAGATGTCCTCCTCGATCGGCAACTTCTGGACCGTCCCGGACGCCTTGGACGAACTCGGCGTCAACGTCGTCAGGACCTTCTACGCCGGCGCCGCCTACCGCTCCGAACAGGCGCTTACCGAGGAAACGATAGCGGAGGCCGAGGAGCGCTGGGAGCGCCTCTCACGTACCTACGACCGCGCCGTCGACGCGCTCGACTCCACCAAAGCCCGCGCAAAGGTTGAGGACGCCGCCCTCCGCGATGCGGTCGACGTCGCCCGCGACGAGTTCGCGACCGCGATGAACGACGACCTGAACCTCCGGGAGGCGACCGCCGCCCTGTTGGAGCTGACGGACGCCGTGAACCGGCACGTCGACGCGGCGGACCGCGACTCGGGAGGCGACGCGAACGCCGCCTACGACTACCGCGGGCTCCGCGAGGCGGTCGAGGCGTTCGAGACGCTCGGCGGCGACGTGCTGGGCCTCCAGTTCGAGGCCGAGACCGACGGCGACGTGGAGCTGGCCGGCGAACTTGTCGAACTGGTTCTGGACGTGCGCGCGGCCGAGCGCGACGCCGGAAACTACGAGCGAGCCGACGACCTCCGGGACGCGCTTCGCGAGGTCGGCGTCGAGATAGAGGACGGGCCCGAGGGAGCGACGTACCGGTTCGAATAGCGCGGCGAGAGAACAGCGGGACGGGCGGTGATATCGGGACCGGCGCGACGGGCGGTGAGACCGGGACCGGCGCGACGGGCGGCGGCGTCAGTCCCAGGTCACGTAGACGAGGAACGCGATGCCGACGAACTCGAGGACCTGGAGATACATCATCGCTCTGAGCGCCGGCGTCGACATCTGCGGCGGGTTGAGGTAGTAGAACAGCGCCAGCGCGTTCTCGGCCAGCAGGAAGAGCGCGAACAGCGTCGATCCGAGCGTGTGCTTCGAGCGGATCGCGAGGTAGTTCCGCCCCCAAATTCCCACGAGGACGAGCAACAGCAGGATATTCAGCGCCGCGGCGACTCGCGCCACGTCGAGCATGAGGGTCATTGCGCGCGCCCTCCGATTCCGCCGTTCGTTGCTGCGTTCCAGGTTTGGGTCATACTCACTCCAGTTGGTCGATGATCTCCTCGACTGTCTCCCAGTGGTCTCG
This sequence comes from Halorubrum wangae, assembly GCF_051194135.1. Classification (NCBI taxonomy): domain Archaea; kingdom Methanobacteriati; phylum Methanobacteriota; class Halobacteria; order Halobacteriales; family Haloferacaceae; genus Halorubrum; species Halorubrum wangae. Next base: position 153,003 of record NZ_JBLZNH010000003.1, on the reverse strand, counting down.
GGTGCGTTCGGTCGGGAGGTAGACGGCGCCGTAGTTCTGATCGGTGCTCTCGACGACGTCGTTCTCTTCGAGCACTTCGAGGTGGTGCCTGACGGTCTTGTACGCGAGGTCGAGGTCCTCGGCGAGCTGGTTGGCGTTCCGCGGCCGTTGGTCGAGCGCGCGGAGCAGGCGGGCTCGGTTGGGTCCTCCCCGCGTCCCGGCCAACACCTGCCAGAGCACCGGCTCCATCGACCATAGTCAACGGCGGAGCGAGGTATAAACGCGTGGATAGGGGCACCGCGCGGACGGAGAGCGCGAACGTCGAGAGGGACCGTCTGACTCGCCGACCCGGTACGCCGGTAGCACGCCGTCGTCGACGTGCTCGAAGCCGTTTTCGGCCTCGTCGGTGGGCGCGAACGCGGTCAGCCGTCGGTTCCCTCTCAGCGCGTCGACGCTCCTGCGTACCGACCACCTGTTCGCGTTCGTGGGACACGGCCACCGCCGCGAACGGTATAGTATGTAATGAGATGTTTGCTGAAAGTACCCCGGATCACGCAGTAGTGCGGCCCAAATCACCGTCAATTTTGCCGGTATTGCGGTATTCTCCAGCATCCCTCTGGCGAGGAGCATGGCGGGCCGCTATTCGAGCACGTGTTCGGTGTCGTACGACCCGAGCACGCGAACCCATCCGTTGTCGGCGATCGCTTCGATATCCTCGACGGCCTTCGCCATGTGGTCCTCGTAGAGGCCGGCGTCGACGTCGAAGTGGAACAGGTAGTCGCCGAGGCGCTCGCCGCTCGGCCGCGACTCGATCCGGGAGAGGTTGAGGTTGCGGTCGGCGAACGCCTCCAGCAGTTCGAGGAGCAGGCCGGGGTAGTTCGCGTTCGGGTAGACGATTAGGGTGGTCTTCCCGCCTGCGTCGGAACGGGCCGACGCGGGCGCGACGACGAGGAACCGAGTCGCGTTGGAGGTGCGGTCTTGGATGTCTTCGGCGAGTATCTCGAGGTCGTCGCCGGCGTTGTCCGGGTGGCCGATCCCGGCGATTCGGGCGTCTTCACGGGCGCGTTCGACGCCGCGGGCAGTTGAGGCGACCGCTTCGAGACCCGCGTTCGGGTAGTGTTCTTCGAGCCAGTTGCGGCACTGCGCGAGCGCCTGCGAGTGGCTGGCGACGACCTCGAACTCCGGCCCTTGCGCGAGGAGCGCGTGCCGGATCGGCGTGACGATCTCGCGGGTGACCGCGACGTCGTACTCGGCCAGCGCGTCGAGGCTCTCCGTGACGGAGCCCTCGATGCTGTTCTCGATCGGGACGACCCCCCGTTCGAACTCGCCGGTCGCGACGGCGTCGACGATGTCGGTGACCGACTCGCGGAACGACACTTCGGCGGCCACGGCCCGCGCCGCACGGTGCGAATACGTACCGGCGGGACCGAGCGTGACGGCGTTCATCAACCGTACCTATCAGAGCGCATTAAAAAAGCGTGCGGGTCGCACGAATTCTGTCGCGCGATCCTCGTCGGCCGGGCTACGCTCTCTCTTCAGTCGGTACCGTCGCCAGCGCGTCCTCGACCACTCGGACCGCGGTCGCGCCGTCTCGCCGCCCCACGACGATGACGAGCGCCGCCCCGGCGACCCCCGCGGCGGCGACGTCGACGCCGGAGACTCCGAGTCGCCGGAGGACGGTCGCGAGCGCCCCGGCGTCGACGTCACCGGTCGCGACGATGGCCGTGTCGCGCCCCTCGGGGACGACCGCGGCGCCGCCGACGCTGAGGAGAGGTTCGGCGGCGGACTCGCCGTCTCCGCGGGCGTCGTCCTCGACGACGCCGACCCCGCTCCGCATCGACACGCTCGCGTCGCGCTCGGCGGTTGCGTACGGGGGTAGCTCCTCGCGGAACCGGCGGAGCGCGGTCGCGATCGCGTCGGTGTCGGCGTCGTCGCCGCCGAGGTCGGCCTCTGCGGCGAGCCACGCGGCGGCGGCGCTGTGATTCAACACGCCGGCCCGGAGCGCGTCGAGAACGAACGGGCGGGCGCGGGCCGCGTCTCGGGTGTCGGCTGCCAGCGACATGATCGCCCCTGCGGCGCGGGCCGGCATGGCGATTTCGGTCGGCGCCGGAGGCGGACCCCTCGGCCGGATTCCAACGGCCCCACACGCTCCGAAGTCCCTAAGAGCGGCGCGCCCCCAGCACGGGTATGCAGTCGCTCGTCATCGTCGCACACGGCTCGCACCTCAATCCGGAGTCGAGCGCGCCGACGTACGACCACGCGGACACCATCCGCGCCACCGGCGCGTTCGACGAGGTGAAGACCGCGTTCTGGAAGGAGGAACCGCACTTCCGGGAGGTCCTCCGCACCGTCGAAGGCGACGAGATATACGTCGTCCCGCTGTTCGTCTCGGAGGGGTACTTCACCGAACAGGTGATCCCGCGAGAGCTCCGACTCGACGGCTGGGACGTCTCCGAGTGGGACTCCGACGGCCTCTCCGCCGACCAGGCCACCCTCGTCGCCGAGGATATCGACCGGGAGGTCCACTACTGCGGGCCCGCGGGGACCCACCGTGCGATGACTGACGTGATCGTCCGGCGCGCCGAATCTGTCACCGGCGACCCCGACGTGGGCGACGAGTTCGGCCTCGCCGTCGTCGGCCACGGCACCGAGCGCAACGAGAACAGCGCGAAGGCAATCGAGTACCACGCCGACCGCATCCGCGAGCGTGGCCGCTTCGACGAGGTGAAGGCGCTGTACATGGACGAGGATCCCGAGGTCGACGACCTTCCCGCGTTCTTCGAGAGCGACGACGTCGTGTTGGTCCCGCTTTTCATCGCCGACGGCTATCACACCCAAGAGGATATCCCGGAGGACGTCGGCCTCTGCGAGGACCACACCGACGGGTACGACGTTCCCACCGAGGTCGACGGCACCCGGATCTGGTACGCGGGCGCCGTCGGGACCGAACCCCTGATGGCCGACGTCATCATGGAGCGGGCGGCCGACGCCGGCGCCGACCTCGGGGGCACGCTCGACGACGTGCGCGAGATAACCCGCGTCGCCACGGGGGACTGACGATGCCAGACTTCACCCAGGGGTCGGTCGACTCCGGAAGCGAGCCCGACGTCCCCGACATCGACCTCCCGAGCGACGCCTTCGACGCGGTCCTCGACGAACTCTCGAACCACACCCCCGGCGACCCGGTCCGGTTCGAGGGGTTCAGCATTGCTCCCGACCTGCGGGGCGACGTCGACGAGGACCGCTACGTCTTCGCCGACGGCGACCGCCGGACCGGACTGACGGAGCGAGACCTCCACGAGGCGCTCGCCGAGCGCGCTCCCGCGGTCACCGATTGGTACGCCTTCGAGCGCGTCGTCGGCGAGTTCGGTCCTCGCCGGGCGTTCCTGCGCTGGCTGGAGGACGCCGACGGCGCGACGGTGGCGACTCGGTACGCCGCGCTCGCGGAGGGTATCGAGCGCGCGTGGGGAGAGCTGAAGATCACGGTCGGCGTCACCGACCGGGGCGAGCGCCGGTACGACGTGCGCCACGCCGACGACGCCGGTGTCCCGGTCGAGGAGCTTGACACCTACGATGACCCGCTCGACGCCCGCGAACTGGTCACCTACGACGAGAAGGGACGCTACCGTCCCCTCAAGACCGCGCCGTCGCTCGCCGGCGGGTGGGTGTTCCCCGACCTCGGGGCGCGAGACGTCTACGAGGCGGTCGAGACCATCTATCCCGCGACGGTCGCCAACTGGCACCGAGAGCGCGAGGGGGAACTCGACGTGACCCACTGGCGCGAGACGATGGAGCGGCAGTCCGGCATCTACGGCGTCGTGAAGACGTGGGACCGCGGTGAGGGCCACGAGCACGTCGACTGGGTCGCGGAGGCGTGTTGTGACGACTCGCAGTGCCTGAAGCGCCGCGAGTGGCAGTACGACGACGAGACCGACCTCGACGTCGACGGCGGCGACGGCGTCTTCCCCTGCCGCGAGCCCTGTTCCGTCGTCGTCTCGGCTGCCCGCACGTGGACGCGTTTGGAGAGCGAGACGCCCCAGACCTACGAGTTCGACCTGACACCGAGCGAGAAGGAGCAGGTCGAGGCCATCATCGACGTGGTCGCCGACGGGCGGATCGACGACATCCGCGAGGCGGACACGAAGGAGGGAGCGAACCGCTACCGGACGCGCTTCCTCCGCGCGAAGCTGTTCGACGACGAGGAGAACCTCGCCGGCGTGCCGACGAAGCGGGAGCGCGAAGACGAGGAGTGAGGCGCCGATTCACGCGCACAACCGCGCGTGCGGGCGATCTTATACTGTATCACGAAACCTTTAGACGGGGGAGCGGCGTATCTCGTGGCAATGAGTCGCGGCCCCGAACTGATAATCACGGAGAAGGACAACGCGGCGCGCCGCATCGCCGACATCCTGAGCGGCGGGTCCGCGACGGCGGAGCGGAAGAACGACGTCAACGTGTACAAGTGGGGCGGCAAACGCTGCATCGGCCTCTCCGGACACGTCGTCGGAGTCGATTTCCCGGCCGAGTACAACGACTGGCGCGACGTCGAGCCGGTCGAACTGATCGACGCGCCGACCACCAAGGAGCCGACCCAAGAGGGGATCGTCGCGGCCCTCCGCACGCTGGCCCGCAACGCCTCCCGAGTCGTCATCGCGACCGACTACGACCGCGAGGGCGAGCTGATCGGGAAGGAGGCGTACGAGCTGGTCCGTGAGGTGAACGAGGACGCTCCGATCGACCGCGTCCGGTTCTCCTCGATCACGGACAACGAGGTGAACGAGGCGTTCGCTAACCCCGACGAGCTTGACTTCAACCTGGCCGCAGCCGGCGAGGCCCGGCAAGTGATCGACCTCACGTGGGGCGCGGCACTCACTCGCTTCCTCTCGTTATCCGCGCGCCAACTCGGTGACGACTTCATCTCGGTGGGCCGGGTGCAGGGGCCGACGCTCAAGCTTATCGTCGACCGCGAGCGCGAGATTCAGGCGTTCGACCCCGAGTCGTACTGGGAGCTGTACGGGAACCTGACGAAGTCGGGCGGCGACCCCTTCGAGGCGCGCTACTTCTACCTGAACGACGAGGGCAACGAGGCCGAGCGCGTCTGGGACGGCGACGTCGCCGAGGTGCTCACAGAGGCGCTGAACGCGGCCGGTGACGCCCTCGTCGACGACGTGAACCGTCGGACCCGCACTGACGAACCGCCGACCCCGTTCAACACCACGGCGTTCATCCGGGCCGCGGGCTCGCTCGGCTACTCCGCGCAGCGCGCGATGTCGCTCGCGGAGGACCTGTACACGTCCGGCTACGTCACGTATCCGCGGACGGACAACACGGTGTACCCCGAGGACCTCGACCCCCGCGAGCTGATCGAGGAGCTCTCGGCCGCCTCGACGTTCGGCAAGGATGCGAAGAGCCTCCTCGAACGCGAGGATATCGAGCCGACCGAGGGCGACAAGGAGACGACGGACCACCCGCCGATCCACCCGACCGGGGAGCTCCCCTCGGCGTCGGACCTCTCCGAGGACGAGTGGGAGGTGTACGAGCTGATCGTCCGCCGGTTCCTCGCGACCTGCGCCGAGCCAGCCACGTGGGAGCGGCTCCGCGTCGTCGCGCTCGCGAACGGCGAGGCGACCGAAATCGCCCGCCGCGCGGACGGGCTCGCGGCGCTCCGCAATCCCGACGAGGCGAGCGGTCCGGCCGACCTCGCCGCCGACGGCGGGCTCCGGCTGAAGGCGAACGGCAAGCGCCTGCTGGAAGCGGGGTACCACGACGTGTACCCGTACCGCTCCAGCGACGAGCGGATCGTCCCCGACGTCGAGGTCGGTGAGACGCTCGCGCTCGACGGCCGCCGCACGGATGCGAAGGAGACGCAGCCCCCGCGCCGCTACGGGCAGTCTCGGCTTATCGAGGAGATGGAGAAGCGCGGCGTCGGCACGAAGGCGACCCGCCACCGCACCCTCGAAAAGCTGTACGACCGCAACTACATCGAGAGCGACCCACCGCGGCCGACCCGCCTCGCGGAGGCGGTCGTCGAGGCGGCGGAGGAGTTCGCAGAACACATCGTCAGCGAGGAGATGACCGCCCAACTGGAGCGGGATATGCAGGCGATCGCGTCCGGCGAAAAGGGGTACGACGAGGTGACCGAAGCGTCCCGAGAGCTGCTCGGCCGCGTGTTCGAAGATCTCACCGAGTCTCGCGAGGCCGTCGGCGACCACCTCCAGAAGTCGATGAAGGCGGACAAGACGCTCGGTCCCTGCCCCGAGTGCGGTGCGGACCTCCTCGTCAGGAAGTCCCGTCAGGGGTCGTACTTCGTCGGCTGTGACGGCTACCCCGACTGCGAACACACCCTTCCGCTCCCCTCCACCGGGAAGCCCCTCATTCTGGACGAGACCTGCGAGGATCACGACCTCAGACACGTGAAGATGCTCGCGGGTCGTAAGACGTTCGTCCACGGCTGTCCGCAGTGTAAGGCCGACGAGGCCGACGAACAGGAGGACGAGGTGATCGGGACCTGCCCCGACTGCGGAGAGGAACACGGCGGAGAGCTGGCCATCAAACGGCTCCGCTCCGGCTCCCGGCTCGTCGGCTGCACGCGGTACCCCGACTGCGACTACTCGCTGCCGCTCCCCCGCCGCGGTGAGATCGAGATCACCGACGAGACCTGCGAGGAGCACGACCTCCCGCACCTCCGAGTCCATTCGGGCGACGAGCCGTGGGAGCTCGGCTGTCCCATCTGCAACTACCGGGAGTTCACCGCCCGGCAGGAGGGGTCCGAGCTCCAGACGGTCGAGGGGATCGGCGAGAAGACCGCGGAGAAGCTACAGGACGCCGGCATCGCCGGCGTCGACGACCTCAAATCCGCAGATCCGGACGATCTGGCCGGCGACGTTGACGGCGTCGGTGCCGACACGGTCCGAGACTGGCAGGCGAACGCGGACTGATCGGCGGCCGAACGCGGACTGATCGGCGGCCGAACGCGAGTGATCGACCAGCGTTCGCGCCGATCATTGGAACCCATAAACACATAAACGAAGAAACCGTCAGTAGAATTACGTATGGGTCCCGACCGAAACGTCGATCGAAGCGACGATCGGGACTCCACCCCCGATGAGGGGCGGCTCGACACGCCCACCAGCGGCGCGGCTCCGAGTGTCCTCCAGTCGTTCGTCGACGCGATTCCGACGGCCACGCTCGCGTGCGACCCGGAGACGCACGCGATCCGCGCGGCCAACGCGGCGGCGGTCGACCTGCTCGACCGTGACCGGGGCACGCTGACCCTGATGGGCGTCGCCGATCTGAGCGACGCGGCGACGACGGTCGACGGCGATCCGATCGACGAGGCCCTCGACGCCGCGCGCGACGCCGACGGCGTGACTCGCTTCGAGTGGACCGTCACGGACGCGCCGACGCGCCGGCTCGAACTCGCTGTTCGCGCGTCGTCGATCGTCGGGAGCGAGTGGTTGATCGTCGGAATCACTGACGTCACGGACCGGCTCACCGCCGAGAAGCGGCTTCAGTCGCAGTTCCGCGTCGTCGACGCGGTGGCCGCGACGCTCCCGGCCGCGATGTTCAAGTGCACCGCTCGCGGGACCCTCTCACAGTGGAACGATCGCCTCGCTGACGACGTCGGGTACGGGGGCGAACAGCTGTACGGAACCGCCCTGACGTCACTGTTCGACGACGAGAGCCGGGGCGCGGTCACCGACGCGCTCCAGACGGTCTACGGCGAGGCGAGGAGCGCCGAGTGCGAGGCGACGCTCGTCACGCGCTCGGGCGAACACGTCCCCTACCGGCTCTCGCTCGGCCCGATCGTCGACGGAGACGAAGTGATCGGCGCGATCGGAATCGGCGAGGACGTCACCGAGGCGTCGCTGCGAGAGGAGCGGCTCTCCGTGTTGACGCGGGTGCTCCGCCACAACTTCCGTAACGACCTCAACGTCGTCACGGGATTCACCGAGCGGGCGATCGCGAAGACCGACGATCCGACGCTTGTCGACGAGCTTGAGCGCGTCGTCGACACCGCTGATCGGCTGTTGCGCGTCGGGGAGACCTCTCGACAGGTCGAGCGGCTGCTCGCGGATCGCCCGAAAGCGAGGCCAACGGACCTCGCTGTCGCGGTTGACGAAGCGATGACCAAGCTTCCGTCCGACCTCCGCGAGCGCGCCGACATCACGGTCGACGTTCCCGCGGGGATCACGGTGTCGGCGGTCGGCTATCTCGCCGAGGCGATTGCCGAACTCGTCGACAACGCGATCCGCCACAACGCCGCCGCTCGTCCGCGCGTGAGCGTCACGGCCGCCAAACTCCCGAGCGAGTCGTGGACCTCGCTCGTCGTCACCGACGACGGGTCGGGGATCCCGCCCGCCGAGCGCGCGGTGCTCACCGGGGAGGAGACTCCGCTGGAACACGCGAGCGGACTGGGGCTGTGGTACGTCAACTGGATCGTCACCGCCGGCGGCGGGACCTTCGACATCACCGAGAGCAAGACGGGCGGCACGCGGATCGATATCGAGCTTCGGACCGTCGACTGCGAGTAGCAATCGCCCACGATCCAGCGAGTTCGGGACCCGCGCCGCTCACTCGACGAGCCGGACCTCGTCGCCGACGGCGACCTCGTCCGCCGCGCCGGCGGGTAGTTCGACAATCGTGTCGGCCGACCCGCGTCCCAGCCCGACGAACGGAGCGAGTCGTTTTCGCTTCCGCACCTCGCCGTCGACGAGCCACAGCACGTCGATGGCGAACGGGACGAACAGCATGTGGAGCCACCGCGTGTCGGCCTCGTCGAACGGGAACACGAGTGCGTAGCCGTCGGGGATGGAGCGTCTGAACATCAGCCCGCGTCCCTGTTCGAGCGTCGACCGCGCGACGTCGACGTCGTCAGCGAGGCAGACGCCCTCCGCGTCGCCGGATCGACCGCCACGGTGGACGAGTTGCACGCTCCGCACGTCGGGGGCACCGGATAAATAGTCTCGCGATCGGGGTCGGGATCGCACGGCCGCGTCGATGGCCGCGACCGACCGCGTCGCCGCCGAGTTAGCTCGCGTCGCCGTACGTCTCTTCGAGGTACTCGACGATGTCGTCGCTCTCCGACATTCCCTCGATCCCGTTCGCCTCGTCCACGAGGACGGGGACGCCGGTCTGCCCGCTGACCGCTTCGACCTCGGTGCGCTCGGAGTGCGAGCGGGGCACCATCACCGACTCGTACTCCAGGTCGAGGTCGGCGAGCGCGGTCTTCACTTTCGCGCAGTACGGGCAACCCTCCAGTTCGTAAAGCGTCAGGTCTGTCATCGCCTCACCGTAGGGCGTAGACGCGTAAAGAAGTACGGTGAGCGGTGCGCACAGCGCGCACGGCCGACGGTTCGATTTAAAAAGGTATTGCGCCGTCGTCCCCGATTAGAGGATGACGCCGCGCGTCTGCAGGACGTAGTAGATGATGAGCAGCGCCGCGATGACGTACTGACCGAGCGCGACGTCGTCGTACTCACCGACTGCGACCTTGATCAGCGGGTACGCGATGATACCGGCGGCCAGTCCGTCGGCGATGGAGTAGGCGAACGGCATCACGGTGACCGTCAGTCCCGCGGAGACCGCCCACGCGGGGTTGTTCCAGTCGACTTCGACGAGCCCCTGCAACATCATCACGCCGACGACGATCAGCGCGATGAAGGAGGCGTACTCCGGGATGGCGGCGACGACGGGGATCACGACGAGCGACGCGAGGAACAGCAGCGCGACGACGAGCGCGGTCAGGCCCGTGCGACCGCCCTCCTCGACGCCGGTCGACGATTCGATGTACGTCGTCACCGTGGAGGTGCCGAGCATCGCGCCGGCGGTCGTCCCCACCGCGTCGGCCATCAGCGGCTTGTCCATGTCGGGGAGGTCGCCGTCCTCGTCGAGGAAGTCACCGAACTGCGAGACGCCGATGAGCGTCCCGGCGGTGTCGAAGAAGTCGACGAAGAAGAACGTGAACACGACCAAGACGAACGTGAGGGGGTCGATGCCGCCTAACCCATCGACGAACGCTCCGGCGAGCGGCGTGATGTCGTACTGCGCGGTCGGGAGCGTCTCGGGCGTGATCACGCCGCGCTGGAAGACGCCGGCGAGGGTGAGTCCCCACCCGACGATGGCGGTGGACAGGATGCCGATCACGATAGAGCCCGTGATCCCGCGGGCCCACAGACCGAAGGTGAACGTGAGGCCGAGCAGTCCGAGAATCGCCCACGGGTTCCCGAAGATCCCGCCGAGCGTGACGAGCGTCGCGTCGTCGGGGACGACGATCTGGAGCTCCTGAAAGCCGATGAACAGCAGGAACAGGCCGATACCGGCGCCGACCGAACGCTTCACGGGTTCGGGGAACAGTTGGATGACGTACTTGCGCGCGCCGACCGCGGTGAGCAGCATGAACAGAACCCCTTCCACGAACACCGCGGCGAGGGCCGTTTCCCACGGGATTCCGAGCCCGAGCACGACGGTAAACGCGAAGAAGGCGTTGAGCCCCAGCCCGGGCGCGAGCCCGAACGGCCGATTCGCGTACAACGCCATTACGGCCGTCCCGATGGCCGCCGAGAGGATCGTCGCGATGGCGATCATCTGGAACACCTCGCCCTGACTGTACCCCTCTATGTCGATCGCCGCCGAGAGGATCGCGGGATTAACGACGATGATATACGACATCGCGAGAAAAGTAGTGAGTCCCGCGACCAGCTCCGTACGGACGTCGGAGTCGTGCCCTGCCACGTCAAACCGTGCAGCCAGCGTGTCTGTAAGCCCCATTGAACAGATGTGGATTCCTTGCGATCGGGTGATAAGCCTTGCTGAACGAGCCTACAATCTATGCAGGTACGTGTACTACCACGCCAGTTCAACCGTCAATTGACCGAGTAAAATGCGTGAACGTGCCTACTATCTCCCGGCCGCGCTTACTCGAAGGTCGTCAGTGCGCCCACGGGGGCGTCGGTGATCTCCCTCGCGCGTGCCATCCCCTCGTCGCCCACGGCGATGAGGGTGAACACGCCGGTGACGTCGGCGTCGGCCTGCAGCGCGATGTCGAGCAGTAGCTCCTGGGTCTCCCCCGACCGGATCAGGTCGTCGACGACGAGGACGGTGTCGCCGGCGTCGATTGCGCTCGCGGGGAGGTAGTAGGTGAGTTCGATCCCGGAGGCGAGCCGCTGTCGCGACTCGATGAACTCCTCGACGGCGGTCTCTTTCGACTTCTTGGCGTACGCGAGGCGCGCGTCGAAGAAGGAGGCCATCGCCGCGCCGAGCGTGATCCCGTCGGTGGCGGCGGTGAGGACGACGTCGGGCGACTCGAACTCGAAGGTCTCCGCGGCGACGGGGGCGACCAGATCGAGGAACGACTGGTCGAAGACGACGCCGGAGTTGTCGACGTACCCCTCGTCGTCGAACTCGACGCGGGCGACCAGTTCGTCGGCGAGCGCCTCGCGGCCGATGGCCTCGACGACCTCGCTCGCTCGGTCCGCGCCGGGCAGCACGTGCCCGTTCACGTATCGATTCAGGTCGCCGGAGGGGAGTCCGGTCACCGTCGAGAGCTCCTCGTACGTTCGCGTCTCCTTCAGCATTCGTAACACGGCCACCGCCTGCAGCTGGAGGGCCGCCTTCTCTGCTCGGTTCATGCAGATGATCGTGATCGCACAACAATGAATACGTCGAACTGTTTCTCACCGAAAATACTCATGTGTGTGGTTGGCACGATCTGCGTTAACGGACCAATGCGCAAACATGCCACGCGCCACAGGCGTCCGCGGCGACGGCCTCGGGCGGCGGCGGCGGCTTCAGGCGTCGAAGAAAACGGCCGGATCGTCGACGTCGATTTCGACGACGTCCCGGTCGTCGAGGGGGCGCAACCTGACGGTGAGAACGCCGGTCTCCTCCGCCGCCTCTCGGAGGGACGCCAGTTCGCGGACGCCGAGGTACGTCGGTACGCAGACGGCGACCGACGCCGCCTCGTCCTCCGCGACGACGAGGCGATACTCGACGCCCTCGTCCGCGGCGGCGTACACCCGAACCGAGTCGATGGTCGCGTCTCCGACGGTCGCCGACGCCTCCTCGAACTCCGACCCGGGGAGCAGTACGTCGATCCGTGCCGCGTCGGGGACGGGATTCACGTCGCCGGGGTGCGCGGCGACCGTCGTCCAGCCTCGGTCGCGGTACTCCGTCGCCGTCGCGTCGCTGTCGGCGACCACGTCCTCCCAGCGCTCGCCCGGATCGATTCGTCGCATGTCCAGGACAACCCGCCCGGATCGTAAAAACTTGTCCAGTTGTCGTGACAAAAATCCGGGGATGTAGGCGCTGTCGAGCCCGTTCACGTCGTTAAGTTCATAACGGTGCCTTGTATGAAGTAGGTTATGAGTCCTGACAGAGACAACCGAGTCAACAGGCGGACGGTGCTCACGTACGCCGGCACAGCGGCCGCGGTCGGCCTCGCCGGGTGTTCCGGCGGCGATGGCGGCGACGGAAGCGACGGAAGCGACGGCTCAGACGGGAGCGACGGTTCGGACGGATCGGACGGATCGGACGGTTCGGACGGCTCCGACGGCAACGACCGCTTCGAACTCGGCGTCACCATGGGCCAGATGGACTCCGGTCTCGACCCGCAGGACCACGCGGAGACGAACACGGAGATCATCGTCGGGCAGGTGTACGAGGGCCTCCTCGACCGCGACAAGCAGGGCGGCATTATCGCCGGCCTCGCGACCGACTGGGAGCGCACGGAGGCGGGCGACGTCCGGTTCGTGCTCCGCGAGGGAGTCACGTTCCACAACGGCGACGCGCTGACGGCCGAGGACGTCGCCTTCAGCATCCGTCGGATCGTCTTCGACGACGTCGGGATCGCGAGCCCGCAGAAGAACGACCTCGGGGTCGTTGACGAGGTCGTTGCCGGCGACGGCGAAGTGACCGTCAAATTCGCCTCGTTCAACCCGATCGCCTTCCAGCTGTTCGCGACGAACGGCGAGATCATGCAGCAGTCGTGGGTCGAGGAGAACGACGGCGACTACATCAACCGCAACACGAACGGCACCGGTCCGTTCATCGTCACGGAGTACGACTCGGGCAACGAAGTCGTCTACGAGCCGAACGAGAACTACTGGGGCGACGAGAACCCGGTCGACATGCTCACGATGAGCGCCTCCAGCGAGTCGAGCACGCGCGTGAACCGCCTGCTCGCCGAGGAGACGGACATCGTGACCAACGTCCCGCCGCAGGAGGTCTCCCGCGTCGAGAGTTCCGACGTCGCCGGGATCAACTCCGTGCCCAGCGCGCGGATCATCTTCCTCCAGATGCGATACGACGTCGAGCCGTTCTCCAGCCAGCAGTTCCGGCAGGCGATGAACCACGCGGTCGACGTCGAGAGCATCGTCGAGAACGTCCTCAACGGGTTCGGATCGATCACCGGCCAGCCGACCCTCGAGGGACACGTCGGCTACAACCCGGACATCGAGCCCTACCCGTACGACCCCGAGGAGGCCGAGCGCCTCGTCGAGGAGTCCGGGCACGCCGGCGTCGAGATCACCCTGCAGACCCCGATCGGTCGCTACCTCGGCGACGTCGAGATTGCGCAGGCCGCGGCGAGCCAGATCGACTCGCTGTCGAACGTCTCGTGTGAGCTCGAACAGCGCGAGTTCTCCTCGCTCGTCCAGGACATCACGACGGGGAACATCGAAGACAAGCCGCACTTCAACCTCCTCGGCTGGGGGAACGGCGAATTCGACGGGAGCCAGACGATAACGCCACTCATGACGACGAACGGCGCGCTCACGATCATGAAAAACGAGGAGCTCGACCAGCTGATCGCCGACGCGGAGGCGGCACAGGACCCCGACGAGCGCGTGGACATCCTCCAGGAAGCGAACCAGCTTGCCCACGACCTGGCCCCGTGGGTGTTCCTCCACCAGCAGTTCAGTGTCTACGGCGTCTCCAGCGATATCTCGTGGGAGCCGCGGTCGGACGAGTTCATCGACCCCGACACGGCCACGCAAAACTAACACGAGCTGACCGTTTCTGATAGCTATCAATGTCATTCGGTAGATTCGTACTCAAAAGAAGCCTGCAGGGACTTGGCGTCGTCTGGGGGGTCGTCACCGTAGTTTTCGCCCTTCGATTCGTCACGCCCGGAAGCGCGATCAACGCGGTCGCCCCGCTCGACGCGAGTCAGGAGACGCGGCAAGCGATCGCCGCCGAACTCGGGTTGGACCAACCGCTGTACATCCAGTACGGACAGTACATCTTCGATCTGCTCCGCGGCGACATGGGGTTCTCGTACATCCGCGGCCAGGAGGTGGCCGGGCTCGTGTTCGGTCGACTGCCGGCGACGGTCGAACTGGCGCTCGCCGCGAGCGTCGTCGCCATCGCCCTGTCGATCCCGCTAGGTGTGCTCAGCGCGACCCGACGCAACGAACCGGTCGACTACGGCGCGACGCTGTTCTCGCTTGGCGGGATCAGCACGCCGAACTTCTGGCTCGGCATCATGCTCATCCTGATCTTTGCGGTGGAGTACGACATCTTCAACACCAGCGGCCGGGGCGTCGACGTCGGCGACGTGGTAGTGTCGATCGTCGGGTCGGACCCGTTCGTCGGGACGCTGCTCGCCTGGCTCGCGTACATCACGCTCCCCTCGATCGCGCTCGGAACGTACTTCATGGCGCTCATCACGCGGCTCACCCGCTCGGGAATGCTCGACGAGCTCGGCAAGGGGTACGTGCAGGCCGCTCGGGCGAAGGGACTCCCGCAGACGCTGGTCCGGTACAAGCACGCGCTCCGGAACACGCTCATTCCGGTGATCACCGTGCTCGGACTGCAGCTCGGGACGCTGATCGGTGGTGCCGTCATCACCGAGGCGGTCTTCTCGTGGCCGGGGCTCGGCAGCCTGGTCATCGACAGCATCAATCGCCGAGACTGGCCGGTGTTACAGGGGAGTCTCATCATCATCGGCACGAGCTTCGTGCTCGTGAACGTCCTCGTCGACGCCGTCTACGCGTACCTCGACCCACAAGTGGTGAACGACTGATGGTTTCCGAACGTGTCATTCGCAATCTCAAATCGGAGTTCAGGAACAGCGCGCTCGCGAAGATCGGTCTGCTGCTCGTCGTCGGTATCCTGTTTACCGCCGCGTTCGCGCCGTTCATCGCGCCGCACGACCCGACCGAACAGCGGCTCGATCAGAGCGAGCTCCCGCCGCTCGGCTTCAGCGAAACCACCGAGCGGACGACCTCTCAGATGGTCGAAGGCGAGATCCAGACCGTGACGGAGACCGTCGAGGTCACGCCCGACGCGGCACACCCGCTCGGGACCGACAGCCTCGGTCGAGACATGCTCTCGCGGATCATCTACGGCGCCCGGACGTCGCTGATCGTCGGCGTGCTCGGGACGATATTGGCGGCGCTCGTCGGCGTTCCAGTCGGGCTGTTCGCGGGCTACCACCGAGGGAAAATCGACGACGTCCTGATGCGGATCGCCGACGTCAGCCTCGCGTTCCCGTCGCTCGTGTTGGCCGTCGCGCTCATCGGGCTCTGGGGACGCGCAGCGATCAACATCCCCGACCCATTCGTCGTCGCCGGCCTCGCGCCGGAGATGCCGGAGAGCTTCGTGCTCCCGATAACCGTCGTGATCGTCGTCGGTCTCGTCAATTGGGTGTGGTTCGCCCGCGTTGCCCGCGGGGAGGCGCTCTCCTTACGCGGTCAGGAGTACGTCAAGGCCTCTCGGGCGCTCGGCGCCGACGACACCTCGATCATCTGGAACCACGTCCTCCCGAACGCGATCACGCCCATCATCGTCCTCGGGACGGTGCAGGTGGCGGCGATCATCCTGTTGGAGAGTTCGCTGTCGTTCCTCGGTTTCTCGGGGACGACGCTCTCGTGGGGCTTCGACATCGCGCAGGGGCGCGACTACGTCTCCTCGGGGCAGTGGTGGATCGCGTCGCTGCCCGGCCTCGCGATCATGCTCTCCGTGATCGGTATCAACCTCCTCGGCGACTGGCTCCGCGACTCCCTCGACCCGGGCATCCAGGGTGAAGGGGGTGCCGCATGACCCAGGGCGTCCGGTCCGACCATGCGCTCCGGAGCGACGACGTGCTCTCAGTGTCGGATCTCTCGACGCGGTTCTTCACCGAGGAGGGGCAGATCAACGCGGTCGAGTCGGTGTCCTTTGACCTCCGCGACAACGAGATCCTCGGCATCGTCGGCGAGTCCGGCTCCGGGAAGTCCGTGACTGCGCTGTCGCTGATCGACCTCGTCGAGTCTCCCGGTCGGATCACCGAGGGAGAGGTGTGGTATCGGAACCCCGGCCTCGCGGACGAGTTCCGCGCGAACGACGCGGTCGGCGTCGACGGCGACCACGTCGACCTCCGGACCGTGCCGCCGCGGGTCCGTCGGTCGCTCCGCGGTCCGTCGTTCAGCACCATCTTCCAGGACCCGATGAGCAGCTTCAACCCCTCCATCACGGTCGGCGAACAGATCGCCGAGGCGGTGGAGGTGCAGCGGCGCGCGAAGGCGAACCCGCGGTCGACGCGCTCGCGGACGCAGGGGTACGGACTCGGCCAGTACCTCCTCGACGGAATCGTCCCGGGCCGCAGCTACACCAGCGAAGAGAGTCTCGACCGGGCGGTCGACCTGCTCGAACAGGTCGGTATCCCCGACCCCGAAGAGCGCGTCGACGAGTACCCCAGCGAGTTCTCCGGCGGGATGCTCCAGCGGGCGATGATCGCCCAGGCGCTCGCCGGCGAGCCCGACGTGCTGATCGCCGACGAGCCGACGACCGCGCTCGACGTCACCATCCAGGCGCAGATCCTCAATCTCCTCCGCGACGTGCAGGAGGAACGCGGCATGAGCATCGTGCTCATTACGCACGACCTCGGCGTCATCGCAGAGATGTGCGACCGAGTCTGCGTGATGTACGCCGGCGAAGTCGTCGAGCGCGGGACGCTCGACGCGGTGTTCGACGAGTCGGTGCACCCGTACACCGAGGGGCTCCTGGGGTCGATTCCCGACTTGGAGGACCCGCGACCGCGACTCCAGCCGATCGAAGGGAACGTCCCCGGGCTGTTGGACGCGGAGATGGACGACCGGTGTTACTTCGCCGATCGCTGCCCGAAGGCGATGGAGTCGTGTCTGGAGAAGCCCGCCGAGCGCGTGGTGGACGCCGACGCCGAACACGGCGCGAAATGCGTGCTCGCGGACCGCCCCTTCGACCCGAACGAGGCGCTTCCCGAGGACTACTTCGGGGGTGACGAGGCATGAGCGACGCTGACACCGGCGCCGATGTCGCCACCGGCACCGACCCGCTCCTCTCCGTCGAGGGACTCCGGAAGTACTACGCGAACGATCCGGGACTGATCGACCGACTGCTCGGCGAGGAGGCTGACAGCGTGAAGGCCGTCGACGGCGTTTCGTTCGAGGTCGCCGAGGGCGAAACCCTCGGACTCGTCGGCGAGTCCGGGTGCGGCAAATCGACCACGGGCGAGACCGTCCTCCGCCTGCGCGAGGCCACCGACGGGCGCATCTCCTTCGACGGCGAGAACCTGTTGGAGATGGACGACGCGGAGCTAACGGAGTTTCGGAAACGCGCTCAGATCGTGTTTCAGGACCCCTTCTCCAGTCTCGACCCGCGCATGACTGCCGGTGATATCATCACTGAGGGACTTCGGATCCACGGCGTCTCGAACCGCGCGGAGCGGCGCGAGACCGCCCGTGACCTGCTCGAACGCGTCGGGCTCTCCGAGGACCAGATCGACCGCTACCCCCACGAGTTCTCCGGCGGCCAGCGCCAGCGGATCGGGATCGCGCGGGCGCTCGCGGTCGACCCGGAGTTCATCGTGCTGGACGAACCCGTCTCCGCGCTCGACGTGAGCGTGCAGGCGCAGATCCTCAACCTGCTCGACGACCTGCAGGACGAGTTCGGGCTCACCTACCTGTTCATCGCGCACAACCTGAGCGTCGTGCGGCACATCTGCGACCGCGTCGCCGTGATGTACCTCGGTGAGATCGTCGAGACCGGACCGGTCGACGAGATATTCGCCGACCCGGCGCACCCGTACACGGAGGCGCTGCTGTCGAGCGTCCCGCGGGTCACGACCGAGGACCGAGACGACGAGTTCGAGACGCTCCAGGGCGACGTGCCCTCGCCGCGGAACCCGCCCGCCGGCTGCCGGTTCCACACCCGGTGTCCGAAGGCGCGAGCGGCCTGCCGCGAGTCGCCGCCCGCGGCGTACCCGGTCGGGAAGGGACGCTTGGCGACCTGTTTCCGCGCCGACGATACCCACCAGTACTGGGACAGCGAACCGATCGAAGAGAACGCGCGACTCACCGACGGCGGCGCCGAGGACTGAACGGTCGGGCGCGGTCACCGTTCCGGTGCCGCCGACGTTCCGTCACGACGAAACCCTCTCTCTGCCGCTCTCTACGCATAACCCGTCTTAAATCGCTCAAAATCGAGTGGACGACATCGCTTTTTCAGTCACCGACCGAGCGCTCCGCGACACAGACCGAGCGACACGCGCGTGCGGGGTCCGCGAGCCGAGACCGCTTACCGCTCGCGCACGACGACGAACTCCGCGAGGTCGCGGAGGTACTCTATCGCCTCCGTCTCCGGCGGGTCGGCGTCGTCGAGCGCCGCGAGCGCCAGCTTCGACTGCTCCCGCGCTCGCTCGTCTATCTCCTCCGGCGTCAGCGAGGTGACCTGCACCACCGAGGGCCGACCCATCTCCGCGTCCTGGCCGGTCGGCTTGCCGAGGTCGTCGGCGTCGGCGGTCGCGTCGAGCACGTCGTCGCGCATCTGGAACGCGACGCCGACCCGCTCGGCGTACTCGCCGAACGAGTCGATCGCGTGGGGATCGGCACCGCCGGCGACCGCGCCGAGTTCGGCGGCGGCTCGGAACAGCGCGCCGGTCTTGCGCTGCGCCAGCCGCATGTACTCCGCCTCGTTCGTCGGGCGGTCCGCGAGTTCGGTTGCCTCCCCCTCGCCGAGTTCGACCATCGCCTCGGCGACGGTTCGCATCGCGCGCGGCTCTCCGGAGAACAGTCCGAACGCCTCCCCGAGCAGGCCGTCGCTGGCGACGATGGCGGGACCGTATCCGAACTCGGCCCACGCGGACGGGGTGCCGCGTCGGACCTCGGAGCGGTCGATGATGTCGTCGATCACGAGCGACGCGTTGTGGACGAACTCGATGCCGGCCGCGAAGTCGACGGCGTCGTCGGGGTCGCCGTCGAACGCCTCGCAGGCGAGAATCGTCACCGCTGGGCGGACCCGCTTGCCGCCGGCGAGGACGACGTGACCGACCTCGTCGGACAGCTCGTCGGGCTCGACTTCGTCGATGACGGCCTCCAGCCGGTCCTCGACGAGCGCGACCCGGCGCTCCAGGTACTCCATCTACCGACTAAAGGCACCGGTCGCGCAAAGGCCTAACGGAACGGCGACCGTGGGCGATTACGTAAACCGGATGCCGAGGTCGTGCAGTCCGTCGTTGTTCTCGGCGACGTTGATGAGAAGCGGGGTGAGCCCCTCGATTTCGGGTGCGTTGGCGATCCCGCCGGCGTCGAGCGCGCGCAGCCCCTCGATCCCCTCCGCGACGTCCGTGATCGTCCGTTTCGCGTCCTCGTCGTCGCCGATCACGAGCGTGTCGATACCGAGGTCGGCGTCGAGGTTCGCGAGCCGAGCCGCCGCGAGGTTGTGGAACGCGCCGACGACGTCCACGCCCTCCGGCGCGGCGTCCGCGACGATCCGGGTCACCGAGCCCGCGCCGGGCCGGTGGTAGTGGAACCCCTCCTCGTCGCGCTTCATGCCGGTCGCCGGCGAGACGAGGACGTCCCCCTCGTCAAGTTCGCCGGCGATCGCTTCGACCGTGTCGCCGACGTGGTACGGCGGGACCGCGAGGACGACGATTCCGGCCGTGGCGGCCACGGTCGCGTTCTCGGCGCCCTCGACCGTCGCCTCGAGCCCACGGCTCTCCAGCTCCGTGGTGTACTCCTCGGCCTTGTTCTCGGCCTTCTCCGCGTCGCGCGACCCGATCGAGACGTGATGTGGCGTGTCGGCCGCCAGCCTGAGGGCCAGCCCCTCCCCGATGTCGCCGGTACCGCCGAGTATCGCGATCTTCATACGGTCTGTGCGGTCGCTCGCGTCTTAGGGGTTGCGTGACCGGCCGTCCTCGCCACCGTCTGGTCGAGGTTCATGTGCGCCGAACCCGAGCGCGTCGAGGTCGACGCTGTCGGCGACGAGGTCGGCCGCGCTGTCGTAGGGCGAGGGCTCGTCGGTCTTCGTGACCCCGACGCGCTCGCTCGTCTCGGTCACCGGCCGAGACTTCCCCGCCGCCGCGAACACCCGGTCGACGAACGCGTCTCGGATCCCCTCGTTCTCGAAGAGACCGTGGAGGTAGGTCCCGAGCGCCCGATCGGTCGCCGCGCTCTCGGGACCCAGGGGCCGGGCGACCGCCGCCGTGAGCGACGACCGACCCGCGTGTATCTCGTAGCCGGTCACGGTCCCCTCGGCGCCGGCGAGCGGGCCGACACCCTCGACCGACCGCGTCACCCGCTCCACGCGCTTCTCGGTCGAGAATCGCGTCTCGACCGGCAAGACGCCGACGCCATCGACCTCGGTCGCCGGCCCGGTTCCTTCGACCGCGGCGTTCGTCAGCCGCTCGCCGAGGATCTGGTAGCCGCCGCAGAGGCCGACGATCGGACCCGCGAACCCACGGAGCGCGTCGTCGAACCCGGCGTCGCGGAGCGCGAGCAGGTCGTCAACGGCGTTCTTCGAGCCGGGGAGAACGACCGCGTCGGCGTCGGCGAGAGGCCCCGCTTCGCTCTGGGTCGCGTCGAGCGGGACGTACGCGACCCGGACGCCCGGTTCGCGCGCCAGCGGCTCGAGGTCGGTAGAATTCGAGATCCGCGGGAGCCTGGGGACAGCGATCCGAACCGCGTCGGCGTCGGCGATGTCGTCGTCCGCGCCGAGGACGCCCGACTCGCTCCCGTTGCTTCCTTCGGCCGCATCCGGGAGCGAGAGGCTGTCCTCCGCGGGGAGGCCCGGGTCGTCGTGCGGGACCACGCCGAGGATCGGGACGCCCGTCCGATCCTCTATCGCCTCGATACCGGGCTCCAGCAGCGAGGGGTCACCGCGGAACTTCGTGATGACCGCGCCGGCGACGCGCTCGCGGACGTCGTCGGGAAGGAGTTCCAGCGTCCCGTAGAGGCTCGCGAAGGCGCCGCCGCGCTCGATGTCGACCGCGATCAGCACCCGAGCGTCGGCGAAACGAGCGCACTCGATGTTCGCGAGGTCCCGGTCGTGGAGATTGATCTCGGCGATGCTCCCCGCTCCCTCGGCGACGATCACGTCGTGGTCGGCGGCGAGTCGGCGGTGCGCCGCGACCGCCGCGTCCCGCGCCGTTTCCCAGTGCGACTCGTAGTAGCTGCCCGCCGCGTAGTGGCCGACGGCGTCGCCGTTGATCACCAACTGGCTCTCGGCGTCACCGCGTGGTTTGAGCAGCACGGGGTTCATGTCGGTCGTCGCCGGGACCCTCGCGGCCCGGGCCTGCACGAACTGGGAGATCCCGATCTCGCCCCACTCGCCGCTCGGCGTGAGCGCGACCCGAGCGTTGTTGCTCATGTTCTGGGCCTTGAACGGGGCGACAGCGACGCCTCGTCGAGAGAGCAGCCGACAGAGCCCGGCAGCGAGCGTGCTCTTCCCGACGTGGCTCGCCGTGCCGGCGATCAGGAGCGTCTCGGCGTCGGAGTCGGCGTCGGTCACGTCTGCCTCCGAGAGAGCACGCGTCTCAGTACTCCGTCCCCCGCCGGGCGCGGTGCCCGGCGTCGAAAGGGTGCGCCACCTTTCGGACGTTCGTGATCAGGTCGGCGATGCCCTCCAAGTACGTCGGTTCGGCGTGGCTGCCGGTGAGGACGAGTTCGAGGCCGTCGGGTTTCGACGCCGCGAGCGCGACCACGTCGTCGGGGTCGACGAGTTCGCGTTCGGCCGCGTAGAGCAACTCGTCGAGGATCAGCATGTGGACTCCGCCCTCGGGGTCGCCGTCGAGCGGGAGCGGAGCGGAGAGGTCCGCGTCGGCGGCGCCCGCGACGAGCGCCTCGGCGCGTTCGAAGGCGCCGGTCGCCTTCGCCTCGTGCTCGTCGTCCGTGGAGCCGTCGAGCAGCCCGTGCCAGCCGTAGTGGCCGGCGTTCTCGTAGCTGAACCCCGGCATCGCGGCAATGGCGTTGTACTCTCCTCTGACGCCCTCGACGCTGTCGGCACCTCCCTTCATGAACTGGAGCATGTGGACGCGGTAGCCGTGCCCCGCGGCCCGGAATCCCATACCCATCGCCGCCGTGGTCTTCCCCTTCCCGTCGCCCCACCAGGCCTGCACGAGCCCGAAATCCTCGGGCGCGGCCGGCTCGATCGGCTTCGGCTCGGGGGCCGCGCCGCCGCCGGGCGTCCGGGGTGCGCTGTCGCCGTCGGTCGATTCACTGTCGGTCACTCTGTCGGTTTTGTCGTGTGTCATGGGGTAAATACCTCCGCCCGTCTGTCGGCGACGACACCGTGCTCGGCGTCGTCCGCCGGGCCGGGCAGGTCGCCGGCCGGGTACCGCAACCGCAGGCTCGCTCGCACCGCGTCCCGGACGCAGACGCGGGCCGCCGCGCCGATCGCCGTGGCGCTGCCGGAGAACGCCGCCGGCTCTCCGTCCGGATCGTCTCCGACTACAACCGCGTCGCTCGTCGTCCCCGGCACGCCCGCGGTCGCGAGCAGCGTTGCCGCCTTCGCCTCGGCCGCAACGGCGACGAGGTTTTCGGCGGCGCCGTCGGCGAGTCGTCGGGGCGTCCCGAGGATCAGGTTGACCGTGCCGGGGCGCCGCGGTGATCTCTCGGGCCTCGCCTCCGCGTCGCGTTCCGACTCGTCGACGGCCTCAGCCGCTCCCGCCGGCTCCATCGGGAGCATCGCCGGGTTCGACAGCCCGACCGTCGCGTACGCGACGACGGGTCCGCGGCGCGCGCCCCTCGCGTGCTCCATCGCGACGCCGGTGAACAGGGTCGGGGGGTCGCTTTCGGCGCCGCGCTCCGCGTCGCTCTTCTTTATAAGTCCCGCTCGCGTCAGCCGCTCGTCGCGGTACGCGCCCAGATCGGTGCGCTCGAACCCCTCGGGAACGGCGACGTTGTACGCCGCGGGCCCGCGCGAGCGCCCGCCGTTCCACCCCGTCGAGAGCCAGCGCGTTCCCGGGCGTCGCAGGCGGAGGACGTCGTCGCGCACGGTCGCCTCAAACATCGCCGCCCTCCGGACCGGACGTGGTCCCGTCCCCGACCCCGAGCGCCGCCAGCAGCCGGTCGTTCTCCGCGGGCCGGCGCACCGCGATCCTGACGTGCGAGTCGAGCCCCCGGAAGGTGGTCGCGTCCCGGACTGCCACGCCCCGGTCGCGGGCCTCCCGGACGACCGCCTCGACCGTCCGGTCGCCCGACCCGACGTCGAGCAGCAGGAACGGCGCGTCGGAGGGTGAGACCTCGTACTGTCCCATGAGCGCATCTCGCATCCGCGCCCGCTCCGAGCGGACGCGCGCTCGGGTCTCACTTATAAACTCGTCTTGCCGCAGGCAGTACGCGCCGGTCGACAGCGCCGGGGCGCTCAGGTTCCACGGGCGCCGGGCGCTCGCGAGCGCCGCGCCGAACTCGCCGGTCGCGACCGCGAACCCCGTCCGGATTCCGGGGAGGCCGAACAGCTTCGTGAGCGACCGGGCGACGGCGACCCCCTCCGCCCCCGCGAGCGACGGGCGGTCGGTGAACCCGAGGAACGCCTCGTCGACGAGCAGGCGCGTGTCGGCCTCCCGGCACCGCGCCGCGAACCGCGCCAGCGCATCGCGATCGTAGGCGGTCCCGGTCGGGTTGTTGGGGTTACAGACGACCGCGAGCGCGTGGTCGCTTGGGTCCGCATCGAGGATCTCGGCCGCCGAGACGAACGCGGTTTCGCCCCCCTGCAGTCGGACCTCGCGGGCGTACTCGCCGAAGCTCGGCGCCGGCACGAGCGCGGTGTCGCCCGGGTCGACCGCAAGCGCGACCACGGCCCGAATCGCGGCAAGCCCGCCCGGCGTCGGGGTCACGGCCCCAGGGTCGCAGTCGACGTAGTCGGCCGCGGCGTCGCGGAACGCTTCCGGCGGCTCCGGCGGATAGCTCCGCGCCTCGGCGAACGATTCGCGGTAGACCGCCTCGACGCCCTCCGGGACCGCCGGGTTCGTGTTCGCCGAGAAATCCAGCAGGTCGGTGTCATCGCTGCCTCCGTGCGGCGCGCGGTCGATGTCGGTGACGTCGTCGAAGTGCATTGGTGTGATCTCAGCCGTTGGGTCGGTCGTCGCCTCTCTCGTCGGCGAGGAGCCGCTCTGCGACTCGCACGTCCGACGGGTAGTTGACGTTGACGGCGAGCCGGACGTCCTCGGTGAGGTGGACGGCGCCATCGCCGTCGTTGCTTCCGCTCTCTTCCGCGACGACGTTGATCCCGGCGGGGACGATCTCGCGACCGTCCATCTCGGTCGCCGCGTCGGCGCTAACACCGAGGTCGCGTTTGCGCGCCGCGGGGACGCAGACGGTGAGCGACCCCGGCCGGTCGGCGTCGACCCAAGCGGCGTCGATCACGGCGTTCACGGCCGCGGAGTCCAAAAGCGGGAGGTCGGCGGCCGCGGTCAGGAGCGGCGGGTGGGTCGTATCGCCCGCGTCGTCCCCGTCGCCCGCGCCGACCGCCTCCATCGCGTACTGCAGGTCAGCGACGTAGCCGTCGCCCGGCGCGTCGACCACGGGCAGATCCGGGCGCTCTCCGACGAGGTGCGCACGCGTCGCCGTCGCGTGCGGCGAGACGACCGCGTGCGCCGTCTCGACGCGGCTCCCGGCGAGCGCGTCGAGCACGCGATCGACCGTCGGTCGCCCTCCGACCGGGGTCAGCGGCTTTTCCGTGTCCCCGCCGAGGCGGGTGCCGCGGCCGCCGCACATCACGAGAGCGTCCACGCGATCACCCCCGCGTGCAGCGCGGCGACCCGCGCCAGTTCGTTCGTCGCGCCGAGCACGTCGCCGGAGACGCCGCCGAGCCGCGACCGGGCCCACCGACCGATCAGCCCGGCTGTCGCCAGCGCGGCGAGGAGCGCGGCGACCCCCGGCAGGAGCCGCGGCCACGCGAGGAGCGCCGCGGGCGCCGCGAGCACGAGAACGGGGAGTGCCGCCCTCGGACCGACGCCCTCGGTGAGCGCGGCGCCGAGCCCCTCGTGAGCCGCGTTGCCGACGCAGACGAGTGTCGCCATCGCGGCCTTCGCGCCGACCTCCGCGGCGAGGACGACCCCGACTACGATGAGCGGACCGCCCGCGCTCGACGCTCCGGCGGCCGCGACCAATCCGAGTGCGCCGGTCGCGAGGCCCAGGACCACGGCGACGAGCGCGACGGTCCCGCCGACGCCGAGTGCGGAATCCCGCATGACCGCTCGCCGCGCGTCGGGGCCGCCGTGGACTACCGCCGCGTCGCCGAGGTCGGCGACCCCGTCGAGGTGAGTGATCCCGGTCACGGCGTAGACGACCAGCGGGAACGCCAACGCGACGGTCGGCGCCGGGAGGGGCGCGAGAATCGGCAGGGCGACGACCCCCCCGACGAGGTAGCCGACCACCGGGAGCGTCCACGGCGCCCGTCCGAACGCCTCCCAGTCTCCCTCGCTACGGCCGACCGGAATCCGGGTGAGGAAGCCGAGCGCGCCGCGGAGCGCGGCCGCTGTCATCCGACCACCCCGGCGGTCGACGGGACCCAGTCGCCGGACAGCAACCACCCGACCGTCACCAGCCACCCGACCACCGCCGCGACGGCGACCGCGCCGGCGACGCCGACAAGCCGGACCGCCCGCTCCGCGTCGGCGACGGTCGGCGACGCGGCCGTCGGATTGAGCGCGTAGTGACCCGGCTTCGCCAGCCGCACGTCGAGCGCGGCCGCCGCGGTCGCCATCGGCCATCCGGAGTTCGGCGACGCCGGCTCTCGCGCCCACGATCGCGCCCGCGAAAGCGTCCCGAGCGACCCGGCCGCCAGCGCGAGACAGGTCGCGGTCGCCCGCGCCGGGAGGTACATCACGGCGTCGTCCAGCCGGGCGCTCGCCCGGCCGACCGGCTTCGATCGGTAGCCGAGCATCGAATCGAGCGTGTTCACGGCCTTCACCCACGCCGCGCCGGCGACGCCGAGCGGGAGGGCCGCCGCCGGAGCGACCGCAAGCCCGACTGTCGCGCCCACCGCGAAGCCCGTTACCGGCGCCACGAACCCGTCGGCGAGGTTCTCGGCCGCGCTCTCGACCGCCGCGCTCCGGAGGGCCGCCGGTGAGAGGTCGGCGGCGTCCCGCCCCACGAGCGCCCGGATCGACTCGCGCGCTGCGTCCGGGTCGGTCTCCGTCAGCGCGACGACCTCTGCGGTGACCTCGCACAGCATCCGGAGGCTGAGGAGTGTAAAGAGGAGCGCGCCCGCGACGGGGACGGCGAGAACGGGGATGGCGACGGAGGCGCCCCACACGACTCCTCCGGCGACCGCCGCGGCGGCGAGCGGGAGGCCGACCGCGGCCGCGGCGCCGACGAGCCCCGGGCGCATCCACTCCCGGTCGACCGGCTCGACGAGCGAGCCGAGCAGCGCGACCGGGTGGACTCGTCCCGGCGGCTCCGCGACCGCGAGGTCGAGCGCGACTGCTATCGCCAGCGCGGCGACGGCGGCGAGCGCTGCGAGCGCGGGGTCGGGTGGGGGAGCGACCACGGCTACAGCCCGTCGAGGAACGCGTCGAACGCCCCGCTCTCGGGGTGGACGTGACAGTACGTTCCGAGCGTTCGGTGTTCTATCAGGCCGTCGCGGTCGCCGTCGATTCCGGTCCCGCGCTCCACGTCGAAGGCGAACCGGGCGTCGCTCGCGACGTCGGCGGTCGAGTAGTGGAACTCGTGGCCCCGCAGGGTCTCGCCCGCCGCGGCCGTCGGCCCGTCCCGCCGCGCCCGTAGCTCGACGTGGTCGAGGGCCTGATACCGGTCGCACATTCGCACGTCGGCCGGAAGGGCGCCCGCCATCGCGTGCGTCTCGCCGTCGACGGTGGTCAGCGTCTCGGCGAGCGCCATCAGCCCGCCGCACTCGCCGAGCACCGGCATTCCCTCGGCGGCCGCGTCGGAGATGTCGTCGAGCGCCGGACTCCCCGCGAGTTCCGCGGCGTGCAGCTCCGGATAGCCGCCGGGGAGGTAGACGCCGTCGCAGGGCGGGAGGGGGTCGCCCGCAGTCGGCGCGAACGGCTCGACGGTCGCCCGCTCGCGCAGGCGCTCGACGGTGGCCGGATACGCGAAACGGAAGGCCTCGTCGCGAGCGACCGCGACGCGGGGACGGTCACCGACGGTCGGCTCGTTCGCCTCGCCTGTCCCGTTCGGTTCCGCGGCCCCCGCCGGCTTCCGCGCGATATCGAGCAGGCGCTCGGTCCGAAGCCCCTCGGCGGCCGCGTCGAGCGCGTCGTCGGGCACGGGCGACTCGTCGCCCATGTGTAGGCCGAGGTGTCGCTCGGGGACCGCTAGGTCGTCGTTCGGCGGGATCCGACCGAGGTAGGTCATCCCCTCGGGGAGCGCCTCGCGAATTCCGTCTTCGTGTCGCCCGCCGTGCGCGCGTTGTGCGATCACGCCGGCGACGTCGACGTCGCGGTCGATCCGATCGGCGTAGGCGCGGAACCCGAGCGCGGTCGCGGCGACGCTCTCCATCCCCGCGCTCGCGTCGACCACGAGCGCGACCGGGAGGTCGAGCGCCTCGGCGACCGCGGCGGTGCTCGATACGTCGCCGTCGTACAGCCCCATTACGCCCTCGACGACGCAGACGTCGCCCTCGCCGCGGGCGTAGTTCCGGTGGAGCCCGTCCTCGCCCTGTAACCACGAGTCGAGCGTGCGCGAGGGACGCCCCGCGACGCGCGCGTGGTGGCTCGGGTCGATGAAGTCCGGGCCGGCCTTCGCCGGTTGGACGGCGTACCCGGCGTCTTCGAGCGCGCGGATCGCCGCGAGCGTCGCGACGGTCTTGCCGACGCCGGAGGCCACGCCACCGAGGACGACCCCTTTCATCGGGAATCGCCTCCCGTCGCCCCCTTCGCGCCCGCCCCTTCCTCCCCGCGTTCGGCGAGCAGTTGGTCGGTGACTGCGGCGACGCGCTCGCGCAGGTCGGCGTTCGAAACGTCGGCGCGTTCGGCGAGCGCCAGCGCGCCGCCCATCCCGACGCCCTCCTTCGCCTCGCCGCGGGCGTACGCGCGCATCGCCGGGTGATCGCTCGCGCCGAACGCGGGGTCGGTCGCGGTCAGCGTCAGATCCAGATCGTCGGCGAGCCTCGCGACGTCCGCAGTCGGGTCGTCGGCGACGAACGTGGTCGTCGCCAAGGGGAGACGCCGCTCGACTCCGGCGTGGCGCGCCAGCGCGGCGACCGTCGCTAGTTGGGTGCCGCCGGCGAGGGTCACGTCGACGCCGCGCTCGACGGCGCCGACGACGAGGCCGGCGGCCGCGGCGAGCACCGGGTCGCCCATCAGCCGGATCGCCTCGACTGGGTCGCCCGCCGCGTCGCCGGGGGAGAGCCCGCTCGCGGCCAGTCCCTCCTCGACGACCGCCCGCTTCCTCGCCAGGGGGTTCGCCGCCAGCGACGAGGAGACGACCGGGCGCTCGCCGAGCGCGGTCAGGACGCCGAGCGCGGTCGTCGTCCCGCCGGGAACCGTCTCGCCGACGAGGAGTTCGCCGGGGCCGCCACCGCCTCGGCCGTCGGCCGGGGCGTCCGCGATCCGCCCCGCCAGCTCCCGGCCTCGCTCGAAGACGGTCGCCGCGTCGGGGACCGGCTCCGCCGTCCGGACGTCGCCGCCGGGAGACGCGTTCGCGTCGAGCATCGGCGCCGATGCCGGTGCGGTCGGCACGGCGAGCCCGGCGTCGACGCCCACGAACTCGAGGTCGAGGAGCTCTCGGACGGCGCGGGTGACGACCGCCGGCGTCGGGCACCCGGACGGGCTGACCGGCACCGGCGAGTCGGCGGCCGGACGCCCGTCAGCGACGATTTCGAGGTCCGCGCTCGGCGTGTGCCGACGAAGTGTCGGATCGGCGCCAGCGGCGCTGATGCCCTCTATTGCGGCCGTCTCCGTCGCGCCGGCGACGACCGCGAGCGTCGTGTCGGTCACGCGACGCCCCCGGACCGTGGCGTCCGTCGAACCAGTCTGTCGGCGCCCGCGTCGATGATAACCACTAGCGGTTGGTTAGCACAAGTCGACTTTAATTGATCGGCATCTGGGTCGGGTTCTGAGTCGTCGACGCGGTCGCCGTCGGCCGCGATTCGGCTCCCGACGACAGAGGGATCCTTCCGAGGCGCCGATCACAGCAATCCGCCGACCGTGAAGACGGCGTAGCAGATCCCGACGAGGAGTCCGGAGTGGAGCAGCGCCTCGTAACGCCCGCGGGAGGCCGTGCCGGCGAACCAGCCCGACGCCAACATCGTCGCCTGCGTGACGACGTACAGGCGGAAGCGTTCGAGGTCTGGGTGAACCGTCTCCGGCTCCGTCACGAGGTCGGTGGCGCCCGCGAGGTCGGCGCGGCTCGGTTCTAACTCTGAGACATCGACGCAGTCTGCGGGCCGGCCCGTCATCAAGTCACGGCACCGGAGATAATTATTAGAGATTCTTCGCTTGGTAAACTAATCCTAACAGAACACCAATGAGAATAAGCCCCATACTCATGTCCTGAAGTGGCAGATTCATACCACTCATAGTGTATCTTGTTGGGATTTCTCCATTCTGCATGAAATAGAAACCAACTCCACCTACCGCTACCAGTAACAGCCATCGAGGCCAGCCACCACCGCCTAAACTTACCATATATATGAATAAAGTCCTGAATAGATATTATTTTTGATTGATGGATCTGTTGAAATCCTTAGCGATTGATGCAAACGGGCTGCTGACTAGAGGGAGAAAATTACCCGCATAATAGATTAACCCGGCTTCCTGCTAAGTTGGAATATACATTCAGATGGCGTAGCCCAGCATTTGATATACAAAACCAAATACGAAAATAATGAAGCCAGGTGCTCGTACATTATTTCTGTGGTCCTCAATCCACATTTGTATTGTAACCCAATCAGCCACCACATGGCCGTCCCACAATCGTAGGGAGTGGCGGCCAACGTCGCTCTCCACAAGTTGCGGTCAATTATATTGCTTTACAAAACGGTGCAGTTTTAGAGTCTGTTTGGGATGAGTGTATAGAATTGTACGGACGAGGTCCGACACAATTCCACCGCTCCCTGACTCAAACACTTCTTTATAAGCCTCAGTAAACCTTTTTTCACCAATTTGCTGAAGTGCCTGATAGTCGGCAACTGTTTCTTCAATACGGAATGCGAGTAGAAACCCGGCCACAAATAGGAGACTCACTGCTACGGGTTGGTACAATGCTCCGAAGGGCACCTCTCCCAGCGTAACTGCGAGAATTAATTTCAGGACTGAGGCGCCGGCCACGGCGACGCAGATTGCACCACCGTACAAGAACCCCTTCCAAACGGGATTCCGGTCTCTATGGCTACGTTCGTGAGTTAGAACGAATTGACGGGCGTTATCAGACAAGCTTTCAGTCTGATGGAGGTTCCAAATGATTGTCCCAAACGGAGTTGCCTGAGCAAATTCTGGCCTATCAGCTCTGAATTTAAATACGGTGACGGTCTCGTCAGCAAGTTCGAAATCCTCCGTCCCTTCAAGTCTTGTTCGCTTTAGCACTAACACAAATAGCCAAGTGAGTGCGTATTGGCCGAATTCAGTCAAACCTTTGCTAATTGTCACACCTATGAATATCACGTCAACACATATAAGATTTGTAGCGGTATCTACTGAATCTACTCAGAACCCGACCGCGTACTGCGCGAGCCGTTCGGCGGCGACCCGCTCGACGTAGTCGGCGTCGGCGTCGATGCCCGTCTCCAGCGGCGCAAACGTCTCCGTGTGGACGACCAGTTCGCGCTCGTCGCCCACGTCGGCCACCTCGATCCGATCGTCAAGGGCCAGCGGCGTCACGTCGCCGAGCAGTCGGAGGTCCCGCAGCGCGTGATAACCGATTCGGCGGCGTGCGGCGGCGCTCGCATCGAGCAGTCGGTCGAGCGCGTGATCGTACTTCGGCTCGAACCCCCGCTCGGCTCGCTCGACGACGCCGACGCGAGTGAGGGGTCGCCGATGCCGGACGGCGGAGAAGTGGTCGCGAACGCGGTCGAGCGCTGCTTCGTCGACGGGAGAGAGCGGCGGCTCGCGAACGTCGTAGCCGAAGCGACCGCCGTCGCGCTCGCGGACAGTGGCGACGACGCCCGGTGCGGCCTCGTACTGCGCTCGCACGTCGGGCGCGTACCACGCTTCGGGGTCGTCCGGCGGAACCGGCGCGGGCACCGCGGCCTCCGGTTCGTCGTCCGACTCGTCGACGATCCGGAGCGTCGGACCGCCGCTCACGGTTCGACCGCCCCCGAACACCCTCCGTCGGTCCGCCGATCGCTGTCCCGCGTCATCGTTCGATCGGCGGGTGGCCGACTGTTCGGGTTAAATCCTTCTTTTTCATCACTACACTGATGTTTCATCGTCCAGAAACGAATCCGAACGCCCCGCCTTCCTCCGATCGTAACTTCAATGATTTTCCATTCGAATTGTCAGCGATAACAACTAATTTATGCGCATCTCGGCTACTGGCAGTTCACGATTCAATGAGTTCCTCACTGTCGAGTGACGCGCAGCGTACCTTTCTGCGCTATCAGCACCTAGTCGTGTTCCTCGCCCCGCTCGCGTTCGTGGTCGGGGTGTACAGCTTCGCACCGACGCCCGCTGACGCCGGCGTCAACTACTGGACCGAGTACTGGTGGCTGTTCATCGCGTTCATCACCGGGGCGACCATCGTCAACACGGTCGGCATCAGCGGGTCGGCGCTGTTCGTGCCGTTCCTCATCTTCGTCTTCCCGCTCTTCGCGTACCCCTTGGAAGCGACGACGCTGGTGAAAATAGGCCTCATCAGCGAGTCGTTCGGGCTGTCCAGTTCCTCGCTCGCGTTCATCCAGTATGGGCTCGTCGACCGACGGCTCTCGCTGTCGCTCGTCTTGGGCGGCGTCCCCTTCGTCGTCGGGGGCGCGCTGCTCTCATTCGTCATCCCCGAACCACTGTTCCACGCGCTGTTGGGTATCGCGCTGATCGCGGCGTCGTACCTCCTCTTCCGGGCCAACCTGGGGCACGGCGACCCGACGGAGAGCGCGGACGACGCCGACGTCGCGACGGACGGGGGATCCGCCCGCGACCTCCCCAACGACGAGAATAAGCTCGGCCCCGCCGGCGTCGACACAGATGACTCCGGGACGGTCACCCGCGTCGACCGCGACGGCGACGACTACGTCTACTCGCGTGGCGGCTACCTCGAACGGTTCGTCAACTACAGCGTCGGCGGCGTCTTCCAGGGGCTGGCCGGCTTCGGGATCGGCGAACTTGGTATCATCTCGATGCTTCGCACGCAGGTCCCGGTGCGCGTCGCGATCGGGACGAACCACATCGTCGTCGCGACCACGGCCGTGTTGGCGTCTATCGTGCACGTGTTCGGCAGCGGACTGGTCGGCGGCCACGCGATCGACCTGGCGACGACGCCGTGGAACATGGTCGTCTGGACCGTTCCGGCGACGACGCTCGGCGGGCAGATCGCTCCGTACGTCTCGACGGCGCTGGACACGGGACTCATAAAGCGCGGTGTCGGCGTGCTGTTCGCCATCATTGCCGTCGCCCTGTTCGCGATGGCCGCCGGCGGGATCTGACGGTCGGGTCTGCCGCCGCGCTTTTGTGCGCCCCGCCCGGAGCCGCGGTATGCGCGCTGTTATTTTCAACGGCCCCGGAGACGTCGGCGTCGAGGAGCGACCTCGCCCCGAAATCGAGGCTCCCACGGACGCAATCGTCAGGGTGACGCACACCGCCATCTGCGGCTCCGACCTCTGGTTTTACCGCGGCGACAGCGACCGCGACCCCGGATCGCCGGTCGGCCACGAACCGATGGGGATCGTCGAGGAGACGGGCGAGGCCGTCACCTCGGTCGCGCCGGGCGACCGCGTGCTCGCTCCCTTCGCCATCTCCTGCGGCGAGTGCGAGTTCTGCCGGAAGGGACTCCACACCTCCTGCGAGAACGGCGACTCGTGGGGCGGCGACAACGGCGGTGCTCAGGGGGAGTACGTCCGGTCGACCCACGCCGACGGCACGCTCGTGCGCGTCCCAGACCGGTACGCCGACGACGAGGACGCCCTCCGCTCGCTGCTCCCGCTGACCGACGTGATGGGCACGGGCCACCACGCGGCCGTCAGCGCGGACGTCGAGGCGGGGTCGACGGTCGCCGTGATCGGCGACGGCGCAGTCGGGCTCTGCGGCGTGCTCGCAGCCCGTCGGCTCGGCGCCGAGCGGATCATCGCGGTGGGACACCACGAGGACCGCCTCGAACTCGCCGCGGAGTTCGGCGCCACCGAGACGGTCTCGGCGCGCGGTGACGCCGCCGTCGAGCGCATTCGGGAACTCACCTACGGTGGGCCGAACCACGTGATGGAGTGTGTCGGCGCTGCGAGCGCGATGAACACCGCCATCGACGCGGTCCGGCCGGGCGGCACGATCGGCTACGTGGGCGTCCCCTACGGCGTCAGCGACGAGGGGCTCGACGTGTTCGGCATGTTCGGCGACAACGTCACGCTCTCGGGCGGCGTCGCCCCCGTCCGCGCGTACGCCGAGGAGCTGATGGCCGACGTGCTCCAAGGGACCCTCGACCCCGCGCCGGTGTTCACCGAGACGATCGGCCTCGACGACGTCGACGAGGGGTACCGCATGATGGACGAGCGGGAGGCGATCAAGGTGCTCGTGAAACTGTAACGCTTCCCACAGATCTCCTGTCTGCCGCCTCGTTGCAACTGTCCCGTTGTCGTGTGTGCTCATCGCCGACGCTCCGAGACCGTGACCGGTCCGAGGAGCCTGACGAACGACTTGCGGACGCCCTCGACGACGTGGCCGCAGACGATCCAGTGGACGACGCCGACCCCCCGACCGAGCACCGCGGCCCGGCCCACAACTCACACGATCGGGACGGATTCCACCTCAAATTTTGTCGATCTTTTGCCACAGATATCGGACTGAGACGTAAATGGATATCCCGTAGTAGAGGGTTTCAAACGTCGTTTCAGGCTCCGATTGAAGATCTTCAGCCGTCGCGTACGATCGTTCTGGCGGCCAAATACTACACCGATGTCGTTACTTGAATGAGATATCTCCGCAGTGGAGTGTTGCGATTATGAACACATTAACCGACGTTACAGGAAAGACGAAGCAACGAACGGTGGTCAATCAATGACGCGCGAGCGGTTCCACGCGATCTTCCTCGCCGCGATCATGCTGCTGTCCGTGGTCGCGATGGGGGCCGGGTTTGCGGGGAGTGCGGCAGCGCAGGAAGCCGGACAGGGTGATGTCGTCGTACTCGACGAGAATGGTGAGCGCATAGATGCCGCACCGTTCGACGAGGTTCAGACGGCAGTCGATAACAGTCAAGCCGGCTACACCGTTGTCGTCGGCGCCGGAACGTACGACGGAGACGTTTCTATCGAGGTTGAACGGGTTACCCTCAGATCTGCTGACGGAGCGTCTGCGACGATCAACGGAATTGTCACCCTCGCGGCGACCGGGGTAACTATCGACGGACTGATAGTTGACGCCGGGGCAGACAATGCGGCCCCGATTGACGTTCAATCCGGTGGCGCAACCGTGTCCAACAACACGGTTCTCGGCGGCGCTGCGTCCGGCGGGATTTCGACGTGGGGCGGCTCCGGACCGGTCATCGGCGACGTCTCTATTCGCGACAACACGGTCGAGGGCGGGTCCATCGGCCTGGTTGTCGACAGTCAGTCCACGAACATCGTCGTCCGAAATAACTCGATCAGCGACACTACTGCGGAAGGTGTCTGGCTGTCGGACTTCACCGAGAGTGCCGACATCTCCGGCGCTAACATCACCGTCGAAGCGAACGATATCGACAACGCGGCACTCGCAGACGTGAAGATCGAACAGTCGGCTCCAAACTCGCTGAACGGCGAGTCCGAACTCGGCACTCCCAGCGAGACTGCGGAAGCGTTCCTCTCGGGGAACAGCGCTGAGACAGTCACCCTGTGGGACGGCGAAACCTACGACGAGAACGGGAATACGGTCGTCCTCGAGGGAGAGTCCATACAGGACGCCGTCGAGGCGGCCGAGCCGGGTGACACGATCGCAGTGAAAAGCGGGAGCTACGACGAACAGATCACCATCGCGACCGACGATATTACGTTGGAACCCGTCGGCACAGACGCTCCCACGCTCACACGGGATAGTGGTACGGTGGTCAAAGTCGAGGCGAACGGCGTGGCTCTCTCCGGATTCGATATCGTCGGCGGCGAGACGTTCGATAACAGTGACTTGGGGGTCACGGTCCGAAACGATGCGTCCGTATCCCTGTCTGACCTCGACTTTGAGGGGCTCTACGGTGCCGTCCAGACGGGATCGGGTGCAGAGAACTCGCTCTCGGCAGCTGATGTCTCCGTCTCGAACACCGTGTTCGCCTTCGGGCACCAGTCCGAGACGGGCAGTGCGGTGGTCCGCGATAGCACCATCTCGGTCAATACTCAAGGGTTCGGGATTTATAAGGCGAATAACGTCCTCATCGAGAACAACACGATCACCGTCGACGCCGGCGAGATTGACGGTGAAGCGCCCGTATTCGACACTGAGCGCGGCATTGACTTCTCGGGCTCCAACGTTACGATCACCGAGAACGATATCGTGAGCACCGACACCGGAATTCTCTCAGAGTCGTACGGAATCCCCGTCGAGGACGTAAGGATAGCGGATAACGAAATCGACGCTCAGTCGGTCGCAGTGAGCGACGCTCCCGGCAACCTTGACCTCGGCTTCGTCCGTGCGACCAACGAGTTCGTACGCGCGGCGTATCTCCTCGATTCGGACGGTGTCCAGTCGGACGCCATCTACGGGTCGATCGACCGAGCAGTCGACGCCGCCGCGGACGGCGATTTGGTTACCGTCGGCCCCGGAATGTACGATGAAGACGTCAGCGTCGAAACGTCGAACATCTCCATCGTCGGCCAGGACGATGACACCGTCATCAACGGACTCGTCTATCTGAACGATGAGAACGTCACACTGGCCAACGTTAGTGTTGAACCGGACAAGTTTGTCCGTCCCAGTGGTGAGGAGGGCCTTCCGAACAACGAAAAACAGGCTATCCTGATTACTGCCTCCGACGTCAGTGTATACGACAGCACGGTCGACGTCTCGCTTGACGCGAACGGTGCCTTCGAAGAGGTCAACGCCATCCAGGTGTTCGGCGGCGATCCGCTCACGGGCGTTCAGATCGTCGGCAACGACATCACCGGCACCGCCAGCAACGACGAGGTTGCAGGTGTCGTCGGCGTGAGCGACCAGGCCGAAACCGAGGGGACGCTCGTGCTCAACAACTCGATCAGCGTCGACAGCGAGGGTTACTCCTTCGGTGTCGTCACTCGGGCCAGTGGCGGATCGAACGTCGCGGAGACGCCCGAAACGGTCGTCGAGTACAACGAGATCGACGCGACCGCGGATACCTACTCCGGCGTCGGATACGGGATCGAGAGCACCGATGAAGCGCAGGTCGATGCCGACGCACAGATCGTGAAAGACAACACGTTCGGCGATGTGGACGCGATCCAGCACAAAGCCGACAGCGGAACCCTCGACGTTACGATGAACGAATGGGACGACCTCGAGAATGTCTCGTTCAAGACCGACGGGTTTGGGAGTTCCGTTCAGAACGGCGGCGAAATCGACTACGACCCGTTCCTGACCTCGTCGCCGAACGCGAGCGACTTCACCCGACCGGGCGAGCGCACCGACTTCGGCCACGACCTCGTCGTGCCCGCGGACGGTGAGCCGCACTCGGTCGCCTTCCCGGCGCCCGTCGAAGGCAACGTTAGCGAGGTCTTCGGTGAGTTTGACGGCACCGTCTACGCGTACGACGGCGACGAGTGGGAGAGCGGTGAGAAGATCGCCGACGAGGACGTCGGCGCGCTCGACGCGTTCGTGGTCACCGTCGACGAGGACGATGCCGACCTCCGGATCGACTTCGAGTACGCCGAGACGGACTCTCCGGTCCCGTCGATGACGACCGCCAACCTTGAGGCCGGATGGAACTTCGTCGGTGCGCCGACCGGCAACGCCGACTCGGAGGAGGCGTTCGCGGGATCGACCGCCGAGGTCACGACTGTGATCGACGTTTTCGCCGGACAGCGAACCATCTCGACACCGTACGGACTCGACGCCTACAGTGGGGTCTCGAACCCCGGCGAGGTCAGCCCGTTCAAGGGCTACTGGGTGTTCGTCACCGATGACGGCGAACTCGGCGCGACCGTCCCGGTCGATCCGACCCAAGAGACCGAGGAGGGCGCCCTGACGGGGAACTGAACCGATGAACATCAAACGCGCGCTCGGGCTGGTCGCGCTCGTGGTCGCCCTTGTGGGGCTCATCGCCAGCGGTGCGGTTGTGGGCGGCGTCGCGGGCCAGGACCAGGAGGACGGGCCGCCGTCCACGCCTGCGGCGTACTACGGACAGGTGACGGTGGCCGAGGGTGACCTAGACGGTCCGGTCACCGTCGAGGCGGTCGTCGACGGCGAGGTGCGCGATAGCATCGAAAGCGACGCCGACGGCTCGTTCGGCGGCTCCGGCGCGTTCGACGAGAAACTCACCGTCGACGGGCCGGCCGATGAGGTGACGTTCCGCGTCGCCGGGACGGTGGCGGGCACGGCGACGTGGGAGTCGGGCGCGAACGAAGCGGTTGCTCTCGAACTCGACGAGGCGCCCGACTCGGACGACGGAGGCGCTCCGAGCGACGGTGACGATTCGGACGCCGATCCGGGCGACGGCGCCGATTCCGGATCCACTGGTGGCGGCGGTGCCCCCGGTGGAGAAGATAGCGGTGGCGCACCTGACGCCCCCAGTGGCGACGGCGACACCGACTCGCCGGGCGACGCGCCGACCGACGGGCCGTCAGTCGAGGACGTGGCTCGAGTGCCACCGGGCGCGACAGCAGTCGCGAGCGAGGCGGCGACCGTACAGGCGAGCCCCGACGGTGCGTCAAGTAGCGTCGTGTTCGCCGGCGAGACGGGGGTCGAAGGAATCGAGTTCGGCGGCGCCGTCGAAGGCGACGTCGGAGTCGTCGAACTCGCGTCGGCACCCGAATCGACCGGACAGCCGCCGGGCGCCGGCGTCTCCGTGGTCGAGATCACGGTCCCGGAAGAAGCGCGGAACACGCCGGCTACGATTCGGACTCGAATCAGCGCCGACCAACTCACCGGGGCCGGCACCGACGTCGATGACCTCCGGCTCTCACGCCACTCGGACGGCGAGTGGCAGGCCTTGGAGACGACGGTCGTCGACCGCGACGGCGGCGACATCGTACTGGCGGCCGAGACGCCGGGCTTCTCCGTGTTCGCGGTGTCGGCCGTGAGCCGACCGGAGGCGGCGATCGCTGTCGAGTCGAGCGATATCGCGCCCGGCGAGACCGTCTCGCTCTCCGGCGAGAGTTCCTCTGACGAGCACGGCGACATCGTCGCATACGACTGGACGATAGACGGTGAGGCGACCACCGGGAGCGTCACGGAGACGACGTTCGCGGAGCCGGGCGAGTACGACGTCGAACTCACGGTCACCAACGACGCCGGCGAGACCGACTCGACGACGACGACGGTCGCGGTCGAGTCGACCGGGACGGACGAAGCTGCCCCGGTCGAAGAGCCCGGCCTGTTCTCGCTGACGACGCTCGGTGCGGTGGTCGGAGCGCTTCTGTTCGCGCTGCTCATCGTGGCCGCGGTCCGACGTTTGGATCGCTGACGCTGTGCGCTCACGGCACGCCTATCGCGCGGGCGTAGCCCGCACCGTGTATTCCGCTTGTACTTGATTTCGATTCGATGAAAATACCCCCGCGTAAGGTAGCTTTATTTTCATGGATGAACGTGATGGTCTCGTGATAATGACGGACGTTACCCTTCGGCGGACACAGCTCGCGACGCCCGCAAGCGACGAGAAGATGATGCACTCGGCGGCCGACAGCGACGCCGACGAGGTGTTCCTCGACCTCGAAGACTCCGTCGCGCCGAACGCGAAGCCGGACGCGCGGGAACCGCTCATCGAGGCTGCCCGCGAGGAGGACTGGAGCGACAAGGTTCTCAGCTTCCGGATGAACGGCATCGACACCAAGTGGTGGTACGAGGACCTGATCACGGTCGTCGGCGAGGCGGGCGAGCACATCGACGACGTCATCGTTCCGAAGGTCAAGTCCGCGAGCGACGTCCACACCGTGGAGAACCTGCTCGAACAGGTCGAGGTGAACAACGGACTGGAGGTCGGCGCCATCGGCCTGGAACCGCAGATCGAGGACGGCGAGGGGATCCACAACGTCCACGACATCGCGCACGCCTCCGATCGGCTCTCCTCGATCATCTTCGGCCCGGGCGACTACTCCGCGGCGATGGGCACGCCCGGCCTCGACATCGGTCAGTTCCCCGAGTACCCAGGTCACTACTGGCACCACGCCCTGTCGGAGTGTAACTCCGCGGCCAAGTCGGCCGGCCTCCCGTGTCTCGACGGCCCGTACGCCGACATCGAGGACGCCGACGGCTTCCGCGAGTCCGCCGAGAACGCCAACATGATCGGCTGTGACGGCAAGTGGGCGATTCACCCGTCGCAGATCGAGATCGGCAACGAGGTGTTCGCGCCGGACCCGGAGACCGCCGAGCGCGCCAAGCGAATCGTCGACGCCTACGCCGAGGCGATGGAGGAGGGCAAGGGCGCCGTGAGCGTCGACGGGCAGATGGTCGACGAGGCGACAAACAAGATGGCGCAAGACATCGTCGAGACCGCCGAGGCCGCCGGAATTCTCTGAACTGACGCTCTCCTTCTCGGCGTGACTCCGCGCCGACGGACCGCGCGATGCGAGAGGGTTGAAGGCGTCGCGCGCGTCAGACGGAGACCGTCTCAAACGTCACGCGATGACTATCGATTATCGGAAGCCACAGTTATATGGCTAAAACCGCTCGTAATGAGTGGTACAAAGGGGAGAAGCTGTGCCTCTGATTATGGGCGCTCCTCCCCTGTGTGCCGATTAACTCGGCGACTCTGCTTTGCGATGAGATGACTTGTCGTTTTTGCCTCGGTGACGCCCGCGTCTCGCATTCGCGGCCGATCACAAGGGCTCGATGAGTTCGACCGTGTGTCCGTCGGGATCTTTTATAAATGCGGTCCGCGCGCCGGCCGCCGGCTGGTCGCTCGGCGCCGTCACCACGCCGTGATGATCGATCGCTTCGAACGCGGCGTCAACATCGTCGACGCCGACGGCGACGTGGTCGTAGCGGTCACCATCCGCGCTCGGCGCCTCGCCGTCGGTGTCGGACAGCTGGAACTCGACGCCCGCGTCGTCGGCGACGTACACGTTGCGCGTGTCGCCGTCGGGGGTCGTGAACTCCCAGGACCGCTCGAAGTCGAGCTGTTCGACGTACCAGTCGGCGGTGCGGTCGGCGTCCGCCACGTTGAGACACGTGTGGAGAATCTCCATGGGCGGCCGTGACCCGGCGGGATAATAAATCCCGGCCAGCGGACGACGCCCGGCTGTCGAACATTCGTCATGAACAAAGGTTTTATTCTCCTTTCGACTCCGAGTTGTACCATGGCAACTGAGCACGCGTGGGGAGCTGACACACCCGACCTAGACACGTCGGCGGCCGCGCTCGGTCACGACCGACCGGACGTGCCGGCCTATCGAGCGCTCGCGGGGGACCTCCGCGAGCGCGTCGCCGGCGAGGTCCAGTTCGACGAGTACGCACAGGTGCTGTACGCGACCGACGGCAGCATCTATCAGGCCCGCCCCGCCGGCGTCGTGACGCCGCGCTCGGTCGACGACGTGCAGGCGACGATGCGGGTCGCGGCCGACCACGAGGTTCCTGTCATCCCGCGCGGCGCCGGCTCCTCGCTCGGCGGCCAGACCGTCGGGCCGGGCTGTGTCGTGCTCGACTTCTCGAAGTACATGGATGAGATCCGCGAGATCCGCCCCGATGACCGTCGGGCGGTGGTCCAGCCCGGCGTCGTACAAGATCACCTCGACGACCGGCTGGCCGAGGACGGGCTGAAGTTCGCGCCCGACCCGGCCTCGTCGGCTCGCGCGACCGTCGTGGGGGGCATCGGCAACAACTCCACGGGCGCGCA
The DNA here is from genome assembly GCF_051194135.1 of Halorubrum wangae. Taxonomy (NCBI): domain Archaea; kingdom Methanobacteriati; phylum Methanobacteriota; class Halobacteria; order Halobacteriales; family Haloferacaceae; genus Halorubrum; species Halorubrum wangae. The sequence continues at coordinate 111,760 of NZ_JBLZNH010000003.1, read as the reverse complement.
CTCGGTGCGGTACGGGATTACCGACGCGTACACGGAGGAGCTGCAGGTGGTGCTCGCGGACGGCTCGCTTCTCCACACCCGGGAGGTCGTCCTCGACTCGCCGGAGTACGAGGAGATCATGGCGAAAGACGACCGGGAGGCCGCGCTGTACGAGACGGTCCGGGAGCTCGTCGATGACAATCGGGCGGAGATCGACGAGAAGTACCCGAGCCTCAAACGCTCGGTCTCCGGCTACAACCTCCACAAAGTCATCTACGAGAACGACGAGGGAGAGGAGGTGATCAACCTCTCGAAGCTGTTCGTCGGCGCCGAGGGGACGCTCGGCACGATCGTCGAAGCCGAGGTGTCGCTCGTCACCCGCCCCGAGGAGACGGCGCTCGCGCTGTACACGTTCGACTCGCTGGTCGACGCGATGAAGGCGGTGCCCGAGGCGTTGGAGTTCCCGGTGAGCGCGGTCGAGCTGATGGACGACGAGGTGTTCTCGCTCGCGGCCGGATCACAGGAGTTCGCCCAGTACGCCGAGCCGATCCCGGACCGAGCGGCCGCCGCGCTCATGCTGGAGTGGGACTCGGAGCTCGTCGACGACTTCGAGGCGGCGATCGCCGACACGAACGCCCACTTCGTCGACGAGGGCGACGCGTTCGACGTGTTGGAGGCGTACACGCCCGAGGACCAGGCCGACATCTGGAAGCTCCGGAAGGCGGCCATCCCGCTCCTGATGGGCATGCGGGGCGACCCGAAGCCGTACCCGTTCATCGAGGACGCGACGGTGCCGCCCGAGGAGCTGGCGGAGTACGTCGGGCAGTTCGAGGAGGTGCTGGAGGCGCACGGCACCTCGGCGGCGTACTTCGCGCACGCCGGCTCCGGGACCCTCCACATCCGTCCCATCCTCTCGCTGAAAGAGGAGGAGGGCGTGGAGAAGATGCACTCCATCTCCGAGGACGTCACCGACCTCGTGCTGGAGCATCACGGCTCCTTCTCGGGCGAGCACGGCGACGGCCTCGCGCGCACCGAGTTCAACCCGAAGATGTACGGCGAGGCCCTCTGGAGCGCCTTTCAGGAGCTCAAGTCGACGTTCGACCCCGACTGGCGGATGAACCCCGGCAAAGTGGTGTACGTCGACGGCGAGACCGCCGCCGAGCGGGGGTACCCCGACACCGCCGCCGACACGGACATGCGCGACAACCTCCGCTACGGCCCCACCTACCAGTCGATCGAGCCGCAGACGACCCTCGACTTCGACGACGAGGGCGGCTTCTCGCACCTCGTCGAACTCTGTAACGGCTGCGGCACCTGCCGCGAGACCGACTCGGGGGTGATGTGTCCGACCTACCGCGCCTCCGAGGAGGAGATCCAGACGACTCGCGGCCGGGCGAACATGCTCCGCGCTGCCATCAGCGGGGAGCTGGACGAGGACGAGATCCACTCCGACCGGTTCCAAGAGGAGGTGCTCGGCCTCTGCGTCGGGTGTAAAGGGTGTCAGAGCGACTGCCCGACCGGCGTGGACCTCGCGAAGCTGAAGGCCGAGGTCAAACACGAGCACCACGAGGAGGACGGATCGAGCCTCCGCGAGCGGCTCTTCCGCGACATCGACCGCTTCTCGGCGATCGGGAGCGCGCTCGCGCCGGTGTCGAACGCGGCGGCGAAGCTCCCCGGCGCCCGAACCGTGATGGACGCGATCGCCGGGATCGCCCCGGACCGCGAGCTGCCGACCTTCCGCGCCGAGAGCTTCGAGGAGTGGTTCGCGTCGCGCGGCGGGTCGACGGTCGCCCCCGGCGAGGCCGCCGACACGGTGGCGCTGTTCCCCGACACGTACACCAACTACAGCTACCCGGCCGCGGGAAAGGCCGCCGTCGCGGTGCTGGAGTCGGCCGGCGTCCGCGTGGAGGTGCCGGACGACCTCGCGCCGTCGGGCCGCGCGGCGTTCTCGACCGGCTTCCTCGACGCCGCCCGCGAGCGCGCCGAGACCAACGTGGCGGCGCTCGCGCCCCGCGTCCGCGAGGGACAGTCGGTCGTCTTCATCGAGCCCTCGGACGCGGTGATGTTCCAGGACGAGTACCTCGACCTGCTCGACGGCCCCGACGTCGAGGCCGTCTCCGCCGCCGCCTTCGGCGTCCTGGAGTACCTCGACGCCGGCCGCGTCGACGAGCGCTTGGCGTTCGACGCGCCCTCGGAGTCGCTCACGTACCACGGTCACTGCAACCAGAAGGCGACGAACAAGGACCACCACGCGGTCGGCGTGCTCCGGCGCGCCGGTTACGAGGTGGACCCGCTCGACTCCTCCTGTTGCGGGATGGCGGGCTCTTTCGGCTACGAGTCGGAGCATTACGACCTCTCGAAAGCGATCGGTCGGATCCTCTTCGATCAGGTCGACGAGAGCGACGGCGAGACGGTGACGGCGCCCGGCGCGTCCTGCCGGTCGCAGCTCGGCGACCGCGACGGCGACGCCGAGAACCCGCCACACCCGATCGAGAAGGTCGCCGAGGCGGTGACGGGACCGGCGCCGGACGCCGTCGTTGAGGCGGGCGCCTCCGGAGCGACGAGCCCGTCGCCCGCCGACGACTGAGTCGCCGAGGTTGGGGAGGCGTGAGGCGCGGTACAGTGCCGTGCGGGGCTTTGGAGATGTTGGCTGTTGAGTCGGTGCTCGCTACTTATAAAAAAAGTCGCACCGCCGCACTGATCCCGCGCTCAGAACACGCCGGGGAACAGCACGTAGCTGAACAGCAGGCACAGCAGGCCGACGCCGGTCGAGTAGTACAGCAGCGGGATCATGTTCAGCCGCATCACCCGCCCCTCCTGTCCGAGGAGGCCGACCGTCGCCAGCGCGGCGACGAGGTTGTGGATCGCGACCAGGTTCCCGATGGCGCCGCCGACGGCCTGCGCGCCGACGATGATCGTCCGCGGGAGCCCGAGCTGCGTCGCGGCCTCGAACTGGAACGCGCCGAAGGTGATGTTCGAGACGGTGTTCGACCCGGCCATCGCGGCGCCGAGCGCGCCGATCAGCGCGGCCACGGCGGGGTACGCGACGCCGAGGATGTCGGCGGTCGTCTGCGCGAGCAGGACGATCATGCCCCCCACTTCGGGCGCGCCCGGATGCGAGCCGGACTGGAGCATCACCTGTACCATCGCGATGACGAAGACGAGCGCGATGAACGGCGAGACGATCTTCCGGGCGGCTTCCTTCCACGCGTCACTGACCTCCTCGCCGGACATACTGAATATCGGGATCGCGAGCACGGCGCTCACGAGCAGCCAGAAGCCCGGCACGTTCATCCACGCGACGGCGCCGCTGAGGTCGGTGCCGAGGATACCGCCCCAGTTGACGACGAAGACGTCGCGGTTGATGAAGTTCGAGATCGGTCCGACCGCGCGGGTGACGACCAGCAGGACCACGAGCAGGACGTACGGCGACCACGCCTTCAGCAGCGACATGTTCTCACCGCCGCTGAGGTCGGCCGCCTCCGCCTCGGGAGAGGCGCCCTCGTTCGATCCGTTGGACTGCCCCGGTTCGATATCGCCGACCCAGTGGTCCTCCCAGCGGTCGCGGTCGGGGAAATTCCATTCGTCGTCCGGCAGGAGGTACCCCGCGCGCAGGATGCTCAGGATGATCGCCCCGCCGACCATCGAGCCGATGAGCGACGGGAACTCGGCCGTCAGGAACCACGCGGAGATCCAGTACGGGACCGCGAAGGCGATCCCGGAGGCCAGACAGAGCGGCGCGACCTCCCAGGCCGGCGCCAGCGAGCGGTCGTCCGGGTCGCCGAAGAAGTAGACGACCATGCCGACCGCGAACAGTGGCATCACGAACCCGACCAAGGCGTGATACGTCGCCGCCCACGCCGCCACGTTGACGGAGAACTCCTGAACGGTCATCCCGCCCTCCTGGATCGCGGTGCGGGTGAACTCGACGCTCTCCATCGGGCTCTGGATCCCGACGACGATCGGCGTCCCCACCGCGCCGTACGTGACGGCGATGATGTGTCCGATGATCCCGGCGACGACCGCGGCGAGCGCCGGGAAGCCGAGTCCCAACAGGAGCGGGGCGACGACCGCGGCCGGCGTCCCGAAGCCGGCGGCGCCCTCGATGAACGTCGCCATGAAGAAGGCGATCAGCACGATCTGCACGCGCCTGTCGTCGCTGACGGTCGCGAACCCGCGGTTGATCCGGTCGAACGCCCCGGCCTCCATCAGGGTGTACAACAGCACGAGCGCCCCGAAGACGATCCAGAGAATCTCGATCGCGGTCATCACGCCCACGGCGGACGCCGCCGCGAGCCAGTTCACCGGCATGTTCCACGCGAAGTAGCCGACCCCGATCGCGGCGACCCACGCGACCGGCATGGCGCGGGTCGCCGGCCAGAGGAACCCGATCAGGAGGATCCCCGCGAGCAGAAGCGGGGTCGCGGCCACGGCGACGTCGATCCCGGTCGTCATGGGCTGCCTCCGCAGTCACTCTCGTTCACTCGATTCCGTCGACGACTCATGTCACAGGTTATCATCCACATGCGACGCGGAGTACATCACGTTCATTAATTATAAAAGGTCACTTTTTCGACCGGCCTCGTCCCGCGGGTCGTCCCCGTCCTGTGTCGCGAAAATTCCCCAGACCGATCCTTTTATCACTGATATTTTCCATATTAGGCCTTCAGGACGCTGACAACTCCCGCGGTCGCCCGTCCGACCGAGAAGTCGTGCCGCTCGCGTCACTACCTCGGATATGGACCGCAACGAACAAGCTCCCGCTGGGCGACCGCCGCGACCGGCTCCGACACGGTTGCCGAGAAGCGAGCGCGGCGCTCTCCGACGGCGCCCTCGCGGCCGCCTACGCCGACGCGGCCGCGGCCCGCCTCCCGAGCGAGTGAGTCGGGTGGCGGCGTCGAAACCGGCCGTCTCGCGATCCGTTCACTCCGTCCCGTCCGCCCGCGTCGAGAGCGCCGAGAGCGTGGCGGCGGCTCGCAGGTCGTCCACCGTGCAGTACCACGCCCCCCGCACTCCGTTCGCGTCGTTCTCGACCGGCGAGTCGAGCGGGACCAACTCGTCGAACTCGAAGACGACGACGACGTGCTCCTCCGAGAAGGGGTCGATCAGCGCCGCCCAGTCGGTCTCGTCCATCGGTCCGGGCTCGCCGCGGGTCTGCTCGGCCCGGTCGACGACGCGGGCGTAGTGGGTGATCGCCGACACCGGCGCGGTCCGGTAGAAGGCCATGTACTCGAAGTCGGCGCGGGTGCGGTCGTACGACCGCGGCGCGGGGTAAAACCCCTCGCGACAGCGCTCGAAGGTGTCCCGCCGGGTCGCGACGACGCAGACCCGCGCGTCGCCGGGCGCGTCGTCGTCGGGCGCGTCCGCGGCGAATCGGTCCGAGTCCATCGGCTGTCTTCCGATAGGCATCGGACGCGGGTATATCCGCGCTCGGCACGTATCGGAGATAATGCCACGCAGCGCGGCGAGCGGCCGTGAGGATCCCCGCGAGCGCGACGACGCCGGAGCGAGCGGCGACCCCTCGGGCCCCCCGGCGCTCGAAATCGAACGCGTCTCGAAGCGGTTCGGGAGCGGCGAGGAGTCGGTGCTCGCGGTCGACGACGTCAGCCTGACCGTCGAGCGCGGCTCGATCGTCGGGCTCCTCGGCCCGAACGGCGCCGGGAAGACGACCCTGATCAAGTGCGCGCTCGGCATCGTCCTCGCCGACGCCGGCACGGTTCGGGTGTTCGGGACCGACGTGGGCGACGGGCGCCGGGCGGCGTACGCCGACGTCGACGCGATGTTAGAGGGCGCTCGCAACGACTACTGGCGGCTCACCGTCCGCGAGAACCTGCGGTACTTCGCGACGATCGCCGGCGTCGACCCCGACTCGGTGCGGGCCCGGCACGACCGGCTGCTCGACCGCCTCGAACTGACCGACAAGGCCGACACACCGGTCCGAGAGCTCTCTCGGGGGATGAAACAGAAGGTGTCGCTGGCGAGCGTGCTCGCCGGGGGCGCCGACCTCGTCTTCCTCGACGAGCCGACGCTGGGGCTCGACGTGGAGAGCTCTCGGACCCTGCGCCGCGAACTCCGCCGACTCGCGCGCGAGGAGGGGCTCACCATCGTCCTCAGCAGCCACGACATGGGGGTCATCGAGGACGTCTGCGACCGTGTCGTGATGATGTCGAACGGGCGGATCGTCGCCGACGACACCGTCGCGGCGCTCCTCTCCGGGACCGAGCGCGACGTCGTCCGCGTCGTCAGCGCCGACATCGACGACGCGGTCGTCGCCACTCTCAGAGCGTCGTTCGACGTGCGGTCGGTCGAGGCCGGTCCCGACGCGAGCGACCCGACCAGCGTCGAGGTCGCCGCCGGGGGTGACGCCCTGTACGACCTGATGGACGCGCTCCGCGAGGCGGGCGTCACCGTGGAGAACATCGGCACGGTGCGTCCCGAGTTGGAAGACGTGTTCGTCGACCTCACCGGGATAGAGCCGGGCGGAGGCGGAGCGGTCAGGAACGGTGCGAGTGCGAACGGGGCGGTCGGGTCCGGAACGGCCGGGACCGGAACGGCCGGGACCGGAACGGCCGGGACCGATCGCCCCGAACCGGAACCGACGGGGCGGTCGTCGTGAGCCGGGACGCCGAGTCGGCGACCGCCGTTGAGGCCGCCGACCCCGACGAGGAGCCGCGTCCGGCCACCTACTTCCACCTCGCGCGGGCCGTCCTCTACCGCGAGTACCTGATCTTCGTCCGCTATCCCGCGAACGCGATCGGAGGGATCGTCGTCGCGCTGTTCTTCTTCGGCGTCCTCTTCTACGGCGGACGGCTGCTGGCCGGGCAAGCGCTGACGGACTCGCTTTCCGGGATCATCGTCGGCTACTTCCTGTGGACGCTGTCGGTCGGCGCGTACTCGTCGGTGTCGAGCGACATCGGCAGCGAGGTGCAGTGGGGGACCTTGGAGCGGCATATCACCACGCCGTTCGGCTTCGCGCCGGTGGCCCTCTTAAAAGGAGTCGCAAAGGTGATCCGGACGTTCCTCACGAGCGCGGTCGTCCTCGCGGTCATGCTGGTGCTCACCGGGACGCGGCTCAGCCTCGACCCGCTCACGGTGATCCCCGTCGCGGGGCTCGCGATCACCTCGGTGCTCGGACTCGGCTTCGCCGCCGGTGGCGTGACGGTGCTGTACAAGCGGATCGGTAACTGGCTCAACCTGCTGCAGTTCGGGTTCGTCGTGCTGATCTCGGCGCCCGCCCTCGACGCGCCGTGGACCCGCGTTCTCCCCCTGGCGCACGGGAGCGCGATGCTCCAGCGGGCGATGGTCGACGGCGTCCGGCTGTGGGAGTTCGGGCTCGCCGACCTCGCGCTCCTCCTCGCCGTCGCGGTCGGCTACCTCCTCGGCGGCTACGTCGTCTTCCACTACGCGACGCGGCGGGCGCGGCGCCTCGGCGTGTTGGGCGACTACTGAGTCGTCGATGCCCAACTGCTGAGGCTCGTCGCCTCCTCTCAGCGGTCATCCTCCGGCTCGCCCGCGAGCGCCTTCTCGCGGAGTTCCCGGCAGCGGTCGCCGGCGACTTCCAGCTCAGGCACCGGCGTCGGGGTCCCGTCGGCGTCGACGGAGACGAACACGAAGTACGACTCCGTCGTCAGCTCTCGCTCGCCGGTTCGGGGTGACTCGCGGAACGCGCGGATCCGGGTGCGGAGGCTCGTCCGGCCGACGGCGTACACGTACGACTCGACGATGCAGGTGTCGCCCTGTGGCACCGGTCGCTTGAAGTCAAGTCCGTTTATCTTGGCCGTGACGCACGTCTCGCCCGCGGCGCGCATCGCCGACATCGCCCCAATCTCGTCCATCCACTTGACGACGTTGCCCCCGTGGGCCGACTCGTAGTTGTTCGTGTGTGTCGGCTGGACCCGCTGGCGGTTCTCGATGTAGGTGTCGCTGACGGTCGGCATGACGGACCCAGGCCCCTGAGGGGCATAGGGGCGTCGCCCGGCCCGGTCGGAGCGAACGGACTTATGTCGCCCCCGACCGGATCGGATCGCATGACTGAGAACGGGGACGCGCTCGACGCCGACCTCCGCGTGCCGTCGTGCGAGCGCTGTCCGGCGCTCGTCGAGTCGCGAAGCCAGATCGTGGACGGCGTCGGCCCCACGGACGCCGACCTCCTGTTCGTCGGCGAGGGGCCGGGCGCGAACGAAGACGAACAGGGGGAACCGTTCGTCGGGCGGTCGGGTGACGTGCTCGACGAGGCGCTGCGCGACGCCGGCCTCGCGCGGGCGGACGTCCGGATCACCAACTGCGTGCGCTGTCGACCGCCGGACAACCGCGACCCCACGACCGAGGAGCTGGCGAACTGCCGCGGTCATCTCGAAAACGAAATCGACCGACTCGACCCCGAACTGATCGTGACGCTGGGGAAGGTGCCGAGCGAGCACCTGCTCGGCCGGTCGGTGGCCATCACCTCGGAGTCGGGCGACGTCGTCGACGCCCGGATCGCCGGCGGATCGCGTCGCGTGCTGCTCTCCGTCCACCCGGCGGCGACGCTGTACGACCGGAGCCAGCGCGACGGCTTCTTCGCGACGATCGCTCGGGCGAGCGAACTGAGCGGCGTCGGCGGGGTGACCGACGGGAACGGCCAGTCGCGGCTCGGCGACTACTGAGCACCTGGGCGACCGAGAGCGACGGTCGGGGGGAGTCGGCTACCGATCCGACCGCCGGGTCGCTGGTCGCGCGTCGCGGCCGGGTCGGTGACCGGCGTCCGACCGTCACAAGGGAAACCGCTTTTTCGGTCCCCCTCGCAGGGGACGTATGAGCACTTTCGAGCCGCCCGCGGAGACGCTGGCGGACGTCGTTCTGGTCGACTACGGGCTCGGGAATCTCCGGTCGGCGACCCGCGGACTGGAGCGCGCGGGCGCCTCGGTGGAGATCACCGACGATCCCGAGGCGTTCGCGGCCGCCGACGGCGTCGTCCTCCCCGGCGTCGGCGCGTTCCGCGAGGGGATGGATAACGCCGGTCCGCTGCGCGAGGCGCTGACAGACCACGCCGAGTCGGGCCGCCCCCTGTTCGGCATCTGTCTCGGCATGCAGATGCTCCTCACGTCCAGCGAGGAGGCCGACCACGAGGGCGAGGGCGAGGTGACGGGTCTCGACCTGATTCCCGGCACCAACGTCCGGTTCGACGTCGACCGCAAGGTCCCGCACATGGGGTGGAACGACCTACACGTCGAGCGCGACCACCCGCTGGTCGAGGGGGTCGACGGCGAGTACGCCTACTTTGTCCACTCGTACTACGCCGCGCCCGACGAGCCGAACGCCGTCGTCGCGACGGCCGACTACGGCGTCGACTTCCCGGCGGTCGTCGCCAACGAGGCGGGCAACGTGTTCGGCACGCAGTTCCACCCCGAGAAGAGCGGGGAGACGGGGCTCCGGATCCTCCGAAACTTCGTCGAATACTGCGCGGAGCAGTAGCGTCCTGCATGGTCGACGAAACCGACCCCGTCCGGATCGGCGTCGACGTGGGCGGCACGTTCACCGACGCCGCGCTCGTCGTGGGCGACGAACTCACCACGGCGAAGGTGCCGACGACGACTCCTCAGCACGAGGGCGTCCTCGACGGCGTCCGCAAGGCCTGCGACGCGGCCGGGATCGATCCGGCCGCCGTCGACGCCTTCGCGCACGCTACTACCGCCTCTGTGAACGCCCTCTTGGAGCGCGACGGCGCGCGCACCGCGCTCGTGACGACCGCCGGCTTCCGCGACGTTCTAGAGATCGGTCGGCAGACGCGACCGTCCCTGTACGACCTGCGAGCCGAGAAGGCGCCCCCGCTCGTCCCTCGACGACGGCGGTTCGAGGTCGACGAGCGCGCGACGACGGAGGGGACCGAGCGGGCCGTCGATCCCGAGTCGGTCCGCGACCTCGCCGCGGATATCGACGCGAGTGACGCCGAGTGCGTCGCCGTCTCGCTGCTGCACGCGTACGCGCACCCGGAGAACGAGACGACGGTCGCCGCGCTCCTCCGCGAGGAGCTGGACGTCCCCGTCTCCGCCTCCCACGACGTGCTCCCCGAGTTCCGCGAGTTCGAACGCACGTCGACGACCGTGGCGGACGCGTACCTGACACCGGAGCTCGACGCCTACCTCGGGCGCGTCGTCGCCGGCGCCCGCGACCTCGGGCTCCCCGCGCCGCGCGTGATGCGCTCGAACGGCGGTGTCGCCGACGCGGCCACGGTTCGCGAGAACGCGGTCACCACGGTCCTCTCCGGTCCGGCGGCGGGCGTCGTCGGCGCGGCCGCGGTGGCCGGCGGAGAGACGCTCGGTGGCGATCCGGGGGTAGATGCCGACTCGGCCGCCGGCTCCGCCGTCACCTTCGACATGGGCGGGACGTCGAGCGACGTGAGCCTCGTGCGCGACGGACGCGCCGAGCGCACCGCGGAGACGACGATAGCGGAGGTCCCCCTCCGCACGCCGACGGTAGACATCGAGACGGTTGGTGCGGGCGGCGGCTCGGTCGCGTGGACCGACGCCGGCGGCGCGCTCCGCGTCGGCCCGGCATCCGCCGGCGCCGATCCCGGCCCGGCCTGCTACGGGAAGGGCGGGACGGAGCCGACGGTTACCGACGCCGACGTGCTCTTGGGGTACATCGGGCCGGACGCAGCGCTGGGCGGCGACCTCACGCTCGACGTCGACGCCGCCCGCGAGGCGCTCGCCGACCTTGCGGCGGCGGCCGACGTCGCCGGAGCGGGAGACGTCGACGCCGCGACCGCGGCCGCCTGCGGCGCCCACCGCGTCGCCAACGCGACGATGGCGCGAGCGATCCGATCGGTCACGGTGGAGCGCGGCCGCGACCCCCGCGCGTTCGACCTCGTCGCCTTCGGCGGCGCGGGACCGATGCACGCCGCCGCGCTCGCCAACCGCCTCGACATGGACCGGGTGGTCGTCCCCGGGTCCGCCGGCGTGCTGTCGGCGTACGGGCTACTCGCGGCCGACGAGGCCCACGACGCGGCCCGGACGGTCCGGTTGCCGCTGGCCGACGCGACCGCGGCCGACCTCGACGACGTCTTCACCGCGCTGACCGAGCGCGTCCTGGACGACGCCTCCGACCCCGCGGCGGCCCGCGTCGACCGCGCGGCCGACTGCCGGTACGCCGGACAGAGCTTCGAGTTGACCGTCGACGCCGGAGCGGAGGCGACCGACGGGGCCGACGGGGTCGAAGCCACCCCCGCGCTCGACCCCGATTCCCTCGCGGAGCGCTTCGCCGCGGCGCACGAGCGAGCGTACGGGTACCGGCTCGACGCTCCCGTCGAGGCCGTCACGCTCCGGGTCACGGCGACGGTCAAGGTCGAGGCGCCGACCGTCAGCAGGACCGGGGCGACCGACGCCGAACAGGGGAATCGAGCGGTCGTCTTCCCTGACGAGGGAGCGGTGACGGCGACCGTGTACGACCGGGACGCGCTGGCCCCCGGCGCGACGCTCGACGGCCCGGCGGTGCTCGCCGGGACCGAGAGCACGACGGTCGTCCCGCCGGCGTGGGCGGGTCGCGTGCGGCGGGACGGAACGGTCGTACTGGAACGCGACGCGGCCAGGTCCGGGGGTGAGAAGTGATGACCGGCGCGGACGACGCCCCGGCCCCCGCCCTCGATCCGGTGACGCTGGAAGTGCTGCGGAACCAGTTGGAGGGCGTCGCCGAGGAGATGGGGCAGGTGCTGATACGCGGCGCCTACTCGCCGAACATCACGGAGCGTCAGGACTGCTCGACCGCCCTCTTCGACGCCGAGGGGCGGATGGTCGCGCAGGCGGAGCACATCCCGGTCCACCTCGGCGCGATGCCCGAGGCTGTCGCGGCAGTCCGGGAGCGCGACCCGAAGCCCGGCGACGTGTTCGCCCTCAACGACCCGTTCACGGGCGGGACGCACCTCCCCGACGTGACGCTCGTCTCGTCGCTCTCGCTCGACGGCGACGTGGTCGGATTCGCAGTCTCCAGAGCGCATCACGCCGACGTCGGCGGGATGGCGCCCGGGAGCATGCCGGCGGGCGCCCGCGAGATACAGCAGGAGGGACTCCGCATCCCGCCGCTCAGGCTCGTCGACGGCGGAGAGCGCGTCGACGACGTCCTCAACCTGATCTTCGCGAACGTGCGCAACCCGGCGGAGCGGCGCGCCGATCTGGAGGCGCAACTCGCGGCCAACGAGCGCGCGGGCGACCGGCTCCGCGAACTCGCGGACGAGCACGGTCGCGACCGACTCGAACGCGCATTCGACGCCGTGATCGACTACTCCCGCGAGCGGATGACCGCAGCCATCGACGACCTCCCGGACGGGACCTACGAGGCCGACGACGTCCTCGAGGGCGACGGTGTCACCGACGCCGACCTCCCGATCCGAGCCGCGGTGACGGTCGACGGCGGTTCGCTCGCGGTCGACTTTGCGGGGAGCGCGCCGCAGGTCGACGGGAACTGCAACGCGCCGCTGGCGGTTGCGAAGAGCGCGGTGTACTTCGTCGTTCGCTGCGTGACCGACCCGGAGATACCGCCGAACCACGGCTGCTACGAGCCGGTTTCCGTCTCGGTCCCCGAGGGGTCTATCCTCGATCCGGACCCGCCGGCGGCCGTCGTCGGCGGGAACGTCGAGACGAGTCAGCGCGTCACGGACGTCGTGCTCGCGGCGCTCGGCGAGGCCGTCCCCGACCGGGTGACCGCGGGGAGTCAGGGGACGATGAACAACCTCACTATCGGTGCGCGCGGCGGTGCGGAGTCGTTCACGTACTACGAAACGATCGGCGGCGGCTTCGGCGCACGCCCGGACGCCGACGGGATGGACGGGGTGCAGGTCGGCATGACGAACACCCTCAACACGCCGGTCGAGGCGATGGAGGCGGCGTACCCGCTCCGCGTGGAGCGGTACGCCTTCCGCCCGGACAGCGGCGGCGACGGGCGCCACCGCGGCGGGCTCGGTCTCGAACGTCGCGTGCGGATCGAGACGGCGGCGACCGTCTCGCTGTTGACGGAGCGGCGCCGTCACGCCCCCGCCGGCATCGAGGGAGGCGCGTCGGGCGCCACCGGTGTGAACCTGATCGACGGCGACCCGGTCCCCGCGAAGACGACCGTCGACGTGGACTCGGAGACGACGGTCACGGTCCGGACGCCGGGCGGTGGGGGCTACGGCGACCCAAGCGAGCGCGACCCGGCAGCGCGGGAGCGCGACCGCGCGGACGGGAAGGCGAGCGAAGCGGGAACGACCGAAGAGCGGGAGAACTGAGGGCGGGCCTTACAGCCCGTCGTACGGGCCGGGCTTCGCGGCGGTGAGGCGCTCGACCTGCTCGTCCGAGAGGTCGATCGACGCGGCCGCGAGGTTCTCCGCGAGCTGGTCGACGGTGCGGGCGCCCACGATGGGCGCGGTGACGCCGTCGCGGTGGGCGAGCCACGCGAGCGCGGTCTGCGCCGGCGAGGCGTCGACCTCGTCGGCGACGGCGTCGAGCTCGTCGTGGACGTCGAAGTTCTCCTCGGTGAGGTACGCCTCCTGGAAGCGGCTCGACTCGGCCGCCTTCGACTCCTCCGGGAAGTCCTCGTCGCGGTCGTACTTCCCGGTCAGGAAGCCCTGTCCGAGCGGGCTCCACGGGGAGAGGGCGAGGTCTTGTTGGCGGGCGAACTCCAGATAGTCCCCCTCGACCTCGCGGTCGACGAGGTTGTAGCGCGGCTGGAGCACGGTGAACGGCTCCCACCCCTCGCTCCGAGCGATCGCGTTGGCGCGGGCGACCTTCCAGGCGTTCGGGCGGAGCGTCGACGCTCCGATGTAGTGGACCTTGCCGGACTCGACGAGCCCGTTGAGGGTCTTCATCAGCTCACGGGCCGGCGTCTCGTCGTCCCAGCGGTGGATGTAGAGAACGTCGACGTAGTCGGTGCCGAGCCGGTCGAGGAGGGCGTCGACGCGGTGACGGACGTTCTTCCGGTTCGTCCCGCGGCTGTTCGGGTCGCCGTCGCGGATCTGCCAGTACACCTTCGAGGCGACCGTGTAGCGCTCGCGGTCGCGCTCGGCGAGCCAGTCGCCGATCCACCGCTCGCAGTCGCCGCCGCCGTACACGTCGGCGGTGTCGATGTACCGGCCGCCGGCGGCCTCGTAGGCATCGAGCAATTCGTGGGCGCGGGCCTCGTCGATCTCCACGTTCCCCGCCTCGGTCACGCGGCCGAACCGCCACGTGCCGAACTGAAGCTCGCTCGTTCGGAGGCCGGTCCGACCGAGCGGGACGGTGCCGAGGTCGATGTCGTCGAGTTCGGGCGTCATCTATCCGATTGTTGTCGCGGTCGCCGCAAAAACCCACAGCAATCGAATGCGACGCGTGAACGACTCGCACGCGACGGGCCAGGGCTCCGTCTACGGCTCGTCCGTCCGGTCGGGTGCCCCGATCACGAGCACGCGCAGATCGTTGACGTTCGTCCCGGTCGGCCCCGTGCGGAGCAGCGCGCCCGCCTCGTCGAGCAGGGGGTAGACGTCGTGCCGGTCGAGGGCGTCGCGGGCGGCGTCCGGGTCGAGCGTCGTCGCGTCGACGATCCCGCCCGCGGCGTCGGTCGGGCCGTCGATCCCGTCGGTGTCGGCGCTCGCGACGACCACTCGCGGGGCGTCGCGCTCTCGCCGCCCGCCTCCCGCGTCGCTCCCGCCGAGCGGTCCCTCCGCCAGCGCGAGGCCGGCGCTCGCCGCGAACTCCGCGTTCGGCCCGCCCGTCCCGTCAGCGTCGCCGAGCGTCACGGTCGTCTCGCCGCCCGAGAGCAACACGGCCGGCGGCTTGGCAGGCGATCCCCGGGCCGCGCACTCCTCCGCGATGGCGGCGTGGGTGGTCCCGGCGCCCCTCGCCTCCCCCCGAACTCCCGCGGCGAGCACCAGCGACTCGTACCCGCGCTCCGTGGCGGCGGCCGCGGCCGCATCGAGTGCGGTTCGTCCGTTGCCGACGACGAACGCCCGAGCGCGCTCGAACGCCGGGTCGTCCGCGGTCGGCGTCTCGGCGAGTTCACCGTCCGCGCCCGCTCGGAGTCGCTCGCGGACCGAGGTTGGCGCGTCGAGGTCGTAACGGTCCAGCACCGCCAGCGCCTCCGCGTAGGTGGTCGGATCGGGAACGGTCGGCCCACTCGCGACGGCGTCGAGCGGGTCGCCGATCACGTCGCTTATCGCGAGCGTGACGACGGTCGCGGGCGCCGCCGCACGCGCGAGCAGGCCGCCCTTGACCGCCGAGCAGTGTTTGCGAACCGCGTTGATCTCGTCTATCGACGCGCCGGAGGCGAGCAGTCCCTCGGTCAGTTCGCGGAGGTCGTCCGGAGTGATCGGGTCGGCGGGCGCCGCGAGCAGCGCGCTTCCGCCCCCCGTGATAACGGCGAGCACGAGGTCGCCCGGCCCGGCGCGCTCGGCCAGATCGAGCACGCGTCGCGCGCTCTCCACGCCCTCGTCGCTCGGGAGGGGATGGTCGCCGGGAAGCACCTCGACTCCCGGCGGAGACGGTCGGCTTCCGGGATCCTCGGTGACGACGACCCCCTCGTCGATCCCGCGGTCGCTCCCCTCGAACCTCTCGGTGAGCGCGGCGGCGACCTCGGCGGCCGCCTTCCCCGCGCCGAGCAGCGCCACGCGGTCGTAGTCGACGAGGTCGTACTCACCGACAGCGTCGGCGTCCGCGCCGGTCTCGACCCCCTCGATCCGGAGAACTCCGTCGCGCACCGAGACGGCGCTCGGGATCAGTCGATCCGGTCTCGCGGCCGCGATCCCGGCCGCGAGGCAGTCGAGGGCGACGCCGTGACCCGGCGTCCGAGCGAGGCGCTCGCGGTCTCGGAACGTCACTCCCGTCGCGTCGCCCGGCGCGCGGTCCTCGCCCACATCGCCGTCCGGTCCGACGTCGTCGTCCATGCGGCGGTCGTCGGCTGCGAGCGACATATATCCGGCGCGGGCGAGAGCGCCCGGGGCGGCGAGGCAGCCGGGACGGTGGGTCGTCGGCGACGTCACTCCGCGGCGATCGCTTCCCGGTGCGCGCTCGCCGCCATCGCGGCGATTCGAAGCGGCTCGGGGCGACGGAACCCGTTGCGAACTCCGTCACGAACGGCGGCGGCCGCGCGGTCGCCGTCGAGTCCGACCGCGCGGACGAAGAGCGGGTTGCCCGCGCGGTCGTCGTCGTCGAGTTCGACCTGCCTGCGGGGCGGAAGCGACCGGTAGACGTCGAGCCGGCGGTCGAGGTCGTCGCCGTCGAACGCCTCGCGGAGTGCGGGTTCGAGCCCGGGACTCGTCTCGTAGCTCACGGCGTAGACGGGGCGGTCGATGGTCTCGTGAAGCCGGCGCAGGTCGAGAAGGTTGAACCACGCCGGGGCGACGCCGGCGCAGGCGACGTGACGGACGTCCTCGCGGCCGAGCGCGTCGAAGAGGTCGATCACGGCGTCGGTGGCGTCGGTGCCGCCGACGGTGCAGCGCTCGAACGCAAGCCCGTCGAGGGTCCCGTCGGATCTGACGACGGCACCGGCTACGCGGCTGATTCGGTCGCCGTCAGAAAACGCGATGCCGAGCGTCCGGCTCGGCGCCATCCCTCCGTCAGTTCTCCTCTGCTTTGATGTCTTGGAGCCGGTCGAGAAGCTCGTCGTTGGAGGCCCCTGGCTCGTAGTCGACGGATCCCTCGTGTACCTCTTCGGCCGCCTGGACTCCGTCCTCGTCGTCGAAATCCGCGTCCAGGTCCTGGTTCTCCTGTTCGGATTCATCGTAACTTCCGAAGCCCATATGTGCGTGAGACTAACAGGGCAGGAGTCATAAATCCCCGGTTGCGATCGGTTTCGACGGGGTCGGCGACGCCTGCGTCGTCTCGACGGCGACGAGACTCCGTCTCGCCGCGGCGTACACGTTTTTAGGTCGCGACCGCCCTCGTACGTGTATGGAGCCGATCACCGTCACCGCTGACGCGGAGGAGTTCACCTGCAACGCGTACCTCGTGCCGGGCGAGGCGCCGACGTTGGTCGACGCCGGAACGATGCCGGGCGTCGACGACGTCATCGCCGACGCCCTCGCCGACGCCGGCGTCGAGGAGTTAGACCGGGTCGTGTTGACGCACCAGCACCACGACCACGTCGGCCAGCTCGACGCGGTGCTCGACCGCTTCGACGCCACGCTTTACGCGAACGCCTCGCACCCGCGGCGCGACGTGGCGATCGTCGACGGCGACGATATCCTGATCGGCGACGAGCCCTGCGAGGTCGTCGAGACCCCGGGTCACGCCGACGACCACGTCGCGTTCGTGGGTGAGGAACGGATCTACTCGGGCGACGTGGTCGTGTACAACGACGGCGCGTTCGACGACGGCTCGTTCGGTCGGACGGACATGGCGGGTCAGTCGCGCGAGGACCTGATCGAGAGCCTCCACACGATCCTCAACGTGCTCCCGGACACCGTCGAGGCGATGTATCCCGGTCACGGCGACGTCTACCGCGCGAGCGAGGGGTCGGACACGGTCCGCGAGGTCATCGAACGCGCGACCGAGCGCGCCGAGCGACGCGAGCCGAAGTACCCGGACGAGTAGACCGCCGCTCTCGAGGTCGACTTCGGCGATCATTTATAAGTGGACGCGGTGGTGCGCGCTCGTGGATTCGGCGCTGGTCACCGCATCCACGAACAGGTATCACGAACCGACTGCACCGCCGCCTCGATCTAATCCCAGAACGACTGCGTCCGCGCGTACTCGCGCTCCTGTCGGAGCACGTCGCGGTAGAACTCGTCCTCGTCCTCGCGGAGTTTGTTGATGATCCGCGCGGCGTTGTGCGGCCCCACGCCACGCGCCGCCAGCGCGATGACGGCTCGCTTCCCGTGCGTCTGGACGAGGCTCGCGGCGCGGTGGGCGCGCTTGGTGCGCCGCTCCTGCTCCTCGTCCTTCTCGGTCGCGCGAACCGCCGTCACCGTCTCGTCGTCCCACGGGTTCAGCGCGGCGACGCGGGTCGACCCGCAGTCGGGACACTCCGGCTGGTCGGGGACGCGTCGGACCTTCGTCGTGCGCCGCCAGTCGGCGCAGTGGAGGCAAAACAGGATCACGCGGTCGTTGCGGATGCGCTCGCGAATCGTCTCGATCACGTCGGCGTCGGCGTTCTCCGGGACCAGGAACTCGGTCCCCGCGGAGCGCCCGGCCGTGCCGAGAGGGGTGCGCTCGCGGGCGATGTCGAGGTCGAGCGCGCCACGCTGTATCTCCTCCAGTACGGTCGCGGTCTCCGCGACCGCGAGGTCGGCGTGGAACACCTCGCGGAGCGCCTCGTCGTAGACGGGCGTCCCCTCCAGCGCCGCGAGTAAGCGGTCGCCGCCGAATCGCCCTCTCCCCTCGCGGTAGCGCTTAACCGAGCCGAACTTCGCGGCGACCTGCGCGAGCGTGAACTTGAGCGCGTCCGAGTTCTTCAGGGCGAGTTCGAGGTACGCCTCCAGCCGGTCCGGATCGGTCGTCTCCAAGACCTCGCGGAAGACGCCCGGGCCGACGCCGCCGGGCACCTCGAACTCGATCCGATACGGGTCCACGTCCATCCCGACCGACGAGCCGGCGCGCTGGCCGACGAGCGCCGCGAGCAGGCGCGCGAGCGTTTCGTTGACCTCGTGGCCGAAGGCGGCGTTGACCGCGACGGTGCGGGCGCTCCCCTCGATCACGACCCGGCGGTCGGTGGGGACCGGGTGGCCGGCGTCGACGTGGTCGACGACCGGTTTCAGCGCGGCGGCGACCGTCCCCTCGTCGGTGGGGTAGCGCTCCGCGAGGTCGCCCGCGACCGCCTCGGGGGTCGACCCCGCTGAGAGCGCCTCCGCGGCCTCGCCGCGGATCCGCCCGACCTCCTCGGCGACGGGTTTCGGGACCGGAATCTCCTGGCCGATCCACGATGGCACCTCGCCCGCGGGGTCGGCTATTGGCGTGACGTTCACGCGCTCCTCGTCCTCGTCGACCTCGGTGATGCGCCACATCTCGCCGCGCTGGATGAACGTCTCTCCCGGGCCGGCGAAGTTGACGACGAACCGCTCGTCGAGGGTGCCGATCCCCCGCCGCGAGGACATGTCGTACACGTCGTAGGTGGACTCGTCCGGGATCATCGAGAGGTTCGCGTAGAAGTACTGCCACGTGCCGCCCGATTTTTCAAGGGTGTCCGACTCCTCGTCGAGCCACAGCAGGCGGTTGCCGTCGAGTTCGCGGACGACCTCCTGGAACTGCGGCTCCGAGAGGTCCCGGAACGGGTAGGCGCTCGTGACGACCTCGTACGCCACCCGGGCGTGGACGTCGCCCTCGTCCATCACGACGCCGACGATCTGGTTCGCGACGGTGTCGAGGCTCCCGTGATGGATCGCGGCCGGCTCGACGAGTTCGGCGTCGGCACGCCGAGCGATCGCGAGCGCTTCCAGCGTGTCGTCGCCGCCCTGCGTCACGACGGTCCCCTCCGAGATCAGATCGCGGCGGTGCCCCGCGCGCCCGACGCGCTGGAGCAGGCGGGCGACCTCGCGCGGACTCCCGTACTGGACCACGTGATCGACACGCCCCACGTCGATGCCGAGTTCCATCGAAGAGGTGCAGACGAGGCCGTCGAGGTCGCCCGACTTGAACCGATCTTCCACGTCGATCCGGACGTCCTTCGAGAGCGATCCGTGGTGGACTTCGATCTCGGTCGGGTCGTCGACCGCCCCGCCTTTCGCCTCCCGGGCCGCGAGCGTCTTGAACCGCGAGCCGAGCGCCTCGGCGGTCTGTCGCGTGTTGACGAAGATCAGGGTCGACTCGTGGGCGGCGACGATCCCCCGGATCGTCCTGACGTGGCTCGCGGTGGTCTCGTCGACCGCGAGCTCGCCGGCGAGGGTCGCGTCGCGGTCCGTGATCTCCGGGTCGAGCACGCGCACCTCGGTCCGCGTCCCGGCCGCGACCTCGACGATCTCGAACTCGCGGTCGCCGGGCCGGTCGGGATCGCGCTTTCCCGACCCGACGAGGAACTTGCCGACCTCCTCCGGGGTTCCGACCGTGGCGGAGAGCCCGACACGCTGGAAGGGTCCCGCGACCCGCCGGAGGCGTTCGAGTCCGACCGTGAGTTGGGCGCCGCGCTTCGCCGAGGCGAGCTCGTGGACCTCGTCGACCACGACGTGCGCCACGTCTTCGAGCGCGATCCGCATCTTCGATCCCGTCAGGATCGCCTGGAGGCTCTCCGGCGTCGTGATGAGCACGTCGGGCGGGTCGTCGGCCTGCTTGCTCCGCTCGTACTGCGTGGTGTCGCCGTGGCGCACCGCGACCTCGACGTCGAGCCGGTCGCCCCACCACTCCAGCCGGTCCATCATGTCGCGGTTGAGCGCGCGGAGCGGGGTGATGTAGAGCGCCGATATTCCCTCGCGGGGCGGGTCGCCGGGCGAATTGCGGGCGTTGACGATCGCGTCGAACACCGGGAGCATCGCGGTCTCCGTCTTCCCGGTGCCCGTCGGGGCGAGGACGAGGGCGTTCCGCCCCTCAGCGAGCGGCGGGATCGCCTCGCGCTGGGGTTCGGTGGGGGTGGAAAAGCCCTGCTCGGAGAGCGCTTCGCGGACCTCGCTCCCGAGGTGCGCGAATGCGTCCATGCCCGACGGTTCCGCCATTTTCTGATCGTCGGACGTTGGGCGCTCGGGCGATTAAGCCCGTCGCTATACGTGGTTTGTGTATTACTGGCCGGTGGCGATTCGTCTCCCTGTGGCTCTCGAACGACTGTGGGAAGTACCAACGTGCCAGCTGCTCGTTTATAAGTGAGTGCTGGTGGATCGGCGGCACCCGTCTCCACAGCCCCAGCGACCCTTTGCGTCCCGCCCACCCGCACAGCAACAGCACCCTCGCGCCTCCCCAGCCTCGTCAGTCGCCCTCCGCGTTGCTTCGGGCGACTGACTCCCTCGCGCACGCTCCTCGCGGCCGCCATGGGCGGCCACTCGGAGGCGCGCGCCGTCGCGGTTCTATTTATAAGTAGTTTCCCTCCGCCGCTACGTCACGCCCCCCTCGTTCGTCGCGTACTCCTCGTGAGCCCCCGAGTCGAGGATCGCCTCGATCTCGTCGACCACCTCCAGCACGTCGGCGAACGAGGTGTACGGCGCGGCCGGACACACCCGGACCACGTTCGGCGGCCGGAAGTCGACGACCACGCCGCGCGATTTGAGGGCCGCGCTCAGTCGCTTGGCGTCGGGGTGTTCGAGGGCGACGTGGCCGCCGCGGGCCGCGTGTTCTCGCGGCGTTCCGACCGAGACCGCCGGGAGGCGGTCGTCGATCAGCGCGATCAGGAAGTCGGTGAGCGCGAGCGACTTCTCTCGGAGCCGGTCGATGCCGGCCTCTCGCAGGAGTTCGATCGATCCCTCCAGCGGCGCGGCCGCGAGCAGCGGCGGCGTGCCGATCTGCCACGCGCCGGCGGAGTCTGCTGGGGTGTACTCCATGTTCATCTCGAACTGCGTCGCCTTCTCGTGCCCCCACCACCCCGCCAGCGCGGGCGTGAGCCCGTGGTGGCGCTCGGCGACGAACAGCGCGCCGATCGATCCCGGCCCGGCGTTGAGGTACTTGTAGGTACACCACACCGCGAAGTCGACGCCGGCCGCGCCGAACGCGTGTGGCACCGCGCCCGCCGAGTGAGCCGCGTCGAAGCCGGCGTACGCGCCCGCCTCGTGGGCCGCGTCGGCGATCCGATCGACGTCGAACAGCTGGCCGGAGCGGTACAGCGCGGTCGGCATCCACACGATTCCCACGTCGTCGTGCGCCGCCAGCGCGGCCTCGATATCGCGGGGGTCGATCGTCCGCCCGTCTCGGCTCTTGACCACTCGAAGCTTCTCGTCGGGGTCGATCCCCCGCTGGCGGAGTTGGGCGCGGATCGCGTAGTGATCGGAGGGGAAATCGAGTTCGTTGACGAGAACGGCGGGCTCGACGCTCCGATCCCACTCGCCGTCGGCCCGGTCTACCCCCTCTCGCTCCGGCCCGTTCCCCGCCAGCAGTTCGTCGAGGAAGGTGCCGATCAGGGTGTGGATGTTGACGGTGATCGAGTTTCCGACGACGACCTCCGCGGGCTCGGCGCCGACGAGCGGCGCGAGCGCGTCGCCGAGTCGCTCCCCGACCGAGAACCACGGCGGATCGGCGTCGGTCCACCCCGCGATGAGCCGGTCGCGCCACTCGTCGACGACGCGGTCGAGGCTCGCGAGGGCGGCGTCGCTGGCGGGGCCGAGCGAGTTGCCGTCCATATATAAAACGTCGTCGGGCACGCGGTACCGGTCCGCGAACGCGGAGAGCGGGTCGGCGTCGTCGAGGTGAGCGGCGAGAACGGCGGGGTCGTCGACATCGCGCGCGTCGCCGTCGCGCTCGCCGCCGGCCGAGCCGTCGAGGGCGGCGCGGGCGGGGGCGTAGGGGTCGTCCATATCCGATCGGGTGGCGCCGCTGACTAATCGCTTCCGGGCCGTCGGAGCCGTTTAAAAGGGAACGCGGGTCGCTACTCGACGATGTCTATCGCGGGCCGGCCCGGCTCTGCCTTCCGGACCACGCTGTCGTCGGCGTCCGCGGCGCGCTCGACGCGGACCGGGGCGTCGAACTCGCGCTCGATAAGCCATGCGGCCGCTCGCAGAGCGTCGTACTCGTCGCTGGCCGAGAGGGTGTCTCGAAGCGCCTCGCGGTTCGCCTGCAGGTCCTGTCCGTACGAGGCGGCGTCGTCCCCCTGCTCGCGGATGTGCGACTCCTGCATCAGCTCGGAGATCAGGTTGTCGGCGTCGCTGTCGATCGCGATCGAGAGGGCGTCGTACTTCCAGTCGGGCGCGACGACGACGTCGATCCGCTCGGGGTCCTCGATCCCGGCGACCTCGACGATGTCGCGCACGTCCTCGCGGGTGTTCGCCACCAGCCGGCGACGCTTCTCGACCGTCTCGCGATCGACCGCCGCGGTCGGCCAGTCGGCCTCGACGACGAACCCGTCGCGGCCGAGCGTGTCCCACAGCTCCTCGGCGAGGTGCGGGACGACCGGCGCGAGCAGACGCACGGCGACGTCGAGCCCGCGCTCGTAGGTGGCGGGGTGCGGGTCGGTGTGCCCGCGGTAGCTCCGCAGCGTCCCCACGAGGTCCTGCGCCTCGCGGAGCGCGACGTTGAACGTCAGGTCGTCGTACTCCGTGCCCGCGATGGCGACGGCGGCGTCGATCTCGTCGGCCACGTAGTCGTCGACCGTGTCACGCTCGGCGCCCGCGTCCGCGGTCTCCGCCGCTCCCGCGGCGTACCCCTCGACGAGGTCGCTCAGCCGCGAGAGGAACCGATGAGTGGACCTGACGCCCTCCTCCGACCAGTCGAAGTCTCGCTCGGGCTGTGCGGCCTGCATCATGAACAGGCGGGCCGTGTCGGCGCCGTACTCGTCGACGATGCGCTGGGGGGAGACGACGTTCCCCTTCGACTTCGACATCTTCTCGCCCTCTAGCTGAACCATCCCCTGCGCCAGCAGGTTCGTGAACGGCTCGCGGTGGTCCAGCCCCTCCTCGTCGGCCAGCACCTTGGTGAAGAACCGGGAGTACAGCAGGTGCATCACGGCGTGTTCGATACCACCGACGTACTGGTCGACCGGCATCCAGTCGTTCGCGCGGTCCAGGTCGAAGGGCGCGTCGTCGAGGTCCGGCGAGACGTAGCGCAGGAAGTACCACGAGGAGTCGACGAACGTGTCCATCGTGTCGGTCTCGCGGGTGGCCGGCTCGCCGCAGTCGGGGCAGGTCGTCGCCTTCCACTCCTCGGCGGCGTCCAGCGGGTTCCCGGTGGTGTTGATAAACTCGGGCAGTTCGACCGGCAGGTCCTCGTCCGGGACCGTCACCGGCCCGCAGTCGTCGCAGTGGACGACCGGGATCGGGGTGCCCCAGTAGCGCTGGCGGGAGATGCCCCAGTCGCGAAGCTGGTACTGCGTGCTCTCCTCGGCGCTCTCGATGTCCTCGGTGAGCCGCTCGCGGGCCGTCTCGCTGTCGAGGCCGCTGTACTCGCCGGAGTTGATCACGACGCCGTCGTCGGTGAACGCCGCCTCGCTCACGTCGGGTGCCTCGGGGACCGTCTCGCCGTCCCAGTCGTCCGGTTTCGGCGCGACGACCGGCTCGATGTCGACGCCCATCTTCGTCGCGAACGCGTGGTCGCGCTCGTCGTGGGCGGGCACCGCCATCAGCGCGCCCGTCCCGACGTCCGAGAGGACGAAGTCGGCGACGAAGACCGGAATCTCCTCGCCGGTAGCCGGGTTGGTGGCGGTCAGGCCGGTCTCGACGCCGTTCGGCTCGTCGCCGTCGGGGTCGGCCTCGTGGTCGATGAACTCGCGGACCGCGTCGTCCTCGGCGGCCAGTTCCTCGCTGATAGGGTGGTCCGGCGCGAGCGCGAAGAACGTCGCGCCGTACACGGTGTCGACGCGGGTGGTGAACGCCTCGACGGGACCGTGATCCTCCACGGTGAAGTCGAGCGTCGTCCCGTACTGGCGGCCGATCCAGTTGCGCTGCATCTGACGGACCGAGTTGGGCCATCCCTCCAGGTCGTCGATGGCCTCCAGCAGTTCGTCGGCGTACTCGGTGATTTCGAGGAACCACTGGTCGAGTTCGCGGGCCTCGACCGGGGTGTCACAGCGCCAGCACAGTTCGGCGTCGCCCTCGACCTGCTCGTCGGCGAGGACGGTCTCGCAGGAGGGACACCAGTTCACCTCGGCGTCGCGCCGCTCGACCAGCCCGGCGTCGGAAAAGCGGGTGAACAGCCACTGGTTCCACTTGTAGTACTCCGGGGTGCAGGTGGTGATTTCCCGGTCCCAGTCGTAGCCGAATCCCATCGACTTCATCTGGCCTCTCATCGTGTCGATGCAGTCGAACGTCCAGTCGCGGGGGTTGGTGTCGCGCTCCTTCGCGGCGTTCTCGGCCGGGAGGCCGAACGCGTCCCACCCCATCGGGTGGAGCACGTCGTCGCCGCGCATCCGGCGGTACCGGGCGTACGCGTCCGTGATGGTGTAGTTGCGGACGTGACCCATGTGGAGCTTCCCGGACGGGTACGGGTACATCCCCAGCACGTACGTCGGGTCGTCGGCCTCGTCCGGCGTGTGATACACGGAGGCGTCGTCCCACGCCTCCTGCCACCGATTCTCGACCGTGGTGTGGTCGTAACCCTCCTGAGACATCTGCTTATATACTTCTGGTCGGTTCGGCGTCGTATAGCTTTCCATCCAGTAGTGGAGGGTGGCACGCGGAGTCCCGAGCGCCGGACGCGCCGGCAACGCGGCGCGAACGGATCGACCGCCTACAGCTTTCCGGCGTTCTGCGCCTGTTCGACGCGCCGCGTCGCCTGCTCCACCCGCTTCCCGGTCGCGTTCGCGAGTCCGGGCGGGAGCCCCTCCCGCGCCGCCGCGAGCCGCTCCTCGATCCGGGCGATCCGGTCGGCGACGTTCGCCAACTGGCGCTCCGTCCCTTCGCCGTCGCCCTCGCGGGCGCGCTCCTCGGCCCGCCTCGCGGCCTCGACCGCGGCGGCGAGGGCCCGTTCGAGTCCGTTTATGGCGTTCGTCGAGCCGTCGTTCGAACCGTCTTCGCTCCCGGAGCTTCCCCCGCTCTCGCCGGTGGAGCCGCTTCCGTCGTCATCGCCGCCGTCGCCGTCGTCGGTCTCCGCGGCCACGGTCGCGACCGCGGCGCGGGTCTCCTCGGCCACATCGGCGACGTACCCCGCGAGGGAGGCCGCCCCGGTCTCCGGGCGCTCGATCCGGATCGGATCGCCCCCGTCGCCCGACTCGTCTCCGCCCCCCGCTCCCGGCGGGTCCGGGTTGACGCGGTACGCGCCCACCTCGTCGTCGGCGTCGCGGACCTCGGTCGTGTACGCCCCGCCGGCGTGGACGTACACCGCGTCGCTCCCCTCGACCGCGGAGTCGTAGATACGGCCGGCGAAGTCGTCTTCCACCGCCGTCCGGGTCACGTCGGTGTCGCTCTTCGCGTCCGAGAGCTCGATCTTCCGCGCGTTCTCGCGGGCGACGAGCGGAATCTCGCCCTCGGCGCCGGCAGCGGTTATCGGCTCGTCCGCCGAGACGGTCAGCGTTTCGCTGTGGGGGGTCTGCCCGGCGCCGTTGACGGTCAGCCGGTGGTCCCCCTCTGGGACCCCGTTCGCGACCGCGACCCCGCCGGCGAACGTCGGGACCGCCTCGGGGTCGCTCTCGATTAGGACGACCGACTCGACGGTCGACTTCGTCGTCGTCAGTCCCTCGCCGTCAGGCGCGTCGTCGCTCTCCGTCGCCTGCGTGACGCGGGCGACGACCGCGTCGAGCGCGCCGGCGGCCTCGGCCCCGAACGACTCGTCGTCGCCGATGACGTCGTACCGGGCGGCGAGTTCGGCGCGGTGGTTCCCGGCGGTGATGTCGAGCGCGGGGTTCTCGTAGCGCGGCTGCTCCCACGGGACGCCGGTGGTCGTGATATGGCTCGCGACGGCGTCCTCGACGACCTCGGGGACCGCGAACTCGAAGCTGAGTTGCGGCCCGGTGAACGCCGAAATATCCTCCAACTCGGCGGTCTCGACGAGTTCGTAGCCGATCACCTCGTCGACGGTGTCGTTCGCCAGCGGGTCCTCTCTGTCGGCGTGTCGGAAGGCGATCCCCGTCTCTCGGAGGGGGAGATCCGTCGGCGGCGACCGCAGCGCGTCGAGCGACCGAATGGTCAACGCGCCGTCGACGAGGGACTCCTCCGTCACCGACGGGAGGTCGGGGTGCTCGTAGATGGGCGCCCCCTCGTATTCGGGAACCACGAAGGGAAGCCGGGCGCCCTCGTCGCGGGGGAGCCCGTACGCGATGGGGATTCCGAGGAGGTCCTCGACGGTGTCGATGGTCGTGTTCGTGATGTCCGCGAGCAGCCCGTCCGCGCCGACGCGCTGGAACCGGTCGATGTCCTCGTTGAGCGAGAGGGTGCTGGAGTGCGACCCCAGTTCGGGGAGGACGCGAGGGATCGCGTCGGGATTCGGGTCGAGGTACTCGTTGTTCGGGACGCTCCGGGAGTGCGAGCTGGCGACGTACAGTTGGGGCTCGCCGGTGTCGAGGTCGACGAAGACGTGGAGCACCTCCCAGTCGTGCCAGTGGAAGTTCGCCGTGAACTGGTCGAACGCGGAGTAGAGCCAGAACTGGACGACCGCGAGCGACGACTCCTCGTACCGGACCCCGTTGTAGAACACGGTGGGGTTCGGCGGCTCGCCCGCCTCGTCGTATCGCTCGTGGTAGCCGTCGAACGCCGCGAAGCCGTCGACGACGGTCTCGCCGTCCGCCTCCGACGCGTACGGGCGAGGGTCGGTCGGAAACCACGGCTCCGCGGTGTCGAAGTACAGCGTCGGCGCGAACCGGGCGGCGAGTTCGTCGAGGCGCTCGGCGTCCAGTTCGGTCGTCGGGGCGTCGTTTGGCCCCGAGCCGGAACAACCGGCGACCGCGGCGGTCCCCGCGCCGGCGAGCGCCCCGAGGACGGTCCGCCGGTCTACCGGCCGACGGTCGAACTCCTCCGTCACGCTCTTCCCTCGTCGATCCGCGCGATGCGACTCTGTCGAACTCGTGGTTCGGGACCCATTTCTCAGTGTAACAGACACATCGAGGAATAAGTCTTCTGACGGGGCCGGGCAGGGCTCTCGGGTCGGACCGCGGCGCAAGGTATTTTCGCTCAGCCGCGCCACATCATGGTATGGACGGGAAGAAGGCCCTCTACTACGCCGTGATCGCGCTCGCGGTCCTGATCGGCGTCAGCGTCCTCGTCTCCGCCGTCTCTGCGATCCTGAGCATCGCGTGGGCGGTGCTCACCGGCGTCGTCACGCTCGCCGTGCTCGCCGGGCTCGTCTACGTCGCCTACCGAGTCGGTGCGTGGGTGTTCGGGGGCGACGACGCGTCCGTCGACGCGGACTCGGTCGGCGCCGCGTGGTCCTCGTCGACCGGCAGTGCCTCGGAGAGCCGGCAGGACCGGCTTCGGCGGCAGTACGTCGAGGGGCAGATCGGCGAGGAGGAGTTCGAACGGCGGATCGCCAGCGAACTGGAGGCCGAAGCGCCGGACGAGATAGACCGGGAACTCGAACGCGAGCGGTAGGCGGTCAGAAGCGCTCGCGGAGCTCGTCGCGGAGGTCGTCGAGGTCGAGGCCCTTCATCGAGAGCAACACCAGCAGGTGGTAGACGAGGTCGGCGCTCTCGTAGGTGAGTTCGTCGAGGTCGTCGTCTTTCGCCGCGAGGATGGTCTCCGTGGACTCCTCGCCGATCTTCTCTAAGACGGCGTTCTCGCCCTTCTCGTGGGCGAACAGCGAGGCGGTGTACGAGTCGTCGGGCAGCTCCGCCTTCCGCGACTCGATGGTAGCGAACAGCTCGTCGAGGACAGCGTCGTCCGCCGTCTCTTCACCCTCGTCGCCCGCGTCGGGGTCGCTCACGCGACCACCTCGCGCTCGGGGAAGAAGGCGAGGTCGTGGATCCGCGGGTCGTCGGTGAGCTCCGGGTGGAACGCGGTGGCGACGATCGGCCCGTCGCGCACCGCGACCGGCCGACCGTCGACGGTCGCGAGCACCTCGACGTCCGCGCCGACCTCGTCGATGAGCGGCGCGCGGATGAAGACGGCGTGGAACGGCTCGTCGAGCCCGTTCATCGGGATCTTCGCCTCGAAGGAGTCCTTCTGTCGCCCGAACGCATTGCGGTCGACGGAGACGTCGAGGAGCCCGAGTGCGTCCACGCGGTCGTCCTTCGCGTCCCGCGAGCAGACGATGAGCCCGGCGCAGGTGGCGAGCACGGGCTTCCCGCTCGCGACGTGGTCGCGGATCTCCGCCGCGATCCCCTCTCGATGGATCAGCCGCGAGATGGTCGTCGACTCCCCGCCCGGCATGAGGAGGACGTCGCAGTCGGGCACGATGCCGGCGTCGCGGACCTCGACGACCTCCGCGGGTTCGTCGTGAGCGGCCGCGGCGTTCCGGACGGCGGCGGCGTGCTCGGCCACGTCGCCCTGTACGGCGATGACGCCTGCTTTCATGTCTCGGGCTCCGTCGGGGACGGGCAAAAAGGGCGCGCTACGGGGCGGTCGGGAGAGTGCGATCGGCCGGCCGACGCGGGCCGTTACGCGACAGTCAGCGAGAGGATCTGCACGAAGACGCCGAAGAGGACGCAGAACGCGAGGACGGTCTTGGGGTTGATCGCGATCGCGTCCCGGTCCTGCGTGTCGAAGTAGCGGACCAGTCCCGCACTGGACATCAGCCCGCCGGAGTTGGAACCACTCATACCGAGAAGTGGTCCGCGCGGCGTTCTAAACGTTTCGCTCGCGGTCGACGCCCCCCGCTCGCGGTCGGTGCAGACGGGTCAATCGCACCACACTCACGGGCCGCGACGGCCCTCGATCCTCACCGCGTGGGAAACCCTTATGCGCGGTCCGACGGTAGAACCTGCCGGATAATGACTGTTCGACTGCTGGATTTTCACGCTGACTGGTGCGGCCCGTGTAAGACGCAGGACCCTATCCTGGAGGAGATCCAGGAAGATCTCGGTGACGCCTTCGAGCTGCAGAAGGTGAACGTCGACGAGGAGCAGGACGTCGCCAACCAGTACCAGGTCCGATCGCTGCCGACGCTCATCGTCGAAAACGACGACGGCATCGTGGACCGGTTCGTCGGGGTCACCCAGCGCGAGGACATCGAGGCCGCGCTGTCCGAAGCCGGCGCCTGACGAGCGACGCCCGCGACCCGGTCCCGAACGTCTGCCTATGGGGGCCGGACCCGCAGACACGTCTCGCAACCTTTTACAGCGTCCCCGTGACAGTAGCAGTATGGCCAGTTTCGACGCCGCGGAACGCCGCAACCTCGACCGGCAGATCTGCATGCGCTGTAACGCCCGCAACGCTCCCGATGCGAAGCGCTGTCGCAAGTGCGGCTACAAGAACCTCCGCCCGAAGGCGAAGGAACGCCGCGCGACGTAAGCGATCGCTCCGCGGCCGACGTTTTTCGAACCCGAATCGCTCCGCGAGCCGTGCGTCCGTTCGGTGCTTGCC
This sequence comes from Halorubrum wangae, assembly GCF_051194135.1. NCBI lineage: Archaea > Methanobacteriati > Methanobacteriota > Halobacteria > Halobacteriales > Haloferacaceae > Halorubrum > Halorubrum wangae. The sequence continues at coordinate 81,855 of NZ_JBLZNH010000003.1, read as the reverse complement.
CGACGCCTGCCCGGTGCTCACGGTGGGGCGCGTTTGTTAAACCGAACGGGCACGGACGGCGAGTATGCTCGTCGTCGTCTCCGACACCCACGCACGCGAGGAGTCGAAGCTTGAGGGCCGAACCGCGGAGGCGGTCCGCGCGGCCGACGTCGTCGTTCACGCCGGCGACTTCTACCGCGAACCGGTGCTCGACGCGTTTGACGCCGCCGCGCGAACTCTCCGCGGCGTGTACGGTAACAACGACGACGCCGCGATACATGACCGGCTACCGGAGGTCTGTACGGTCGAGTACGCTGGCGTGCGGTTCGCCGTCACACACCGCCACCGCAGCGGAGACACGGGGCTGGTCATGCTCGGTCGCGGCCGAGACGCGGACGCCGTGATCTGCGGACACAGCCACCGCCCCCGATTCGACGACTCTGGCGGACTGCCGATTCTGAATCCGGGGAGCCACGCCCAGCCCCGGGGGAACCGACCGGCGCACGCCGAGTTGGAACCGGTCTCGGGGCGTGACACGACGGACGCCGACTCCGACGCGGACGACCGGCACACGGCGACCGCGCTCGCGGGGCGCCTCGTCACGCCGGACGGCGAGGTGTTCGAGCGCTTCCGGATCGAGCCGTGAGGTCCGAGTCGTGAGGTCCGAGTAGTGAGAGCCGGCCCGCGAGAACGGGCCGCCCGCTGCGGGAGAGCGCGGACGGAATGTGACGCCCCGCGAACCGCGTTGACGGCGCAAGACGGCCGGTGAGGCAGGGAAGGAGCCACTGACCGTCGACGAACTCGTGCTCGACGAGGGGAGGGATGTGAGTGAGGGCCGAAGCGGGGGTCGCGCTTTCACGTTCCGTCGGTGCTTGCTTATACCTCGCTGAGGCACAAACGAGCGCTTTAGTCACCGTCGATTCACGGCTGCGGACGTGGCTGCCGAAACGCCTAACTCCGTTCCGACGGATTCGACTGTATGCTCTCGGTGGAACCGCTGTTCGTCATCATTCTCGTCGGCCTGCTCGGGCTCTTCTTCTTCGGATTCCTTCTCGTTCGTCGAACCCTGACCGGGCTCCGCGAAGGGTACGAGGACGGTCAGCGGTAATGGCCGTCATCACCGTCCTCACCCTCGGCGTCGCCGGCGCGGCGAGCCTCTTTATGGCCTGGTCGATCGGCGCCGGGTCGTCCGGGTCCACCCCCTTCGCGCCGGCCGTCGGCGCCAACGCCATCTCCGTGATGCGTGCCGGCCTGGTCGTGGGCGTGCTGGGACTGTTCGGCGCGATGCTTCAGGGCGCGAACGTGACCGAGGCGGTCGGTACCGAACTGATCGGCGGCGTCACGCTCACCGCCGGCGCGGCCATCGTCGCGCTGGTCACCGCCGCCGGACTCGTCGCGCTCGGCGTGTTCGCGGGGTATCCGATCGCGACCGCGTTCACCGTCACCGGCGCGGTCGTCGGCGTCGGCCTCGCGATGGGCGGAGACCCCGCGTGGCCGAAGTACCGGGAGATCCTCACGCTGTGGGTGCTCACCCCGTTCGTCGGCGGCGGCATCGCTTACGCCGTGGCGCGCTCGCTGATCGGCGAACGCCTCCCCGAGCGACCGCTCACCGCGGTGCTCGCGGGGCTCGTCGGCGCGATCGTCGCGAACGTCGGGTTCGCGCTGCTGGGGCCGCCGGGCGAACAGGCGTCGCTCTCGACGGCAATCGGTCCCCAACTCGGGATCGGGTCGATCGGCACGCCCCTCGTCACGGCCGTAGTGGCCGCGACCGTCACCGTCGCGGTGTACCTCGACCTCGGCCGCGACCGGGAGGGGGCCCAGCGGCGGTTCCTGCTGGCGATGGGCGGCCTGGTGGCCTTCTCCGCCGGCGGGTCGCAGGTCGGCCTCGCTATCGGCCCGCTCGTGCCCCTGTTCGTCGGTGACGCCGGCATCCCGCTGTGGGCACTGCTCGTCGGCGGCGGCGTCGGCCTGCTCGCTGGCTCTTGGACCGGGGCGCCGCGGATGATAAAGGCGATCTCGCAGGACTACGCCTCGATGGGGCCGCGGCGGTCGATCTCCGCGCTCATCCCCTCCTTCGCGATCGCCCAGACCGCGGTCGCGTTCGGGATCCCGGTCTCGTTCAACGAGATCATCGTCTCCGCGATTGTCGGCGCCGGCTACGCCGCCGGGGACGCGGGCGTGAGCCGGGCGAAGATGGGGTATACGGTGTTCGCGTGGATCGGTTCGCTCGTCGGCTCGCTCGCGCTCGGCTACGGGATCTACTCGCTGGTACGGATCGTCAGTTAAGAGACCGGTGCCCGCCGGCTACTCGGACGCGTACGACGGGACGCGTGCGGAGCGCGCGCTCCCGTCGACGAACGGGAGATCGGCGCGCGTCGCCGCGATCTCGTCGCCGTCGACGCGCACGGCGACCGAGTCGAGTTCGGCGTCGTATCGGACCAGCGCCAGCGCAATCGGGTCGCCGGAGGCGGGCCCGACCGCCGCGCGGGTCACTTCGCCGACCGCCTCGTCACCGGCGAAGACGGCCGCCCCGGGGGTCGGCAGGACCTCGTCGTACCCCTCCGGGTCGGCGTCGCCGTCGATCTCGGCGGTCACGTCGGCGAGCCCATCGAGCGCGAGTCCAACGAGTCGGCGGCTCGGTCGGCCCTGATTCTCGACGCGGGAGACGACCTCTTGACCGACGTAACACCCCTTCTCAAAGTCGAGGGCGTTGCGGAGACCCAGGACGTTCGGCACTGTCCCCTCCAGTTCGTACTCGAAGAGCGGCGTGCCGGCCTCGGCGGAGAGCGCGTCCCACGTCCGGTAGCCGAACGTGGCCGCGTTAAGTCCGCGGTTGATCAGCGTGTCGAACACCTGTTCGGCGTCGTCGGCCGCGCAGACGATCTCGTACCCCTCTTCGCCGAGGGGGGCGTCGGTCGCGATCACCGTGACGCCGGCGTCGACCATCGCGCCGCGCACGAACGAGAGCGGCTTCTCCGGGGCGCCCGGTCCGCCGAGCACCGAGGCGACTTTCTCGGTCGACTTCGGACCGTGGACGCCGAACACGCCGAACTCGTCCGAGGCGTCCTCGATCGTCACGTCCTGGATGAACACCTTGCTCGACCAGTCCTCGGCGACGGCCTCCGTGCGCTCGGGCGGCAGGAAGACGAGCAGTCGCTCGTCGGCGTTGTACACGTACATGTCCGTCTCGATGCCGCCCTGCGGGTCGAGCAGGAGCGCGTACACCCCCTGACCGTCCTCGGTCGGAACGCGGTTGGAGACGGCGTTGTCGACGAACTCGACGCGGTCGTCGCCCGCGATTGTGAGTATCCCGTACCCCATCTCGATCGTGCCAACGACGTTTCGGACCGCCTTCCCGACGCGCTCTGGCTTTCCGTAGTGGTCGACCACTCGGCGACCGCCGCGGTCGCGGTACGTGGCGCCGTGGGCGCCGTGCGTGCCGGAGACGAGACTCATGTCTGAATGGAGGTCGGGGAACGGCAAAAGGCCGCTGGGTTTCGACGGCGTTGCGGCGGGTCGATCGCGGGCTTACAGTCCGAGTCGGTCGCGGATCGTGTCGACGAGCCCGCCCGGCGGATCGTCGTCCGGCGCGTCGGGGTCGGGGATCACGCGTTCGTGCGCGTGGACGCGGACATGCTCCTCGCTCTCGACGGTAATGAGCGAGTCCGCCTTGAGCGACGACAGCGACTCCTCGACGGCGTCGATGTCGGCGTCCACGGCCGCACGAAGCTCCAACACCGTCATGCCCTCGTCGCCGCGGTCGACGAGCGCGTCCAGCAGCGCGACCTCGACGTCGGGACGGTCGCGGTATTTCGGCTTTGCGGCCATGGGCGTTAGTTGAACAGGACGGGGTTTACCTCTACCGGCGATCCCTACCGTACCAGCCGAGAGCAGGTGCCACAGAGGTTCTCCTCTTTGACGTCGACCTCGCGGACGGTCGGTGAGAAGGACATCACGCACTTGCTGTTGTCGCAGTGTTCCAACCCGAGCGTGTGGCCGATCTCGTGAACCACTTCCTTTCGGACGCGGTCGGCGAACACGTCGACCGCTGGTTTCGTGGACACGCCGCCGTCGGAGGACGTGCGGAGCCGGTGGGTCGAGATCACGGAGCCGTTCCCGTTGAGATACGCCAGCCCGAACACGTAGTTTCGGCGGCGGTAGTACAGGTCTTGAGGAGTGATTCCGATGTTCTTCTCGCCACCCCCGACCCGGCTGACGGTCTCGATAAGATCCTCGGCGCGGTACTGGTCGCGGCCCTCGTCGTAGGCGGTTTCGGGGATCGGCTGATCGTCGTGGATCGTGACGTCACAGTCGTACACCGATCGGAGCGCAGCGGAGGCCTCCCGTTTCACGCGGGGGATGACCTCCCCGACGGGAACGATATCCACGAGCATGGAACGACTTTTGACCGCCGCAGTCATAAAGCCCGCGCCGTGGTATCTCGCTCCCGTCAGGCGCTCGTCGAAGAACTCGCCCAGTACGATCGACTGTTGGAGATCGGTATCGGGAACCGCCCGACGGTCGCGCGCTCGCTCGCCGACCGCGGTCGCGAGGTCGTCGCGGTCGACGTCGCCGTCGGCGAGCGAACCCGAGCGGCCGCCGACGAGACCGACGAGGCGATGATTGCCGGCTCGCTGCGCGCCGTCGAGGGCGACGTACTCGTGCTCGCGGAAGCCGCGAACGACGAGCGCGGAGGCGGAACGGGGCTCGGCGAGTTCGACGCGGTGTACGCCTGTAACCTCCCGGCCGAACTCCAGCGCCCGACGGTGGCGCTCGCAGACCGCCTCGACGCCGCCTGCCTGTTCACGACCCTCGGCTTCGAGGAGCCGACGGTATCGGTCAGTCGGCGGTCGCTGCCGGGAACGACCGTCTACGTCGCCCGCGACGGGTTCAGAGGGCCCGACGCCTCTGATCCCGGTCGGTGACGGTGTTCCGGCCGAAACAGCCGCGAACCCGAACGTTCTTTCCCTCACCTGCCGGCGTACGGGTATGCAGGTTGACGCAGTCGTTCTCGACATCGACGGCGTCCTGGTCGACGTGGCGGACTCGTACCGGCGAGCGATACTCGAGTCCGTCGACAGGGTGTGCGGTAAGACGATCGACCGCGACGCGGTGCAGTTGTTCAAAGACGCCGGCGGATTCAACAACGACTGGGAGTTGACGGACGCGGCCGCATTGTACGTGCTCGCTCGCCGCGAGGGACTCGAGATGGACGTCGCGACGTTCACGGACCGGATCGCTGCGGCCGGCGGCGGGCTCGGAGCGGCGAAGGAAGTCGCCGGCGACCTCCCGCGCGTCGCACAGGCGCGGGTCCGCGACCAGTGGGACACCGAGCGCCTCCGCGACACGTTTCAGGCGCTGTACCTCGGCGAGGAGCTGTACCGCGAGCTCGAAGGCGGCGAGCCGCCGCTGTCGGCGCCGGGGTACATCCACGACGAACCGACGCTCGTCGACCCGGAGACGATCGCCGACCTGACCGCACGGTTCGACGTGGGCGTGCTGACGGGGCGGCCCGCCGCCGAGGCGGAGATTGCCTTAGAGCGCGTCGGCCTCTCGGTCCCCGAAGACAAGCGGTTCACGATGGACGACTGGGAGGAGGGGAAGCCCCATCCGCGGGCACTCGTCGAGCTCGCGGAGCGGTTCGACGCTGAGCGCGTCGCCTTCGCCGGCGACACCCTCGACGACGTTCGGACCGCACGCAATGCCGACGAAGCGGACGCTGAGCGCGTGTACTACGCTATCGGGGTCCTCACGGGCGGCTTGACCGGCGAGGAGGGACGTCGGAAGTACGCTGAGAACGGAGCTGACGCCGTCGTCGACGACGTGAACGAACTGGTCGAACTGCTGGAGTAGGCGGCGATCCGGTCGCGACAGCGGCTCGCAGAGCGGTTTTCCGGGGAGAATGGGCCTTGCCGGATTTGAACCGGCGATCACTCCGTTATGAGCGGAGGGCTTTGAGCCAGACTAAGCTAAAGGCCCGTAACTCGGGGTAACGGGGACGAACCCTTTAGCGTACCGAATTCACCCGATCACGAAGCGGCGATACGCGACCGGCCGATCGGACCATTATCTACGGGGGTGAGGAAACAGACAGGCGCCGAAGCCAGGACTCGAACCTGGGACCGCCTCGTTAACAGCGAGGCGCTCTACCAACTGAGCTACTTCGGCTCGATTCAGGATACTCGACTGGTTTTGATAGGGCTTTCGTTTCCGCCCGACTCGGGTGCGACGGACCGTCCGGCCGCGTCAGGTCGCCGGCGGCCGTTTCCCAGGCGGACCGGCGCACCCCGCGACCGACACGCTTTCGGCCGGACCGCGTGAGATCCGGCCATGGACGATCCCGAATCGGGCGATTCCGAGGTCGACGAACTCGACTCGGTGCTCGCCCGCGTTCGCGACCGGGTCCTTCCGGACCCAGCGGAGCGCGCCCGGCTCCGGGCCGTCGCGGACGAACTCATCGAACGCGCCCGCGACGCCATCGCCGACCTCCCCGTGGCGGCCGACGTGGTGCAGGTCGGATCGACGGCCCGGGGCACGTGGGTCTCCGGCGACCGCGACATCGACCTGTTCGTCCGGTTCGACGCCGACCTCGGCCGCGAGCAACTGGAGGAGTACGGGCTCGCGGTCGGACACGCCGTCCTGCCCGACGGCCACGAGGAGTACGCCGAGCACCCGTACGTGAAGGGAACGTACGAGGGGTTCGACGTCGACCTCGTCCCCTGTCACGACGTGGCGGCCGCGAGCGACCTCGTCTCGGCGGTCGATCGGACGCCGTTCCACGACGCGTACCTCTCCGCGCGGCTCGACGACGACCTCGCCGCCGACGTCGTGCTCGCGAAGGCGTTTTTAAAAGGGGTTGGCGCGTACGGCAGCGACCTCCGCACGGAGGGGTTCTCGGGCTACCTGACGGAGCTGCTCGTGTTAGAGTTCGGCGGGTTCGCCCCGCTCGTCGAGTCCGCTCGGAACTGGCACCCCCCGATGGAGTTCGACCCGGAGGGCCACGCCGCGGAGACGTTCGACGACCCGCTCGTCGTCGTCGACCCCACGGACCCGACTCGGAACGTCGCGGCCGTCCTCTCGGCCGCGAACGCCGCCCGCTTCCAGCACTACGCCCGCGAACTGCTCGCGTCGCCCCGCGAGGCGCTGTTCGAGCCGGACGAACCCACCCCGCTCGATTCGGCGGACGTCCGCGAGCACCTCGATAGGCGGGGGACGACCCCCGTCGCCGTCGTCTTCGATGCCCCGGACCTGGTCGACGACCAGCTGTGGCCTCAGCTTCGGCGCTCTCTCGACGGTATCGTTCGCGGGCTGGACGCGCACGGGTTCGACGTCTTGCGCGCCCAGGCTATGGTCGGCGACGACCGACCCGACGACGATTCGACCGACCCCGTCAGCGCCGCGCTGTACGCCGAGTTGGAGGTCGCCGAACGGCCAACGATCGAGCGCCACGAGGGGCCACCGGTCGCCGTGCGGAAACACGCGGCGAGCTTCTACGAGTCGTACGCCGACGACGTCGACCCGGAGACGTACGGCCCGTTCATCGACGGCGATCGGTACGTCGTCGAGCGGGAGCGGGAGTTCACGACGGTGCGGGCGTACCTGGAGAGCGACGCTGCGGACCGCGTCGCACTCGGCGCGCAGATCGATCAGGCGTTCGCCGAGCGCGACGTGCTGGTCGGCGACGCCGTCGCGACGCTGGCGCCGACGTTCGGGACGACGCTCCGCGAGTTCTACGAGCCCCACCCGTGAGCGCGGTCCCGGCTCGTCACCCTCGGGATGTCATCCCGAGATGCGATCCGAGACCAGGTACACGAGGACGATTATCGCGACCAGCACCGCGCCGACCGCGGACGTGAACGCGGCGACGCGCGGGAAGACGAGCCAGAAGGCGACGTAAAACGAGAACCCGAACGCGAGGAGCCCGACGATCACGACGCCTCGGGTCGGGTTCTGCACGGCGGCGACGAACACCCGCTGCGGCAGCGAGAGGTCGCCGAACGACGGCGCGTCGTCGCCGAACGCACCGGTCGAGGCTCGGGAGGCCGCGTCGCCCGCATCGGGGTTCGCAGGGTCCGGACCGCAGGCTCTGCGATCGGTGTCGGCGCCTCCGTCTCCCCGGCTCTCGGCCTCGTCTGTCACGCGTGGTGATACGTCACGGTGACCCCTGTACCTGTCGCTCTCGGGCGTCGCGTCGGAGGGACGGCGGCGTCACACGAGCGCGCCGACGAGCGCCGCTCCGGCGAGGAACGCGGTCAGCGCGGCCAGCAGATTCACAGCGGCGAACCCGGCCGCGACGCCGCCCTCTCCGTCGGCCGCGGTCGACACAGTCTCGACGGCGAACGACGAGAACGTCGTGAACGCGCCGCAGAACCCCACCGCGACGAGCGCGGTCGCCGCGTCACCGATCGGCGCCGCAAGCGCGACACCGAGTGCGAGGCTGCCGAGCGCGTTCACGGCGACGACCGATCGGCGCCCGTCGATCCGGAGCCCGACGACGTGTCTCGCCGTGGCACCGAACGCCCCGCCGACGCCCACGAGCGCGACCGCGAGGAGCGGGTCGGTCACGACCGCCCCCCGAGCCAGAGCCCCGCGACCGCGGCCGCGAATCCGACCGCGTAGCTCGCGGCGACGTACGCACCCCCGGAGAGCCCACCGAGCGCGACCGCGTCGCCGACGAACGTGCTGTAGGTGGTGAACGACGACAGCGCCCCGGTGCCGACGAACAGCTGCATTCGGGTCGTCGTCGCGCGGGACACCAGCACCCCGAGCACGAACGATCCGACGCCGTTGACGACGAGCGTCCCGGCGCCGGTGGGGTCGCCGACGGCGACGTCGACGCCGTACCGGGCGACGGCGCCGAGGAATCCGCCGCAGGCGACGAGGAGGAACCCGAACGGCGTTCGTTCCATGCAAACGCGTCGCCGGGCGTCACCTTGGGCCTTCGGGCTCGGTCGCGCCCGCGGCGTCCGCGTCGCTTGCCCGCGGGCTTCCGCCGCCGTGCGGTGTCCGTCGCTCGCGGACCCGGACGGTGTGGGCCGTTTCGGTCGCGTCGTCGACGACGAGCGCCTCACCGGTGCCGGTCGGGAGCCGGTCGGCGAGGTCGCCGGCGAGGTACGTCGCGTCCGCCTCCGCGAGTCGGGACACGTCGCGTTCGGCGGTGAGGCGGTGACAGACCAACAGGTCCGACTGAGAGACGGCGACGCTCGGCAACGCGCCGGGGCGCTGTGTCGCGCAGACGAGCGAGACGCCCGGTGCGCGGCCGCGGGTCAACAGCGTCCGCAGCGCGGGGTCGGCGACGCCGTCGAAGAAGGCGTGCGCCTCGTCGACGAGCAGCCACGGGAGCCGATCGAGGGTTCCGTCGACTCGAGCGTCGTACAGCCCGCGAGCGACCGCTCTGACGACGGCGGCCGCGGCGGCGTCGGGGGTGCCGGCGAGGTCGAGCACCGTGGGCGAAGGGCCGTCCGCGAAGGACGCGACCGCCGGCGCGTCGGCGTCGAACACCCCCCACGACGCCGCGAGTCGCAGGTGGTTCTCCGCGGCCCGGCGCGCGTCCGTCGGCGCATCGGCCCCGCCGACGCGCTCGCGAAGGTCGGCTATCGACGGGACGTCATTCCCCGCCTCCGGGGCCGACTCGCCCGCTGCGTCGGCGACCACCCGCCACACCAGCCCGCCCGGGCCGCTCGTCGGGTCGAGACCGAGCAGATCGGGCCACGCCGCGGCCGGGATTGCCGTCGGGCGGACCGACGGGTCGACCACGCGAGCCCCCGCGTCACTGAGTCCGTCGAAGACGCCCATCGGGTCGACGACGACGGGTGCGACGCCTCGGACGTCCGCGAGCCCCTCCGCGATGACGCCGAGGGTATACGACTTCCCGGTGCCGCGCTTCCCGAAGACGACGCCGGCGTGCGGGCGGTCCGCGTCGACGCCGACCGCGGCGCCGGCGCTGCCGTCGCGCGCGAGGAACGAGCCGAGGCGGACCGTCGGGAGCGCGGCGGCGCGGTCCCGTTCAGTCTCACGGCCGAGTACGTGCATAGCGTCGGTGGTCGCGGCATCACGCAAAAGGGGCTGGAAGAGGGGACGGACGCTCCGCAGGGACGCCCCCAGACAACCGATCGTTTATCAGTGATACCGCGGCCAGCGGGGCGTATGTCCGACTCGAAACGTGACGGACGCACCGCGAACAAGCGATCGTTCCGCACGGACCGGCGAGCGATCGAGGGGTTGCCGGTCAGGCTGGTGATCGCCCTCGTCGTCGGCGTCGCCAGCCTCAGTGTGATGATGGGGATGATCGGAGATATCGAGGGGCTCGCGGCGACGGAGGTCGACGCACAGCCACAGCCCGAGGTGACGACGCCGGGAGAGCAGTCCATCGACGTCGCGGTCCTCGACCCCGACGGGGCACGGGTCGCCGACGCCACGGTGATCGTCCGCAGCGGGTCGGCGCAGATCGACGGGGTCGCGACGGCGACGACGAACGAGGAGGGGGTTGCGACGGTCGACGTCGCGCCCGAACTGGGGCCGAACCAGCCGGACGGAACGCTCACGGTTGAGGTTAAGCCGCCGGCCGAGGGCGACTACGTCGACGAGCGAGAGAACACGGCTGTGCTCGTCGTCGAGGAGTGACAACGTGACGACTCGGCAAAATCCGCTCAGAGGCGGTCGTCCCAGTCGATCCACTCCTGCTCCCAGCCGTGTCGCGCGAAGTGTCCCTGATCGGCTCGTTCGGCGTCCTCGCGGCGCGTCCGGTTCCGTTCCACGCCGTGCTGCTCTCCGTCGACGAGCATCGGACGCAGACGAGCCGGCCCGGCGGTTTCGACGGTCCGAAAGCCCGCCGGAGCGTCGTCGTCCGGCTCCGTTGCTCCGTCCGGCGCGGCCTCTATCGCCGCGACGGTCTGGACCGCGTTCCCCCGTGGGTAGACGATCCGGCCGCCCTCAGCAAGCTGTTCCGTGAGTGCGCGCGGCGGCTCGAGCACCGCCGCCTCCAGGAGAATCCGATCGTACGGCGCGTACTCCCGGAGGCCGTTCGCGCCGTCGCGTCGGTCGACGAGAACGGCGTCGTAGCCGGCCGCGGAGAGGTTCGACCGCGCCAGCGACACCGCTTCGCGGTCGATATCGACCGCGTGTACGTGTCTCGCGCCGGTGATTTCGGCGATCATCGCGACCGAGTAGCCGACGCCGGCGCCGACCACGAGGACGTCGTCGCCCCCCGCGGCGTCCAGCGCGGTGATCAGCCGAACCGCCGTCGCCGGCGCGAGGACGCGCGTCCCGGCCTCGTCGCTCGCGGCGTTCGCGTACGGCGAATCGTCGACGAACGTCTCGCGTGGGACCCGTTGGAGGGCGGTCAGCACGTCGGCACCGAGTGGCTCGCCGAGTTCGTATTCGAGCCCCTCGATCATGTCTGTCCGCAGCGACGCCTCGTCCATGGTCGGACTCGGTGCTCGGTCGTCTAAAACCGCTCGTTCGTCGCGGCGCCGAAAGCCGTTAGCGCATCGGCAGCCGTTAACGCATCGGCACGAACCGCACCCCGCCGTGGTCTTCCCGGTCGACGCCGTCTTCGCGAACCGTCAGGCGAACGAGCCGCTGGCTCCCGCGACCGAGCAGACCGCCGCCGCCGACCGGCGCGACGATTCGGCCGCCGGGCCGAACTTGCTCGACGATCGGCTCGGGAACGCCGCCGGTCGGCGCACAGGTCAGGGACGCCGCGTCGAACGGTGCCTCGTCGCGGAACGCCTCGCGGCCGTCGCCCGATCGGACGGTCACGTCGAAGCCGAGCCGGTCGAGGCGCTCGCGGGCGTCGGCGGCGAGTTCGGGGACGTACTCGGCGCTGTAGACGTCCCCCGGTCCGACGAGATCGGTGAGGACGGCGGCGTGATACCCGCAACCGGTGCCCACTTCGAGGACCCGGTCGCCGCGTTCGACGTCGACGAGGTCCGCCATCACCGCGACCATGTGCGGCGCGCTGATCGTCTGATCGTGACCGATCGGGAGCGGGCGGTCGGCGTAGGCGTGCGCGCGATGCGGCTCGGGTACGAACTCGTGTCGGGGCACGGCGCCGATCGCCGACAGCGTCCGTTCGCTCACGTCCTGCGTCTCGCGGAGCCCGTCGACGAGGGCTCGGCGGTCGGCCGCGAAATCGGTGTCTCCGCCGCCTCCCGTTTCGTCTCCGCCGCCCGGTCCGTTCGCGTCGATCATGAGTAGTCATAGCACGGTGTCGGTGGAGAATGTGTCGCCGCGGAGGGTATGTACTATCGAAAAACGACTGTCGGAGGGAGATTTGGAGGGTTGAGGGAGGGTGGAGAGCGGATCGAAGCGAGAGGGGAGAGAGATATTGTTGGTCAACCGTTCGCTCTCGGAACGGCGCTCGTTGGGTCGCTACTCCACGTCGATCCGGTGACTGTCGTCGACGTCGGCGGTGGCCTTGGGAAGCGTCACTGTGAGGACGCCGTTCCGGTATGTCGCGCTCGCGTCCGCTTCGACGACCGAAGAGGGGAGGTCGACCGTGCGCGTGATAGACTCGTGGCGCCGCTCGCGTCGGAGGTATCGCCCCGCGTCGCTCTCTTCGGCTTCTTGATCGTCGTGCATCGTCTCGTCACGCTCTGCGGTGATCGTTAGCTGGCCGTCCGCGGCACGAACGTCGATGTGCTCGCGGTCGTATCCGGGCAGATCGGCCATGACGAGGAATTCGTCGTCGTATTCCGCGATGTCGACATCGGCTGTCCGCCGACCCTGTCCCCACGCTCGGTCGCCGCCGAACGGGCCGCGGCCGAAGAACTGCTCGATGTCGTCGAAGGGAGTGGATCTGTTCATGATATTCACCCTTAGAAAGGGGCTGTGAGCTATTAAACACGGATGGACGGTGGCTATCTCGTGACACGGCCGGCCGGAGACCGGACGGATATCCGGGCGGGCCTTCTCGCTCAACTCACGTCGATGCTGTGGCCGCCGCCGGTCTCGGAGCGCTTCTGGAGCGTGACCGTGAGCACGCCGTTCTCGTACGAGGCGGTCGCGTCGTCTGGCGTGACGGGCTCGGCGAGGGGAATTCGCCGCGAGACGGACCGCGAACGGCGCTCTCGGCGGTGGTATTGGACGTCGTCCGAATCGTCCCCGTCGACTTCGACGTCGCGCTCCTCTTCGCGGCTCGCCGTGATCGCGAGCGACTCCTCGCGGAGTTCGACGTCGATGTCGTCGTCTTCGAAGCCGGGGAGGTCGGCGAGGACCGTGATCGACTCGTCGTCCTCGAGCACGTCGACCGCGACGTCGCGGGCGCCGGGTAACTGGGGTGCGTCGGGCGTGCCCAGCGTGCCGCCCAGCTCCTCGAACTCTCTGCCCATCCGGTCGAGCAGTTCCTCGATTTCGGTGAACGGATCGCGTCGTGTCATACAGGACAGGATTCGTAGCGGAGCGACTTGAACGTAGGGGCGAGCGCGGAGCCCGCACACCCGCTCCCGAACGCTAGAGGAACGGTCGCCAGTAGTACGGACTCACGAACCCCTCGATGACCGCGGCGACGGCGATCAACAGCCCGACTCCGACCAGCACCCAGAACGCGTTTTCGAGCGCGTCGGCGAACTCAGCGCGCGAGCGCCGCCCGCGAAGCGTCCGCCACGAGACGATCCCGAGATGGACGCCAAGCGCGCCGGAGACGAACAGCGCCGGGATTTCGAGGAGTCCGTGGGGGACGACGAACGCCGCGAGTGCGACGAGATTCTCCTCCAACGCGGCCACGGCCCCGAGCGCGAACCCGTTGAACGCGATCGACGAGAGCGCCGGAATCACGAGCGCGACGCCCGCGAACGACGTCGCGATCGCCACCGTCCAGTTGTTCCCGAAGAAGGTGAGCGCCGCCACAGGGGGAATGTGCCCGACGAGCCGCGACTCGATCGACGTCGTGACGCTCCCGACGAACGGGTCCATGGCGAGCCAACCGAGCACGCCGAACCCGACGCCGACGACGATGACGAGCGCGTGCAGCCCCGGTGTCCGGCCGACGAACGCGGTCATCTCGCGCCAGCCGCGACGGACCCCGCCGGTGAGTTGCGATCGGACGGCCGCGTCCGGCGAGGCGAGCGGATCGACGGCGCCGCGGTAGTCACCGTAGAGGATGGTTTTGAGCAGGTCGAGCGCCGGCGCGGCGACGACCACGCTGACGAGCGCGACGACCGCACCGCCGCCGAGGAACGCCAACGCCGAGGCGGCCGACGAGATTCCGACGAGGACGCCGACCGCGACGACAAGGTACGCGGCGGCGTTCACCGGATTCGACCGAACGAACCCGCCCGCGCCCTCCACCGCGCCGACCGCGCCCGCGTCGTCGACGACGATGGCGGCCGGCGCGAACGCGAAGACCGCGCGCACGAGAACGAGCGCGACGAACCCGACGAGGAGGACGACCAGCGTGGCCGCGGCTCCGAGGAACGGGTTGACGACGAACGCGCCGCCGATCGCGAGTCCTCCGAGGAGGAAGACGCCGAGCCAACAGAGAAGCTCCGCGACGTAGATCCCGAGGAACGTGAGCCAGCGCCCCCGGACGCCTGCGATGCCCGCGGTGAGCCCGCGATCGCTGCGGAGGCGAGCGACGACGGCCGACATCTGCCCGGCCGACACCGCGGCGTAGGTCACGATGGCGATAGCCACCGTCACAGCCGTCCCGGCGAGGAGGAGGGCGACCGCGGTCGGCGACGCGAGCGGTTCGAGCGCCGGTGCGAGCGACTCGCTCCACGCCTGCAGCGCCTCGGGGTCTTGCGTGTTCGGGGGCGTCAGATCGGCTCCCCCGAGCGCTTCCCGGGCGACCGCGAGCCGGCCGGTGAGCTCGAAGTGGACGTACACGCCGGCGAGCGCGGCGAACAGCCCGACCCGGGCGATGACGGGGACCGCCGTTCCGAGGAGGTAGAACGGGATCAGGTCAGCGGGGCGCCGCCGGAGGGTGGAGACCGTGGCGGAGACGGCGGATGACAACTCCATGTGGGTCTGTTCGACCGTCCGACACTTAACCGGTCCGTGTCTCGCAGACGCTGCGGCTCAGTCCGTCGTCCGCATCGTGGTGCGGAGCGTCTGCACCGTCAAGACGGGCCACTTGAGTGCGAACACACGCCGCCAGATGCCTCGCAGCCGCGAGAGGTCCATGTACCGTGGGGAGGGCCGTGTACCGATTTTACGTGTCGGAGGCGGTCCGGACCGTCGGGGTCGGGACCGTCCACGTCGCTTCCGTCGGGTCGGGACCGTCCGAGTCGCTTCGCCGCCGCCGGCGCCGTCAGCGCCGTCGCATCATCGGTGAGGGCCCGAAGCTTCAAGCGTGTTAACGGCCCACACGACCTATGGACGTCTTCGTGTACGGGACGTTGACCGGACCGGAGCGCGTCGCTGCGGTGCTCGACTCGTACGTCTTCGTCGGCCCGGCAACGCTCACGGGGCTCCGGGCCGTGGAGGGTCGGTTCCCGACGCTCGCGCCCGGAGGAGAGACGGCGGGTCGACTCCTCCGAACCGACGAGACGGCCGCGCTCGACGAGTACGAGGGGGTCGACGACGGACTGTACTGCCGCGTCAGCGTCCCGCTCGACGCTCCGGCGGGCCATCCGGACCGCGCGGCCCTCTACGTGGGGGACCCCGACCGTCTCGACGCGGATGTGACGTGGCCGGACCTGACGGAATCGGACGGATCCTCGGGCGTCGACGACGGATTCGCGCGGCGGGTCGCGGCGTACCTCGAGCGAACCGACGTGCGGGTGCGACTGACCCCCGAATAACCCGTCTGACAGAGGGATGACGGCACCGCAGTCGTGCGGTTTCACTTTCGCTCCGCTAGCCCCACCTTTTTATATTCACTCTGCTTACGTTGACTTGCACGTCACACGCGTGCATTCCCCCCTTTCACAGACCGTGAGCCGTTCGCTCGTCCGTTTGATCCCCCTCGCCGCAGAGCCGTCGGTCCGCCGTCCGGCCGCGGCGGCACCGAGACGGATCGGACCGGAACCAATTAGCGGTCGGCGCGGCGACGGGACCGTATGATAACACTCTCCGACGTCGAGGCGGCCCGCGGGCGCGTCGAGGGCGTGGCCCGGCACACGCCGCTGGAGCGGTCGCGGACCTTCTCCGAAATGAGCGGCGCGGACGTTCGACTGAAACTGGAGAACTTCCAGCGCACCGGCGCGTTCAAGATCCGCGGCGCGATGAATCGGATCGCGACCCTCTCCGAATCCGAGCGCGAGGCCGGTGTCGTCACCGCGAGTGCGGGGAACCACGCGCAGGGCGTCGCCCTCGCGGCCCAGCGCGCCGGCGTCGACGCCACCGTCGTGATGCCGAAGTTCGCGCCCGTCTCGAAGGTGAAGGCCACGCGGGGGTACGGGGCGAGCGTCAGGCTCGAGGGCGTCGACTACGACGAGGCGCAGGCGGCCGCCCACGAACTGGAGCGCGAGGAGGGCCGAACGTACGTCCACGCCTTCGACGACCCCGTCGTGATGGCCGGGCAGGGAACGCTCGGGCTGGAGATCGCCGAGGACTGCCCCGAACTCGACACGGTCGTCGTCCCGATCGGTGGCGGCGGGCTGATCTCGGGCGTCGCCGTCGCGGTCAAAGAACGGCTCTCCGACGTGCGGGTCGTCGGCGTGCAAGCCGAGGGTGCGGCCTCCGCGGCGAAATCCCTCGAAGCGGGCGAAGTGGTGGAGATCGACAGCGTCGACACGATCGCCGACGGGATCGCCACGCGTTCGGTCGGCGAGCAGACGTTGGGAGTCATGGCGGAGTACGTCGACGAGGTGGTCGCCGTCGACGACCGCGAGATCGCCCTCGCGCTCACGCTGCTCCTCGAACGATCGAAGACGCTCGTGGAGGGCGCCGGCGCGGTCGCACTCGCGGCCGTCCTCTCCGAGGCGTTCGAGTACGACGACGGCGAGACCATCGTAGCCGCGCTCTGCGGCGGGAACATCGACCTCAACCGACTCGGGACCGTGGTCCGCCGGGGACTCGTCCAGATGGGGCGGTATCTCAAGATCACGATCGACCTGAAGGACCGACCCGGGGAACTCGAGCGCGTCTCCAGTATCGTCGCGCGCACCGGCGCGAACGTGTACGCGGTCCACCACGATCGCACCTCCCGCGACGTGGCCGTCAACGCCGCCGAACTCGAACTCGAACTGGAGACCGACGACGCCGAACACGCCGCCGACATCGTCGACGCGCTCGAAGCCGACGGCTACGAGGTCGAAATCGAGTCGTAGCGCGAGCGGCGGGCACTTATAAAGACGGGACGGTAGCAGCGGTCCGCTCGCCGTCTCTCACTTATAACTGCTGAAAACGGGACCGAGCGTTTCTTTATAAATACCCGCTCCGGCGAACGGTTCTCAGTCGTCTGCGGCCGCGGCGTCGACCTCAGCCTCGTACAGTTCGCCGGCACGCTCGCGCTCGGTGAGGTACTCGTCGGCGTCGAGCGCGGCCTTCACGCCCATGCCGCTCGCGGTCGCAGCCTGCTGGTAGTGGAAGTCGACCACGTCGCCGGCGCCGAAGAGGCCCGCGACATCCGTGGCCGTCTGACCGCCGCCGCGACCGCCCTTGGTGATCAGGTACCCCTCGTCGTCGGTCTCGATCCCCGTTCCCTCCAGGAAGTCCGTGTTCGGCGTGTGGCCGATGGCGAAGAAGACGGCGCCGACGTCGAAGTCGTATTCCTCGACCTCGTCGGCGGTTGCGGGGTCCTCGAGCCTCTCTTTCGGATGGCCGTCCGGGTGTTTCACGAGCGTCACGTGGTCGATGCCGTTCTCGGGCGTGCCGTGGATCTCGGTGAGCTCGGTGTTGAGGAGCAGTTCGATCTCTCCGGACTCGACCTTCTCCATGGTGCGGTCAATCCAGACGTCCTCCGCGCGGAACTCCTCGCGGCGGTGCGCGATGTACACCGTGTCCGCGAACTTCGTCAGGAAGTTCGCCTCCTCCATGGCCGCGTCGCCGCCGCCGACGACGAGCATGTCTTCGCCGCGGAAGAAGGCGCCGTCACAGGTCGCGCACGTCGAGAGTCCGTACCCCATCAGCTCGTCCTCGCCGGGGACGCCGAGCGTCCGGGCGCTCGCGCCCGAGGCCGCGATCACGGCGTCGGCGGTGTAGACGTCGCCGTTCGTGAGCTCGACGCGGAAGTGACCCGCGGGCTCCTTCGAGACGTCCTCGATGATCCCGTTGCGGGCCTCGGCGCCGAACTTCTTCGCCTGCTCTTTCATGTTGTTGATGAGCTGTGGCCCGGAGATCCCCTCGGGGAAGCCGGGGTAGTTCTCCACGTCGGTGGTGAGCGTGAGCTGACCGCCCGGCTCGTCACCCTCGATGAGCAGGGGGTCGTTGTTCGAGCGCGCGGCGTAGATGGCCGCGGAGAGCCCCGCGATCCCGGTGCCGGCGATGATGAGTCGACGGTGGTCGACAGTATTGTCAGTCATGTACCGTACTTCGCCACCGCGAAGTATGTAGGTTGCGCCATCGGACGCGGCCGACGGACGACCGCCGGAGGACACCTCGTCCGGCCGCGAATCGGTCTCTCAGCCGATCGGGAACTCCGGCACCGTGTTCACGGGCTGGGCCGGGGCATCGTCGAGCGCCTCGAAGAACCGGCCGGAGACGAACGCCTCGACGACCCCCGACAGCGACTCCGACTCCGAGACCTCCTCCAAGATGCCGAGCGGGACCTGCGCACCGGCCATGGTGGCGTGGCCGCCGGCGGAGCCGACCGGGTCGAGCGCGTCTCGGAGCAGTTCGCCCACGTCGAGGTCCGCGCCGCGCGACCGCGCCGAGGCGTAGATCACCCCGTCCTTGTAGCCGTAGACGAACGTGACGGTGATCCCGTCCATATCGAGGAGGCGCTCGGCCGCCTGCGCGAGGGTGTCTCGGTCGCTGATCTCACCGACGCAGGACGCCACCGTGGAGCCGCGCACGTCTCGTCCCTCGATGGCGCTCGCGAGCACCCGGAGGGTCTCCTGACTCACGCTCGGGCTCTCGACGCGCTCGAGCGTCGACTCGTCGGCGAGCGGCGACAGCGACGCCGCGGCCTCGAAGTCCGGGATCGACGTCAGCCGGGTGAAATCCTTCGTGTCGACGCGGATCCCGTACAGGAGGGCGGTCGCAAGCTGGCGGTCGGGCTCGATGCCGAGCCGCGAGAGGTACTCCTCGATCAGCGTGCTCGTCGCGCCGACCTCCGGTCTGATGTCGACGAACGACCCCGCGACCGGCCCGCGAGGCGGGTGGTGATCAACGACGATGTCCACCGGGTGTTCCTCGGGCAGGCTGTCGTTGATGCCCGCCCGCGAGTGGTCCACGAGAGCGACGCCGTCGTAGTCGTCGAGGTCGATACCGTCGAACGTGGACAGCGAGAGGTTGAGCAGGTTCACCATCGCGCGGTTCTCCTGGTGTGCGATCTCACCTCCGTAACAGGCGTCGGCGGGGACGCCGAGGGCGTCCGCAACCCGCGCCAGCCCGAGGGCGCTCGCGATGGCGTCCGGGTCCGGGTTGTCGTGGGCGACCACGAGCAGGGGGCCGGAGAGTTCGCGGAGCGTCGACAGTAGCCGCACCGGTCGCTCCTCGCTGTCGGCGCCCGTCGCGTGTCGGACGCGGGCGACCATCGCCTCGACCGGGTCGACGACGCGGTCGGCGACCGCCTCCAGCGCCGACCGCTGTGAGGCGGTCGGGTCCGTTCCGACGTGCGCGACGATCATCGCATCCGGGTATCGGCCTCGGGCGGCCTCCGCGGCGGCGACGTTGCGAGCGGGGTCGTCGCTCGCGATCAGCACGACCGACGCGTGGTCGGGGTACATCGAGGCGTCGGTCGGATCGGCCTCGACGGTGGTGACGTTGCGGTCGCGGAACGTCGACACCCACCCCGTGTCGTCGGTGATAGCGATAAGCTCGCCTCGCTCTTGGCGGGTGCGTTCGACGAGCGTGTTCCCGACCGCGCTACAGCCGAGCAGCAGACGCCGGGCCATACCGATGTGACGGGGTGCGAAAGGAAAACGCTGCCGTCATTCGTCGGAGATGTCCTCCGCGTGGGCGCCGTCCCGCCGATCCGCCCCGTTCACCGCGGCGGCCACGTCGACCGCGGCGCGGTTCTCCGCCACGTCGTGGACTCGGACGATGTCCGCCCCCCGATCCGCCGCGAGCGCGGTCGCGGCGACGGTGGCGTGCTCGCGGTCGTCCGGGGCGCGGTCGACCGCGCCGAACATCGATTTGTGCGAGTGGCCGACGAGCACCGGGCAGTCGAGCGCGGCGAACTCCCCGACGCGGTCGATCAACTCGAACGCCTCGGCCGCCGACTTCCCGAAGCCCAGTCCCGGGTCGACGATCACCTTGTCGCGGTCGATCCCGGCCGTGTCGGCGAGCGCCAGCCGTTCGCGGAGCGACGCGATCACGTCGCTCACCACGTCGTCGTACTCGGGATCGTTCGACGGGTCGACCGGCGCGTCGAGGCTGTGCATCAGGACGACCGGGCAGTCCGCATCGGCGACGACCTCGCGCATCTCGGGGTCCGCCAGTCCGGTCACGTCGTTGATGACGTCCGCCCCTGCCTCAAGCGCCGCCGTCGCGACCGGCGCCTTCCGCGTGTCGACCGAGATCAGCACGTCGCCGTCGGCGACCGCCGGCACCGACTGTATCGCCTCGATCGTCGGGACGACGCGATCGATCTCCTCCGCGACGGGGACCGGCTCCGCACCCGGTCGGGTGGATTCGCCGCCGACGTCGACGACGTCGACGCCCGCCTCGACCATGCGCTCGACGCCCGCGACCGCGTCTGCCAGCGCCTCGTGGCGCCCGCCGTCGTGGAACGAGTCCGGCGTGACGTTGAGTACGCCCATCACGGCCGTGCCGTCGGTCCACGGGTAGTCCGGGCCGGAGTCGCCTCCGGATTCGACCGCGACGCCGTCGCGCTCAAGCCGGCGAGCGATGTCCGCGGCGACGCCGTCGAGCCCGGTGCCCTCCCGAGCGCGCATGCGGTCGAGCAGGTCCCGGTACTCCGCGATCGTCGCGCCGAGGGTGACCGGGACTTGCTCGCCGTCCGGAACGCGCCCCTCTCCCGCCCCGAGTCCGCCGATCACCCCGTCGCCGCCGGCCTCGCGGACCGCGGCCGCGACGCGCTCGGCGCGGTCGCCGCGCAGCCGAAGCGCGAGGACCCGGTGATCGATCCCATCTGCCAGGATCGCGGCCCCGTCGGGCGACACCCCGCCCGCATCGAGCGCACGACGGGCGTCTGCCCCGGCTCGTTTCCCCGACTTGCCGACCGATCGCGGCGTCACGGTTCGAAGCCGGGCCGCCCGCGCCTCCGCGACCGCGAACAGCGACCCGAGGAGCAGCACGCAGTCGCCCGGGTCGGCGCGAGCGACCGCGTCGTCGAGGGCGGCGGCCACGTCGTCGCCGACGGTCACCCCGTCGACGCCTGCCGTCCGGAGCGCGGTCGCGAGCACTTCAGGATCCTCCGCTCGGTTGAGCGCCGGCCGGCAGGTGACCGCCGAGGCGGCGTCGGGAAGCGCGCTCGCGGCGCCCGCGTGGTCCTTGTCGTGCATCGCCCCGTAGACGAGGTGGAGGTCGTCGTAGTCGTACTCGTCGAGCGTCCGAGCGAGCGTTTCGCAGGCGGCGGGGTTGTGCGCGCCGTCGAGCACCGTCAGCGGCGCGGTGTCGATCACTTCGAACCTCCCCGGCCACGTCGCTTGAGAGAGTCCGTCGCGGATCGCGCTCTCCGGGAGGGGGTCGGCGGCCTCACTCTCGACCCCGTCAGCGTCGGATCGTTCGCCCACCGCCGCCGCAGTCCGTCGGGCCAGCGCAACGGCGACCCCCGCGTTCGTCGCCTGATGGTCGCCGACGAGCGGGATCCGGTAGGTGCCCGCGAGTTCGCCCGCGAGCGTCACCTCGGCGTCGGTCGGGCTCACCCGCCCGTCGTAGGTGACTGAGAGCGCGGGCGCATCGCCGTCATCGCCGTCGTCGCCGTCCGCATCCTTCTCGCCGTCCTCCCTTCGCTTCGCCCTCGCGACCGTCGCGACCGGCGCGCCGGCCTCGGCGGCGACCTCGCGGACGACGTCGAGCGCCTCGCCCTCGCAGGCCGTCACGAGGGGCGCGTCCGGCTCGGCGATCCGGGCCTTGGTGCGGGCGATCTCCGCGACCGTGTCGCCGAGGACCGCGGTGTGTTCGAGCGAGACGTTCGTCACGGCGGTCGCGACGGGGTCGACCGCGCTGGTCGCGTCGTACTCGCCGCCGAGGCCGACCTCCAGCACGGCGACGTCGACGTCGCGGCGCGCGAAGTCACGGATCGCCATCGCCGTGACGACCTCGAAGAAGGTGAGCGGCTCGCCGGCGGCCGCGCGCTCGACGAGCCACGGCTTCGCCTCCTCGACGAAGTCGACGATCGCCGCCTCGGTCATCTGGAGCCCGTCGACACGGACCCGCTCGGCCAGCGCGGAGAGGTGCGGCGAGGTGTAGAGGCCGACGGAGAGCCCGGCCTCGCGCAGGATCGATTCGGTCATGCGCGCCGTGCTCCCCTTCCCGTTCGAGCCGGTCACCTGCACGAACGGCACGTCGTCTTCCGGGTTGCCGAGTCGGTCGAGCAGCGCCTCGACGCGCTCGGTCCCCGGCCTGACCGAGAAGCGGCGGAGGTCGAAGAGGAACGCCGCCGCCTCGTGGTAGTCCATGTCCCGTGGGTCGGCGTCGCGTCGCTTAGGCGTAACGGACCGGGTCGACGCCGGCGGTTCCGGGCCTCCTCCGATCGCGGTTCGGCGGCCGCGAAGAGCAACTCTTAGGCGCGCGCCCGACCGATCGAACCCATGAACGAGACAGCGGCCGCGACGACGTCCGCGGCCGACGACGCCGACGGCGGCGCGGTGCTCGTCGGGGAGCGCGTCCGGCGGTCGTACGGCGACGTCGTCGCGCTCGACGGGGTCGACCTCCGCGTCGAGGCCGGCGAGGTGTTCGGGCTCATCGGCCCCAACGGCGCCGGCAAGACCACCCTCGTCCGCGCGCTGACGGGGACCACTGACGCCGAAGGCGACCTGCGCGTGTTTGGCGTCCCGCCCCGTGAGGTCGATCCGCAGCGAATCGGCCTCCTTCCGCAGTCGTTCGACCCTCCCGAACGACTCACGGCGCGGGAGCTGGTCGACTACTACGGCGGGCTGTACGACGAGGCCCGCGACACGGAGTCGGTCCTGCGGGACGTGGGCATGGCCGACGACGCCGACGCGTGGTACGAGACTCTTTCGGGGGGGCAACAGCGCCGGACCTGCGTCGCGACTGCCATCGTCAACGACCCCGACCTCCTCTTCCTCGACGAGCCGACCACCGGGATCGACCCGGCGGGCCGGCGGTCGATCCACCGCCTGATCGAACGGCTCGCCGACGGCGGCACGACGGTCTTCCTCACCAGCCACGCGATGGACGAGGTCGAGCGCCTCGCCGACCGCGTCGCCCTTCTTCGGGATGGCGCGGTCGTCGCCGTCGGCCGACCGGAGGAGTTGATCGCCGAGCACGGCGGCGCGCCCCGGTTGGACGTGAGCCTCGACGGTCCCGCGAGCGAACGGACCGCGGCGCGCGTCGGTGACCGCCTCGCGGGCGGCACCGCGGTCGAGTCGACCCGCGACGGACTCCGGATCCGCGGCGTTCGACCCGAGGCGATCGGCGACGCGGTCGACGCCCTTGACGCGGTCGGGGTCGCCTTCGAGTCGCTCGCGTGGTCCGAACCGTCGCTGGAGGACGTGTACCTTCGGCTCACCGGCGAAGAGTACTCGCCGCGAGAGGAGGTAATCCCGACGGCGCACAGCGACGGCGGCGACCCCGACGACCCCGACGCCGCAGTGCCGGACGGGGGAGACCAATGACGCGAATCGGTCGGATCCGTACCGAGGCGACGGCCGCGGCCCGGTCGTTCCTCCGCCGCCGAACGGCGGTGTTCTTCACCTTCTTCTTCCCGGTGATCCTCGTAGTGATCTTCGGCGCGTTGGTGCGAACCCAGCCGACCGGGGGCGGACTGTTCGCAGAGCCGGCGGGGTACTACATCCCCGGCTACCTCGCCGTGGTCGTCCTCTTCACCCCGCTGTCTCGGGTCGGCTCCGAGATCGCCCGACATCGAGACGGGGGTCGGTTCGAGAAGCTGGCGACGACGCCGCTCTCGCGGGCGGAGTGGCTCCTCGCGCACACGCTCGTGAACGTCGCGATCATCGGCGCGGCGAGCCTCCTGATCTTCGGGCTCGTGCTCGTGGTGACCGACGCCGATCCGGTCGTTTCGCCGGCGCTCGCCGCGTTACCTCTCTTCGTCGCCGTCGGCGTCGCGCTGTTCTGCGGGCTCGGAGCGGTGCTCGGCGCGCTCACGGACTCGCAGGACGGCGTGATCGCCGCGAGCAACACGGTCGCGCTCCCGCTGCTGTTCCTCTCGGAGACGTTCGTCTCCCCCGACCTGCTGCCGGCGTGGTTCCGCCCGGCCGTCGCCGCCTCGCCGCTGACGTACTTCGCGCGCGGGACGCGGGCCATCGTCCACGAGCCCGGCGCGTGGGTCGGCGACCTGGTCGTCCTCTCGGTCCTCGCCGTCGCGTTCCTCGCGCTCGGCGCATATGCGGTCCCGCGGACGGACTGAGACGCGCGGAGGTCGATGCAGACGACGGCGTGCGGCGTCCCGCTCGGAGGGTCGAAAGCGAGCGAACGGTCGCACGGTCGGGCCGATAGTCGGCGAAGCCGGTCATTTATATCGCCTGGTGTCCTCCCGGCGAGACGAGAGAGGGCCAGTGTTGACCACCGTTCAATTCACGTGTTCGGACTGTGCGCAGACAATCGAGGTCAACGAGGAGATGCGGAAGACGATCCTCGAGACGGGCTGTCCGGTCTGTACGACCAGCGTCACTGAGACCGACTTCTCCGGCGACTTCGGCGACGCGTAGCGCCGCATCGTCGGTCACCAGCGAGACCCTTCGGTACACGTTCAGTTTTCACTCACCTTCCGGGACAGAACCGATACCCGCCGACCGGTTACTCGTCGTCGCGGTCGACGACGACGGTCCGCCCGGTGAGTCGGTCGGGGACGAATCGATAGAGGTTGATGTCGAGGTCGGGTTTGCCGTCCGCCCAGATTTCGAACAGCGGACGGCGGGTCTCCCCGTACTGCGAGATGGTTTCGGGCGTGAGTTCGTCGAGGTCGACCCGGCGCAGCGTCCCGACGCCGACGACGCTGCCGTACGCGTCTCCGTTCTCTTCGTACACCACGATCCGCGCTTTCGGGCTCGACGCGAGGAACTCGCGCTTCTCGCTGTCGGGCGTCGAGACGAGTCGGAGGAAGGCGTCGCGCGACTCTTCGTCGAAGCCGTAGGAGATCGGGATCGCGTACGGGGTCTCTTCGCGTGCGAGCGAGAGTACGCCGGTCTCGTGTCGCGAGAGGAACGCGTCGACCTCCGCGTCGGTCATCTCGACCTCGCTGTTCATCGCCATACACCACGAGTCGGCGTACGCCGGGATAAAGGATACGAGACGGATCGTCCCCTGACGACGGTGCGGAGGCGTCCGGACACCGAGGGAGGCGGCGCGGACGGGGACGCCGCTACGCGGTCTGCGCGTCCACGATGTCGCTCTCCGTGACGGGCTCCCTGCAGACGACGCAGCCCGCGTCGAGCAACGTCGCCCGCATGGCGTCGTCCACCTCGATTGATCGACGACACTCCGGGCAGACGAAGGTGTGGGTCCCAGGGCTCGTCATAGATGCGGGTACGGTACAGACACTCATGAAGGATGGTTCGAATTCTTGCAGTTTCGGAATCCGATCAACGGCTCCGATCGCTCGCTGTCGCTCAGTCCAGCAGCGAGGAGAGAATCTTCCGCTGAGCGGCCGCGATGTGCTCGCTGAACGTCGACCGATCGATCCCGAGCGACTCGGCGACCTCGCCCGCGTTGGCCCCTTTGGGGTGATCGAAGTAGCCGGCGTCGTAGGCGGCGGTGAGGACCTCGCGCTGACGCTCGGTGAGGTCGCTCCGGTCGACGGTGACCAAGTCCGACTCCTCGGGTATCGAGGACGATTGCAGGAGTCGCAGCACCTCCATGTCGGAGGAGGCTTCCCGAAACGCGTCGAGCACAGACCGGAGCGCTGGGAGGTCGGTCGCGTGGAACGTCACGAGGAGTCGGCCGTCGCGGATCGTCAGTTCGGTGATCGGGAGCCCGTGGCGGTCGAGCACCGAGAACGGCGAATCCTCGGCGGGCACCGTTTCAAACCGGTAGGCCGTCTTGGGGCCGTAATCGAAGACGACGTCGACCCACTCGGGGACCGACAGGTCGGCGTCGGCGATGAACTCGAACACCGCGATCCCGCCGGTTTCGTTCGGCGCGCTTCGCGAGACGCTGTAAATCGGCGTCGACCCGTCGATGACTCCGTCGAACGGCGACGACGCTCCCGCCGGAAGCGATACCTCCGCTCTGATGCCGGATCCCATCTGCGTCCGACCGTTCTCGCCCCCAGTCAAAACGTTGACGCCGTGGGACTCCCCGCCTGCGGTCGGGGGCCACGGCGGGAGACAACGCGGTCCGAACGAGGCCGGTTCAGCCGGATGCTTATAAAACACCCCTCATATGCAGGGTCGGGATTCGGGTGGATAGCGACGTAACCTACATCCATGAAGCGACAGGCCTCGTACGCGACCGGACCGACGACGGTGACCGAAGGCGACGAGACGCTCGACGCGACCTTCGACGCCCTCGCCGACCCCGACTGTCGAGCGATCCTCGGCGCCGCCGAGACGCCGATGACGACGAGCGAACTGGCCGACGCCTGTGACATCGCGCTGTCGACCGCGTACCGGAAGGTCGAGCGCCTGAGCGAGACGCCGCTCCTGCGGGAGGGCGTCCGCTTCGACCCCGACGGGGACCACGCCGCCGAGTACACGCGCGGGGCCACCGACGCGGCGATCGAACTCGGCGACGACGGCGTTACGCTCACCGTCGAGGACGAGGCGACGGAGCCGATCGCCGCGGTCGCGGAGACCACCGGCGTCTCCGCCGACTGAGCTGAACGAGATTCGGTTCTGATAATCGGCCGGGCAGGCTTATCACTCTCCTTTGGAGAGTCCGGACTGTATGCGCGATGGACCGGACCCTGAAATCCTCTTGAACCTCACTCAAGACAAGGTCGCGGTTCTCGATGACGACGGGAGTTACCGGTCCCTGAACGCGGCGACCGTCGATCTGACCGGATTCGACCCGGACGAACTCGTCGGAACTGACGCGTTCTCGCTGGTTCACCCCGAAGACGAAACGCGGCTCCGCGAGGGGTTCGCACGGATCGTCGCCGGCGAACTGAAGCCGGACGATCCGATCGAGTACCGCTACGCGACCGCCGACGGCGGCTGGGTGTGGCTGCGGACGCAGGTCCACACGCCCGAGTCGACTGGGGTGGACGGTTACGTGTTGACCTCCCGCGACGTCACCCGAGAGGTGGAGTCGCGCCGGCGGCTGGAGACCATCGCGTCGGCGTCGACGGACGTGCTCTGGATGTTCTCTCCGGACTGGTCAGAGCTGCTGTTTATCAGCGGTGCGGTCGAGGGGGTGTACGACGTTTCGACGGAACGTCTCCGACGGGACCCGCAGGTGTTTCTCGACTCGATCCACTCCGACGACCGGCCGTACGTCGAGCAGGCGATGAGACGGCTCTCCGCCGGTGAGTCGATCTGCATCGACTACCGGATCGGGCAAGCCGACGAGACCACACGCTGGGTCCGAGTCCCCGGCGAACCGGTCGTGCGGAACGGCGAGGTGGTCGCCGTCACGGGCTTCGCTCGCGACGTCACCGAGGAGTACCGCCGCGACCGACAGCTCGCCGTGATGGACAACCTCCTCCGTCACACGATCCGCAACGACATGAACGTCGTCGACGGCACCGCTGAACGGATCGCCGACCGCGTGGCGAGCGCGGCGGCGTTCGACCCCGAAGCGTGGACGACCGCCGACGAGGACGCTGACGACGACGACACGGCCCCGCCGTGCGCCCCGACCGAACTCGCCGAGTTCGGTGCGGACCTGGTCGAGCACGCTGAGACGATACGGCGGATCGCCTCCGATCTGCTGACGACCGCTGAGAAGCAGCGCGGCGTCATCGACCTGCTCCGTCAGCGCGGCTCGCCGCAGTCGGTGGCGATTGCGCCCATGGTCGAGAAGGGACTCGACATGGCCGTCGAGGATTTCGGCGGGGCAGACGCCGTCAACGTCAGATATCGGGACCCTGACGGGCCCTCCGACGGCGAGGTATCGGTCGATGGGTCGGGCGACGGCGAGGCCGTCCCGACCGTTTCCGTCTCGTACTCCCGGGACGCACGGGCGTTCACGCACCCGGAACTCGACTACGCGATCGCCGAACTCGTCGAAAACGCCATCGAACACGCGGAGTCCACGCCACGCGTCCGGGTCGATGTGACCGAGACCGCGGAAACCGTCGAGATCTCGATCCGCGACAACTGCCCGCCGATTCCCACGGACGAGCGGTACGTCATCACCGACCGGTGGGAGATGGACGACCTGCGACACACCGGTGGGATGGGGCTGTGGCTCGTGTACTGGGTCGCGAAACGATCCGGCGGCGACCTCTCCTTCGACACCCACTCGAACGGGAACGTGGTCACGCTCGTCGTCCCGAGCGGCGGGCGGGACGCGAACGACGCCGAGCGCACGGTGACCGACTCACCGACCCAACCGCGAACGGTCGCGGCCCGCGCGAACGGCGGTGGCGACACCGAGAGAAGCGGCGACACCGAGAGTCGGGACGTCGCCGGCTCGAACGCGGGCGGCGGGGAGGGACTGAGCCCGGAGTGACCGAGGGTGCGGATCTCGCGGATCTCGTGGACCTCGCAGACCTCGAAGACCTCGCGGATCCCGAATATTTCAGTGATCGGTCGCCGTCGTCGGCGCTGCGCTGATCGATTCTGTGACTTCCAGATCGATCGTTCGTGATTGACTCGACTCGCGAACGCAATCCCACCGATCTTAAACATCCGGTTCGCGTAGTTGCACATTGATGGGTACGCTCAATGAGCTGTTCGACCCGGATCGGGTCGCCGTCGTCGGCGCGACCACTCGCGAGGGGGCCGTCGGTCGCGCGGTCACGTCGAATCTGCTCGACGACTTCGACGGCGTCACCGTTCCCGTCAACCCGAACTACGACGAGGTGCTCGGGACGCCGTGCGTCGACGAGGTGGCCGACGCCGACGCCGACGTCGCCGTGATCGTCGTGCCGCCCTCGATCGTGTTGGACGCGATCGAGGCGTGCGGCGCGGCGGGCGTCCGGAACGTCGTCGTCATCACCGCCGGGTTCGGCGAGACGGGGGAGGACGGGGCCGCGAGGGAGCGACGCCTCGCGGAGATAGCCGACGAGTACGACCTCAACCTCGTCGGCCCAAACAGCCTGGGGATTATGTCGACGCCCTCGGGCATGAACGCGACGTTCGGCCCGGAGAACGCGCTCCCCGGCGGACTCTCCTTCATGAGCCAGTCGGGCGCGTTCGTCACCGCGGTCCTCGACTGGGCCAACGACAACGGGATCGGCTTCAAAGACGTCGTCTCGCTCGGGAACAAGGCCGTCCTCGACGAGACCGACTTCGTCGATCACTGGGGGGCCGACGAGGAGACCGACGTGATCATCGGCTACCTCGAGGGGATAGAAGACGGCCGCGAGTTCATCGAGTCCGCCCGCGAGACGACCCAGGACACGCCTATCGTCGTCGTGAAGTCGGGGCGGACGAGCGCCGGTGCGCAGGCCGCCTCCTCGCACACCGGCACCCTCGCCGGCTCCGACAAGGCGTACGAGGCCGGCCTCGATCAGGCGGGCGTCATCCGCGCCGAGTCGGTCGACGAACTGTTCGACTCCGCCGGTATCCTCGGGAGCCAGCCGCTTCCGGACACCGACAGCGTCGCCATCGTCACCAACGCCGGCGGCCCCGGCGTGATGGCGACCGACGCCGTCGGCGACGCCGACCTCGACATGGCGTCGTTCACCGCGGAGACGAGCGACGCGCTGGCCGAGTCGATGCCCGAGGAGGCGAACATCCACAACCCGGTCGACGTGATCGGCGACGCCGACGTGGAGCGGTTCCGCGAGGCGCTGGAGATCACCGTCGCCGACGACAACGTCGGGGCCGCCCTCGTGCTGGCCGCTCCGACGGCGACGATCGATTTCGCCGACCTGGCGGACGCCATCGAGGCGGTCAGCGAGGAGATGGACGCGCCCGTCGCCGCCTGCTTGATGGGCGGCGACCGGACCCGCAAGCCGAAACAGCAGCTACAGGCGAAGGGAATCCCCTGCTACTTCGACCCCGCCCGTGGGATCGAGAGCCTCGCGACGCTGGCGGAGTATCGCGACGTCAAGGACCGGGAGTACGCCGACTCGATGTCGTTCGACGTCGACCGCGAGCGCGCTCGCGAGATACTCGAAACGGTGCGCGACCGCGACGACAACCGCCTCGGCGTGGAGGCGATGGAGCTGCTCGACGCGTACGGGATCGCGACGCCGGCTGGCGAAATCGTCGACTCACCCGAGCGCGCCGCCGCAGTCGCCGGCGACATCGACGGGGACGTGGTGATGAAGATAGTCTCGCCCGACATCCTCCACAAGTCCGACATCGGCGGCGTCGCCGTCGGCGTCGCGGACGAGGACGTCGCCGACACCTACGAGGACCTGATCACCCGAGCGCGTAACTACCAGCCGGACGCGACCGTGCTCGGCGTGCAGGTGCAGGAGATGGTCGACTTGGAGAACGGGGTCGAGACGATCGTCGGCATGAACCGCGACCCGCAGTTCGGACCGTTGCTGATGTTCGGGCTCGGCGGCATCTTCGTGGAGGTGATGGAGGACACGACATTCCGCGTCGCGCCCGTCTCGGAGCCGGAAGCCCGCGAGATGACCGAGGAGATCCAGTCGGCGCCGCTGCTCCGCGGTGCCCGCGGCCGCGCTCCGGTCGACGTCGACGCTGTCGTCGACACGATCGGACGGCTCTCACAACTGGTCACCGACTTCCCGGCCATCCTGGAACTCGACATCAATCCGCTCGTCGCACTGCCCGACGCTGACGGCGGCACGAACGCCGCCGCCGTCGACGTGAGACTTACGGTTGACCCGGAGGAACTCAACTCATGACAGACACACCCACGACACTCGTTACCGCGACCGGAGAAGGCGTCGGAAAGACAGCGATCACCATCGCGCTCGCGCGGCTCGCCGCCGACCGCGACCGCAGCGTCGGCTACATGAAGCCGAAGGGGACGCGGCTCCAGTCGAACGTCGGCAAGACGCTCGATCAGGACCCAATGCTCGCTCGCGAGGTGCTCGGGCTCGACGCCGAGATGCACCAGATGGAGCCGGTCGTCTACTCGCCGACGTTCGTCGAGGGTGCGATCCGCGGCACCGAGGACACCGACGCCCTTCGCGAACGGGTTCGCGAGGAGTACGAGGGATTGGCCGCCGACCGCGACCACATGTTCGTCGAGGGCGGCGGCAACTGGACCACCGGCGGGGTCGTCGACCTGACCGACGTCGACGTGGCCGAACTGCTCGACGCGCGGGTGGTGCTCGTCGCGGGGTACGGCTCGCCGAACGACCTCGACGACGTGCTCGCCGCCGCCGACGCCTTCGGCGACCGGCTCGCGGGCGTCGTGTTCAACAAGGTCTCCGACGACGCGTTCGATTCGCTCGACCAGGACGGGATCCCGTTCCTCGAATCGAAGGGGATCACGGTGTTCGGTGCGATCCCCCACGAGAAGGAGCTCGCGGGCGTCACCGTCGGAGAGCTTGCCGACGAACTCGGCGCCGAACTGCTCACGGACGCCCCGACCGACGGCTTCGTCGAGCGCTTCCTCGTCGGTGCGATGGGCGGCGACGAGGCGCTGCGGTACTTCCGGCGCGCCCGCGACGCCGCCGTCATCACCGGCGGTGACCGCGCGGACGTCCAGACCGCGGCGCTCGACGCCTCCGGCGTCGCGTGTCTCGTCCTGACCGGCGGCCACCGACCCTCCGGTGCGGTGCTCGGCAAGGCGGCCGACGCGGGGAAGCCCGTGCTCGCCGTGAACACCGACACCGTCACCGCGATCGATCGCGCCGAGGGGATCGTCCGCAGCGGCCGGACTCGGGACGCGCGCACCGTCGACCGGATGGCCGAACTGCTCGACGCGCACGCCGACATCGACGCGCTGGTGTAAGCGAGACCCCGTCGGCTCCCTCTCCGCCCCCCGTTTTCGCCGTCGCGTCGGCCGCCGGGGGCGAGCGTCTGACATACTGTTTTCACGGAGGACCACGTAGCCCAGCTATGACCAGTCTCTCGGAGACGTACGGTGGACGAGGGCGCTCCGAGACTGACCCGCGTCGGGTCACTTTGGGGGTGGGCGCCTTCGTCGCCGGAACGCTGCTGCTCGTCGCCGGGATCCTCGTCGCCGCGGAGGTCGTCCTTCCGAGCGGCTACAGCTCCGGCACGGCCCGGCGGCTCGGCGGTATCCTCGGCGGCGTCGGCGTTCCACTGCTGTTGCTCGGCGTGATGACCGTCCTCCCGGCGGACCGTAACACGCGCGCCGCCGCGGTCGTCGGGGCGGCCGTCATGTGTCTCGGCGTCGCGCTGTTCGCGTACGCCTACCCCTACCACTGGGTCGGCGGGCCGCGTCCGGAGCTCACGGACCTCACGCTGCCGACCGCGGGGCTGTACTTCGTCGGCGCCGCGACGACGATGTGGAGCGTCTTCGTCGGCGTCGTCAACTTCAAGACGCGGAACGACCCCGGCGGCACCGTCACGATGGAGGTGACGCACAAGGGCGAGACGAAGATCATCGAGGTCGGCCGCGACCAGGTCGACGGAATGGGCGGCGTCGGTCTGCTCGGTGGCGTCCCCGACGGTGAGGTGGAGACGCAGACGAACCGACCGGAGAACACCGGTCGAACCGACGCGCCGACGGGGAACGGCTCGCTGTCGGGCGCGGAGTTCGGTGACTCGACCCCCGCTGCCAGTACAAACTCGCCGGGGAGCGCCTCCGGCGGGAACGCGAGCGGGTCGGCCGGCCTGAGCGACGGCGGCGAGACCGACACCGACCTCCGGTCGCCCCTCGACGACGCGGGGCCGGCGAGCGGGCAGTCCGGCCCGTCCGGGCCTGCAGGGTCGACACCGGACGATCGGTCCACCGCCGCCGCGCGCGACGGCCCCGGCGACACGTACTGCGGGAACTGCACGCACTTCGACTACGTCCGGACCGACCAGGGAATGCAGCCGTACTGCGACCATCACGACGAACTGATGGACGACATGGACGCCTGCGACCAGTGGACGCCGCGGTAATCTCTGTAATCTCTCGACGGGCGTTCACTCGACGACACCGCGCTCCGCTGGAGTCGACACCTCCACCTATCCGCTTTTTCGCTCGCTGACGCCCGCCGCCGACGGGAGCTGTGACTCCGCGACGGCGAACGCGAGCGTGCTCAACACCGCCGTGAGCGTCCCCGCCGCGAGCGCCAATGCGAGATCCGGGAGCCCCAGCGAGGTGACGCCCGGCGCTTCCGGCAGGAAGAACCCCGAGACGGCGTACAGCACGACCGCGATGGACAACACGTAGAACGGGGCGTTGAGGTACCGCCACCGGAACCGACCGCCGAGGTACTCGTCGGTGATCTGCCCGAGGCTGGAGGTGACGCCGGCGACCGCCAGCCACTGGACGAACCCGTGGACGAACGCAGCGACCGTCACGCCGGTCGTCCCCGATCCGTCGCGAACCGCGTTGACGGTCTCCACCGTCTCCAGTCCCTGGACGCCGCCGACCACAATCAGCGCGAGCGCGACGACGTAGGTGACGAGGGTGACCCGCCCGGTGTACAGCACGTTCCGCACCCTCGAGGCGGCCCCGTCGACGCTCTCTTCCAGCCCGAGGCCGCGGAACAGCGAGTAGAGACCGAC
This sequence comes from Halorubrum wangae, assembly GCF_051194135.1. Lineage (NCBI taxonomy): Archaea > Methanobacteriati > Methanobacteriota > Halobacteria > Halobacteriales > Haloferacaceae > Halorubrum > Halorubrum wangae. The sequence goes on along the minus strand of NZ_JBLZNH010000003.1, from coordinate 47,998 downwards.
GAGCCCGGAGAGGATTCCGAGGACCGCCGCGCCCGCGACGTCAAAGAGGTTCGCGACGACGACCAGCGGGTAGATGAGGAGGAGGACGCCGAGCGGGACCAGGATCGTCCCGCGGGTCTCGGGGTCCGCGAGCACCTGCTTGATCGTGTAGTAGAGCGATTCGAGGTCCTGGGCCTGCCGAACGACGACGCGACGCATCCCGTCTATCGGCATCCGCGAGCGGATCACCGGGAGGACGGACTCGTCCTGTGCGCCGTCGGTGATCACCACGGCGGAGACTTCCTCGCCGGTCGACAGCTCGGCGAGGACGCGGTCGACCTCCTTCCCGACCGCGCGGTTCGCCTTCACGTCGGAACCGTCTATTCCGGTGACTGCGGCGACCTCGACGGCCTCGCCGGCGGCTGCCAGCTCGTCGTGCACGTTCACGCCCTGAAAGAGGACGTTCACGTCCGAGTCCTCCGGGTCGGCGGTCGCGAGCGCGACGGCGGCCTCGGTGACGTTCTCGGCGCCGATCACCGGGGTGGGGATCCCAGTCTTTCGGCCGAGGTCGTCGTCGAGGTCGACGCAGAGGACCAACAGCATCGTCTGACGCTATGCGAGGCGCCGGGATATGTTTTCGGCTCGGGGACGGCGGGTGATTGCGTCTCGATTCTTCACCGCGTTGCTCTCCGACCGTGGTTCCGATCGACCGCTCAGTCGTCGCTCGGCGCGGGCTCGTGTTGAATTCCGTTCAGCATCCGGCGGACGTTCTCGCCGTCGCCGAACACCGCCGGGTACGCAGCCAGCGGCACCACGTAGTCGCTGCCGACCTCTATCGCCTCGGCCACATGGAACTCGAGTTCGACGCTCACGCCAGTCCCCTCTATCTCCCCGTCGGCCGAGTACACGACGACGCCCGCGTCGGTGTCGAGGATTTCGGTCGAGTACTCCGAGCCGCGTTCGAGGTCGCTCACGCCCTCGTAGCGGTCCACGATCAGCTGCGCGCGCTCGTTGTCGTCGAGCTCTCCGACGGGGTTGAACGCCTGCCCCAGCACCTCGACGCGCGGGGTCGTCAGCACGGCGAACACCGCCGCCTGATACCGCTCTCCCAGTATCTCGACCGCCTTGTCGTACTCCGCGATCCGGCTCGTCACCTCCACTTCTTGGGTCGATCCGGCCACTTCGAACTCGCGGGTCTGGACGTCTTCGGTCACCTCGTTGAGCTCGTAGCCGCTCTCGGCGAGCGTCGCGTCCGCGACGGTTGCGGTGCCCGCCGTGAACTCAACCGTGTCGCCGGTCGCGAGGTCGAGGGCGGTGCAGCCAGCGAGGCCGGCGAGGCCGACCGCGCCGCCAGCGGCAAGCGCGCGACGACGGGTGAGGCCGTCGTTCTCGGTGGACTCGGACGACTCGTCTGCGATCGGTGCATCGCTCATGGCTCTCGCTCGCGTCCCCGGTGGTACATGCTTTGTGTTCGTTCGTCCGGCGGGATCGACGAGCGCCGTCGTCGTCCCCGACATCTGCCGAACGCGCCGAACGGGCCGGCGGCGGCAAACGCGACGCCCGCGACGACCTCGATGCCCGCGTGACAACAGTTCTCCCGGCGATACGGAGTTCGGACGCTTTTTGAGGCCGCGGCTGGTAGTAAGGGTAGATGATCTCCAAGGGCTGTGAACAGTGCGCCAAGGGCGGCAAGATGGTGCTGTTCGTCTACGGCTACTGCGACCAGCGGGACTGCTTCTACTGCCCTCTCGGAGAGAACCGGAAGAACGTCACGGACGTGTACGCCAACGAGCGGAAAGTCGAGTCCGACGAGGACGTGATCGAGGAGGCCAAGCGTATGAGCGCGCTCGGAACCTCGATCACCGGTGGCGAACCGCAAGAGGCGATGGCGAAGACGACGCGCTACCTCGAACTGCTGAAAGACGAGTTCGGCGAGGACCACCACACGCACCTGTACACCGGTATCCCGGGCGGGCGCGAGAACATGCGCCGCCTCTCGGAGGCGGGCCTCGACGAGATCCGTTTCCACCCGCCCCTGGAGCTGTGGGGCGACATGCACGGGACCGAGTGGGAAGAGATCCTGTATATCGCCCGAGAGGAGGGGCTCACCCCCGCCTTCGAAATCCCCGGCATCCGCGCCGAGTCGGAGTTCCTGGAGTTCCTCGACGAGGGCGCCGCGGAGTTCTGCAACATCAACGAGTTCGAGATGTCCGACGGCAATTACCGCCGAATGCAGGAGGAAGGGTTCGAACTGCAGGAGGGCCACATGTCGGCCGTCGAGGGGTCGAAGGACGACTCGATAGTCTCCGAGATGGCGAGCCACGAGAAGGTGTACTTCTGCACGTCGGTGTTCAAGGACGCCGCCCAGCACCGGAACCGGCTCAAGCGAATGGCGAAGAACATCCGGCGGGAGTTCGACGAGGTGACCGACGACGGCACGCTCGTCTACGGGAAGGCGTTCGCCGACCCCGAACGCTTCGAGGCGCTCGGCGTCCCCGAGGAGTTCTACACCGTCAAGTCGAACCACGTCGAGGTCGCGTGGTGGCTGTTAGAGGAGATGGTCGAGGGCGGCGACCTCGACCGCGGCGAAATCGTCGAGCAGTACCCGACCGCCGACGGAACCGTCGTCGAGCGGACCCCCGTGGCCTGAGCGGGCATTGTTACTCGGTCCTTTCCCCGTCGCGTCGGCGGTTCGCCCGCCGCGTGGTGTGTATTCGCATGTCATACTTATGTGGGATCGGCCCGTACTCGCGCGTATGACCTCCGAAGAACCCGTATTCGCCGACGTGAGCATCGGACAACCGGTGTACGACGAGGACGGCGACAAGCTCGGATCGGTCCGCGGCGTCGACGACGACGGCTTTTACGTCTCCTCGCCGTCGGGATCGGCGTCGTTGACCCTCACGGACGCGCGCGACCTGTTCGGGACCGCCTACGTGATGTGGCGCTGCTGGGAGTGCGGCGAGATGGGCGAAATCGGGGCGGAGCTTCCGGCCAACTGCCCGAACTGCGACGCGCCGCGTGAGGAGTTGTACTACTGGGTCGAAGACTGACAGCGGGCACGGACGCCGGCGTCGGTCACACTGATCGGCGCCGTGTTGGGTACTCTTGACCCTGGAGCGCCGCCGACAGCTGCAGATACGCGAGCGCGTCCTCGGTGCCCTTCTCCGAAGCCCCGACCGCTCGGGGGCACAGGTCACCCCATTCGGTCATAACCGATCGTCGCCGTCGCGTTCGTCCTGCTCGTCCGGTTCGTCCGGTTCGTCCGGCTCATCCGGTTCGCCCGGCTCGTCCGACTCGTCGCCCATCCTCTCACGGAGGCGTTCGACCTCCGCCTCCAGCTCCGCGATGCGGTCGGCGTCCGCCTCCTCGCCGTCGGAACGCAGTCTGAGGTACAGCACCACGCCCGCGATGACGACGACGGGGACGCCGAAGAGCAGCACGAGGACCAACAGGAGGATCACGAGTTCGGGAGCGCCGGGGACGCCGCCGAACGCTGGGAGTGCGGGAAGCATGAGACTGTCATCTCGGCGGCGCGACTAAAACGGATCGGGCGCAGGAAACGCCGCACTTCCGTCCTCACTCAACGTCGACGAAGTCACCGAGATTCGCCTGCAGGCCGGCCGCGAGCGTCGACTTCCGACGGAGTCGACCGAGCGACACCGGGAGGTGCTCTGTGACGCCGCGGACCGCCTCGCCGAACGTCTCCGCGGTGCCGCATTCCCCTTCGAAGGCGTTCCGGACGGCCTCGCGCACCTGCCAGACGCCGACCGGCCCCCAGTAGTCGTCGGAGACGTGGCGCAGGACGAGTGCCTTCGCCTGCCGCCCGCGGTCGTTGAGATGTTCGAGCACGCCCAGCCGGGCCGCGTAGTAGGCGCCGGCCGTCTCGTCCACGTAGCCGGTCCGCCCCTCGCGCCCCTCGCTGGCGGCCGAGAGGGAGACGCCCGACTCGGGGTCGGGGTTCCAGATCGACCCGGGAGATTTCATCTCGACGAGTTCGTACTCCCACCGTCCCGGCACCAGAATCACCCAGAAGGCGTTCCCGAGGTACTCGTTGCGGTGGACCTCGATCCGGTCGACCGTCGGGTTATCGCGGATCGAGCCGCGGAGGAACTGCCCGACCGTGTCGTCGACCGCCGTGATCGACCACCGCGTCGGGACGAGCCGGCGATTCTCGCCGCGCCCGAGCGCGCCAGCGGAGAGGATGGTGTTGATCTCGTAGACGTCGAACCCACGGCGGTAGAGGTACGTCATCGCGCCCTCGGCGCGCCAATCGTCGTCTTCGAGAGTCTTCTGCACCGGTCGCGGGACGTGCGGGTTCTCGCCGAGTTCGGCGGTGCGGGCCGCCGCGCGCGGCCCGGTCGGCGTCTTGATGTCCTGCGTCCCGACGTCGAAGTCGAGGTCGGGCCGCCCGTCGAGCCCGATCTCCACGTCGACCGGCCGGTCGGCGATCGCGACCTCGCGCTGCACGCCGAGCCACCCGTCCCAGGCGTCGTGGACGCTGGCGGCCGCGTTCACGCCGTGGACCGCCCCGCCCCCCGCCCCGTTCGCGCTCGTGCCGACGTCTCTGACGTCGACCCCGCGCGCCGAGTTGAGCAGGCTCGTCCGGCGGTCGAACACGTCGGAGATGGAGACGCCCTCGTCGTACCACGCCGCGGAGGTCTCGAACGTGTCCGCGCGCTCCTCGCGACCGACCGGCGAGAGCAGCCCGGTCGACACGTTCGGGTAGTTCGAGCGGCCGACGAAGATGGAGGGCGAGACGCTGCCGACCACGGCGTCGTCGGAGACGTGCTCGTCGAACCGCCGCTCGAAGGAGTCGAGGTGATCGAGGATGCCGTAGTCCTTCTCGCTCGCGAGGCGCCGTCGCTCGGCGCGCTCGTTCGCCTCGAACTCGATGAACTCGTCGAGCCGCATTCGGCCGAACGTTGACGCCCCGGCGGCTTGAACGTTGCTGGCGGACGGCGCCGTTTAAAAAGGGTGGTGGAGCGGAGAGCGACGCTCCGCCGGCGGCTTAGCTGTGGATCCCCATCGCTTCGATCTGCTCTTGGTACCGGTTGCGGATGGTGACCTCGGTCACCTGCGCGACGTCGGCGACCTCGCGCTGGGTCTTCTTCTCGTTACAGAGCAGCGACGCCGCGTAGATGGCGGCGGCGGCGTATCCGGTCGGGGATTTCCCGGAGAGCAGGCCCTGCTCGGCGGTCGTCTCGATGATCTCGTTGGCCTTCGACTGGACCTCCTCGCTCAGTTCGAGTTCGGAGGAGAAGCGTGGGACGTACTTCTTCGGGTCGACCGGGCGCATCTCCAGACCGAGCTCCTGGGAGATGTACCGATACGTCCGACCGATCTCCTTTCGTTCGACCCGGGAGACGTCGGATATCTCCTCTAAGGACCGCGGAATACCCTCTTTTCGGCAGGCGGCGTAGAGCGCGGCGGTGGAGACGCCCTCGATCGATCGGCCGCGGATCAGGTCTTCGTTGAGCGCCCGTCGATAGATGACGGAGGCGACCTCGCGAACGGAGCGAGGAACGCCGAGCGCGCTGGCCATGCGGTCGATTTCGGAGAGCGCGAACTGGAGATTGCGCTCGCCGGCGTCCTTCGTCCGAATGCGCTCTTGCCACTTCCGCAATCGATGCATCTGCGACCGCTTCTTCGAGGAGATGGAGCGGCCGTACGCGTCCTTGTCTTTCCAGTCGATGGTCGTCGTCAGCCCCTTGTCGTGCATCGTCTTCGTCGTCGGTGCGCCGACGCGGGACTTCGACTGCCGCTCGGAGTGGTTGAACGCCCGCCACTCCGGGCCGGGATCGATCTGTTCCTCCTCGACGATGAGTCCGGTCTCCTCGTGAATCAGTTCGCCGTCCGCGGTCCGCGTGAGTTCCTCCGGTTCGAAATCTTCGGGGTCCAATTCGTCGACGTCACCTCCCTCGGCGTCGGTTTCAGTCTCGTCGGCATCCTCGTCCCGCACACGCTGCCGGTCGTGATCCCGTTGCCGGGTTGGCCGTGTCATCGCATTTATATGCTACCTAAATGGAATGACTTAAAATTTAGTGAGGGTGCGAAACTGTTCGACCGGGTCGGTCGCGACGGACAAGGCTTTGACGCGCCGTCGTTGACGACGAACGAATGCCGACGATCGACTGCGATCCGGCGACCGCGCGAACCCGTTTGGAGGACGCCGGCGTCCAAATTGAGCCGGGAAACACCGCTCACGAGCGGTGGCGCGCCAAGCGAGACGGGGCGGTCGCCGTCGCGTACGAGAACAAAGTCGTCGTACAGGGGAGCGACCCGACCCGCCTAACGAATCTCCTCCGCGAGGGCGGCGGCCGTGCACACGTTTACTTCGACGGCGCGTCCCGCGGGAACCCCGGCCCCGGCGCGGTCGGCTGGTGTCTCGTCACGTCTGACGGCGTCGTCGCCGAGGGGAGCGAGCGGATCGGGCGGGTCACGAACAACCAGGCCGAGTACGCCGCGCTGATCCGGGCGCTCGAAGCCGCCGACGAGTTCGGCTTCGAGGCGATCGACGTCCGTGGCGACTCGGAACTCATCGTGAAGCAAGTGCGCGGTGAGTGGAACGCCAACGATCCCACACTGCGCGAAAAGCGTGTTCGCGCTCGGGAGCTGTTGGCCCGATTCGACCGGTGGTCGATCGGTCACGTTCCGCGAGAGATAAACGCGCGCGCCGACGATCTGGCGAACGAGGCACTCGATGACGCGAACTAACGAAGAACCGCCGGAGTGGGCGAAAGAACGGGCACGAGAGGTGATGGCCGCCGAAAACGACGGCGACGCCACCGAGGATGACGCCGCCGAGGACGGTCGGGTCCCCGACGTGCCGGTCGAGGTCGTCGACGAGGCTGAGCGGCTCACGCGGCTCGCCCAACGCACCGAGGACGACGCGGCCGCCGCGTTCTATCGAGAGCGTCGCGACGACGTCGTCGCGGGCCACGACTACGTCCCGCGGCTCCGCGAGGACGACGACACGCTCGTGCTGTATCCCGATGAGTGGATGGAGGACGGAACGGTCCAACTCGATCAGATCGAAACCACGGATCGGGCCGTCGAGGTCTCCCTGTCCGGGCCCGGCGATGCCGACCGCTACCGGGAGATAGCTGCCTACAACGAGGCGGTCGCCGACGCGGTCGCCGACGCGCACGCGGAGGTGCACGCCGACACCGCTCGCAGCTTCGCGGCGTTCATGAGCAACCACTACGTCCGCGCTGTCGACGACGCGACCCTCGAGGTGCGCGAGGAGTTCCGCGAGGAGTACCTGCCGCGGAACGGCTGGCCGACCGACGAGCAGCTCGCCGTCGTCGAGGAGTCGCTGTCGGTGATCGAGACCACCGCTGCCGACGTCGACGGACCGGAATCGTCGTAATCGACTGCCGGAGCATCGCTTTCATCGATCGGGTGGACCCCATCGACCACGGCCGAGGCGGCGGCTCCGCTCAGCGGGTCGAGGGTGCGCGGTTTTCACCGCGCGTGTGTGCCAAAATTTGTGTTCGTCCTGTCTTCACTTCGTCTCCCGGTCTCCGCGAACCCTACTCGTTGAGGAGCGCGCGGATCTCGTCGGCGCGCGTCTCGTCAGTCACGAATCGGTCGAGGACCCACTCGAGTTGGCCGAGGACCGCGTCGTGGCCGGCCTCGGTCAGCTCGTACTGATTCGTCCGCTTGTCGAGCTCGCTCTTCTCGACTAACCCGTCCGCGACCAGATCGTCGAGGTTGGGGTAGAGCCGACCGTGGTTGACCTCGGAGCCGTAGTACGACTCAAGCTCGCGTTTGATCGCGAGCCCGTACATCGGCTCCTCGGAGAGTATCGCGAGGATATTCTGTTGGAACGCCGTCAGGTCTGACGCCGCCTTCGATGCCTCCGCATCAGTGACCGCTTGTGCCTCTGACATAGATAAGTGAAGGGAAGCCGAACATATAACCTTTCTCAACGTTTGTTACTGTTTAATTATCCAAGTTAGGTACGATCGCCCAAAACACGTACAAGACGGACACTGAAGCCTTGCAGGCACCGATACGAGTCTATGGGCTCTCTGGACGATCATCGGCCGATTCAGCCATTATGCGACGATCTCACGGCCGAACCGTGCCGTTCGGAAATATATGATATTCGAGTAACCGATAAATTCCGCCGGAAACGCGATCTGAGAGCGAGGCGCGACGGCGGCGACGTCGTCGCTCCCGCCGGTTCGTTGCGGGCGGGCGACGCGGGGAACCCGAAAGGGCTTTGTCACGTATGGACCGACTGTGGAGCACATGGTGAATCTCTGGGAAGACCTCGAGACGGGTCCGGACGCGCCCGACGAGATCTACGCGGTCGTAGAGTGTCTGAAGGGAGAGCGGAACAAGTACGAGTACGACAAGGACGTCCCCGGCGTCGTCCTCGACCGCGTGCTCCACTCGAACGTCCACTACCCGTACGACTACGGCTTCATCCCGCAGTCGTACTACGACGACGGCGACCCGTTCGACGTGATGGTGCTCGTCGAGGACAAGACGTTCCCCGGCTGCATCGTCGAGGCGCGCCCCGTCGCGCTGATGAAGATGGACGACGACGGCGAGCAGGACGACAAAGTGATCGCGGTGCCCACCGAGGACCCCCGCTTCGACCACATCGAGGACCTCGAGGACATCCCCCAGCAGATCCTCGACGAGATTGACGAGTTCTTCTCGACGTACAAGAACCTCGAAGCCGGGAAAGAGGTCGAAACCCTCGGATGGGAGGACAAGGCGACCGCGAAAGAGGCGATCGAACACGCACAGGACCTGTACGCCGACGAGTTCGGAGCGTAATCCGAAACTGCGAGTTTAGAGCGTAACTCGAAACTTCGAATCCGGAGCATAACCCCGAAACATACGTTCCCGCGGCCGGGATGCGTTATGCACATGGGTAATTTTTAGTCGGATCGCGGCCTACAGACTGGTAGAGCCATGAGTACACGCACCCCGTCCGTCGGTATCGATCATCCGACGGTCGTCCCCACCAACTTCGACCCAGAGGGACGCGACGGCGACCCCCGCGACCCCGTCGAGCGTGACGACCCTGACGGCGACACCGACGAGTCCGGCGCGGGCTCCGACACCGGGCGCCGGGCGTAGCCGCCGGCGAGTCAGACGTTCTCGACGACGGCCGACAGCCGCTGCGCGTCGTCGACGAGCGAGTCGAACCGGTCGTCGACCCACTCGGCCACCACCGGGTCCGTGGACTCCAGCACGCACCGGGGGTTGTTCTGTCGATCGTACGCCGTCACGCAGGCGACGCCGTCGCACTCGAACAGGCCGTACTCGATCGGTTCGGGTGAGACGTACACGGTCGCGCACTCATCGTCGAGCGCCCGGTCGGTCGCCGGTCCGAAATCGGAGACCGACGCCTCGAGCACGTCTTGGTCGATGACGAGTTCGATCAGCGAACCGTCGTCGAGCGCGGCCGCGGCCGCTCGGTTGAACTGCTGGACGACGACCGGCGAGACGGCGCGGATCTCGGCTCCGTTCGCCTCTCGAAGGAGTCCGGTGAGCCGATCGACCACGGCGAGCGGGTTCTGCTCCGTCGCGACGGTCAGCTCTCCGGTGCCGATCGCCTCGGCGGGAAACCCGGCGTTCACACGCTCGAGTTCGGCGGCGAAGCGGCCGTATCGGTCGGCGAGTTCCACCTCGTCCAGCAGTCGCTCGTACGCGTTGTACACGCGCTCTCCTGTCGGCGTCACGTGGTAAACGGCGTCCCGCTTGACCACCCAGTCGCGTTCGCGAAACCCGCCGAGGATCCGCTGAATCGTCGTCCGGGTCGCGTCGACGGTGTCCGTCAGATCCGCCGGACGACGCGGCTCCCGCCGGAGTGTCCGGAGAACGGCGACCCGGATCGGCGATCCGGCGAGATACTGTGCCCCGTCGTGTCCCCCATCGGACGTCATCGTGTCACCTGTGGATACGGATACCCCACGCTTAATCGTACCGCGTCACGGGCGGTGCTGGAACGAGACGACCGTGCCGATGGTGTCGGAGCCGTCGATCGCCTCCGTGCTTACGGTGACACCGACGACCGCGTCGGCGCCGAGCGCCTCCTCTATCACCGCGCGGAGCGCGTCCGGTTCGGCGCCCTGTTGCAGCACCGGCACTCGAACCTGCCGTCGGTTGACCGCGATATCTCCGAGATCGTACTCGGTGTGCTCGAATGCGTCCCGTATCGCGGCGTCGATGTCAGTCATGTGAGTGTGTTCGCCCGTTGATTGTAAAAAGTGACCGGGGGGAGACGCGTCTCGGTGGAGCGGACGCGCGATTTCAAGCGTACGCGTCGTACTCCTCGCCGAACAGCGCGAAGTAGGCGACGCCAACGAGGCCGACCGCGCTCGCGAGTCCGAAGGCGACGACCGGGTCGCCCGCGACGGCGACCCCGGTTTCCGGCACCGAGAACCCGCCGTAGATCAGTCCGCCGAGCGCCGCGCTCGGGATGACGATCGCATTGCGCAGGAGGTAGTACGACCCTGAGACCCGCCCGCCCGTGTCGCGCTCGGCTGGGCCGACGATCAGCGCCTTGTGCGCGGGGAGCCCGGCGAATCGAAGCCCCGAGAACGCGAACAGCGCGACGACGAGCGGCGCGGTCAGCGGCGTGTCGGGCGGGACGCTGATGAGCAGCACCGGGAAGACCGCGTACACGAGGAAGCCGAGCGTGACGACCGGCTTGAGTCCCACCCGTTCGGCGATCCGGGCCGCCGGCGGCATGGAGACGAGTGCGACCAGCATTTCGATCGCCAGCAACACGCCGAAGAAGGCCGCCGGAGACAGCGAGAGGGGGCCGACATCGAGTCCGACCTCGAGGTACTGCGTGATCACGATGACGAAGAAGACGTACACCATCCCGTTCGCGAAGCGCACGAGGGTGTCGCCGACGAGCAGCGGGCGGAGTTCGGGCGGAAGACTCCGGAGGTCGTCGATCACCTCGCTCATCCCTTCGAACTCCTTCCCGAGCGTGTCCTCGCTGGCGTCGTAGAGGACGTGTTGGAGCGCGGTTGCGGCGACGCCGAACAGCAGCGCGACCGCGAGCACGTACTGGAAACTCACGGCGAAGTCGCCGAACAGCTCGATGATCCCCGCCGCGATCAGGGGGCCGATCAGGAACGCGGTCCGGCGGAACACCTCGGTGCTCGCGAACCCCCGAGCCAGCCGCTCCGGCGGCACCGACTGCTTGACGATGGCGAACGTCGCGCCCAGCCCGAACGACTTCCACGCCTGCGCGAGGAAGAGCCCGACGAAGATCCAGATCCACGGCTCGAAGACGACGCCGCCGACCGTGACGGTCCCGAGCGTCGGCGCCGCGAGCCACACGCCGAACCCGAGGCACGACAGCAGCCCGAACAGCGTGAGCGCCACGCGCGACCCGATCCGGTCCGAGAGCCGGCCGCCCGGGTACGGGTACACCGCGCCGATGACGTTGCCGACGGTCCCGAACAGCCCGATGACGAACGCGCTCGCCCCCAGCGCGGACATGTACTCCGGGACGTACCGATTCGTCATCTGGAATCCGAGGCTGAACGCGAACATCGCGAGCGACAGGACGAGCACGTCCCGCCGCAGCGAGAAGAACTGACGGAACGGGTCTACCGAGTCGACGTCGTTGTTCTCCTCCATACCGGTAGCTGCAACGAACTGTCCTTTAACGCACCGGTGGTAAACCCGACCCGAGACGTCGACGCCGTTCTGCGGGTGATAATTTCTATTTTAATAATATTCAAATATCGACAAGTAGTTGCCGAGAAACAATGTGTGATTTAATTACATGCGATATCTTGTGTAATATGCACGAAAGTGTTGCAGAATACGTGGCAGAGCACCCGAAGATGGCCGGCGTCCTGTTCACCGCGCTCCTCCTGCTGACGCAGGCGGCGCCCGCGTCGGCGGGCGCGCTGGCGTCAACGGCCGGTCCCTGATTCACCAAATTCATCGCTCCAAACTAGTCCAGCAGGCGTGAAAACTGGAAGTACCTCGAGATTTAGGAACTTTTGTAGTTGTAACTTACTAACGTCATCTAGATCAATCTCTCCGGGAACATAGTAGTTAGATGTCTCAGATGTTGTATTCGGTGTTGTCATCGTTCCAGAACCGTAGGGGCCATTCGGATATACATTGACTGAAAGGTTCCACGGTGGATCCTCGTTATGTATATTGACGACAGCAGCCGCCCCGCTCTGGCTCTGACAAATCGTCGTCCCGCCGTCGCCGACGACGATGTACTGGTGGCCGGTGATCAGTTCGCGCTTCGCGACGTGGAGCGCGGTGCGGAGGTTGAAGCCGCCGTTCATCAGCCGGGCGATGATACGCCCGAGCTGGGTGGCGGGGGAGTTCGCCACGTCCGAGAGGGTGACGATGCCGCCGCGGGAGCCGCGGTGGACGAGGGCCTCACCCTGGCGGTAGGACTGGCAGGCGTTGAGCAGGAAGGCGCTGATGCCGACGTCGAGGTCCTCGTCGGTCAGGTCGAGGTACTCGTCGGTACACTGCATCCCGCGGTCGTCGACGTGGCCGACGTAGTGCAGGAAGTCGACGTCCGACTCGAGGACGTCGCGCATCTCCGCGCGGGTGAGGTCGTGGCGCACGTCGATGTCGAACTGCACCATGTCGCGGATCCCGTACAGGTCCGCGACTTCGCCCTCCTCGCGCATCTGCTCGTCGTTGCAGACGACGAGCACGGAGATCCGCGACTGTTCGACTGCGCCGGCTTCCAGCCGGCGGTGGTACGCGTCGAGGGTCGCCTTGTTGGCGTCGATCGGGACGCCGTCGCCGACCCACGCGTGCTCGACCGTGTCGACCGGCTCCGGTCGCACAAAGTCGGCTGTGGCGGGCACCGCGTCGCGGTCGGCCGAGGCGTCGGCGCCGCGGACGGGCTCGGTTCCGGCGCTGCCCCGAACGAACTCGTTCGGGCCGAGCGTCGCTGACCGTGGAGTCGTGTCGGCGTGAGGACCGCGGAAGAATCCGACGCCGCCCCCGTCGCCCGCGGTTACGGGTGTGGCCGTCTCCGGAGAGCGGACGACCGACAGCTCACCGGCGACGAACGGGAGCATCTCGATGTTCTCGGGGTCGGGCCGCACGTCGGTCGTCAGCGTCCACTGCGGGAGTTCGGGCTCGACGCGCTCGAACGGGATCGCGAGGTATTCCCCGAGGCGCTCCGCGAGCGGGAGGTCGTACAGCCGCTTCCAGTCGAGGTCGATGTCGGTCGTCTCCCGCTCGTGGAGGTCGACCGGGTAGAACCCCTCGGTGCGGGCGAGACAGTCGAAGTGGAACGACTGCCGGAGCACCTCTGCGGTCCGTCGCTCGAAGTCGGGCGCCAGCGGGTGGCTCCAGCCGTCGCCCTCGATCCGAGGCGCGTCCCCGGGGACGACGTCGGCCGCGAAGTAGTACGCGAGCGAGACGACCGGGTACAGGTACTCGTACGCGGGCGGGACGACGATTCGGATCCCGGAGTCGAGCGGCTCGATCCGCTCTGGCACACGAAGCTCGTCGCCCGGCTCAATCAGCGGCGGGTGGCCGCGGAGGGTGGGAAACGACCGCTCCGGGCTCGTCGTCTGGAGCGCGGAACCGAGCAGCGAGACGGCCTCCATCAGCGACTCCGGATCCGTCGGCGTGGTTATCGTCCCCGCGGGGACTTGGTGAAGCGAGCGAACTCCGAGCTGAACGTCTGTCGCTCCGTCGAAATCTATCCGAGTGGAGTGCTCCGTCGTCGACACTGAGAACGCGGAGTCGAACGTGAGGTAGAACTTGGTCGGTGCGGGGTCGATCCCGACGTGGTACCGGCCCGGCGCCATCGCGTAGTCGTCTCCACGGGTGAGGAGGGTCCCGTCGCTGGCGCGCGTCTCGACGATGGTGACCCGGGGGATCTCAACCGACGCGGTCTCGATCGTGACGCTGGCGTCGACGGGGAAGTAGTGTGCGGCTTCGGGACTCGCAACCGGTTCGACGGCGCGGTCGGTGTACACCTCGAACTGGGTGTTCTCGATGTGGTCCGTGACCGTGAGTCCGGCGTCGTCCGCCAGTGGGTCGATGTCGATGCTCATGTGTGGATGCGCCCGGCTGACGGGGGACGGAACGCCGGGCACTGCACCCGCCGATCCGTGCCCGGCCAAAAAAGCTGGGCGAACGCGGTCTTCGGTACCGGTTCCTCGGCCGATGCGGCGATAAAGCTTGTGTCGGTGGATCGCCGCGGACCGAACGGATAAAGGGGTGCCCGGTCCACATTCGCGTAATGATCACGCTTGGAACGGCCCGCGCCCCGCCGGGCGAGATGGACACGGGCCGTCTCGAAGTGGGCGAGACGCGGGACGGGAGCCCCGTCCGACTGCCCGTCGCCGTCATCAACGGCGCGACGGACGGACAGACGCTGTACATGCAGGCGGTGAGCGACGGTGACGAACTCAACGGGTTAGGCGTCGTCAACCGCGTCGTCCCGCGGATCGACCCGACCGAACTGTCCGGCGCGGTCCTCGTCGTCGGCATTGTCAACTACTTCGGCTTTCAGGTGGCGGAGCATCGGAACCCGATCGACGACCGCAAGATGAACCGCGGGTACCCCGGCAACGAGGATGGGACGACGAGCGAGCGCATCGCCCACGCGACGTTTCAGGCGGCGAAGCGCGCGGATTTCATCCTCGACCTCCATCAGGGGTCGACCAGCCGGATGATAAACGAGACGCGGGTGCGGTGCGGAATCCGCCACCGTCTCCACGGCGACTGCCTGGAGCTCGCGAAGGTGTTCGGCTGCGGGCACGTCCTCGATATCAAGGGACCGGACGGTCAGCTCGCGCGGGCCGGTCCCGAACACGGCATCCCGACGATCGACCCCGAACTCGGGGGCGCGGTCGGCTGGGATGAGGAGTCGATCAGATACGGCGTCGACGGCGTGTTCAACGTGCTCCGGCACTACGGCTTCCTCGACGGCGACGTCGACCTCGAACGACAGCATCGGGCCCGCGGATTCGACCAGTACGGGTCGCCTGCGGGCGGGCTGATCCGGTTCGAGCGCGAACTCGGCGAGCGCGTCTCGGCCGGCGACCTCCTCTTCGAGGTGACGGACACCTTCGGCGAACTGAGGAGTCGCGTGACCGCCGACGACGACGGCATCTTCTGGCGCACCCGACGGCTCCCGCAGGTCGCCGCCGGCGAGTACGTCTGCTCTGTCGGCACCAACGTGGACCGCTACTGATGCCGACCGACGGCGACCCGGCTGGAACGGGCTCGGAGGAACTGAAATCAGACGGTGCGGACGCGACGCCGAGGCGGCTCTCGTGTTCCGACTGCGGGCGGATCGTCGCCGACCGGTGGCGCTGCGAGTGCGGCGGGCCCCTGAACTTCGCCGACCCGCCGATCCCGGACCGACCCGTCCCCGATCCGACCGAGATGGGGTGGCTCGCCGCCCGCGACGGTCTCTGGGCGTTTGCGGCGTTTCTCGCGGTGGGCGACGATCACGCCGACCGAGTGACGCTCGGCGAGGGGACGACGCCGCTCGTCGACGCGGGCGACTGGGACGCCGCGTTCAAACTCGAGTACGTCTTCCCGACCGGCTCGTTCAAGGACCGCGGCGCGACGACGACGCTCACGCGCGCTCGGGAACTCGGCGTCGACCGCGTCGTCGAGGATTCATCGGGCAACGCCGGCGCGGCGATCGCGACGTACGCGGCCCGCGCGGGAATCGACGCCGCGGTGTACGTGCCGGCCGACGTCAAGGAGTCGAAGCTCCGCGCGATCCGCCGCGCGGGAGCGAAGCCGGTTCGCGTCGAGGGGAGCCGGGCAGACGTGACCGACGCCTGCGTCGCCGCGCTCGACGGTGAGGGAGGATCGGCCGGTGGGGCCGGCGGCGCCTGGTACGCGAGTCACGCCTGGAACCCGGCCTTCTTCGAGGGGACGGCTACGGTCGCCTACGAGATCGCCTTCCAGCGGGACTGGGAGGCCCCGGACGCATTCGTCACCCCGCTCGGGCATGGCACGCTGTTCCTCGGCGCGTATCGTGGGTTCCGGCGGCTCGAACGCGCCGGGTGGATCGACTCGGTCCCGCGGCTGTACGGCGCGCAGGCGGCCGGAGTCGCCCCGATCGTCCGGGACCTCCACGGTCCCGAGGCGGCCGACCCCGACGGGCGCGTCAACGCGGCGGCCGACGGGATCCAGATCGCGGAACCGGTGCGGCGCGCGGAGATCCTCGACGCCATTGCCGACACGGGGGGCGACGCGCTCGCGGTGACGGAGGCGACCGTGGAGCGCGAACTCGACCGACTCCACCGCGCGGGCTTTTATACCGAACCGACCTGCGCGGTCGCGCCGGCCGCGCTCCGAGCCCTCCGTGAGCGGGGGGCCATCGCGCCGGACGACGACGTGGTCGTCCCGCTGACTGGCAGCGGATTGAAGGGCTGACGGCGCCGGTTTGGTCGCCGGCGGTCAGGCGGCGCCACCGTCACGCCTTTTCAAGAGCGCCCCCTGTATCCGTGCATGAAGGTCCTCGTCTACGGCGCCGGCGCGCTCGGCAGCCTGATCGGCGGGCTGTTGGCACGGGCGCACGACGTCACTCTCGTCGGCCGCGATCCGCACATGCGGCGGGTCCGCGAGGACGGACTCCGGATTGACGGGGAGATGGACGTTCACGTTCGCCCGCGGGCGCTCACCGACGGGACGAACCGCGCCGCCGACCTCGCCGTGGTCACCACGAAGGCCTACGACACGGACGCGGCGGCACGGGCGCTCGCGACCGGCGAGTACGGTGCGGTCTGCTCGCTCCAGAACGGGCTCACGGAGGAGCGACTCGTCGCCGCGCTCGAACCGACCGTGCTCGCGGGCACCGCGAGCTACGGCGCGCTCCTCGCCGAACCGGGGCGAGTGACGTGTACGGGCGTTGGCGAGGTCGTCGTCGGCTCGCTCGCCGGCGGCCGAGACCCGGTCGCGGAGCGCGTCGGGGCCGCGTTCGACGAGGCCGGGATCGAGACGACGGTCGCCACGGACATGCCCCGACGCCGGTACGAGAAACTCGCGGTCAACGCGGGGATCAACGGCCCGTCGGCGCTCGCGCGCCTCTCGAACGGCGCGACGCTCGACGGGCCGGGCGGCGAGGTGGCAAGGGAGGCGGCTCGCGAGGTCGCCCGGGTCGCACGCGCTGACGGCGTGGATCTCCGCGAGGACGAAGCGGTCGCCGCCGTCGAGCGCGTCGCCGCCGAGACCGCCGCCAACCGATCGTCGATGCACGAGGACATCGCTGCCGGGCGCCGGACCGAGGTCGACGCGATCTACGGCGCCGTCGCCGACCGGGCCGACCGCGTCGGCGTCGCGGTGCCGACGTGCCGAACGATCGCGTCGCTCATCCGCGCGTGGGAACTCGGGGAAGGGGTTCGCGGACAAGACTGACAGAGGGGGTCCGGACTGACAGAAGGGGTCCGGACTGACAGAGGGGTCCTGACTGACAGAAGGGGCACTGAAGACTGGACTAGCCGAAACTGAGCCGGACTGCGTTTGAGAGGTACGACGAGAACGGAGACGGGAACCGACTATCGAGTCAACACCACTCTTCGAGGATGGTGGCGTGCGTCTCGTCCACGGAGACCCACGCGTTCTCCCGCGAGACGTCCGCGATCACCAGCTCCGATCGCGACGCCGACGAGTCGATCGACGCCATCACGTCGGGCGAGTCGTCGTTGAGCGTCGGATCCGTGGGCAGCGCCGTCCGACGGTGATCTGGGTCCGGGTCGTCCCAGGGAGTGGAACTCCGTGACATGTATGGTAATTACTCACAGGCGGTATAAACGTTCCGAACCAGTGCCGACTGTCGTCAGCAGATACCCCGTTCGAGTAGCAGAATCGACGGCCGAAGTTCGCTGTCGCCGTCGATCGAACGAAGATCGGCCGCCTTAGCCGTTGATACGGCGAACGAGTCGGATCGCTGTCTCGTCACCGTCTCCCGTCCGCCCTCTGAAGGCGACCGCCGAGCGCTTCCGTGCCGCCGTCGGTCACCTTCGCAGTATACAAGAGGTGCCACGCTGAATGACGGTGCATGAACGTATCAGACGCCATGACGCCGCGGTCGGATCTCGTCGTCGTCGAGATTCCGGGGAGCCGGAACGACGTGCTGGAGTACATCCAGGAGTTCGGCTTCTCCTCTGTCCCCGTCGTGAAAGACGTCGACGGCGACGAGGTGTACCGCGGGCTCGTCACGCGAGACGATCTCATCGAGCAGCCCGACGAAGACCAGCTCGCGCTGCTGATGCGCGAGGTTCCGACGATCGACGCGGACGACGACATCGTCGACGCGGCGGCCACGATGGTCGCCGAGAACTCCCGCCGGCTCCCGGTCCTCGACGGCGACGAACTCGTCGGCATCCTCACCGTCACCGACGTGGTGCGGGCGATCGCTCGCGGCGAAATCGACGGTGACACCGCGGTCGGTGGGCTCGCGACCCGAGCGGTCAACGCCACCCACACCGAGACCCCGCTGACGGTCGCCGAGCGCGAAATCGGGCTCGCGAACGTCCCGTACGCCGTCGTGCTCGACGATGACGCCGCGATCGCGGGCATGCTCACCGAGGTCGACGTGCTCGAAGTCGCCCGCGTCGTCGAGGGCGAGGCGAGCACTGGCGACTCGATCGCCGAGCAAGACTCCGAGTGGTCGTGGGAGGGGATCAAGGCGACCGGTGCGCGCTACCTCCCGACCCGAAACGTGGAGATCCCGGCGGAAGCGGTCCGCCACTTCATGACCGAGGATCTGATCACCGTCAGCGGCACCCGGACGGCCAAGCAGGTCGCCCAGGAGCTCATCAGCAACGACATCGAGCAGGTCCCTCTGGTCAACGGCACCGACCTCGACGGTATCGTGCGCGACATCGATCTGCTGGAGGGCCTCTAGATGGCCGCGGACGACCTCGTCGAGCTGGCGAAGCGGCGCGGCTTCTTCTTCGGCTCGAACGGCGCCTACGGGGGCACCGCCGGTTTCTACACGTTCGGCCCGGAGGGGGCGGCGCTGAAGCACAACCTCGAGGACGCGTGGCGCGACCGGTTCACGCTCCGCGAGGGGAACCGCGAGATTGAGGCGCCGACGGTGATGCCGGAGGCCGTTTTCGAGGCGTCCGGCCACCTGGAGGGGTTCGACGACATGCTCGTCGCGTGCGGCGAGTGCGGCGAGTCCCACCGTGCCGACCACCTCGTGGAGGCCGTCACCGAGGTCGAGGACGCCGAGGCGCTCCCCGGCGAGGAGGTCGAGGCGCTCATCGCCGACAACGATATCGCTTGTCCCTCGTGTGGCACCCCGCTGGCGGGCGAACCGGTCGAGGACTTCAATCTCATGTTCGCGACCGACATCGGGCCGGGCGACGGTCACCCCGGCTACCTCCGCCCGGAGACGGCGCAGGGGATCTTCGTCGAGTTCCCGCGGCTGAAGGAGTACGCCCGCGGTAGTCTCCCGTTCGGGATCACCCAGATCGGCCCCGCCTACCGCAACGAGATCTCGCCACGCGGGGGGCTCCTCCGGCTTCGCGAGTTCACGCAGGCCGAGCTGGAGCAGTTCATCGACCCCGAGGAGGACGAACCTCCGCTCGACCGCGTCCGCGACGTCGATGTCCGACTGTACCCGGCGACCGAACAGGAGGCCGACGACGGCGAGTACCTCCAGACGACCGTCGGCGAGGCGGTCGACGAGGGGGTCATCGGCTCCCCGTGGGTCGGCTACTACCTCGGCGTCGCGAAGGAGTGGTACGAGCGCGTCGGCGTCGACACCGACCGGTTCCGGTTCCGCCAGCACCTCGCGGGCGAGCGCGCCCACTACGCGGCCGACTGCTGGGACGCCGAGAGCGAGGTCGACGGCGACTGGATCGAGATCGCGGGCTTCTCGTACCGGTCCGACTACGACCTCTCGAAGCACGGTGAGTACGGCGACGACTCGTTCACCGTGTTCAAACGCTACGACGAGCCGAAGACGGTCGAGCGCGCGACGGTCGACCCGGACATGTCCGTCCTCGGCCCCGAGTTCGGCGGCGACGCCGGCGCGGTCGCAGCGGCCCTCGAAACGCTCGCGGAGCGCGACCCCGACGCCTTCGACGCCGACACGGTTGAGGTAACCATGGGCGAGGGCGACGAGGCCGAACGCCACGTGGTCGACGTCGATGTCGCGAACTTCGCGGTCGAGGAGACCACCGAGAGCGGCGAGCACATCATCCCGCACGTCGTCGAGCCGTCGTTCGGTGTCGGGCGCACCGTCCAGACGCTCCTCGCGCACGGCTACCGCGAGGACGAGGTCGACGGCGAGGCGCGGACGTACCTCTCACTGGAACCCGAGATCGCGCCGCAGGACGCCGCAGTGTTCCCGCTGGTGACCAACGACGACCGCCTCGTCGACCTCGCCGACCGGGTCGCGAGCGACCTCCGCGCGGCTGGACTCGCGGTGGCGTACGACGACTCCGGCTCGATCGGGAGGCGCTACCGCCGACAGGACGAGGTCGGCACGCCGTTCTGCGTCACGGTCGACCGCGACGGGATCGAGGGCGACGGCCCCGAGACGGTCACCGTCCGCGAACGCGACTCGGCGGCGCAGGTTCGAATCCCCGCCGAAGAGCTCGCCGGCGAACTGGCAGCGCTCCGCGCGGGCGACTCGTTCGACGCTCTGTCGGATCGCTATGAGAGCGTCGTGACCGACGTCGAAACCAACTGACGTGGCTCTCCCGGCGACGGCGTGGCGCGAGCGCGTGGAGTTCGAGCGGCGGCTGGTCCACTCCGGCGGGACCCTTTATCCGGTACCGTACCTGCTCGGCTGGTTCACGTGGACAGAGACGCGCTACTTCCTCGTGGCCGCCCTCGCTGTCGTTCTCGCGCTGGAGTTCCTCCGGCTCGTCGTCGGGCTCGACCACGCTCTCTACCGGAAGCTCACCCGGGAGTACGAGTCCGATGCGATCGCCGGCTACGCGCTGTACCAGGTGAGCATGACTGGCGCGGTCCTCTTCTTGGAGCCGACGCTGGCGATCCCGGCGATGTGGATGCTGTCGGTCGGCGACCCGATCAGCGGTGCGCTCGGGGACAACGACGCCACGGAGGCGAAACGGCCCGCCGCGTGGGTCGCGATGCTCCTCGTCTGTTTCGGGCTCGCCGTCCCGTTCACGGTTCCCGCGTACGGGGCCAACGTGGGCGTCATCGTGGCCGTCTCCGGCGCCGTCCCGGCGGCCGTCGCCGACGGGCTCCCGCCGATCATCCGCGGGGTCGCCGTCGACGACAACCTCACCATCCCGCCCGCCGCTGCCGGCGGGATGCTTCTCGCGCTCGCCGTGGTCGGATAAGGCCGACTCGCCGGCATCATCGAGCCACCGCGGGTCGTCCCGTTTGGACCTCCGCCGGCCGCGCTACTCCTCGATGGACAGCGACGCGAGCAGCGACTCCAACTGGACCTGCTCGTTGGCGCCCTCGGCGATCCGGTAGTCGGCCTCGCCGATCCGTTCCATCAGCGCGACCGCCTCGCGCTCGCTCAGGTCGAACTCCCAGACGGAGCGGTGGAGTTGGTCGATCACGTCGCCGCCGGCCATCCCCGTCTCGGTGAGGAGCGTGTCGAGCGTCGCCCGCGCCCGCGAGAAGTCGCCGTTCAAGGCGTTCGTCACCATCGACTCGATCTCCTCGGGCCGCGCCGTCGCCGTGATCGCGTACACCGCCTCCTCGTCGACGACGTCGCCGGTCGTCGCCGCCGCCTGCAGCGAGTTGATCGCGCGGCGCATGTCGCCGTCGGCCGCGTACACGAGGGCGTCGACGCCCTCATCAGTCACCTCGATCCCCTCCGCTGCCGCGATTTCTCGGGTCTGGGCGGCGACGGCGGCATCCGAGAGCGGCGAGAACCGGAAGACGGCACAGCGCGACTGGATCGGGTCGATGATCTTCGACGAGTAGTTACACGAGAGGATAAAGCGGGTGTTGTCCGAGAACTGCTCCATCGTCCGGCGGAGCGCCGACTGGGCGTCGTCGGTGAGCGAGTCGGCTTCGTCGAGGAACACGATCCGGAAATCGCCGCCGAACGACGAGCGCGCGAACCCCTTTATCCGATCGCGCACCACGTCGATGCCGCGCTGGTCGGAGGCGTTGAGCTCTAAGAAGTTGCCGCGCCAGTTGTCCTCGCCGTAGACCTGGCGGGCGATGGCGGTGGCGGCGGTCGTCTTTCCGACGCCGGCCGGCCCCGAAAACAGCAAATGAGGGATATCGTCCTGCTCGATGTAGCTCTGGAGCCGTTCGACGATGTCCTCCTGCCCGTGAATGTCGTCGAGCGACTGCGGCCGGTACTTCTCGATCCAGATCTCCCGACCGGTCGCGGTCGCAGCCTTCTGCTCGTCGGCCTCACTCATGCCGGATCGGAGGGTCGGCGGGGTGATAAACGAACCGAGAACGGGTCGCGGTCGGACCGCTCTTCGCTCCTCACATCCGCCGTCGAATCGCCTCGCGGAACGCGGCCACGTCGACGTCGGCCGCCGCGGCCCGCAGGGGGCTGCTCGCACCGGTGTCGGCGTCACGGTCGATCCCGAAGTCGGGCGCGATCAAGACCGCCGCGGCGCCCGTCGCGACGGTCTCCGTCCGCCAGTCGACGTACGGTTCGCCGGCCCACGGCGGGAGGTCGGCGCGCAACACGGCGTTCCGCCACGCGAACTCCCGGCTTCCTTTCAGTCCGAGCAGGGCGAGTCGGTCGTCGAGCGGGTTGAGCAGTCGGTCGACTCCGTCGATTTCGACCGCGTCGTAGGTCTCGATGAGCGCGTCCTGCACCCGCTGGACGAGTCGAGTGAGGACGGCGTTTATCCGGTCGTGGTCGGCGCGCTTGGCGTCGCGGTCGGGACCGATGCCAACGTCGCCGAGCGTGTACGTCAGGTCGTAGGTGATGTGTGCGTTGATGCCGAGCAGGGCGTCCTGCGCGACGAGCGTCTCGCCCCGAGCGGCGGCGGCGAAGGCGATCAGCCACGCCCGCGGCAGCGACTCGAACGCCCGGCGCTCGAAGGCGACCAGCGCCCCACGGTAACGCTCGGCGAAGGCGACGAGGTACGACGCAGCCCACTCCGGATCGATGAACGCGCCGTCGTCGATGGCGGTCCGAACGGTCGCCGTCATCCGGCTGTACACCGTGAGAAACACCGAGCGTCGGTCCCCGCGCTCCCGGAGATACGACTCGGTCCGCGCCAGCCGCTCGTCGACGTCGTCGACCGACACGAACTTGCCCGAGACGAGATCGAGAAGGTCCGGGTCGGGCTCCTCGTCGGCCAGCGACGCGGCGAGGGCGTCTGTGTCGACGTCCGCCGTCCGCCGGACGCCGGCGAGCAGCGCTCTCGCTTCTCGAACGGTCGGGACGGTCGTGCGGAGCGGTATCATCGTGGCGTGACGGTGATCGTCGTCAGAACGGCCGGTACTCCGCCGAACTAGAAGAGTGTTGCCGCCGGCCCGCGACGCCGCTTACGCGAACTCGTCGACGAGCGCGGGGACGACCTCGAACAGGTCGCCGACGATGCCGTAGTCGGCGATGTCGAAGATGGGGGCGTTCGGGTCGGTGTTGATCGCGATGATCGTCTCTGCGCCCTTCATGCCGGCGACGTGCTGAACTGCGCCGGAGATGCCGACCGCGAGGTACACGTCAGGCGTGACGACCTTGCCCGACTGCCCGACCTGCCGGTTCTTCGGAAGCCACCCGTTGTCGACGATCGGTCGGGAGGCGGAGAGGGTCGCGCCGAGCGCGTCCGCGAGCTCCTCGACGAGCTCTAGGTTCTCCTCCTCCTCGATGCCGCGGCCGACGGAGACGAGCACGTCGGCGTCGGCGATGTCGACGTCGCCGCCGCCAACCTCCTCGAAGCCGGTGACGCGTGCGCCGGACTCGGAGAGTTCGACGTCGACCGATTCGACCGTCGCGTCGCCGACGCCGTCCGCGGGCGCCCACTCGCCGCCGCGGACCGTGAGCACGTGCCGGTCGCCGTCGACATCGACGGTGGTCTCGACCTTCGATCCGTACATCTCTCGGGTGACCGTGAGACCGCCGTCGTACTCGAACCCGATAGCGTCCGTCACCAGCGGCAGCCCCTGGTCCTCGGCGACCGCGGGCGCGTAGTCGAGCCCGTTGACGGAGTTCGGCATCACGACCGTGGCCGCGTCCGTGCGATCGAGCAGGGCGGCGACCGCCGTCTGGTAGACGTTGTGGTCGAACTCCTCGCCGTTCGCGACGGTGTGGATCGCGTCCACGCCCTCACGGTTCACATTCTCGGCGAAGGAGTCGACGTCGCCGGCGATGACGGCGACGTGAAGGTCGCCGTCGTACGCGTCGGCGAGCTCGCGACCGGCCGTGATCGCTTCGTAGGAGACGTCGCGGAGCTCTCCGCGGCGGTGTTCTGCGACGACGAGCACGTCGGCCATCAGGCGCCCACCCCCTTGTCACGCAGGACCTCAGCAAGGCGTCCGGCGGCCTCGCCGGCGTCGCCCTCGATCATCTCGGCGTCGGACTCGCTCTCCGGCTCGTACATCGACGTTATCGTGAGCGCGCTCTCGACGTCCTCCGCCGTGAGGCCGAGGTCGCCGAGGTCCTTCGCGTCGATTTCTTTCCGCTGGGCCTGCCGGATTCCGCGGAGGCTCGCGTAGCGCGGATCGTTGAGCCCCGTCTGTACGGTCAACACCGCGGGGAGGTCGACGTCGGTCAGCTCCTCGACGCCGCCCTCCAGTTCGCGGTGGACGTGGGCGACGCCCGCATCCGCGTCGACGTCCAGATGGTTGACGACCGCGGCGTGCTCGAAGCCGATCCGCTCCGCGAGCGCGACGCCGGTCGCGCCGAACCCCGTGTCGGCGGCCTGGACGCCACCGAGCACGAGGTCTGGCTCCTCCGCTTCGACGACGGCTTCGATCGTCGAGACCTTCGACGCCACGTCGGCGAAGCCGGATTCGAAGGCGTCGTCCCAGACGCGGACCGCTCGGTCGGCTCCCTTCGCGAGCGCCATCCGGATCGTCTCCTCGGCGCGCTCCGGGCCGACGGTAACGGTGACGACTTCGTCGGCGATGCCGGATTCGGCCAACTGGACCGCGGCCTCGACCGCGTAGTCGTCCCACTCGTTGAGGTCGTATTCGAGGTCGGACGCCGCAATGTCTGTCCCCTCTATCGCGAAGTCGTCGTTCGCCTCCGCGACTTCCTTGACGGTTACCAGAACTTTCATGATCGATACTCGGTCGGTCACAATGTAAGGGTTTTCGAAACGCATCACTCGGCGCGTAGCGTCGGCACGAGTGGTCGTCCGATTCGATCCCTGCGTCGACGCGCGCTACCGTCGGTCGCGGTCGGCATCACCGTCGCCGTCGTCGTCACCGCCGTCGTCACCGTTCGCGCCGTCGTCCGCCTCATCGGAGAGCGAGATCAGGTTTTCGCGGCCCAGTCGGAGCTTCTCGACACGCTCCTCGTCGGCCATCGCCGACAGGAGCTGCGAGACCTTCGCGTCGGACCAGCCTGTCTCCGTGACGATGTCCGCCTGTCGCATCCGCCCGCCGTTCTCGGACAGGAGGCGCTCGACCCGTTCCTCGTCGGAGAGGAGCGAGAGGTCCTCCTCGGACTCCGATTCCGTCGCCGACTCCGCGCCGGGTTCCGCCTCTGGGTGGGCGGACGCGGCCGTGCTCGAATTCGCGCCCGCGTCGGCGCCGGGCTCCCGACGACCGCCGTCACCGCTCCCGTTCGCGGTCGTCGCGCCGGTCCCGTCGCGCCCACGCCGCCGATATCCGATGACACTCCCGGCGATGAGGAGCGCGGCGACCACGATGGCCGCGGCGAGCAGCTGCCACGGCGGCCCGACCGCGCCCGCCGGTGCGTAGACGACGACGACGCGTTCGCCCTCGGCGAACGTGCGCGGCCCCTCGATCGTCACGGCGTTGTCGCGTATCTGGACGGTCGAACCGGGGGTTCCGGTGACGGCGTACCCCTCGGGGGTCGCGATCTCCAGGGTCTGTCCCTCGCCGAGTGATTGAAGCCAGGTCCCGTCGGGCGTCGTCAGTGCGTCACCCAACACGAGGTTCTCGCCGTCGGTGTCGAGGAACGCCGTCCAGACGAACGTCAGCCGGAGTTCGCCGACGGCGACGGTGTTCTCCTCGGCGACGTCGAATCCGGACGGGTCCTCGTGGACGGCTACCTCGCGTTCGACGGACTCGATCCGCATCGTCCGATCGACGTTCCGACTGGCCTCCCGCGCGAGCCCCTCGAACAGCGCCGGGTCAGGACCGGCCTCGCCGTCGAGGAATCGCTCGCCGACGGTCTCGAACGCCCCGACCTCCGTCTCGTCGGAGAGGGCGTACCTGACCGACACCTCCCACTGCGCGTCGCGGTCCGACGTCGGCTCGATCCGGATCCGCGTCGCCGTGTTCGGGTTGAACTCCGATTCGATCTGTCCGGTCGGGGTCCCGACCGCTTCGCGCGGCGCCGTAATTGAGAGCTCGCCGGCGGTCGACGTTCCGGGTGACTGGTCGCCGAGGACGAGCGGCGGGGACGCCGCGGCCGCGGCACCGGCCACCGGCGCCAGGACACCGCCGACGAGGAGGAGGGCGAACAGCGAGACGAGAAGGACGCGAGACGGGGAGTTCCGCATGCAGGTCAGTTCTCACGTGGCCCGGCCAAAACGCTTTCCATAGTGTGTTTCCCGACCGAAATAACGCGCTCCTCGGTCGGTTCCTTTGGTCCGGCGCACGCATCGACCGCTCCGACGACGCCTCGTCGCCGTTCGACGCGACGGCGTTGAGGTGGGTTTTTCATACCGGGACGCGAACGACCGCGTGATGAGAGCCCTCCCCGTCGTCGTCGCGATCCTATTGCTCGTTCCGGTCGCGGGGACGACAGGCCCCGTTGCTGGGTCCGGATCGCCGCCCGCCGTCGAGGCTCCCGAACCGGTCCAGCCGCAAACCGGCGTTTCACAGGTCGATACGTCGAGCCTCACCTTCAGAACGCTTTCCGCGCCCGCGGAGGCAGACGCGAGAGTCGGCAGCGCCTCCCGCGGTGCGAACCTCGGACCGGCGCTCTCCTTCTCGGTCGACGACACCGGCGCCGCCATCGAAACCGCGGCCGTCGTCGACCGGATCGAGAGCGCAGAGACGAGCACGGAGCGGCAACAGCTGATCCTCGCGGCGCTCAGCCGCGTCGAGCGCGACGAAGTGAGCCTCCACAGCCGCCAGTCGGCAGTATTCAACGCGCACGCATCGGGCAACCTCTCCGACCGAGCGCTCCTCGACGAGTTGGTCCGCATCTCCGCCACCGCCCGCGAGTACGACGAGCGGCTCGAGGTGATCGACGCACTCGCCGAGGAGACCGACGGCTTCAGCTCCCCGACGCGGCTCGACGAGCTTCAGGTCGCCCTTCAGGTGTACGAGGGCCCCGTCCGCGACCTCTCGCTCTCGACCGCTCGCGGGGAGGTCTCGGCGGCCGAGATTCACGTGGAGTCGACCGAGGACTCTGTGACGCTAGCCACGATCATCGACGGCCAGTACGTCCGCGAGACGTTCCGCAACGACCGCTGGGACCGCGGCGGTGGCCCAATCAGCAACGACGCCGCGATAAACGTGACGACGGCGTCGTACCCCGAAACGGCGGCGCTTCGGGAGCCCGACGCGTTCGGGGCTGGCGCGGTCCAGCGGATCACCATCCCGCACGACTACGGAACGCTCCGAACCTTCGTGAGCGGCGGGACGGAACAGGTGTTCGTCGAGCACCAGCGAATCGACCTCGACACGTTCCCCGACACCGAGCGGGTCGTCGAGAGCGGAGACGGATTCAACGTCTCCGTCGAACGGAGCTACGCCGGCGGACCGGTGATCGTGACCGTCCGCGACGAGGAGACGGGCGAACCCGCCTCGGACATCACCGTCACCAAAAGCGTCGGCGACGGCGACAGCAGAGCGATCGGCGCCACGAACGCCGACGGGGTCGTCAGGACGCTCTCGCCGGCGGAGTCGTACCGCATCACCGTCGTCGACGAGCCGCGCGTCGTCGTCATCGACGAACTGAGCCCCATCGCGACACCCCGGCTCGTCGACGACGAGTAGCGCGGCGACGAACGGCATCGCTCGCCCTCGGCTTTTTATCCGATACCGCGACCAGTCGCCCCATGCCTCTCGATCGCTCACCGCCGCCCTCACGTTCACCGTCGCCTCGGAACGCCCCGGACGCGGGCCACCGCTCCGACCGAGCGCTCGCCCCGGTCGCCGGGGTCCTCCTGCTCGCGATCACCGTCGTCCTCGCCGGCGGCGTCGTCACCGTCGCGCTCGGCGCGCCCGCCGACACCGTCGAGCCGGCGCCGACGACGTCGCTGTCGCTGTCGGCGACCGAGGACCGGATCGCGCTCTCGCACCGCGGCGGCGACGCCCTCAACGCGAGCGAGTTGGCCGTTCGCGTCACCGTCGACGATGAACCGCTCGCTCGCCAGCCGCCGGTTCCGTTCTTCTCGGCGACGGGGTTCAGACCGGGGCCGACCGGCGCGTTCAACGCCGCCAGCGACGACGAGTGGCGCGTCGGCGAGTCGGTGTCGTTCAGGGTCGCCGGCACGAACGACCCGGTCCTCAAACCGGGCCGCACGGTCGTCGTCGAACTCTCGGTCGACGGACGACCGGTTGCGACGCTGGAGACGGTCGTCAAGCCGACGTAGACGAGTGGCCCGAAAGCGGCGAGCGGTCCGAAGGAGAGAAGCGGTTCGAGAGATCGGAGCGGCCGACGCCTCCCGCCGTCCGCGCGAGCTACTCCTCGGGGACCTGTGCCACCGTCGTGATCGCCCGTGGGCTCCGCGGTGACGCCTGCTGGATGTGGTGGTCGAACGCTTCGTACCCAGCCGCCTCGAACATCCGGTCGGCCTCCTCCTCGTCGTAGAACAGCATGATCGCATCGGCGACTCGCTGGAGGACGCGGTTGTGCGGGTAGTCGGGACCGACGACGAGCACCTGTCCGCCCGGCTTCGCGACGCGGCGCAGTTCGCGGAGGCCCTCGACGGGGTTCGGCCAGTATTCGATCGAGCCCGACGACCAGACGACGTCGAAGGTGTCGTCGCGGAAGGGGAGGCGCTCGGCGTCGCCGCGGTAGAAGTTCACCCGGTCGTGTTTACCGAACTTCTCGAACGCCTTCTCCATCTGGTGCACGCTCTGGTCGAGTCCGTGGACGTCGTCGGCGTGTTCGATCAGTCCCTCGGTACCGAACCCGGTTCCGCACCCCACGTCGAGCACTTTCGGGTCGTCGCCGAACTCCAGCCAGGAGAGCGCCTCCGAGCGCATCTCCTCGGTCCAGTTGAACCGGTTGACCTGGTCATACACCTTCGAGAGGTACTTGTAGAACAGGCGGGCGTTCGACTTGTTCTCGAGGATCCCCATTTGCCGTTCCGTAGGTCCGCCCGCCCCATAACGACACGGATCCGCTACTGCGGCGGGACGGCTCGATGCCAGTACTGGCGCCGTCGACCCGGTCCGACCCGCTTATCCGGCCGCCGGCCGATCCACGGGTATGGACCCGACGACGACCGGCCGGTTTCGCGTGCACGACCGGCGGCCGCGACCGGAGATCGAGAGCGGCTCCGTCGACGGCACCGAGGAATCCGTGGACGCCGCGAGCGACGAGGCGACCGACGACGCTCCGGAGGAGTTCGTCCTCGTCGAACTCCCCGACGGCCCCGTCGACCCGACGGCGCCCGACGCCGCGGAGCAGTTCGACCCTCTGTACGCCACTGCCGAGGGGTACGAGGGAGACCTCGCCGAGCGGGTGGCGTCGCTGGAGCCCGGCTACGTCGTCGACGCGACGTTGGCGTGGACGGACGCCTCCGCACGGCTCGTCGACGTCGACGTCGTCCGTGAGAGCCGATTCCGGTTCGTGGACGACGTCGAGGGGATGTTCGAGGCGGCGGTGGAGACGTGGGACCGGATCCGCGCCGAGGGGGAGGCCGTCGGCTCGATAACGACCCGATCGAACGACGGCGAGCCGAACGGCGCGTTGTACCTGTTCGCCGACGCGCCCGGCGGCGACGCCTTCGCGGACCTCCGGGCGGGGCGGCTCCCGATCGAGCCACTCGTCGCGCGCGTCAACGAGTCCCGCGAAGACGACCGGCCCCGGGAGGTGTTCGTGCTGCGACCCGCTGCCCACGACTTCGTTGCCGTGTACGTCGTCTTCGACCGCGACGGCGTGCTGGCACAGACGGTCCGGGACACGTACGACATCGGTCCCGGACTGGCGGCGGGCCTGGAAGCCGGCGAGTTCGAGGCGGCGAAAGCGGACGACGGTCGGGACGACGACGATGACGGTCGAGACAACGACGACGAGGGCGGATTCGACGCCCTCGACCGTCTGTAACCTCCTTTCCGACGCTCACCGCGATTATAGCCAGTCCCCGCTCGAGTCGACTCGCCCGTCGTGCGTCTCGTCGTTGCGAACGGTGGCGATGACCGGAATTCACGCGGTTCCGGAGGCTCTTTGCGCGCCGGGCCACTACGGCTCCCCGTGACCGACGACAGTTCGACCAAGCCCCCGATGCTCATCCTCCTCGAGTCGCTGGCGTTCTATCGGAACGTCCGGATCGGTCTCGTCGCCGGCGTGGGCCTCGCGCTCCTCCTGTATCTCGTTCGGGCCCTCGAACTGCTGGGCCCCGTGATCGACACCCGAGAGTATCCGCTGTTCGGGCCCGACGTCTGGTTCCTGTTCCTGGCGTTCGTGCTGGCGGCCACATCCGCCCTGCTCGTCGCCATCGTGCTCACGATTGCGGAGGCTGTGCGGGGCGCCGGCGACGCGCCCGCGGAGTGAGCAGATGGACGCCGATACCGCGGTCGCGGAACCGACATCGACAGCGTAAGTTCGACAGTCCGTTTCGTCGGCGCAACCGATCAGGAGGGTACGGAGGGCGAAGCGGTCGGGATCGGATTCAGTCGGCGGTGCAGGAGGCGTCGCTCTCCTCGCCGGTGAACTCCTGTGCGGGTTCGGTGAGCTTGTAGAGGTTCTGTCTGGCATCCGCGAAGTAGACGTCCTCGTCGACGACGTCGATCCCCTCCAGTCGCTCGAGGGCGTACCGGACGGTTCGTGCCGACAGCATCGACTCCTCCACGATGCCCTTCTGCGTCAGCGGGCCGTTGTACTCGAGCACTTTGAAAACGAGTTTAGCGCTCGGCGGGAGGTCGTCGAGCCCCTCCGTTTGGGATGCTTCCATTGTTACGATCCGAAACCGCACACCGTGATAAATGTTGATGGCTGACTCCCTCAATCTCGGCATTTTCACCAAGAATACGGCATTTATTGCTGGTATATGCGGCAAGATGCGGCAGTATTTTCCGCAGACTGCCCGATCGACTGACCAGTCAGTCAGCGATTCGGCTCGCGCGCGCTCTTCGTCTGTCCGTTCAAACCGAATCGACCGACACGGTTCGGGTCGTCCGACGCGACCGGGCGTCCGCCCGCCCATCGCGTCCGGCGCGTCGACTGCGTTCGGTACGTCCGCTCGATCGCTCGACCGGCGGAACGAACGGCTTTTCACGGGCGCTCGCGGATCCGTTTGTATGAGCGACGACTCGGGCATAACCGGCCACACCCGGAGCGTGGTCGTCACGACGATCTGTAGTCTGGCGGGGATCGCCGCCGGCGTCGTCTCGGCCGCCTACGTGGGCACCGACGTGGCCGCCGCCCAGAGCACCACGATCGTGCTGGTCCTCGGCGCGTTCGTGCTCGCCCAGTTCCCGCTGTACAAGATCATCGGCGTCGGCGACTTCGGCGTCAAAGACAACCTCTACGTAGCGTTCCTGACGTTCACGCTGTGGTTCATTAGTTACACGGTGCTGGCGACGTCAGGCGTGCAACTGGTGGCGTGAGATGGCGGACGACAGCATCGCCGTGGTCGACTTGGACCGGTGCCAGCCCGACCGCTGTAACTACGAGTGCGCGAACTACTGTCCGCCGAACCGGACGGGAAAGGAGTGCATCACCGAGCGCGGTCCGGACACGGTCGAGGGCGACCCGGACCAGATCCACATCTCCGAGGATATCTGTCTCGGCGAAACCTGCGGGATCTGCGTCGAGAAGTGTCCATTCGACGCGATCGAGATAATCAATCTCCCCTCGGAACTTGACGAGGAGCCCGTCCACCGCTACGGCGAGAACGCGTTCTCGCTGTACGGGCTCCCGACCCCGGAGCCGGGCAACGTTACCGGCATCCTCGGCCCGAACGGGATCGGGAAGTCGACGGCGGTCCACGGGCTCGCCGGAGAGATGATCCCGAACCTCGGCGACCACGAGTCGGACGCCGACTGGGACCGCGTGCTCGACCGCTTCCGCGGGACGGGCTTACAGAACTACCTCAAATCGCTGAAGGAGGGCGACGTGAGCGTCTCCCGAAAGCCGCAGTACGTCGACCAGATCCCCAAGCAGTTCGACGGCAACACCCGTGAGCTGTTGGCGCGCACCGACGAGCGCGGCGCGCTCGACGAGCTGATCGAGCGGCTCAACATCGGTCCGGTGATGGACCAGGACATCGACTCCATCTCCGGCGGGGAGCTCCAGCGCGTCGCCATCGCGGCGTGTCTGGCCCGCGACGCAGACTTCTACTTCCTCGACGAGATCACGCCCTACCTCGACATCGGCCAGCGAATGATCGTCGCCCGACTCATCCGCGAACTGGCCGACGACGACGACGCCGAGCGCTCGATGCTCGTCGTTGAGCACGACCTCGCCATCCTCGACCTGCTCGCCGACACCCTCCACGTCGCGTACGGGGAGCCGGGCGCGTACGGGGTCATCACCGACCCCAAGTCGGTCCGCAACGGGATCAACGAGTACCTGAAGGGGTATCTCGACAACGAGAACATGAGGATCCGCCCCTCTGCCATCACTTTCGAGGAGCACGCCCCCCGCGTCGCCTCCCGGAGTGAGACCCTGATCGAGTACCCCGATCTCTCGAAGTCGTACGGCGACGGCGAGTTCGAGCTTCAGGTGGAGGCCGGCGCGATCAACCGATCCGAGGTGCTCGGCGTCGTCGGCCCGAACGGGATCGGGAAGTCGACACTCGCGAAGCTGTTCGCGGGCTCGCTGGAGCCCGACGAGGGGTCGCTCGACTTCGCGCTCGACATCGCGTACAAGCCGCAGTACATCGAGATCGACCAGCCGATGCGCGTCGACGCGTTCCTCTCGTCTATCACCGACGAGTTCGGCAGCTCCTACTGGAACACGGAAGTCGCCCAGCCGCTCCAGTTAGAGCGGATCATGGAGCAGAACCTCTCCGACCTGTCGGGCGGGGAGCGCCAGCGCGTCGCTATCGCGGCGTGCCTCTCGAAGGACGCCGACCTGTACCTGCTCGACGAACCCTCCGCCCACCTCGACGTCGAACAGCGCGTCCGCGCGACGACGGCCATCCGTCGGTACGCCGAGAACCACGACGCGACCGTGATGGTGATCGACCACGACATCTACATGATCGACCTGCTGGCCGATCGCCTGATGGTGTTCGACGGCGAGCCGGCCGAGCGCGGTCGAGCCACGCCGCCGCAGGACATGCGCGACGGCATGAACGAGTTCCTCTCCGACCTCGACATCACCTTCCGTCGCGACGAGCGCACCGGACGTCCCCGGATCAACAAGCCGGGATCGCAGCTCGACAGCAAGCAGAAACGCGACGGCGAGTACTACTACTCCGGCTGACGAGACCTCTTTTCGGCGGTCGACCGCCCACGGCCACGGCGCGTTCCCGCGGTCGATCGACCGTATCGAAGCGATTAAGCACGGAACCCGCAAACGACGGGGTATGCAACACCTCATCATTCGCGGCGACCCCGGAATCCGGCGGGATGCGGTGATCCAGTACGACGGCGAGGAGCTGGTCTGCTTCGGTATCAACGTGCAGGGCGGCTGGCACGGCCCGGACGAGCCTCAGCTCTGGTGTACGGTCGGTAGCGAGGACGAACGCGAGGCGTACGACAAGCGCGAGTACGTCCCCCACTGGCTCGACGTCGACGCGGTCGACGCCGAGGAGATAGAGGTCCTGAGCGAGAAGGGCGAACTGGCCGTCTGAAGCCGCTCTCTCCTTTTATACCGGCGGATCGTCAAGCCACGCCTCGATAGCGCCGGCCATCGCGCCCCGGCGGTGGATCGTTCTCGCCTCCGGGTCGACGACGGTGCTCTCTGTGCCGGGCGTCTCGCCGTCGTCGATCACCGCACCGACGCCGTCGCGGATCCGATCGTCGAGATCGGTGAGGTCGGTGACGCTCCCGGTTCCGGAGATGTTCGCGCTCGTTGCGGTCAGGGGCCCGGTCTCACGGAGGAGCGCCCGCGCGAGGTCGTGATCCGGCACGCGGAGGCCGACCCGGTCGCTGCCGGCGGTGAGCGCGTCGGGGACCGCGTCGCCGCGCTCGACGATGACGGTCACGGGCCCGGGGAGGAACGCCCGAGCGAACGCGACCGCGAACTCCGTGGGCCGGGCGTACCGGAGCGCGCGGTCGACGCTCGCGACGCCGAGCGAGAGCGGATTCGATCGATCGCGACGCTTCAGGGCGAACACGCGTTCGACGGCGTCGGGGTCGAGCGCATCGCCACCGAGCCCGTACACCGTCTCCGTCGGGTAGACGACGAGCTCGCCGTCGGCGACCGCCGCGGCCGCGCGCCGAACGTCGTCTCGGCGGCTCGCGGCGTCGCGTCCGGGGTCCGGCTCGGATCCAGAACGAGGCGTCCCGTCGTCGGTGTCGTCTCTCACGTCCGTTTGTTCGGTCGCCGTTTAAAAAAGGATGACGCGTATCGGCGGTGCCGTCGCACGGCGGGCCGTCGAGGCGGAAGTCGGCGTCGGTCGACGGCGGATCGACGAGCGTCCCGATCGACGAGCGGTCCGATCAGCGGGCTCAGTCGACGAGCTGGTCGATCGCGTCGTCGATCGCGTCGGCGTCGGGGAACTCGGGATGCTCGCTCGCGACCCACGCGTACTCGACGGTGCAGTCGTCGTCGAGGAGGAACACGGCCGGACGCGACTCGGTGATCCCGGTCATTCCGTCGATGTCGTGAGCGACGCCGTACGCCTCGATCACGCCCGCACCGGGGTCCGAGAAGATTCGCACACCGTCGCCGCGGTCAGCAATCAAGCGCTTGTGGGCGTACGGCGTCGAGATCGACAATCCCAGCACGTCGAGGTCGTCGGCCCAGCCGTGGTCGTCTATCGTGTTGTACAGGTACGTCCCCTGGAACGTACCGTCCATCGGGTGGAAGACGAGGAGCGTCGGCCCTTCGACGACATCGGAGAGCGCCCGGTCTTCCCAGTACTCCTCGTTCACCAGCGGACGGGTGAAGTCGGGCGCCGTGTCGCCCTCGTCGACGTGGTCCGTCTCGGGCAGGCTCACGACGTCGAAGTCGGGCATCTCAGGCACCCCCTTCGCCGTACGTTCCTTCCAGATACTCCACGATATTCGCACTCTCGGACATCGTCACGCCGGTTTCGCGGTCGACGATCGCCGGGACGCTTCGGGCGCCGGAGACGCGCTTGACGACGTTTCGCTCCGAGTGCATCGGCTCGACGTATCGGGACCGGTACTCCAGTCCGAACCGGTCGAGCGTCCGGACGACGCGCTCGCAGTAGGGGCACGCCTGCAGTCTGTACAGGGTGATCTGTGGCTTCGTCATGCGCTAGGCTTCGACCGCGGGACGTGTAATCGTGTCGGCCGCGGCACGCCCTGTACCACCGGACCCCGCTCTCGATTCGTTGGGTCACCAGTCGAACGGTCGAAAGTAATCCTTTAACCATCAGCCGACGGATGTCGACTGTACATGGGCTTGTCGTCGAGCACGCTGCCGGCCGATCTGCTACAGCTGCCGCTGCCGGGGGAGAACGCGGTGACGGTTCTCGGCGTTCTCGCCATCATTACGCTGATCGGCCTCTCCGCGTTCTTCTCTTCGTCGGAGATCGCGATGTTCTCGCTGCCGCAACACCGCGTGGACAGTCTCGTCGACGAGGGCGTCCGCGGCGCGAAGACGATCCGCGACATGAAGGAGAACCCGCACCGGCTGCTGGTGACGATCCTCGTCGGCAACAACATCGCCAACGTCGCGATGACCTCCATCGCGACCGCGCTGTTCGGTTTCTATCTCTCCAGCGGGCAGTCCGTCTTGGCGACGACGTTCGGGATCACGACCCTGGTGTTGATCTTCGGCGAGAGTGCACCCAAGTCGTACGCCGTCGAGCACACCGAGTCGTGGGCGCTCAAGATCGCACGGCCGCTGAAGCTCTCGGAGTACGCGCTGTATCCGCTCGTGGTGCTGTTCGACTACATCGTGAAGGGCGTCAACAGTATCATCGGCGGGTCGGCGGCAATCGAGTCGACGTACGTCACTCGCGACGAGATCCAAGACATCATCGAGACGGGCGAGCGCGAAGGCGTCATCGAGGAGGAGGAACGGGAGATGCTCGACCGCATCTTCCGGTTCAACAACACCATCGCCAAGGAGGTGATGACGCCCCGGCTCGACGTCACCGCGGTCGCGAAAGAACAATCCGTCGAGGAGGCGATCGAGACCTGTATTCAGGCCGACCACGAGCGCGTCCCCGTCTACGAGGGGAACCTCGACAACATCATCGGGGTGGTGACCGTGCGCGACCTGGTCCGCGAACTGCGCTACTCCGAGGGTGAACCCTCCTTAGAACGGGTGGTGAAGCCGACGCTGCACGTCCCCGAGTCGAAGAACGCCGACGAACTGCTCGCGGAGATGCAGGACAACCGCCTCCAGATGGTCACCGTCATCGACGAGTTCGGCACCACCGAGGGGATCATCACCCTGGAAGACATGGTCGAGGAGATTGTCGGCGAAATCCTGGAAGGCGACGAGGAGGCACCCGTCGAGTTCTTGGAGGAGAACGTCGCGGTCGTTCAGGGCGAGGTGAACATCGACGAGGTCAACGAGATTCTCGGGATCGATCTCCCCGAGGGAGAGGAGTTCGAGACACTCGCCGGCTTCGTGTTCAACCGCGCCGGTCGGCTCGTCGAGGAGGGCGAGGAGATCGAGTTCGACGGGGTCCGCATCCGCATCGAGCGCGTGGACAACACCCGAATCATGTCGGCGCGCGTGACGGTTCTGGACGTCGAGGACGGCGGTGACGGTGAGGTCGGAGAGGCCGAGACGCCGACCGACGACGCGGCGTAGACGGGGTTATACCACAGCTTCGTCCGCGGTGCGAAGACGACTCGCCGACCCCTATCTCACACCGCGTACGCCCGCGCGGCGCCGACGAGTGCCTTCCGGTAATCACTCTCGGTCGGGTCTGGGCCGAGCGCGAGGAAGCGCTGCTTGAAGGCGTCCACGTCGACCGCGTCGGTGTCGCTCCCCGCGGCGCGCGCGAGGTCGTAGATCCGGTGATCCGGACCGGCAATGTCGTGGCGCTCGACCAAGGCGAGGGCGAACGCGGCGTTGACCGCGGTTATCTCCGGGTCGGCGACGGCGGTCACGGGCGGGGAGCCGTCCCGCGAGATGACGGGGCGGTCGGCGATCGCGGCCGCGAGGGTGGACTCCAAGAAGCCGAGGAGCTTGTCGGCGGGCGCGACGGAGAGCGTGATGTCGTCGGCGTAGATGTCCTTCATGTGATTTGCTATCTGGTAGCAGTGAGCGAGCTTGCGGCGCTCGACGCGCTCGCCGGCGAGCCCGAGGTATAACGCCTCCTCTGTCGACTGCACGTGGGACGCGTGGCCCTCCTCGTAGCGGGCCATGTGCGAGAGCTCGTGGACTGCCAGCTCCCGGGCCATCGCGCTGGTGGCGGCGCGCTTCGAGACGTTGAGGACGTGGTAGCCGTCGTAGTGGCCGGCCCACGTCCGCTCGTCGGGGTCCTCGCGCACCTTCACGTGGACGGGGTCGGCGAGCGAGCACTCGGTCTCGAACAGGTCGGCGGCGCCGAGAAACGGATCGGGGGGAACATCACCCTGCACGCGAAGATCCATGCTTATCTTTCACATGGTGGCGGTCAATAAGGCTCTTGCGGCCCTCGAAGGCTTTTGCCGCTGGGCGCCGACCTCCCAACAATGTGCGCACGCCTCTACGCGGCTTACGACGACGGACTTCGAGTCGTCGACACCGAGACGGGCGACGTCTCCGTCCGACTGGCGGACCGCGCGGTCGAGTGCCTCTCGGTCGTGCCCGGCGACGAGCGGAGCGACGCGATCCATTCCGCGGCCGCCGATGCCCGCCTGCTCGTCGGAACCTTCGACGCCGGCTTGTTCCGCTCAGTCGACGGCGGGGAGACGTTCGAGCGAGTTGCCGCCGAGACGCTCGGTCCGGGCGGGTCGGGTCCGGACGCAGTCACCGCGGTCGCGACGAGCCCGCACGACCCGTCCGTCGTCTGGATGGGTACGGAGCCCTCGCGGGTCTATCGGTCGACCGACGGGGGGGAGACGGTCGACCCGGTCGAGGGACTGACCGACGCCCCCTCCGCCTCCGAATGGTCGTTCCCCCCGCGTCCTGACACCCACCACGTCCGATGGATCGAGCCCTGTCCCGCCGACCCGGAGCGGTGGTTCGTCGGCGTCGAGGCGGGGGCGCTCCTCGTCACGCCGGACGACGGGGAGACGTGGGTCGACCGGCCGGACGGCTCCCGACGTGACAACCACGCGCTCGCGACGCATCCGGACGCGCCCGACCGGGTGTACGCCGCCGCTGGAGACGGGTTCGCCGAGAGCCGCGACCGAGGCGAGTCGTGGCGCGTCGTCGACGCGGGGCTCGATCACGGCTACGTCTGGGGGATCGCGGTCGATCCGGGTGACCCGGAGACGGTCCTCGTGAGTGCGGCGTCGGGCGCGATGGCGGCCCACCGCCGCGGCGAGGCATACCTCTACCGGCGGACGACGGGCCGGAACGACGGGAACCGAGAGGACGGCGGTCAGTCCCCGGCCCCGCGCTTCGAGCGACTCGACGACCGGGGTATCCCCACGGGCGAGGGGACCTACCGGGCGGTCCTCACGAGCGGACGCGCCGCCGGCGAGGTCTGGGCGCTTCACAACGCAGGACTGTACCGGACCGACGACGCCGGCGGCTCCTTCGAGCGCGTGCCGGCGGACCTCCCCGATCACGCCGCGCGGGCGCTGGCGGTCGCCGGCGACTGACGGGCGAGGTGGAGGCGTCGGAGAGGCTGGGGCCGCTCACTCGCGAACCGCGCCCACGACGAGGTAGACGACCGGCGTGTCGAGGACGGCGATTGCGAGTTTGAGGAGGTACTGGCCGACTCCGAGCGCG
Source organism: Halorubrum wangae (assembly GCF_051194135.1). Classification (NCBI taxonomy): domain Archaea; kingdom Methanobacteriati; phylum Methanobacteriota; class Halobacteria; order Halobacteriales; family Haloferacaceae; genus Halorubrum; species Halorubrum wangae. The sequence goes on along the minus strand of NZ_JBLZNH010000003.1, from coordinate 8,850 downwards.
AGCAGGAGACGCAGCGATCCGGGGTCGCCGTTCCCCAGCGCCAGCGGCGCGGCGTAGAACGCAACGCCGACGAAAATGGCGGTGTCGAGCGCTTGGCTCGTGGCGGTGGAGGCGATGTTGCGCAGCCACAGCAGGCGCTCACCGGTGCGGTCGCGGATCGCGTGGAAGACGAACACGTCCCAGTTCTGGCTCACGACGTACGCCAGCAGGCTTCCGGCGACGATGTTCGCCGCGGGGCCGAGCGCGGTGTCGAACGCGGCCGAGACCTCGGGGTTCACGCCCGGCGCGGCGAGGGTGGACCACACCAACGCGAGCACGAGGAAGTTCGCGAGGAACGCGACGTTGACGACCACCTGCGTCGCGCGCCGGCCGTACAGCTCCGCGTAACAGTCAGACGCAAGGAAGGTGAGCGCGTACGCGAGCGCGGCGCCCGGCAGAACGATCTCGGGACCGACGATAGGGAGGGCGAACGGGAGCGGGAGCGCGAGCACCTTCGCGGCGGTGAGCTGCGCCGTCACGAGCGCGACGACGAACAGGGTGATCAGCCCGACCGCCGCCACCGCCGACCGGTCGAGAGGGTCGGTCGCGAACGGGCCGTCGGTCCCGGCGGGTTTCGCTCGGCTACTCATCGCTCGCCTCGCCGTCGGCGGAATCGAGTCGGTCGTGACGCGCGTCGATCTCGTCGAGCAGATCGAGCGTCTTGCGGACGGACGCGCGGACGGCGTCGCTGCGGTTCACGAACTTCCCGTCGTCGCCCACGTGCCCGTCGAGGTCGTCGAGCAGTTCGCCCGGTATCTCGACGCTTATCTTCGGCATACCGAGCCGTCGCCTGCGGACTCACAAGAGCGTTCGTAATCGAGGGCCGGCCGGAGCGCCCCTCGTCGCCGTCACGGCCCCGCGCCGTCGTGGCAGGTCGCGGGCTACGCCTCGGCCGCGCGGCCGACGCGGGAGCCACGGTTCTGGAACCGGTCCCACAGGAACAGCGCGGGCGGGAGCGCCACCACCGAGAGGACGAACGAGTAGATGACACTCAGCGCGATCAACAGCCCGAAGTCGCCGAGGACGGGCGTGATGGCGAGCGCCAGCGCGCCAGTTCCGAGCGCCGTCGTGAGCATGCTGCCGGTGAGCGCGCCGCCGGTGCCGGTCAGGGTCGTGCGGAGCGAGGCGGCGACGTCGTCGCTCTCTTTGAACTCGTCGATGAACCGGGCCGTGATGTGGACCGAGTAGGCGATCCCGATCCCGATCGCGATAGAGAGGATCGTCGCCGTCAGGGCGTTGAGCGGGAGCCCGAGTAGCCGCATCGTCCCCACGAGCGACGCCACGGCGATCACGATCGGGAACACGTTCACGATCCCGAGCAGGGGCATTCCTTCCAGGATGCCGTAGGTGATGACGAGGAACACCCCGGTCAACACCACTGCGAGGATGAGCCCCTGGATCGCGGACTGGAAGATGATCCCCGTGATCGCGTCGAAGACGACGATCTGGCCGGTCGCGGTGGCCGCGTAGCGGAACCGCTCCGCCTGCTGTGACGCGTCCGCGGCGATCTCACTCTGGGTGGCCCCGCTCTCGACGGTGTACTCGATCTGCGCGCCCCGTCTGTCGTCGGTGATGTACTGGGAGGCTCGCTCGCCCGCCGGCGAGTCGAACAGCTCCGCGTAGATCCGGCCGAGGTTGCGGTCGGGGATCCCGTTGCCGTTCCGGTCGTTCCGCGCGACCAGCGCCGCGAACTCCTCGTCGGTCGCGGCGTGCGACCGGATCACTGTCACGATGCTCGTCGTCTCCGCGCCACCATTCGGGCCGACGGCGAGCGTCTCAGGGGGATTGGCGTTGGGCTCGGCGAGCGCTTCGAGCGCGTGGTCCTCGCGTAACGATCCTTCGACGAATATCGTTATGGTGGCGTCCTGACTCGCCGCGAAGTTGTCTTCGAGCAGGCTCAGCGTCTCGGTAACGGTGTACTCGCCCGGAGCGAACGGCGCCGGGATGTACTCGACGTATCCCGGCTCCTCCTCGGGCGGGAGGAAGTCCTCCTGCTCGAACGTCGTGTCGATGCCCGCGCCGTACGCGCCGAGTCCGGCGGAGGCGACGACCAGAATCACGATGAACACCGCGGGCGCGCGCTCGCCGACGGTCACGGAGACGGACAGCAGACGGCCGAGCGCGGACCCCTCCGAGGCGATCGGCGTCGAGCCGAACTCGGGGACGCCGTACCGCTCGCGGAGTCGGTCGATTTCGAGCTTCGCCGCCGGGAGGAACAGTCCGAATATCAGGAACGTGAACACGATCCCGACCGCCGAGACGAGCCCGAGGTTTCGGATCGGATCCAGATCGGAGATGACGTTCGCGCCGAAACCGAACACCGCGGTGACGGTGACGATGACGAACGCGATCGCCAGCTGGTTCGCCGCGATCCGCATCGCGGGCACGGCGTCGTATCCCTTCACCGTCTCCTCGCGGTAGCGGTTGACGAAGTGGATCCCGAAGTCGACGCCGACCGCGAGCAGCAACACCGGCACCGCGATCTGCTGCTGGTCGAAGGGGATCCCGGAGAGGCCCAAGAACCCGAACGTCCAGATCAGCGTCATCAACAGCGAAAACAGCCCGAGCGCCAAGTCGATCGGGTCACGGTAGGCGATGACGAGGAAGCCCAGCAGCAGGACCACGACGATGGGCATGACGATCAGCAGCGAGTCGCCGATGATCTGGCCCGTCTCCGCGTTGATGATCCCGCTCCCGAACACGCGGACGTCCGCCGGCTCGTCCTCGGCGATCGCCTGTACGTCGGTCTGGAGGCCCTGCGTGTCGTCGAATCCTCGCGGGACGTCGTGGACGAGGACCGTGACGGTCGTCGACGCCGACGCGTCGTTCGGGTTGAAGTCGTCGGAGACGACCGCCGCGAACTGCTCGTTCTCGCTCAGGCGGCGGACCGTCCGCCGGATCTCCGTGTCGGTCGCCGACTCGACCGCCCGCCGCTGGGCCGTAGGCGTCCGCGCCGTCGGATCGAGCGCCTGCGCGACGATAGTCGCGGGGCCGTTCGCGGTCTCGACCCGGAGCTGTTCGCGCTCGTCGAGCCGCTCTAACAGCCGGAGCATCGTGAGCAGCTCCTCGCGGTCGAGGACGTTCGTCCCGTCGTGGATCAGCTGCGTGCTCACCGGATCGGCCGCGAACGGCTCGGCGAACTCCCGCTCGATCTGATCGAGCGCCTCCTGTTCGGGGAGGTCCTCGGAGAACCCGCCCGTCGCGTCGGTCTGCGTCTCGACGGCGGTCATCCCGCCCGCGAAGATGGCCGTGGCCACGAGGAACAGCGCGACGATGACGCGCGGTCGCGTGACGATCACCTCGTTGAGCCACGAGACGCCGGCCTCGATCTGCTCGCCCGCTCGACTCATCTATCGTCTCCGGTAGGCGTACACGCCGGCGCCGAGCACGACGATGACGGCCAGTGCGCCGAGTCCGAGCCCGATCGGGAACCCGCCCTCGCTCGCGACGACGCTGATCGGGATCCGGGTCGTATCCGACAGCTGGCTGTTTCCGTTCGCGTCATCGTACCTGAAGTCGAACGAGACCGGGTACGTCTTCGCGGTGGCCGACTCCGACGCCGTCAGGTCGAAGGCGAGCGTCGTCGACTCGCCCGGTTCGAGTACGGCGACGAATCCCTCGTCGTCGTCGCTGTCGAGCGGCGAGTCCGCGAACAGCCGCGCCTCGACGTTCTCGACCGGCTCGTCGAGGTTGTTCGTGACCGTCACCTCGAGGGTGCGCTGGCCGCCCGCCTCGATCTCGCGGTCCTCGACCGCGAGTTCGAACTGCTCGCGCTCCGCCTGGACCGCGTACACGAGTTCGAGGTCCTGGTACGCGCGCGCTTCGAACTCGGCGTTGCGGTACTGCACCACGATGTCGGCGGTGCGATCGATCGCCTTCGCTTCCTCGCCGATCTCGATCGGGAGCCGGAACTCGCCGGACTCGCCCGGCGCCAGCGTGCCGACGGCCACCGACCGCTCTATCGGGATCACGTTCGCGGAGCCCTCGGTGAACTGCACGACGACGTTGCGGGCCTCGTTCGGCCCATCGTTCGTCACGGTCCCGATGATCTCGCCCTCCTCGCCGACGTAGAGGTTGGACTCGACGTTCCCGACCGAGAACCGCTGTTCGGGGCCGGGGACCACGCCGGCGGAGATGCTCTGATCGGCGCGCTGTAGCCCCTCGCTCGTCTCGAACTGGACGCTCCCGCGCAGGGCGTACTGGCGGACGGGCGCCCCCGGCGCGAAGCCCACGTCGTACGTCACCGTCGCCGTCTCGCCCGGCGCCAACTCGTCGATCCGAGCGGCGTCGCTCGCGCGGTCACCGAACGTGAGACCGCTGCTCGCGGACTCGAGGACGACGGTCGCGTCGCGGGCGGTGTCGGCGCCGACGTTCTCGATCTCGGCCTCCAGCGTTCCCGCGCCGCCGATCCGGGCGTCGGTCGAGACATTCACGATCTCGAACCGGGCGTCGTCGGAGATCCGCACGTCGACCTCGGCGTCGACGGTCTTCTCGCGGTCGATGGTGACGCCGCCGGACTGCTGGTAGGTGTACGAGTACTCCAGTTCGACGTCGATCTCGTAGGTGCCCTGCTCGACGTTCTCGGGGACGTTCACGGCGAGCGTCGCCTCTCCTGGGCGGTTCTCGGTGACCGATCCGATAGCGAGGGTCCCGGTCTCGACGTCGATCGGAGTGCCGCCGGCGTCGGCGGTCACGCGAACGTTACGCGCAGTAGTAACGATCGCACGCGTGTCTCCGTTGCCGATGTCCATGTCGCCGTTGTTCGAAATCTGGAGCGTGAGCTGGTTTGTCTGTCCGGGGGTGAGCGTGGCGCTCGGGGTCGTCACGGTCAGTTCGGGGGCGCCTCGGACGAACACGTCGTCGGTCTGGAGCGGCGTCGTTCCAGCGGTCACGGCATCTGCGCTCGGTGGCGCGGTCGCCGTGGCCGCGTCGAGGCTTCGTGCGGTTCCCTCGCCGGTCGACCCCGCCCCCGCCGCGAACCCGGCCGTCCCGCTCGTTACCAGCGCCAGTACCACGACCACGACGAGAACTGTGTTGCGTCTCATGCTGAATCGAACGTCGCGGCGGCGTCCCGCGGCCCCGCATCGGGGGTCGGACGGTCCGGATACGGCGTTATGCCGACGTCGCGGCTCCGCGTCGGCCGATCGCGTCGAACCGGGCCGGGCGTCGCCGCCGCGCGTTTCACATCCACACGTGAACCCACGAATCAATAACGTCTTTGTTTTTGAATTCGTAGCGCCGGATATGAGCGTTTATCGACCGGTCGGTGACGACGGGTATGAGGACGAGCGATGAGCGGGTTCTCCGACGCGGAGCGCGAGCAAATTCGAGCCGAACTCGTCGCGGCGGGCCGAGAGCTGTTCGAGCGGTTCGGCTTCGAGCGCACGCGAATAAAGGACGTGACAGACGCGGTCGGGATCGGAACGAGCACCTTCTACCGTTTTTACGACTCGAAGGAGGCGTTGTACGTCGAGGTGCTCGTCGCGGAGCGCGAGGAGTTGGAGGCGGCGATCGCGGAGGCGGTCGCGGCGGCGGACACGCCCCGCGAGGAGGTGCGCGTCCTCCTGAAGACGACGCTGCGGGAGGTGCGGTCGAACCCCCTCATCTCCTCGCTGATCGTCGACGGGGAGCTCCGGGCGTTTCAGGACCGGATCGCCGACGCCGAGGGCGATGAGGGGATCTCCCCGGCGGCGACCGGCTCGAATCTCCCCTTCGCCGCGCGGTGGGCAGGACTCGACGCGTTTCGGTACGACGACCCGCAGCTGATCGACGAACTGTTCGTCTCGCTCGTGTTCACCGCGCGCTCGCGGAACGCGCCGATCGGCGCCGACAGCGATGAGGCGTACGAGCGCGTGGAGGACGCGCTGATCGAGACCATCGTTGACGGGCTGTTCACGGACGGGTAAGCAGCGCGAGAACGGTTCTTCTCTTGTAAACTCTGGCTGCGGCGTCGGTCACGAAAACGCGTTAAACACGTATTAACCGGAACGAGACGCGTTCTAACCCCTGCCTGTCGAGGCGGGAACGCTAAGCGGACCGGCAGGTAGCCGGTTTAAAACGGGCCGCACATCCGTGCGGCCGAGGTCGCAGACGACGTGGACAGACCCTACCAAAGAAACTGTTCCACGTCGCCTGAGGGATGTTAGGTGTCCATTTCAGCGTAGTTACGAAGAGTGTATAATCATTTCGGTCAGAAACCTCAGGAGAGCCCCCATTTTGAATTCGACCGTCTGAGCGCCTCTACGCCGATTGTGACTCGTTATCATGCCGTTAATACCCCACAAAGCATATATATTGACCACCTATAGAGCAAGACGCAGACCCCTATCCAAATGCGATACCGATCGCGAGTAATTCGCGTCAAGTCCGGCTGCGCCTTCGAAGCAGTGTTGGTCGACGACGACCGGGCGAGTAAGACGGGGACAAAGCAGGGTGTCGCGACGCAGACAACACACAACACACAATGACAAACGACACAAACACACGTACGAAGGCCAATGCGGTCTTCTTCGCGGCGGTCATGGTTATTTCCATGGTCGCGGTTGGTTTTGCTGCTGCCCCTGTGGCTGCAGCGGACACTACCGACGACTACGACCGCAACGCAGAAGCGACCTCTGGTCTGACGCTGTATCAGGGCCAGGAAGTACTGTACAACGTCTCTGGAATTGACGGGGACGTTGAACTCCGGACTGTCGACACGAGCGGGGACAACCCGAAGGTCGGCAATCTCCAACAGGCCCTTGACAGCGGGACCGGTAACTACTCAATCGTTGACACTGGCGGGCTCAACGCTGGTCAGTTCGTGATTACTAACAAGACGACTGGCGAGACAATCAACACCGGGACGAATGGGAGCGACATTCGGCTCGAGGTTGTGGTGCAGGACCTCACAACCGAATTCGACGAGGACACGGTTGGAAACGATGGCGATGACGCAACCGTTGACTACGAAATTTCCTCAAATGTTCGTAACAATTACACTGTAAACGTTGAGGCCAGTGGTCTTGATGAGGAGGATCTCGAAGCCATCTTTAGTGACCAGTACACCGACGATGTAACGGACACTGTCGGTGACGGTGACGGTGATTACGACGAGTACGATCTCGCTAGTTACCGCCGAAATAACGGTACGAACGCCTCTATTTACGCTCTCAACAGTGAAGACGGGTACATCACCCTCTTCCAAGGTGAGAACTCCTCGCACTCGCTGAACTTCACCGACATTGACGCCGGTGAGTACGAGTTCGAAGTCTCCTCAGTTGACTCGACGGCTACGGATTCGGACAACATCACCGTGGAGGATGTTGGTGACGGTGACGTCAACATCGAAGAATCCAGTCTGAACACTGCGCAGGGTGACAACGTTGAATTCACCGTCACGGCTGAAGGCGCTGCGAATTCCGGAACAGTTGTCATCGGTAACGAAGACGACTTCGGTTACCAGGCGAATGTATCGATTGACGACTTCGGTGACGACGATCAGATCACGCTGAAGTTCAACACGTACACTGCAGGTAACCTCTCTGGTGCCGATGAGCCCGTCAGCGTTGTTGACACTGGAGACGACGATGATGACATCACCTTCGATGGTGAGACCGATCTCGATAACATCCTCGCCACTGGTGACTACGACATCTCGTCGTCTGCTTCGGGTGACGTCAGCACTACGCTGGACTCGTCTGACGACGTCGCGACGCTGTTCATCGAGGAGCGCTCGACGGACGGTATTCAGACGTGGACCACTTCCGACGCGACCGCAAGCGACATCGTCGACGCTGATGAGGACGAACAGCTCGATGTGCTCACGACCGCCGTCGAAGACGGCGCCGTGACGCAGACGAGTGACTTCGCGCACGGTGACACGAGTGTCCACCAGATCAGCGCGAGCGGCCTCGAAGGCGCGCTCGACTACGCTGTTCAGAACGGCACTGCCAATGAGGATGACGTGAGCACGCAGCTCGCGTACCTAGCTAACAACAGCTACAACGAACTCAACGGCGACAACGCGATCGAGTTCCGGCTCCGCGAGACGCGCGCGAGCGCAGGACCGAACACAGACCGTACGACGGTCTCTCTAACGGACTCTAGCGATTACGATGTCGTTGTTGACGAAGAGAACGATGTCTACTACGTGGTTCTCGACACTTCGAACCTTGACCTGGAGAACGACGAGGATTACTCGTTCGATGTTGAGTTCACGGTGCAGGACCAGCGCCTCCTCAACCCGGACGAGGATGTTGATCAAGAAGAGTTCGAAGACTCGTACACCACCGTCTCGGCTAACATTAACATCGCCGAGCGGACGGCTGACTTCGACCAGGATCCGGTTCAGGTGACTCCCACCGAGGGACAGAACATCACGGGTACGACGAACGTGGCTCCCGGTACGGAGTTCACTGTTCGCGCCCGCTCCGCCACCGGTACGCAGCCCTCGTTCGTCAAGACTAACGACGAAGTGACTGTCGCTGCCGATGGTACGTGGGCAGCTGAATTCGACTTCAGCGACACGTCCGTTGGTAACGAGTTCACGCTCAGTCTCCAGCAGCTTGGTCTGAACGACGCTGTTGAGGCTGACGGTACGGTTGTCGAGCAGGTTGAGGAAACCTCGACCTTCGAGGTTTCGGACCTGAGCCCCGCTGAGGCAACTGTGACGGCCGGCGACACGATCGACGCCTCGGCGACGATCGAGAACACCGGTAACACTGAAGCTACCAAGACCGTCGAGTTCACGGTTGACGGTGAAGCGGTCGCCAGCGAAGACGTGACGCTCGCAGGCGGCGAGTCCACCACGTTCGAGGCTTCGATCGACAC